>CALKHP010000001.1 GCA_937988775.1 uncultured Alphaproteobacteria bacterium
AGAACCGCCAGTGCGGCTTGCAGGCTTGCAAGATTTTGATGAAGGAGGGCGGCGTCATCAAGTCCGATGCTGTGCGCCATCCGCTGAAGCCGGTGCGCAAGGAAAGCCGCGCCGGGTTGATCGAGATCGCGAAGAGCCTTGACGCGCTGGCGCTGAAGTGGGGCAAGTAAGTTGAAGTCCTGGATGTTTTTTCCAGGATGCAGTGGTTAGCAGAACGCCGTTCCTTCTCCCCTCGCGGGAGAAGGACGCATGCGATCTATTTGTCGCGCAAAGTCCGCTTATCTTGAAGTCGCGAGCCTTGCCGTGGTTTTCGCGCCTTCCTGTCCCACCGGCGTCTCGGTCCATTCCTCGCCGGTCAGTTCCGGCATGGCAAAGCGCTCGACGGCGTCGAGATGCTGGCGCCATTCGCTGGCGAACAGCGTTTCGGTGATGTGCTCGGCGACGCGCCCGGCGCCGATGCTGATGCCCGGAATATCGCCGGCGATGCGGCCATGGCTCATCGTCGCGGCGTTGTTCATGCAGTAGACGCGCGAAACCCAGGCGGCGTCCGTGCCCGCGCGCGGCAGGAATTGCATGCCTCGCCCAAGGAACGGCTGGTCGCCGAACTCCGCCGGCATGTCCGCGCGATCAGCATCGCGCCACAGCTGGATCGCGCCGGCGAGGCGGGCGAGTTCCGGACGCTGGCTCCAGTCGAGCGAGAAGCCGGTGCCGAGAATGACCTGATCGCACGCGACCGCGCCGCGGCTGGTCGACAGTACGATTTCATCGGCCTGCTCGCGCGCGGCGTCGATCCGGCAATCGGTCCACACCGCGAAGGCGGCGTGGCGTGAGGCGCGCAGCATCGAGCCTTTCGGCGGCGGCGCATTGACCTTGGCGAAATAGCCGTTGATCGCCAGGCGCGCCTCGGGCGTCAGAGCACGAAAACCTTTCGCGAAGCCGGGCGAGTTTGCCGCAAGGCTCTTGTTGATGCGCGGGATGTCGCGGCGTCGTACCAGCAAGGTCACAGCTGCCGCGCCGGCTTCGAGCGCTTCGGATGCGTTGTCGATCGCCGATGCGCCGGCACCGATCACCACGACACGCTTGCCGCGCAATGCCGTGAAATCAATCTCGTCGGCGCTATGGGCGATCCGTTTCGAATGCAGTGAGCGGAACGGCTCCGGGGTGAACGGTCCGCCGAGCCCGTCGCGGCCGTTGGCGAGCACCAGATAGCGCGCCCTGACCGTCCTCTCGCCGGCTTTGGTGCGGAAATGCGCGGTAACGCCGGTGGCGTCGCCCTCGAGATCGTAAAGCGCGGCCTCGTTCTCGACCGGCACGGCGGTGACGCGGCGATACCAGTTGAGGTAATCCATCCACTGGGCGCGCGGGATCTTGCCGAGCGCCTCCCAGCTCTCGGCACCGAACTGCGCCTCGTACCAGGCACGGAAGGTCAGGCTGGCGAGACCGAGCGCCGGGCCGGCGAGATGCTTGGGCGAGCGCAGCGTCTCCATGCGGGCATAGGTCACCCATGGCCCTTCCTGCCCCTGGCGGGCGCGGTCGAACAGCTGGATGTTGCGCAGGCCCTGCCGCATCAGAGCGAAGCCGGTGGTGAGGCCGGCCATGCCGGCGCCGACCACCGCGACATCGAGCATGGCACTGGCGCTGCCGGATTGCCCATACGGCCAGGATGCCGGCAGTTCCTCGATCCGTTCGAGGTCCCAGCGCAGCCTGTCTTCCAGTTCGGCCAGCGAGGCTGGGCCACGATAGAGCGGTGGCTTGTGCGTCATGCCAGTACTTTCTGCCGCACGGCCACATGCCGGCGTGTGTCAAGGGAGTGCCGCAGGATTCCGGCCCGCGTCAACCCTTGCGCACCGGCTCCCCCAATGTATGCATCAGGCGGTTGGCCCAGCCGAACAGCGCCGCCGAGTGAATGAGATCGACGATCTCCTCCTCGTTCAGTCCGGCGTTGCGCAGGCGGCCGATATCGGCCGCCCCGACGGCGGGCGGGTTTTCCGACAGGCGCGCGGCGAAGTCGAAGATCGCGCCGTGGTGCTCGTCGAGCGTCGCCTTGGTGCCGTGCGCGAAAATCTCCTGCACGACATCGGGCCGCTTGCCGAACGTGTTGAAATTGCGCGCATGCACCGACATGCAATAGACGCAGCCATTGACGGCCGAGGCCCCCATCGCTCCCAGTTCGCGATCGCCGCGCGACAGCCCGCCCTTGCCCATCATGATGATGTTGAACAAGGGCGAGCGGCTTTCGAGCGATTCCGGATCATGCGCCAACACCAGCACATAGGCGGAAATCTTGGTGTTGCTCGGCGTGATCTTGAGTGCCGTGCGCTGCTCGGGGCTTGCCTGTGCCAGATCGATCGGCGTCACGAAGGGCGACCAGTCGAGCACCTCGACGGTGAAGTCATGCACGACCTTGCTCATGCCGCATCTCCACGCAGAAGTTCGAGGCCGCGCACGACGCGGAACTGATAGCTCAGGAAGGCGATCAGTTCCGAGAGTGCGACGATATCCCGTTCGGCGATGCCGGCCGCGACCAGCGCCGCGATCTCGGCGCGCCCGCTCGCATGCGGGTTGGTGGTGACGCGGTCGACATGCGCGACGATGGCCGCGAGGCGCGGGTCGTGCGCCGGACTGCCGGCCGCGACGTCGCGCAGCGTCTGGTTCTGCACGGTTGCGCGCGCATGGGCGTCGTAGAACGCTACCGCCGCGGGCACGCCGGTGAGGCGCGCCATGCGGCAGGCAAGCGCCATGCGTTCCTCGGCCGAGAGCCCGCCGGGCTCCTTCGGCGTCAGCACGGCCTCATAGCAGCGCTGCGTCAGTTGCACGACATCCTCGCGTGCCCGGCGCAGCCGGGCAATGGCCGGGTCCGCGATCATCTCGTCGATGACATCTGCCAATTGTCCCTCCATCATCCGCTATGGCGCCGCAGCGCTTTGCGGCGGGTCGTGCTGAAATCGTCCGATCCGGAACGCGTCGATCGGCGTGTTGGTTGCACCGGTCGCGATCAGTTCAGCCATCACCGCGCCGGTGCCCGGCCCGAGCTGGAAACCATGCGCCGAGAAGCCGAACTGGTGATAGAGCCCGTCATTGCGCGCGCTCGGCCCGATGACGGGGATGTGGTCCGGCATGCTCGCTTCGATGCCGGCCCAGGCGCGCATGATGCTGGCGCCGCGCATCACCGGAAACACCTCCCACACCGTCTGCGCGCTTTCCGCCAGTTTCGCCCAGTCGAGAATGGTCTCGTTGGTGTCGGGGTTCGGCCGGCCCTCGTGGCCGCCGCCGATCAGCACTGTGCCGTTGGCGAATTGCTTGAACGACAGTTTGCGCCCGCGCAGGATCACCACCGGCTCGATGAAATGCGGCCGGCGCTCGGTGATCATCAGCATCGGCGCGATCACCTTGAGCGGCACCGGCTCGCCGGCCATGGCGGCGATACGGCCGGCCCAGGCGCCCGCCGCATTGACCACGACCGGCGCCTGAAACGCGCCGGCACTGGTGGCGACTGTCCACACGCCATCGCGGCGCGCAAGTGTCTCGACGCGCACGCCTTCGAGCACGCGCGCGCCCAGCGTCTCGGCCTTGCGCCGGATCGCCTGCGTGGCGCGAAACGGCACGGCCGCGCCATCCTGGCGCGAGACGATGCCGCCGGGGCAACTGTCGGAGACGGCCGGCACGAGCCGGCGCAATTCGGTGACGTCGATCAGTTCTTCATGGGTGAAGCCGAGATCGTTGAGCTTGCGCACGCGCTCGCGAAAGCCCGTCAGTTCCTCCTCGGTCTCGGCGACCAGAACCTGTCCGTCCGAGGTGAAGCCGCAATCGTCATCGACCAGTTCCGCGATGCGATGCCAGAGCGCCATCGACAGCACGCTGAGCGGCACCTCGGCGAAATCACGCGCCAGTTGGCGGACGCCGCCGGCATTGACGCCGGAGGCATGGCGACCGGGATAATCCTTCTCGAGCACCAGTACGCGCATACCGCGCATCGCGCAGTGCAGCGCGCTCGAGCAGCCATGGATGCCGCCGCCGATGACGATGACGTCGGGCTGCCCGCCGGCGCCGGTCGCGCTCACCGCACCACGGCCCGGGTCGCGGCCTCGGTCTTCGGCAGGCTGGCAAGCTCGGACAGCGTGATCGGCTTGACCGGCGGGCGCAGGCGCAAAGCCCCGATCTCGGTGGGCGGCAGCCCGCGCGCCTCGGCGATCATCTCGGTCACGGTCAGGCCGCATTGCCGGCCCTGGCACGGCCCCATGCCGCAGCGCAGGAAGGATTTCATCTGGTTGGGGCCGGTGACGCCATGCGCCACGGCCGCGCGGATCATGCCGGCCGTGACCTCCTCGCAGCGGCACACGATGGTATCGTCCTGTGGCGGGATGCGCAGCGGCTTGGCCGGCTGGTAGAAGTGGTCGAGGAAAGCGCGACCGCGCCCCATGCGCGCAAGCTCGGCGCGCACCGGCGCTGCCCGGCTGTCGCGCTCCACCGCATCGAGGTGCCCGAGGCGGAAGGCCGCGCCGATGGCGGCCAACGTGCCACGCAACGCGGCGCTTTCCGCGCCGGCAATGCCGGCGCCGTCCCCGGCGATGGCGACGCCCGGCACCGAACTCTCGAACCAGGCATCGAGGCGCGGCGTGAAGCACAGTTGCGTTTCGTCCCAGTCCTGCGCACAGCCGGCGGCATTGGACAGGTTGATGTTCGGCACCACGCCCTGATGCAACAGCAGCAGATCGCAAGGGAGCGTCTCGGCCGCGCCGCCCTTGCTGAAGCGCACGCTGGCGAGCTTGCCGTCTCCTTCCGCGCTGATCGCGCTGACGCCGCGCATGACGCGCAGGCTGCGCCGCGTTTTCCACAGCAGCGCGAGGCCCTTGCGCAGATAGGGCGAGGCGAGGAAGGCCGGCAGATGCGGCAGCGCCCTGCCCCAGTTGGCGGAGGGCGTCGTATCGAGCAATGCGCTGATATTGGCGCCGGCCGCGACGAATTGCGCGGCGAGCAGGTAGAGCAGCGGGCCGCTGCCGGCGAGCACCACGCGGCCATCCGGCACCAGACCGGAAGCTTTCAGCATCGTCTGGGCGCCGCCGGCCGTCATCACGCCGGGCAGGGTCCAGCCCGGAACGGGGAAGGGCCGTTCGAGCGCGCCGGTTGCCAGGATGACCTCACGCGCCGCGACCATGCGGGCTGCGCCGGCGATCGAGACGCCGATCTCGTGGCCCGAGCCCTCGGCTGCGATGGCAAGACTCCACACCGTCGTACCGGCTGCGTAATGCACCGGCGCGGCAAGAAAATCCGCCGCCAGCGGCGCGCCCTTCCAGTAATCGGCGCCAAGCGCTGCGAGACCGGGCGCCGGGCTGCGCGTGATCGCGCGGTAGATCTGCCCGCCGGGGCCGGCATTCTCGTCGAGCACCAGCACCGAAAGACCATGGCCCGCCGCCTCTTTGGCTGCCGCCATGCCGGCCGGTCCGGCGCCGACAATGGCGAGGTCGTAAGCGGCGTCGAGTTCGGCGGGGGTGGTGATGCTGCTGGCTTCGGCCATCACGCCACCTCCTGCGCGATCGCCCGCGCGCCCTGCTGGGTTTCGATGCGCATGCCCTCGCTAAGCGGGATCAGGCAGCCTTGCCGGTTGCCGACGCCGTCAATGGTGACGAGGCATTCGAAGCACACGCCCATCATGCAGTAGGGGCCGCGCGGCGCGCCCGAAACCGGCGTGGCGCGGCATGTCTCGATGCCGGCCGCCAGCAGCGCGGCAGCGACGCTGTCTCCGCTGCGGGCGCTGAACGGCTTGCCGTCGAGCGTGAAATTGAGGGGCTCGCCCCTGGCCTCAGGCAGCCGCCGGAACATGGAACCTCCTCGCGCTGAACACGCCGAAACGATCTTCTGGGAACATGCCGGCCGCGATCAGCGGGGCAATGGTGAGGGCGTGGTTGGCCGCGAGCGTCACGCCGGAATGGCAGGTTGCGACGAAGGCGCCAGGGTAGCTGGCGGACTGATCATAGATCGGAAAACCGTCCTCGGTCATCACGCGCAGCGCCGACCATGTGCGCACCACGTTGAGGCCGCCCAATACCGGGAACATCCGGACGGCGCGCTCGGCCATCGTCGAGATCACCGGGTTGGTGACGACCGTGTTGAAGCCGAGGTCCTCCTGGCTGTCGCCGATCATCACGCCGCCCTCGTCGGTCTGGCGGATCGTCACCACGGGGTGGGGCAGGAAGGGCGCCGCCTTCTCGGTGACGATGATCTGGCCCTTGCTCGGCTTGACCGGCACATGCAGCCCGACCATCGGCCCGAGCCGCGCGTTGCCGAGCCCGGCCGCGAGCACGACCTTGCCCGCCTTCAGGCGCCCCCACGCGCCGATGATCTCGAAACCGTCCGCCAGCGGCGTGATGGTCTGGACGTCGTGCTCGGGCCGGTAGTCGATGCCGTGGCGCGAAAAACTCTGGTGCAAGGCGCGAAACAGCCGCAGCGAGTTCACATGGCCGTCGAGCGGGCAGAAGCTCGACCCGGCCACATCCGGGCCGATCGCCGGCATGCGCCGCTTCGTCTCGGCGTGGTCGAGGATTTCGTAAGGATACTTCACCATTGCGGGCTGGTTATGCAGCCGCATCATGGCGTCGCGCCGCGCCTCCAGCTCCGCCTCGGACAGGCACAGGATAAAGCCGCCCGGCTGCTCGTAGCGCACGTCGAGCCCGGTTTCCTCGTGCAACGCGGCTGCAAAACCCGGCCATTGTTCGGCGGATGCCTTGGTCCAGCCGGCATATTCCGGCATGCCGAGCCCTTTGGACTGCACCCAGACCAGCGCGAAATTGCCGCGCGAGGCGCGATAGGCGATATCGCCCTCGTCGAGCACCGTCACGGCGTGGCCGAGGCGGCCGAGGCCCCAGGCAATGGCCGAGCCGACAAGCCCGCCGCCGATGACGGCGATGTCCGTTTCGTTCGAGGCTGGCGTCTTCGCCACCATGACAATCAACCTTTTCCTGTGCCGACGAAGAGCCGGTCTAGCCCATAGACCCGGTCGAGCACTACCATCAGGACGGCCATCAGCACGATCAGCACGGTCGAGATCGAGCACACCAGCGGATCGATATTGTCCTGAATGTAGAGAAACAGCCTGACCGGCAACGTATTCGTCGCCGGAGAGGCGATGAACACCGTCATCGAGACCTCGTCGAACGAGGTGATGAAGGCCAGCACCCAGCCCGAGACCACGCCCGGCAGGATCAGCGGCAGCGTCACGCGCCGGAACACGGTGAACGGCTCGGCGCCGAGCGAGGCGGCGGCATGCTCGATGCGCTGGTCCATGCCGGTCGAGGCGGCCAGCACTAGGCGCAGCGCGAACGGCGTGACGATGATGACATGGCCGATAACCAGCCCGAAGAAATTGCCGGTCAGGCCGATCTGCGTGAAGAAGCGCAGGAAGGCGATGCCGAGCACGACATGCGGGATCATCAAGGGCGACATCATCAGCGACAGCAGGGTTTCGCGGCCGGCAAAGCGATAGCGCGCGATGGCGAGCGCGGCCGGCACGGCGAAGCCGATGGCGATGGTGGATGACAGCGCTCCCAGCCAGACGCTGTCACGGAAGGCGGTGATGAATTCCGGATAGTCGAGGATGGCGCGGAACCAGCGCAGACTCAGGCCGCGCCGGGGCAGCGACAGATAGCCCTCCGGCGTGAAGGCGACCACGCACACGACGAGGATCGGCGCCAGCATGAAGGCCAGGAACAGGCCGTTGAAGGCGAGCGCGAGCGGGCCGTTGCGACCGAGTTCGCCGCGCTTGCTCATTCGAACACCTGTGCGAAGCGCCGCTCGATCAGCCGGTTGCAGCCGACGATGATCGCCACCAGCGCCACCAGCAGCAGCACCGCCACAGCCGCGCCGAGCGGCCAGTTCAAGGTGTTGAGGAACTCGTCATAGGCAAGCGTCGAGGCGACCTTGAGCCGGCGGCCGCCGATGATCGCCGGCGTGGCGAAGGCGCTGGCGGCGAGCGCGAACACGATCACCGAGCCCGACAGGATGCCGGGGATGATCTGCGGCAGCACCACCTTGCGGATGACGCTGAATTGCGAGGCGCCGAGCGAGAAGGCCGCCTGCTCGACCTTGCCGTCGAGCCGCTGCAACGCGGCCCATACCGCCAGCAGCATGAACGGGGCGAGCACATGGGTCAGCGCGATCACCACGCCAGTCTCAGTGAACATGAAGCCGACCGGTTCGCTGAGCAGCCCGAGCGAGACGAGGGCCTGGTTGAGGAAGCCGGTGGAGCCGAGCAGCAAGGCCCAGCCGAGTGTGCGCGCCACCACCGAGATCAGCAACGGCCCGAGCACGATCAGCAGGCAGAGCGGCCGCCAGCGCGGCGACATCCGGTTGAGGATATAGGCTTCCGGCACGCCGATCAGCGCGGAGAACAGCGTCACCAGCAGCGAGATGCGCAGCGTGCGCACATAGACCTCGAGGAAATAATCGTCCGCGATCATCTCGCGCCAGTTCTTCAGCGTGAATTCCGGCACGATGCCCTTGTACTGGCCCCAATCGTAGAACGAGAGCAGCGCGGTCATGATCAGCGGCACGATCATGACCGCGAGGAACAGCAGCAGGGCCGGCGCGCTCAGGAAATACGGCACGAGCGTCGCCGCGCGGCGGCGCTTCATGGCCGGCGCTCCGTGACCAGCAGATCCTGGCTCGCGGCATGCAGATGCACGTTGTCGCCCTCGCCGGGCACGCCCTCGCCGGTGTTCTGGCGGATGACGCTGACGGCGCCTTGCGCGGTTTCGATCTCGAATAGCCAATGCGCGCCCTGGAACACGCGCGTCGCCACCCGGCCAGGGATCGCCGCCGGCGAGGCGGGGCCGAACGCGATCCGCTCCGGGCGCACCGACACGGTGACCGGCCCGCTGGCGGTGCCGGCGGGCGCCGCGAACGCGGCGCCGGCGACGCTGATGCGCTGGTCCGTGCATTCGCCGTCGAGCCGGTTGGTCTTGCCGAGAAAGCCGGCGACGAAGGCCGAGGCCGGGCTGGCATAAGCCTGTTCCGGCGCGGCGATCTGCTCGATGCGGCCCTGGTTCATCACCACGATACGGTCCGAGAGCGCCATCGCCTCGGACTGGTCATGGGTGACGAGAATGGTCGTGGTGCCGGTCGTGCGCTGGATGGCGCGCAACTCGGCCTGCATGCCCTCGCGCAGTTTGGCGTCGAGGTTGGACAGCGGCTCGTCGAGCAGCAGCACCGGCGGGCGGATCACCAGCGCGCGCGCCAATGCGACGCGCTGTTGCTGGCCGCCTGACATGCGGCGCGGATAGCGCTCGCCGAAACTGGCCAGCCCGACCAGCGTCAGCGCCTCCGTGATGCGGCTGTCGCGCTCGGCCCGGCCGAGCCCGCGCATTTCGAGGCCGAAGCCGACATTCTCCGCCACCGTCATATGCGGGAACAGCGCATAGCTCTGGAAGACGATGCCGAGCCCGCGCTTGCTCGGCGGCTTGGCGAGCAGGTCGGCGCCATCGAGCGTGACGGCGCCGCTCGTCGGCTCGACGAAGCCGGCGATCATCTGCAGCGTCGTGGTCTTGCCGCAGCCCGACGGCCCGAGCAGCGAGACGAACTCGCCTTTCGCCACCGTCAGGTCGAGTTCGGAAACCGCCTGCTGGTTTCCGAACGCCTTGCTCAGCTTGTCGAGGACGAGATGCGCCATGGTCGTGCTAGCGGCGCTTCAGCGCTCGATCTCGCGAACCCAGCGCTTGTTCCACTCCTCGCGCTTGGCGTTGACCACGTCCCAGTCGATCGCCTTCAACTGCTTGACCTGGTCGCCATAGGGCACGCCGACCTGTTCGGCCGCGCTCAGCTTGACCGTCATGTTGGCCGGGCCGAGGCCGGCGCCCTTCGCCATGATCTTCTGGACTTCGGGCGTCAGCATGTACTGCACCAGCGCCTGCGCCTCGGCGCCGTTCTTCGCGCCGGCAACCGGGCACATCGCCACGCCGAGCGCGATGCCGCCTTCCTTCGGATAGACGAATTCGGCCGGGAAGCCGGTTTCGGCGAGCGCCTTGACGCGCCCCGAACCCCACACGCCGATGACGGCCTGCCCGCTCTGGAACAACTCGGTCATCTTGCCGGGCGAGGGCTCGTAGACCAGCACGTTCGGACCGATCTCGTCCTTGAACGCCTTGAAGCCGGGCTCGATATTGTTGACGCCGCCACCGGCAAGCTCGGCCTCGACGATCAGCGTATGCAGGCCATAGGTATTGTTGAGCGGCGGGATCACCAGCTTCTTCTTGTATTTCGGGTCCTTGAGATCGGCCCATGACGTCGGGGCCGGCCACTTATTCTCGTCGAAAGCCTTCTTCGAATAGACGATTCCGGTCGCGTTCAGGCCGATGCCGACCGCCTTGTTGGACGGGTACTTCATCACCGGATAGACATCCTTGTAGATGTCGGCCGGTTGAAGCGTGTCGCAGAAGCCGAGCGACACCGCCTGGTAGCTCGGGCCGTCATCGACGATGATGGCATCGATCTGCTGGTTGCCTTTCTGGGCCTGCAGCTTGGCGAGCGTGTCGGTCGAGTTGCCGGCGACATACTCGACCTTGACGTTATGCTTCGCCTCGAAAGCCGGCAGCACCTCCTTGCGCATGGTCTGTTCGAAGGACCCGCCATAGGAGCCGAGATACATGGTTTTCTGCTGCGCCATCGCGCTTGTGCTCAGCAAAACCGCTCCCAATACCGCGGTGGACGCCAGGATCGATGGTTTCATGCGTTTGCTCTCCCTTATTCTCGGGGAAGCCTCGCATCTGACTGGAATTAGTCAAATTTTTTTTGGATCGCCTTGTATGCTGGAATGTTATGCTCGATCATGCCGGCCGGGGAGGGCGAGATGACGATCAATCCGCGCCAGGTCGAAGCCTTTCGCGCCGTGATGCTGACCGGCCAGATCACCAGCGCGGCCGAGTTGCTCGGCATTACGCAGCCCGCCGTCAGCCGGCTGGTGCGCGATTTCGAAAGCGCCGTGCAACTCGCTCTGTTCGAGCGCCGCGGCAATCGCGTGCGGCCGCTTGCCGCCGCCTTCACGCTGCTGAGCGAGGTCGAGCGCGCGTTTGTCGGGCTGGCGCAAATCGCCGACCATGCCGCCGCCATTCGGTCCGGCATGGTCGGCGAACTGCGCATCGCCGCCTTGCCGGCCATGGCGATGGGCGTGCTGCCGCGCTTTGCCGCCGCGTTCCTGCGCGCCAGGCCGCAGGCGCGCCTGACGGTTTCGGGCGTGCCGTCCCATCTCGTCATCGAGGCGGTGGCGGCGGGGCAGGCCGATATCGGCTATGCGATCGGTCCGCTTGAGCGTCTTGGCATCAAGTCGGAGCGCATCAGCGCGAGCGCCGTGGCCGTGCTGCCGGCGCGCCATCGCCTCGCCGCCCTGCCGGAACTCGATGCCGAGGCGCTGGCGGGAGAGCCGATGGTCGGCGTCGGTGCCGGCACCTTGTTCCGCTCGCGCATCGATGCGGCTTTCGGCGATGCCTATCGCAACATCGTCGCCGAAACGCCGCTGACCCAGATCGCCTGCGTCATGGTGTGCGAGGGGGCGGGCATCGCCATTGTCGATCCGTATTCGGCGCATGAATACCGTGATCGCGGCCTGGTGATCCGGCCGTTCAAGCCGATGATCGACCTGAGCTTCATGCAATTGAGCCATGGCCCGGCGGCGGGCTCGCCGCTCGCGCGGAGTTTCATCGACAGCTTCGCCCGCTACCGGCGCACCATCGATCCGGCGACGAACCCGCGCGAGTGGCCGATCTAAGGTAGGCTCGTCTGTTGCGAACCCGCCACCTCAGGCCGCAGGGACGCGCTCCTGGCGCGCATAACGCCGCAAATGCAGGGTTCTGGTGTAAAATCCGTCATCCGGATTGCGGCCCGTGCTGACCACCGTGGCGCCGGCCAGTTCGTGGTCGAAAACCGAGATCAGGTCTTGCCGCTTGGCCGGGTCGAGCGCGCCGAGCGCATCGTCGAGAAACACCCATTTCGGCCCATGCAGCAGCACGCGGGCGAAGCCGAGCAACTGCTGTTGGTCGAGCGAAAGGAACTTGTCCCAGGTCGCATCCCGGTCGAGTTCGCCGATCATATCGCCGAGTCCGACCCGCTTCAGCGCCACGCCGATAGCCTCGTCCTTGAACGCGGCGATGTCGGCCGGGTAGACGATGGCGTTGCGCAGCGTGCCCGCCGGCAGGTAGGGCCGTTGCGGCAGGAACATCAGGTCGGCGCGCGGCGGCAGGCGGATCGTGCCGCTGCCCCATGGCCACAGCCCGGCGAGCGCCAGGAAGAACGTCGTCTTTCCGGCCGCGACCTCGCCGGCGACGAGCACGTGATCGCCGGGCTTGAGCGTGACATGGGCTTCCTCGAGCGTGGCACGCTCGACAAGCGAGCCCGGCAGGTAAGCCTCGACATGGTCGAGCACGATGTCTTCCGCCTCGTGCTCCGAGAACGCGATGCGGTCCTCGGTCGCGTGCAGCGTGTCGATGGCGCGCAGCGCCTCGCGCATCGATACGACGCGCAGCAGCGTCGCGCGCCAATCGGCGATGCTCGAGAAATTATCGACGAACCAGCGCAACGAGCTCTGCACCTGGTTGAAGGCGCCGACCGTGATCATCAGCGAGCCGAGCGACAGCTTGCCGCTGAAATAGCCGGGCGAGGCGATCACGAACGGCGCGATGATCGCCAGCCAGCCATGGCCGGAGGTGATCCAGGTCAGGCGCGCCAGCCCCCCGGCGATTTTGCGCGTGATCGATTGCGTCGCGTCGAATTTGACGTCGAGCGAGGCCCTTTCGTCGGATTCGCCCTGGTACAGCACGATCGCCTCGGCGCGCTCGACGACGCGCACCAGCGCGACGCGAAATTCCGCTTCGCGCGCATAATGCTCGGCGTTGAGTGCGATCAGCGGCCGCCCGACCAGCCAGGCGAGCCACGAGCCGATGGCGGCATAGGCAATGGCGCACCACACCATATAGCCCGGAATGGTGAAGTCGCGGCCCGACCACGAGAACACCACCTCCGATGACAGCATCCATAACACGCTGACGAAGCTGACCAGCAGCAGAGAGGATTGCAGCAACCCGTTGCCGAGATTGACCGACAGTTCCGAGAGATGGCGCGCATCCTCGTGGATGCGCTGGTCCGGATTGACGCCGATCTCGCCGGCGAAGGCGAACAGATAGGCGCGCTTCGGCCGCAGCCACTCATCGAGCAGGTCGCGCGTCAGCCAGCCGCGCAGCCTGACCTTGCCGACTTCCGTCAGCCAGGTCTGCGCCACGACGAGCGCGAGCAGCGCCGAGACGATGATCAGGAAAACGCCGATCTGGTGCATGAACCCGGCGAGATCATGCTGCTGCAACGCGTCGTACAGCGCGCCTTGCCAGTCGTTCAGCCGCACCTGCCCGATGGCGATGGCGGTGATGACCACCACGCTGCCGATCGGCAGGATGATCAGCGTCCAGCGTTGCGGCGCCACCATCAGCGCCCGCATCAGCGTGACGACCTGCGCAAAGACGCTGCTCTGGGCCATGTCGATCAGGCGGTTGGCGACAGGTTGCGGCAAATCGGCCGGCGCGCTCATGTTGCTCTTGTCCTCGGCCGGGCTTTGCCGACACATTCGGGTATCAGGGGAGCCAGACTAACGTGATCCCACGAAAATGCCCGCGCCGCCAATCGGTTCTGGACTCGAATTTTGCGCGCCGTCACGATTGGCCGGCACGGGCGGGGGCATGATGATGGCGCAACATGGCGGTGACAGCGAGATCGAGGGCCTGATCGCACGCATGACGCTGGCCGAGAAGGTCGGGCAACTGACCATGCTCAGCGGCGATCTCGTCAAGACTGGCCCCGTCACCACCACCGTCACCGCCGAGGCGATCACCTCCGGGCGTATCGGCAGCCTGCTCAATGTCTGGGGACCGGAGCGGGTGCGCGAGATCCAGCGCCTGGCGGTGGAGGAATCGCGCCTGAAGATTCCGCTCTTCTTCAGCCTCGACGTGCTGCACGGGCTGAACACGGTGTTTCCGGTGCCGTTCGGCGAGGGCTGCGCCTTCGATCCCGAACTCTGGGAGAAGACGGCACGCGTGGCGGCTGAGGAATGCGCGCGCGAGGGTATCGACCTGACTTTCGCGCCGATGATCGACGTGGCGCGCGACCCGCGTTGGGGCCGCATCGTCGAGGGGCCAGGCGAGGATGCGCTCGTCGCCGCGCGTGTCGCCCTCGCCAAGCTGCGCGGCTTTCAAGGCGCGAACCTGACCGATGCCGGCAGCATCGCCGCCACCGTCAAGCATCTCGCCGCCTATGGCGCCGTGCGCGCCGGGCGCGAATATACCTCGGTCGATATCTCGGAGCGCCTGCTGCACGAGGTTTACCTGCCGCCGTTCCGGGCCGCGGTCGAAGCCGGCATCGCCGCCATCATGCCGGCCTTCATCGACCTGAACGGCACGCCGATGACCGCCAATGCGCGTGTGCTCAACGATATCGTGCGCAGGCAATGGGGTTTTTCCGGCGTGATGGTCTCGGATTATGGCGCCGTCGCTGAGTTGATCGTGCATGGCGTCGCCCGCGACCTGACGGAAGCCGCCGCGCTGGCGCTGAATGCCGGCGTCGATATCGACATGATGGGCAACGGCGCCTATGGCGACGGGCTGCCGCAGGCGCTCGAACGCGGCCTGGTGACGATCGAGACCATCGACGCTTCCGTGCGCCGCGTGCTCACCTTGAAAGCGAAGCTCGGCCTGTTCGCCGACCCGTACCGGCGCTGCGGCCCGGCCAGGGCTGCCGCGGAGACGCGCAAGGCGCGCCGCGCGCTCGCCCGCGAGGCCGCCTGCCGTTCCGTCGTGCTGCTGACCAACCGGGACGGCGCCCTGCCGCTGCGTGCTGGCGCCGACCGCATCGCCGTGATCGGGCCGCTTGCCGACGGCAAGGGCGATGCGCCGCAAGCTCAGGACAAGCGCGCCATCGTCGTGCGCGACGGGCTCCACGCCGCGCTGCCCAAGGCGACACTTGCCTTCGCGCAAGGCTGTCTCGTCGAGCGCGGCAACCGCGCTGCTCTGACTGAGGCGCGCGCGCTCGCCCGCGATAGCGACACGGTTGTGCTCTGTCTTGGCGAGACCATGGGCATGAGCGGCGAGGCGAGCAGCCGCACCCATCCCGGCCTCACCGAGGCGCAATGCGCGCTCGCGCGCGCCGTGCTGGCGCAGGGCAAGCCGGTCATCGTGCTGCTGTTTTCCGGCCGCCCGCTGGTCCTGCCCGATTGGCTGGTGGCCAAGGCCGGCGCCATCCTCGCCGTGTGGTTCCCGGGCGATGCCGCCGGCGAGGCGATCGGCGACGTGCTGAGCGGGCACGTCAATCCGGGCGGCCGGCTCACCATGTCATGGCCGGTCGATGTCGGGCAGATCCCGGTATTCTTCGCCGAGCGCCCGACCGGGCGGCCGCCGTTGCCGGAAGAGCATTATTCCAGTAAATATCTCGACATGCCGAACGAACCGCGCTTCGCCTTCGGGCACGGCCTGTCCTATAGCCGGTTCACGCTCGATGGCTTGCGCCTCGACCGCGCCGCGATCGGGGCCGGCGACACGGTCGAGATCGCAGTCGATGTCACCAATCATGGGCCGTGCGCGGGCGAGGAGATGGTGTTCCTGTTTGTCCGCGACCTGATCTCCAGCATCACGCGGCCGGCGCTGGAATTAAAGGATTTCGGCAAGATCGCGCTGGCAGCCGGCGCGCGCGGCACGCTCCGCTTCCGGCTCGGCACGGACGATCTGCGTTTCCTCGGACCCGACCTGCGGCCGATGCTGGAGGCGGGAGCGTTCGATATTCTCGTCGGCCAGAGCGCCCGTGCCGAAGGCCTGCTGCAAGCGCGGTTCGACCTCGTCGTTGCCGCGGGGAAGGTCGCATGAGCAAGCCAGGCCAGAAGACAATCCCGGCCGCCGACGAAGCTTTGCTGGAAGAGGTCCAGCGCCGCACGTTTCGCTACTTCTGGGATTTCGCCCATCCGGTCAGCGGCCTCGCCCGCGACCGCTACGACCCGTCCAAGCCCGACAGCCTCGATATCGTCGTCACCGGCGGTTCGGGTTTTGGTGTGATGGCGATCATCGTTGCCGTCGAGCACCGCTGGATCACGCGCGACGAGGCGCTCGAGCGCCTGCTCAGGATGACCGGCTTCCTGCTCGCCGCCGACAGCTTTCATGGCGTGCTACCGCATATGCTGCATGGCGCCACCGGCAAGACCTTCCATTTCGGCCGCAAGGATGATGGCGGCGATCTTGTCGAGACGGCCTTCCTGCTCGTCGGCCTGTTATGCGCGCGGCAGTATTTTGCCGGCGACGAAGCCCCGGAGCGCGAATTGCGCGCCCGCATTACCCAGCTCTGGGAAGAGACCGAGTGGGACTGGCATACGCATGGGTGGGGCAACGTCCTCACCTGGCACTGGAGCCCCAATCACGGCTGGGCGATGAATTTCGAGCTTCGCGGCTGGAACGAATGCCTGATCGCCTATGTGCTCGCCGCCTCCTCGCCGCGCTATCCCGTCAGCCCGCAGGTTTATCACAATGGCTGGGCCGAGGGTCGCGATTTCCGCAATGGGCGCAGCTATTATGGGCTCGACCTGCCGCTTGGGCCTGATTTCGGCGGGCCGCTATTCTTCGCGCATTACTCATTCCTTGGCCTCGATCCGCGCGGCCTGAAGGATCGCTACGCCGATTACTGGCAGCAGAATGTGCAGCATGTCGCCATCAACCGCGCGCATTGCCTGGCGAACCCGAACGGCTTTAAGGGTTATGGCGAGGCCGCCTGGGGTCTGACCGCCTGCGACGGCCCGGACGGCTATGGCGCCTTCGCGCCCGATCGCGATGCCGGCGTGATCGCGCCGACCGCCGCCTTGTCCTCGATCGCCTATGCGCCCGAAGCCGCGCTTGCCGCGCTGAAGCATTTCCATGGCGCGCTCGGTGGCAGGCTGTGGCGCGATTACGGCTTCGTCGATGCGTTTTGCGAGGCGCGCGACTGGGTCGCCGACACGCATCTCGCCATCGATCAAGGCCCGATCGTCGTCATGATCGAGAATTACCGCACCGGCCTGCTATGGCGCCTGTTCATGAGTTGCCCGGAAATCCGCCAGGGACTGGTTCGGCTCGGCTTTGAAAGCCCGCATCTCCGGTGATGGTCGATCAGGGCCTCGCTGGCTGGATCGCGCGGCAGTCGCAAACGGCCGTCGCCAACATGCTGCTCAGCGTCTCGGCGGCCGGCCTCGTCAAGCACCGGGCCGGTTTCGGCCAGACAATCGTACCGGCAAAAGGCTCGGTCGTCGCCTCGCCGGTGCCGGCTTCGTACGATCCCGATCCCGATTACTTCTTCCATTGGTATCGCGATTCCGCCGTGGTGATGGATGCCCTGCGCCTGGTCGGCACCGCCGCCGCGTGCGCGCATTTTTGCGATTTCGTCGCGTTCAGCCTCGGCCTTGATCGCCGCGAAGGCAGGGGCTTGATCGCCGATCCGCATTGGCGCGATGCGGTTGCCCCGGACCTTGCGCAATACCTGCGTGACGATGCCGAGCTTGCCGCCGTCGACATCCGTGGCGAGACCCGCGTCAACCCGGATGGCAGCCTCGATATCCTGCGCTGGAGCCGTCCGCAGCATGACGGCATCGCCGCGCGCGCCCTGACCGTGCTGCGCTGGGTGGCGGGTTGCGGCTCGTTCGGCGCCGAGCACGACCGGGCGATCGCGCGGCTGCTCACTGAGGATCTGCGCTTCGTGCTGGCGCATTGGCGCGAGCCGAGTTTCGACCTCTGGGAGGAGGAAAAGGCCCATCATTACTATACGCTGCGCTTGCAAGGCGCCGCGCTCGAGCATGGTGCGGTCTGGCTGCAACAGCGCGGCGACACCGACGCGG
Source organism: uncultured Alphaproteobacteria bacterium (assembly GCA_937988775.1). Lineage (GTDB taxonomy): Bacteria > Pseudomonadota > Alphaproteobacteria > Rhizobiales > Beijerinckiaceae > CALKHP01. The sequence continues at coordinate 17,870 of CALKHP010000001.1, forward strand.
CGCGCGCCGCGCGGGCGGGTGCGACCGAAATCATGCGTCGGCTCGACGATTACTGGCTCCCTCGGGCGGGCTATTACCGGTCGCGCCTCGGAGGCGACGCAAGCGCGCCCAAGAATCTCGACATCGCCGTGATCCTGGCCGCCATCCATGCCGGTGGAAGCGGCGCACATTCTCCGGCCGATGCGCGCATGCTGGCGACGCTCGGCCGCCTCGATGCGCTGTTTGCGGCAGAATACGCCATCAACCGCGCGCGGCCGCCGGGGCGTGGCCCGGCGCTCGGTCGTTACACGGGCGACACATATTACTCCGGCGGCGCCTATTACTTCTCGACGCTTGGCGCGGCCGAGTTCTGCTTCCGGCGCGCCTGTACACTCGAGCCCGGCCCGGCCGCCGTGGCGCTGGTGGCAAGGGGCGACGCCTACCTTGAAACCGTGCGCGCCTATACGCCGGAGAATGGCGCCATGGCTGAGCAGTTCGACCAGACGAGCGGCGCCCAGAGCTCGGCCCGACATCTCGCCTGGAGCTATGCCGCCTTCATCAGCGCCGCTGCTGCCCGGCATCAGGCGCGGGGGCGATCCGTTAAATATTAACGAAGTTTTTATATTTCGGAACCAAGTCGATAAATTAACATTGTCTTAACTTTTAAACGCGCGGACAGTGGTCGCCCCAAAAGTAGCAGACACGTACAAGGCATTGGAAGACGCATTGAAGCTGCAACGAGAGAGGTAGCTAAAAATGAGAACTCTGATCTTGGCATCCGCGCTCATGCTGGCGGCGACCGGGGCTTTTGCTCAATCCGGTAGCAACAACGGCAACGGCAATTTTGGTTCCGGCAACGGCAATGGCAACGGTAACGGCAACAATAACGGCAGCGGCAACATCCTGACCAGTTCCGGCGGGTCGAGCGCCGTCAACTTTCGCAGCCGGCGCAACACACCGAGCGTCGTCGCACCCGGTCTCGCCGCCGCCGGCATCGAAAGCTGCCTCGGCAGCGCCAGCATCGGCGGGTCGGGGCCGGGCTTCGGCCTGACCATCGCCGGCACGGTGACCGATAAGGGCTGCAACCTGCGCCTGTTCTCGCGCACGCTCTACAGCCTCGGATACAAGGGCGCGGCGACGCAGATCCTGTGCAACGATCCGCAGGTCGCCGAGGCGCTGAGCGTGCAGGGCGTGCAGTGCTATGTCGGTGCCCAGGCGCAGGCGGCGCGCGTCACGACAGCGGCGCTGGGCGCCTCGCACCCGGGCACGCCGGTCGCGGCCAGCGGCACCTGCCGGCAATATGACTTCTTCCGAGGCTGTCTCGATCCGGTGGCATCGCCGGCTTCGGGCCATGCCGTGACCTCGCACAGAAGGCATCATCGTTCGGCCCGGCACGCGCAAAGGATGTCGCGGCGCTAGAGCACGTTCGTCTGTCGGGGCGCTGCACGAAACCGTGCGGCGCCCCGATAGCGTTGAAGCGGCTTTTCGCCGGTCAGCACACCCATTGAAAACCGTCGATGACGAAATGCTGGCCGGTGATGAACATCGGCTCGGTGGTCGCCAGATAGGCGACAAGGCCGCCGACATCCTGCGGCGAGCCGAGGCGCCCAAGCGCGATGCCCTTGACGAGTTCGGGCTCGCGGGCTTGCGTCAGGCTGTTGCCGAGTTCCGTCTTGATGACGCCGGGGCAGATGGCGTTGATGGCGATTTTCGGCCCAAGCTCCTTGGCCAGCGACCGGGTCAGGCCGAGAATGCCGGCTTTGGCCGTCGCATAGGCGTGCTTGCTGACCGCGCTCGTCACGCCGCCGGAGAGCGCATTCAGCGACGACATGCTGATGATGCGCCCGCCGCCATCCTGCTCCAGCATCACCGGCGCCGCGGCGTGGATGAAGTTGAAGCAACTCTTCAGGTTGACGGCGATGGTGCGGTCGAACTCATCCTCGCCGATCTCGAGGATGCTCTTGGCGTTGGATGCGCCGGCATTGTTGACCAGCACGTCGAGCTGGCCCCAATGCGATTTCACGGCCGCGACGATCTCATGCGCGCGGGCGAAATTCGCGACATCGGCCTCGAAGATCAGCGTCTTGACGCCGAGGCTTTCGAGTTCTTTCGCTGTTTTGGCCATTTCGGGCCGCAGCAGATCGACCAGCGCGATGGAATAGCCGCGTTCGGCGAGCGCAAGGGCGCAGCCGCGCCCGATGCCACGGGCGCCGCCCGTGACGATGGCAGTTTTCGTCATGATGTCCTCCGGACGGGTCTTAACTCAAGCGGCGTTGTCGCGGGCGAAGGCGGCGACATCGGCATGGGTCGCGAACCAGACATCGCCCTTGGCCTTGGCGAGGCGGATCAACTCCTCGATGATCCAGATGCGTGACCGGTAGCCGCTGATATGGGGATGGGTGGTGAGCTGGAAGATGCCGCCCTCCTCATACGCCGCCTCGAACTCGCGCTTGAAGATGTTGAACACGGCTTCGGGCGCGGTATGTGGGCGCAGCGACTGGAAGCGGTGCATCATGAAGTAGACCGCGTCGTCGCGCACCCATTCCACCGGCAGTTCGACAATGCCGGTCGGCGCGCCATCGAGCAGTAACTCGTAGCAATCCTCGTCGGCCATCAGCGAGGAATCGTAGAGCAGCCCCATCTCCTTCTCGATGCGCAATGTGTTGGGGCTGAAATCCCATGACGGTGTGCGCAGGCCGACCGGGCGCACGCCGGTGATCTTTTCCAGCGTCGCGGCCGCGCGCATCATCAGGTCGCGCTCGGCCTCGTAGGGCAGCACGGAATTCAGTTCGTGAATCCAGCCGTGAATGCCGATTTCATGGCCTTCGGCGATCACCCGGCGTTGTTCGTCCTCATGCAGCAGGGCCGCGACCGCCGGAACATAGAATGTCGCCGGCACGCTATGGCGCGCGAGCAGCTTCAGGATGCGCGGTACGCCGACGCGCGTGCCGTACTCGCCCCACGCCATGCGGCCGATCGAGGTGCCGCCATCGCGCAATTCGTTGGTTTCATGGTCGGAATCGAACGATAGCGCGAAGGCGCAGCGCGCGCCGTTCTTCCAGGTCTTCGGGCGGTAGCTGCGGCCGGCGCGGACCTGATTGACCAGTTTGCGCCAATGGGCTTCCTCCCACTGCCACGGTTCCTGCTTTTGGGTGCTGCGATTGTCCACCGGATGTTCTCCTTCATTTTCCGCCGTCGACCGACAGGACCTGTCCGTTGACGAAGCTGGCGAGATCGGATGCGAAGAATATCACCACCTTGGCGATCTCGTCGGCGGTTCCCAGCCGTTTCATGGCGACGCTTTCGACAAGCTGGCGCTGTTTTTCGGGGCTGTACGAGGCCCATTGCCGTTTGGTCGCGTCGTTGGTCTGCACGAAGCCCGGCGCGACGCTGTTGACCCGGATGCCGTGAGGCCCGAACTCATGCGCCAGTTGGCGCGTCAGGCCGAGCAGGCCGTGTTTCGCGGCGCAATAGGCCTGGACGCCGGTCAGCGAGGCCTGCAGCGCCGCGCCCGAGGTGGTGGTGACGATGGCGCCGCGCCCGGCCTTCTTCATGCCCGGCGCGGCGGCCCGGCACAGCGTGAAGGCGGCGCCGAGATTGATCGCGACCACGCGGTCCCAATCGGCATCGCTGACCTCTTCCAGCGGGCGATTGCTCTGGCCGGCGACGCCGCCGGCATTGCACACGAGCACGTCGATCGCGCCGCCGGAGCGCTGTTCCACCGAAGCGATCCAGGCGGCGCCGGCCTGCCTGTCGAGCAGGTCGACCTTGTCGGCGGTGACCCCCGCCGCGACGAGGCCGCCGAACGCATCCTCGCGAATGTCGCAGCCGAACACCCTGGCGCCGGCCTTGGCGAAGCGTTCGCTGATCGCCAGCCCGAAGCCGATCGCCGCGCCGCTGACGGCGACCGTCTTGCCGGTGAAATCAAGCGCGGCGTTCAACGCAGATCCTCATGCGCGGTCTCGCGGAAGGTCCAGATCACGGCGCCCGAGACGATGCCGCCGGCGATCAGGTAGTAGGTCGGCGAGATCGGCGAGTCGGTGACCTTGATCAGCCATGTCGCGATGAACGGCGCGAAACCGCCGAAGATCGCCACCGAGAGGCTGTAGCCGATCGACATCAGCGTGGTGCGCGAATGCGTCGGGAACAGTTCCGAGAGCGCCGCCGGTCCCGCGCCCGAGAAGGCGGCGATGAACAGGTTGAACAGGATCATGATCGCCACGATCGTCACCAGCGGCGCGCCGGACAGGATCACGGTGAACAGCGGGTAGGGCAGGATGACGAAGGCGGCGCAGCATGCCAGCAGCAGCGGCTTGCGCCCGACGCGGTCCGACAACATGCCGAAGAGCGGCGTCGTCAGCACCAGGATGATCAGCGCGGCCGAGTTGCCCCACAGCGCCTGGCTCTGGGTGAGGCCGGCATGCTTGACCAGGAAGGTCGGCAGGTAGTTGAGCATGACATAGTAGGATACCGTCCAGATGATGGTGAAGCCGAAGGCTTTCCCCATCAGCGCGAGCGGCTGGCCGAGATCGTGCTCGGCCCGCGCCGGGGCCTTTTGCGCCGCGGTGAAGGCGGGCGTTTCCTCGATGTTGCGCCGCATGTAGACGCCGATCGGCAGCAGCAGCCCGCCGAGCAGGAAGGGAATGCGCCAGGCCCAGCTCGCCATCTGATCGCCGGTGAACAGGCTGGCCACGATGGCGACCACGACGCTGCCAAGCAGGCTCGAGGCGGCGATCGAGGCCTGCCCGATGCTGCCGAACAGGCCACGGCGGCCGGTCGGCGCGGATTCGATGATGAAGGCGGTCGCCCCGCCCCACTCGCCGCCAGCCGCCAGCCCCTGGACCAGGCGCATGACCACGAGCAGGACCGGCGCCAGGATGCCGATGGTTTCGAAGGTCGGCAGCAGGCCGATGCCGACCGTGCCGAGCGCCATGCCGAAGATCGTGATCATCAGTGCGATCTTGCGGCCTTTGGTATCGCCGATGCGCCCGATGATGGCGCCGCCGATCGGGCGCGCCAGGAAGCCGACGCCGAAGGCCGCGAACGATGCCAGCAGCCCGACGACGGCATTCTCGTTGGGGAAGAATTTCGCGGCGATCGTCGTCGCCAGATAGGCGTAGACCACGAAATCATAGTATTCCATCACGTTGCCGATCGAGGCGGCCATCAACTGGCGGCGTCGGACGGCATGCGACATTTCCGTGTGACCGACAGCGTCGTCGATATGGGCTGATGCGTGGCTCGTCATGGTTGTTTTCCCCCTCGTTGCGCGTTTTCGGGTTTTTCTGACGGATCCGGGTTTCGGCCGCTCTCGGTCTGGATGGCGACGAGTTGTGTCAGTGAACGGGCAGCCTCGACGAGGGCGGGCAGCAGCCGCTCGCGTTTGGCCTGGAAGCGCGTCGTCACGCAGCCGATATCGAGCGTCGCCAGGATCGTGCCGTCGGCGGCGAAAATCGGCGCCGCGATGCCGGTGCCGCCGAGCGCGAACTCCTCCTCGACGATCGCCAGCCCCTGCTGGCGTGTCAGTTCGACAGTGGCGTGCAGGGTTTCGAGGTCGATGATGGTGGCTGGCGTGATCTTGATCCGTGGCGTCGCCTGCAGCATCGCATCGCGCTCTTCCGCCGGCGAGAACGCGACGATGACGCGCCCCATCGCCGTGCAGTAGAACGGCGCGGTCCGGTCGAGATCGACATCGTAGCGAAAGTCCTGGCGCGCGACGGATTTGGCGAGCGTGCGGATGGCGTTATCGACCGCGGCGCCCAGCAGCACCGTTTCGCCGACAGTCTCGCAAAGCTGCTCCATCACCGGCTCCGCCAATGCGATCAGCCGGGCGAAGCGGTGCCCGCCCCAGCCAAAACCATGGCGGCGGAAAATCTCGTTGAGACTGTAGCGATCGGCCGGGTCCCGCGTGACGTAGCCGCGCGCCAGCAAGGTGCGCAGCAGCATCAGCGTGCTGCTCTTCGGCAGGGTGAGTTTGGCCGATGCGGTGCTCAGGGAGACGCCCTCCGCCTGGCCGGCAAGGAACTCCAGAACGTCCAGGACCCTGGCGGCGGATCGTACCATTGCGGACATATATCAAAATCAAGTTCAGTAAGCTGAACAGATATTGCCGCCGGGAATTTGATGGAGTCAATCTTGCCGGCCGAAAAAAACTCGCCGTGCAACGGGGTCGGCTGTGAAAAACGCGCCGGCAGCGCCCCGGCCCGGCATTACGGAATGGCGGGATATGTCACGCTTCGAACAGGATATCCTGCGCGCCCTCCCACAGGGTCTTCTTGCCGAGGGCTGCGAGGTTTTCGGCGCCCTTGCTGATCGTCATGAAATGGTTGCCGGCGAGCTGGCCGAGCTTGCTGGCGAAATTCACGCTGCCATAGGCGAGCAGAAGCTCGGTTTCGCTATAGCCGCCGGGATAGAACAGGAATTGCCCGGGCGCGGGGTAGCAGGTCGCGTTCTCGAAGGTCAGGCCGAAATCCCTGTCGCCAAGCGGAATCCAGCAGCCTTCGCCGCTCCAGCGCACATGGATGATGCGCTCGCGATAGGGCAGCAGCTTCAGGAACAGCGCCGCGGTTTTCGGCGCGGCCTCGTGTTCGAGCACGGCCTCGAAACGGTACGGGCCGGCGGTGATGCGGATCGTGGTCATGGCGCCTCCTGCGTGGCTGGTTTTGCGTGGCTGGCTTGGTGAGGATTATCGATCCTCAGGCGGTTCGGTCGCGCCGCGCCGGTGGCGTTCAGGCGATCACGGCTGCTCCGGTTCCAACGCCGGCGGCAGGCCGAACATAGCGAGGACCGGGCGGTTATTCGCCAGTTGCGCCTGCCAGTCGGCTTCGAGCGCGAGCTTGGCTTCCGCTTTGGCAATACGGTCGCGGACCATCGCCGGGGTCAGCGCGACCAGCCCGTCATCGTCGCCGATGATCAGGTCGCCCGGCGCGACGCTGCAACCGCCGACGACCACCGGGCGATTGATCGTGCCGCGCTCGACCGAAATCGGCCCGCGCGGCGTCGTCCACCGCGTGAAGATCGAAAAGTCGCGCCAGCCGGCCATGGCCGCCACGTCGCGGATCGCGCCGTCGCAGACCAGCCCAGCGGCGCCGCGCCGCCGGATATGCTCGCCGAGGATATCGCCGATCATCGCCGTCTCGCGGTGGCCGTTGGCGGCGATCACCAGCACGTCGCCCGGCCTGATCAGGTCGATCGCATAGACGACCGCACCGAAATCCGGCGGCTCGCAATGAACCGTCACCGCGCGTCCGAACAGGCGCGGTTGCTGGCCGGGCGGCAGCAGCGGCCTGATCGCCGGATCGATCTGCCCGCGATTCTCGCCGAGATCGACCGCGACTGATACCGGCACCTTGCGCCAGCGCGCGATCTCGGCCTCGGTCAGATCGCCGGCGGCAACGGGGTGGATGGTCACGGGCATGGAGCGGTCCTTTTGCAGAATGGTGTCTCGCCGGAACTGGCCGGCGTTTGCGAGTGCCTCAGCTTGCGCTGCCGGCGTTGACGGTGAGGTCGACCGTCCCCAGCCCCTCGACCTCGAAACTGTAGGCCTCGGTGCTGGTCGGAAAGCGCGTCGTCACCAGGCTGCCGGTCATCACGATGTCGCCGGCGCGCAGGTGGCGCCCTTGCGCGGCGAGGTGATTGGCGAGCCAGGCAAGCGGCGCGAACGGGTGGCCGAGCACGTCGCGGCCATGGCCGCGATCCACTTCCGTGCCGTTGCTGCGCACGATGCCGCGCGCGCTGTCGAGTGCCGGCCAAGCGGAGCGGAATTCGGACAGCACGATGCCGCCATTCCAGGAATTATCCGCAACCAGCGACAGCACGTCGAGTTCGCCATAATCGGCGGCGCGGTCATCGACGATCTCGATCGCGGCGCAGACGCCGCCGACATGCGCGGCGACGCTCTCGACCGTGAACGGCACCGCCTGCGCCGGCAAATCAGTTGCCATGCGCACGGCAATCTCGAATTCAAGGCCGATCCGGCCATAATCGGCCGCCGCCACGCTGGCGCCGGAACGGTGCACGCGATCGCTGAACACGACGCCGGCGATCGGTTGGTCGATGCCGCACATCGCCTGCATGCGCTTCGAGGTCAGGCCGATCTTGTAGCCGACCGGCGCGCCGTGCCGCGTCTTGAGCAGCGACACGAAACGGTCCTGGATCGCATAGGCATCCTCGAGCGACGCGGCGCCGTTTGCTGCCGCGAAGGGCCGGAACCGGTTGCCCTGCTCATGGTCGCGCACCAGCATCCGTGCCAACTCGTCCGTGTCGATCATGACGTCTCCTTCCGATGACGACCATTATGTTTGCCCGGGAAACCGGGAGGCCTGCCCGGCGATGTTCGGGTGGAATCGGCTTTTCCGCAAGGCGCAGACGTGCTTTGGATGGGGAGGACGCGATTACGACGGTGACGCTATGGCCGAGAATGCTCCGCTCTCTCTCCATGTCCCTGAGCCCGAAGTTCGGCCCGGTGGCACGCCGGATTTTTCCAGCGTGCGCATCCCCAAGGCCGGCTCGGTGGCGCGCCCCGAGGTCGATGCGGAGCCTGAATCGATCCGCGATCTCGCTTATTCGATCATCCGCGTCCTGAACCGCTCCGGCGAGGCGGTCGGCCCGTGGGCCGGGCTGCTCAGCGACGCGGAACTGCTCGCAGGGCTGCGCCACATGATGACGCTCAGGGCGTTCGATGCTCGCATGCTGATGGCGCAGCGCCAGGGCAAGACCTCGTTCTACATGCAGCATATGGGCGAGGAGGCGGTCAGTTGCGCCTTCCGCATGGCGCTCGAACCGGGCGACATGAATTTCCCGACCTATCGCCAGGCAGGCCTCCTGATCGCCGGCGGCTATCCGATGGGCGACATGATGAACCAGATCTTCTCCAACGAGCGCGATCCGCTCAAGGGGCGGCAACTGCCGGTGCTCTATTCGTCGAAGAAGGACGGCTTCTTCACCGTCTCCGGCAATCTCGCCACGCAATATATTCAGGCGGTCGGCTGGGCGATGGCCTCGGCGGTCAAGCACGATACCCGCATCGCCGTCGGCTGGATCGGCGACGGCTCGACGGCGGAATCGGATTTCCACGCCGCCTTGGTGTTCGCCTCGACCTACAAGGCGCCGGTCGTGCTCAACATCGTCAACAACCAATGGGCGATCTCGACCTTTCAAGGAATCGCTCGCGGCGGCTCCGGCACCTTTGCCGCGCGCGGTCTCGGCTTCGGCATTCCGGCGCTGAGGGTCGACGGCAACGATTATCTGGCCGTCTATGCGGTGGCGAAATGGGCCGTCGAGCGTGCCCGGCGCAATCTCGGGCCGACGCTGATCGAGCATGTCACCTACCGCGTCGGCGCGCATTCGACCTCGGACGATCCGGCCGCCTACCGGCCCAAGACCGAATCCGACGCCTGGCCGCTCGGCGATCCGGTGATTCGGCTCAGGAACCACCTGATCCTGCGCGGCGCCTGGTCGGAGGAGCGCCACAAGCAGGCCGAGGCCGAAATCCTCGACAGCGTGATCACGGCGCAGAAGGCGGCCGAGCAGCACGGCACCCTGCATGCCGGCGGCAAGCCCTCGGTGCGCGACATGTTCGAGGGCGTCTATGCCGAGATGCCGCCGCATCTCAGACGCCAGCGCCACGAGGCGGGGGTCTGATCATGGCGCGCAGGACGATGATCGAGGCGATCCGCGACGCCATGGACGTGATGATGGCGCGCGACGACAATGTCGTCGTGTTCGGCGAGGATGTCGGCTATTTCGGCGGCGTGTTCCGCGCCACGCAGGGGTTGCAGGCGAAATACGGCAAGAGCCGCTGCTTCGACGCGCCGATCAGCGAACTCGGCATTGTCGGCGCGGCGGTCGGCATGGCGGCCTACGGGTTGCGCCCCTGCGTCGAGATCCAGTTCGCCGACTATATGTATCCGGGCTACGACCAGATCGTTTCGGAAGCGGCGCGGCTGCGCTATCGCTCGAACGGCGATTTCACCTGTCCGCTCGTCGTCAGGATGCCGACCGGCGGCGGCATTTCCGGTGGCCAGACCCACAGCCAGAGCCCGGAGGCGCTGTTTACCCATGTCGCCGGCCTCAAGACGGTGGTGCCGTCCTCGCCGCGCGACGCCAAGGGCCTGCTGATCGCGGCGATCGAGGACCCCGATCCGGTGATCTTCCTGGAGCCGAAGCGGCTCTATAACGGCCCGTTCGACGGCCATCACGACCGCCCGGTGACGCCATGGTCGAAGCATGAGTTGGGCGAGGTGCTGGACGGGCATTACATCGTGCCGCTCGGCCAGGCGGCGATCCGGCGCGCGGGCAGTGCCGTCACCGTGCTCGCCTACGGCACCATGGTCTATGTCGCGCTCGCCGCGGCCGAGGAAACCGGCGTCGATGCCGAGATCATCGACCTGCGCACGCTGGTGCCCCTCGACCTCGACACGATCACCGCCTCCGTGCGCAAGACCGGGCGCTGCGTCATCGTGCACGAGGCGACGCTGACCTCGGGCTTTGGCGGCGAACTGTCCGCGCTTGTGCAGGAGACCTGCTTCCATCACCTCGAAGCGCCGATCCAGCGCGTCGCCGGCTGGGACACGCCTTATCCGCACGCGCAGGAATGGGATTATTTTCCCGGCCCGGCCCGGCTTGGCCGCGCGTTGTTAGAGACCATGGAGCAATGACATGAGCGAGCATGTCATCAAGGGAGCAGTGACATGAGCGAGCATGTCATCAAGCTGCCCGATGTCGGCGAGGGCGTCGCCGAGGCTGAATTGGTCGAGTGGCATGTCAAGCTCGGCGACCTCGTGCGCGAGGATGCGCTGCTCGCCGCCGTGATGACCGACAAGGCGACCGTCGAAATTCCCTCGCCGGTGTCGGGTGAGGTCGTCTGGCTCGGCGCCGAGGTCGGCGACGTGGTGGCGATCGGCTCCGAACTCGTGCGCCTCAAGGTGGCGGGCGACGAAGCGAGCACGCCGGCGCCCCAGCCCGCCAAGGTGCCGCCGGCGCCAAAAGCTTCGCCCGCGCCCCAGCCGCCACCCGCGCCCAAATCCGCGCCCGCGCCCGCGCCTGCTGCCGGTGCGCCGGCCCGGCCCGCGCCATCACGCCACCTGGCCGGGAGTGCGCCGCGCGCCGAGGGCGACAAGCCGGTTGCTTCGCCGGCCGTGCGCCACCGCGCGCGCGAGGCTGGCGTCGATCTGCGCCGCGTCGCCGGCACCGGGCCTGCCGGCCGCATCACCCATGACGATCTCGACGCGTATTTCGCCGCGCCGCCTCGTGCCGGCGGTAGCCCGACCCTCCAGCCGAGGACGGCGGTCGAGGAGGTCAAGCTGGTCGGGCTGCGTCGCAGGATCGCCGAGAAGATGGCGGCAGCCCATGCCCATATCCCGTCGATCACCTATGTCGAGGAGATCGACGTCACCGCGCTCGAGGAGTTGCGCGCCAGCCTCAACCGGGGCAAGCGCGCCGATCAGCCTAAGCTGACGCTGCTGCCGTTCCTGATGCGTGCCATCGTGCGGGCGGTTGCCGAGCAGCCGCAACTCAACGCGCTGTTCGACGATGAGGCCGGCATCGTGCACCAGCATGCCGGCGTGCATATCGGCATCGCGGCGCAGACGCCGTCCGGCCTAATGGTGCCGGTGGTGCGCCATGCCGAGGCGCGCGACCTGTGGGGCTGCGCCATGGAAGCCACCCGCATCGCCGAGGCGGCCAAGGCTGGCACCGCCACGCGCGAGGACCTCACCGGCTCGACCATCACCATCTCGTCGCTCGGCGCCATGGGTGGCGTCGTCTCGACGCCGATCATCAACCACCCCGAAGTGGCGATCGTCGGCGTCAACAAGATGATGATGCGCCCGGTCTGGGACGGTTCCGGCTTCGTGCCGCGCAAGATGATGAACCTGTCGTCAAGCTTCGATCACCGCGTCATCGATGGCTGGGATGCCGCCAGTTTCGTGCAGCGTATCAAAGCGCTGCTCGAAACGCCGGCGCTGCTCTTCATGGAGGGCTGACCGCAAGTGAAAGACATTTCATGCAGGCTGCTGGTGATCGGCGCTGGGCCCGGCGGCTATGTCTGCGCCATCCGCGCCGGCCAGCTCGGCGTCGATACGGTGATCGTCGAGGCGGCGAAGCCCGGCGGCACCTGCCTCAACATCGGCTGCATTCCGTCGAAGGCGCTGATCCATGCGGCGCAGGAATTCGAGGCGGCCACGCATCTCGCCGCCGGCAAAAGCGCGCTCGGCATCGGCACGAGCGCGCCGACGCTCGATCTTGGCCGGACCATGGCCTGGAAGGATGGCATTGTCGGGCGCCTCAATCACGGCGTCGCGGGGCTGCTGAAGCGGGCCGGCGTCAAGACCGTTGCCGGCTGGGCGCGGTTTCGCGACGGCAAGACCGTCGAGGTCGAGACCGAAACCGGTCCTCAGGTGATCCGCGCCGAGCAGGTCGTGATCGCCACCGGCTCGCGAGCTGCCGCGCTGCCCTTGCTGCCATTCGGCGGCAAGGTGATCTCCTCGACCGAGGCGCTGGCCTTGAACGAGTTGCCGGGCCGGCTCGTCATCGTCGGTGCCGGCTATATCGGGCTCGAACTCGGCACCGCCTTCGCCAAGCTCGGCGCCAAGGTTACCGTCGTCGAGGCATTGCCGCGCATCCTGCCGCAATATGATGGCGAACTGACCAGGCCGGTCGAGGCGCGCCTGCGCCAGCTCGGCGTCGAATTGCTGCTCGGCGCCAAGGCGAAAGGGCTGAAGGGCGAGGGGCTGGCCGTCGAAACGGCCGAGGGCAAGGCACGGACGCTTGCCGCCGACAAAATCCTCGTCACGGTCGGCCGCAAACCGCTCACCGAAGGCTGGGGCCTCGAACAGCTCGATCTGGATCGCGACGGGCCGTTCCTGCGCATCGACGAGCATTGCCGCAGCTCGATGCGCGGCGTCTACGCCATTGGCGACGTCACCGGCGAACTGATGTTGGCGCATCGTGCCTCGGCGCAGGGCGAGATGGTGGCGGAGATCATCGCCGGCGAAAGACAAGTCTGGGACAAGGTCGCCATCCCGGCCGTGTGCTTCACCGATCCGGAGATCGTCACGGTCGGGCTGTCGCCCGAAGCGGCCAGGGCCGCCGGCATCGAGACCAAGGTCGGGCTGTTTCCGTTCCAGGCCAATGCCCGCGCCATGACGCTCGGGCGCGACGACGGTTTCGTGCGTGTCGTGGCGCGCGCCGACAATCATCTCGTTCTCGGCATCCAGGGCGTCGGCGCCGGTATCGCGGAACTCTCCGCCGCCTTCGGCCTCGCGCTCGAGATGGGCGCGCGGCTCGAAGATATCGCCGCCACCATCCATGCCCACCCGACACAGGGCGAGGCTTTCATGGAAGCAGCCCTGCGCGCCCTCGGCCGCCCGATCCACATCTGAGCGCGGCGCTGCTGCGGGCGCGCAAGTTCTGAACTGTCACAAACCGGTCGTCCTACCGTCATCTGGCGCGGGCACATCACCTCTCAATGTCGTCAGACTCGAGAGGTCGAACCATGTCGGTGATTTCGGTAAGGAACTTGTCGAAGCGTTTCGGCAAGAAGCAGGCGCTGGACGACGTCAGCCTCGAGATCGGGCAGGGCGAGATGGTCGCGCTGATCGGTGCGTCCGGATCGGGAAAAAGCACGCTGATCCGCCATATTTGCGGTCTCGAAACCGCCCAGAACGGCGCCAGCGCCATCGAGATTTGCGGCCGCGCCATCCAGAGCGACGGGCGCATTTCGAGAGACGCGCGTGAGTTGCGCCGCGACATCGGCGTCATCTTCCAGCAGTTCAACCTGGTCAACCGGCTGCCGGTCCTCACCAACGTGCTGGTCGGCAATCTCGGCCGCATTCCGCGCTGGCGCGGCACGCTCGGCCTGTTCTCCGCAGCGGAAAAGCGCGAGGCGCGCGACGCGCTCGCCCGCGTCGGCATCCGCGAGATCGCCTGGCAGCGCGCCTCGACCCTGTCGGGCGGCCAGCAGCAGCGCGCCGCCATCGCCCGCACGCTCGTGCAGCGCTCGAGGCTGCTGCTCGCTGACGAGCCGATCGCCTCGCTCGATCCGTCCTCGGCGCGGCGCGTCATGGAGGTGCTCGCCACCATCAACCGCGAGAACGGCATCACCTGTGTCGTCTCGCTGCACCAGGTCGAATATGCGCGGCGCTATTGCCCGCGCACCATCGCGCTGCGCGATGGCCGCGTGGTGTTCGACGGGCCATCGGCCGCGCTCACCAACGATTTTCTCACCACGCTCTACGGCGCCGATTCCGAGGAATTGATCCTGCCGGAGGCAGCGCCGGCGCGGCCGGAAGACACGCAACGGGGCAGGCCGCTCATCGAGGCCCGCGCCCTGGTTGCGGCATGACAGTCACCCAACAAGGACAGGAACCAACATGAACGCCTTCTTGAAAACCATCGCCACGGCCGCCGTGATCGCGACGCTGTCGCACGCGGCGCAGGCGCAAGAGATCAATTTCGGCATCATCTCGACCGAATCCCAGCAGAACCTGAAGCCGAAATGGCAGCCCTTCCTCGACGACATGAAGAAGGAAACTGGCCTCGACGTGAAGCCGTTCTTTGCCTCCGACTATGCCGGCGTCATCGAAGGCATGCGCTTCGGCAAGGTGCAACTGGCCTGGTACGGCAACAAGTCGGCCATGGAAGCCGTCGATCGCGCCGGGGGCGAAATCTTCGCCCAGACCGTCGATGCCGACGGCAACCCCGGCTACTGGTCGCTGGTGCTCGCGCCCAAGGACAGCAAGCTGACCTCGGTCGACGACGTGCTGACATGCGACAAGAGCCTGAATTTCGGCCTTGGCGATCCGAACTCGACCTCCGGCTTCCTGGTGCCGACCACCTTCATCTTCTCGGCCCGCGGCGTCGACCCGAAGACGTGTTTCAAGAACCTCACCAACGCCAATCATGAAACCAACGCCATGGCGGTCGCCAACGGCCAACTCGATGCCGCGACCAACAATACCGAGAGCCTGGCCCTGATCGAAAAGAACAATCCGGCGGCCTTCGCCAAGATCAAGGTGATCTGGAAGTCGCCGCTGATCCCGTCCGATCCGATCGTGTGGCGCAACGATCTGGCGCCGGCCGTCAAGGACAAGCTCAAGACCTTCTTCCTGACTTATGGCACCGACAAGTCGAAGGGCGACGCCGCCCGCGAAAAGAAGGTGCTGGCCGGGCTGAGCTGGGCGCCATTCAAGGCCTCGACCAACGACCAGCTTCTGCCGATCCGCGTCATGGAACTGACCAAGGCCATCGCCAAGCTCGACGCCGACCAGAAGATGAGCGCGGACGAGAAGCAGGCCGCGATCGCCAGGCTCAAGGCCGAGCGAGCCGCCTTTGAAGAGCGCATCCAGAAGGCCAGCAAGAGCTGAGCCGCGCGGCAACGCTTTCAGAGTGTTCTTAACTGCCGGCCGCTTGCGCAGCGGCCGGCATTCTCAATCGACATGAGGGAAAGCGGATGAGCCACATCGGCAAGTTTTCGCCCCAAGCGGCCGGTGTCACCATCGCGCGCGATTGGACACGGAGCATCGGCAATACCGGGCTCTGGGTCATCCTTGCCGCGCTGCTGCTGTGGAGCTGGGGTCCGGCGGATATGGGCCGCTGGTCGTATCTGTTCACCGATGCGGGCAACATGACGCGCTACGCGTCTGGCTTCGCGCGGCCCAATTTCGAGCAATGGCGCTATTATCTCGAAGAGATGCTGGTGACGATCCAGATCGCGCTCTGGGGCACGTTTCTGGCCGTGCTCCTTGCCGTGCCGTTCGGCATCCTGTCGGCGCGCAACATGGCGCCGTGGTACATCGTCCAGCCGGTGCGCCGCCTGATGGACCTGTTCCGAGCCATCCATGAAATGGTGTTCGCGGTGCTGTTCGTGGTCGCGGTCGGCCTCGGCCCGTTTGCCGGCGTGATGGCGCTGTTCATCCACACCACCGGCATTTTCGCCAAGCTGTTCTCCGAGGCGGTGGAGGCGATCGATCCACGACCGGTCGAGGCGATCCGGGCGACGGGAGCGTCCCGCCTGCAGGAGGTCGTGTTCGGCGTCATCCCGCAGGTCATGCCGCTGTGGCTGTCATTCACGCTGTACCGTTTCGAATCGAATGTGCGCTCGGCCACCGTGCTCGGCCTGATCGGCGCGGGTGGTATCGGCCAGGTCCTGTTCGAGTCGATCCGGGGCTTCTATTACCCGGAAGCCTCCGCCATGCTGATCATCGTCATCGCCACCGTGACGTTGACCGATCTGCTGTCGCAGCAGCTTCGCCGGCTGTTCATCTGACGCATGCCGCCGGCGCTTTGCCGGCCGCGGCGCTACGGCGCGGGGTCGTGGCGATTGACCGGCTCGAGGCTACGCGCGCGATCGGCCTTCATCGTCGGGATCAGCCAGTTGATGAAGGCGGTCACCTCCTGGTTGGCGCGATCCTCGCGGCGGTAAACCAGCCGATGGGCCGCGACCGGGATGCCGATCGGCCCGAATGGCATCACCAGCTGCCCCAGGCGCAGGTAATCGGCGGCGTGGAGCGATGATTCCAGCACCAGCCCGAGCCCGTCAATGGCGGCGGTGAGGGCGAGATAGGACCGGTCGGACTGCATGCCGCGCGCGCTGAGCGCGATGCCCGGAGCGTGGCGTGCCAGCCATTGCTCCCATTGCACGACCGAGCGCGTCGAGTGGATCAACGGCACGCGCGAAATATCGCTGAAGCGGCTGAGGCCATATTCGGCAATGAAGGCGGGGCTCGCCAGCGGCATCACCAACTCGTCCGCCAGGATGATGCCCTCGCACGCATCGGGCACGGAACGGGCATATTGGATGTCGATCAGGAAGCCGTCCTCGCCGAGCTTCGCCGGCTCGTGACTGGCGAATAGCGCGACGTCGATATCCCGGTTCTGCCGCATGAAGGCGCCGAGGCGCGGCATCAGCCACAATGTCGCGAAGCTCGGCGACGAGTGGATCGGCAGCCGCCGCACGCCCGCGCCCGCCGCCACCCGGCTCGTCGCGGTGATGATCTGCGCGAAGCTTTCGCTGATCGAGGCGCTGTAGGCCAGCGCATCCTCGTTCGGGATCACGGTGCGCCGCGCCCGCACGAACAAGGGCCGGCCAAGACGCCCCTCCAGCGCGCGCATCTGATGGCTGATCGCCGACGGCGTCAGGTTGAGCAGGCGCGCCGCGCCGACGAAACTGCCCGCTTCCATCACGGCGCGGAACGTGACCAGCCATTGCAGGGGCGGCAGACCAGCTATCATTGATGAGCCCAGTTCGTCGATCAGCCCATGTTAATTCATTTTCAGGTTCCGGCTACGCTTGTTAGCATCACTGCATATCAAGGAGCGCCGCTGAAGGCGCCATGCAAAAAACGGGGAGGGACTTGGCAACAGGTTACGGCCGAGGTCGCTGCTTTACGGTAGGAATCCGTGGATTGGCGTGAAATCCGCCTCCGCAGCGTCGCGCCATCATGTAGTTCGCGCCGGATTTCCCGGCAGCCATCCAAGGCGACAACGCGCCGGCAACTGGCCGCCGAGAGGGCGCGATCCGAGCAATTGTAATCATCGACAGGCCGGGCGCCAGCCCGGATCGATAGTGCCTCAGGGGAACGTCATGAATCTTCACCGCATGTTGCTGGAGCGCCATTCCGCCGGCAAACCCGTCACGGTCGGCCTGATCGGCGCCGGCAAGTTCGGCACCATGTTCATGTCGCAGGTTCGCTCCACCGATGGCATGCATCTCGTCGGGGTCGCCGACCTGAACACCGCGCGCGCCCGCTCGCAACTGGCCGCCGGTTGCTGGCCGGCGGAGCAATATGGCGCCCGCACCATCGACGACGCGATCAAGACCGGGCGCACGGTGGTGACCGACAATGCCGACGAACTGATCGCCCATCCGGGCATCGAGGTCATCATCGAGGCGACCGGCGATCCCCGCGCCGGTATCCGTTTCGCGCTCAAGGCGATCGAGAACGGCAAGCATATCGTCATGGTCAATGTCGAGGCCGATGCCGTGGCAGGCCCGCTCCTCGCCCGCAAGGCCAAACAGGCTGGTGTGGTCTATTCCCTGGCCTGGGGCGACCAGCCGGCCTTGATCGCCGATCATGTCGACTGGGCGCGCACGGCGGGTTTCAAGATCGTCGCCGCCGGCAAGGGCACGCGCTATCACCCGACCTACCATCAATCGACGCCCGATACCGTCTGGGACATCCTCGACAAATACATGAAGATCAAGGATCGGAATTCGATCAATCCGAAGATGTTCAACTCGTTCGTGGACGGCACCAAATCCGGCATCGAGATGACGGCGGTGTGCAACGCCACCGGTCTTCACGCACAAGCCGAAGGTCTGACCTTCCCGCCCGCGAGCCGGTTCGAGCACGCCGAAATCTGCAAGCCGAAGGCCGATGGCGGCGTGCTGGAGAGGAAGGGCGTCACCGAGGTCACCTCTTCCGTGTACCGCGACGGCACCGACGTTCCCAACAGCCTCGTCATGGGGACCTATGTCGTGTTCGAGAGCGACAGCGCCTATTCCGAGGAATGTTTCCGGGAATACAGCATGCTTCCCGACAAGAGCGGCAAATACGCCTCGCTGTACCGGCCCATTCACATGATCGGCCTCGAGCTTGGCGTCTCCGTCGCCTCGGCAGCGCTGCGCCACGAGCCGACCGGCGCGCCGATCATCTTCAATTCCGATGTCGTGGCCACCGCCAAGCGCAAGCTCAAGGCCGGCGAAATGCTCGATGGCGAAGGCGGCTTTTGTGTGTGGGGCAAGCAGACGCCGGCCGAGCGCTCGCTCGCGGAAGGCTATCTGCCGCTTGGCCTCGCCCATCACGTCAAGCTCAAGAACGATATCGCCGAGGGCAGCCGCATCAAGTGGAGCGACGTCGAATATGACACCGGCGACCTTGCCGTCAAAACCCGGCGCGAAATGGAAGCGGCTTTCGCCAGGCCGAATACCTGACAGCCGCCCGGCAGCGGCGGCGCATGCGACAACGGAGACGACAAGGCGGCATGACAGGCCGCTAACCCGATCAGAACCCTGACAATGGGGCGATCGCAGAAAAAGGGAGAAGAGCTCATGACAACGATGTCCAGGATTGCCATCAGCCGCCGGAGCCTGCTTGGCGTCGGCGCGGCCGTGGTCGGAACGGTCGCCATGCCGGCCGTTCTCCGCGCCAAGACGCTCAAATGGATCGGCGCGTCGACCGCGCCGCAGTCGGATTTCATCAGCCAGGCGCTCGATGTCTATGCGGAGCGCGTCAAGGACCTGACCAAGGGCGAGATCCTGATCTCCTCGCATTACGCCGGCTCGCTCGGCGGCGAGCGCGAAAACGTCGAGGGGCTGTTGCAGGGCTCGATCCAGGTCGCGACGCCGGGCGCGGCCCTGCTGGCTGGTTGGTACAAGCCGGCCGAGGTCTTCACCTATCCGTATCTGTTCAAGAGCGTCGCCCACAAGGATCGCGCCATGACGGCGATCATGGACGAATACGGCGAGGAGGTTGCCAAGAAGGCCAAGCTCCGGCCGATCGCGGCCATCGCCCGCATGCCGCGCATGCTGTCCTCGAACCGCGACGTGAAAACGCCGGCCGACCTGAAGGGCTTCAAGATCCGCGTTCCCGAGACGCCGATGTGGAAGCGGACATTCGAGCATTTCGGCGCCTCGCCGACGCCGATGCCGTTCCCCGATGTGTTCCAGGCCCTCAAATCCGGCGTGATCGACGGCCAGGAGAACCCGACCGCCCTGACCTATAACAGCGGCATTTTCGACGTGAACCACAATCTGGCGCTGACCGAGCACATGATGCAGGACAACATGATCGTGCTGCCGGAAGCGACGTTCCAGGGTGTCGGCGCCGAGCAGCGCAAGGCGCTGGTCCAGGCCGCGCGCGAAATGGAAGAGAACATCCGCCCCAAGGTCCTCGCCGATGATGCGGTCACCCTCGCCAAGGTGAAGGAGAAGAAGGTCGCCATCAACGATGTCGACAAGGATGCTTTCCGTGCCAGCCTGAAGGGCATGGAGGCCGAGTTCCCGCACGTCAGGCAATGGGCGGAGCGCATCACCGCGATATCCTGACCTGATGACGCCGGGGCAGGGAGGTCCTTGCCCCGCCTGCCGCGACGCGGCGACGTAGAAAGCGGGGCCCATGGAAGAGATATCGGCGCAAGGGATATCGGCCCGTTCGGGCTTGCGTGCCCTCTGTGACCTGACCGAAACGGTGTGCCGCGTCCTGATCGGCGCGGCGGTGGCGGCGATCGTCGCCATCACGGTCGGCGCGGTATGGTTCCGCTACGTGCTCGAGGCGCCGCTGTCATGGACCGAGCAGGTCTCGGGCATGGTCTTCGTCTGGATCACCTTTCTTGGCACGGCGGTGCTCTATCGCCGCATGCTGCACATCGCCATCGACATGATCGTGTTGATGCTGCCGGTGGCCGCGCAGAAGCTGGTCTATTGGCTGAACCAGGTCCTGGTCCTGGTTCTCGCGCTCATGATGATCTGGTTCGGCGGCCAGCACGCGATCGCCAACATGCCGCAAACCTTTGGGGCGCTTGAGATATCGCCGTCCTGGTTCTATTTCGCCGCGCCGGTCGCGGGCGCGTTGATCGTGCTTTACTGGATCGAAAAGCTCTTCGATCCGCGCTTTCGCGTGCCCGACGGCGAAGTGCATCTTTGAGAAAGCAGCATCATGGCCTCGTTTCTCATGCTGAGCTTCATGGTCTTTCTCGTCATGGGCGTGCCGATCGCGTTCGCCATGGCGTTGGCGACGGTGGTTGCCATCGCCGACCAGGGCAGCCTGCCGTTTTCCCTCTTCACCCAGCGCGCGCTCGTCGGCGCCAACTCGTATTCGCTGCTCGCCATTCCGTTCTTCATCCTGGCCGGCAACCTGATGAATGTCGGCGGCATTACCGAGCGCATCATCAAGTTCGCCAATAGCGCCGTCGGCCGTTTCAATGGCGGCCTCGGCCTGACGACGGTACTGTCCTGCATGGTGTTCTCGGGCGTGTCCGGCTCCGCCGTGGCCGACGCCACGGCGCTGGGCAAGGTCCTGATCCCGGGCATGAAGAAGGAGGGCTATGGCGCCGGCTTCGCCGCGGCCATCACCGCGGCCTCGGCCGTCAACGGGCCGATTATCCCGCCCTCGATTCCGCTGATCATCTATGGCCTCTCCGTCGGCAAAGGCGTTTCGATCGCAGCCCTGTTCCTGGGCGGCGTCGTGCCCGGCCTGCTGCTCGGCACCCTCCTCATGCTGGTCGTCTACCTGATCGCCAGGCGTCGGAACTATCCCGTCCACGAAGCCGTGCCGATGCGGGAATTGCTCTCCTCCGCCGGCCAGGCCTCCTGGGCGCTCGCCATGCCGTTCCTGATCCTGCTTGGCGTGACCGGCGGCATCGTCACGGTGACGGAAAGCGCCGCCTTCATCGTGCTGTACGCGCTGTTTGTCGGCATGGTCATTCACCGCGAGCTCAAATGGCACCATATCGGCGAAATCCTGGTCCAGACCGGGCTCGATACGGCGGTCGTCATGATCATCATCGCCTTCGCGTCCGGCTTCGGCTGGCTGCTGGCGGTGAGCGGCTTGCCGCAGGTGGTTGCCGACTGGATCGGCCGGTTCGCCACCAACCCGCTCGCGGTGCTGATGCTGATCAACGCCCTGCTGCTGGTCGTCGGCTGCTTCATGGAAGCGATCGCCGCCATGATCATCCTGATTCCGGTCCTGCTTCCGGTCGTGGAGGCGGCGCATATCGACCTGGTGCATTTCGGCCTGGTGATGGTCTTCAACCTGATGCTTGGCCTCCTGACGCCGCCGGTCGGCATCCTGCTCTACATTTGCGGCAACTTCGCCAATGTGAAGATCGAGGCCGTCATCGTCGAGGTCCTGCCGATGCTGGCCGTCGGGCTCGGCATCCTGCTGGCCATCACGGTCTTCCCCGAACTGGTGCTTTGGCTGCCTAATCTGGTGCTCGGCAATTGATCGCTCTATAAAATCCGCTGGCACATGGTCGGTCGTGCGGCCGCATGGAGAGGGATCGCGATCAGATGCGTTGGGAAGACCTTACTTCGGGCGAGATCGACAAGTTCGACCGCACCACACCTGTCGTGCTCAATATCGCGGCCATCGAGCAGCATGGCCCGCATCTGCCGGTCAATACCGATGCGTTGATCGGCGGCTTGTTCATGGACGAACTCGGCAAATCACTCGGGGACGCCGTGCTGATCCTGCCGCAGGTCAAGGTGTGTTGCTCGGCCCACCATATGGATTATCCGGGAACATTGTCGGTGCGCCACGAGACTCTGATCGCCTATGTCGGCGATATTCTCGACAGCGTCGCCGCCCATGGCTTCCGCAATATCGTCATCGTCAACAGCCATGGCGGCAACAAGGCCGTCGGCCAGGTGATCCTCGAGAAGTTCGGCGCCGCCCATCGCGATTGCCGCGTGGTGTTCCTGACATGGTGGACCATGGCCGGCAAGGAACTGGCGGCGATCCGCGAATCCGGCTTCGGCGGCGTCGGCCATGCCTGCGAGTTCGAGACCGCGGTGCTGATGCATGGCGTGCCCGAATGCGTGCGCACGGACTTGATTGCGGGGTTGAGTTACGTGCCGACCTATTCTTGGGCGAATTCCGACATGCTGAGCGCGGGACGTGCCTCGCTCTATCGCTCGATGCGCGAGATTTCCGGCGGCTCCGGCGTCGTCGGCGATGCCTCGCTGGCCAGCGCCGACAAGGGCAAGGCGATCACCGATGTGGTGGTCGGCCAATTGAGCGAGATTGTCAGCAGCCTGCGCAACGCACCGCCGGCGCGCTGATCGCGGGTTTCACGGCATATCGAGATGGCAGGCGGCGAGGTGGCCGTCGCCGCGCCGCGTGAGCAGCGGCGTCTCCTGCGAGCAGCGCGCGAAGGCGAACGGGCAGCGCGTGTGGAAGGCGCAGCCCTTGGGCGGATCGAGCGGCGAGGGCACGTCGCCCTCGATGACGATCGCATCGCGCTTGACGCGCGGATCGGCGACCGGCGCGGCGGCGATCAGCGCCTGCGTATACGGGTGCTGGGCGCGTGAAAAAATCGTCCGCTTGTCGCCGATTTCGACGATGCGGCCGAGATACATCACCGCGACGCGGTGCGCGATATGCTCGACCACGCCGAGATCATGCGAGATGAACAGGTAGGCGAGGCCAAGCTGGTCGCGCAAATCGACGAGCAGGTTCAGCACCTGTGCCTGCACCGAGACGTCGAGCGCCGAGACCGGCTCGTCGGCGACGATCAGGTCGGGCGACAGGGCCAGCGCCCGCGCGATGCCGATGCGCTGGCGCTGGCCGCCGGAAAACTCGAACGGAAACTTGGCCGCAGCCTCGGGGCGCAACCCGACGCGCGCGAACAGGGCGGCGACCTGCTCGCGGCGCTCGCGGGCGTTGTAGAGATTGTAGTTCTCCAGCGGCTCGCCGACGATGGTGCCGGCATTCAGGTGTGGGTTGAGGCTGGCGAACGGGTCCTGGAAAATCATCTGCACGCGGCGGCGGAATTGGCGCAGCGCCGCGCCGCCGGCATGGGTGACATCGTCGCCGTCGATGCGGATCGCGCCGGCGCTCGGCTCCATCAGGCGCAGGATCAGCTTGCCGACGGTGGATTTCCCGCAGCCCGATTCGCCGACCAGGCACAGCGTCTCGCCGCGCTGGAGCGAAAAGCTGACATCATCGACCGCCTTGAGCACGAGCCGCGTCAGCTTGAGGGCGCCGGCGCGCATCTCGAAATGCTTGGCGAGGTTCGATATCTCGAGCAACGGCGCGCTGGTCTCGCCGGCGGCAGTCGGGCTGGTGTCGGTCACGCTCATGCCGGCACGCGCTCCGCTGCGAAACAGGCGGTGCCGTGGCCGGGCGCGATCTCGGCGAAGGCCGGGCTTTCGCGCCGGCAACGGTCGAAGGCGAGCGGGCAGCGCGGCGCGAAAGCGCAGCCGGTGATCGGCTCGCGCAGCGACGGCACCAGGCCGGGGATTTCGGTCAGCCGCTTGCCAGTCTCGCCGTGCGCCGGGCGCGGCGTCGCCGCCATCAGGCCCCGCGTATAGGGATGCGCCGGGCGGTCGAACAGCATCTCGACCGGCGCCTCCTCGATCTTGCGCCCGGCATACATCACGATGACGCGCTGGCAGGTCTGCGCCACGACGCCGAGATCGTGGGTGATCATGACGATGGCAGCACCTGTGCGCGCCTTGAGTTCGATCAGCAGCTTGAGGATCTGCGCCTGGATCGTCACATCGAGCGCGGTGGTCGGCTCGTCGGCGATCAGCAGCTTGGGGTCGCAGGCGAGCGCCATCGCGATCATCACGCGCTGGCGCATGCCGCCGGAGAACTGGTGCGGGTAGTCGTCGAGCCGGCGCTCGGCATCGGGAATGCGCACGAGGCGCAGCATCTCGGCCGCCTTGGCGCGGGCATCGCGGCTGTTGGCGCCGGTGTGGATGCGCAGCGCCTCGGCGATCTGCTCGCCGATGCGGATCAGCGGATTGAGGCTGGTCATCGGCTCCTGGAAGATCATCGCGATGCGGTTGCCGCGAATCCTGCGCATCGCCGCTTCGTCGAGCGCCAGCAGGTCCTTGCCCTCGAACAGCACCTCGCCGCCGACGGTGCGTGCGACGCGCGGCGGTAACAGCCGCATCACCGAAAGCGCCGTCACGCTCTTGCCGCAGCCGGATTCGCCGACCACGCCGAGCGTCTCGCCCGGTGCAACATCAAAGCTGACGCCGTCGACAGCGCGCGTCACGCCGTCATTGTTGAAGAAATGCGTCTGGAGGTTGCGCACGCTGAGCAGGGGTTCGGCCATGGCGCTCACATCCGCCGCGCCAGGCGCGGGTCGAGCCGGTCGCGCAACCCGTCGCCGAGCAGGTTGACGGCGAGCACGACGAGCGCCAGCGCAAGGCCGGGGCAGAAGATCGTCCACGGCGCGCGCGCGAGATAGAGCCGCGACGAGGCGATCATGTTGCCCCAGCTCGGGATTTCCGGCGGCGCACCGGCGCCGAGAAACGACAGCGTCGCCTCGACGAGGATGGCGGAGGCGCAGATATAGGTCGCCTGCACGATCAGCGCCGGGATGGTCGAGGGCAGGATATGGCGCAGGATGATCTTCGGCATGCGCGCGCCGCCGGCGATCGCCGCCTCGATATAGGGCTGCTCGCGCACGCTCAGCACTACCGAGCGCACCAGCCTGACGACGCGCGGGATTTCGGGGATGGTGATGGCGATGATCACCGTGGTGACGCTGGCCTGGGTCAGCGAGATCAGCGCGATGGCGAGCAGGATGGCGGGGATCGCCATCAACGCGTCCATCAGGCGCATCAGCGGCGTATCGGTCGGGCGCACCGCGCCGGCGACGAGCCCGATGGCGAGCCCGGCCGCGACTGACATGATGGCAACCGAGAAGCCGACGAACAGCGACACGCGCGCGCCATGGATGACGCGCGCCATCACGTCGCGGCCGAGCGAGTCGGTGCCGAGCGGGAAGGCACCGCCCGGCGGCAGCAGGCGGTTGCTCGGCTTCATGGTCAGCGGATCGCCGGGCAGCCAGGGTGCTGCGAGCGCCAGGATGGCGAAGATCGCCAGGATGACGCCGCCCGCGACCAGGGACGGATTGCGCCGGATGAAGCGCCACGGCCGCACGAGACGGCGCGGCGTCGCCGCCAGCTCTTCTCCCGCCTCCAGAACCGGGACCTCGGTCAATAGCGTATCCTCGGGTCGATCAGCGTGTAGGACAGGTCGACGAGCAGGTTGATGATCACGTAGACGGCCGAGAACACCAGGATCACGCCCTGGATGATCGGGTAGTCGCGTTTCGAGATGGCATCGACGACGAGCCGCCCGATGCCGGGAATGTTGAACACGGTTTCGGTGACGACGACGCCGCCGATGAGCAGGGCTATGCCGATGCCGATCACCGTCACCACCGGCACGCCGGCATTGCGCAGCGCGTGTTTCATCAGCACCGAGCGGGTTTCGACGCCTTTTGCCTTGGCGGTGCGGATATAATCCTCCGACAGGACGTCGAGCATGGTGGCGCGCGTGATGCGGGCGATCAGCGCCACATAGGCGAGGCCAAGCGTCAGCGCCGGCAGCACGAGATGGCGCGCCCAATCGCCGATGCCGTTGGCGAACGGCGCATAGCCCTGCACCGGCAGCCATTTCAGCGTGATCGCGAACACATAGATCATCACATAGCCGACGACGAAGGTCGGCGCGGCGAAGCCGAGCACCGAGACCGCCATCGCCATGCGGTCGATTGTGGTGCCGACCATCCAGGCCGACAGCACGCCGAGCAGCAGCGCGCTCGGCACGGCGAAGAGCAGCGTGGCCAGCGTCAGCGACACGGTCGGCTCGAGGCGCTGCATGATCAGCATGCCCACCGGCGCGTTGGAAAAGATCGACACGCCGAAATCGCCGGACAGCACCGCTGTCGCCCAGCGCCAGAACTGCACGAAGATCGTGTCGTCGAGACCGAGATTCTTGCGGATGGCGGCGATCTGGGCCGGCGAGGCGTTGTCGCCGGCGATGATCGCGGCCGGATCGCCGGGCGCGAGGTGGAGCAGCATGAACACGCAGATGCCGACCAGCGCCATCACCACGACGAGCGAGGCGAGGCGGCGCAGCGCATAGGCGATCATGCGCCGTGCCCTACTGCCGCCGGGGACGCGTTCCCAGGCAACTGCTCAGGTCTTTTCGACGTTCCAGAACGGGATGATCTCGGGCACCTTGACGAAGCCTTTGACATTCTTGCGCCAGGCAGCGGGCGAGGTCCATTGCCCCATATAGACGGTGGGCACGAAGTCCCAGGCGTTCCTCTGCATCTCCTTGGCGACGGCGAGCCGGTCATCGGGCTCCGCCTTGGCCCATTTGTCGCGCAGCATCTCGTTGGTCTCGTCCTTCGGCCAGCCGAACCAGGATTTGTCGCCATTGGCGACATGGCCGATGAAGTTGATCGGGCTGGCGATATTCGAGGTCGAGGAGAAGGTGGTGAAAGTGTTCCAGCCGCCCTTGTCCGGTGGCTCGCGATTGGCGCGGCGCGTCACCACGCCACCCCAGTCGGAGGTGGCGAGCTGGGCGTTGACGCCGGCCTGTTGCAGCCATTGCGCCACGAGCTGCGGCGCGTTGTTCATGAAGGCGAAGTTGCTTGCCTGCAGCAGGATGACTGGGCGGCCGTCATAGCCGGCTTCCTTGAACAGCGCCTGCGCCTTGGGAATGTTCGGCGCTTCCTTGAACCACTCGGTGTTCTCGTGGTTCTCCATCGAGGTGCCGATGCCGAACAGGGAATCGCATTTCTTCCAGTATTTGCCGCTGCCGAAGGTCGATTTCATCACGTCGGACTGGTTGACGAGATACAGCATCGCCTGGCGCGCCTTCTTGTTGTCGAAGGGCGGATACAGGAAGTTCAGGCGCATGAAGCCGACATTGCCGGTCGGGTTCAGCACCTCGACGGTGATGTTGGCATCCGATTCCAGCTGGTCGATCAGGTCGAGCGGCGGCAGTTCCATGAAGTCGATCTCGCCGGCCTGCAGCGCGGCCATCGCCGTCTGCTCGTCGGCGATATTGTCCCAGATCACGCGGTCGAGCTTGACGACCTTGCCGCCGGAAAGCCCGCTCGGAGCCTCCTTGCGCGGCACGTAATTCGGGTTGCGATCATAGACGTAGGACGCGCCCATCTTGGTCGCGTCCTGGTTGAAGATGAACGGACCGGAGCCGACGAACTCCTTGATCTGCTGCATCGGGTCGGTCTCGGCATCCTTCTTGCGCATGATGAACAGGTCCGGCGTGCCGGGCTTGGCCATGGCGTCGAGAATCAGCGGATAGCGCTCCTTGAGCGAGATGACGAAGGTCCGGTCATCCTTGGCGGAGGTATCCTTGACGCGCTCGAACATGTGCTGGCCGGCGCTGTCGCGCACCGCCCAGCGCCGCATCGAGGCGATGCAATCGGCGGAGGTCACCGGGCTGCCGTCGCTGAATTTCAGGCCGTCGCGCAGCTTGAACGTCCATGACAGGCGGTCGTCGGAGGGCGCGAAACTCTCGACCATCTGCGGCTGCGGCTTGTTGTCGGCATCGACGCCGAACAGCATGTCGTAGATCATGGCACCGTGATAGGCGGTGATGTTGGCGGTCGTCCAGATCGGGTCGAAGGAGCGCAGGTCGCCCTGCATGACGCATTTCAGCGTGCGGGCGGCGGTGGGGGCCGATTGCGCGCGCGCGATCGAGGGCGCGCTGATCAGCGTGGCGGCGGCAACGCCACCTTGTACGAAACGGCGACGCGTCGTTTTCATGCTGCTCTCTCCCTGATTTTTTTGTTAGGTTATCCCGGTAAGCGACATAGGCAAGCGGCAAATCTCCAGAAAATCGCACTCTGCCGTCTCCGGCAATTTCCAGCGTCATGAAGATTTGCGCGTCGAGAACTGTGGCGATTGACCGGGAGTGAGCAGCAATGGCAGGGGCATATGAACTGATCTTGCGTGGCGGGCGGGTGATCGACCCGTCGCAAAAACTCGACAAGGTGACCGATGTCGCCTTCTCCGGCGGCAAGGTTGTCAAGATCGGTGACAAGCTGGCGGGCGAGGGCGCGCAGGTGCGCGACGTCTCGGGCTACATCGTCACGCCGGGGCTGATCGACCTTCACACCCATGTCTATTGGGGCGGCACCTCGCTCGGCATCGATGCCGAGGCGTTCTGCCGGCTGTCAGGCGTGACCACCGCCATCGATACCGGCAGTGCCGGGCCGGGCAATTTCGCCGGCTTCCGCAAACATGTCATCGAGAAGAGCCAGGTCCGCATCCTGGCCTATCTCCACGTCTCGCATGCCGGCATCTATGGTTTCGACAAGCGCGTCATGGTCGGCGAGAGCGAGGAAATCCGCCTGATGAGCCCGGTCGATTGCGCCCGCGTCGCCGACGAGAACCGCGATCTCGTCGTCGGCATCAAGGTGCGCGTCGGGCTGCATTCATCGGGCACCAACGGCGAGGCGGCGCTCGATATGGCCTTGCAGGTCGCCGACGAGGTCGGCATGCCGCTGATGTGCCATATCGACCATCCGCCGCCGAGCTACGAGCATGTCATCGGCCGCCTGCGCCAGGGCGATATCCTGACCCACGCCTTCCGGCCGTTCCCGAACGCGCCGTCCACCGCGCAGGGCACCGTCAAGCGCGCCGTGCTGGAAGCGCGCGAGCGCGGCGTGCTGTTTGATATCGGCCACGGCAAGGGCTCCTTCGCCTTCAAGACGGCGCGCAACATGCTCGCCAACGGCTTCGAGCCGGATACGATCTCGTCGGACGTGCACACGCTGTGCATTGACGGGCCGGCTTTCGACCAGGTCACGACGATGTCGAAATTCCTCTGCCTCGGCATGCCGCTCGACAAGGTCGTGGCGGCCTCCACCATCAACGCGGCCTTTGCGCTGCGCCGGCCGGAGCTTGGCTCGCTCAAGCCCGGCAGCGTCGGCGACGCCACCATCCTCTCGGTCAAGACCGGCAAGTTCGATTATGTCGATGTCGTCGACGAGCACCTGACCGGCGACAGGAAGATCGTCTCGGAAGGCGTAGTCATCGCCGGCAAATGGTGGCACCCGAAACGCTCGAACAAGTTCAAGGCGGCGTGACGCCGCCGCGGCGTTTCCCGGCCGGGGGGCCTCAGTGCAGCGTGGCGAGCAGCGCGGCCATCAGCCGGCCGCGCTCCAGCAAGCTTTCCGTGATGATATGCTCGTCGAGCGTATGCGGCCCGTCGCCGCGCGCGCCGAGGCCATCGAGCGTGGCGATGCCCATCGCACCGGTGAAGTTGCCGTCGGAGCCGCCGCCGGAATTCTGGTGCGGAATTTCGAAACCAAGGTCCCCAGCCAGCGCGCTGGCATGCTCATAGAGTTGCCATGAGGCATCGTTCCGGGTCCAGACCGGGCGCACGAGCGCCGTCCTGGCGGTAACGCCGGCGCCCTTGCCGATCGGGGCGAGCGCGCTCATGCGCGCGATCGCGACCGCGAGCTTTTCGTCGGTCGTCGCCGATACCAGCACTTCGGCGTCGCAGGTCGTGGACACGCAATTGACCCAGCGCCCGCCCTGAACGACGCCGACACTGTATCCGGTCTCGTCATCGGTCATCGCCTCGATGGCGACGATCTGATGCGCCATCTCGCGGATCGCCGACACGCCCTCGCTCAGCCGCAGACCGGCATGGCTCGGCTGGCCGCGCGTCTCGAGGGCGAAACGCGCGATGGCATAACGGCCGGTCACCACGCCGCCGTTGCGGCGGCCCGGCTCGGGGATGAGTACGTATTTGTGGCGGGCGGCTTCCGCTTCGATCAGCCGGCGCGTGCTCGGGCTGCCGACCTCCTCGTCGCAGGTGAACAGAACGGTGATCGGCAGCAGGCTCGTGAACGCGGCACGTTGAAGCTGCCGGATGGCTTCCAGCGCGAGGTAGTTACCACCCTTCATGTCGAGGATGCCCGGCCCGTAGCAGCGCTCGCCCTGCTGGCGCCAGGCCAGCGTCTCGATGGTGCCGAGCGGGTGCACTGTGTCGAGATGCCCGAGGACGAGAATGCCGGGCTGGTCGGCCCTTGCATGCGGGAAGCGCGCCTTCACGCAATCGCCAAAGCCCATATCACCCGGGATGCGCTGCACGGCGGCGCCCATGATGGTGAGGTCGCGCTCAGCCACGTCCATCATCCGGTTGACGGCGGCGCATTCGTAGGTCGGGCTTTCCTGCTCGACCCAGAGCCGCAACCCGCGCAGCATGTCATCGAGGTCGAAGGGCAGGCAGGCGGCGTTCAGGCCGCCCGCCGTGGAAGCGTCTCTTTTCATGTTCACGGATCGCTGTGCAAGAGGGCGTCGTCGCGCTCATAGCTACAATCCCGTGAGGGCGCAGGGCAAGCACGATGGACTTTGCGTGCAGATCACCGGCCGCGGCGTGCCGGCATGGCGCATCGTCCCTTCTCCTTGCCGGCCCTCTTTCCCAGCCATCCGTCCGGATGCAGCGCTGCCCGCTTCCCTCGCCCGCTCAGGCGGTCGTGGGTTGGCGGTGCGGGTAAGGTGGACACTGTATACAGTATGTAGAGTTTAGAGCGCAGAATGCTTGATACCTCGGCGCGATTGCATTAGCGTTTCGCCGATTGGGCGGGAGCCGATCATGACAACCGGCTTTGGCGCCATGCGGTTCCCGGTCATTGCAGCAAACGGTTCTGCACGGGCCCGCCAACGCCAATCTTGCGGCAAACGCACAAATCGAAGGAGGAAACAGATGCTCAGGAAAAGTTCACTGCTGGTCGCCATGGCGGCGATGATCATGGCCGGCGGCACGGCCGTCGCGGCGGATTGGAAGCCGGAGCGTCCGGTCGAGTTCGTCGTCGCCTCGGGTGCCGGCGGCGGCACCGACAACTTCGCCCGCACCGTGCAGAAGGCGATTGCCGCCCATAAGCTGATGGATCAGTCGATTGCCGTGCTCAACAAGGGCGGCGGCAGCGGCGCGGAGGCCTTCATCTACGCCAAGACCAACGCGGGCAACCCCCACAAGCTGATCTTCGGCACCAACAATGTCTATCTGCTGCCGCATGTCACCAAGCTTGGCTATACGACGGCCGATCTCACGCCGGTTGCGGCGATGGCGCTCGATGAATTCCTGATCTGGGTCAACGCCAAATCCGACTACAAGGACGCCAAGAGCTTCATCGACGCGGCCAAGGCCAACCCCGGCAAGATCAAGGTGGCGGGCAGCCAGTCGAAGGATACCGACCAGACGCTGGTCAGCCTGATCCAGCAGGTCACCGGCGCCAAGTTCACCTATGTGCCGTTCAACGGCGGCGGCGCGGTCAACGTCCAGCTCGTCGGCGGCCATGTCGATGCCAACGTCAACAATCCCAGCGAGAATATCGAGCAGTGGAAGGCCGGCGCCCTGCGTCCGCTTTGCGTGTTCGCGCCTAAGACGCTGGAAGCCGGGCCGAAGATCCACGACGGCAAGGGCTGGTCGGATATCCCGACCTGCAAATCGGCCGGCATCGCCATTGATTCCTATGAGATGCCGCGCACGATCTGGCTTCCCGCCGGTGTGCCGGAGGGGGCTGTCGCCTATTACCGCGAACTGTTCAAGAAGGTCTCGGAAACGCCGGAATGGAAGGATTACGTGCAGCGCACCTCGCAATCCGGCCAGTTCCTGACCGGCGCGGCCTTCGATGACTTCCGCAAGACCGACGAAGCCAATGCGACGAAGGTTTTCGTGGCAGAGGGCTGGGCCATCAAGTAACCGGCGGTCAGCGTGAGCGGCGCGGCCGGCAGCGGCTGCGCCGCCGCACGAGCAGAGGATTTGAACGGCCATGTCGATCTCGCGTTTCGCGATGGAAATCGTTGTCGCCCTGGCGGTTTGCATCGCCGGGGCCATTGTCGTGACCGGGGCGATGGAATTCGGCATCCGCTGGAGTGAATCCGGGCCGGAGGCGGGCTATTTCCCGTTCTATGTCGGGCTGCTGCTGATCTTCGGCGGCATCGGCGCCGGCGCCCAGGCGGTGTTCGCGCGATCGGACAGCGTCTTCCTCGACCGCGCGCAATTGCAACGGCTGGTTTCGTTCTTTGTCCCGATGCTGATTTTCGTGATCATCAGCGTGTTCCTGGGGCTCTATGTCGGAACGGCGGTTTATCTTCTGGTCGTCATGCGCTTCCAGGGCGGCTATCGTTGGCCGTTTTCGCTAGTGGTCAGTATCGGCACGGTCCTGTTCTTCTTCGTGATCTTCGAAGTGTGGTTCCAGGTCCCGCTGCTGAAAGGCCCGCTCGAAGAATTTCTCGGCATTTACTGAAACTCGAAAGCACCGAAACGCGTCAGGAAGCGCCTGTCGTCGGGAGGACCAGTGGAAAACTTCGCTTCGCTGATGCACGGATTTTCGCTCGCGCTGACCAGCTATCACGTGATGCTGATGATCGTCGGCGTCATGCTCGGCCTGCTCGTCGGCGTGTTGCCCGGCCTCGGCGCACCCAACGGCGTGTCGCTGCTGCTGCCGCTCACCTTCTCGATGGACCCGGCCTCCGCCATCATCCTGCTTGCCAGCATGTATTGGGGCGCGCTGTTCGGCGGCTCGACGACCTCGATCCTGTTCAACATTCCCGGCGAGCCGTCCTCGGTCGCCACCACCTTCGACGGCCACCCGATGGCGCGCAAGGGCGAGGCGACGCGGGCGCTGACGCTGGCCTTCATGTCCGCCGGTTTCGGGGCGCTGATCGGCGTCGTCCTCATCACCTTCCTGTCGAGCTGGGCGGCGCGTTTCGCGCTTCGCTTCAGCGCACCGGAATATTTCGGCGTGTATTTCCTCGCCTTCGCCGCCTTCATCGGCATGGGCAGCGCCTCGCCGTTCAAGACCATCGTCTCGATGATGCTGGGTTTTGCGCTCGGCGCGGTCGGCATGGATTCCGTCACCGGCAGCCTGCGGCTGACCTTCGGCTTCGACCAGCTCCTGCCCGGCATCAGCTTCCTCGTCGCCGTGATCGGCCTGTTCGGCATTGGCGAATTGCTCGTGACCATGGAGGAGGGGCTGGCCTTCAACAGCGTGGCGACGCGCGTCAGCCCGCGCGAGGTCGGCCGCACCATCCTCGAATGGCCGCGCTACTGGGTCGCCCTGCTGCGCTCGAGTGCGGTCGGCTGCTGGATGGGCATCACGCCGGGCGGGCCGACGGCGGCCTCGTTCATGAGCTACGGCCTGGCGCAGCGCTGGTCGCGCCGGCCGGAGGAGTTCGGTGAGGGCAGGCCGGAGGGCGTCGTTTCGCCGGAGACTGCCGACCATGCCGCCGGCACCTGCGCCATGCTGCCGATGCTGGCGCTCGGCGTGCCGAGTTCGGCGACGGCGGCGGTGATGATGGGCGGCCTGATGATCTGGGGCCTCAACCCCGGTCCGATGCTGTTCACCGAACAGCATGATTTCGTCTGGGCGCTGATCGCCAGCATGTATCTCGGCAATGTCGTCGCCGTGGTGCTGGTGCTGATGACCGTGCCGCTGTTTGCCGCCATCCTGCGCATCCCGTTCGCCATCATCGGGCCGATCATCGTCGCGGTCTGTTTCATCGGCG
This sequence comes from uncultured Alphaproteobacteria bacterium, assembly GCA_937988775.1. Lineage (GTDB taxonomy): Bacteria > Pseudomonadota > Alphaproteobacteria > Rhizobiales > Beijerinckiaceae > CALKHP01. The sequence goes on from CALKHP010000001.1 coordinate 51,870, forward strand.
CCTACAGCGTCAACAGCAACGCCTTCGATTTCTGGCTCGTGCTGGTGTTCGGCGTCGTCGGCTACCTGTTCAAGAAGCTCGATTATCCGCTGGCGCCGCTGGTGCTGGCCATGGTGCTCGGCGACAAGGCCGAGGATGCCTTCCGCCAGGCGATGATTATGTCGCAAGGCGACCTGACGGTGTTCTGGTCCAATCCGCTCGCCGCGACGATCATGACCGCCGGCCTGCTGCTGCTCTTCATGCCGCTGGTGTCGTTTGGCGTGCGGCGTGTGCGGCGGCTCAGCGTAAAATCCTAGGGCCGGTTCGCCTGTTGCGGCTGTACCCGCATGAATTTCTGGACGCGGCCCAGCCTGCCCGGAAGGGGTGTATCGGGAAAGACGGCCGGCCAATCTCTTTCCGCGACTTCGCCGACATACATGTCGCCGCGCGAGTCGAGCGCGATGCTGTGCGGTGAGACGAAGCGGCCGGGCTCCAGGCCGGCGCCCTGTCCGTCGTCGATCCGGGCGACGAGATTGCTTTTCTGGTCGAGGATGCTCACGCGTGGTCCGAGATTGGGCGTGGCCCGGTTCACCGGCATATAGGGCTTCAATTCGCCGACGATGCAGTGCGGACAGCGCCCGGGCATGATCGCGAGGCCGCTCGGGCGGTGCATGTTGTTGATCTGCGCCTCGTAGCGGCCGTTGCCATCGAAAATCTGCACGCGATGGTTCTCGCGGTCGGCGACATAGACCCAGCCATCGCCATCGCAGCAGATATTATGCGGCAGGTTGAACTCGCCCGGCCCGCTGCCCGGCCGCCCCCATGACATGAGATGCTTGCCGTCGGCCGTGTATTTGTGGACGCAGGCATTGCCATAGCCATCCGAGACGTAGATGTCGCCGCTCGGCGACAGGGCGGTATGGGTGCAGCGGCAGAATGGCTGCCCGCTCATTGGCGCGGACGGCTTGCCCGGCTCGCCGATGCACAGCAGCAATTTGCCGTCCAGCGTGAACTTCCGCACGGTATGGTCGCCGTTATCGGTCAGGTAGATCGAATCGTCCGGCCCGATGCTGGCGCCATGCGCATTGACGAACAGGCCGTGCCCCCACGACGTCCGGTAGTGTCCGGCACGGTCGAGGACGACGACCGGATGCTCGCCGCGATTGAAGAGATAGACCTGATCGCGCTGATCGACCGCGATGCCGGCGACATCGCCGAGCACGATCCCGGGAGGGAGCTTGGCCCAGTCGGGCTGCGCGCGGAACGCCAGCTCCCCGCCACCTGCGTCATCCTTCATGCGTCCTGCCCCCGCCATGCCTTCGGTCGTGGCGCGATCGTAGAATGATCCGGGCGTTGCCGCGAGCCCGGAAAGCGACGATTTCGCGAGGCCATTCCGACCGCGCCGGGGAGGGGGACGGTGCGCCAGCCGGCGGTCTTGCCGATATATCGGGCAATATGCAGATGGTGCTTTACCGCCATCGGCTTGGCCTCTAGGCTTGCCGCAACTGCTTCGGCCGGATCGCGCCTTGCGGCGGACCTGCGGTTCGAGCGGACAGGTGGTACGGCAAGCCGTGCCGCGGTTCGGCGAGGGACAAGCGTGTGATGTGCAGCAATGCCAGATGCTTTTCTGCCTGGATGCTTACCACGCGCAAGCGATCAAACAGAAATCGAAAGGTTATGTGCCTGATATCACGCCTTGAATGGTGACGATTGCAACGGAAATCCACGATTTGACGGAGGAAAAGCGTTATGACCAAGGGCATATCCAGGTTTAATCTGTCACGACGTGGTATTTTGCAGGCAGGCGCCGCCACGCTCGCCTTGCCGGCGATCCTGCGCTCCACCGCGGCACAGGCGGCCCCGGTCACCAAAGTCCTTGATTTCGAGACCAGCGCCGATATCGCCAAGGCGGAAGCCGAGGGCGAGGTCCTGTTCTATACCCATGACAGCGACCCCGCAGGCGCGGCGCTGATGGAAGCCTTCACGAAGGATTTTCCGAAGATCAAGGGCTCCTACCTCCGGGCGCAGACCGGGGCGCTGTTCAGCAAGCTCCTCGCGGAACGCTCGGCCGGGCGCTATGTCTGCGACGTCGTGCAGTTCTCCGATATCGCCACCGCGCTCGACCTGCAGAAGCGCGGCGGCTACGAACTTTACGATTCGCCGGAAAAGGTGAAATACGACGCCAGGTTCCTGAGCACGCCGCCGGGCTATTTCTTCCAGGCCGGCGTCACCTTCTGCGGCATCGCCTACAACACCGACAGGGTGTCCGAGGCCGAGGCGCCCAAGACCTGGAAGGATCTTCTCGATCCGAAATGGCGCAATGCCATGAGTTGCAAGCAGGCGACCAGCGGCACGCAATTCGTGCAGTGGTACGAACTCAAGCGCCTGTATGGCGATGAATTCTGGAAGGAATTCGCCAAGCAGCGTCCGCGCGGCTTCGATTCGCGCGCCCAGCTGTTCGATCGCCTCGCCAAGGGCGACGACAAGATCTGCGCCATGGCGGAGTGGGCCGGATACGAACTGGTCAGGGCGCGCGGCGCCAAGGTCAAGTTCGTCGCCCCGCCTGACGGGCTGCCGGCGACGGTCACGGCCGCCGGCATCGTCTCGAAGCCTGCACATCCCGAAGCCGCCAAGCTGTTCATCGACTGGCTGATGACGCGCGGCCAGGTCATCTACCAGGAGAACAAGTTTTTCCTGTATCCGTCGCTGAGCAAGAACCCGCCGCCGATGCCGGGCGGCATGAAGCTGAGCGATTTCAAGGTGCTCTATCCGCAGGACGTGGCTGCCTTCGCCGCGTCCCACGCCACTTTCGTCAAGGAATGGAACGGCATGATGGGGCTTTAGGGACGGCCGATGCCGGTTCCCGCCGTCAAAGCACGGCCGCCGATGCAGCTTGTCATCGGCGGCGGCGTCGCCCTCGTGGCGGCGATCTTCGTCCTGTACCCGATTTTCTATCTGCTGCAGGCGGCTTTCGCGGTCGGCGACCCGAATGTGCGGCCGCCGGAAGCATACGGGCTCGATAATTTCGCCAGGCTTCCCGATTATTGGGAAATCATGCTGAACACGCTCAGCGTCGCCTTTGCCGCGACGCTGATGGCGCTGGTTTTCGGCTTTCTGACCGCGTGGATCCTGACCCGCACCAACGTGCCGTTCCGCAAGACGCTCGAGCAGATGATGGCGGTGCCCTATTACGTCACGCCGCTGCTCGGCGCGCTCGCCTGGAGCCTGCTCGGCGCGCCGGAAAGCGGCTTCATCAACCAGGTCTGGCGCGCCATGGGCGGCACCGGCGCGCTGATCGATGTCACCGGTGCGGTCGGCATCGCCTGGGTGATGGCGCTGTTCGAGGGCTCCGTCGCCTTCGTCATGATCAGCGCCGTGATGCGCTCGATGGACCCTTCCCTCGAGGAGGCGAGCCAGGTGATCGGCGCCGGGCGTTTCCGGACGATGATGAAGGTGACCTTGCCGCTCGTCGCGCCGGGCGTGCTCGGAGCGGCGATCTATGTGTTCGCGGAAATGCTCGGCTCGTTCACGGCAGCCCTCGTGCTCGGCACGCCGAGCCGCTTCTACGTCATCACCACGGCGATCTATCAGCTCGTCTCACAATATCCGCCGCGCATGCCGTTGGCCGCCGCGATGGGCGTGTCGCTTTTCGCCGTGATGTTCATCATGCTGTTCCTGTATCGCCGCGTCGTCGCCGGCCGCAGCTACGTCACGGTGGGCGGCAAGGCGTTCCGGCCGCGCGCCATGGATGTCGGCGCATTCCGCTGGGTGCTGTTCGGCATTTGCTTCCTGTATGTCTTCCTGTCGGTCATCCTGCCGTTCGCGACCTTGATCTATGCCTCGGTGCAGCGCCTTGCCGTGGCATTTCCGGCCGCCGACAACTTCACGCTCGAGCATTATCGCACGGCGTTTTCCCTGAATGCGATCCGCTCGGCGATGGGCAACAGCCTGGTCCTCGGCTTCTTCACCGCGACCCTCGGTGTCGCCGTCACCGGCCTGATCGCCTGGCTGATCCAGCGCTCGCGGCTGCCGGGGCGAGGCGTGCTCGAATATATCGTCATGTTCCCGCAGGCCGTGCCGCGCCTCGTCTTCGCCTTCGGCATGATGTGGGCCTGGCTGGTGTTCCCGATCCCGATCTACGGCACGATCTGGCTGCTGCTGATCGCCTATGTCACCGTGTTCCTGCCGCTCGGCGTGCGCACCATCACCGGCGTGCTCGTGCAACTCGACAAGAGCCTCGAGGAGTGCGGCGAGATGTGCGGCGCTTCGTGGGGCTACCGGCTGCGCACGATCACCATGCCGCTGCTGCGGCCGGGGCTGCTGGCCGCCTGGCTGCTGATCTTCATTGCCAGCGTGCGCGAACTCGGCGCCTCAATCCTGCTCATGGGGCCGAACAGCAAGGTCATCACGCCGGCCATCGTCGAAGCGTTCTTCTCGTCCAGCAGCGAATTGACCGCCGCGATGGCCCTGATCCAGACGGTGGTCATCGGGCTGGCGATCCTGGTGCTGGTGCCGCTCATCAAACGCGCCTCGCAGCATGGAAGTTCGTCCGCATGACCACGACACCGCATATCGACGTGGAGGATCTCGTCGTCCAGTACGGTCCGGTGCCGGTGGTCGGGCCGATCAGCTTTTCCGTCTCGGCCGGTGAGCAGCTGACCCTGCTCGGCCCCTCTGGCTGCGGCAAGACGACGACGCTGCGCGCCATTGCCGGGCTGGAGAAGCCGGTGTCAGGCCGCATCCAGATCGGCGGCCAGGTGATGTATGACGGCGCGCGCGGCATCAACATCCCGGCCGAGCAACGCGGCCTGTCGATGGTGTTCCAGTCCTACGCCATCTGGCCGCATATGAGCGTGTTCGAAAATGTCGCCTACGGCCTGCGCGTGCGCCGCAAGAGTGGGGCCGAGGTCAGGCAGCGCGTCGGCGAGGCGCTCGAACTGGTCCAGATGGCGGGGTTCGCCGACCGCATGGCCTCGCAACTCTCCGGCGGCCAGCAGCAGCGCGTCGCCCTGGCGCGCGCCTGCGCGTTTTCCCCGAGCGTGCTGCTGTTCGACGAGCCGCTGTCCAATCTCGACGCCAAGCTGCGCGGCGACATGCGGGTCGAGCTGCGCGAGTTGCAGCACCGGCTCGGCGTGACTTCGCTCTATGTCACGCATGACCTAGAGGAAGCGCTCGCGATGTCCGACGTCATCATCGTGATGAAGGGTGGCCATATCGAGCAAAACGGCTCGCCGGAGGATATCTACAACCGGCCGCGCACCCGGTTCGTCGCCGATTTCGTCGGTTCGGCGAACCTGATTGCGGGGCGGCTGGAAGCCGCGTCGTCGCAAGGGAGCGATGTCACGCTGCACACCGATGACGGCGTGGTCATTCGCGGCGTCGCCCATGGCCGCAAGCGCGGCGAGCGCGCAACCCTCTCGGTCAGGACGGTGCATTTCATGCTGTCCGACGATGCCGCTATCGCCGCGCCGAATAACTGGCCCGTCACGGTGCGGCGCTCGATCTTCCTCGGCGACATGCGCCAGATTCATGTCGGCTGGGCCGGGCAGGAAATCATCATCCGTCAGACGCGCGGCCCGGAATGGCGCGAGGGGCAGCAGGCGCGCCTTTCCGTCGAGCCGGAACATTGCGTGCTCCTCGAAGGCGATTGAAAGGAACGGCCATGGCAGGCTTCCCGAACCGGACCAAGGAAAAGCTGCGGGCGAACCAACTGGCGCTCGGTTTCGGCGTCCACCACCTGCGCACCAGCGCGACCGCCCTGCTGGCGGCGGCCTGCGATCACGACTGGCTGTTCATCGACATGGAGCACGGCGCGTTCTCGGTGCATGAGGCGAGCCAGGTCTGCCTTGCCGCGCTGCCGGCCGGGGTGACGCCGATCGTGCGCGTCGCGGCCGATGCGCTCGATGAGGCGACGCGTGCGCTCGATAACGGCGCGCATGGCATTGTCGTGCCGCATGTCGATACCGTCGCGCAGGCGCAGCGCATCGCCCGTGCCTTCCGCTACCCGCCGCTTGGTGCGCGCAGCTGGGGCGGCCCCCCGGCCGTGCTGAAATTCCAGCCGCCCGGCAATGCCGAGGCGCAGGCGCTCCTGAACGACGCGATCCTGGTCGTGGTGATGATCGAGAGCGAGGAAGGCGTCCGCAACGCAAACGAGATCGCCGCCGTCGCGGGCATCGACGTGCTGATGATCGGCACCTCCGACCTGAGCGCTGAAATGGGCATCTCCGGCCAGATCGGCCACGAGCGCGTGAAGCAGGCCTACCAGACCGTCGCCGCCGCCTGTCGTGCCAACGGCAAGGCGCTCGGCATGGGCGGGGTCTATGACAGCGAGATGGCCAGCCGCTATATCAATGATGGCGCGCGCTTCGTTTTGGGCGGCACCGACCATAGCTACCTGCTCGTCGGCGCGAAAGCGCGCGCGCAGGCGCTTCGCGAACTCCTCTGACGGCCCGGTCTTCCATGCGCGGCGGCGCGTAGCCCACCTGCTCCGATCCCAGGGCTTGAACTGAATGATAACCCGTGCTCGAGAGCATCAACGGGTGGTTCGCGCCGAAGAATATTTGCTCCAGGAGATTTCCATGCCCTCGATCCGCGACATGATTGCCGATGGCGGGCGCGCCTTCGGAACCATGATCTTCGAATTCTACGTGCCCGGCATCGCGCAGCTTTCGCTGGCCGCGGGGGCTGATTTCCTGGTTTACGACATGGAGCATGCCGGCGCCGGCATCGACACCATCAAGCAGCAGATGGCCTATGCGCGCGGCCTCGCCATCACGCCGATCATCAGGGTGCCCAACAGCGAATACCACTTCATTGCGCGCACGCTCGATTGCGGCGCCAAGGGCATCATGGTGCCGATGGTCGAGACGCCCGAGCAGGCGCAGGCCATCGTGCAGGCGGCGAAATATCCACCCGTCGGCCGGCGCGGGGCGGCTTTCGGCGTCGCCCATGACGATTATTCCGCCGGGGCGGTTGCCGACAAGATCGCGGCGGCCAACCGCGACACGCTGCTCATCGCCCAGATCGAAAGCGGGCTCGGCGCCAGGAATGTCGAGGCGATTGCCGCCACGCCCGGCATCGACGTGCTCTGGCTCGGCCATTTCGACCTGACCAACTCGCTCGGCATTCCCGGCCAGTTCGAGCATCCGGACTATTTGCGGGTGCGCGCCGATATCGTGGCGGCGGCGCGCAAACACGGCAAGGCCGCCGGCTTCATGGCCGCCGACGAAGCCTGGGCGCGCGCGTATCTCGCGCACGGCTTCAATATGATTGCCTACGGGCTCGACCATCACCTGTTCCAACGCGCATTGGCTGACGGGCTTGCCGCGCTGAGGTCGAAGTGAACGCGCGCGCGCTCTGCGTCAATTCTCGAGCAGGCGGTAGCCGACGCCCGGCTCCGTGCGCAGCAGCTTCGGCTCGTTCGGATCGCGCTCGATCTTGCCACGCAACTGGCCGATGAAGACGCGCAGATACTGCATGTCGTCGACATGGGCCGGCCCCCAGACGCTGGTCAGCAACTGGCGGTGGGTGACGACGCGCCCGACATGGCGCACGAGCACGGCGAGCAGGTCGTATTCGCGCGGCGTGAGCCGGAGCGGCACCCCGTCGCGGCTGACCAAGCGCTTGAGCGTATCGACCGCCAGTCCGCCGTTTTCGAACTGCGTCGCCTCGCCGGCATCGCGCGCCTTGTGGCGCAGCGAACTCCGCAGCCGCGCCAGCAACTCGCCGATGCCGAACGGCTTTTCGACATAGTCGTCGGCGCCGAGATCGAGGGCGGCGATCTTCTCGGCCTCGCGATCGCGGGCCGAGAGCACGATGATCGGCACCTGCGACCAGGCCCGGACTTGCCTGAGCACATCCTTGCCGTCCATGTCGGGCAGGCCGAGATCGAGCACGACCGCATCGGGCGCGGCGGTCGCGATCGCCTGCAGGGCTTCCGCGCCGCCCAGCGCTTCGATGGTTTCGTAGCCGGCTGCATGCAGCGCGTGCTTGAGGAAACGCTGGATCTGCGGCTCGTCGTCGACGATCAGGATGCGCTCGCCGCTCATGGCATCGCCTCCACCGGCACAGTGCCGTCGGCGACGGGCAGGCGGATGACGATGCGGGTGCCGCGCCGGCGTGCGGCCGGGCTCTCCGCATGGATCGTGCCGTCCATCGCCTCGATCAGGCCGCGACAGATCGACAGGCCGAGCCCGGTGCCGGGCGCCCGGCCATCCGCCGCTGCCAGGCGATGGAACTTGTCAAACACGCGCTCGAGGTCGGCTTCCGCGATGCCCCTGCCCTGGTCCGTCACCGAGATCACCAGCCAATCCCTGTCCTTGCGCGCGAACACCACCGTGCCGGCGGAGCTGTCGCCATATTTCTGCGCGTTGTCGAGCAGATTGAACAGCACCTGGCCGAGCAGCGTGCTGTCGCCGCGCACCAGTGGCAGGTCGGGCGCGAGGCTGACCGTGATCGCCTGCCCCGGAAAGGCATCGCGGGCGCGCGCGACGGCCGTGCGGATCGTATCGGCGATATCGACCCAGTCGCGTGTGGCGTCGAGCGGGCCTGCCTCGATGCGCGTCATGTCGAGGAGGTTGCTGACGAAGCGCGACAGCCGCGCGGCTTCCTCGTCGATCGATTGCAACAGGTCGCTGCGGCTCGCCTCGCCGAGTTCCGGGCCGAAGGTGCGCAGGCTGGTGACGGCGCCGGTGATGGTGGCGAGCGGCGTGCGCAAGTCGTGCGAAATCGACGAGAGCAGCGCGGTGCGCAGCTTCTCGCTCTGCTCGAGCGCATCGGCGCGCGCCGTCTCGACGACCAGCAAGGCCCGGTCGATGGCGGTCGCGGTCTGGTTGAGGATGGCGGACAAGGCGCGCTCGGTTTCGGCGGCACGCACGTCACCGGCGGGCGGCAGCGCCATGCCGCACACGCCGACCGTGGCGCGCGGCGTCAGCAGCGGCCGGAATTGCAGGCGGATATTCGGCAGCGTGCCGGTGCCGGCGCCCGCCGGCTCGCCCTTCTCGTAGGCCCAGCGCGCGGCGGTCATTTCCGAGGTGCCGAGCGTATCCTCGGGCGGCCAGGCCATCACCAGCGCGAGATCGCCGTCGCGCGGCATCAGCAGCGCCACCGCGCCGCCGACGGTTTCGTGGATATGGGCGGAAGCCGCCCATAACACGTCGTCGAGTTTCGCCGTGCCCGAGAGCTTTCGCGAGAATTCATACAGGGACTGGATCGTCCTGACACGCAGGCGCGTCGCCTCGGCCTGGTCGCGGACACGGCCGGCGAGGCCGCCGGTGAACACTGCAACGATCAGGAAGATCATCAGCGCGAACAGTTCGTGCGGTTCGGCGATGGTGAGCGTGTTGACCGGCGCGATGAAGAAGAAATTATAGGCGAGGAACGACAGCAGCGCCGTGCCGATCGCCGGCCAGACGCCATAGGTCAGTGCTGAGAACAGCACGGCGGTCAGGAACACCATCGACAGGTTCGGCAGCGCGACGAACTCGCTGATCGACAGCCCGACGCCGATGGCGCAGGCGACCGAGGCCAGCGTCGCGATCGCCGCCGTGCCGAGATAGGCGGGCTTGGGAAGCCGCCGCCGTCGCGGCGGCGCGGGTTCCTCGTCCGTGGTGACGATATGGATGCCGATATCCATGCCCTGCCGGATGATCTCGTCGGGCAGCGAGCGGCCACGCAGGCGGCGCCACCAGCCGGCGCGCGAGCGGCCGAGCACCAGTTGCGTCACGTTCTCGCTCCGGGCGAAGCGCAGGATCTCGCGCGGCAGGTCCTTGGCGCTCAGGCGGCGCGTCTCGGCACCGAGCCTTTCGGCAAGATGCAGCGCGGCGGCGAGTTGCTGCACCGTTTCAGGGCTGGCCGGCTCGTGGCCGGGCCGCTCGGCATGGAGCGCGATCCAGCGCGCGTTGAGGCCCGAGGCAAGCCTGGCCGCCGAGCGGATGACGGCCGCCGCATGCGCATTGGCGCTGACGCAGACCAGCAGCCGCTCGCCGCTCGCCCACGGGCCCTCGATGGCGTTCTGGCGCAGGAAATCGACCATCTGGTCGTCGACGCGGTCGGCGGTGCGGCGCAAGGCCAGTTCGCGCAGCGCCGTCAGGTTGCCGGGCTTGAAGAAGCCTTCCGCCGCGCGCGCCGCATTGTCGGGCAGATAGACCTTGCCATCCTGCAGGCGTTTGATCAGTTCGGTCGGCGTGATGTCGACGACCACGACCTCGTCGGCATTGCTCAACACCGCATCCGGCACGCTCTCCTGCACCGTCACGCCGGTGATGCTGGCGACGACGTCGGACAGGCTTTCGATGTGCTGGATGTTGAGCGCGGTCCAGACATCGATGCCGGCATCGATCAGTTCGGCGACGTCCTGATAGCGCTTGGGATGCCGGCTGTCGGGCGGGTTGGTATGGGCCAGTTCATCGACGATCACGAGACGCGGCTTGCGGGCGAGCGCGGCGTCGATGTCGAATTCGCGCAGCTTGTGGCCGCGATAGTCGACCTCGAGACGCGGCAGCACGTCCAGCCCCTTCAGCAGTGCCGCGGTTTCGGTGCGGCCATGCGTCTCGACCAGGCCGACGACCACGTCGATGCCCTCGTGCCGGGCCTGGCGCGCGCGAGCGAGCATGGCATAGGTCTTGCCGACGCCGGGCGCGGCGCCCAGGAACACCGTCAGCTTGCCGCGCCGGTCCTGCCCCGCGAGCGCGAGCAGCGCGTCGGGGTCAGGGCGCTTGTCGGAAGCCTGGTCGATCTTGCCCATTGCCGGTGGAGGCTGTCACGAGGGGCCAAGCGCGTCCAGCGCCAGATTGAGGCGCAGCACGTTGACGCGAGGCTCGCCGAGGATGCCGAACAGCCGCCCCGCGGTGTTGCCGTCGACGAGGGCCTGCAACCGGTCCGCGCCAAGACCGCGCGCCTGCGCGACACGCGCCACCTGCGCCCTGGCGAAAGCCGGCGATATCGCCGGATCGAGCCCGGATGCCGACGTCGTGACGGCGTCGGCCGGGACCGGGCCGGCAAGGCCCTGCGCCCGCAGGTCGGCGACCTCGGACGTGACGCGCTCGACGAGTTTTTGCGAGGTCGGGCCGAGATTCGAGCCTGACGAATTCGCCGCGTTATAGGGCGCATCGATCGTCTTGCCGGCATCCTTCGGGTCGGGCGCGCTGGTCGCGGACGGGCGGCCGTGGAAATAGCGCGCGCTGGTGAAATCCTGGCCGATCAGGGCCGAGCCGATCACCGTGCCATCCCTGCTGACGAGGCTGCCGCTGGCCCGATCGGGCATGGCGACCCCGGCAATGCCGGTAACCGCGAGAGGGTAGGCGAGGCCGAGCAGCGCGGTGAACAGCGCGAGCATGACGATGGCGGGACGGGCGTGCTGGAGCATGAACAATCCTCCTTCAGGCAAGATGCAGGGCGGTGACGGCGACATCGATCAGCTTGATGCCGATGAACGGCACGATCAGGCCGCCGAGCCCGTAGACGACGAGATTGCGGCGCAGCAGGGCGGCGGCGCCGACCGGCCGGTAGGTCACGCCGCGCAGCGCCAGCGGAATGAGCGCGATGATGACGAGGGCGTTGAAGATCACCGCCGACAGGATGGCCGATTGCGGCGAGGCAAGCTGCATGACGTTGAGCGCGCCCAGTTGCGGATAGGTGATGATGAACAGCGCCGGGATGATGGCGAAATATTTCGCGACATCGTTGGCGATCGAGAAGGTGGTCAGCGCGCCGCGCGTCATCAGCAACTGCTTGCCGATCTCGACGATCTCGATCAGCTTGGTCGGGTTGGAATCGAGGTCGACCATGTTGCCGGCCTCGCGCGCGGCCTGCGTGCCGGTTTGCATCGCCACGCCGACATCGGCCTGGGCGAGCGCCGGCGCGTCGTTGGTGCCGTCGCCGCACATGGCGATCAGGCGGCCGCCGGTCTGTTCCTTGCGGATATAGGCGAGCTTGTCCTCCGGCGTCGCCTCGGCGAGGAAATCGTCGACGCCGGCCTCGGAGGCGATCGCGGCCGCCGTGACCGGATTGTCGCCGGTGACCATCACCGTCTTGATGCCCATGGCGCGCAGCGCCGCGAAACGCTCCTTGATCGCCGGCTTGACGACATCCTTGAGGTGGACGACGCCGAGCAGGCGCCCGTTCTCGGCCACCGCCAGCGGCGTGCCACCGGTGCGGGCGATGCGATCGACCGCCTGCCGGAACGCGGAAGGGGCTGCCTCGGTCGTGGTGTCGGCGAAGCGGTAGATGGCATCGACCGCTCCCTTGCGCAGCTTGCGACTGCCGAGATCGATACCGGAAAGCCGCGTCTGGGCGCTGAACGGCACCACTTCCGCCTTGCCGAGAGCGGGCGCGGCGAGCCCGTATTCGCCCTTGGCAAGCGCCACGATCGAACGCCCTTCCGGCGTCTCGTCGGCGAGGCTCGCCAGCAGCACCGCCTCGGCGAGCTCCGCCACGGTGACGCCAGGAACCGGCAGGAATTCGGTCGCCATGCGGTCGCCGAAGGTGATGGTGCCGGTCTTGTCGAGCAGCAGCGTATCGACGTCGCCGGCGGCCTCGACCGCGCGGCCGGAAGTGGCGATGACGTTGAAGCGCACGAGCCGGTCCATGCCGGCAATGCCGATGGCCGAAAGCAGGCCGCCGATCGTCGTCGGGATCAAGGTGACGAGCAGCGCCACCAGCACCACGACGGAGACGACGGTGCCGGAATAGCCGGCGAGGCCCCAGATCGACACCACCGTGATCAGGAAGATCAGCGTCATGCCCGACAGCAGGATCGACAACGCCAGCTCGTTTGGCGTCTTCTGGCGCTTGGCGCCCTCGACGAGCGCGATCATGCGGTCGATGAAGGTCGAGCCCGGCCGGGTGGTGATGCGGACCTTGATCCAGTCGGACAGCACCATGGTGCCGCCGGTTACCGCCGAGCGGTCGCCGCCGGCCTCGCGGATCACCGGGGCGGATTCGCCCGTAATGGCGCTTTCGTTGACCGAGGCGACGCCCTCGACCACCTCGCCGTCGCCGGGAATGATGTCGCCGGCCTCGACGAGCACGACATCGCCGATATCGAGCAGTTCCGCCTCGACCCAGGAATACAGCTTGTCGAATGCCTCGGGCGCGAGCAGCCGCTTGGCGCGCAGGCTGGAGCGCGTCTTGCGCAGCGCGTCGGCATGCGCCTTGCCGCGCCCTTCCGCGATCGCCTCGGCGAAGGTCGCGAACAGCACGGTGAACCACAGCCAGGTGGCGATCTGGCCGGAAAACCCCGGCGTGCCGATGCCGAGGATGAGTTCGCGCAGCCAGAGCGCGCTCACCAGCGCCGCAACCACTTCGGTGACGAAGATCACCGGGTTGCGCATCAACTGGCGCGGGTCGAGTTTCAGCAGCGCATTCAGCGCGGCGCGGCCGAGAATGGCGGAATCGAGCAGCGGCTGGCGCTTGGCCGGGTGTTTGGGCGACATGTGACGCAACTCCCGGAAATCAGAAGGTTTTGCCGGCGAGCATCTGGAAATGCTCGACGATCGGCCCAAGGGCGAGGGACGGGAAATATTGCAGGCCGCCGACGATGACGATGATCGCCACGAGCAGGCCGACGAAGAGCGGCGTGTCGGTGGCGAGGCTGCCGCTCGAGGCGGTGGCCTTCTTTTTTGCAGCGATTGCGCCGGCAATCGCCATCACCGGCACGACATAGCCGAAGCGGCCGGCCAGCATCGTCAGGCCGAGCGTGGTATTGTACCACGGCGTGTTGGCGTTGAGCCCGGCAAAGGCCGAGCCGTTATTGCCGGCGGCCGACGAGAAGGCATAGAGGATTTCGCTCAGGCCGTGCGGACCGGCATTGTTCAGGCTGGCGAGCGCTGTGGGCAGCATGGCCGAGACGGCGGTGAAGCCGAGGATGAACAGCGGCAGGATCAGGATCGCCAGCACCGCGAAGCGCACCTCGCGCGCCTCGATCTTCTTGCCGAGGAATTCCGGCGTGCGCCCGACCATCAGGCCGGCGATGAACACCGACAGGATGGCGAACACCACCATGCCGTACAGGCCGGAGCCGACCCCGCCGGGCAAAACCTCGCCAAGCTGGATCAGGAACAGCGGCACCAGCCCGCCGAGCGGCGTCAGCGAATCGTGCATGGCGTTGACCGCGCCGCAGGACAGGCCGGTGGTGACGGCGACGAACAGCGCGCTCATGGCGAGGCCGAAGCGGGTTTCCTTGCCTTCCATGTTGCCGCCGGCGGGATCGAGGCCGAGCGCCGACAGCAGCGGATTTCCCGCCGCCTCGGACCAGTACACGATCGCCACGCCGACGATGAGCAGCGCGGCCATCGCCGCGATCAGCGTCCAGCCTTGCCGCGTTGAGCCGACCATGCGGCCGAACGTGTAGGGCAGGGCGGCCGAGACCGCGAGCATGGCCCAGATCGAGATGGCGTTCGATAGGGCGCTCGGGTTCTCGAATGGATGGGCGGCGTTGGCGTTGAAGAAGCCGCCGCCATTGGTGCCGAGCTGCTTGATTGCCTCCTGGCTGGCGACCGGGCCGAGCGCGATCGTCTGTTTCGCGCCCTCGAGCGTGCTGGCATCGACGGCACCGAGCAGGGTTTGCGGCACGCCGGTCAGGATGAAGGCGAAGGCGACGATGATGGCGAGCGGCAGCAGCACGTAGAGCGTGGCGCGCGTCATGTCGACCCAGAAATTGCCGAGCGTGCTGGCGCTGGAACGGGTAAAGGCCCGCGTCACGGCGAGCGCCAGGGCGATGCCGGTCGCGGCCGACAGGAAATTGTGCACGGCGAGCCCGGCCATCTGGCTGAGGTTGCTCATCGTGGTCTCGCCGCCATAGGCCTGCCAGTTGGTGTTGGTGAGGAAGCTCACCGCCGTGTTGAAGGCGAGATCGGGCGCCACCGCGCCGAACCCCTGCGGGTTGAACGGCAGCAGGCCCTGCAGCCGCAACAGCGCATAAAGCGAGGCGAAGCCGGCGGCGCTGAAGGCGAGCATCGCCAGCGTATAGGACAGCCAGCCCTGCTCATGCTCGGGATCGACGCCCGACAGGCGGTAGAAGCCACGCTCCACCGGGCTCAGGACCGGCGAAAGAAACGTGCGCTCGCCGGAAAAGACCTGCGCCATGAAGGTGCCGAGCGGTTTCACCGTCACCAGGACGGCGAGAAGGACGATGGCGATTTGCAGCCAACCGTTGAGGGTCATCGCGGAAACTCCGGCGTTCTCCGTGCCGTCGCGGGCGGCGGCATGCCAAGGACAGAAGGTGAGGCGCTCAGAAGCGCTCGGGCCACACCAGGGTTGTGACGAGGTAGATGCCGATGACGACGGCGACGGCCACGCCGATGAGGGGCTCTGTCATGGCCGGCCTCACACGTGATCGAGCACGACGGCATAGATGCCGAGTGCCGCGATCACGGCCAGCCCGAGAGCGAGAAAGACAAGGTCAAGCACGGTGCATCTCCGGTTCCATGAACGAACCGGATTGTCGCGCCAAACCGCCTCAGGGATCGATTGGCGATCCTCAGGGCCGCCATAAGGGAAACATCAAGACCGCGGGCAAGCACATCGCGGCGCTGGGCCATGCCTGGGGCGCGAAAATCCATTGCCAGTTTTTCGCAGCGTGCTCTAGTCGCTGCCTGTCTCGCTTCAAGGAACGATCCGTCGTGAAGTTGCACTCCGTCCGCATGCATAAATCCGCCGAGAACCTGCCGCGCGAGCAGCAGCTTGCCTGGAAGATCGCCGCCGTCGCGGCCGATGCGGTGCCGATCGAGCCCGCCGTCGCCGAGATGATCGGCAACCGCGTCATCGACAATGCCGCCGTCGCGGCCGCCTCGTTGGCGCGCCGACCGGTGGCAAGCGCACGGGCGCAGGCGCTGGCGCATCCGTACAAACCCGGCGCGACGGTATTCGGCCTTGCGCCCGAGCAGCGCTTCTCGCCCGAATGGGCCGCCTGGGCCAACGGCGTCGCCGTGCGCGAACTCGATTTCCACGATACGTTTCTCGCCGCCGATTATTCCCATCCCGGCGACAACATCCCGCCCGTCCTCGCCGTTGCCCAGCATTGTGGGCTCGACGGCGCGGCCCTGCTGCGCGGTCTCGCCGCGGCTTACGAAATCCAGATCGATCTCGTGAAGGGCATCTGCCTGCATGAGCACAAGATCGACCATATCGCGCATCTTGGGCCCTCGGCTGCCGCCGGCATCGGCGCGGCGCTGGGGCTTCCGGTCGAGACGATCTATCAGGCGGTGCAGCAGGCGCTGCATGTCACCACCACGACACGGCAATCGCGCAAGGGGGAAATCTCGAGCTGGAAAGCCTATGCACCGGCCTTCGCCGGCAAGATGGCGGTGGAGGCCGCGGATCGCGTCATGCGCGGCGAGGGCGCGCCCTCACCGGCCTGGGAGGGCGAGGATGGTTTCATCGCCTGGCTGCTCGGCGGCCCGGCGGCGGAATACCACGTGCCCTTGCCGGAGGCCGGCGAGCCCAAGCGCGCCATTCTCGACAGCTACACCAAGGAATATTCCGCCGAGTATCAGAGCCAGGCGCTGATCGATCTCGCGCGCCGCATGGGACCGAAAATCGGCGATCTCGCCGAGGTCGAGCGCATCGTCATCCACACCAGCCATCACACGCATTACGTCATCGGCACCGGCGCCAACGATCCGCAGAAGATGGACCCGAAGGCGAGCCGCGAAACGCTCGACCATTCCATCATGTATATCTTCGCCGTCGCGCTCGAGGATGGCGGCTGGCATCACGCGCGCTCCTATGCGCCGGAACGCGCCGGCCGGCCTGAGACGGTGGCGCTGTGGCATAAAATTTCCACGGTCGAGGACCCGGACTGGACACGGCGCTATCACAGCCGCGATCCGCGGGAGAAAGCCTTCGGCGGCCGCGTCGTCGTGACCCTGAAGGACGGCACGGCTATCGAGGACGAACTCGCGATCGCCGACGCCCATCCGCTCGGGAAGCGCCCGTTTGCCCG
Source organism: uncultured Alphaproteobacteria bacterium (assembly GCA_937988775.1). GTDB lineage: Bacteria > Pseudomonadota > Alphaproteobacteria > Rhizobiales > Beijerinckiaceae > CALKHP01. Next base: position 68,791 of record CALKHP010000001.1, read on the forward strand.
GCCGCACTATGTCGAGAAGTTCCGCACGCTGGCCGATGGCATCATCGCGCCATCCGAGCAGGAGCGCTTCATCGCCACCGTCGAGCGCCTGCCGCTGCTTGCGGCCGGCGAGCTCGCCGGGCTCAATATCGTGGCGGACGCGGCGAAGCGCGGCAAGCCGGCGTCAACCGGCATCTTCGACTGGCCGCGCTGATTCCGCCAAGCCCCCGGCGCCGCCGCCTGGCGGGAACCTCAATGCGGCTTGGCGCCTGCGCTCTTCCCGGCGCGGCGCAGCGTATCCTGCGCCCGCGCCACGATCGGCACATCGATCATCTTCCCGTCAATGGCGATCGCGCCGATACCCTTGGCATAGGCGTCCTCATAAGCCGCGACGATGCGCTGCGCCTGCTCGACCTCGCCGCTATCGGGCGTGAAGCCTTCGTTCAGGGCCGGAACCAGATTGGGATGGATCACGGTCGCGCCCTCGAAACCATAGCGGCGCGAGCGTTTCACCACCTGCCGGAACGTCGCGACATCGTCGAAACTGGCGATGCTGCCGATGGTGCCGAGCGGGATGAGGCCGGCGCCGCGCGCCGCGATCAGCATCTGCTGTTTCGGGAAAGCCAGCACCTCCGGATCGGGATAGGCGCCAAGCGCCGCCGTGAAATCCTCCGAGCCGAGCATCAGCGCGAACAGGCGCGGGTCGGCGGCGGCGATCTCGCGCATCTTGGCGAAACCCTCACAGCTCTCGATGATGACGATGAAGCGCGTCTTGCCCTCAGTCAGGCCGGCGGCGCGCTCGCATTTGCCGACCAGTTCCGACAGCAGGCGGACATGATCCGGTCCGGCGATCTTCGGCAGCATCAGGCCAGAGACCGGCGCCGACACCACCGCCTCGATATCGCGCACCGCCACTTCCAGAGGCTGGTTGATGCGCACGACAACCGTGCGCCCCGCCGCCTTGAGGCGCGTGGCGGCCGCGACCGCCGCCTCGCGCGCCGCACCCTTGGCATCGGGCGCGATCGAATCCTCGAGGTCGAGGATGATGATATCGACGTCGAGCCCGGCCGCCTTGTCGATGAAGCGCGGCACGTTGGCCGGCACGAATAGCAGCGAGCGCCACCTGGAAATATCGTGGGCGGGATGTTGAGCGGTCATCAGGTTACCTCATTGCAGGTCGGCGATCGCGGCCGCGTCGTGACCGAGGGCGCCGAGAATTTCCATGGTATGGGCGCCAAGTTCCGGCGCCGGCATGCGAATGGCGCCTGGCGTGCGCGACAGGCGCGTCGTGACCTCATGCATCAGGATGCTGCCGAGTTCGGCATCGGGCAGGCGGGTCAGCACGGGGCGCGCCTGAAAATGCGGGTCTTCAGCCACTTGCGAGGAATCGTAGACCGGCGCCGCGGTCACGCCCGCTTCCTCGAACACCGCCATGCACGCAGCCAGGCTGCGCGCGCCGATCCAGCCGCCGACCGCGGCGTCGATCTCAGGCCGATGCTCGACGCGCCCGGCATTGCTGGCGAGGCGCGGATCGCCGATCATGTCGGGGCGGCCGATCGTGGTGAAGATGCGCTCGGTCATGCGCTGCGTCGAGCCCGACATCGCGATCCAGTGACCGTCCGAGGTCAGGTAGACATTGCGCGGTGAACTGCCGTTGGAGGCGCTGCCGGTACGCGGGCGCACGCGTCCGGAAACCTCGAAATCCGCTGCCAGCGGGCCGAGGATCGAGACCATGGCGTCAAGCAGCGACAGGTCGATGATCTGCCCGGCGCCGCCCTTCAACTCGACCTCGCGCAACGCGATCATGATCGCGGTCGAGCCATGCAGCGCCGCCACCATATCGGCCAGGGCGAGCGGCGGCAGCACGGGCTCGCGGTCCGGAAACCCGTTCATGGCGGCGAAGCCGCTCATCGCCTCGACCAGCGTGCCGAAGCCCGGCCGCTTGGCATAGGGGCCGGTCTGCCCGAATCCGGAAAGCCGCACGATCACCAGGCGCGGATTGGCCTCGAGGAACCGCGCAGGCGGGAGCCCGATTTCCTCGAGGTAGCCCGGCCTGAAACTCTCGAGCATCACCGCGGCGCCCTTGGCCAGTTCCAGCAGGGCTTCACGGGCGCGGGCCTTCTTCAGGTTGAGCGTGATGCTCTTCTTGTTGCGGCCATAGACTTTCCAATGGATCGGGTGGCCCTTCACCCGCCAGGCGCGCAACGTGTCGCCACGCTGCGGCTCCTCGACCTTGATGACCTCCGCGCCGAAATCCGCCAGTTGCAGGCTCAGCATGTTTCCGGCGACGAGGCGCGACATATCGAGGACGCGCAGGCCGGAAAGCGGCCCCTGCTGGTCGGTATCGAAGGCACGTTGCTTAATGGGCATGGTTTGAAATCTCGTCCTTTCTGGCCTCGAGCGGTCCGCCGGCAAACAGCATCCAGGTCTGGTCCGGAATGGCGACCCGGACCTTGCCGGCACGGGGCGGCGTCGCGGTCTCGACCCGCAATGTCGTGTCGCCGACTTCGACGACGACCTGGTAATGGGCGCCGAGATAGCTGACGAGATGCACCGTCGCCTCGAACACCGTCTCCGCCGGGCCGGCCGTCTCGTGATCGGCCAGCAGGCGCGTGGTCTCGGGCCGGAAGGCGGCGGTGACCGGCGCGCCGGCGCCGACCCCGCTTGGCGGCCGCACGGCGATGCGGGCGCCGTTTTCCAGCACGACGCCGCTGCAATCGCTGTCCGCGCGCCCGGTGAGGAAATTGCTCGAACCGATAAAGTCGGCCACGAAGGAATCGGTCGGATGGCGATAAATCGTCTCCGGCGTCGCGTCCTGGACGATCTCGCCCTCGCGCATCACCAGGATGCGGTCGCTCATCGCCAGCGCCTCGCTCTGGTCGTGGGTGACGTACAGCGTGGTCACGCCGAGCCGGCGCTGCAGATCGCGCAGCCAGACGCGCGCGCGCTCGCGCAGTTTCGCGTCGAGATTGGACAAGGGCTCGTCGAGCAGCAGCAGGCGCGGCCGGTACACCAGCGTCCGCGCCAGCGCGACGCGCTGCTGCTGGCCGCCCGACAGTTGAAACGGGTATTTGTCGGCCTGCCCGACCAGCTCGACCAGCGCCAGTGCTTCCTCGATGCGCTCATCGCGCTGCTTCCTGTCGAGCTTGCGGAGCTTGAGCGGAAACGCGAGATTGTCCCGCACCGTCATATGCGGCCACAGGGCGTAGCTCTGGAAGACGAGGCCGAAATCGCGGTTCTCGGCCGGCACGTAATGCCCGGCCGCGACATCGGCGATGGTTTCCTCGCCAAGCGCGATCCGGCCGCCCGAGGGGCGGTCGAGTCCGGCGAGCATCCATAACGTTGTCGATTTTCCGCAGCCGCTCGGGCCGAGCAGGGTTACGAACTCGCCGTCATGCGCGGTGAAATCGATGGATTTGACGGCTGTGAAAGTGCCGAATTGCCGCTCCAGCCCTTTGACGATCAGGTCAGCCATAGATCTTCACTCCAAGGATCTTGCGCGCCAGATAGACGAAGATGACGGTGATCAGGATCTGCACCGTGGCAAGCGCCGCGACCGGCCCGTTATCGCCGTTTTCCCAGAATTGCAGCAAAGTGGTGCCGATCACTTCCGAGCCCGGCGCGATCAGGAACACCGCCGTCACGTATTCGCGCATGAACAGGATGAACAGCAGCGCGAAACACGAGAACATCGCCGGCTTGAGCAGTGGCAGCAGGATGACGCGGCACGTCTTGATCCAGCCGGCGCCGACGCTGCGTGCCGAGGCGTCGAGATCGGCGCCGATCTGCTGCAGGCTCGGTGTCACCGCGCCGAGGCCGGTCGGGATGTAGCGCACGATATAGGCCAGGACGAGCAGCCAGACCGTGTTGCGCATCCAGCCGATCGGCGGCACCGACAATGCGAGATAAAGGAAAGCGAGGCCGCCGAAAATCCCAGGCAGGGCGCGCGGGATTTGCGCCAGCCAGTCGAGATGGCGCGCAAAGCGGAAATCTGACCGGTGCGTCACCAGGCTGATCGTCACGATCAGCACCGTGCCGATGACGCCGCCGGCGCTCGAGATCAGCAGCGTGTTCCAGATCGAGTTCAGGAAGACCTGATGCGTCCACAGCGTGTCGTAATGCTCTGCGGTCATCACTTCCCAGAACGGCACCAGCGGCGTCAGGAACTCGGTCACCGAGCGCAGGATCAGCCCGCCCATCGGCAGGATCACGGCGAAGAACATGTAGAGAAGCGTCACGATGCAGAGCGGCCAGCGCATCCGCCCGAGCTGGAAGCGCTTCGGCCGCGTCGCCTTGCCGCCGACGGTCACGTAGCGCCTGGCATGGCCGACGAGACGGGTTTGCAACAAAAGCAGCGCCACCACCGAGATCAGCACGACCAGCGAGGCGGCGGCGACCAGGCCGTAATCGGGCGAGGCCTTGGTGAGCGCTTCGTCATAAAGGTAGGTCGAGAACGTCTGGATCTTGGCGGCGCGCCCGAAAATCAGCGGGATCGACAGCATTTCCATGCCGATCACGAAATTGATCACCAGACCGTAGAGAATGGCCGGGCGCAGCAGCGGCACCGTGATCTTGCGCAAGACGGTCCACGAGCGCGCGCCGGCGCCGCGCGCGGCATCCTCCAGCGCGGGGTCGGCCGCGTTGATCGCCGCGAGGCAATAGAGATAGGCCAGCGGCGCCTGCGCGACGCCGCCCACCACCGACATGCCCGAGATCGAATAAAGGTTCCAGGGCTCGACGCCGATCAACCCCTTCAGCCACAGCGTGAGGTAACCCGACGGGCCGTAGATCGTGTACCAGGACAGCGCCAGAACCAGATGCGAAATGAACAGCGGCCAGATCAGGAAGTCGCCGATCCATTTGACGCCCGGCATATCGGTGCGGCCGACGAGAACGGCGAAGACCGTGCCGAAAAGCTGCGAGATCAGGGCGGTGCCGAACCCGAACAGCAGCGCGTTCATGAACGCGGTCCAGAATTTCGCTGAAACGACCAGCTTCTGGAAGTTCGTCAGCGACAGACTGGCGGTCGGATCGTAGAGCGGCCCCGAGAGCAGGGCCTGATAGAGCAGCGGCACGAACGGCGCCAGCACCAGCACCGCCGTGATGATGAGCGTCGCGTATTGCACGATACGTCCGCCGGCGAGGCCTTCGCGGCGGCTCAACCCCACCGCGGCGGGTGCGCGATCCGTTAGCGTCACGATAGCGATCTCCGACGATCCATCTTGAGATGAGAAACGGCCGGCGGCTCGTGGCCGCCGGCCGTCCGGAGTTTATTCGCCGACAATCTCCTTCCAGGTCTTCTCGAAGGCCGGCTTACCTTCCATGAAGGCCTTGTCGTAATTGACCAGGATGATGTTCTTCTCGCCGAGTTGCTTGGTGATGCTCTGGTAGGTGTGACGCAACTTGCCGGCGACCTCGACATCGTCGCGATAAGGCGTCAGGCCGCCAATGCCGAACGCGGTCTGCCCGGCCTGCGAGACGACGAAGTCGAGCATCAGCTTGGCGGCGTTGACATGGGTTGATTTCACCGGGATGGCCAGGCTGCGCATCACCAGCGGCGTGCCGTCCTCGGGGAAATGCCAGCCGAGCAGCCGGCCGCGCCCGCCCTCGCTCTTGGGGAACACGACGATGCCCGACATGAAGTAGCCGAGCTTGTATTCGCCCGAGGACAGCTTGGCGACCATCGTGCCGGAGCTTTCCTCGGCCACGGTGGCCGGGCCGATGATCTTGAACTCGGCCAGCGCCTTGTCGCCGCCATGGCGCAGCCAGCCGGACAGGATCGGCTCGCCGAAGGATGCCAGCCCGTTATAGGTCGTGACGCCGCGCTTGTACTTGGCGGGGTCCTTCTTGATGAGCGCGGCGATGTCGGCCATCGACTTCGGCCATTCCGCTTCCGTCACGACCTGCTTGTTGTAGACCAGCACCATCGGGTCGGTGGACACGGTATAGAGGCCGGGGAACGGCTTGCTCCAATCCGGCAATTTCGCGTCTTCGGCGGACTTGTAGTCCATGATGCTCTTGTCGGCGACGAATTTGAGCCAGCCCTCGATCGAGCCCGTCGCCAGCAGGTCGCCGGACTTGGCGTTCGAGCCGGCTTCGACATTATAGCGCGTGAAGACTTCGGAACTGCCGAGATCGAGCGTCTGGACCTTGATCCACGGATAAAGCTTGTTGAAGCCCGCGATCACCGGCGCCCAGTTATACTCCGCCATGTTGGAGTAGATCAGCAGGCTGTTTTCCTTTTTCGAGGCTTCGATGATCTTGGCATAGTCGCCGGGATAGTAGCTCGGCTGGCCCGCCTGCTGTGCCGTGGCCGTGACGGTGCTGCCAAGTTGCAGCCCGACCGAGAGCCCGAGCGCGGACCCTGCGCCCAACACGGTTCTTCTGGTTAGCTTGTTCATGGTATTTCCTCCCGTTTCGACATTGTCGGTTGTGGCGATACCGTCGCGAACTGTGCAGGCGGATAGCAGGCCGGGACTTGCTCCTCTTCGTCCACGATTGCTTCTCTTCATCCCCTCCTATGCAAAGGCCTTGGCGAGGAACACGCCGGCGCGCTCGAGCACGCGGCCAAGCCCCTCGTGCGCCACGCCCGGAACGACTTCCATCTCAACGGACATGCCCTGCGCCTGAAGGTTGTCATGCAAGGTTTTCAGGCGTTCGATGCGGTTTCGCCCGGCATCGTTGGCGCCGGGCATCCACAGCGGGCTGTCCTCGGGGATGAAGATCTCGGTTTCATCGACATCGGCGCCGCCGACGATCAGATGAAGCCGGAGCTTGCGCAGGGCGGCGAGGTCGATGGCGCGCCCGAAGCGGCGCGGCACGTCGCGCGTGCCCATCCACCAGTCGCGGCTGTCGTCGAGCAGCGTCACCTTGCCGGGTGCGCCGATCGAGGCGGCGACCAGCGTCTCGGCATGGAGATAGGCGAAGCGATGCACGAACTGGCCGCCGCCGGAAAAGCCGTGAATGGCCCGGCGGGCAAAGCGGACATCATAGCGCGCCTCGACCTCGGCGATCATGCCAAGCAGGATAAGGTCGTAACGCAGGCCGCGATAGGCGATATATTTGTAATTGTCGGCGTCGCCCTGCTCGATGGTGCCGATCGGGAAAAGCGGCGCGAGGACGAAACAGCCCAAGTCTTCGGCAAGCGCGGCGAAGCCATCGCGGTACGGCAGCACGAGGCGTGCCGAGCCGTGCATGGCGATGATCAGGTCGTAGCGTTTGCCGGCGCTCGCACCGGGCTTGTAGCTCTTCGGGACGTAAAGCGCGTAGCAGAAGCGCTGGTCCATCTGGCTTGCGACAAGGGCGGTGTGGCCGAGTTCGTAACGGGAAAGCGGTAGCATTCGTCGGTCTTCCTCCTCGTTGCCGTTGTCGGCCCGGTGTGACGGGCGCGACCCCTGCGCGAGATCGGGCGACTGGTCCGCTGCTTGTGCGGGCAAATCACCCGGTCGGCGTTTCCTTCGAAATTATTGCAAGCCAGCTCCCCATATTATGAGGTAAGTTATTGATAACACCTCATATTCTGGCGCTTGACCATGTGCTTTCCCCGAAAGGTTAGACGAAGCGTTGCGGCAGTTCAATTGTTTTTGCGCAAAAACTTGATAGGGTGGATTGGCATCATGATGCCTCGCCGGAGGGATGGCCTCAAGCGTCGGGTGGCCTCAAGTGCCGCATGGCGGAGGCGTGACGAAACGGCCAGCGGCGCCGCGCCACGGGGGAACGTGAACGGATATGGCAAAATCCAGGGAATCCGCCGAACTGGTCGCAGCACTGATGCAGCGCATCCAAGCGGATATCAGGTTTGGCGCCTATGATTTCGGACAGCGCCTGAAATTGTCGGAACTGCAGAAAACCTATCATGCGAGCCAGTTCCACGTCCGGCAGGCGCTATCGCAGCTCAAGGCGCTGAAGCTCGTCGAGCACCGGCACAATTGCGGCTTCCGCATCTGCCAGCAGGATCCGGTCGGGCGCGATCAGTTGCGCCATGTCCGGCTCATCCTGGAGCGCGCCGCCGTGCCGCTGGTCTTCGAGCAGGCGACCGCCGACGATATCGCCGCATTGCGCGAACTTGCCGAGGCGTTCGCGGCGGCGATCGGCACCGGCAGCCGCCAGGAGCTGGCGCTGGCGAACCTTGCCTTTCATCGCCGTTTCTACCAGATCGCCAACAATCAGGTGCTGCTGGATTTGATCAGTACGCTGCGCGAGCAGAGTTATTACTCGACGACGGGACGCTGGCGCACGCTCGAGGGGATCTCCGCCAGCGCGGCCGATCATTTCGCCATGGTCGATGCCATCGAGCGCCACGATGCGACCGGGCTCGATCGCATCGTGCTGCAGCATATCCGGGCATTCTGAACAGCGGCGTCGCGGGCACGCTGTTTATTGCGCGAGAAAGCCGCCATCGACTGGCAGGGTGTGGCCGGTGATCATTGCGCCCGCGGGACTGGCCAGGAACAGGATGGCGGCGGCAACCTCTTCCGGTGTCGCGAGCCGCTTGAGCGGGGTCATGTCCTCGATCCTGCGCATCACCTCCGGCTGGTTCAGCAGCCCGGCGATGAAGGGCGTGCGGACATAGGTCGGCGCGACCGCGTTGACTCGGATGCCGTTGCCGGCCCATTCGACCGCCAGCGCCCGCGTCATGTTGACGATGGCGCCCTTGCTCGTCTGGTACGAAATATTGGGATAGATGCCGCCGCCCGAGAGCCCCATGATCGACGCGACATTGACGATCGCGCCGTTGCGCCCGGCGGCGATCATGATGCGCGCCGCTTCCCGTGCGCACAGGAAACTGCCGGTGACATTGGCGGCCATCACCGTGTTCCAGTCTTCGACGGAATGATCGACGGCCGCGCGCCGGATGGCGACGCCGGCGCTGTTGACCAGCACGTCGAGACGGCCGTGGCGCGCGCCGATCGCGTCAAAGGCCGCGCGCACGGCATCGGTGTCGGCGATATCGACCTGCTGGTTTTCGCAGGCCACCGTCGCATCGGGTACTTTCGGCGCTTCGGCGCGGTCGAGAACGATAACCTTGGCCCCGGCCTGCGTCAGGGCGCGCGCCGCGGCCTGGCCGATGCCGGACAACCCGCCCGTCACCACCGCGACCGCGCCTTCCAGCCGGTACATATGTGCAAAAACTGGCTCGGTCATGGCGTATCCTGCGGTTTTTCGGAGGGAATGGCGCTGGCGTTCACAGCGTGAATGCCGGGACGTAACTCATCAGCAGCAGGACGAGAAGGCCGACGGCATAAAACGGCAGCAATTCCCTCACCGTCGCGCCGACGCTGGCCTTTGACAACATGCTGCCGATGAACAGCGTTGTCCCGACCGGCGGCGTGTAGAGGCCGATCGCCAGATTAACGACCATGACGACGCCCAGTTGCACGAGATCGATGCCGTAGGACGTGGCGAGCGGCACGAAGAGCGGCGCAAGCAGCAGGATCGCCGCCGGCAGGTCGATGAACATGCCGGCGAGCAGCATCATCAGGTTCATCAGCAGGATGACGGAAAAGGGCGTGTCGAAATGGCCCTTGGTCCAATCGAGGAAGCGTTGCGGGATCTCTTCGAGCGTCAGAATCCAGCCGACGGCGGTGGAGGCCATGATCAGCAACAGCACGACGCCGGTGGCAACGCCTGCCGAATAAACCGAATCCTTGATGCGGCCCCAGCTCAGGTCGCGGTAGAACAGGCCGGACACGAGCATCGCATAGATCACGGCGGCGGCCGCGACCTCCGTCGGCGTCATCACGCCGAAGCGCAACGCGATCAGGACCAGAACCGGCATCATCAATGCGGGCAGCGCGTAGAAGCCGCGTTTCACCATCAGGACCCAGGACACCGGCTCCTTCTGGTACGGGAAGCCACGCAGGCGCGCGCTGACATTGCATACGATCAGGAAGCCGGCGGCGAGCATCAGGCCGGGCACGACCCCGGCCAGAAAAAGACGCCCGAGCGAGGCATTCGACACCAGCGAATAGAGAATGAGCGGAATCGAGGGAGGAATGAGGATATCGATCGTCGAGGCCGCCGCGATCGTCGCGCCGCAGAACGCCTTGGGGTAGCCGTTCTTGACCTGCCACGGGATGAGCAGCTTGCCGAGCGCAGTCGCGTCCGCCACCGCCGATCCGGATACGCCTCCGAACAGCGTCGAGCCGAGCACGCTGACCTGGGCATGGCCGCCGCGGAACCGGCCGACGAGATCGGTCGCGAACGCCATCAGGTTCTTGCCGAGCGCCCCCGCCATCATCAGCTCCGCCGCCATGATGAAGAACGGAATGGCGATCAGCGGGAAACTCTGGGTCGGCAGGAAGATTTGCTGCACGATGCCGTACAGCGAAAGATCGTCCGAAAGCAGCACGCTCAGCGTCGCTCCGGCCAGAAGCGCATGCGCGATGGGAAAGGACAGCACGAGACAGGCGACAAAGCCGCCGACGAGAATGAGGCTCATGTGACGGCTGCTCCCGCATCGGCCAGATCGACTTCAACCGCTTCGCCGCCGAGCGTGTGGCGGATGATCGCCACGATGCTGCAAAGCGCGACGAGCGCCAGGCCAAGCGTCAGGAAACCATAGCCGACGCTCCATGGTATCTGCAGGACCGGCGACGTCTGGTCATTGGCGATGATGGCATTCAGCAACGCGTACCAGGCCAGAAGCAGGTAAACGCACGCGGTGACGCCATGGATGAGCAGCGCAAGTCTCAAGCGCCACTTGCCGCCAAGAGCGTGGTTGAGAAACTGGCTCGCGACATGAACGCCCTGCCGGGAGGCTTCGGCGATGCCGGCCATGACGAAGATCGCGAACAGAAGTTCGGACAGGTCGGGCGCGAAGTTCAGGCCGGCATGGAAGCCGTAGCGCAACCCGACCGTTGCGCTCAACAGGGCGAGCAGGCTGAGCCCGGAGACCAGAAGAAGCAAATTGCAACCTATCTGGATGACCCGCTCCACGCCTCCCGCGACGGACAGGACCTGCGCTCTCCACCCCATTGGTAACCTCCTCGCAAGGCCAGCGATGCCATGCGGGACAGGCCCGCCGGCATCGCTTCAACCCGCTTCGCTTCAGGCGCGATTATGTGCGCATGGCGCGCAGTTGCTTGACGAGATCGCCGAACGGCTTCTTCTCCCAGTCATCCCACACGACTTCCGTCGCTTTTCTGAACGGGGCCGTATCGACGGTATTCATGGCGATATCCGGCATCTTCTTGAACACCGACAGCAGCTTGTCCTCCGAATCCGCCATGACCTTGCGCTGGAAGGCGCCCGCCTCCTTCGCGGCGTCGCGCACCAGCGTCTGATCGTCTTTCTTGAGGCGCCCCCAGGCGGCCGTGCTCATGATGAGGCCGGTCGCCTCGTATTTGTGGTTGGTGAGGCTGATGTATTTCTGAACCTCGTAGAATTTCGCCGTGTAGATGTTGGCGAGCGGATTTTCCTGCCCGTCGACAACGCCGCTCTGCAGCGCGAGATAAACCTCGCCGTAGCTGATCTGCTGCGGGCTGGCGCCCATGGCCGAGAACATGTCGACGGTTGCCGCATCGAGCGGCGTGCGGATCTTGAGGCCCTGGAGATCTTCCGGCCGCTGAATCGAGTGCTTGCTGTTGGTGGTCTGGCGGATGCCGTTGCACCACCAGCCGAGAAAGACCAGGTTCTTGCTTTCGAGGCGCTTGGCGAAGGCCTGCCCGACCGGCCCGTCCAGCACGGCCCAGGCATCGGACAGCGTGTTGAAAAGAAACGGCAGGCCGAGTGCGGCGATTTCCGGCGCGATGGAGAGCATCGCGCCTTGTCCGAGGCTGCCGAAATCGAGCGTTCCGGTGCGCAGCGCCGCCATATTGGTGTTTTCGTTGCCAAGCTGCTCGGAAGGCGCGACGTGGACATGCATGCGCCCGCCGGATTTCGCCTCGATCAGTTCCGCGAATTTCGAGGCGCCCTGGCCCTTGGGGCTCGCCGGCGGCGAGTTATGCGCCAATGTCAGCTTGATCTTTGCCTGTGCCGATGCCGCCGGGATGCCGGAGACCAATCCTGCTGCCGCCAGGCCAAAAGTGAGATGTCGACGTGACCGATCCATGGTTTCCTCCTCCTGGGCCGCTTCATGCCGCCCCTTGCGTTGCATTCATCGCGCCGATCGCGCGCCAACTGGCGTCACGTCCGGCACGAACTCGTCATGGGCCGCCTGACGGGACCGGCGCATCGGCGCGGATGAGCCCCGCCGCGCGCAAATCCGTCCACAGCGCGTCCGGGATCGCCTGCGCCATCCATGCCAGATTGCTCCTGACCTGATCGGCATGGTTGGGACCGGGAATGACCGACACCACGGCGGGATGCGCGAGCGGAAACTGCAAGGCGGCCGCGCCGAGCGGCACGTCGTGACGCTCGCAGATGCGCAGGATGGCGCGTGCTTTCTCCAGCATGTCGGCCGGCGCCTGGCGATAGCCATAGGATGCGTCGGCCAGCGGACCGCTTGCCAGGATGCCGGAGGCGAAAGGCGCTCCGATCACCACCGAGACGCCGCGCGCGGTGCATAGCGCCAACTCCTTGTCGAGCGCCGCCTGGTCGAGCAATGTATAGGGCATCGCCACCACGAAGAAGTCGATGGCGAAGCGTGCGAGAAACTTCGGGATCATGCCGATCCGGTTGACGCCGGCCCCGATCGCCGCGATCTCGCCCGATTGCTTGAGGGCGGTAAGGGCGGCGAAGCCGCCGCCTTGCCCGAGTTCGTCGAGGCGGCACGCCACCTGTTCGGCGCTGCCCTGATGACCCTCGTCGATATCGTGAATGACAAGGGCGTCCACGCTGCCCAGGCCGAGCCGCAGCAAACTCTGCTCGTAGGAGCGCGCGATGCCGGCGGCGCTATAGTCGAACACCGGGCTGAACGGCAGGCCGCCGCGCCAGCGCTGCTGGCTGGCATGTTCCGGGTCCACGCAACGCGAATAGACCCGGCCGACCTTGGTCGTGAGCGCGAAGGAGTTGCGCGGCTTGCTGCGCAGCATCTGCCCGACGCGCAATTCGCTCTTGCCGTTGCCGTACCAGGGGGCGGTGTCGAAATGGGCGATGCCGGCTGCATAGGCCGCCTCGAGCGCCGCCTGCGCCTGCGCGTCCGGGATCGCGCCGGCCGCATCGCCGAGCGTCGCGCCGCCGAAGCCCAGGATCGGCAGGCTCAGGCTGGTGCGCGCGATGCGGCGGCGCTGCTTATGGTCCACGGACGGTCCTCCCTGCGATCCCGGCGGGTTGCGCCGGGCTGGTTCAGCTACGCGTTCAATCGGTAAAGCGCCTCGGCGGTGCCGCTGAACAATGCGGTCTTTTCCGCCGCGCTGGCCCCGGCGGTGATGCGCTTGAAGGCATTCCACAGCGCACGGTAGCTGCACGCTCCCTTGTCGACCGGGAAATTGCTGCCGAACAGGCAGCGCTCGGCGCCGAAAGCCTCGATACATGTCAGCACATAGGGGCTCCAGGCTGCGGCAAGCTCTTGCGAGGAAGGCGGTGTCGCCCGGTCGCCGAGGCCGAAGCCGAACATGCGCATGCCGAGGCCGGTCAGCTTGACGCGCACATTGGGCTGGCTGGCCAAGGCACGCATGCCGGCACTCCAGTGTTGAAACACCGCGTCGCGCTGCCCGGCATAAGGGCCGATGCCGATAGCGCCGCCGACATGGTTGAGCACGATCGGCAGATCGGGAAACGCTTCCGCGAGGGCGGTCACCTCGTCGATCTGCGTATGGTAGACGAAGGTTTCGAACGGCAGCTCGAATTGCTGCAGGGCACTCAGGCCACGGCGGAAGCCGGGTTCGGCGAGCAGCCCCGGCGGCGGCGTCGCCATCGAGCCGCGCGCGGCCGGGTCCTGATGCCAGGCAGCGATATAGCGCAGGCCGCGCAAACGCCCGCCGGCAACCGCGACATGGCGCTCGATGATCGCGGCGGCCTTGTCGCCGCGCCGCAGGTCGCAAAAACCGACGATGCCGTCACAGACTCTGGCGCTGCCATAGGCGCCGCTGGCGCTGATCGCCGCCGCGCCGTTGGCGAACTCGGTTTCGCCGAGTTCGCGCAGGTCGCTCGGCCCGGTCTTGCGGTACATGGCGCCGCATTCCATGAAAACCGTGGCGCGGATGTCGTGCCCGCTGTCCTTCACGTCATCGAGAAAGTCGAACAGGAAATAGCGGCTTTCCGGGCGATCCCACAGATGATGATGGGCATCGACGATCGGTAATTCCGGCGCGAGAACCGGCTCGTCGCGCAACGCGAGCCAGTCCGGGCGCACCGCGAAATGCGGGCTGACGGCATCCGGCGCGATGCTCATGAGAGCATCCTCGCTGCAAGCGTCGATGGCGGCGTGAGGGTCATGGCGGGCACGGCCGTTCGCTTCGGT
>CALKHP010000002.1 GCA_937988775.1 uncultured Alphaproteobacteria bacterium
CCCGCCGATGACGGCTGAAAGGCTGGTGCTCGCTTCTCCACCGTCATGGGACGGCTTGACCGGCCCATCCCGCTACGAAAGGCGCCGGCCCTCGCCCCCGTGATCAAATTCGGGGCGAAAGGCTTCCCGCTGTCCTTCCCGCGAAGACGGGAATCCAGAGGCCAATGCGCCAGCGGCTCCTGGATTCCCGATCGCGCTGGCGCGCGTCGGGAATGACACTCATTGCCCTGATGTAGGGGAGGGGCAGCCCCGGACTCGGGGCTCGCTCAATCGACCGGGCGCAGCAGGATGTGGCGCTTCTTGCCCATCGACAGCTTGATCGCGCCCTCGTTGATGGCGTCGGCCGGCGTCAGCATGGCGTGCTCGTTGGTGAGCACGATGCCATTGACGCGCAGGCCGCCGCCCTTGATCTGTCGGCGCGCCTCGCCGGTCGAGGCGGTGAGCCCGGCGGTGACGAAGGCGTTGAGCACGCCGAGCCCCGCCATCAGGTCGGCGCCCGCGACGGTGACGGTCGGCAGCGTGTCGGCGGCAATGCCGTCCTCGAAGGTTTTTCGCGCCGTCTCGGCGGCGACACGGGCGGCGGCCGGGCCGTGCAGCAGCGTGGTCGCGGCGTCGGCGAGCGCCTTCTTGGCCTCGTTGATCTCGGCGCCCTGCAACGCGGCGAGGCGCTCGATTTCACTCATCGGCAGCGTGGTGAACAGCTTGAGGAAGCGCGCCACGTCGGCATCCTCGGTGTTGCGCCAGAACTGCCAGTACTCGTACGGGCTCTTCATGTCCGGGTTGAGCCAGACGGCGCCGCTCGCCGTCTTGCCCATCTTGGCGCCGGAGGCGAGCGTGATCAGCGGCGTGGTCAGCGCGTAGAGTTGCGGCGTGCCCATGCGCCGGCCGAGATCGAGCCCGTTGACGATGTTGCCCCACTGGTCGGAGCCGCCCATCTGCAGGTTGCAGCCGTAGCGCTGGCTGAGCACGACGTAGTCATAAGCCTGCAGGATCATGTAGTTGAACTCGATGAAGCTCATCTCGTGCTCGCGCTCGAGGCGCAGCTTGACCGAATCCATCGCCAGCATGCGGTTGACCGAGAAATGCTTGCCGATATCGCGCAGCATCTCGATCCAGTTGAGCTTGGTCAGCCACTCGGCATTGTCGGTCATCAGCGCGTCGGTGCCGGTATCGCCGAAGGTCAGGAAGCGCGAGAAGGCCTGCTTGATGCCGTTCTTGTTGCGCTCGATATCCTCCAGCGTGAGGATTTTGCGCGATTCGTCGCGCCCGGTCGGGTCGCCGACGCGCGTCGTGCCGCCGCCCATCAGGGCGATCGGCCGGTTGCCGGTCTGCTGCAGCCAGTGCAGGCACATGATCTGCACCATCGAGCCGACATGCAGCGAGGGGGCGGTGCAGTCGAAGCCGATATAGCCGACGAGCTTGCCGCCGCTCGCTAGCGCATCGAGGCCGGCGAGATCGGAACACTGGTGGATGAAGCCGCGCTCGGTCATCACCTGGAGGAAATCGGATTTCGGCGTGAAGCTGCTCATGGCGTCCGCGTTGTTGCAATCGGGATGGAAAGGGTTGGAGGGCGTTTAGCACCCCTCGCGGCAAAACTCACGCAGTGAAATACGCAGGCTGCGTATCTCGCGGGTCAACTGGCGACAAAACCCCGCCAGCCGGCGGCGCGCAGGTCGCAGGCCGGGCAGGTACCGCAGCCGTAACCCCAATCGTGCCGCGTCGTGTGGTCGCCGAGATAGCAGCTATGGGTTTCCTCGCGCACGATGCGGATAAGGGGCTCGCCGCCGAGGCGCCGCGCCATGCGCCAGGTCTCGGCCTTGTTGATCCACATCAGCGGCGTGTGCAGCACGAAGCGGCGCTCCATGCCGAGATTGAGCGCGACCTGCATCGCCTTGATGGTGTCGTCGCGGCAATCGGGATAGCCGGAATAATCCGTCTCGCACACGCCGGTGACGATGTGCTTCAGGTTGCGGCGATAGGCGAGGGCTGCAGCGAAGGCGAGGAAGATCAGGTTGCGGCCGGGCACGAAGGTGTTGGGCAGCCCGTCCTTCTCCATGGCGAAGGCCATGTCCTGCGTCAGGCTGGTGCGGGACAGCGCGCCGAGCGCATCGATGGCGACGACATGATCCTCGGCCAGCCCATCGCGCCAGCGCGGGAAGTCGCGGGCCAGGCTGGCCAGCACCGTCTCGCGGCACGTCATCTCGATATGGTGGCGCTGGCCATAGGCGAAGCCGATGGTCTCGACCGTGCCGAACCGCTCCAGCGCCCAGGCGAGGCAGGTCGTCGAATCCTGTCCGCCGGAGAACAGCACGAGCGCGCCCTCTGTCATGATGGTTTGTCCTTTGTCGCTTGCGTTGGCCCGGCGGCGGCGATCCAGCCGCGCAGCAGGGCCTGCACGCCGTCGCGCAATCGCGTCCAGCGCGGCAAAAGACTGGCGGGAAAGCGCGCCTGGATGTCAAGGCCGTCCTGCCGGAACGACCACAGGCAGTTGGCGCTGCCGACATCGGCCACGCTGCCCTGGCGCGGACAGCGGGCGCTGAATGCCTCGCCATCGGGGGCTGAGAAGTAGAGTTCCTCGCCGCCATAGGGCGAATCGGGCCGGAAGCGCCGCATCAGCAGCCCGCCCGGATTGCTCCAGTGCTCGTCGGCGAAGAAGCGGGCGTAGAGCGTCATCGGGCGCTCGGCCGGATCGGTGCCAGCGGCCGGCGCAAGATGCAGGAAGACCAGGGGCTCGCTGCTGCCCGGCTGCCCGGCGGCGGCAGGCGGGCCGAAACCGGGCCAGGCGGCAATGAGGTCGATATCGCTTGCCGCCGCCGTATCGGTGTCGCCGGCGCGAAGATAGCCGGCCGGCACCAGCAGCCGCGCCGTGCCGACCCGCAGCATGCTCGGCCGCGGCGCGGCGCCCGTCAGGCCGCCGATATCGAGTTGCGTGGCGAGCAGGCCGCCAAGCGCGGCAAGCGTCACGGCGATGGTGATGAGGAAGGTGCGCAGCATGCTCCGTTCCAGCCATTGATCCGAATCGCTGGCGTTAACGATGTCACCAAACAGCCGGCAGGGGGAGATTGCCTTGGCGCTCGCGTTTACCGATTATTCACCATGATCGTCGCTCGCGTGAGGAAGGGCCATGCCCGCATTGTCGGCTGAGGAAATCGCTCTGTTCCAGGCGCTGCTGGTGGGGTTCGCGTTTGCCGGCTTCCTCGCCAATGCCTTCAACTGGCTGACCTCGCAGCAGCCGAGTTTCCGCATGCTGGAGAGCGGCGGCGTCGGTGCCGTCGCCTCGGTACCGCTGGTGGTGTTCTCGGCGCCGTTCATCATCCTGCGCAACACGGTGCGCGGCCGCCGCCATGAGAAACGCAACATCTGGCTGGTTTTTCTCGCCACCTTGATCGCCTGCGGCTGGAGCATGGTGGCGGGGCGGGTTATCATCGCGCTTTTCCAGGGCTTCTGAAGCCCCAAGTCTCGGACAGGTCACCTCATGCCAATCTATTCCCTCGGCGAGCGTACGCCGGATCTGCCGCCCGAGGGCGAGTACTGGGTCGCGCCCGATGCCCATGTCATCGGCACGGTGCTGCTGGCGCGCGATGTCGGCATCTGGTTCGGCGCGGTGCTGCGCGGCGATAACGAGTTGATCGATATCGGGCCAGGCAGCAACATCCAGGAGCATGCCATGCTCCATACCGACCCGGGCCTGCCGCTGACGGTCGGGGCTGGCTGCACCGTCGGCCATCGCGCCATCCTGCATGGCTGCACGATCGGCGATAACTGCCTGATCGGCATGGGCGCTATCATCCTCAACGGAGCGAAGATCGGTGCGAACTCGCTGGTGGGGGCCAGTGCGCTCGTCACCGAAGGCAAGAGTTTCCCTGAGAATTCGCTGATCGTCGGTTCGCCCGCCAAGGTCATCCGCCAGCTTGACGAGGAGGCGGTGGCGCGGCTCAAGCGCTCGTCGGCCGGCTATGTGAAGAACTGGCAGCGCTTTGCCCGCGATTTGCGGGTGCATGGCTGAGACGAGAGTTGGGCCGGCTGCCGTGGCGTGCAGCCGGCCCGCGCAAGCCTGTCGGGGACGGGAGGGGTAAGAGACGAGGCCTGCGATCCGTGATCGGCGCGGGGCTCAGCGCGCCGTGAAAAGTTGCGTGTCGATATTGCCGAGGCCGACCCAGCGGTTCGGGTTTTCCTCGCTCTGGCGCTTGATGAACTTGTAGCCGGTCTCGCCCCAGAGCAGCACCTTGGCTTCCTGGTTGTCGAGGATCAGGTCGCCGCGATCGGTCTTGACCGTGAGCACGGCATGGCCGTCGCCGCTCTTGTCGCGCACCACCGTGACCAGCAGGTCCTGGCGCGGCCAGCCGGCCAGCAGCAGGCGGCGGCGCTTCTCCAGCACGTAATCCTCGCAATCGCCCTTGCCGTCGGTTGGGATGTCCCAGCGCTCGGGCACGCCCCAGTGATCCATGTCGGTGACCGGCTCGATCTCGCTGTTGACCGCGGCGTTGATGGCGAGCAACTGCTTCCAGTTGTGCTCGTTCAGCACGAGCTCTTCCGGCGAAAGAGTTTCGACGTTGCAGTATTCGCTATAGTCGCGGCAGAATTGTACCCAGCCGATCGGCGGGGATACCTGCCGCATGACGCTCATCGAGGCTTTCTCGATATTGGTGGCGTTGGCCTGGCCCGCCATCATCGCCAGACCGCAAACCATGGCGGCGATGCCGGCGAACCCCTTGATAAACTTGCCAGACTGAAACTTGCGAGACATGGACCCCTCCTTGTCGATGGAGGGACCATGTCACGGGGATTTCATGGATCGGCTGAAACAAAAGCCTCAAATTCTACTGGTTCGCGTTAGTATAATCTCAATAGAAAATCGACGCCTCGTAAAGTATATAAAATATGAGCGATCCGGCGTTTACCAAGCAGGGTGCTTGATTCCTCAACGGAATCCGCCACCGTGCCGTCGCCGCGTTAATGGTAAAGACTTTTGCGCGATTGGCCCCGAATGCGGCGCGCCGTTAAGGTTTCATTCGCCCTGCCGGCGAAAGCGGCGCCGGATTTCAGCGGCGCGCGCCGGCGGCGACCATGGCCGGGGTGACAGCATCGCTCGCATCGAGCGACACCCAGACATTGGGGTCGCTCGCCGACTGGCGCTTGACGAAGCGGTAGCCGGTGGCTTCCCACGGCACGATTTCCGAGACCTGATTGTCGAGCACGAGATCGCCATGGTCGGTGGCGACCGTCAGCACGGCATGGCCGTCACCTTGCAGGTCGCGCACCACCGTCATGCGCAGCGCCTGCCGGGGCCAGCCGGCATCGATCAGCAGGCGCCGCTTGAGCAGGGCGTAATCCTCGCAGTCGCCGCTGCCATCCATGGGATAGTCCCAATGCTCGACGACGCCGTGATGATCCATGTCGGATAGCGGCTTGATGCGCCGGTTGACCGCGGCATTGATCGCGACAAGCTGGCGCCACTTGGCGGCGGTCAGCGCCGGCGTGACGGGCGGCAGATCGGGCGTGGCGCATTCGGACGCATAGAAATTGCAGAACTGGTTCCAGCCGAGCGGCGGACGGACGCGGCCGCTTTCCGTCAAGGGCGCGCTGGCGGCCGGCATCGCGCTGGCATGTCCGGTTGCGCGGGCGGCAAGGCGCTGCCAGTTGCGGCCCATCAGAGCCTGGAAATCGCGCGCGCTCGGCGCGTGCGGGAAGCTCGGCCCGGCATTTTTCGGCAGGGAGCCGGTCGGCGCGTCGGCCGGAGCGCTGACCGTCAGTTCGAGGCGATGCACCAGCGCGCCACGGGCATCGCGCAGGTCAATCACGGTGTGGCCGGGGGCCTTGGCGGAGATGGTCGCGCGCGTATCGGCGGCGATGCGGGCGCTGGCAACCTGCGCGTTATGCACCACGGCGAGGCGGGCGGGACGGGCGAGCAGGAGCGTGGCGCTCGCGCCGGGGGCGAGGACCTGCCGGGACGTCGGGCTCGGTTGCACGGCGGCCGGCGTCTCGACAGCCTTCTGCTCCAGGGCCGCCACCGGAGCGGAGCAGGATAGCAGCGCGAGGAGAAGCAACCCAAAACGCATCGACATAACCCGTTAACGCATTGTTAACGATTTGGGCCAAATCCGCCTTAGGTGTCAACGCGGCGTTTACGAGCATGGTTAACCGGCCGTTGCCGTATCCGGCGCGCGGCCTCCGGTTAATGGCCGAACAGATCCTGAAACCAGCCGAGCACGACAGCGATGGCGAGGACGAACAGGATCTTGCGCCAGTGCAGCACCAGCATCAGCACGACGAAGTCCATCGTGCCGGCAAGCTAGACGAAGGTGATGAAACCGCCGCCGGCCTTGGCGATGGAGAGGATATCGTCGATGTTCCGTTGCGCGAGGCCGCGAAATGCAATGTCGGCCTGGCCATTATTGGCCGCCTTGGCAATGGCGATCAGTTCATCGGTCGATCGCGAGGCGCCGTCCAAGGTGAACCCGCCCCCAGCCGTAGCAATTCGTACGATATTGTCGGTCGAGTGGAATTCAAACATCTGTGCCTCGATCTTCTAGAGACCGTGGACTTACCGATACAGGCGGGAAATCGCAAGCCTGCGCGCCAATCCGCGCCGCCCGGCATGGGGACGATGCGGGGATATCACGGCGTTTTGAGCGCTTTCATAATGCCTGGCGTGATCGTGCCGCTGTTCATCGCGTTCAGGTCGGCAAGCGAAAGCGTGCCGTTGACCAGGCCATTGATGGTTCGGGTGCACCACGCGGCGGCGGCATCGGCCACCGGAACATCCATGACTTTCGCGACGGCGCTGGGGTTGCTGCCGATGCCCTGGGCGGTGCAACTGGAGATGGCGCTGTTTCGCTCAGCAGCGTTGTTCTTCAGGATCGTGACCATTTCCTGAAACTGCTGTTCGCTTGACGGCAAGGTTTGCGCATGGACCGGTGCGGCGCAGGCACCGAATGCGGCGATGATGCAAATCACGGACAGCTTCATGACGGTTCCCCCTGGCACTTATCCTTCGACAAGTTCGGGGCGCGGTCAAATAACAGGCTGGGCGCGAGCGTTCAGAGTATCGTATCGGGGTCGAGTTCATGCGCCGGGATCGGCCGCGAGAACTCGACGGCGAAACCACCCTCGATCTGCCGGACGACGCGGGCGCGGGTGCGGCCGAGCGTGACGGCGGTGCCGATCTCCATCTGGATGTTTGACGAGATGGCGGCGCCGGATTGCGAGAAATCGACGAGACGCACCATATGGCGCGCGCCGCTCGGCATCATCATCTCGGTCATCGGCTGGCGCGGCGCGATGCGTTCGTGCCGGCGATCTTCCGGCAGGCCGAGCAGGTTGCGGTTGGCAAGCCACATCAGTTGCGAGGCGAGCTTGTCGCGCTTGCGCACGGTGGCGGCGATGGTCATGGCGAAGCCGGTGCGCGTCGTGCGGGTCACGACGCCCTCGACACGGCCGATCTGGTCGAGATAGCACACCACGCGCGTGCCGATCGCCGGAATCTGCTCGGCATTGAGCAGGATGCCGCCGGGCGAGATATTCTCGGAAATGCAGGAATGCTCCGACTGATCGGGCAGCATGAAGCGCCCGGGCAGGCGGACGGGGACGCGCGCGAAGCGGCGCTTCTCGTGCTCTTTTACATTCCTGTCGAGGACTGCTTCGCTCATGGCTCGCAATTCAGGTCGGGCCGAAATCAGGCGGCTGCCCAAACGTTAGGCGAGGTATCGTTAACGTGACGTTTCGGTTTTCAGTTTTCGAGCGTCAGGAGCCACGGCTGCCGGTGCCGACGAGGCGCAGCGGCCAGGAACGGGCTGGCGAGGCGACTGGTTCCGGCGCATGGGTCGGTTCGGCGGTCGCGACGGTGCGGCTCGGAAACGACGCGGACCGCAGCGAGAGGGCAGGGCGCGCCGCCTGCGCGGCGCCGCCGTCGAACAGGGCGAAGCTGCCCATCACGGCGGGCGCCCCGCCGGCGGCATCGCTGGCCGGCACCAGCAGCGCTTCGCCCTCGGCCATGCGCGCGGCGCCATCGGGATACGACCAGTCGAGACGCAGTTGCAGGATCACGGGCAGGCCCTCCTCCACCACCGCCGCGAGCAGGCGGCGGATATCGGCGCGATCCTCCTGCGGCCAGAGCTGGTCGAAGGCGTGGCCGTCGAGCGGCTGGCGCAGGGTCGCGCGCAGGCGGGAGCCCGCATAGCCGAAGGCGTGGGGTTCGCCGCGCAAGGTGAAGATGTCGGCCATCAGGCTGCGCAGGATCGTGGGCTGGAACTCAGAAAGCGCTGGGCGCGGCCGCGTGCCTTTGAGGGCCGCCCAGTAACGGTAAAGATGCAGCGTCTTCACATGTCTCATATCGGCACATCCAGCGGTCGCGGGCGGGCGTTTGACCGGTTCAGTGCAGGGGATGTGCCGGGGCGGGGAGGCGGCGCGCATCGCAGCGCGCCGCCGAAGTTAAGGTTAACGTTCGGCTTCGATTGCTTCCGCCGGCCCGCCATGACATTCAGGAGGGGCTTCAGGTTCTTATTCCAAGCCGCCCTCCTACTCCGGGGGCGGCTGGCAAAAATCGAGACCCGGCCCAGCCGGATCGCCATCAGGGAGAACCCTCGGGTTCTCCCTTTTTTTGTCGTGCAAGCGGTATTGTCGGTGATCGCGGCGGCTTTTGGCGGAATTTCGCCGGAAGCGGCTTTCCCTTTGCCGCATCCTGCTCTACGCCCGCCCGATGCAGGAATCCTCCCCCGCCCGGCCGCCGCGCGAGCCGATGTTCAACGTGCCGCTCGTCATCGCGCTGCTGATCGGGCTGCTGCTTGCGGTGCAGGGCGTTCGCGACATGCTCGGCCAATACAGCGATTTCGAGATGCTGGTCGCCGGCGCCTTCGTGCCGGCCCGCCTCACCGTCGGGCTCGGGCTGGAGCCTGCCAGCACGATCCTGGCGGCGATCGCCGGCAGCGCCGGCCGGCAATCGCTGGATTTCCAGCTTGCTCAGGTTTTCCTCGCCGATGGCAGCGCGCATCTGGTGACGCTGTTGAGCCATGCCTTTCTGCATGGCGGCTGGACGCATGTCGGGGGCAACAGCATCTGGCTGCTGGCGTTCGGCAGCCCGGTGGCGCGGCGGCTCGCGACGGCGCGCTTCCTCGCTTTCTTCGCCTTTTGCGCCGTGGCGGGCGCGCTTGCGCAATGGCTCGCCGATCCGCAATCGGTGCAGCCGATGGTCGGTGCATCGGGCGCGATCTCCGGGCTGATGGGCGCGGCGATGCGCTTCATGTTCCGCGACGAGATCAGGCTCGGCCCCGGCGCGGAGCACGATATGCTGCTGCCACGGCTGAGCCTCGCGCAGTCCTTCCGCAACCGGCGCGTGGTTGGTTTCGTGCTGGCCATGCTGGCGATCAACGTGCTGACGGCACTCGGCTTCCAGATCATCCAGCCGGGTGTCGGCAAGATCGCCTGGCAAGCCCATATCGGCGGGTTCGTGGCCGGGGTGCTGGCCTTCGCCCTGTTCGATCCGGTGCCGCGCCAGACAGGCCGCCGTGGCGAGCCGGCGTCTTGAACGCACGGTCCTTGCCGCGGCCATAATTCCGGCCCATCCTCCGAGATGTCCGGGGGCGACAGCTTAACCGAACAACCGCCCGGATGCTGCTGCGCCGTTGGCCAGCAGGGCCAGATGCCGGAGGTATCTAGATGATGACGGTTTCAAGAATTATTGGAGCCAAGGGGCACGACGTCGTCACGGCGAGACCGCATTACAATATCGCGGAGGTGGCGCGCGTCCTGGCTGAGAACAGGATTGGCGCCGTGGTCATCACCGACGACCGTGGCGCGATCAGGGGTATTCTATCCGAACGCGATATCGTGAAGGCGATCGCCACGCATGGGGCACATGCGCTGGGGGAGCAGGTTTCGCAGCATATGACGGTCGAGATCACGACCTGCGGGCCGAGCGCCCTGATCAACGACATGATGGCGATGATGACGGCCGGCAAATTCCGGCACGTCCCGGTCGAGGAGAACGGACGGCTCGTCGGCATCATCTCGATCGGCGACGTGGTCAAGCACCGCGTGGCGGAGATCGAGAACGAGCGGGAGGCGCTCGAGAGCTACATCACGTCTTGAGGCGCGCGCCCGGGCTTAAGGAGGCCGTTGCGCTTTTCCAATCGGGATGGGCCGGCTTGACCGGCTCATGACGGTCGGAGAAGCGCAACCGTCACCATCCCCGGCGGCGGCAGGTCGGGCGCTTACGCGCGTTGGGAACGGCATCCGGGGCAGTTCAGCGCAGGACGCGCACTTCCTCGAAGCAACTGCGGATTTCCGGCAGCATGCGGCGGGCGGCTTCGGCGCCGATGTCGATGGCCTCGCCCGCCTTGTGGAACTCGGTCAGGCCGACATGGCCGAGCTTCGGCCCGAGCATGACGTCGGGCGGGTCGCCGGCGAGGCGCGAGCGGGCGATGCGGTCCTGCGTGATGTTGAAGGCGTCGATCATCACGCTGGCGATGCCCGGCCGCGCCGCCTCGTGCAGGGTGGGGGTGCCGCGGCGGAACAGTTTCGCGGCGCCGAATAACGGGCCGAGCAGGCCCTGTCCGGTTGGCGCGGCCGGCTCCTCCTGCGTCGTGGGCAGGTTCTCGCCGCCATAGGAATGGATCACCGTGGAGCGGCTGAACACGTCGCTATGCAGGTTGACCGCCACGACGAAATCGGCGCCGAGCGCGCGCGCCGTGGTGACCGGGATCGGGTTGACGAGCACGCCGTCCATCAGCCAGCGCTCGCCGACCTTGACCGGCTCGAAAATCCCCGGAATGGCGTAGGAGGCGCGCATCGCGCGCACGAGGCTGCCCTGCGTGAGCCAGACTTCGTGGCCGGTGGAGATTTCGGTGGCGACGGCGGCGTATTTGACCGGCAGGTTCTCGATGCGCATGTCGGCCATGCCGTCTTCCAGCCTGCGGCCGAGACGGTCGCCGCTGATCAGGCCACGGCCGGCGAGCGAGAAATCCATCAGCGAGAACACGCTGCGCCGCGTCAGCGAGCGGGCGAATTCCTCCAGTTCGTCGAGCCGGCTCGCGGCCCAGCAGCCGCCGACCACCGCGCCGATCGAGGTGCCGGTGATCACGTCCGGCGTCAGGCCGGCCTCGATCAGCACGCGCAGGATGCCGATATGGGACCAGCCGCGTGCGGCGCCGCCGCCGAGCGACAGGCCGATCAGCGGCCGTTTCGGTAAACGCATGGCCTCCTCGCCAGGATATTCAGCGGAATTGCGAAACCGTGACATGAACAAGGTGGTCGACCTCCGCACGCTGGCGGGACTGCAAGCAAGCTTGCGCCATGGCTATGACCGGCATGCTAACAGCGGCGAAAAATTGAACGACACGTTTAAGAATCCGCAAACGACAAGTTGGCGGCGCCAGCACCCTCGCCAAGCGCCACCTGCCGATAGAAGCAGGAGCGCTCGCCGGTGTGGCAGGCAGGGCCGTGCTGGCGCACCTTGATCCAGAGCGCGTCCTGATCGCAATCGACCCGCATCTCGACGACCTTCTGGGTGTGGCCGCTCGTCTCGCCCTTGCGCCATAATTGCCGGCGCGAGCGCGACCAGTACCAGGCGTCGCCCGTGGCAATGGTGCGGGCGAGTGCCTCGGCGTTCATATGGGCGACCATCAGCAACTCGCCCGAGGCATGGTCGGTCGTCACCACGGTCACCAGACCGTTGGCGTCGAATTTCGGCGTCAGGGCGCTGCCCTGCTCAAGTTCGATCGTCGTGCCCGGCGGGGCGAAGGGCGTGCTGGCGGTCCACATGCGGTTGTCCCGGAAAAGAAGCGAGAGGGGTCAGCGGCCGTCGCGGATCATGGTCAGGAAGCGCATCTGCTCGGCCGGATCGTCGCGGAAGACGCCGGTGAACTGCGTGGTGATGGTCTTGGCGCCGCTCTTGCACACGCCGCGCATCGACATGCACATATGCTCGGCCTCGACCCAGACGGCGACGCCGCGCGGCTTGAGCGCCTCGTCGATGGCCTGGGCAATCTGCGCCGTCATGGTCTCCTGCGTCTGCAGGCGGCGCGCATAGGCATCGACGACGCGGGCGAGCTTCGACAGGCCGACGACGCCGCCCTCGGGCAGGTAGCCGATATGCGCCTTGCCGCGGAACGGCACCATATGGTGCTCGCAATGCGAGAAGAACTCGATATCGCGCACCAGCACGATGTCGTCATAGCCGCCGACGTCCTCGAACACCGTGCTCAGGATCTCGGCCGGATCGTCATGATAGCCGCGGAACATCTCCTCATGGGCCTTGACGACGCGCTTGGGCGTATCGAGAAGGCCCTCGCGGCCGGGGTCCTCGCCGATCCAGCGCAGCAGGGTGCGCACGGCATCCTCGGCCTCGTGGCGGCTCGGCCGGGCCTGCGCCCCCCATTGCGGGGTAGCGGGCACGGTCTGTTTCAGTTTCAAGGTCTTAACCACCTCGTCCATGTGGCGCCTCCAAAGTCACGCCGGGTTTTTCCCAAACCGACAAGCGTGAGTAAATCCAATAATCTGAAGCTGGACATTGCAAGAAACCGTTGCCGTTTCTTCGCGTCCCGCTCCGGTTGAGCAGTACTATCACATACATCTCAGGCTCGGCTCAACGGCCGTGCCCTGGCGCACGATTGTCGCTTGCCGGTCCCCGGAGCAGGGCATGCTGCTGTCGGTTCGCACATATTGACGAGGCCGGTTGCGAAAGGTTCCCGGCATCGGCGGATGATGGGCTCGCATCGCGGTGGAGGGAGCGCTATATAGAGTGGAAGCCAACGTTTGCGCGCCGGCCGTTCGGCCGAGGGTCAGGATATGCTCGACGAGATTTATAATAAACGCATCCTCGAACTTGCCGCCGACATTCCACGCCTTGGCCGGCTCGACGCGCCGATGGCCAGCGCCACGGCGCATTCGAAGCTGTGCGGCTCGACCGTCACGGTTTATGTGGCGATGGAGGACGGCAAGGTCAACGATTTTGCCCATGAAGTGCGGGCCTGCGCGCTCGGCCAGGCCTCGTCCTCGCTGATGGCGCGCCATGTCATCGGCGCGACGGCCGACGAGTTGCGCCAGGTGCGCGCTGAAATGCGCCGGATGTTGAAGGAGAATGGCGCGCCGCCGACCGGCCGCTTCGCCGAGGCGAAAGTGCTGGAGCCGGTGCGCGACTTCAAGGCGCGCCATGCCTCGACGATGCTGACCTTCGATGCGGTGGTCGATGCGGTCGAGCAGATCGAGGCGGCCTCGCGCAGGAAAGCGAGCTGAGGGGAGAAGGCGCGCTCAACCAATCTTGTCGCGTAGGGGCGCCGATGACTGAGCCGAAGCGCGCGCGCCACCTGTCGCGGCAGGTGTCGCATGTGGCGATCCGCGCCTATCAGTTGACCCTGTCGGGGCTGATCGGCCGGCAATGCCGCCATTTGCCGACATGTTCGGATTATACCGACGAGGCGATCCGGGAAAACGGCTTCTGGGCCGGCGGCTGGATGGGGCTGGCGCGCATCTGCCGCTGCCGGCCGGGCGGTACGTCCGGTTTCGATCCGGTGCCGCAGCTGCCAGAGGCCTATCGCTGGTATGTGCCGTGGCGCGGCGGCGACTGGCGCGGCGCGCATATCGACCCCGCCACCCGGCTCGACCGGCCCTGAGCGCTACTCGGCCGGCTCGGCGGCTGAGGCCTTGCGCCGGTGTCCGGAGACTTCGGCGCCGGCATCAGGCCGCAGGCCGAACGCCACCAGCACGGCGAGGCAACTGGCGAGCCCCGAGACGATGAAGGCGAAGGTGAAATCGGCCGGCACCAGCATGGTCTCGCCGCGCAGGCTGCGCGCGGTTTCCAGGCTGAAAGCGGCGAGCGAAATGCCGCTCGCCACCGAGACCTGCTGCGCGACCGCCGCGAAGCTTGTCGCCTGGCTGATGCTCGGGCGCGGGATATCGGCATAGCCGAGCGCGTTGAAGGCGGTGAATTCGAGCGAACGGAAGAAGCCGCCGACCAGAAGCACCGCCATGATGACGGGCCACGGCGTCAGCGCGGTGAAGAAGCCGCAGGCCATCACGAAGGCGCTGCTGACGAAGACGTTGAAGATGATGACGGTGCGAAACCCGAAACGGCGCAGGATCGGCGGCGCGGTGAGTTTCATCAGCATCGAGCCGGCGGCCGAGGCGAAGGTCAGCGAGCCGCTCTGGAAGGCGCTCAGGCCGAAGCCGACCTGAAGCATCAGTGGCAACAGGAATGGAATGGCGCCGATGCCGAGCCGGAACACCGAGCCGCCAATGATGTTGGCGCGAAAACTGGCGTATTTCAGCAACCGGACATCGATCAGCGGGTGCGTGGCGCTGAGTGCATGGCGCACATAGAGCACGAGCAGCACGCTGCCGCCGCCGACGAGCACCGCGACGACCGAATCCGGGATCAGGCCAATGCCGCTCGCGGCGATGCCGAACACGAAGCCGGCAAGCCCGAGGCCGGAGAGCAGGAAGCCGATACGGTCGAGCGCCGGGGTGTCCTCCTCCTTGATGTTGTCGATGAACAACGAGACCAGCACGAAGCCGACGATGCTGATCGGCACGTTGATCCAGAAGATCCAGCGCCAGTCGAAATAGGTGGTGATGAAGCCGCCGACCGGCGGGCCCATCATCGGCCCGAGCAGCGCGGGCACGGTCAGCCAGGACAGGGCGCGCACATATTCCGAGCGCGGCACGCTCTTGACCAGCACGAGGCGGCCGACGGGCACCATCATGGCGCCGCCGAGCCCCTGCACGATGCGGGCGGCGACGAAGCCCTCGAGCGAACTCGACAGGCCGCACAGCACCGAGCCGCACACGAAGACCACGATCGCCGAGCGGAACACGGTGCGCGCGCCGAAACGATCGGCGCACCAGCCGCTGATCGGCGTGAACACGGCGATCGCCAGCAGGTAGCTGGTGAAGGCGAGCTTCAGCGCGATCGGATCGACGGCGAGATCGCGCGCGATGGCCGGCAGCGAGGTCGCCACCACCGAGGAGTCCAGGTTTTCCATGAAGAGCGCGCAGGCGACAATCAGCGGGATCAGCATGAATGCAAGGTCGCCGGATGGTTGCTGGCCTCGCGACGTCTGGCCAGCATGTTTCGGAAGAATGCGATATGGCGCGGGGCGAGCGCAATTCCACATTAAATTCCGTTCATCGCAAAATTCTGCTGATCGCGCCGTTTCGCCGGCGCCCGATGGGCAGCGCCGGATGGACAGTGCCGGATGGACAGTGCCTCCTTGGCTCCCTATAAGACCCGCCTTCCTCACATGAAGCTTACCCGCGTTCGTTTGCGGGATTGAGCAGGAGACGACCATGACGATCACCCTGACATTTCCTGACGGCGCGCAGCGTCAATACCCCTCCGGCATCAGCGGCCGCGAGATCGCGACCGGCATTTCGCCCTCGCTCGCCAAGCGCACCGTCGCCATGGCGCTTGACGGCACGGTCGCCGATCTTGCCGACCCGATCACGCAGGACGCGAAGATCGAGCTGCTGAACCGCGACGATCCGCGCGCGCTCGAACTGATCCGGCACGATGCGGCGCATGTGCTCGCCGAAGCCGTGCAGGAGCTGTTTCCCGGCACGCAGGTGACCATCGGCCCGGTGATCGAGAACGGGTTCTATTACGATTTCGCGCGCAACGAGCCGTTCACGCCCGAGGATTTCCCGGCAATCGAGAAGAAGATGCGCGAGATCATCGCGCGCGACAAACCCTTCACCAAGGAAGTGTGGAGCCGCGACCAGGCCAAGGCGTTCTTCGCCGGCAAGGGCGAGGCGTACAAGGTCGAACTGGTCGATGCCATCCCCGCCGACCAGGACCTGAAGATGTACAAGCAGGGCGAGTGGATCGACCTGTGCCGCGGCCCGCACATGACCTCGACCGGCAAGATCGGCAGCGCCTTCAAGCTGATGAAGGTGGCGGGCGCCTATTGGCGCGGCGATTCCAACAACGCCATGCTGACGCGCATCTATGCCACCGCCTTCGCCAACCAGCAGGATCTCGACGCCTATCTCAAGCAGATCGAGGAGGCGGAGAAGCGCGACCACCGCAAGCTCGGCCGCGAGATGGACCTGTTCCACTTCCAGGAGGAAGGGCCTGGCGTGGTGTTCTGGCACGCCAATGGCTGGCGCCTGTTCCAGCAACTGGTCGCCTATATGCGCGCACGCCTCGCGGCCGATTACGAGGAGGTCAACGCGCCGCAGATCCTCGACAAGTCGCTCTGGGAAACCTCGGGCCACTGGGGCTGGTATTCCGACAACATGTTCGCGGTGAAATCGGCGACCTCGTTCATCCGGCCGAACGATCCCGATGCCGACCAGCGCGTGTTCGCGCTCAAGCCGATGAATTGCCCGGGCCATGTGCTGATCTTCAAGCACGGCCTGAAATCCTACCGGGAACTGCCGATTCGCTATGCGGAATTCGGTACCGTGCATCGCTACGAGCCATCCGGCGCCATGCATGGGCTGATGCGCGTGCGCGGCTTCACGCAGGATGACGCGCATATCTTCTGCACCGAGGCCCAAATGGCCGAGGAATGCATGAAGATCAACGACCTGATCTTCAAGGTCTATGGCGATTTCGGCTTCGACAACATCGTCGTCAAGCTCTCGACCCGGCCGGAGAAGCGCGTCGGCACCGATGCGATGTGGGACCATGCCGAGGCGGTGATGACCCGCGTGCTCGAGCAGATCGCCGCGCAATCCGGCAATCGCATCAAGACGGAGATCAATCCGGGCGAGGGCGCGTTCTACGGCCCGAAATTCGAGTATGTGCTGCGTGACGCCATCGGCCGCGACTGGCAGTGCGGCACGACGCAGGTCGATTTCAACCTGCCGGAGCGCTTCGGGGCGTTCTATGTCGATTCCGACGGCGAGAAGAAGGCGCCGGTGATGGTGCATCGCGCCATCTGCGGCTCGATGGAGCGCTTCATCGGCATCCTGATCGAGCATTATGCCGGGCATTTCCCGCTCTGGCTCGCGCCCGAGCAGATCGTCGTCGCTACCATCACCCAGGAGGCGGACGACTATGCGCACAAGGTGGTGGAAGCCTGCATGGCGCACGGCCTGCGCGCCCGCGCCGACCTGCGCAACGAGAAGATCAGCTACAAGGTGCGCGAGCACTCGCTCGCCAAGGTGCCGGTGATCTTCGCGGTCGGCAAGCGCGAGGGCGAGGAGCGCACCGTCTCGATCCGCCGCCTTGGCAGCCAGCAGCAGACCGTGATGGGGCTCGCCGAGGCGATCGCCGCGCTGGCGGACGAGGCGACGCCGCCGCATCTGCGCGAGGTCGAACGGCTCGCGGCGGAGTAGGGAGGTTTCCTGCTTCCGGCTCTTTACGCGACCTCACGGCTCGAGCCTGTCGAAGCATGCTTAAGCCTGGCGCCTGTCTGGAGCATCCTTCGACAGGCTCAGGATGAGGTGGAGTTGTGGCGGACGGGGGAATGCTACGCCGCCGTCTTAGCGCGTGACACGCGGCGCGCGGGCTGAACAATGCTCCCACGAGCGATTCGCCAGGGAGCAGAGCGGCGTGGAGGCGAAGGCGGAACGAGGCGCACAGGGAACGCGGGCCGGCTGGCTCGAATCACTCGCCGTCTATCTGCGCAAGGACGTGCTCATCGTCATCCTGCTCGGCTTCTCGTCGGGCCTGCCGCTGGCGCTGTCGGGCTCGACGCTGCTGATCTGGATGACGGAAGCCGGCATCGACCTGAAGACGATCGGGTTGTTCGCCGCCGTCGGCACGCCCTACACGATCAAGTTCCTGTGGGCGCCGCTGGTCGATGCGCTCGACGTGCCGCTGCTTGGCCGGCTCGGCCACCGGCGCGGCTGGCTGCTGCTGTCGCAATTCCTGCTGCTGGCGGCGATCCTGTTCCTGTCCTCGCTCGATCCGGCAGCGCAGACCTGGCTGGTGGCGCTCGGCGCGCTGCTGGTGGCGACGGCGTCCGCCACGCAGGATATCGTCGTCGACGCCTACCGGGTCGACAAGCTCGCGGTCAGCGAGCAGGCGGCCGGCATGGCGGGCTATGTCGCCGCCTATCGCATCGGCATGCTGGCCTCGACCGCCGGCGTGCTGTTCGCCGTGACCTATTTCGAGCAGGGGCTCGGCATGGCGCGGCTGGCGGCCTGGGAAGCGGGCTACAAGGCGATGGCCGTGCTGGTGGTGGTCGGCATGGTGACGGTGCTGTTCGCCAGCGAGCCGGCCCGCAGCCGGCACCCCGCGCCGGAAGCCGGGGAGAGCACCGGCCGCCCGGTTGCCCGCGTCTGGGGGGCGGCGCTTGGCGCCTTCACGGATTTCCTGCAACGCGATGCTGTGTGGGTGGTGCTGCTGTTCGTGGTGCTCTACAAGCTGTGCGACGCTTTTGCCGGCGCGATGATCGGGCCGTTCGTCATCAAGATGGGCTATTCGCGCGAGGCTTATGCCGCGATCGTCAAGGGCGTCGGCCTGGCCGCGACGCTGGCCGGCGGCTTCGTCGGCGGCTGGGTGGCGCGGCAGATGTCGCTTGCCGCCAGCCTGTGGCTCGGCGGCATCCTGCAAACCGTCGCCAACCTGTCCTTCACCGTGCTGGCCATGTCCGGCCTCAGCCACGTGATGCTCGGCATCGCCATCACCATCGAGAATTTCACATCCGCCATCGGCACGGTGATCTTCATCGCCTATCTGTCATCGCTGTGCCGCAACCCGCTGCATACGGCGACGCAATTCGCGGTGCTGACGGCATTCGCGGCGATCGGGCGCACCTACCTGTCGGCGGGCGCCGGCTGGATGGCCGAACTGACCGGCTGGCCGCTGTTCTTCGTGGTGGCGACGCTGACCGGCCTGCCGGCCTTCGTGCTGCTGTGGTGGTTGCAGCGGCGCGGGCATTTTTCAAGCGTTGGTTGAATATTCGCGTGTGTCATTCCCGACGCGCGTCAGCGCGATCGGGAATCCGGGAGTCGTCCGCGCATCGGCTCTGGATTCCTCACCTCGCGCGGGAATGACAGCGCGCCTCAGAACGCCTTGAAGGTCACCAGTGTGCGCGTATCGGCGATGCCGGCGATGCCTTGCACCTTCTGGCCGACGAAATGGCCGATATCGACATCGTCATCGAGATAGAATTTGGCGAGGATGTCGTAATCGCCGGCGACGGAATAGATTTCCGAGGCGATTTCGGCCTCGGCGAGGCAGCTCGCGACCTCGTAGGTCTTGCCGAGCTGGCATTTGATCTGCACGAAATAGGTCTTCATGGGGCCTTACCCTAATAGGCTTTGCGGACAGGGGAAACGGGAAAGACGACAAGGCGGGCGTGCGGCGTGCCTGGTGCTATTGCGCCACGGCGGCGGGCGTGTCCTTGGCGGTAACCTCGACATCGTGATCGATGCCGGAGCGCACCTCGAACTCACCCTGGTAGACCCGGCCGTCATGACGGGCAATGGCGATATAATTGCCTTCCGCCAGCGTGACGGATGGGAAGGCGCCGATCGCCTCGCGGATCACGTCGCCGCCCGGTGTCAGGATGGTCCAGCCGGTATCGGCGACCGCTTCACCGCCGGTCTTGTGCACGAGCTTGAGCGTCACGGTCGCGGCGCGGTGCATCATGGTGGCGGTCACGACCTTGCCGACCTTGACGGCGATATCGGCGCGCATGATCGAGTTGGTGTCGCCGTAATTCGAGACGATGTGATAGGTGCCCTCGGGCAGCAGCAGCAACTCGCCGGCCTTGAGCGAGGAGGTCACCAGCTTGTCTTCCGAATTGCCGGGCGCCGGGATGTAGACCGTGAGGGAAATTTTGGCGGACGGGATCGGCACGTCACCAATGGCGGCGTTGACCATCAAGCCGCCGGCATTGATCGAGACCTGCTCGGTGAGCGGGGTGCCGTCGATCCTGATGCGCTTGCTGCCCGAGGCGAGGCCAAGCGCCGCATGCACGACATAGTCGCCGGCCGGCAGGTTGAAGGTCGGGTTGGCCTCCGGCGATTCCGCGACCTCGCGCGCGCCGGCATCAGGGGTGGCGGCGAAGACGCGCCATTGCAGGCCGTGCCGGATCAGGCCGGGGTCACCTACGGCGCTTGCGGACATGGTGAGCGTGGTGGTGGCCTGCGGTTGAGCGGCCGCTTGCGCCGCCGCTTGCGGCATCTGCGCCGGCGCCTGCGTGTCGAGCGCGACGGCCGCCGGCGCGAACAGCACCAGCGCGAGCGCCGCGATCAGCGCCGGCCGCAGGGGGCGGAATTGCCGGGCGATGCCGGTTGCGATGGCCATCAAAGCGCTATCCTCGTCACAAGGAGCGGAATTAAGGCGCTCCGTCGTCCGGGGCCAGCAGATTCGATGCCGCGGCGAGCAAATTCTCCATCGACAGCGGCTCGAAGCGGAATTCGACGCGGCTGCGGCCGGCCGGAACCTCGACGCCACGGAACAGCAGGTTGGCGTGCAACAGCGGCTGCCTGACGCCGTTCACCGTGACCTGCCAGCCGGGATAGTACGGATCGTGCAGCACCAGGATGCCGGCGCGCGGCGCATCGACATCGACGGCCACGCTACTGGCCCGATAGCGGCTGATGCGCACCTGTGCGCCGGGCGCGGCGGCGGTTTGGACGCGGTCGCCATACTGGCCATAATCGCCCGCCAACTGGCCGATGTCGCGCATCGCGATCAGCGCCGTGTCGGTGCGGTCGAAACGCGGCAGGTCGCCATCGTCGATCGCCTCCTCGGTGTCGATCGGCGTGACGCGCGTCGCGAGATAGGCGCGCGGCGCCGGATCATGCAGCCGGTAGATGTACATGGATGGGCTGGCATAGATCGTCCTGGCGTCGAGCTTCGGGAAATTCGCCGGCAATTTGTCGAGCGGCCGGTCGAGCACGAGATATTCGAGCCCGAGCAGGGCGGCGAGGCGGCTGCGATAGTTGCGGAAGGTGCCGGGGAAGCTGCGCAGCGAAAGATCGACCGCGTTCTCGCCCGAGCCGACGGCGCGCTCGTAATCCGAGATGCGCAGCGCATTGTAGCCGGCGGTATCCTCGAGATCGAACACCATGGCGGCGTTCTGCCACGCGCCGCCAAGCCCGAGGATCTCGACGCGCGGGCGCTCGCCGCGCCGCTGGCGCTCGGCGATTTCGGCGCGCAGCACCTGCAGGCCGCGCAGCTGGTCGGGTGGCAGGTGGGCAAAGACCGCGTAGCGGCTGGCCGGCTCGCCGCTGAGTGCGGAGGCGGCGTTGCGCCATACCAGTTCACCGCTGCCCATCAGCATGACGAGGGCCGCAAGGGCGAGCCGCAGGCGCGGCCGGACGCTTGCCTGCCACAGCATGGCGATGCAGAACGCGGCGAGGCCAAGCCCGATGGCCATCTGGCGCCAGGTGAAGGCGAGCTTGCCGGCCTTGTCGCCGAAATACAGCGCCGAAGCGATGGCGCCGGCCATCAGCAGCAGCACGGCGAGGGATGCGAGCAGGCCGCGCCAGTTGCGCATCATGGCACGCCAGGATGGCGCCCCTTCCATGATTTGGCGGTGCAGCAGGTAGCCGGAGCAGAATGCGAGCGCGATATTGACGATGAAGGTCGCATCGGCCGGGCGGCGGTAGAGATCGACGCCGGGCAGCAGTTCGAACAACAGCTTGAAGGCCGGCGTGTAGCGGCCAAGCGCATAGAGCAGGCCGAGCGCCAGCCAGATAGCGAAGAAGCGCGCATCGCGTGCGAACAGCCGCCGGCCGGCGAGGCCCTGCCACAGGATGAGCACGGCGGGAATGGTGCCGATGCCGAGATAGGAGGTCGCCGGATCGTTCCACGGCCCGCCTTGAATGGTGTGCGGCCCCGGCCCCCAGTAATCATAGGCCCAGTCGAGATTGCCGAACACGTTGGGAAACAGCAGCGTCGCCAGCGAGGTCGGATGCAGGGAACTGTTGGCGGCGAAGGCATAGGAGAATTCCGGCCGGTTGGAATCGGCGAGGAACTGCAAGGTCAGCACCACCGGCACGGCGAGCAGCACGGCGCCGGTGGCGGCCATCACGGCAAGCACCGGCAGCCTTTCACGCAGCCAGCGCCATGGCCGCTCGGCCCGGCCGGCCTCGCTGGCGACGACCGCCAGCAGCGTCAGGCAGCACAGATAGGCCAGCTGATCGCGATCGATGGCGAGCAGGCCGCCGACGATGCCGAAGCCGATGGCACGGATGAAGGAACGGCGTGCCAGCGCGCTTTCCAGCAGCAGCCAGGCGACCGGGAACAGCCCGTAGCTGACGATGATGCCGACATGTTGCAGCCGGGCCGTGGCCGAGCCGCCGAGCCCGTAGATCACCGCTGCGAACAGGGCGGCGGCCGGGTGCCAGCCACGCCTGCGGCACAGCCCGATGACGCCGAAGCCGCCGACGAGCAGATGCGCCAGCGTGGCGAGATCGAAGACGCGCATCGAGGGCGCCTCCGAGAACAGGGCGAGGAAGGACAGGGTCGGCGTGAAGATCAGCGATTGCGGATCGGCGATCGTCGGGTGGCCGGCGAAGTGATACGGGTTCCAGAACGGCCATTCGCCGATGTGAATCTGCTGCGCGAGGTAGCGGATCATCGGATAAAAGTGGTTCTTGGCGTCCCATGGAATGACGAGGTCGCGCAGCCACCACAGGCTGACCGCCAGCGCCCAGATCAGCGCATAGCCGCCAAGCGCCATGGCGAGGTCGCGCCCTGTCCAGGCGTGCGGGCTGGCGATGTCGTTTGCGGGTCGATCCTGAAGCAAGGTCTGACTGCCCATGTCACGCAAATGGCCTGCTTGCCGCCGCGAGGCGGCCTGCGATATATCGCTGCGACTTTCGACCGGCCGCGCCATGGCGTCGCCGTGCCATGGAGGCATGGCGACAATTGGTCGATCGCATGGCTTTGGCGTTGCACGCTCGCGATCGAAAAGGTGAGGGATGTTCTATGAACCGGCGCTGAAGGATCACGGCCTGCCGCATGATCCGTTCAAGGCGATCGTGGCGCCGCGCCCGATCGGCTGGATTTCGAGCCTCGACGAAAACGGGCTGGTCAACCTCGCGCCCTACAGCTTTTTCAACGCTTTCGGCACCCATCCGCATGTCGTCGGGTTTTCCAGCGAAGGCCGCAAGGATTCGCTGCGCAACGTCGAGCAGAGCGGCGAATTCGTGTGCAATTACGTGGCGTTCGATCTGCGCGATGTGATGAACAAGACCTCGGCGCCGGTTGGCCGCGAGGTGTCCGAGATGAGCTATGCCGGCATCGAATCCGCGCCGTCGCGGCTGGTGAAGCCGCCGCGCGTGGCGCAGGCCGCAGCGGCGCTCGAATGCCGCTATATGCAGACCGTGGCGTTGACCGGGGCGGGCGGCGCGCCCGCGACGTATTTCCTGGTGCTGGGCGAGGTGGTCGGCATCTATATCGATGACCGTTTCGTGCGCGGCGGCCGCTTCGATGCCGCTGCCGCACGGCCGATCGCGCGTGCCGGCTACCACGACTACATGATGGGCGACACGCTGTTCGAGCTGGTGCGTCCGACCAAGGTTTGATTCAGTTTTCTTTGGCACCTTATTGAAAAATATATCTAATCTAAAACTCCGCCCTCATGCTGAGCTTGTCAAAGCATGTTTCAATACGGCGCCGGGTAGCGCCCGACTCAACATCCTTCGACAAGCTCAGGATGAGGTCGAGGGTAGGTTGTCAGATGCCTTTCGCCACCGCGGCGCGGGCCAGGATGCGCTCGGCCTGCCTGAGATGCGGCCTGTCGACCATGGCGCCGTCAATGGCGACGACGCCTGCTTCCGGGTTGCCGGCAAAGGCCGCCACCACGGCCTCGGCATGAGCGACCGCCTCGGCGCTCGGCGTGAACACCGCGTTGATGATCGGCACCTGGCCCGGGTGGATCGCCATCTTGGCGGTGAAGCCGTCGCGGCGCCCGGCCTCGGTCTCGGCCCGGAAACCTTCGAGATCGCGGAAATTCGGATAGACGGTATCGATGGCCGGCACGCCGGCAGCGGCGGCGGCGAACAGCGTCAGCGCGCGCGCCAGCCGATAGGGATCGGTATAGGTGCCCGATTCGAGCCGGTTGTCCTCGGCGCCGAGATCGGCGGCGAGATCCTCCGCGCCCCAGGTCACGCCGGTCAGGCGGTGGTTGCAGCCGGCATAGCTGCCCATGTTGAACAGGGCGCCGGCGGTCTCGGTCGCCAGCGCGATGATTTGGGTCGAACCATCGGGCAGGGCGTGCTCGGCCTCGCGCACGGCGAGCTTGGCCGCCAGATGCGCGACATCGGCGCCCGAGCGGCATTTCGGCAGCAGGATCGCGACGGGCGCGCCGGCCATGACGCCATCGAGATCGTCGTCGGTCAGGCCGGTGTCGAGGGCGTTGACGCGCACGATCAGCGTCTTGGCCGCACCGGCATTGGCGGCGAGATGCTCGGCGACGATGCGGCGCGCCTCCGGCTTGCGGGCGAGCGACACCGAATCCTCGAGGTCGAGCAGCAGCGCATCGGCCTCGCCCGCCAGCCCCTTGGTGATCTTGCGCGGGTCGTCTCCGGGAACGAAGAGCAGCGAACGCATCGGATCAGCCCTTCGGGCGCTTGCGCATGAAGGCCTGCCGGCGGCATTCCGCCACCAGCGTGCCGTCCTGGTTATAGGCGCGGTGGATGAACTCGACGATGCCGGCATCGGGCCGCGAGCGCGATTCGCGGTTGGCGGCGACCTCGCTGGTGCAGTGCAGGCTGTCGCCCT
The DNA here is from genome assembly GCA_937988775.1 of uncultured Alphaproteobacteria bacterium. Lineage (GTDB taxonomy): Bacteria > Pseudomonadota > Alphaproteobacteria > Rhizobiales > Beijerinckiaceae > CALKHP01. Next base: position 24,629 of record CALKHP010000002.1, read on the forward strand.
CGAACACGGGGGCGGGGAATTTCACGTCGGTCATGCCGAGATTGGCGATCGTCGTGCCCATGGTGGTGTCGTTGACGCTGATGCCGATCATCAGCCCGAGCGTGAACAGCGAATTGACGATCGGGCGGCCCCATTCCGTCTCGGTGGCGCAGAAATGCGCGTCGATATGCAATGGCTGCGGGTTGAGCGTCATGTTGGAGAACAGCATGTTGTCCATCTGCGTCACCGTGCGGGTCAGCCGGTGGGCGATGACGCCGCCAACGGTGAAATCCTCGAGATAGAGCCCGCCGCGCGGGTGGAGCGGCCCTTTCGGCCGCAGCGTCGTGTCGGTCACCGCGCCTGCCTCCATGCCCCAGCGATCATCGTCGCGCTTAAGGCTTGATTTACCATAACGTTGGAAAGTGAGCCTGGCACGGGGGCTAAGCGAAATCCGCCCTCCGAGGCAACGGCTGGGCTCGATGTTTCTGTTCACAAGTCTTCCTGCAAGCGAAGCGGCGGGCGCCGGCACGGATAGCCCGGTGACCAGCGCGATCAAGGATGCGGCGGGCCGCACCGGCGTGTCGTTCGACTATCTCATCAAGACGGCGGAGCGCGAATCGCGGCTCGATCCGCAAGCCAAGGCGCCGACATCCTCGGCGAGCGGGCTGTTCCAGTTCCTCGAGCAGACCTGGCTCGGGTTGGTGCGGAGCGACGGCGCCAGGCTCGGCATGGCGAATGCCGCGAACGCCGTGGTTGCCGATCGCGACGGACGGCTGACGATTTCCGATCCGCAGCTCAAGGCCAGGGTGCTGGCGCTGCGTGACGATCCGAAGGTGGCATCGACCGCAGCCGGGGTGTTCACCGCCCGCAACCGCGAGGCGCTGACCGGCACGCTCGGCCGGCCGCCCAGCGAAGGTGAACTCTACATCGCGCATTTCCTCGGCGCGGGTGGCGCGAGCCAACTGGTCAAGCTCGCCGAGATCAAGCCGGGCGCCAATGCGGCGAGCTATTTCGGCGAGGCGGCGAGCGCCAATCGCGGCATCTTCTACGAGCGCAGCGGCCGGCCGCGCACGGCGGCCGAGGTCTATCACGCGTTGATCGCGGCGCATGAATCGGCGCGCCCTCCGCGTCCGGTGGCGGTCGCGGCGGCCGCCCCCACGGAGAATGTCGCAAGCGATGTATCGGCCGGGAAGCCGCTGCTCGGCCTGTTCCGCTCGCTGCCGGAAGGGGCCGCCAGCGGCATCCAGAAGACCTGGGCCGGCTTGCCGCGCGCGAGCGACGTCGCCGGCGCCTCGCGGCGATCCTTCTTCCCGTATGGCGATGACGCCATCACCAGCACGGCACGCGCGGCCAGCGGCCTGACGCCGACCGAGGCGGCCACGCCGATCGTCGTTGCCGCAGCGGCCAATGTGCCGGAAGCGGCGCTGCCGGGCGCCGCGGTGCCGTTGCCGCCGATGCGGCCGCCGGCCGGGCAGGGCGTGCGCGCCCCGCGCCCGCTGGCCGCGCCGCTCGATCTTCTCTCCTTCACGCAAACCAAGGGATAAGGACATGCTCGTCCGCTCGTACCTGAAATGGTCCAGCCAGGCGCCCGCGCCCGAGCGCGCCGAGGCGGCGGCCATCATGGCGCATGCCTATCTCCACGCGCAGTTGTCGCCGGAGGATCGGTATGAGGCCGAGGCGGCGCTGACGCTGGCGCTCGACGACCCGTCCGCGCGGGTCCGGCGCACGCTGGCCGAGATCCTCGCGGCCGAGCCCGGAGCGCCGCCTCATGTCGTGGCCGCCCTTGCCGCCGATCAGAGCGATGTCGGCGCGTTGGTGCTGGCGCGTTCGCCGCTGCTCAGGGACGAGCAACTGGTCGATTTCGCGGCCGTGGGCGACACGCTGGCGCAGGTCGCCATCGCCATGCGCCGGGCGCTTTCGGCCCCGGTGGCGGCGGCGCTGGCCGAGACGGCCTGTCTCGAGGCGTTGATCGTGCTAGTGCGCAACATGGGCGCCGAGATCGCCGATTTCAGCTTCGACCGCATGGTGGCGCGCATGGGTTCGGACGGAGCGTTTCGCGAGGCGTTGCTCGAGCGGCCGGGCCTGCCGGTCGCCATCCGCCAGCAGTTGATCGGCGCGGTGGCGCAATCCCTGTCGCGCTTCGTCTCGGCCCGGGCCTGGGTGCCGGAGCGCCGCGCCGAACGGCTGGTGCAGGAGGCGCGCGAGAGCGCGACGCTGGCGCTGGTCGTCGAATGCGATGGGCCGGACCTTGCCATGCTGGTGGCGCATCTGCGCGATGTCGGGCTGCTGACCCCGGGGCTGATCCTGCGCGCCCTGTTGTGCGGCGACCGGCGGCTGATCGTCGCCACGCTGGCGGAGCTTGCGCAGGTGCCGTTCAACCGCGCCGCCGGCATTGTCTACGAGCGTGGTTCGTCGGCTTTTACCGCGCTTTATCGGCGCGCGCGCATGCCGGCCGCGCTCGAGCCGGCCTTCGTCGCGGCGATCGCCAGCATCGCCCGGCGCGTGCTGGCGCGGGACGGGGCGCCGCTCAGGCTCAACCGGCCGATCATCGCCGACGTGCTACATGCCGTGCGCGCCATGAACGGGGCGGACGCGGCAGCGCTGACCGCGATGCTGTACCGTTTCGACGCCGAGGCGGCGCGAGCCGAGGCGCGCGCCCTGACCGCCGACATCATGGCGTCCGCCGAGCCGGTGACGATGGCCGATATCGCGGCCGGGCTGCAAATCCAGCAGGCCCCCGCGCCGGAACCGGTTGCTGTTGCACCGGAAGCGGCGATGGCCGAGCCGGACGCCGCAGACCTGCTGGTCGAGCCAGCCGAGATCGCGCTTGTGCCGGAACCAGGCTCGCGCCTCGACGGCGACGGCCTGGCGATCCCGTTCGATCCGGACGAATACGCGCTGCGCCGCGCGGCGTAGGGCAGCAGAAATCCTTCTCCCGCCAGCGGGAGAAGGTGGCACGAAGTGCCGGATGAGGGGGAGGGCGGCGCAGGCCCCTCATCCCCCTGCCGGGACCTTCTCCCGCGCGCGGGAGAAGGGAGATAAGTTAGCGTCAATACCCGAACTGCTCGCGCAGAATACGCTCCTCGAGCCCGTGGCCGTGGTCGTGCAGCAGGACCAGATCGACGCCGTAATCCATCTCGATATTGACCTCCGAGATGTGGCGGAACTCGATATGGTCGGCGACGGCATGGACCGGGCGCTTTTCCGCCTCGAGCACGGCGATGGTGACGCGCGCGTTGTCGGGCAGCAGCGCGCCGCGCCAGCGCCGGGGCCGGAAGGCGGAGATCGGCGTCAGGGCGAGCAGCGGCGCCTTCAGCGGCAGGATCGGGCCGTTGGCCGAGAAATTATAGGCGGTCGAGCCGACGGCGGTGGAGACCAGCACGCCGTCGGCGCTCAGTTCCTCCAGCCGCATCATGCCGTCGACGGAGATCGACAGCTTGGCGGCCTGCGCGGTCTGGCGCAGCAGCGAGACCTCGTTGATCGCCGGCGCCTTATGCGTGACGCCGTGGATATCGACGGCGCGCATGGTGAGGGGATGCACGACGGAGCGCTCGGCTTCCTCGATGCGGACATAAAGGTCCTGCTCACGGAACTCGTTGAGCAGGAAGCCGACCGAGCCGCGATTCATGCCGTAGATCGGCTTGGCGGCCCCGAGCATCATGTGCATGGTCTGGAGCATCAGGCCGTCGCCGCCGAGCGCCACGACGACATCCGCCTCCTCGACCGGTGTCTGGCCGTAAAAGCGCACGAGGCGTTCGAGCGCGAGTTGTGCTTCCGGTGCCTGGCTCGCCACGAAGGCCAGTTTCGGATTCGGCGGCAGGAAGCCGGTCAATCATGCTCTCCACGGGATATGCCAACAGGCCGAACGCGCCCGACGGAGCCTGCACGGAAGCCGGGCTCGCCGTCCAGCGCGAATTTATCTGGGGCGCATTTTGGTCGAGGTCTCATCTCGCGACCTCATGTTGAGCCTGTCGAAACATGGTGGGTCTGGCGCTGGGCTGGACCATCCTTCGACAGGCTCAGGATGAGGTGGGAGAGGAAGGATACAAGGTAGGACGGACGGCCCAAAAACTCAGTTCTCATGGCCCGAGCTTGTCGAAGCATGCACCAGGAGGCGCCGATCCCGCCTCCTGCCAAGCCGCCTCTTTAGCTCTCGAACACCTTGGCGATGCGCATTTCGAGGTCGCGCAGTTCGTAGGGCTTGACCACGTAATGGTCGGCGCCGTGGCTCTTGGCCTCGTCGACCTTGTCGACCGAGCGCTCCGAGGTCGCCATGATGATCTTGATCTTGTTGAGTTCCGGGATGCTGCGGATCGCCTTGAGCAGGTCGATGCCGCTCATGCCCTCCATGTTCCAGTCGAGCAGCAGCAGATCGTAGCGCTTCTTCTGCATCTGCATCAGCGCGTCGCGGGCGCTTTCGGCCTCGTCGATCTCCTCGAACTCGATCTGCTTCAGGTAATAGGTCGCGAGCCCCCGCATGCTCTTTTGGTCGTCGACGACCAGGACCCGCATGTCTTTCCTCGGTTTCATAAGCCTGCCTCAGGGCGCCGCATGGCGCGAATGTTCGCTAATCAGGGCAATAATGCCGGCACCGATCTGATCCAACCCCATATCATGCTTGCTGGCACCCAATTCCCGTGCCGCTCTCGGCATACCGTTAACGACACATGTCTCGGCACTCTGCGTGACGGTCGGCGCGCCGGCCTGGTGCATGGCGAGCAGGCCTTCCGCACCGTCGCGGCCCATGCCGGTCAGCAATACGCCGATGGCGTTGCCGCCGGCCGCCTTGGCGACCGAGCGGAACATCTCGTCGACCGAGGGAGAATGGCCGCTGACGAGCGGGCCGGGCCTGAGCCGGGTGACCAGCTCGCCGCGCTGGTTGTCGACATGGAGGTGCTGCGGGCCGCCGGGGGCGACAAAGGCGTAGCCGGGCTGGATCTTCTCGCCGCCGGCGGCCTCCTGCACATGCAGGCCGGTGAGCGCGGCAAGGCGGTTGGCGAGCTTCGCCGTATAGCCGGGCGGCATATGCTGCACCACGACCATCGGCAGGCGATAGGGCGCGAGGTCCTGCATCACGCGCTGGATGGCCGGCACGCCGCCGGTCGAGGCGCCGATGGCGATCAGCGGCATGCGCCGCAGCGCCGGCGGCGCCGGGCTGCGCGGCGCCGGAGCAGGCGCCGGCTCAGGCACGGGAGCAGGCGCTGCGCCGCGACGGCTGTTGGCGGCGCGCTTCAGCGCCGCCGTCAGGACGGCGTTGAAATGTTCGAATGTGTTGGCCTCGCCGTCCGGCTTCTCGATGAAGTCGGTTGCGCCGAGTTCCAGCGCGCGAATGGTGTTTTCGGCGCCAGGCCCGCCGAAGGCCGAGACGATCAGCACCGGCAGCGGGCATTCGCGCATCACGCGGGCGAGCAGTTTCAGGCCGTGGCGGCCGGGCAATTCGAGATCGAGGGTGATCAGGTCGGGCTGGAGCGCGCCGACCGCATCCCAGCCTTCCTCGGCGCTGCCGGCGACGCCGGCGACCACGAAACCCTCGGCGCTGTTGACGATATGCGTCATCAGGCTTTGCATCAGCTTCGAATCGTCCACGATCAGGACGCGGCTCGGGGTGCCCGTCATCGTCAGAAAATCTCCACGCCGCCGGCGATCGGCTTGGTCTGGAGCCGATCGAGATAGGCAAGCTCGTCGCGGTTATTGTCGCGCGTCGAGGCGGTTTCGAGGTGCCGCACCCAGGCGCGGCCGGTGGCCGGCTGGTAATGCAGGCGGCGCGACTGGGTGCCGCCGACATCCTTCGAGACGATCGGGATGTTCTCGCGTTTGAGGAAGCCGAGCACGAAGGACACGTTGCCATCGCCGATCATCAGCGCCGACTTGCCGGGCAGGACCCGGCCGCCGCCGACGACCTTGGCCTCGAGATGACCCCGGCGCGCGCCCTGCTTGAACAGGCCGTTGATGAGGATTTCCATGGCGGTGTCGCCATAGCGCTCGGCGGCGTGCAGCGGGTCGGCGACCGTCGCCTCGGTGTTGAGCGGCAGCAGGAAATGGTTGATGCCGCCGACGCCGACCTGCGGATCGCGCATGCACACCGAGACGCAGGAGCCGAGCACCGTCGCCAGGATTTCCCTGGGCGCGGCGGTGATGGCGTGGCCGCCCGGCGGCACGGTGATGATATCCGCATCGAAACGCGGATCGAAATAACGCCTCGAACTCGGCTCCGCGCTCATTTCGTCTTCTCGTAGATGGTGCGGCCTATCAGGCGCAGCCGCGGATGGGGCTGCGACAGCGATTCCGAATGGCCGAGATAGAGCCAGCCGCCGACATGCATCAGTTCGACGAAATGATCGAGGATGCCGGCCTTGGTGCGGCTGTCGAAATAGATGAAGACGTTGCGGCAGAAGATCACGTCGAATGCGCCGCGCATCGGCCAGCGCTCGATCAGGTTCAGGTGGTTGAAGGTGATGAACTGCTTCAGGCGCGGGCTCACCGTGCAATCGTCGCCGTTGCGCGAGGCCTCGTGCAGCAGCAGCGGCTTGAGGTCGGGCGGCATGCGCTCGACGATGTCGCGGCTGTAGCTGCCGGCGCGGGCGCGCGCCAGGATATCGGTATCGATATCGGTGGCGAGGATGCGCAGGTCGAGGCCCGGCCGGTCGCCGAGCACGTCGCGCACGATGGCCGCGATGCTGTAGGGCTCCTCGCCCGAGGAGCAGGCGGCCGACCAGATGCGGATGCGGCCGTTGCGCAGGCCGCCCGGCCGCAGCAGCGCGGGCAGGGCCTCGCGGCGCAGGTGATCGAAATGATGGCGCTCGCGGAAGAACGCGGTGTGGTTGGTGGTGAGCGCGTTGATCAGGTCGGGGATTTCGGCGGCGGCGTCCGGCCCGCGCAGGAAGGCGCAATATTCGGCGATCGAGCTCATGCCGAGCGCCTTGACGCGGCGCGACAGCCGGCCGCGCGCCATCGCCTCCTTATGCTCGCGGATGACGATGCCGGCATGCTCGTAGACGATCTGGGCGATGAAGCCGAGATCGTCGCGGGTCAGCGTGGTATCGTTGATTTGTTGGGCGGCGAAAGCGTTCAAAGCACGTGTCCCTAGAACTCCGCCCAATCCTGGTCATGGGTCTGCCCGTTGGCGGTGCGCGGCCGCGCCGAGGGGGCGATGGGAGCAACTGCGGGAGCGGCCCTTGGCGTCGCCGGGCGCGGCGTTACGCCCGGCCGGGTGAAGGCATCAGCCACCGCGCGGCGCAACCTGTCAGGCTCCGATGTCGCGGCTGGGGCCGGGCGGGCAACGGGGCGGGCAGGCGGGGTGGGCCGCACGGCGGCGGCCGGTCGGGCGGCGGGTGCTGTCGTTTCGCCGGCGCGAAACGCCGAAGCCAGCGCCTTCAGGTGATCGATATCGGCGAGAAGCTGCGAGGCGGAGGCCGCGCTTTCGTCGGCCAGCGCGGCATTCTGCTGGGTGATGCCGTCCATATGCGCGACGGTCTGGCTCATCTCCTCGATACCGTTGGCCTGTTCCGATGCGGCGGACGACATCTCGACGACCGTCTCGGCGACGCTGCGCGCCGCGCCGACGATGCGGCCGAGCGCCTCGCCGGTGCCGCGCACCAGCTTGACGCCGTCGCCGACCTGCTCGCGCGAGGTCAGGATCAGGCCCTTGATGTCCTTGGCGGCCTGGCTCGAGCGCTGCGCCAGCGCGCGCACCTCGGAGGCGACGACCGCGAAACCCTTGCCGGCATCGCCGGCGCGCGCCGCCTCGACCGCCGCGTTCAGCGCCAGCAGGTTGGTCTGGAAGGCGATATCGTCGATGACGGAAATGATCTCGGCGATGCGGCTCGATGATTTCTCGATGCGCTCGATGGCGGCGACCGCATCGCCGACGACGCTCTGGCCGTCGCCGGCGGCGGTCATGGCGACGCTGGCGAGCGACGAGGCTTCCTTGGAGCGCGCGGCGCTCTGCTTGACGGAGGCGGCGAGTTCCTCCGTCGTCGCGGCGGTCTGCTCGAGGCTGGCGGCGGTTTCCTCGGTGCGCTTGGCGAGATCGCCGGCCCCGGCATGGATGTCCGTCGCCGTCGCGCCGACATGGGCTGCGGTCGCCTGGATGGCGGACAAGGTGTGCGACAGGCGCACCAAACTGTCATTGAGGCTGTCGCGCAGGCTGGCGAGGCCGCCTTGGTAATCGCCGGCGACGCGCTGCGTCAGGTCGCCGCCGGCGATGCCGGCGAGCGCGACGCCGAACGCGTCAATGGCCTGTTCCAGCGTGTCGTTGATGCGGTTGAAGCCGGTGGCGATGGCGCGCGTCGCCTCGCTTTTGCCGTCGAGCGCGATGCGGCGCGAAAAATCGCCGGCGACGGTTGCCTCAACAATTTCAGCGATCTCGGCGGTGGCGCTGACCTCATCGGTCAATTCCGTCCAGGCGATTGCGGTGCCGAGCGCCTCGCCTTCAGCGGAGCAGGCCGGGCTCATGGCCAGGAGCACGGTGCGGCGGCCGATCGTCAGGCAAAATGAGCGTTCGCCTGCGGCGGGCGTGTCGCGGCGCAGCGTCTCCATCACGCTGGCGAGCACGTCCCTGGCCGAAAAGCCCGGATAGGCGGCGCGGAAATCCTCCTGCGCCTCGGCGAAGAATTTCAGCAGGGCCGGGCTGACATGGACGATGTCGTCCTGCGTATCGGCGACCATCATCATGGTGCGCGAGCCGTCGAGCGCGGCGCGGATGCGTTGCGCTTGGTGCGCGGCCTCCATGGCGAGCCCGAGCGCGCGCGCCAGATCGCCGATCTCGCCGGCCCGCGCCATATCCGGTAGAGCAACCGTCGCGCCCGTGACCGGCTGCGCGACGGCATCGCCAAGCCGGGCAATGCGCTTGCCCGTCATGCGGCCGCAGAGCCAGCCGCCCAGCGCCGCTGCGGCGATTGCCGCCAGCCCTGTCGGCAGCAATGTCGGGCTGAGCGCACGCACAGTCTCTCCCGGCAACGCATAGGCGATGCCCGCGCCGACAGCACCGGCGGCAAGGCAGGCGGAGCCGGCGCAAAGCAGCGCCGTGCGTGTCGCCAGCCTTGAAAAGGGTCCGGTCATGCCGCTCATGTCTTGCCGCTCATCCGTGCTTGCGGGGTTGGAACGCTTGCCTCAAGAACGCAGCGGCTGGCCATTGGCCGGGCTAACCTCACCGGCGCGAATGACCGCCGAGATGTCGAGCAGCGCGACAATCTCGTCGTCGAGCAGCACCAGCCCCTCGATCAGCCCGTATTCGTCGCGCTCGACATCGGGCGCGTCACGCACGGCGCTGGTCTGGACATCGACAATGTCGGACACCGAATCGACGAGCAGGCCGGCGGTCTTTTCCGCCATGTTGACGACGACGATGACATGGTTCGCCGTCGCTTCGGTCACGCCCATGCCGATGCTGGTGCGCAGGTCGTACACGGCGAGGATCACGCCGCGCAGGTTGAGCACGCCGCGCACATGGGGGGCCGCGTGCGGCAGCGGCGTCGTCGCCTGCCAGCCCTTGATCTCGCGCACCATGCCGACATCGATGCCGAAGGTGCGTTCGCCGACCTTGAAGGTGACGATGCGGCGCAGCGCCGGTTCGGTGGCGGCCGGAGCCTGCCGGTTCTGTTCGCTGAGCTGAAGCGTCATGATCAACCTGCCAGTTTCAATTCGGGGAGGGCACGGGGCTGGGCGGCAATGCGCAGCATCGCGTCGATATCGAGGATCAGGGCGACCATGCCGTCGCCGAGAATGGTGGCGGCGGAGGCGCCGGCGACGGCGCCGTAATTGGTCTCGAGGCTTTTCACCACGACCTGCTGCTGGCCGATGATCTCGTCGACCGCGATGCCGACCGGCTGGCCGCGCTCGGTCTCGGCGATGATGATGATGGTCTCGTCGCTGTCCGAACTGCCGCGCATCAGGCGGCCGAGCCGGTAAAGCGGCGTGATCTCGCCGCGCCAGCGCAGCACTTCGTGGCCGAAGGTGAGGTGTTCGAGCGGCGTGCTCGCCAGATGCTGCGTCTCGACGATGCTGGTGATCGGCACCACGAAGCGCTCGTTGGCCGAGCGCACCACCATGCCGTCGACCACGGCGAGCGTCAGCGGCAGGGCGAGCGTGAAGCGGCAGCCACGGCCGGGCTCGGAATCCACCGTGATGCGGCCGCCGAGCGTCTCGACATTGCGGCGCACCACGTCCATGCCGACGCCGCGCCCGGAGACATCGGTGACCGCCGCCGCGGTGGAGAGGCCGGCGGCGAAGATCAACTCGTCGATTTCCTGCGGCGAGGGCTTGGCGTCGGGATCGATGACGCCGGTGCGGCGCGCCTTGTCGAGCAGCTTCTCGCGGTTGATGCCGCGCCCGTCATCCGAGACCGAGATGACGATGCGGCCAGCGCGGTGCTCGGCGCCAAGCTGGATCGTCCCCTCGGCGGGCTTGCCGGCGGCGCGGCGCTCGTCCGGCGTCTCCAGGCCGTGATCCATCGAGTTGCGGATCATGTGGGTCAGCGGGTCGGCCAGTTCCTCGATGATGGTCTTGTCGACCTCGGTATTCTCGCCGTTCAGGATGAGGCGGACTTCCTTGCCGAGCGTCTGGGCCAGTTCCCGCACCAGCCGGGGCATGCGCTGGAACACCGTCTTCACCGGCTGGGCGCGCACCGCCATGACATGCTCCTGCAATTCGCGCGTCTGGCGCGACAGGGTCAGCAGGCCCTCGGTGGTATGGGCGGAAATCTCGAAGGGCAGGCCGCGCATCCGTTCCATCAGCATCGATTGCGTGATGACGATCTCGCCGACGAGGTTCATCAGCCGGTCGATACGGTCGAGATCGACGCGGACGCTGACATTGGGGCGCGCGCCGGCGCCGGGCCTGCCGGCTGCTGGATGATGCAGGGCAGGGGCTGCCGGGGTGGGTGCTTCCCGCGCATTCGTCTGCGGGACAAGCGCCTCGGGCGCGCGCTCGCCGATCACGGTGAGGACGGGCGCTGCCGGCTGCACGACCTCCGCTGCAGGGGCTTCGCCCGGCTCCGCCAGCGTGACCGAAAATTCGTCCGGCGCCAGCGACATTTCGAGCTTGGCGGAAACCTGCTCGGGGCTGAGCCTGCTTTGCAGCACGATCTCGAAGCGCATGTGGCATTCGCCGACATCGAGCGCTTCGAGCGCAGGCAGATGCGAGAGATCGCAGGCGAGCGAGACGACACGGTCCGGCGCCAGCCCCTCGATCAGCGCACGCGGCTCGATGACGCGCCGGAACAGGCCCGTGCCGGGCAGCAGGTCGATGCGGAGCAGCGGCGCGCCGTTATCGGGATCCTCCGGCAAATCCCAGGCGGCATCGTCGGCCGGGGCCGGGGCGGCGGCAGGGCCGGCCTTGTCCTCGACCTGGGCCAGCAACTGATCAAGCGCTGCGATCATGCCGAGCGATGGCGCTTCCTCAGGTTCGGCGGCAGATGCCGGCGGCTCCTTGCCGACCTGCTCGAGCGCTTCGATCAGGTCCTTGCGCGGATCGGCCGGCTCGCTGCGTCTTGCTGCGCCGACGAGATCGGCGACGGCATCCGAGCAGCGCAGGAACAGCACCCAGGGCGCATCGGCGCAGGACACCTTCTCCGAGCGCACGAGATCGAGCGCCGCCTCGAAGGCATGCGCGAAATGCACCAGTTCCGTGCAGCCGAACGCGCCGGCGCCGCCCTTGATCGAATGGATGGCCCGGAACGCGGCATTGACATCCTCCGGGTCGGTGCCGCCTTCCTCGAGGACCTGCAGGCGCTGCTCGAGGGCGCCGAGAAGCTCGTCGCATTCCTGGAAGAAGGTCTGTTTCAGCTCCGCAAGCGGGTCCATGCCATGCCTCAGTTCTGGTAACGCGTGATCAGGCTCAGCAAGGTGGCCGGCTCGAACGGCTTGACGACCCAGGCGCTCGCGCCGGCGCGGCGGCCCTCGGCCTTGATCTCGGTGCCGTTCTCGGTGGTGAGCACGATGATCGGGGTGTTCTGGCCGCTTGGCCGGGCGCGGCACGAGCGCGTGAACTCGATGCCGTCCATCACCGGCATGTTCAGGTCCGTGATGACGAGATCGGGCCGGAAATCCTCGAAACGCTGCAAGCCCTCTTCGCCGTTGACGGCTTCAGCGACCTCGTGGCCGGCGTCGCGCAGCGTCATGCAGAGCAGGTTGAGCAGGGTCTTGGTGTCGTCGATCGCCAGAATGCGCATGGGTTTCACTCCAGGACGAGGGCGCTGGCCGCCAGATCGATGCCGAGGCCGGTGAAAGAGGCGCGGCACTGTTCGGATATTCCCTTGAGGATCACTGAAAGCGTCCGCGCCTGCGCGCTCGCGGCGGCGGAACACAGGAGCTGGACCCACAGCGCGGGCAGGTTGCCCGCCTGCGCGCAGTCGATCACGACGCTTTCCTTCTGGTCGAAGGCGACCAGAAGCTGGCCGCGAAACGCGACGGCCTCGACCCTGCCGAGGGTCGAGGGAAGGGCAACGGATATGCGCACGATGGATGGTCCCCGATTTCCCGCTTCACGATGTGGCCAAAATGGTAAACCGGCGGTTAATGCCGGTTAGGATTCCGGCCGTGGCCTCGGCTTTTGCTTGACGTTGCGGAACGGGAAGCCGCAACATGGTAATATTCAACGTATTGCTAAATATCGTTTCCTTTGACGACGCGGGGAGCAGGCATTTGCATCCCGTCTGTGTTCTGGAATTTTCTCGAGATATTGATGACGCCGAACAGATGCTGCCAGACCACCTTGGGCGAGAACGGTTTGGCCAGCACCTCGTTGGCGCCGGTCTGCTCGGCCTTGATGACCGCGCCGAGCGTCGGGCGCTCCATGGTGACGATGACCGGCGCGCGCCCGACGATCCAGCTCTTCGAGGAGCGGATCGAGCCCAGGCAATTGGCGGCGCCGCCCTTCGGCAGGTCCCAATCGAGGAAGACGATGTTCGGCTGCTTGTCGAAGAACAGCGTGGTGCCGGCGGCGGCATCGGTCGCCTCGACAATGCGGCGCAGATTCACCTGAGCGAGAATCTCGGTCAGGATGCGGCGCACATTGGCGCTGCGATCGATGACGAGGATCGAAAGATCCGGGAACGACGGTGGAAAACGCATTCCTGCTTCTCGGGTACGCGCGGCAAGACGCAGCCGCCGCCTAAGAATAGCGGTCAAACCCTTGTGTTTTCGGTTAACGGCGGCGGCGCGCGCGTCGCGAGGCCCAGGCGGGCTGAGATTTTGATTTCGCGTTCCGAGTTAACTATTTGATTTTGCTGGTGCCGGCAGAGAGGATTGAACTCCCGACCTTCGGTTTACAAAACCGCTGCTCTACCGCTGAGCTATGCCGGCGCGCCAGCGCGTGTCTGTAGCAAGGGGGCGGCTGCGAGACAAGCGGGCGGTCATCAGGCGATGGTGGCTGGAAAAATCCGCCGGCGATGGTTACGTTTGGCGCATACGGGGAGGCCGCCTCGTGCGTTTCAGGAGATTTCGCCCATGGCGCGAACATCGCTCCTCCTCCCGGCCGTCCTGTTCGTCGGATTGCCGTTCTTCGCTGGCGCCGCGCTCGCCGGTCCGGCCGGGCATGGCTCTGGCGGCCATGGCTCCGGCATCGCCGCCCACGGCGCGGCAGGATACGGCCCGAATTCGCCCGGCATCGCCGCGCATGGCTTCAATGGCCGCGTCGGCCATGGCGGCGGCTGGTATCGCAGCGGTTGGCGTGGTCACCGCCATCACCGCCTGTCGGGCATGGTGAGCAGCGGCAACGCAACGCAGACGCCTTTTGCCCGCGCGGCGATCTACAAAGTCGAGGTGAGCGGCCGGCACGGGACCGCGCGCCAGTTCCGCCAGCTTTCCGGCACCAAGGCATTTCGCCCGGCCGGCATCCGTCAGGTGTCGGGATCTTCGTTTGGCGAGCCGCCACGCGTGTTCGTGGTCAAGGTGCCGCGCGGCTAGCTTGGCACGTCCAGTGCGCTCGTGACGGCATAAAGCGCGATTGCCGCCGCGTTCGAGACATTCAGGCTGCGGATGGCACCCGGCATGTCGAGGCGCACCACGGTGTCGCACAGGCTGCGCGTGCGCTGCCGCAGGCCCTTGCCCTCGGCGCCGAGCACCAGCACCAGCGGACGGCGCATGGCGACGGCACCGATCGGGGCGGGGGCGTCCGAATCGAGGCCAAGGCATTGGAAGCCGCGCCCGGCGAGGAGGCCGAGCGTATTGCCGAGGTTTTTCACGGTGCAGAACGGCACGTGCTCAAGCCCGCCGGAGGCAGCCTTGGCGAGCACGCCGGTTGCCTCCGGGCTGTGGCGCTCGGTGGCGATGATGGCGCTGACGCCGAACGCGGCGGCGGTGCGCACGATGGCACCGACATTATGCGGATCGGTGATCTGATCGAGCGCCAGGACGAGCGCGTCATCGGCAATCTCCTCGAGGCCGATCGGCTCAAGCGGCTCGGCGAGCAGCAGGACGCCCTGATGCACGGCATCGGCGGCGAGCTGGCGGCCGATATCGTCCGGCTTGACGATGGTCGGCTCGAGCGGCAGCGGGCCGGCCTCGGCAAGGCGCAGCGCGCCGTTCTCGGTGGCGATGAGGCGCACCACGCGACGGCGCGGGTTGGCCAGCGCCTCGCGCACGGCGTGGATGCCGTAGAGCACGTTCAGCCCGTCGTCGCGCTTGCCGGGTTCGGGCTTGCGCGGCGATGGGCCGCGCTCCCAGCGCCGGGTTTTGCCGGGATGCGGGCGGCTGTTGGGACGATGGCTGCGGGGGTCTGACATGGTGCTGCGCTTGCGGTGCTGAGGTTGGCCGGACACTCTCACGCGCCGCCCGCGATGGCAAACGGCAACGGCGCGCGCGCCGGTCGCGGTTTGACGGTTGACAGGGCCGGGCGCCGTCCTCATAAAGCGGCCCTCGATCGGCCAGCGCGGCCGTTCGCGGTGGCACGGGGGAATGTCCCGAGCGGCAAAGGGGGCGGACTGTAAATCCGCTGGCTATGCCTTCGTAGGTTCGAGTCCTACTTCCCCCACCATCCGATTTTCATGCATTGACGCTGTCGATGGCGCGGACACCAGCATTACCGGTGTTCGCCGCGCCTCGCCTCGTCATGCGCGAGCTTGGCGTCGCAGTGATGGAGCGTCATGGCGCGGGACAGGTTGCTCTTTCCGCGCTGATCGGCGCTCACCGACGCGGCCTGCATCGATCGGCACCAATCGGCATCCAGAACATGCTCCGGGATGCAACCGGTCAGCGCCAACAAAGCAAGCACGGCAAGATTTCGCATGAGCTGACGCTTTCCCGTCCTGCAGGGGCCGGGCCTTTTGACGCGGTTGCGGCCGGCGGCCTTGATGCAGCCGGCCTCGGGGAGGGATAATCCGGCAACGGATCGGTTTTGCTCGCATGGCGCGCGGCGTGCTGTCTGGCCGTTGCAGGCGGAGCCCGATGTCCCAGTCATGCCTGCGCCGGGCCGGTGAATCAAGGGCTACATTGCGCTGCGGCAAGAATCGGCTGGCACTCGCGCGTCATCCCCTATATGGCTTGGCCGACGGAAAGAGGTCACGAATGAGGTTGCATCGTTTCAAGCCGGCATCGAACAAGAAGAAGATCGGCTTTACCATTGATCCTTCCGGCGCCAATCTGCCGGAAAAATTCGCGCCATGGGTGTCTGCCGGCACCGTGAATATCCGCGCCGGCGACGGCCCGAAGGTGGGCGACAACGCCAATGCGATTCTCGCCGGCGTCGAGCGCGACGGGTTTTTCATCTTCCCATCGAGCTGATCGCGCGACTCGTCAGGTTAGGGCGGCCATGATCATCCGCGTGGGCGGAAGGTGGCGTGTCGCCTCGGCCAAGGGTAACGGCAAGCGATCATGAGTTCTGCGCGCAGGCGAAGCGGCGGGGTCGTGTCCGCCGCTTGCTGTTGCGCTCATCGGCGGATGGCACGCCCCACCGCGATCAGGATGCAGGCGCCGACGAAGCCGGCGATCAGGTAGCCGATCCAGCCGCCGAGCACGATGCCGAAGACGCCGAGCAGCGCGTTGGCGATGATGGCGCCGACAATGCCGAGGATGATGTTCATCAGGAGGCCCTGATTGCCGCCCATGAACATTTCGGCGAACCAGCCGGCCAGCCCGCCAATGATGATGGCGGCGACCCAACCCACTTGAACGTGTTCCATATTCTATCCCCTGTTCCGTGTCCGACCGTTCCGGAGCGACGCTCGGTCAGGGCACAACGCAAAACAGGGGTCGAGGTTCCGCGATCGCGATCGGCGGGCCGCCCGGCCTCAACGCATGGCGAAGCGGCGCGGCGTGCGGTATTCGACGACCACGGCGCGGGCCGGCGCGCTCCGGCGCGGCGTGCTGAGGATGCTCAGCGTGCGCTGGGCGCGCTTTTCCTCGCGGGCGGCGGCCTTGCGGACCTCGTCCTTGTCGACATCGAGCAGCGCCGCGGCAATCTCGATCTGCTGCTCGGGATCGTCGTTCATGCAGGCAGCCGCGATCAGCGCTTCGGCAATGGTCGGCGGAGCCTGCTTGACGCGGCGGCCGCCATATTTCGTGCTCCAGGATTCCGACACGGATTCATCCTCCCCGTTCAAACTGGGGCAATCATAGCAAAATCCGCGCGATGTTGCAGTGCGGCAAAAGGCGGGGCTGCCATGCACGGAGGGCAGGGAACGGGTTGGACGCGCTGAGCGTGAGGCTGCGGCTTGCAATTATCGTTGCAACGCCAGCCCGGCTCGTCTACTTCCCCCGCGACGCAGGGCCGGCTATCCTGCGCCGGACGCGGGTGTAGCTCAATGGTAGAGCAGCAGCCTTCCAAGCTGAATACGAGGGTTCGATTCCCTTCACCCGCTCCATTTTTCACGCGAATTCAGCCGTCTCGCGCTAAGTGACATACCCATAAGGCGGATTCCCGCCGGTATGCGTCTCTGGTTCGCCGGTCTCAGCCGAAAAAGGTTGAAGCAGCGCGGAACTGGCTGAGGCCGAAGATGTACGCTCGCGCCATCTCACGTTGGAACATGCTTAGGTCAGGCCCTGAGGCGCGCGCCGATTTCGGCGGCGGCTTCCAGCATGGGCGGAAGATCGCACGGCTTGCCGTCCTGCATGGCGAATTGCGGGGTCAAGGTGGTGATGCTGATGCTGGCGATGAGCGCGCCGGCCTGATCGAAGACAGGAACGCCGAGGCCGGACAGGCCGAGGATATAATCGTCCACGGCGAATTCCCAGCCGCGTTGCCGAGTGATGGCGGCGGCGGCTTCGAGGGCGGCGGGGTCGGTTACCGTATGCACGGTGTGGCGCGGCAGCGGACCGCTCAGCACATGAGCGCGATCTTCCGGCGCGAGATAGGCCAGCAGCACGCGCGGGCCGCCGGCACAGTTCATCGAGATTTGCGTGCCGATGGCGGACCACGGCGTATCGATATGGAGATCGGGCGCCTTGATCCGGTCCAGGCACAGGGCGAAGCCGCGAAAATACGTCCAGATGAACGAGGTCGCCGCCGTTTGTTGGGAAAGGCGGGCGAGAATCGGCGCTGCGATGTCGCGCAGATCGCTGCCGTAGCGCACGCCCGGTACGAGCAGCAGAATGCCCGGCCCGAGCGCGTAGGTCTTGCTGGCATCGTCGAATTCGATGAATTCGGCGGCGGCGAGCGTCTGCAGTAGCCGCCGCGTCGTGCCCTTGTCGAGGCCGGTGTGCCGCGTCAGTTCGGCAAGCGACAGCCGCGACGCCGCAGGGCCGAAGGCGCGCAGGATCGCCATGGCCCGTTCCACCGCGCGCACCTTGGGCAGCCCAGCCTTCGCTTCCACCGCGATCTCCTTGGTTGTGTCATCTGATGACACACGATGTCATAGCTTGACACGGAAGCAAAGAACTTTGCCTATTGCAGTAGTGAAGGCAGGCCGAGTCCGATGGAGGGCCAACGGAACCTGCTACTGGAAAGAGGAATGCCATGGCGCTGGCGCCCGAATTACGCAATGCCATCATCGATTCGGTGGAGAAGGGGTTCGACGACCAGATCGCCTATACCCGCAAGCTGGTGTCGTTCTCCTCGGTGCGCGGCGCCGAGCATGCCGTGCAGGATTTCACCTATCGCGAGTTGAGCCGGCGCGGCTACGTCATGGACCGTTTCGCCATGGACCAGGCGGCGATCGAAGCCCATCCCGGCGGCTCGCCATGGTCGGAATATCATTCGAAGGCACCGATCGTCGTGGCCATCCACCATCCGCGCAAGGAAACCGGACGCTCGCTGATCCTACAATCGCATCTCGACGTGGTGCCGCCGGGCCCCACGGCGATGTGGCAGCACAAGCCCTATGGCGGCGAGATCGATGGCGACTGGATGTATGGCCGCGGCGCGGGCGACATGAAGGCGGGCGCTGCCGCCAACGTCTTCGCGCTCGATGCGCTGCGCCGTCTCGGCCTGCAGCCGGCGGCGACGGTCTACGTGCAGTCGGTCGTCGAGGAAGAATCGACCGGCAACGGCGCGCTGATGACGCATCTGCG
This sequence comes from uncultured Alphaproteobacteria bacterium, assembly GCA_937988775.1. Lineage (GTDB taxonomy): Bacteria > Pseudomonadota > Alphaproteobacteria > Rhizobiales > Beijerinckiaceae > CALKHP01. The sequence continues at coordinate 43,051 of CALKHP010000002.1, forward strand.
CGGCTACAAGGCCGATGCGGTGCTGATCCCGGAGCCCGAGGACAACAAGCTGGTGCGCGCCAATGCCGGCGTGATCTGGTTCCAGGTCGAGGTGCGCGGCGTGCCGGTGCATGTGCGCGAGATGGGCGAGGGCGCCAACGCGATCGACGCCGCCTATCGGGTGATTGGCGAGTTGCGCAAGCTCGAGGCGGAGTGGAACACGCGCAAGACCCAGCACCCGTATTTCGAGAACGACCCGCACCCGATCAACCTGAACATCGGCAAGATCGAGGGCGGCGACTGGGCGTCATCGGTGCCGTGCTGGTGCGTGTTCGATTGCCGCATCGCGATCTATCCCGGCGTGCGCGCCGCCGATGCCGCCAGGGAAATTCGCGAGACGATCGAAGGTTTCGCCCGCAACGACTCGTATTTTTCCAACAACGCGCCGCGCATCACCTTCAACGGCTTCCACGCCGAAGGTTCGGTGCTGGAGCCCGGATCGGATGCGGAGGCGGTGCTGGGCCAGGCGCATGAGGCGGTTTTCAAGGCGCCGCTCGAGACATTCATGACACCGGCCTACCTCGATACGCGGGTCTATGCGCTGTACGATCAGATTCCGTCCTTGTGTTATGGGCCGATTTCCAGAAACATCCATGGTTTCGACGAATGCGTCAGCCTGTCGTCGGTCAAGAACATCACCAAAGCCATGACGCTGTTTATCGCTGACTGGTGTGGGACCGAGCCGCTGGCCGAGCCAGCATAGCAATGCCGCCGTCGCGTGGCGGCAATCAACGATGCAAGTCAGGAACAGGGGGAAACATCATGGCAATAAAAGGCAAGGTTCTCCGTTATGCGTTTGCAGCGACGCTCGTCGGGGCGGCCGCCGCGAGCATGGCGGGGACCGCTTCGGCGCGCGATATCACCATCGGCGTGATCGGGCCTCTGAGCGGCCCGGCGGCGAATTCCGGCATTTCGATGCGGCAGGCCTATGAAGTGGCGGCCGAGCAGGTCAACAAGGCCGGTGGCATCGAGATCGGTGGCGAAAAGTCCAAGGTCAAGCTGATCTTCGAGGACAGCGCCTCGCGTCCGGAAGTCGGCGTCAGCGCGGCGCAGAAGCTGCTGACCCGCGACAATGTCGATATCCTGGTCGGTGATACGATCGCGAGTTCGGTCACGCTGGCGCTGATGGAAGTCGCGCCCAGCTTCGGCAAGTTCATGATGAGCGGCCAGCCGGTCTCGATCGAGATCGCCAAGAAGATCAAGAGCGACCCGGCTCGCTTCGCCAATTTCTGGAAGGCGAGCTTCAACAGCGATGCTTATGCCGCCGCGCTGTTCGACTCGGTCCAGGACCTGATCAAGAAGGGCGTGGTCAAGGAAGGCAACAAGAAGGTCGCCTTCATCGTCGAGGATACCGATTACGGCAAGTCGAACGCCGAATATACCGCGCCGCTGTTCAAGAAGGCCGGCTGGACGGTGACGTCGAACGAGACGGTGCCGCTCGGCTACGCGGACTTCTACCCGCAGCTCTCCAAGCTGCGCGCCGACGAGCCCGACGTGCTGATCTCGATCTTCACCTCGGTCAATTCCGGTATCGCGCTCGTCAAGCAGATCAAGGAGCAGGGGCTCAAGTCGCTGCATGAGGCGGTGTACTACCCGATCCGCCCGGAATTCCTGAAGGGTGCGGGGGCCGCCGCCAATGGCCTGCTGTGGACGCCGCTGTTCTTCGACCCCGTGCACAACCCGAAGCACAAGGCCTTCGCCGAAATGTTCAAGAAGGAAGCCAAGGTCGAAGGCAATGGCGATCACGCCCAGGGCTATTGCCAGATGACGATGCTGCTCGACAACATCAAGAAGGCTGGTTCGATCGAACCCGCCAAGCTGTCGGAAGCGTTCAAGAAGACCGATTTCCAGTGCGTCATCGCCCGGTTCGCCTATGACACCGAAATCCACACGCCGAAGACCGGCGCGGATTATTTCCCGGTGCCGATCGCCCAGATCCAGGACGGCGTGAGCTTCGCGATCTGGCCTTCGACGGCGGCGACGGCCGAGTTCAAGCCGGCCAAGTAACGAGCAACGGCGCGTCGGGGCGAGTGATCGGCCCGGCGCGCCTTTTCGCCTGTCACGCTCGTGGCAGCGGGTAAGGTTCGACCATATGCAAAATCCGACGCCTGCGACGCCTTTGCTGAAGGTCGACGGCATCACGATGGCTTTCGGGGGCATCGTCGCCGTCGATAACCTGAGTTTTTCCGTGCAACCCGGCGAAATTCTCGCGCTGATGGGGCCGAACGGCGCCGGCAAGACCACGACCTTCCACGTCATCGCCGGCGTGCATTCGCCCGATCACGGCACGATCACCTTCGACGGCCATGAGATCACCAGGGCGAGACCGGACCGGCGCTGCCGGGCTGGCCTCGCGCGCACGTTCCAGATCACGCAGCCTTTCGACGAATTGACGGTGGTCGAGAACGTCATGGTCGGCGCCATCGCGCATCACCGCTCGATGGCCGAGGCGCGCGTCGAGGCGCGGCGCTATGTCGATATGGTGGGCCTGAGCGAGCGCGCCGACATTCTCGCCAAGGGCTTGAGCACCGGCCAGCGCAAGCGGCTGGAAATGGCGCGCGCCATGGCGACGCGGCCGAAGCTGCTGCTGCTCGACGAGGTCACCGGCGGCGTCGACATGGCGAGCGTGCCCGGCCTGATCGATCTCGTGAAACGGCTGCGCGGCGAGGGACTGACGCTGATCATCATCGAGCACAACATGAGGGTCATCACCGAACTGGCCGACCGCGCCATCTTCATGAACCGGGGCGTGCGCATGGCCGAGGGTACGCCGGCCGAGATCGCCCGCCACCCCGAGGTCATCGAACTCTATCTCGGCGAGGATGACGGGCATGGCTGATACCCCAATCCTGACGATCGAGGGCCTGAACGTCCTTTACGGCGATTACCAGGTGCTCTGGGACGTCTCCATGCAGGTCGGCCAGGGCGAGGTCGTCGCCGTGCTCGGGCCGAACGGCTCGGGCAAGAGCACGGTGCTCAAGGCGATCATGGGCCTCGCGCCGGCGAAATCGGGCAAGGTGATGTTCGAGGGACGCGACATCACCCGCGTGCCGACGCATGAGATGGTGAGCCTCGGCATCTCGATGGTGCTGGAGCGCCGCCGCCTGTTCTCGGCGATGACCGTGCGCGAGAACGTGCTGCTCGGCGCCTATCACCACAGCGTCAGCAAGGATGCGCGCCGTCAGCTCGAATGGGTCGAGAGCCTGTTTCCGATCCTCGCCGAGCGCCGCGACCAGGTCGCCGGCAAGATGAGCGGCGGCGAACAGCAGATGGTGGCGATCGCGCGCAGCCTGATGTCGAAGCCGCGCCTGCTCCTGATGGACGAGCCCTATCTCGGCCTGGCGCCGCGCATCGTCAAGCAGATCGGCGAGATCATCACGCGCATCAACCAGGACGGCATCGCGGTGATCTTCAACGAGCAGAACGTGCAGCTTTCCTTCGGCCTGTCGAACCATGGCTATCTGCTCGAGGGCGGGCGCGTGGTGCTGTCGGGCACGGGAGACGAGATGATCCATTCCGATGTGATCCGCCGCGTCTATCTCGGCGTCTGAGAGGGAACCGCCAGTGACCTTTTCCCTTCTCATCGAACAGATCATCAACGGCCTGATCATCGGCTCGATGTACGCGCTGATCGGCAGCGGCCTCGCGCTGGTCTACGGCACGATGCGCGTGCTGAACCTCGCCCATGGCGAGTTCTACATGCTCGGCGGCTATTTCGTGTTCTTCCTCGCCGTCACCTACGGCGTGCCGTCCTATCTCGCCATTCCGGTGGCGATCGTTGCCACCTTCATCCTCGGCATGCTGATCCAGCGCCTGACGATCCACTACCTGATGGGCAAGGAAGGCTGGCAGTTCTCGACCATCGCGGCGACGCTCGGCCTGTCGATCTTCCTGCAGAACGCCGCGCTGCTGATGTTCGGCGAGCAGTTCGAGAGCGTGCCGTATTACCTGAACGGCGTGATCGAGATCGGCAGCATCAGGCTGCCGTTGCAGCGCCTGCTGATCTTCGTGGTCGCCATCGTCACCATCGGGGCGATGACCTTCATCCTGAAGAAGACGCGCCTCGGCTGGGCGATCCGCGCCACGGCGCAGGATCGCGACGCGGCCGCCGTCGTCGGCATTCCGGCCGAGCGCATCTATCTCATCACCTTCGGCCTTGCCGGTGCGCTCGGTGCGATCGCCGCCGCCATGCTCGCGCCGATCTATGCCATCAACCCGTGGAGCGGTCTGCCGATCCTGCTCAAGGGCTTCGTCGTGGTCATCCTCGGCGGGCTCGGCAGCTTCCCCGGCGCGATCGCCGGCGGCCTGCTGCTCGGCGTCGTCGAGGCGATCGGCGTGCAACTGACCTCGTCGGAATGGCGCGACGTCATCGGCTTCGCCATGATGATCGGCGTGATCTGGTGGCGGCCATGGGGCCTGTTCGGCAAGAAACCAACATGAAAACCAGTTTCGCCATGCCCACATTCCCGCAGACCGATTGGAGAGACGCATGTTCCAACCGGTGAAGCCGTCGCAATGGCTCGTGATCGCCGCCGCCATCCTGGTGATGGCCGCGGTGCCGCTGGTCACGCGCAATTCCTACCTGCTGCACGTGCTGATCCTGACGATGATCTTCGGCATCTTCGCCTCCGCCTGGAACCTCGTGGCGGGGTTCGGCGGCATGAAGACCTTCGGCCATCACGCGTTCTTCGGCATCGGCGCCTATGTCTCGGCGCTGCTCTCGATCAAGGCGGGCTGGAGCCCGTGGCTGACGATCTGGTTCGGCGCGCTGGCCGCGACCGGCGCCGGCCTGTTCATCGGCCTGCCGATCCTCAGGATCAAGTCGATGTCGCATGTGGCGATCGTGACGCTCGGCTTTGCCGAGATCGTGCGCATCGTCATCTCCAACCTGCAGACGATCACGCGCGGCGAGCTCGGCCTGTGGGGCATCCGGCCGTTCGAGGGTTTCACGTTGCCGTTCTTCGGCGAGATCACGTTCTCGCCGGCCGACAAGGTGCCGTATTACTACCTGATCCTGCTGCTGCTGATCGGCTCGACCGCGGTGATCATGCTGCTGATGCGTTCACGCACCGGGCTCTCGATCATCGCGATGCGCGATGCCGAGGACGCGGCTGAAAGCCTCGGCGTCAATCTCACGCGCCAGAAGCTGCTGGTCTTCGCGGTCAGCGCCTTCCTGGTCGGCATCGCCGGCGCGTTCTACGCCCATTATATCAGCATCCTGACGCCGACGGCGGCGGTTGGCATCGACCTGATGATCCTGGTCATCGCCATGGCGCTGGTCGGCGGCCTGAGCACGTTCAGCGGACCGCTGGTCGGCGCGCTGCTCCTGACCGGCACGGTGGAGCTGCTGCGCGATCTCGATCAGTACCGGCTGCTGGTCTATGGCGCGATGATCATCCTGATCGTGATGTTCCTGCCGAAGGGCCTGACGACGCTCGGCCCGGTGCTGAGGAAACGCTTCGCGTCGCGTTGATTTCAAAGGGAACGGCCATGTTGGATAAGGATATTGTCGCCGCGATCACGGCTGCGGTCGATCGCGGCTTCGACGATCAGGTGCGCTTCACGCAAGCCATGGTGCGCTGCCCGTCGGTGCGCGGGGCCGAGCACACCGTGCAGGACCTGATGGCCGGCGCCATGGCGCAGCGCGGGCTGGCGGTCGACCATTGGAAGGTTCGGGTTGAGGATATCGCGGGCCTGCCGGGCTTCGCGCCCGTGGTCGATGCGACTTACGAGAATGCCTATAACGTCGTCGGCACCTACCGCCCCGCCAACCACAAGGGGCGTTCGCTGATCTTCAACGGCCATATCGACGTCGTGCCGACCGGCGACTGGCAGCGCTGGACGACACCGCCTTTCGAGCCGCGCATCGACGGCAAGTGGATGTACGGCCGCGGCGCCGGCGACATGAAATCCGGGCTTGCCGGTACGCTGTTCGCCTTCGATGCGGTGCGCGCGGCGGGTTTCGCGCCGACGGGGCCGATCCATTTCCAGTCGGTCGTCGAGGAGGAATGCACCGGCAACGGCACGCTCGCCTGCCTGCAACGCGGCTATCGCGCCGAATGCGCCTTCGTGCCGGAGCCGCTCGAGCCGAAGCTGATGCGGGCCGAGGTCGGGCTGATCTGGTTCAAGGTTCATGTCGAGGGCGATCCGCAGCATGCATCGGCCGGGTTCAACAATGTCGGCGCCAACGCCATCGAGAAGGCGCTTGGCCTGTGGCCGGCCATCAAGCGGCTTGAGGATGAGTGGAACGCGCGCAAGGTCGATCACCCGGTCTACAAGCATCATCCGCATCCGATCAGGGTCAATCTCGGCGAAATCTCAGGCGGCGAATGGACCTCGAGCGTGCCCTCGAAGGCGGTGCTGAATGTTCGGGTCGGCGTACTGCCCGGCGTGAAGCTCTCCGATATCCAGGCCGAGATCGAGGCGCGCGTGCGCGAGGCGGCGCTCGCCGATCCGTTCCTGTCGAACCACCAGCCGCGCATCGAGTATCACGGCCATATGACCGAAGGTTACGTGCTGGAGAATGCCGCCGCGCAGGAAGCGGTGCTCGGCCGCGCGCATGAGGCGGTATTCAACGCGCCGCTGCGGGAAGAGATCACCTCGGCCGCGACCGATGCCCGCTTTTTCGGCCTGTACCAGAACACGCCGGGGCTGGTTTACGGCCCCATCTGCGAGCGGCCGCACGGCATCGACGAGCGCGTCGATCTCGATTCGGTCAGGGCGGTGACCAAGACGATGGCGCTGTTCCTCGCCGAATGGTGCGGCATCGAGCGCCTGTAACCCTTTAGGAGTTTCTGCTGTGAGCATGCTGCGCGTGAATGGCGACCGCCTGTGGTCGACGCTGATGGAACTGGGCGCGATCGGCGGCACGCCGGGCGGCGGTTGCCGCCGCTTGGCGCTGTCGGAGGAGGACGGCCGCGCCCGCGACCTGTTCCGGCGCTGGGCCGAGGAAGCCGGCTGCACCGTCACGGTCGACGGCATCGGCAACATCTTTGCCCGACGCGAGGGCACGGAGCGCGCCGCCGCGCCGGTGGTGATCGGCAGCCATCTCGACACCGTGCCGACCGGCGGCAAGTTCGATGGCGCCTATGGTGTGATGGCGGGGCTCGAGGCGCTGCGCTGCCTGCGCGATCGCGGCCTTGAGACGCGTCTGCCGATCGAACTGGTCGCCTGGACTAACGAGGAGGGCGCGCGCTTCTCGCCGATGACCATGGGCTCATCGGTGTTCACCGGCGACATGACGCTCGACTTTGCCCTGTCGCGGCAGGACCCGTCCGGCTTGAGCGTCGGCGAAGCGCTGAAGCGCATCGGCTATGCTGGCGAGACGCCCGTCGGCGGACGGCCTTTCACGGCTTATCTCGAGGTGCATGTCGAGCAGGGGCCGCTGCTCAAGGAAGGCGGCGAACGGATCGGCGTGGTAACGGGCTCGTTCAAGGCGCGCTATTTCGTGGCGACGGTCAAGGGGCAGGCGGCCCATGTCGGGCCGACGCTGATGGAGCAACGCCACGATGCCATGGTCGGCGCGGCGGCACTGACGCTGGAGATCGATCGCATCGGCCGCTCGCGTGGGCGGGACGGGCGCTCCAACGCGCCGTATCTCGAGCTTGACCCCAATGTACGCGGCGTCATTCCGCAAGAGGTCCGGCTGAGCTGCGACGTGCGCCATCCGGATGCCGGGGAGGCGCTCGCCATGGAAACGGAATTGCGCGAGGCGTGCCGCCGCATTGCGGCGGAGCGCGGCGTGTCGATCGCCCTCGACCAGTATTTCGAGTTCGGCCCGATCAATTGCGACGGGGCGATGTGCGCGCTGATCCGCGACACGGCCAAGGGGCTCGGCTTCTCGCAGCGCGATATCCTCACCGTGGCGAGCCACGATGCGGTGCCGATGATGGATTATTGCCCGTCAGCGCTGTTCTTCGTGCCCAGCGATACCGGCATCAGCCATAGCGAGCGCGAATACAGCACGCCCGAGCAATGCCAGGATGGCGCGGACGTGCTGCTCAACGCGGTGCTGAAGCTGGCGTCCTAGATACTGGGGCAGCACCTTTGCGAAGCGGGATCGGCGGATCAAGTTCGCCGATGATGGCTGAGGTGTTTGGCGCCTTTTCCTCCACCGTCATCGGACGGCCTGTCCGGCCGATCCCGATTGGTGAGGCGCTGCGCTACGTGGCCGCATAAGCGCGCGTTCACGCTGAGCCCCGGCTTCATCGACAGGTTCAGTCCGCTTCCTCGACATTCGGCGCGTCGGGCCAGAACCGGGTGCCGGCGCGCGCCAGCCCGCCGCCGAGGCCGATCGGCGTGCCGTCGGCGCGCCAGCACGCGGCGCCGGTGGTGGTGCCGTCCGCTCCGAACGCGATCGCCGTCATGCCGCCGCCGACATGGGCGACCGGCAGCACGCGCCAGCCGCGCGCCGCCAGCGCCTCGCGGCTTGTGGCTGGGAAGGCGGCTTCCACTTCCAGCGCCTCGCCTTGCGTCCATAGCCTTGGCGCCTCGACCGCCTCCTGCAGGCTCATGCCGTGATCGATCAGGTTGACGAGCGCCTGCATCACCGAGCCGAAAATGCGCAGGCCCCCCGGCAGTCCGAGCGCGAAGGCGGGCTTGCCGTCGCGGAACACGATGGTCGGCGCCATTGAGGTGGTGACGCGCTTGCCCGGCGCGATCGACAGCGCATGGCCGGGGTGGGGGTCGAACAGCGCCATGTAGTTGTTCGGTATGATGCCGGTGCCGGGAATGATGAATCTCGCGCCGAACAGGCCGTTGATGGTCTGCGTGCTGGCGACGATGTTGCCATCGGCATCGGCGACCGTGACATGCGTGGTGTTGGCCGATTCCGATGAGATCACGCCGGGCGTCCAGGCAGCGGTGCGCGCGCGATCGATGCGGGCGTGGCGCTCGCCGGCATAGGCTTTCGACATCAGCTTCTCGACCGGCACCTGCACGAAGGCCGGATCGGCGGTGGCGGCGGCGCGATCGGCGAAGGCGATCTTCAGCGCTTCGCCGAGCAGGTGCATGCTGTCGGGCGAGCCGAAGCCGAGGCCAGCCATGTCGTCATGCTCGAGGATGTTGAGCATCTGCGCGACATGCACGCCACCGGCCGAGGGCGGCGGCGGCCCGTAAATGTCGAAGCCGCGATAGGTGCCGTGCACAGGCGGGCGATCGATGGTCGTGACGGCGCGAAGGTCCTCGAGCCCGATCAGCCCGCCGACCCTGGCCATGTGATCGGCGATATGGCGCCCGAGCGCGCCACCGTAGAGCACCTCCGGCCCGTCCGCGGCGATGCTGGCGAGCGTCTCGGCGTAATCGCCCATCACCAGCCGGCGGCCGGCCTCGCACGGTTTGCCGCCCGGCAGGTAAAGCTGCGCGATGTCCGGGTCGCGCGCCAGATCGGTGGCGGCTTCCGCGATACAGGCGGCGAGATAGGGCGTGACGGCAAAGCCGCGCCGGGCGTGGCGGATCGCCGGTTCCATGACGTCGGCAAGCGCGAGCCGCCCGAAGCGCCGGCTGGCATCGCACCAGCCGCGCAACGTGCCGGGCGTCGCGACCGCCTTCGGGCCGATGCTGTTCTCGCGCCCGACCGTTTCCATATAGGCCGGCATGCGGTCCGAGACCGGGCGATACATGGCGGGCGTGGCGGCGCGCGGCGCGGCGCTCAGCCCGTCGAGCACGACATGGGTGCCGTCCGCGAGGCGGATATGGGACAGGCCACCGCCGAAAATGCCGACCATCATCGGCTCGACGACGGTGAGCGTGAACAGGCAGGCGATGGCCGCATCGACCGCATTGCCGCCGGCCGCCAGCATCTCGGCGCCGGCGGCGGAAGCAAGCGGGTGGTTGGTGACGACCATGCCGCGCGCGCCGTGCACGGGCTGCTTCTCCGGCGTGAAGCGCACCGCCGCCCTGGCGCGCCAATCCCGTGCCTGTCCCACCACCATAGCTCCCTCCGCTCGTACCGAAAATCTGCTCGCCGCCGACCATAGGCCGCGCGGCGATCAGGGCAACCGGCTTGCGAGGTCGCAGCCCCGGCCGGGGCGCCGGAACCTTTGGAGCGGTCGCGGCTTTAAGCGTCGAACGCGAGGCGACAAATCATGCAGCAAGTCACGATCCGAGCCATCGAGCCCCAGAACGGCTCGATGCATGCCATGGCGGCCGGCTTCATCGGCCTGATCGTCGTGGGGGCGCTCTATGTCGGGCAGGATATCTTCGTGCCGCTGGCACTGGCGATCCTGCTCAGCTTCGTGCTGGCGCCGCTGGCGGAGTTGCTGCAGCGCCTGTATTTTCCGCGCACGCTTGCGGTGATCAGCGTGGTGGTGATCGCCTTTGCGGTGCTGCTGGCGCTCGGCACGCTGATGGGGCGGCAACTGACGCAACTCGCCGGCGACCTGCCGCGCTACGAAACCACGATCCGGCAGAAGATCCATGTCATCAAGGGGGCGTCGAGCGGCGACAGCACCTTCGAGCGCGCCGCCGACGTCCTGAGGCAGCTCGGCGCCGAACTCGACAAGCCGGCCGGCCCGCAAGGCGCGCCGGCGGCCGGCGCCGCGCCGCAGGCAAGCCCGATCCCGGTGATCGTGCGCGCGCCCGATGCCGGTCCGCTGGCGACGATCGCCAGCCTGATCACGCCGTTGCTGCATCCGCTGGCGATCACCGGACTGATCATCATCTTCGTGATCTTCATCCTGATGCAGCGCGAGGATATCCGGAACCGCCTGATACGGCTCGCCGGCACGCGCGACATCCAGCGCACCACCGCCGCGCTCGACGATGCCGGCGCGCGGCTCAGCCGGTTCTTCCTGATGCAGCTCAGCATCAATTGCGGCTTCGGCATCGCCATCGGCCTCGGGCTGTGGGCGATCGGCGTGCCGAGCCCGCTGCTGTGGGGCATCTTCGCGGCCGTGCTGCGCTTCCTGCCCTATATCGGCTCGGCGATCGCGGCGGTGTTTCCGCTGGCGCTGGCGGCGGCGGTCGATCCCGGCTGGACGATGCTGATCTGGACCGGCCTGCTGTTCATCACGGTGGAACCGCTGGTCGGGCACATTATCGAGCCGATCTTCCAGGGGCACAGCACTGGCATGTCGCCGGTCGCGGTGGTGCTGGCGGCCTCGTTCTGGACGGTGCTGTGGGGGCCGATCGGCCTGGTGCTCGCCACGCCGCTGACCGCGTGCCTCGTCGTGCTCGGCCGGCATGTCGAGGGGCTGGCATTCATCAACATCCTGTTCGGCGACGAGCCGGCGCTGGAGCCGTGGGAACTGTTCTACCAGCGTATGCTGGCCGGTGACGCATCCGAGGCGGTCGAGCAGGCCGAGGAGGTGCTTGAGGAGCGCCGGCTGCTGACCTACTACCAGAGCATCGCGCTGGAGGGGCTGAAGCTCGCGCAGGTCGATCTCTCGGCCGGCAAGCTCACGGGCGAGCGCATCGCGACGATCAAGGATGGCGTCGAGGAACTGGTCGAGGATCTGGCGGAGTTCGACGACAGCGTGCCGGAGCAGGGCGACGACAAGCTCAAGCCCGAGGCCGCCGCCGCCGTCGCCGCGACGCCACTGAGCGTGGCCGATGACGCCCTTGCCATGGTGGACAAGGCGGCGCTCACCGGGGCGTGGGGCGGCGAGCGGCCGATCCTGTGCATTGCCGGGCGCAGCCCGCTCGACGAGGCGGCTGCCGCCATTCTCGCCGACCTGCTCAGCAAGCACGGGCTTGGCGCACGCGCCGAAGGGGTCGATATCCTGACCACCTCGAATATCGCGCGCTTCGATTTCGACCAGACCGCGCTGATCGTGCTGTCATGCCTCGATACGGACAGCCGCTCGCATATGCGCAATGTCTGCCGCCGCCTCAGGCGGCGTACGCCGGGCACGCCGCTGATCGTCGCGGCCTGGGGCGTGGCGCCCGATGCCGCGGAAGCGATCAAGCGCGAGTGCCGTGCCGATGCCGTGGTCAGCGACCTGCGCGGCGCGCTTGCGGCCAGCACGGAACACGCCATGGCGCCGGCCGAGGAGGCCAAAGAAAAAGCCCCGGCGATGTGAGTCGCCGGGGCGGTTTTCTGCCGGGATCGGCAGGTGGTGGCGCTTTGGGTGCCGCCTGGATTACTGCCTGGCGGGCGCTTCCTTGGCGGTGCCATGGTGCATGATGGCGTCGTTCTCCGGCCCGTCGACGACCAGGTAGCCGGCAAGGCCGCGTTCGGCACGCGACAAGGCGTGATCGACGAGGACATACTTTCCGGCGCGATCGACCTTGAAGTCGACGATGGTGGCGCCGCCCGGCGGCACGCTGACGGTCTGCACGTTGGTCAGCGGCGGCGAGGTGACGCTGCCGAGATTATACACGCTGTCGAAGATCTCGCCGATGACGTGGAACGACGAGGTGAAGTTCGGCCCGCCGACGCCGAAGAAGATACGGACCGTCTCGCCGGCATTGGCGTAGAGCGGGTGCGACTTGGTCAGCGAGCCGACCGCGCCGTTGAACACGAAATATTCCGGCTTCTCCGAGATCAGCTTGTCGTAGTCCATCTCCTGCTCGCCCTTTCCGCCGAAAGCGTCGACGGTATAGAGCTCGCCCTGCATGACGTAAAACTCGCGATCGACGCGCGGCAGGCCGCCTTCCGGCTCGACCAGGATCAGGCCGTACATGCCGCTGGTGATGTGGTGGGCGACGCTCGGCGTGGCGCAATGGTAGACATAGATGCCGGGCTTCAGCGCCTTGAAGGTGACGATGGTCTCCTTGCCGGGCTCGGTCTGGGTGAAGTCGGCGCCGCCGCCGGGGCCGGTGGCCGCGTGGAAGTCGACCGAGTGCATCATGACGCTGTTCTCGGGGTTCTTCAGGTGGACCTCGACGGTATCGCCGACGCGCACGCGCACCAGCGGCCCCGGCACCTTGTTGTTGAAGGTCCAGTAGGTGTAGGTCGCGCCGTTGTTCAACTGGCCGACCAGTTCGGTGGTTTCGAGATCGATGCGCACGGTCTGCGGCAGCCTGACGCCGATCGGGCCGGGCAGGTCGGCCGGGTCACGCACGATGTCGGCCGCGCCGGAGCCCATCGCCTCGCGCGGGCCGGCCATGACCTGGATCAGCCCTTCCATGCCGGCAAGCCTGTGGCCGGCGATCGAGCAGTAATAGGCGAATTCGCCCGGCTTCTGGGCCGTGAACGAGAAGGTCGAGGAGGCGTTCTTGCCGACGATGATCGAGGAGCGCGCGGCGTATTGATCGATCACCACGTCATGTTCGGCGCCTTCGCCGTTGATCAGGTTGATCTGGACCAGCTCGCCCTCATGCACCATCAGGGTCGGATTGATCTTGCCGTCGATGTCGCCGCCGACGCCGAGATAGACCATGCGCCCGCCGGCGATGCCGGTGCGCAGCGTGAAGATGGTCGGGGTGTGATAGCTGGAACCGGCTGCGGCCGGGGCGGCGGCCTTGGCCGCGGCGTTGGCCTGTGCCAGTTCGACGCCGGCCGGTGCCTTCTGGCCATGCTTGTCGTGCTGCGCGAAGGCCGGGGCAATGCTCAGGGCTGCCGCCAGCGCCACGATCCGGACAATCCAGAGGCCAGCCGTGGCGGCGGATAGCCGGCGTGGCGATGCCCGCTCTGTCTTTAACATCGTCGTCTCCATGGTTGCCTGCCAGGATGGAGGCACGAGTCAATGGTTAGGGCATTCCACGCCAGCGGTTATTGCGCTGGCGCAAGCAATGTGCAGTTCCCGCCGCGCCGCGAGCGCCACGGGCACTTGCACAGGCCACGGGCACTTGCACTGGCCGGGGAAAGCGCATATCCCGACCGGCGATTTTCGGACGGGCCTATGAGCCCTGGCATGTGAGGGTAGCCGCGATGGCGAAGGAAAAGTTTGAACGGAACAAGCCGCACTGCAACATCGGGACGATTG
>CALKHP010000003.1 GCA_937988775.1 uncultured Alphaproteobacteria bacterium
GGATCTCGGCGCGCTCGCGCGCAAGCCGGCCCTGCATGTCGTCGACGATCTGCTCGGCGACGGATGAGCAGCTGTTCGAATCGCCAAACGCAACCACGAGAGTGGCTAGCAGGAGCCCGACGGCGATAAGCACGTATTTCATGGTTCTCTCCGGTATGGACGCGCTGACCCGTGCCAGCGACGCGCGGCGCTACTGCTATTGATGCTGGGGGGCGGATGGGATGAGCTCGCGCAGAGGCGAACGCTGAGAAGGGGCAAGACGCCCCTTCCAGTTCAAAGCGTTGGGGGAGCGCCGAAGCGATTGGCGCCCGCGTCACTCGGCCTCGTAAACCAATAGATCACGGGGATAGCGCCGACGATCGTCGCGCAGAGCCAATACCACGCGCCACTCCGCCCCTGATCGTGAAGGCGCCGATAACTGATCGACATGAACGGAATAGCCGTACTCCACGTCACGATTCCACTGGCCCAGCCGGTCCGCATTTCCGGAAAAAGCACGATGTCGATCACGGCGGCAATTGCCGCGGCAATTATAAAGGCGAGGAAAAACAGCCAGAACTCGGATCGCGATGCGCGGCCGCTGAAGACGAAATATTTCCGGAGTGCCATCGCCGTGCAGGCGAGGAAAAGCTGGAAGCCTTTGGGCCGGTCGAGGTTGTTCTCAGGTCGATAGGCGGGATTGGCGAGAGGCGCGGGAAGGGCAGCCGTGGTCGCGATCGGCTCGGCGGTTGCGCCGCCGGGGATTTCGCTCATGCAATGCCGGCATTTGCGGGCGCCGGCGATGATGGTCTCTTTGCAATATGGGCAGGAGACGTGAAGAATCGGTTCGTTTGTCATGAGAGGTCACACAAGGTGTTGCTACGGGTTGGGCGGATCGCAAGAGTGGCAATCTATAGTTTAAATGTGGATTTAATCCTCATCAAGGGCTAAATCCGTATTGATATCTTGTGGCTGCTTACTGCATTCGCCGCGACGCTCCGGGCATGCAAAAGCAAGCAGCAGAACAAGATGATGGGCACGCCGACGACGTGCGGCGCGTGCAGCGTGCAGTCGGAGCGAAGGTGCAAGCGTTTCGGAAGGCGCAGCGGCTGAGTCAGGAAGAGCTGGCGCATCGGATCGGCAAAAGCGTGTTTGCGATTTCGAGCATCGAGCGTGGCGTGACCTTTGCCTCGCTGACGACGCTGCTCGCGCTCACACGTGTGCTCGGGTGCCGGTTGTCAGATTTCTTTGAAGATGAGCAGACCGACGTTGCGCGCACGATCAGCGCGATCACGCTAGCGTTGCGTGATCAGCCGCTCGACGTCGTGACGACAGCGCAGAAGCAAGTCGCGCTGTTGGTCGATTTTGCCGGCGCAGCGCGCGGATCGTAATGCGCGCTGCGCTGTCAGTGTGTTTTGACGAAAATACACTATGACATTCGGCGCAGCACGATGATCTCGTTTGGATCGAGGATGTGGCGGTCGAACGACAAGCGCAACGTGCAGCGTTTGCGCGACAGCAGTTGCAGTTCGGTGCTGTCATGCAAGCGCAAGGTGCGGGCGCTGACGCCGGTGACGACGGTCCAGTGATTATAGACGCCGAGCGTTGAGGCGATGATCACCGATTGTGGCGTCACCGTGTGCTGCAGCCAGTCCCAGAAGGACTGCATCGTCAGAAACTGCCGGCCGACAGCATGACGATGCCACCACGATGGGCACAGCGCAGTTGGTCATGCGGGTGAGCCATGGCGCCATCGGTTTGGCGATTTTGAGCAGCGTCTCAAAATCGATGCCGTCATAGATGGCTTCGGTGGCCGAGGCGGCGTTCGCCGCCTTGAGCTTCTTGATCAGCTCGGCAAACATGATCTGGACGAGATCGTCGTCGAGCTCAGGGCATAGGGCGCAGAACGCGTTGACGATCGCGTAGACGCCGCACAGACCATCGAGGTCGCCTTGTCGCAGCGGGCGGGCGAGAGGACGCTGCAGCATCTCAGTATTCCTCTGCCAGCATGACGGTCATCACCCGACGGGTGACGAGCGGATCGGCGGCATCGGGCGAATGGAGCCGCAGCGAGCGGTCGTAAGCGTCGATCTTGAACAAGACCGACTGCCCGTCGACCGACACGCGGCCGAAGTCATGCTCGCCATACGGGTCGTTGCCGGCATCGAAGGCGGTGAACTGGCTGATGGTCAGCAAGGCCTTGGTGGCAAAGGCAGCGCCGGCTCCGGCGATGCCGGCCGACAGCATGACGATGCCACCACGATGGGCACAGCGCAGTTGGTCATTGAGGGCGCGGATGCAGGCGGTGCGCTGCGCCACGCTGACGTTCGGACGTGAGTCGTCGATTGGACGCATCAGAAATGCTCCATGCAATATCAGATGATGAAGGGAGGAGAAGAAGGGGAGGCGGCTCGCGTGCGAGCGAACGCCCCTAGAGCAAGTTGATCAGCTTGCGCTGGCCCTGGGTGTTGCCGTCGATATAGCCTTGTGTGGTCTCGATCGAGCGGTGGCCGGCGAGAAGCTGCACGTCGCGTAGGCTACCGCCGACCTTATGGATGGCGCGCGCGCCATTGGTGATGAAGGTGCGCCGGCCGGAATGTGATGAACAGCCGTTGGCGCCGATGGTATCGAACATCGTGACGAACCAGTTCACCACACTGTTGGGCCGCAGATGGCCACGGCGGCGTGAGGCGATCACCGGCCCCGATGGATATCCATCGAACTTCGTCTCGCGCAGCAACTGCCGGAGCGCCTGCTTGAGTTCGGGATGCATCGGGATACGACGGCCGGATTGCATCTTGGCGATGGTGTCGCGCACCTCGATATGGTCGCCGATGCGACCTTCCGCGTTGGTGACCATCGACCAGTCGAGCGCGGCGATCTCGCAGGCGCGCAAGCCCGCTTTGACCGAGAGCAAGACAATCACCTTGTCGCGGATCGGAGAGCGCGTGTGCTCGGCATAGAGCAGCATACGCTGTAGGGTTGCCGGAGAAATAGTCTTTGCCTGTCGTTTGAGCATGAGCGTCTCCTTGACATGACGCTGCGCGCGAGCGCTGACAGCACTCACGTTGACGTCACATCTGCGTTTGAGGGGAGGGGTGTCGGCGGCGATTTTGCCGCGCAATGCGGCCGACACGCTCACTCTAGCGCAAACGCAGCAGAGTGTCAATAAAATCCATATATATCAATATCTTATCAGAATGTCGCGCTTCAGGCTCTCCGCATCGAATCCCGACGTATCACCGCGCGCACGCCCGCGGCTTTGCGCCCCAATCTCGGCCACCAGACCGAGATGACGCACCCCTGAAAGCCGCCACTCCTTTGCAACGCGATTACGTCGTCTTGCTTCCTACATACATGAGGCCAACGAATTGCCGTTGAACGAAGCCATATTGTGTCCAATAGTGCGGCTGACGGCGTTTGAGGCCGACAAAATTTGGGGCGCAGTTGGGATCAAAGGCGCTGGTGGAAACCGGAATCGAATATATCTTTACCGCTATGTCGCTGGTCGTCTTGTTGTCGTTGCCAACAGCCAAGCGTGTATCAGCGGCGCACCACAACAAGCCGTCCTCCTGCCAAATCACGGCTATTGTCGTGTGACTCTCCTAAAGGACGGCGTGTGGAGCCCAAAAGCTGGTTTCCCCGGCTCTGACTGACCAAAGATGATTATCACAAGTCCAGCACCTCCGTGCAGACCGTTGCCGATCACTCTCAAAGTCTGCTTCGGGCACAAAGAGGTCTTCTGCGTATTTACCGATGAGGTCTGCTTTCATGAAACGCCGAAACCGAACTAAACGACCAAGATGGGGTCGCTAAACGGAACGGCTGCGTTCTGATGAGTTCGACTCGAAGGCGGACGTTTTGAAAGCATCTGACCGAAGTCAGTTTCCGCCCGTGTACAGGACATACGGGATGGCCCATCGAACAGACCAGAGCTAACCGCTTGCGCAGCCAGAAATCGCTTTTGCATCCCACTGGTCATTAGTCGCATGGTGTTGGAGATGCCGTAACAGCCCAATTGCGCCGCACATGCCCACGGAGTACCCATCACTGATGGGCAGCCTTGCGGTGCCGAGCTTGCTTGCACAAGCCTCCATGTCCTCAATTGGCGCCATCGTCCTCGACCATGGCGGCGCCGACATAACCTTCGGGCGGCCTGTTGCCTTGAAGCGCAACATAGCCCGCCGGATGGCGGTGGATATGGTAATCTCGATATCCTTTGGGTGACATGGACCACGTCTGCGCATATGATTCTGAAGGGAAAACCGTGAAAAGAATATATTGAGCAAAGTCAGTGTCTAACGCAAAACAGATTGTTGCGATGCTTCGCAGCCGGGCCGAGGGCGACGAGGAGCAATTCTTCTCCATCGCGTTGCAGGTCGCGGCATCGGAAGCACGCCAAGGACGCCGTGACACTGCTACCGAAATCCGCGCAGCGGTCGATGCATCTCGGGCAGCACGGGGCGTTCGACCCAGCGTCCCTATAGCCTTCTCGCGCCCTCGTGGCGATCTGGAAGGTTTGCTCGAACTACGGCAGGCCGCTATCACCCTTGCGGATGTTGTCCTTTCCGCCCCGATTGCTGACCGGCTGAACAATCTCCTGCTTCAGCAGCGCAAGCGCGACTGGCTTCGCGAGCATGGGAAAGCTCCGAGCCATCGATTCCTGTTCGTTGGCCCTCCCGGGTCAGGCAAGACCATGACCGCCGAAGCGGTGGCTGGCGAATTGAAGCTACCGCTTTACGTCATTCGCCTTGATACCCTCATTACCCGCTTCATGGGCGAGACCGCAGCGAAGTTGCGGCTTGTCTTTGACGAGACGCTTCGCCGTCGCGCGGTGTATCTATTCGACGAGTTCGATGCCGTTGGAGGTCATCGCAGCGCCTCGAATGATGTCGCCGAAATGCGCCGCGTGCTCAACAGCTTCCTTCAATTTATGGAAGAGAAGAGCGCGACTGACAGCGCCATCATCGCCGCGACCAATCATCCAGAGCTGCTGGATCGTGCGCTGTTGCGCCGTTTCGACGAGGTCCTGGAATTCGAGTTGCCAACGGCGGAGCAGGTCAAGGCTGTCGTTAAATCTAATCTACGCCCGATGAAGTATCCCCGGCTCAATTGGGGGGCTGTTGAAAAGGCCGCTCGCGGGCTCAGTCAGGCTGAGGTGGCACGAGCGGCGAACGAAGCGGTCAAGAACGCTATCCTTCAGCAATGCGATCAGATCACCACGCAGGAGCTGACAGCGAAATTATCCGAGCGCCAGGCGATGCGGGCTGCTTTTACGACGGCTCGCTAGTCTGTGAGCGAACACGACCGACCCCATCTCGACATCTCAGCGCTCGTCCAACGCGGCGAATACAAGTCGCCGGGCAACAATGGGCGGCAAAGCCCGCTTCAGCGGATCCGTGGCGACCACGGGCAAAGGTTGGCGGCAGAACTGCGCACCGCGTTCGATCGCGCGGATGCGTCGCAGACGTCCCTTCACGGGATAGCCGACCTTGAACCTATCGGCGGAGTCTTTCTCGAAGTCGAACTCAACTCACAGGCAGGGGCGCAGATTCTCGAAAGAAGAAGCGAAAAGACGAGGCAAAGCGCAGAGGTCGTGTCCGAGGAAGGGATGCGCAGGGTAGCGCTGTTCGTTCCAGACGACGCTCGCGAGACCCTAAAGGCTGTCATTGCGGACTATGCCGAGGGAGAGATCAAATCGAAAAAGGGGACGCCCCCAGGCGCAACCCGCGTCGAACCGATTGAGCATATTAGAGAGGCGAGACTCCGCACTTTCTGGCGCGACGATCAGGACGCCCTCCCTACCGATTCACAGGTGCAGATTTGGTGGGCGCTGTGGTGCTTCAGTGACCGCGTGGATCGCGTTCTATTAGCGGCCGATACCTTGGGCATGCAGGTCGGCGGAGCCGATACCTTTCTGAAATTTCCGGAAACGATCGTGGTTCCGGTGTTCGGGCGGGTCAGCGCGATCGAGCTACTGTTGTTTGCGACTGGTGGCATTGCCGAACTTCGTCGCGCCAGCGATAACCCGTCGGTCTTCACTCAGGACGTGAAGGAAGATGTCCCTGCCTTTATCGACGCCCTAGCGGAGCGGATAACCTGGCCTGGGGGAGATACGCCGGCTGTCTGCCTGCTCGATACCGGTGTGAACAGGGCGCATCCCCTTATCGAGCCCGCACTTTCTATTGCCGACCTCATGAGCGTTGACCCGGCGTGGGGCGGCGACGATCATGAGAGTGGATCAGGGCACGGCACCGGCATGGCTGGCCTTGCACTTCACGGCGATCTCGTGGCGCCGCTCGCCGACCAGGCGGCGCGCGTCCTGGGCCACAGAATCGAATCCGTGAAGATTCTTCCGCCCAATGGATTTCCACCGAACGATCCTCATTCCTATGGCCCAATCACGCATGGCGCGATAGCGCGTGCGGAAATCCAGAACCCCGATCGTTCGCGCGTCTTCTGTATGGCCGTTACCAACGAGAACCGGAGCGGAGCGGAGGCAAGCGCATGGAGCGCGGCCATCGATCAGGCAGCAGCGGGCGCAGAGCTGAACGATCCCGAGAATCCGTCTCCCAAGCGTTTGATTGTGCTTGCCGCTGGCAACGTGCCGGACAGCGCCAATGCCGCCGACATCGCGGAAGCCGACGCCTTCCCCGCACAAGACCCATCACAGGCTTGGAATGCGCTGACGATCGGCGGCTATACGCAGAAAACGGAGATCGCCGACGCCGGTTATCTCGACTGGTCTCCATCGGCGGCAGCTGGAGAAGCCAGTCCGTACAGCCGGACGTCGAAACTATGGCACGCCAGCAAATCGCCGTTCAAACCTGACCTGGTGCTGGAGGCTGGCAACCGCGCCATCAGTCCATCAGGCGTGGAAGCGATTGCCGGCCTAGACTCGATTTCACTTCTGACGACCTCGCGACAGGTCGATACCAATCCCCTCACCGCATTCTGGGCGACCAGCGCGGCGACTGCGCAAGCCGCGCGAATGGCAGTCCAGATCGGCGCGGCCTATCCCGATTATTGGCCAGAGACCGTTCGGGCCTTGATGGTTCACAGTGCCCGGTGGACGCCACCGATGCTCGCCGCGATCGATGCCTGCGCTGGCAAGAAGGACAAAACCGACTGCGTTCGTCGGTTTGGCTATGGCGTGCCCGACCTAGGTCGGGCAGTGGCATCGGCGATCGACGATCTGGCGCTGATCGCACAGAATACGATCCAGCCATTTCGGAAGGACGGCTCGGTCCGCTTCAACGAGGCCCATGTTTATGAGCTTCCGTGGCCGCGGAATATCCTAGAGGAGTTGGATAACACCAGAGTTCGGCTGAAGGTGACGCTTTCCTATTTCGTCGAGCCAAACCCCAGCTTCGCCAGCGCAATCGATCCTGCCCGTTATCAGTCGTTCGGCCTGCGCTTCGACCTGAAGCGATCACGGGAGACTGCCGCCAATTTCCACAAGCGCAATAATGCGGAAATGGCCGGAGACGGCACGAAGGCCATCAATTTCACTGACGATGGCTGGCTCTTCGGCCCGAAATCTATTTCGGCTGGATCGCTCCACATGGATATATGGGAGGGTGCTGCGGTCGAGCTGGCATCGCGCAACATGCTCTATGTTCGTCCCATTAGCGGATGGTGGCGCGAGCGCGACGCGCTACGTCGGTTCGACAGCACAGCGCGCTACGCACTGGTGGTCAGCATCGAAACGCCGGACGCAGAGATCGATCTGTACACGTCCATCGAGGCACTAATTCCGACACTTGTTCAGATCGACGCTGTCCCCTGATCACGTCCGGCTTTTGTTTTACGGGGTCTCCAGCACGTTCAAGCTGCCAGCCTCGATCGATTTTCTAGCTGACAAAACACCGGGACGTTTTTCGTCTCCCGAATGACAGGAGTCCGCTTCTCCAAGTTTTTAGCCGAAAGTAGCCGTTCCGTTCCCGGCCCCGTTTGGGGCATTCTATAACTCGCGCCAAGAAGGCGGCGTATCGGCGTTGTGCGCCCCATTTCTCTCGCTATCAGAGCGCGTAAATTGCTTCCACCAGATGCCTATTTTCCTCGCGGCGCTACGCAACTGGTCATGAGATGTCGGCACGATCAGGATTCCGACGCGCTTTCGTCAATTCTGTCTAACCCGGATCACGCGCTTGCCGAAGTTTTCGCCCTTGAGAAGGCCGATGAAAGCTGCCGGGGCGTTTTCCAGGCCGTCGATAATCTCTTCGCGATATTTGATCTTGCCGCTTTCGACCCAGTCACCCATTTCCTTGACGAATTCGGGGTGAAGATGGCCGAAACTATCAAAGATGATGAAGCCCTGCATCCGGATTTTCTTGCGTAAGATCTGGCCCATCAACCAGCTCGTCCGGTCCGGCCCCGCGCGTAATTCAGTGGCGTTGTATTGCGATACCAGCCCGCACACCGGCACACGCGCATGTGGGTTCAGGAGCGGGATGACAGCATCCAGCACCTTGCCACCGACATTCTCGAAATAGACATCGATGCCGTCCGGGCTGGTCTTGGCGAGCTGCTCGGCAAAGTCGGAGGCCTTGTGGTCGATGCATGCATCAAACCCCAACTCGTTCACCGCATAGGCGCATTTGTCGGGCCCGCCCGCAATACCGACCACACGGCAGGCCATGAGCTTGCCAATCTGCCCAACGGTGGCACCGACCGGACCTGTTGCCGCAGCTACGGCGATTGTCTCGCCGGGCTTGGGCGCGCCGATCTGCTTCAGGCCGGCCCAGGCGGTAAACCCGGGCATGCCCAGTATGCCAAGCGCCCAGGAGGGATGTTCTGGCGACTGGCCAAGGTTGGTCACCGCCTTGCCATCCGAAACAGCATAGTCCTGCCAGCCGTTGAAGCTGAGAACGTAGTCATCCGGCGCAAAGCCATCGACATTTGAGGTGATGACCCGCGCAACGGTGCCGCCAACCATCACGCTACCGATTTCAACCGGGGCGGCATAAGAGGGCGCATCACTCATCCGGCCTCGCATGTAGGGATCAAGTGAGAGGTATTCAGTGCGCAGCAGCATCTGCCCTGCTGTGGGCACAGGGATGGGGCGCTCCACCAGCCTCAACGTATTCGCGTTAGGCTCACCGTGTGGGCGTTCGGCCAGTATTAGCTGGCGATTTGTCTTGTCGGTTTGTGGCATGGAATTTCGCTTTCAACGGGGGAGAGTATCGAACGGGGCCTGCATGCGCTGCGGCCGATGACGGCATCGGGTGTTCTCAACGCTCCTCCGGAGGCTTGATGCCCGAGAATTGCCGCAGCAGGGCGAGGTCGTAGGCCGCCTTGAGGGTCCCTGCAATGATCAGCGGCCAGCCGAAGGACGATGCGGTCAGCAGCCAGCCCGACAGCAGCGGTGCGACCGCCGCGGCGAGGCTCCGCGGCACCGCCGTCACGCTCGCGGCGGCGGGGCGCTCCTCCGGCTTCACCACGGCCATGACGTAGGACGACCGGGTCGGCACGTCCATCTGGGAGAGCATCGCCCGCAAGACCAGCAGCCCGAATGCAGCCCAGCCAGTCGGCGCGAACGCGGTCATGATCAGGAACATGCTGGAGGGCAGGTGGGTGAACACCATCGTGTTGACCAGCCCGAAGCGCCGGGCCAGCGGCACCGCTGCGAAGTAGGAGGCTGCCGAACACAGGCTGGTGACGAAGAAGATCACACCGATGGCGGACAGGGCGAGTCCGAAGCGGGCCGCGAGCCACAGGGTCAGCAGGGAATTGATCACCAGGCCTCCTCCGAACGCATCGACCGAGAACAGCGCGGCCAGCCGATAGACAATGCCGCGCGACGGGCCGAGCGCCACCGGGGGGCTGTCAGCGCCAGCTTCGATGCGGGGTGACAGATTGCGGTACAGCAGGAAGGTAACCAGTCCGATGGCTCCATAGAGCCCGAAGAGGAGCTTCATCGTGGATGACGGCGCAAGCACCGGGGCGAGCCAGTCCACCACGCCGACGAAGAGCGCTCCCAATGCACCGAAGATGGCACCAACGGCGCTGTAGCGGGCGAACACCGCTGTCCGGTTCTCGTCGGCGACGACGTGCGAGAGGACGGTGTGCTCAAGCGGCAGGAAGACGCTCACATCGCCTCCCGACGGGTTGAGCGTTCCGACGAAGGCGATCACCAGCAGCGGCGAGAGGCTGTCGATCCCGGCGAAGCCCAGCCCGGTCGCAGCCATCAGGAGCGCCGCACCGAGCAGGGCGTGCCGCCGTGCCATCCGGTGAGAAAGCAACCCGGCGGCCAGGGTCAGAAGCGCAGAGCCCAACAAAGTCGCGGTGGAGATCAGGCCGACGGCGAGGGCATCGTAGCCGAGACGGGAAAGATGGATCGGCAGCAGGATCGCGACATAGCCGTCGCCGAAGGCGCGCAGGGAGCGTGCGGCGAGAACCCGCCTGAGGTCCGGAGACAGTCGCGCGCCGTAATGGCCCACGCCCGTTCCCGCGCTTGCTTCGGCTCGGCCTGGATCCTCGTTGTCATGGACCACGCCGGTCACGGCCTCCTCCCTCTCGTCGCCCCGCCTCTCAAGGCGTGGGCTGATACACCCAGACCGCCGCCGGTTCCCCGTGGCCTGCCCGCACGGCGAGGAACAGGCGGTCGAGTGCGGGCACGAACAGCGACGTGCGCGCGCCGGGGGAAGTCGGAAGGTGGGCGATCCGGCGAAAGTTGCCGTTTTCCGGCACGAAGATGTCGAGATGACCGTCGCCGCAGCTCACGTAAACCCGGTGCCGCCTCGTGTCCACGAACACGTCATCGGCATCCCCGCAGGCCCGCGCGCTCGCGACTTGCGCCCCGTTCTGCATGGAAAACGCCGCTAGCGTCGCGGGTTTGCGGAACGCAACGAGCACCTGCCCCGAGGCCTCGTCCAGCGCCATCGGGAAATTCTCCCGGGCTTGCCCAGTGGTCCAATGCGCCATCACCCCATTGCGTTGGCGGTCGGCAACCTCGATCGCATGCGCGTCGGGAACATTGACGAAGATCCGGCTTCCGCCGCCCTCGAGACGGAAGCCTTCGGGGTGGCCGTCCAGGGCAATGTCGGCGATCTTGCGGTTCTCCGTCGCATCAATCACCGCGAGCGCGCCCGCGCCATAGCCCACGAACACCCGGTTGTTCGCGGGGTCTACCCGAATGTTGTCCGCATCCTCGCCAAGCTCGATGCGCCCCGCCTGATCGAGGTTCGTTCCCCGGAACAGCCGCACCGATCCATCGCCGGCGCTGGCCACGTAGAGCGTCGCGGTCGGAGCCACATAGCCGACTCCCTGCGGCTCCTTGAAGCCGCGGATACGGCCCGAAACCCCGGCGGTCCTGAGATCGACGATCCCGATGCTGCCGTTGGCAAGTTCGGCCACAAAGAGGCGCTGCCCGGCCACATCGACAGCCATGTGGTCTATGCGGCCCTTGACCGCGCCGAGCGGGATCTTCGTCTCGATCTGGAGAGGGGCGGGGTCGGCCGCCCGCGCAACCCGTGGCTCATGCGCGGCCGCGACCGCGGCCATCGCGAGAATGCTTCCTGCCAGCAAAAGGCCCCGTTTCATGGCGTGCCCTCAGTTCTTGGCGGCCTTCACGTGATCGAGCGCCGCGCGTAGCCGCTTGGCGAGTGTCCCGGCATCGTCTGCGCTCAGACGTGGATGAAGGATAGCCGCGGCTGGTCCGGCGAGCATATGGTTGCGCAGAGCCGTCATCGGAATGCTGTTCTCCGGCAGGGCAGGTGTCACGTGATTCACCTCCTCGGCTGTCAGGACGAAATCCCCCGTGGGCGCTGCCTTACCGTCACCGATGAGCTGGACGTTGACGGCGATCACGAATCTCATCGAACCCGGAACGGGCATGCTGCCAATTCAGCCACCTTAACCTCTCTGGGTTGAACGTTTGCTATCGTTTTTCGGATACCGAAAGCGGCTTGTCTGCTGTCGGCCCCTTTTCGGAAATACAAGCTTTTGCCGCCGTATGACGATCAAGCGATAGCTGCTCGCTTAGCGGTACGTGCGTGCCCTCGAGCTCGCGCGCCACGGCATGACTTTGTTCACTGAAATGTCGCATCGCGGATGTCTGCAGCGAGATGCGTTGTCCCAGGCTGCCTTGCGATATCATTTTCCTGTGGTCACCATGTGGTCACCAAAGTTGAAATCAGTAGCGGCTCTGCCGTGAAGCGGCAGAATTATCGTAGCTATTTCAATAAGATAGATGGTGCCGCAAGAGAGATTCGAACTCCCGACCCCCTCATTACGAATGAGGTGCTCTACCAGCTGAGCTATTGCGGCGCCAAGCGGGAGCCGTGAAGCCCCCAAGCGCCGCCTCATAGCGCCAAGCGGGCCGGGAAGCAACCCAATCCGGTCGGAGCGGCGAAAAAAGCCCGGCACAGCCGAGAGTGGCGGCCCGGCCGGAGGGGCCGACTCAGGTGAACAGCTTGAACGGCCGCGGCGCGGCCTCGTCCTCAGGCGCCTGCGGGCCGGGGTCATCGGGCAGCGGCGGCGTGAGCGGGGCGGGCGTCGCGGGTGGCGCGGCCGGCTTCGGCGCTTCCACGGTTTTGGCCATGACGGCCGGCTCGGGCACATCGATCGTCTTCGGTTGCTTGGCCATGCCGGGTGGTTCGGCCGGTGCGGGCGCCTCTGCGGGGTAGGCCGGCAGCGGCAGCAAGGGCTCGGCTTCGGCGGTCTGCGCCGGCGCGGCAGCCTCGAAGCCCAGTACGGCGCCGTCCTGCGGCGTTTGTGGCGGTTCGCGCCAGGCAAAGGCCGCGATCTCGCCGCTCACCGGCGAGAACGGCGCCCAGACCTGTTGCACCACGCCGTCGGCCAGCCAGGCGCGGTCGCGCCGCGCGCGGCTCGCGCGGGCGAGCCACTGGCGCACATTGCCGGCCGCGCCGCTATCATGCTCTTCCAGTTCGGCCATCAGCAGGCAGGTGCGCGCGGTCGGCTCGTCGAGCAGCGGCTGGAGAATCTCGCGCGCCGCCGCGAATTCGCGGGCGTCGATCGCGGCGCGGGCGACCGTCAGCCGGCTCTCGCTGTCGCGGGGGGCGAGCTTCAGCAGCGCGCGGGCGCGGGCGAGGCGGTCGCGCGCCGAATCACCCGCTCTGACATCGAGATAGCTGTCGGCGAGATCGGGATGGGGCCCGCGCTTCCAGGCCGCCTCGAGGATGCGCGCCGCCTTGCCGCTATCGCCCTTCTCGGTCAGGCGGCGGGCCGCGAGCACGGCGGCCGGCACCAGGCCGGGGTCGAGCTTGAGTGCGTTCTGGGCGAGGCCAAGGGCATGGTCGGGATCATGCGCCCGCGCCGCCAGCGCCGAGGCGGCGATCAGGGCGGCGCGCTGCTGGCGGCCGGTCGCCTTGTCGGTGAGGCGGCGCGACACGTTCTGGTCGAGCAGCGCGATCGCGCCGTTCCAGTCGCCCTCGCGCAAGCGGTAGTCGAGCGCGGCCTCGCCAACCCAGGCGACGCCGGGGGCAAGCTTGTGCGCTTCATCGGCATAGAAGCGCGCCGCCGCATCGTCGCCCTTGCGCCGCGCCTCGATGAACAGGCCGCGCAGGCCGAGCACGCGGGTCTCGTCGCGGTCGAGCATCTGCGAGAAGGCGGCTTCCGCTGCCGGGCGGTCGCCGGCAAGCTGGGCGGCTTGCGCCGCGAGCAGCAGCGACATTGGCTCGTCGCCGAGCAGGCGCTTGGCCTCGCCCGCGCTGCGCCGTGCACCGCGCGCGTCACCGGCGCCAACCGCGATCAGTCCGCGCGAGACGGCCGCGAAACCCTTGGCCTGACGCCGCGCCCGGCCGGCGAGCGCCACGATGCTCGGCAGGCGCAATGCCACGCGCAGAAGGCTCCATGCGATGATCATCGCGATGCCGGTGAGGACAATGCCGGCCAGCGCCGTCATCAGCGAGAATTCGATGCGCTGGCCCTGCCAGGTGAGCACGATGTCGCCGGGCCGGTCGGCGAGCCAGCCGAGCCCGAACGTGGCGGCGAGGATCAGGGCGAGGAAAACCAGGATGCGGATCATGGCGGCGCCCTCAATGACCGCTGGCGATGGCGGTGAAAACGCCCTGTTCGATGCGGGCGAGCGCCGTCGCCGCCGCGTTGCGCGCCCGCGCCTTGTCGAGCACGGGCTTGGCCTGCTGGCGCGCCTCGGCCGGCAGCTTGCCGGCATCGGCCTCGATGGCGGCGAGGTCGCCGCGCCGCAACGACGCTTCGATCCGGGCCGAGACGGCGGCGAGGTCGTCGCCCGCCGGCGTGCCCACCGGCCTGATGCGCACCAGATGCGCGGCACTGGCGAGCAGGCGCTCGGTCAGGCTGCGATCGGCGGCCGGCTGCTGGCGTGCGGCAAAACCTTCGGCGAGACGGGCGAATTCGGTGGCGAGCGCCGCGTTGGTCGGGGCGCCGGCGGCAGCAAAGCCTTGCAGCGGCGCCAGCGTCTCGCCCGGCACGCCGAGTTGTCCGAGCGCCGCCAGTTCGGTTGCGTAGGGGCGCCCGCTGTTCAAGGCCTGGCCGAGCGCCTGCGCCACGGCCAGCGTTGCCGGCGCGGCGGCTTGGGTTTGCGCCCTGGCCTCGCTGGCGGCCACGCTGGCGAGCTTGTCCGGCAGGGCGGCCAGCCGGGTTTCCTGTTGCTGCTGCACACTGCCGAGGCTGGCGAGCTTTTCGGCGGCGCCTTCCGCCCCGCTTGCGGCCGGCAGCTGCTTCACGGTGCTTTCGAGCGCGCCGAGCCGCTGTTCGAGTGGGCCGAGATCTGGCGCGGCGCCTGCGGCGGCAGCAGGGCGGCTGGCGGCTGTTTCGGCCGCGGCGACCCGCTCGCCCAATGTCTTGAGCGTCGGATCGAGGTCCGCGACTTTTGTTTCGAGCGCGCCGAGCCTTGCCGTGAGCGATGCAACGGGCTGCTCGTTGCCCGGCCTGTGCTGCAACAGCATGCTGCCGCCAAATGCCACGAGCGCGCCGATCACGGCGGCGAGCCCGACTGGCAGCGCCAGCGAGGCGCGTTGCGGCGAGGGCAGCGAAACGGGTGGCGCGTCCGGCTCGGCGACCGACGCGGCGGCGGCCTGTTCCGGCGCCTCGGGCGTGGCGGCCGGAGCGGGAGGGGGCTCGCCGGTGGGAGCGCCGTCCGGCGCAGGCGTGTCGGGTGGTGATGTGTCGGTTGCCGGCGTTTCGAGCGCTGATGACTCAAGCGCTGACGTCTCGGGCACGGGCGTTTCCGGCGTCATGGCCTCGTCGGCAAGGCGTTCGGCTGTCGCGTCGATGGTTGGCGGCCTGCGGCGGCCACGCCCGCCCTTCTCCGCCGTGCCTTCGTTATCGCGACCGCTCATTCGTCACCTCGACCCGTTTGCCCCAGCCTTCTTTGCCACGGATCGGTGCGCCGTGACCAGACCGAATGCGGCAGCCAGCGCCGCCGGCTCAGCATGCCAGCAAGCGCAGCAGGGCGTCCTGGCTTGGCTCCGCGGCGATGGCTGTGCGGATCGGCGCCAGCGGCGCGAGCGCGTCGGCGACGGCCTGCGACAGGCAGAGATGGCTTGGCCGTGCCGCCGCGCGGGCGAGGCCGGCATGCAGGGCA
Organism: uncultured Alphaproteobacteria bacterium; assembly: GCA_937988775.1. Lineage (GTDB taxonomy): Bacteria > Pseudomonadota > Alphaproteobacteria > Rhizobiales > Beijerinckiaceae > CALKHP01. Next base: position 15,509 of record CALKHP010000003.1, read on the forward strand.
AGCGCGGCGAAGCGCGCGGCGGAAGCGGGTGAATAATGCAGGATGTGGTCGAGCTGGCCCTGCGCCAGAGCCTCGATGGCATGGTCCGGCAGATGCTCGGCCGGCACGATGCGGTAGGCGACGGCGACCGTGAGCGTGAAGCCGGCGGCGGCGAGCGTGTCCTCGAGCAGCGTGCCGCGCAATTCGCCCGCAAGGTAAAGCAGGCGCTCGCCAGGCGGGCGGCTGGCGATGATGACGCGGGCGAGGTCGCGCGCGTCGCCGCCGGCCGCCGTGACGATGCCGAAACCTGCCGCGCGCGCCGCCGCGGCCGTGGCCGGGCCGACCGCATAGACCGGCAGGTGGCCGAGCAGGGCGCGATCGTGCCGGTGCAGCAGGGAAAAGGCGCGCCGGCTCGTGCCAATCAGCGGCGCGGCCTCGGGTGCGGCGATGCGTCGCCCGGTCGCCTCGGCGCGCGCCAGCGGCGCGATGACCGGCTCATGGCCGAGCGCGGCGATGCGGGCGGCGCTGGCGCGCGCATCGTCCGGCGCCCGCAGCAACAGCACGCGCGCCACGCTCAGGCCTGGAAGAAGCCGGCCGGCAGGCGCGCCTTGATGGCGAGTCCCATGTCGCGGCCAAGCTGTTCGGCCTGCGAGGCGTCGGCCTCGCGGCAATCCTCATAGGCCTCGCTGCCGTCGGGGCGCAGCACCAGCGCGCGCAGCGTGACACGATCGCCGGCAAGCGTGGCATAGGCGGCGATCGGCGTGCGGCACGAGCCGTCCAGCACATGCAGGAAGGCGCGCTCGGCGCTGACCGCGATGCCGGTGGCCGCGTCGCCGATGCGGGTGGCGAGCGCCTGGCTCGCGGCGTCGTCGGCATGCGCGACCATGGCGATGGCGCCCTGCCCGACCGCCGGCACGAACTGCTCGAGGGGCAGCACGGATGTGGCGTGCTGCATCAGGCCGAGGCGCTTCAGGCCGGCGACCGCCAGGATGGTGGCGTCGACGCTGCCCTCGCGCAGCCTGGTCAGCCTGGTGCCGACATTGCCGCGCAGGAGGGTGAGCTTCAGATCGGGCCGGGCGCGGGCGATGATCGCCTGGCGGCGCAGCGAGGCGGTGCCGACGGTGCTGCCGGCCGGCAGGCTGGCGAGATCGGGCGCCGTCAGCGACAGGAAGGCATCGCGCGCATCCTCGCGCGCCAGATAGCCGGCAATCACCAGCCCGTCCGGCAGCACGGTCGGCAGGTCCTTGGCCGAATGGGTGGCGAGCTGCACCCGGCCGGCAAGCTGGGCCTCGTCGATCTCCTTGGTGAACAGGCCCTTGCCGCCGGCTTCGGCCAGCGCGCGGTCCTGGATGCGGTCGCCGCTGGTATGGATCGCCGCGATGGCGATCGCCTCCGGCGCGATGCCGGCCGTGGCGATCAGCGCGTCGCGCACGGCCTCGGCCTGATAGAGCGCCAGCGGCGAGCCGCGCGAGCCGATGACGAGAGGAGAAGAGGCTGGAGAGGACAAGGGTGTTCCCTGGTTGGCGTTCGTTCGCGGGCCGACTATAGGTGGTTAGCGGAATTCGTGGCCAAGCGCAAAATGGCGCGGGGCCGCCGTTTCACGCCCGGCCGCGATGGCGCCTCGGCCGGGTTTCATCGTTATCGTCGCGGGGCTTCGGGGCACAGAAGGACGCATGCTGGTTCTGGGAATCGAGACGACCTGCGACGAGACCGCCGCAGCCGTGGTGCGGCGCCATAGCGACGGGCGCGGCGAAATCCTGTCCGACGAGGTGCTGAGCCAGATCGCCGAACATGCCGCCTTCGGCGGCGTGGTGCCGGAGATCGCGGCGCGCGCCCATCTCGACGTGCTCGACCGGCTGGTCGCGCGCGCCCTCGCCAAGGCCTCGCTCGAGATGAGCGACCTTGACGGCATCGCCGCCGCCGGCGGTCCGGGCCTGGTCGGCGGCGTGCTGGTCGGGCTGACCATGGCCAAGGCGCTGGCGCTCGGCGCCGGCAAGCCGTTCGTCGCGGTCAATCATCTCGAAGGCCATGCGCTGACGCCGCGCCTGACCGATGGCGTGACCTTCCCCTATCTGCTGCTGCTGGTTTCCGGCGGCCACACCCAGCTCATCGCGGTCCGGGGCGTCGGCGATTACGTCAAGCTCGGCACGACGATCGACGATGCGGTGGGTGAAGCCTTCGACAAGGTCGCCAAGATGCTCGGGCTTGCCTATCCGGGCGGGCCGCGCGTCGAGATCGAGGCCGAGCGCGGCGATCCCGAACGCTTCGACCTGCCGCGCCCATTGCTTGGCCGAGCGGCGCCGGATTTCTCGCTCTCCGGCCTCAAGACGGCGGTCAGGCTGGCGGCCGAGAGCGTCGCGCCGCTGACGGCGACCGATGTCGCGGATCTGTGTGCCTCGTTCCAGGCGGCGGTGGTCGACGTCATCATCGACCGGGTGCGGGCGGCCTTGCGCGTGTTTCGCGAGCGTTTCGAGCCGCCTTCCGCGCTGGTGGTGGCCGGCGGCGTCGGCGCCAACCGGGCGATCCGGCGCGCGCTGATGCGGCTCAGCGGCGAGGCCGGGCTCAGGCTCGCCGTGCCGCCGCCGGCGCTGTGCACCGACAATGGCACGATGATCGCCTGGGCCGGCGCGGAGAGGCTGGCGCTCGGCCTGACGGACGGGTTCGATTTCGCGGCCCGCGCACGCTGGCCGCTCGATGCCAATGCCGCGCCGGCGCTCGGTTCCGGCCGTCTCGGCGCAAAAGCGTGAGGCGGGTTGGCGTGAGGCAGGTTGGCGTGAGGTATGTGGGCTTGAGCGGATCGTGAACGCGGCCATCGGCATTCTCGGCGCGGGCGCCTGGGGCACGGCGCTCGCCGTCGCGGTCAGCCGCGCCGGGCATGATGTCGTGCTGTGGGGCCGTGACGCGGCCGCCATCGCCGCGCTGCGCCGCACGCGGGAAAACGCGAGCCTGCTGCCGGGTGTCGTTCTGCCCGAAACCGTGGAGCCGGTGAGCGCGATCGCAGCCGCCGCGCTGCCGGTGATGATCGCCGCCGTGCCGACGCAGGCGCTCGCCGGCGTGCTCGCGCGGCTGGAGCCGACCGCTCCCGCCGGGCTGGCGCTGATCGCCGCCGCCAAGGGCATCGAGCAGGGCAGCGGCCGTTTCGTCAGCGAGATCATCGCGGATGTCCTGCCCAGCGCGCGGCCGGCAATCCTGTCAGGGCCGAGTTTTGCCGCCGATGTCGGGCGCGGCCTGCCGACGGCGGTGACGCTCGCGGCGGGCGACGAGGCGTTCGCCGCCGAACTGGCGGCGCTGATCGGCTCGGCCGGCTTCCGCATCTATCACAGCGCCGACATGCGCGGCGTCGAGATCGGCGGCGCCGCCAAGAACGTGCTGGCGATCGCCGCCGGCATTGTCGCCGGCGCCGGGCTCGGCGAAAGCGCGCGCGCCGCGACCGTGACGCGCGGCTTTGCCGAGATGCGCCGTTTCGCCGCTGCTCTCGGCGCCCGGCCCGAGACGCTGATGGGCCTGTCCGGGCTCGGCGACCTGATGCTGTCGGCGGCGAGTGCGCAATCGCGCAATTTTGCCTTCGGCCAGGCGCTCGGGCGTGGCGAGCCGCTGGGCGAGGCTGGCCATGGCAAGCTCGCCGAGGGCGCCTTTACCGCGCCGGCGCTGGTCGCCAAGGCGGCAACGCGCGGCGTCGAGATGCCACTGTCGGCGACCGTCGCCGCGATCCTTGACGGGCGCATGCAGGTGCGCGAGGCAATCGCCACGCTGACGGAACGGCCGCAGCGGGCGGAAACATGAAAGAAGCGGGCATGAAATACTGGCTGTTCAAATCCGAGCCCTTCAAATGGTCATGGGCGCATCAGGTCGAGGCCGGCGCCAAGGGCACGCATTGGGATGGCGTGCGCAATCACCTTGCCAAGCAGCAGATGATGGCGATGAAGATCGGCGACCGCGGCTTCTTCTACCACTCGAACGAGGGCAAGGAGATCGTCGGCCATGTCGAGGTGATCAAGGAATATTATCCCGATCCGAGCGACGAGAGCGGCCGGTTCGGCATGGTCGACATCAAGGCGCTCGAGCCGCTGCCGCGCCCGGTCAGCCTCGCCGAGATCAAGGCGACGCCGGCGCTCGCCAAGATGGCGTTGGTCACGGCGGCGCGGCTGTCGGTGCAGCCGGTCCTGCCGCAGGAATGGGCGCTGATCCGCAAGATGGGCGGCTTGTAGGGCGCGGCCAGACCAAAGTGTGACCAAGTCCGCCTTTCAAGCCCCGACCCTTTGGGCTACTCATGCCAGAGCAAGAGGAAACGCGGCGGGTTTCGGCCGGCCGCGCCGGAGGAGACAAGGCGATGGCGGAGAAGGTCTATAGCGTTAAGCCGGAGTGGTCGAAGAACGCCCTGGTCGATCGCGAGAAATACCAGGCGATGTATGCTGCCTCGGTCGAGGACCCGGATGCGTTCTGGGGCGAGCAAGGCAAGCGCATCCATTGGTTCAAGCCCTATTCGGTGGTGCGCAACGTGTCCTACGCACCGGGACAGGTCTCGATCAAATGGTATCAGGATGGCACGACCAACGTCGCCTATAACTGCATCGACCGGCATCTCGAGACGCGTGGCGACCAGACGGCGATCATCTTCGAGGGCGACGACCCGAGCGAGTCCCGCCACATCAGCTATCGCGAGTTGCACGATGAGGTGTGCCGCTTCGCCAATGTGCTGCGCAACCGCAATGTCGAGAAGGGCGACCGCGTCACCATTTACATGCCGATGATCCCCGAGGCGGCCTTCGCGATGCTCGCCTGCGCGCGCATCGGCGCCATCCACTCGGTGGTGTTCGGCGGCTTTTCGCCGGATGCACTCGCCGGGCGCATCCGCGATTGCGATTCCAGGGTGGTGATCACCGCCGACGAGGGCTTGCGCGGCGGCCGCAGAATCGCGCTCAAGGCCAATGTCGATGCCGCGATCGAGAAGGTCGATGGCGCCGTCGATCACGTCATCGTGGTGCGCCGCACCGGCGGCGACGTGGCGATGAACCCGGTGCGCGACGCCTGGTATCACGAGGCGGCCGAGATGGTGACCGCCGAGTGCCCATGCGCCGAGATGAACGCCGAGGACCCGCTCTTCGTGCTCTACACCTCCGGCTCGACCGGCAAGCCGAAGGGCGTGCTGCACACCACCGGCGGCTATCTCGTCTATGTCTCGATGACCCACCAGTATGTCTTCGACTACCATGACGGCGACATCTACTGGTGCACGGCCGATGTCGGCTGGGTGACGGGCCACTCCTACATCCTCTACGGGCCGCTCGCCAACGGCGCGACCACGCTGATGTTCGAGGGCGTGCCGAACTACCCGACGCCGTCGCGCATGTGGGAGGTGGTCGACAAGCACAAGGTCAACATCTTCTACACCGCGCCGACCGCGATCCGCGCGCTGCGGGGCGTCGGCGACGAGTGGGTCCAAAAGACCTCGCGCAAGACGCTGCGCATCCTGGGTTCGGTCGGCGAGCCGATCAATCCGGAAGCCTGGGAATGGTACTTCAACGTCGTCGGCGAGAAGAAGTGCCCGGTCATCGACACCTGGTGGCAGACCGAGACCGGCGGCATCATGATCTCCCCCTTGCCGGGCGCCATCGACCTCAAGGCGGGTTCGGCCACGAAGCCTTTCTTCGGCATCGTTCCTGAACTGCTGGACGGCGACGGCAACATTATCGAAGGCGAGGGCAGCGGCAATCTGTGCATGCAGCAGGCGTGGCCGGGCATGACGCGCACCGTGTTCGGCGATCACGACCGCTACGTGAAGACCTATTTCTCCGCCTACAAGGGCAAGTACTTCAGCGGCGACGGCTGCCGGCGCGATGCCGACGGCTATTACTGGATCACCGGCCGCGTCGACGACGTCATCAACGTCTCGGGCCATCGCATGGGCACGGCCGAGGTCGAGAGCGCGCTGGTGGCGCATCCGAACGTCTCGGAGGCCGCCGTGGTCGGTTATCCGCATCCGATCAAGGGGCAGGGCATCTATGCCTATGTCACGCTGATGACCGGCGACAGCCCGTCCGAGGCGTTGCGCAAGGAGCTTGTCGGCTGGGTACGCAAGGAGATCGGCCCGATCGCCCAGCCCGACCTGATCCAGTTCGCGCCGAGCCTGCCCAAGACCCGTTCCGGCAAGATCATGCGCCGCATCCTGCGCAAGATCGCCGAGGACCAATATGGCGCGCTTGGCGATATCTCGACGCTGGCCGATCCAGGCGTCGTCGATGACCTGATCGCCAACCGCATGAACAGGCACGCGACCGCTTAAGACCCGGTTAACCATGCTGCGAGGCCGCCGGCGGGCGGCCTCGGCCATGGCCCGCGATTTGCGCTGGCCATGGCATGAAAAGGCTGATTTCGGTTCATCATCTGCGTGGCATTGCGGCCCTTGGCGTGTTGCTGTCGCACGGTTTCGCCTATGTGCACGGCTATGGCAGCCAGGTCCTCCCGGTGAAGATCGGCGAGTTCGGCGAAGCGCGCGTCGATGTGTTCTTCGTGATCAGCGGTTTCCTGCTGACCATGGTCACGCAAGCGCCGCGCAGCCGCAAGGAGTTCATTCTCGGACGCATCTTGCGCCTCGGTGTACCATATTGGAGCGTCGTCCTCGCTCTGGTCGGCATGAGTCTGATCGCGCCGGTCGCGTTCCGCAACTTCCCCTGGACCGGGCATGATCTTGCGCTGTCGCTGGCCTTCGTGCCCTCGATCATCCGCGACGGCTCGATCTTCCCGCTGCTCGAGCCGAGTTGGACGCTGTCGCTCGAGGTGATGTTCTACGCCATGATCGCGGCGACGCTCGGTTTCGCGCCGCGCCATCGATCGATGATCATCTGCGCCGTGTTTTGCGGGCTCGCGGTGGTCGGACTGGTGCGTAACCTGCCGCAGGGCCAGAGCATCGCCTGGTTCTATAGCCAGACCCTGCTGGTCGAGTTCGGCTTCGGCATCCTGCTTGCCCATGTCTGCCTGGCGGGTGGCCGGACCAGCGCGCGCACCGCCGTCATGCTGCTGGTCGTCGGGCTCATCGGCGTCTCGGCGACCTCGCTCTATACGCCGGAACCGTTCGATCCCGTGCGGCCGCTCGTCTATGGCGTTCCGGCGGCGATGATCGTCGCCGGGGCGATCTTTCTGGAGATGGCCGGTTTCTGGCGCGACAGCCGCGTGATGAACCTGCTCGGCAACATCTCCTATTCGCTCTACCTGACGCATGTGCTGGTGCTGGCGCTGGTGGCCAAGCTGCTGAGCCGGCATGTCAGCGGCTTGTCCGGCGATATCGCGATGCTGCTGATCGCCAGCGCCATGGCGATCGTCGTCGCCTATGGCTTCTACCGGCTGGTCGAGCGCCCGTGCATGGGGCTGTCCGACGCCGTGCTCGGGCGCGGCCGGGCCAAGAAGGCCCCGGCCGCGGGGCCGACGATCCAGCCTGCCGAGTGAGCCGGATCAGCCCTTGACCAGCCGGAGGGTCTTGTCGAGCACTTGCAGCACGCGGGCGAGGTCGTGGCCGCGCTTGAGAATCAGCCCGGTCGCGGCGACGACCTGGTAGGCGCCCTGCCGGCTGGCTTGCGCCGGGTCCTTGACGATGCGGTAGAGCGGGACTTCGCTTGTGCGCCGGAAAATCGAGAAAACGGCGTGGTCAGCGTGGAAATCCATGGCGTAGTCGCGCCATTCCCCGGCCGCGACCTTGCGGCCGTAGACGTTGAAGATCTCGCGCAACTCGTGACGGTCGAAGGCGACGCGTTTGTGGCGATCCCCGCCGGACGGCAAAACCGCGACTTCGCTGGCCGCCGGATGGTTCGGCGGAACGGTCTCGCTCTCGCTCATGCAGGCTCCTTGCGCACGGCTCTATCATGGCGTGGAAAGCGGTCGGCAGCAAGCGTGATAGAATCTTGATATATAACGGGTTTTAAGGCGGGCCCCTAAAAGCCAAAAACCTTATTTCCGCCCCGATTCGGTCAAGGACCGGCCCAACTGCGGCGTAGACTTCTCAGTGTTGCCTCGAGGCTTGGCCGCACCGCCTCGGTTCTATCAGCCCCCCAGCCCCACCGGGGCGATCATGCGGCCAGGCTTTCCCGAGCCCCTCGGGAAAGGGTCTTCATGGCCGGTGCGCGTCTCGCGCGCCGGCCATTCTCTTTCCGGGGGTGTTCCCGCCGGTTTCCAGCTTCCTTCTCCGCCGCTTCCTCGGCGTTTCCTCAACGTTTCCCCGGCCCCGGCTCGCGCGGCGTACGCGCCATGCCGTGATACTCCGGATTGGGCCGCATCTCGGTCGCGGAGGCCATGCGGTTGCTCATGTTGAAGAACGAGGCGACGGCGGCGATGTCCCAGATATCGCGTTCCGAGAAACCGACCTCGCGCAGCTTCTGGCGATCGAGCTCCTCGATGCCCTCGGGCTCGCAGGTCAGCTTGACGGCGAAGTCGAGCATGGCGCGCTGGCGCTTGGGCAGGCTGGCGACGCGATAGTTCATCACCAACATCTCGCCGAGCACCGGATCGCCGGAGAGCTGGCGCACGGCGGCGCCATGCGCGGTCAGGCAGTAGAAGCAATCGTTCTCGCTCGACACCGCGACGCCGATCATCTCGCGCTCGAGCTTGCTCAGGCCGGATGGCGCCAGCATCAATTCGTTATAGAAGGCGGCGAAGGTCTCGAGCTTGGCGATGTCATGGGCATAGGCGGCCAGCACATTGGGCACGAAGCCGATCTTCTCAAGGCATTTGTCGAAATAGGCCGCCATGGCCGGTGACAGGGGCGCCTGGTCGAGCGCGAGCGCGGTCGGCGATGCAACGGATGATGAAACTGGCGATTCAACAGCGGCTTTCTGGCGAGGCATTGCGTCCTTCTCCGGTTCTTGTCCACGCGTAATCTTGGCGTAATCTCGGTTTGGTGCTTATGGCCGCGCTTGCGCGCCGCCGCACATGACAACAGTTACGCCCGGAAGCGAGTGTGACAAGCCGCGCCGGTTAACGCGCCGGCAATTTTGGCCTTCGCCGTTGAACTTTCGCATTAAACGTGCAGGCTGCTGTGCTGCGCGCGTGTCGCGCACGTGGTCTGTGGAGGACCATCATGACGGGAAGCAGGGCGGGCGCCGGCGCGGCGGATGTCACGATGTTCTTTGGCCGGGTCGAGCCCGACGATCTGGCGAGGCTGAGCCGGCAGGTCCTGGAGCATCTGGCGCAGGAGGCACGCGAGCATCTCGCCGCGCGCCGGCCGGGCAAGCCGAGCATCCGCATCTTCGACGTGCCCGAGGCCGGGATCACCGTCGTCGAGGCGATCAACGACAACATGCCGTTCCTGTTCTCCTCGACGCTGGCCGAGCTTGGCGAGCGCGGGCTCGATGTGCAGCTGGTGGCGCATCCGATCATCCGGGTCGAGCGCGACGGACAAGGACGCCTGACACGGCTGTCGGGCGAGGCGAGTGGCGCCGAGCATGCCGGCGAGATCCGCGAGAGCTTCATCCATATCCATGTCGCGCGCCTGCCGGACGCGGCGGCGCGCCAGGCGCTGAAAGTGGCGCTCGAAGGCGTCTATGACGATGTCGAGCACGCCGTCGACGACTGGCAGCCGATGCGGGCGCGGCTCGCGGCGGTGATCCAGCGCTACCGCGACGACCCGCCGCCGCTGCCGAAACCCGAGACGCAGGAGGCGATCGCGCTGCTCGAATGGCTGCGCAACGACAATTTCACCCTGCTCGGCATGCGCGATTATCGCTTCTCGGAAGGCGTCGAGGCGGCCGATCCGCGCGATGGCACCGGGCTCGGCATCATGCGCGACCCCGAGATGCGGGTACTGCGGCGCGGCACGGCGCTGGTGACGATCACGCCCGAGGTGCGCCGCTTCCTCGCCGAGCCGGTGGCGCTGATCATCGTCAAGGCCAACGTCAAGTCGCGCGTGCACCGGCGCGTGCATCTCGATTATGTCGGCGTGAAGCTGTTCGATGCCGATGGCGCGCTCGAGGGCGAATTGCGCATTGTCGGCCTGTTCACCTCCTCGGCCTATACCGGCGGCACGCGGGCGATTCCGTATCTGCGCCGCAAGGTCGCCACCGTGCTGCAGCAGGCCGGGCTCGATCCCGAGAGCCATTCCGGGCGGGCGTTGCAGCATATCCTGGAGGATTACCCGCGCGACGAACTGTTCCAGGTCGATCCGGAGACGCTGCGGCTCGCCGCCCTCGATATCCTGGCGCTGGAGGAGCGTCCGCGCATCCGGGTGCTGGCCCGGCTCGACAGTTTCGACCGTTTCGTCTCGGTGCTGGTCTATATTCCGAAGGAGCGCTACGACACCGATATCCGCCGCAAGGTCGGCGCGTATCTCGCCGAAATCTATCAGGGCCGGCTCTCGGCCTCGTATCCGTATTACCCGGAAGGGCTGCTCGCCCGCACGCATTTCATCATCGGCCGCGATGGCGAGCCGACGCCGCATATCCCGCGCGAGACGCTGGAAGCCGGCGTCACGACGATCGTGCGCACCTGGGGCGACAGCCTGCGCGACGCGCTTGCCGCCGGCCGTGACGGTGCCGGCACCGCGGCCTTGCACGGGCGTTTCGCGGATGCGTTCTCGGCCGCCTATCGCGAGGCGTTCACGCCGGCCGACGCCATCGCCGACATCACCATCATCGACCGGCTCGATGCCGGCCGCCTGCGCGCCGTCGCCATCTACCGCAAGGCCGGCGACCCGCCGCACCGCGCCTCGCTGAAGGTCTATGCGCATGGCGAGCCGATGCTGCTCTCCGACCGCGTGCCGCTGCTCGAGCATATGGGGTTCGTGGTCGTCAACGAGCGCACCTATGCCATCGCGCCGGCCGGCGCGCAGGCCACGGTGTGGCTGCATGACATGACGCTGGAGCGGCCCGGCGCCGCCGCGATCGACATCGCCGCGCTCGAGCCCAAGCTCGAGGCGCTGCTGATGGCGCTGTTTCGCGGCGATGCCGAGAGCGACGGCTATAACGCGCTCGTCGTCGAGCAGGGGCTCGACTGGCGCGAGGTGGCGCTGCTGCGGGCCTATTCGCGCTATGCGCGCCAGATCAGGGTCTCGTACAGCCACGAATACATGGCCGCGACGCTGGTCAAGCACAGCGCGCTCGCCGCGCAGCTGGTGGCGCTGTTCACCGAGCGGTTCGATCCGGCGATCGCCGACGCGAAGCAGCGCGCCAGGAAGGAGCAGGCGATCCGGGCGCGCATCGAGGCGGCGCTGGCCGCTGTCGCGGTGCTCGACGAGGATCGCATCCTGCGCCAGTTCATCGCCATGATCGAGGCGAGCGTGCGCAGCAATTTCTTCCAGCGCGACGAAGATGGCGAGGCGCGAAAACTGATCTCGTTCAAGCTCGAGCCGCGCAAGGTGCCGGGCATGCCGCTGCCGGCGCCGCTCTATGAAATCTTCCTCGACAGCCCGCGCGTGCAGGGCCTGCATCTGCGCGCCGGCAAGGTGGCGCGCGGCGGCATCCGCTGGTCGGACCGGCCGGAGGATTTCCGCACCGAGGTGTTGAGCCTGGTCAAGGCGCAGCATGTCAAGAACGCCGTCATCGTGCCGGTCGGCGCCAAGGGCGGCTTCATCCCGAAGAAGCTGCCGCCGGCGAGCGAGCGCGCCGCCTGGCTGGCGGAGGGCACCGAATCCTACCGGCTCTTCGTGCGCACCATGCTCGAACTGACCGATAATCTCGACGGCGACACGCTGGTGCCGGTCGCCGATACGGTGCGCCATGACGGCGACGACCCGTATTTCGTCGTCGCGGCCGACAAGGGCACCGCGACCTTCTCCGATGTCGCCAATGCGCTGTCGCTCGCGCGCGGCTTCTGGCTCGGCGATGCCTTCGCCTCCGGCGGCTCGGTCGGCTACGATCACAAGGGGCTGGGCATTACCGCCAAGGGCGCCTGGGAGGGCGTCAAGCGGCATTTTCGCGAGCGCGACATCGATATCCAGACGGTGCCGTTCACCGTGGCCGGCGTCGGCGACATGTCGGGCGACGTGTTCGGCAACGGCATGCTGCTGTCGCCCTGCATCAGGTTGCAGGCGGCGTTCGACCATCGCGACATCTTCCTCGATCCCGAGCCCGATCCGGCGCCGGCGCTTGCCGAGCGCGCCCGGCTGTTCAAGCTGCCGCGCTCGAGCTGGCAGGATTACGACAAAAGCCTGATCTCGGCCGGCGGCGGCATTTTCCCGCGCAGCGCCAAGGCGATCCCGCTCTCGGCGCCGCTGCGCGCCATGCTCGATCTCGATCAGGCCGAGGCGACGCCGCAGGAGGTGATGACCGCGATCCTGAAGATGCGCGTCGACCTGCTGTGGTTTGGCGGCATCGGCACCTATATCCGTGCGTCCGATGAGAGTGACACGGAGGCCGGTGACCGCGCCAATGACGCGATCCGCATCACCGGCTCAGCCGTGCGCGCCACGGTGATCGGCGAGGGCGCCAATCTCGGCATGACGCAGCGCGGCCGCATCGAGGCCGGGCGCAACGGCGTGGCGCTCAACACCGATGCGATCGACAATTCCGCCGGCGTCAACTGCTCCGATGTCGAGGTCAACATCAAGATCGCCATCGCGACGCCGTATCGCGACGGCCGGCTTTCCGAGGCGGAGCGTGCGCCGTTCCTCGCCAGCATGACCGAGGATGTCGGCCGGCTGGTGCCGCGCAACAACTACATGCAGACGCTCGCCATCTCGCTGTGCCAGCGCCGGGGCGCGGAGGAAACCGGCTATCTCGGCCGGCTGATGCAGGTGCTCGAAAGCGAAGGCCGGCTCGATCGCAAGGTCGAGTTCCTGCCCGATGCCCAAAACCTCGCCCAGCGCGAGCGCGCCGGCGAAAGCCTGACGCGCTCGGAAATCGCCGTGCTGCTCGCCTATGCCAAGCTCACCCTCTATGACGACCTGCTCGAGAGCCGCGCGCCGGACGAGCCGTATTTCTACCACGAGCTCGACCGCTATTTCCCCGACGCGATCCGCGAGCGTTTTCCCGATGCCATCGCCAGCCACAAGCTGCGTCGTGAGATCATCGCCACCGGCCTTGCCAACGCCATCATCAACCGCGGCGGCCCGAGTGCGGCGCGGCGCGTGCGCGACCGGACCGGCTGCGACATCGCCATGCTCGCCCATGCCTATGCGGCGGCGCGCGACAGTTTCGGCCTCTACGCCATCCATGACGCGCTCGATGGGCTCGACAACACGCTTGCCGGCCAGCGCCAGCTCGCGCTTTACGGGCAATTGCAGGTGCTGTTGCTCGGCCAGATGGTGTGGTTCGTGCGCAACCTGCCGGCCGATGCCCCGCTCGAGGAGACGATCCGGCATTACGCCGACGGCATCGATGCGGTGGCGGCGCTGTTCGACGGCGACGACCTGCCACTCGCCGACGAGTTGACCGGGCTCGGCATGCCGGCCGCGCCGGCGCGCCGGCTCGCCCTGATCGACCGGCTCGTGGCGGCGCCGGCCATCGTGCGCATCGCCGACCAGATCGGCAAGCCGGTGGCGGCGGTGGCCGGCGCCTATTTCGGCCTCGACGGCGTGCTGTCGCTTGGGATCCTGGTCGAGCAGGGACGGGCGATCGCCACGACCGATCATTACGAGCAGCTGGCGCTCGAACGCGCCATTGACGGCATCGCGGCGGCGCATGACCTGCTCGCCATCGACGTGATGCGCGCGACCGGCGGCGCGCTGGAGCCGTGGGCTGAGCAGCGCGGGCCAGAGATCGAGCGCAGCCGCGCGGCCATCGCCGAAATCAGCCGCGAGGGCCTCACCGTCGCCAAGCTGACGGTGGCGGCCGGGCTTCTGGGGGATCTGGCGCGGGGGTGAAGCTGGCCCCCCCCTCCGGCCCTGGCTCAGCGGCGGCCCGGATGCCTCACAGCAGCACGACCCGGTTCGACAACTCGTCCTTGTCGTCGGGCGCGACGGGGGCTGCCTGCGCCAGCACGTCGCCGCAAGCCTCGATCACGGTGACGAGCCCGTCGACCGGCCGGTTCTGCTTCAGCGCCGCGACCAGCACCTCGACCTGCCGGCGCCAGAAACTCTTGTCGACCCTGGCGGCCATGCCGTCATCGGCGATGATCTCGGCGTGGCGCTCGGCTTCAGTGATGTAGATCAGGATGCCGGTGCGGGCGCGCGTCCGGTGCAACCCTTGCGCGAAAAACTGCTCGCGCGCCGCCTGGCCCGCCCGGCGCCGCTTGACGAAGCCAGGCACGATGGCGAAGCGCCAGTTGGCGAGCGACAGCACGAGCGCCGCGATGATGAAGGTGCCGAGCTGGACGCGGTACACCGTGCCGGCCGACAGGTGCAGCAGGCTGATCAGCGGCCACGGCACCGCCAGCGCCAGCAGCGCCGCCCACACCAGCGGCACCGAGCGGTAATCGCTCGCCGACCCCGCGATCACGCACACGATCTCGCCGGCGCTGCGCGCCTCGACCGCCGCCACCGCCGCTGCGATACGCGCCTGATCAGCCTCGGAAATCAGCGCCATTCACCAGCTCCCCGAGGCGCCGCCGCCCCCGCTCGATCCGCCGCCGCCGGAAAAGCCGCCACCGCCGGAGAAACCGCCACCGCCGCCCCAGCCGCCACCGCCGCCGGAGGGCGGCAGCACGATCCAGTTGCCGCGCCGCGTGCGGTGGGAGCGGCCGCCGCCACCGCCGCCGCCACGCACCGCCGCCATGATCTGCACGATGACGATGACGATGATGATCAGCATCAGGATCGCCATCGGATCGAAATCGCCGGCGCCCTGCGCCGGGCGCTCGGCGGCGCGGCGCTGCCACTCGTCGTCGCCGGTCAGGGTGGCGGTCAGCGCGTCGATGCCGGCCTCGATGCCGCCGGCGAAGTCGTTCGCCTTGAATTTCGGCGCGATGGCACCCGAGATGATGACGCGCGACAGGGCGTCGGTCAGCGTGCCTTCCAGCCCGTAGCCGACCTCGATGCGCACCTTGCGCTCGTTGGGTGCGACCAGCAGCAGCACGCCGTTATTGGTCTTGGCCTCGCCGAGCTTCCAGAACCGGAACAGCCGGTTGGCGAAATCCTCGATCGTATCGCCCTGGAGCGAGGGCACCGTCGCCACCACGATCTGGTCCGAGGTCTTGGCCTCATGCGCGGCGAGCTTCTGTTCGATGCGGGCGCGCGCGTCGGGGGCGATCAGCTTGGCCTCGTCGACGACCCTGCCGGTCAGCGCCGGGAACTTGAGATCCTCGGCCCGCGACGGCGCGCCCGCCGCCAGCCAGCAGGCGCACGCCAGGGCGAGCACGAGCAAGGGGCCGGCGAAGGGGCTGGCGAGGCGCGAGCCGAAGCGGGCGTTTGTCATCGGCGCCTTAGAACTTCACGCTCGGCGCGCTCTGGTTCCCGGCCGCCGTCTCGAAGGTCTGCATCGCCTTGGCGCCCCAGAACAGCTTGGCCCACAGCACGCCGGGGAAGGTGCGCACCTCGGTGTTATAGGCCTGCACCGCGCCGATATAATCGCGGCGCGCGATGGCGATGCGGTTCTCGGTGCCCTCGAGCTGCGATTGCAGGGCGAGGAAGTTCTGGTTCGATTTCAGGTCCGGATAGGCTTCCGAGATGGCGATGAGCCGGCCGAGCGCGCCGGTCAGCTGCGACTGCGCCTGCTGGAACTGCTTGAACTTCTCCGGGTCGGTGATCGTGCTGGCATCGACCTTGATCGCGGTCGCGGCGGCGCGCGCCTCGACGACCTTGGTCAGCGTGTCCTGCTCCTGTTTGGCGTAGCCCTTCACGGTCTCGACCAGGTTCGGCACCAGGTCGGCGCGGCGCTGGTACTGGTTCTGCACCTCGCTCCATTTCGCCTTGGCGGCTTCCTCCAGCGTCGGCACGTTGTTGACGCCGCAGGCCGACAGCATCAGCCCGAGCAGGGTGACCATCACGCCCTGGCGCCATTTCGCGATCAAAATCATCCGCCGATCCTTCTCAAGCCGTCATCCGGCATGCCAGCTTTTCGCATTGCAGCGAAAGCGTCAATAACCGACCGCAAGCGTGCCGCGCTGGCGCGGATCGGCGGCGCCATACAGCCCTTCCGGGGCTACCCGAATGGAATTCGCCGAACCCGATGGGGTTCCAACCTTGATCTTGTGGCCGCGCTTCCGCAGCAGCGCCAGCGTATCGGGCGAAAAACCTTCCTCGACGAGCAGTGCATCGGGCTTCCATTGCTGGTGCGGGCGCGGTGCTGCCACCGCCTCGGCGATGCTCATGCCGTTATCGATCACGTTGATGATGACGTTCAGCACCGTCGAGATGATGCGGCTGCCGCCCGGACTGCCGGTGACCATGAACAACTTGCCGTCCTTGAACAGGATGCTCGGCGTCATCGAGGACAAGGGCCGTGCGCCGGGCGAAACGCTGTTGGCCTCGCTGCCGACCAGCCCATAGGCGTTCTGGGCGCCGGGCTTGGCGGAAAAATCGTCAAGCTCGTTATTGAGCAGCACGCCGGTGCCGGCCGCGACCAGCCCGAGCCCGTAGCTGAAATTCAGCGTGTAGGTGTTGGCAACCGCGTTGCCCTCGCTGTCGACGACCGAGAAATGCGTCGTCTGGTCGGGCTCGAACGGCAACGGATCGCCGGCCGAGACGGCATCGGCCGGCCGCGCCTTGAGCGGATCGATCAGTTTTCGCATGGCATCGGCATAGGGTTTCGAGATCAGGCCGGTTACGGGGATTTTCACGCGGTCAGGGTCGCCGAGGAAGCGCGCTCGGTCGGCATAGGCCTGCTGCATCGCTTCGGTCATCAGATGCACCTGCAAGGCCGATTGCGCGCCGGCGCCCTTCATGTCGAAACCCTCGAGGATATTCAGGATCTCGATCAGATGCACCCCGCCGGACGAGGGCGGCGGCATCGAGGCGATGGTGTAGCCGCGATAGCTGCCGGTCACCGGCTTGCGCAGCACGGGCTTGTAGCCGGCGAGGTCGGCCATCGTCATGATGCCGCCTTCCGCCTTAACGGCATCGACGATGCGCTGCGCCGTCTCGCCTTGGTAGAACGCCTCCGGCCCGTCGGTGGCGATGCGCTCGAGCGTGCGGGCGAGATCGAGCTGCTTGATCTTCTCGCCGCGCGCGAACGGCTTGTCGTCGTTGAAGAACACGGCGCGCGTCGCCGGAAAGCGGCCGAGCCGGCTGGCGGCGGCCGGCAGCGAATCGGCGAGGTCGTCCTCGACCACGATGCCGGCGCGCGCCAGCGCGATCGCCGGCTGGATCAGATCAGCGAGCTTCAGCTTGCCCGAGCCGTAGCGGGCATGGGCGAGCACAAGCCCGGCAACGGTGCCGGGCACGCCGACGCTCAGGCCGCTATCGCGGGATTTCTTCGGGTCCGGCTCGCCATTGGCATCGAGGAACATGCCGGCACTCGCCGCCGCCGGCGCGGTTTCGCGGTAATCGATCGCCACCGTCTCGTTCTTTTGCGCCAGATGCACCAGCATGAAGCCGCCGCCGCCGAGATTGCCGGCGCGCGGCAGCGTCACGGCCTCGGCGAAGCCGATCGCCACCGCGGCATCGACGGCATTGCCGCCGCGTTTGAGGATGTCGACGCCGATGCGCGCAGCCTTGGCCTCCTGGGCCGCGACCATGCCATGGGCGGCAAAGGCCGGCACGATGCGGCTCTCGCCGGCAAGAATCGGCGGGGGAGCAATCGGCGGAGAAGCAATCAGCGGGGAAGCAATCAGCGGGGAAGCGGCCGGTGGCGCGGGCTGCGAAACGGCCGGCTGATCCGAGGCCGGCGCGCCCTGCGCCAGCGTGGGTCCAGCGGACAGAGCGAGCGGGACCACCGCGGCCAGCACCAGCCACCACCTCGTCATCGCGTTCCTCCCGTCATCGCGCCCCATCGTCGCGTCCCATCGCCGCGTCCATGGTAGCAGCGGAATCGCTTGGCGGACCATGCCTTGAAATGGCACAATGGCCCGGTCTCCAATCAGCCGAAGTCAAACCTCCGTGACCTTCCTGCCCGACCTGCCCACACTTCTAGCCTACTCGCTGGCGAGCTTCATCCTGTTCATCACGCCTGGACCGGATATGAGCCTGTTCCTGGCCAAGACCATTTCCGGCGGCCGGCGCATCGGCATCGCCGCCATGCTCGGCACCAATCTCGGCTGCTGCGTGCATACCGTGCTGGCAGCGCTCGGCCTCTCGGCGCTGCTCGCGGCTTCTCCGACGGCTTTCACGATCCTGAAGGTGGTTGGCGGGCTCTATCTCGCCTGGCTGGCGATCGAGGCGGTGCGCCACGGCTCGGCGCTCAACGTCAAGCTCGAGCGCAAGCCGAGCCGGGATTTCTGGCGCACGCTGCTGCTCGGCATCGGCATCAACCTGTCGAACCCGAAGATCGTGCTGTTCTTCGTGACCTTCCTGCCGCAATTCGTCTCGGGCTCGGACCCGCATGCCGCCGCCAAGATGCTGTTTCTCGGCTTCTATTTCGTGCTGTTCAACCTGCCGCTCTCGCTCTTGATGATCGCGACCGCGGAAAAATTCACCGCGACGCTGAAGGCGAGGCCGCGCGTGATGCGCGTGATCGACTATGTGTTCGCCAGCATTTTCGGCGCTTTCGCGCTCACGATCCTGCGCGCCCACGGTCGCTGAGGGGGCGGCGCTTCCATCACCGTCTTGCCCCGGACCTGATCCGGGGCCCACATTCCCGACGCCGCGCCGTTTCCCTGGGTCCCGGTTCAAGGCCGGGACAAGAACGGTTGTGCCTTTCAAAAGCGGGATGGGCCGGTCGAGCCCTTATGTTGAGGAGGCGCCGCGCCCGGCGACCAGCCAGTACAACGCGCCGGCGACCACGCCGGCAATGGCGAGCGCGCTGAGAAGCGCCGGCGGCATGCCCGCGCCGGCGACCGTCTGCGGCAGCATCGCGAAGGGAACCGCCGCCGTCAGGGCGGCGGCGGCCAGCGCCTGCACCAGGAAGGAGCGGAGGCCGAAGACCTCGCTCACCAGCGCGACGATCAGGCTTGGCGCCAGGATGACGGCCAGGATCAGCTTCCAGCTCGCGCTTGCCAGCATCGCCATCTGCAAGGCGCCGCGCTCATCGCCCATCGCGGCGGCGGCGGCCGTATCGAGGATGCGTTCGGCGAGCGCCGCCCATAACGCGGCCAGTTGCGGATTGGCGAACAGGCCGATGACCAGCGCCAGCCATGCGCCGGCCGCCGCGAGGCACAGCGCCAGCGGAACGAGGATCAGGCGGGCGATCATTCGCTGCTGAGGGCGAGCTGCTCTTCCAGCATCAGGCGGGCGCGGGCGCGCAGCTTTTCCGTCTCGCTCTTCAGCTGGCCGCAGGCGGCCAGGATGTCGCGGCCGCGCGGCGTGCGCACCGGGCTCGAATAGCCGGCATTGAAGACATAGTCGGAAAAGCGCTCGATCTGCTCCCAGTCCGAGCATTCGTAGCGGCTGCCCGGCCACGGGTTGAACGGGATCAGGTTGATCTTGGCCGGGATGCCCTTGAGCAGCCGGACGAGCGCCTTCGCTTCGGCGAGCGAATCGTTGACGCCCTTCAGCATGACATATTCGAAGGTGATGCGGCGCGCGTTCGAGACGCCCGGATAGGCGCGGCAGGCATCGAGCAGTTCGGCGATCGGGTATTTGCGGTTGATCGGCACCAGTTCGTTGCGCAATTCATCGTTGGTCGCGTGCAGCGAGATCGCCAGCATGGTGTTGGTCTCGGCGCCAAGGCGAGCGATTTCCGGCACCACGCCCGAGGTCGAGACGGTGATGCGGCGGCGCGACAATTGCAGCCCCTCGGCATCGCTCATCACCGCGATGGCGTCGCGCGCATTGTCGAGATTGTAGAGCGGCTCGCCCATGCCCATGAACACGATATTGGTGACGAAGCGGCTCGCGCGCCCGGGCTGCTGGCCGGGATAGTCGCGCAGGCGGTCGCGGGCGACGAGCAGCTGGCCGACGATCTCGGCCGCGCTCAGGTTGCGCACCAGCTTCTGCGTGCCGGTATGGCAGAAGGTGCAGTTCAGCGTGCAGCCTACCTGGCTCGAGACGCATAAAGTGCCGCGATCGGCCTCGGGAATATAGACGACCTCGATCTCGGCGCCGCGATCGAGCGGGCCGGTCGGCGCCATGCGCAGCAGCCATTTGCGCGTGCCGTCGCGGCTGATCTGCTCGCTGACCACCTCGGGCCGCGCCAGGGTGAAATGCTCGGCGAGCTGAGCGCGCAGGTCCTTGGAGACATTCGACATGCTGGCGAAATCGGTGGCGCCGCGCCCGTACAGCCATTGCCAGATCTGGCCGACGCGCATGCGCAGCTCCCGCTCCGGCACGCCGATGGCGCCGAGCCTTTCGGCCAGCGCCTCGCGCGTCAGGCCGGCAAGGGACGGGCGCGATTGAGACGGGCGCGGTTCGGATACGCGCGGCGCGTCCGGCGCGGGGGCGGTCAGGCTGTCGGCTTGCATGGTCATGCGCGCGCTATAGCACGATGCCGGCGGCGCGTCATGCGGCGCGCGCAAGCCTGCTTCCCGCGCCTATTTGCAGTCGCTCTGCGCCTTGTCGAGCGCCTTGGTGAGGCCGCTCAGCGAATAGCTGTCGGTAGTGACATTGCCGCGCAGCGACGTGGTCTTGACCGAGAGCTTGGCGCCGGCGCGCATCGCCTGCACCATTTGCGGCTCCTCGGCGGCGTTCTTGACGAAGGCGGTCTTGTCCTTGCTCTCGAGCGCGAAGGCATGGCCGTCGATCGTCGCCGCGCCGTCGGCATCGGCCTTCAGCGCGAAGCCGAGCATGAAGGCCACCTCGTTGCGGACATTCTGCGCCGGGCGGCTGGTGATGAAAATATAGCCCGGGTCGCGGTTGAGGCCCTTGGGCAGCCGCTCCTGCGGTTGCGACAGGGCGAAGCACACCTTGTTGGCGCCGGTGCCGGCCATATAGGCGCCCCAGTCGCCGAACTTGCCGAGTTCCATCGCGCCGCTGGTGGCGGAGTTCGTCGCGGCTTCCTTACGCGCCTGCTTGCGCGCCGCCAGATGCGTCCTGGCGGCGGTGCTGGCGGGGTGCGCCTGGGCTTGCGCGTGGGTCTGGGTTTGCGCTGAAACCGGAACGGAGGCCGCGCCGCACATCAGGGCCAGCGCGGCGGACTGGAGCAGGAGGAATCGAATCATGAGGCGTATCTTTACTCTTGCTGATCGCCGGCGCCATGCCGGCCTGACCGAAACTCGCATCGTCGCCCGACGCATTTTCATAAAATGCCCGGCGCCTGTTTAACCCGATCCTCACGCGATTGGCAAAACCAACCGCATCGGCGCCCGCTCACAAACCATCGGCCATCGTCTGGCGCGCCTTGTCGCGATGGGCCTTGGTGACCGCGCCCTGCACGGCGGCGAGCGCCGCCGCGAGCACGGCGGCATCGTCGCCGAAACCGATCAGCGGCAGCACATCCGGCAGGATGTCGAACGGCAGCACGAAATAGCCGATGGCGCCGACCAGGATCGCCTTGACGCGCGGCGAGGTCGCCGGATCGAAGGCGCAGTAGAAGGCGGCCAGCGCGTCCTCGGCGAACGGCACGCGGCGCGCCACCTTGCGCAGCACGCGCCAGAACCCGGCCGCCAGCTTGGTCTCATCCCGCGTCGCGCGCCGCATCGCCGCGATCTCGGCCTGCGAAAACGGCTCCTGCCAGTGCTCCGCCATCATCATCCCTCCTTGCCTGCCGCGCAATGTGGCGAGCGATTATGGCCCGCGCAAGATCACAAGGGACATCGCAGGCGACATCACAGGCAACGCTGACGCCGCGCCCGCGATAGGCTAGAGGACGAATTCGGGCCGCCGACAGAGGCCGCGCAGAAAAGGGGACGCCGCGCATGAAACTCGATTCCTCGCTCGCCGCCATCGTCACCGGCGGCGCCTCCGGGCTCGGCGAAGCGACCGCGCGCCGGCTCGCCAGCCATGGCGTCCGGGTGGCGATCCTCGATCAGGATCCTGCGCGCGGCGACATGGTCGCGGCCGAGATCGGCGGCGTGTTCTGCCAGGGCGACGTCACGGACGATGCCTCCGTCGACGCGGCGCTCGCCAAGGCGCGCGCGGCGCATGGCGTCGAGCACATCCTGGTCAATTGCGCCGGCATCGCGCCCGGCGAGCGCACCGTCGCCCGGCAGCGCGACAGCGGCGCCCTGATCGCCCATGACATGGCGCGCTATCGCCGCACCATCGAGATCAACCTGATCGGCACCTATCGCTGCATCGCCAAATCGGCCGTCGCCATGGCCGCGACCCCTCCGGTGACCGAGGATGGCGGGCGCGGCGTGATCATCGCGACTGCCTCGGTCGCGGCCGAGGACGGCCAGGTCGGCCAGGCCGGCTATGCCTCGTCCAAGGCCGGCATTGCCGGGCTGACGCTGCCGGTGGCGCGCGATCTCGCCGGCTACGGCATCCGCGTCGTCACCATCCTGCCGGGGATTTTCTGGACGCCGCTCTTCGACCGGATCGACGCCAATTTCCGCGATTCGCTCGCCAAGCAGGTGCCGTTTCCCTCACGCCTCGGCAAGCCGGACGAATATGCCGCACTCGTGCAATCGATCTGCGAGAACGACATGCTGAACGGCGCCACGATCCGGCTCGACGGCGCCATCCGCATGGCGCCGAAATAGGGTTCAGGCGCGGGGCCGGGCGACATTTCGACGAGCTCCACCTCATGCTGAGCCTGTCGAAGCATGCTCGAACATGGCGTGGGCTGGATCATCCTTCGACAAGCTCAGGATGAGGCGGCGAAAAGAACGCCGTCCTCAGGCCGCGAATGCGTCCATCGCCTCGGCCAGCGCGATATCGCGCGCGGTGACGCCGCCGGCCTCATGGGTCGACAGCGTGACCTCGACCGTCTTGTAGACGTTGCGCCAGTCGGGATGGTGGTCGAGCTTTTCCGCCGTCAGTGCGACGCGCGCCATCCAGCCGAAGGCGGCGTTGAAATCGCGGAACACGAAGCGGCGCGCGATCGCCTTGCCGTCGGGCGCGAGCGTCCAGTCCGGCAGCGTCTTCAAGGCATCCGCGCGTTCGGCAGCGCTCAGCAGGGCAATGGCCATGATGCTCACCCCCAGCGCCGCGCCGGCCAGGCCGGCATTTCGTGCTGCCCGAGCGGATAGGCGGCTTCCAGCACATAGGGTCCGCCGCCGACCGAATCGCGCGAGGAAAACAGCACGAAGCGCGCGGCCGTGAAGCTGCGCGGCGGGAAATAGCCGCGCATCGCCAGATAATCGGCGACATCGAGCGTCGAGGCATGGCGCAGGCGCGCCAGCGAGACATGCGGCACGAATTTGCGCGTCTCGGGCGGCAGGCCGAGACGCCTTATGGCGCGCTCGATATCGCCCTGCAGGGCGCTCAGCGCCCGCGACGGCTCGATCGCGGCATGGATCGAGCGCGGCTTGTCCGAGCCGAACGAGCCGAGACCGTTGAGCCGGATCGGGATCGGCTCGCGCTCTACCTCGAGCAGCATCTCGTCGACGGCGTCGGCGGTGCGCTCGTCGACATCGCCGATGAAACGCAAGGTGATGTGGTAGTTTTCCCGGTCGATCCAGCGCGCGCCCGGCAGGCCGCCGCGCAGCATGGACAGGGAAAATCCGACATCGGCTGGGAGTTCCAAAGCGGTGAAAAGACGTGGCATGGCGCGCTGTCCTCCCTGATTCGCACCCCTAGTATGGGCATGATCAAGGCGGCTGACGATAGCGATGCGACGATTTATGCGGAAACCCTAATGCCTCCCCGGAAGCGCAGCCAGAAACGCCTCGACCGCCGGCAGGATGTTCTTCACGATCACCGCCACGCCCTCGGGCGAAGGATGCATGCCGTCGGCGAGCAGCAGCGCCGGATTGGCGGCCACGCCCTCGAGAAAGAACGGATAGAGCGGCACATCATAGTCGCGCGCCAGATCGCCATAGATCGCGTTGAAGCGCGCGGTGAAATCGCGGCCCATATTGGGCGGCGCCAGCATGCCGGCGAGCAGCACCGGGATTTTCCGCTGTGCCAGCCGGGCGAGGATGCCGGCAAGTGCTTTTCGCGTCACATCCGGGTCGATGCCGCGCAGCGCGTCGTTGGCGCCAAGTTCGAGGATCACGCCATTGGTGCCGTCGGGGATCGACCAGTCGAGCCGCTCGAGCCCGGCGCTGGCGGTATCGCCGGACACGCCGGCATTGGCCACGCTCACATCATGGCCCTTCGCCTTCAGCGCCGCCGCGAGCTGGGCCGGAAACGCCTTGTCCGCCGCAAGCTGATAGCCGGCGCTCAGGCTGTCGCCGAACACCACGAGGCGCAAGGGTTCGGCGGCGTGCGCGGCGCCGAACAGACCGCACAGCGCCAGAAAAGCCGCAAAAGCGCCGATGAGCCGCAAGCGAAACCTGCGCGCGCTCTGGTAATCGGCCGAAGAGGGCATATGTGCGCTCATGTCTCTTCCCTATCGCGGATGGCCGATGCTCGATACCCTTCCCCGTGCCGATTTGCCACCCGCCATCGCGCTGACCCAAGTCGATCTCAGCCTCGGCCGCGCCGCCTCGCGCGTGCATGTGCTGAAAGGTATCTCGCTCGCGGTGCCGCGCGGCGAGGCGCTCGGCCTTGTCGGCCCGTCCGGCTCCGGCAAGTCGACCCTGCTGATGACCATTGCCGGGCTGGAGCGCCCCGATAGCGGCCGCATCCTCGTCGATGGCCAGGATCTCGGCCGGCTCGACGAGGATGGCCTTGCCCGGTTTCGCGGCCGCCGCATCGGCATCGTGTTCCAGTCCTTCCACCTGATACCGACGATGACGGCGCTCGAGAATGTCGCCGTGCCGCTCGAGCTTGCCGGCCATGCCGATCCGTTCGGCCGCGCCCGCACCGAACTGGCCGAGGTCGGGCTGGGCGAGCGCCTGCGCCATTATCCGGCCGAACTCTCCGGCGGCGAGCAGCAGCGCGTGGCGCTGGCGCGCGCGCTCGCGCCCGAACCGGCGCTGCTCGTCGCGGACGAACCGACCGGCAATCTCGACGAGGCCACCGGCGAAGCGGTGATCGCCCTGATGTTCCGCATCAAGCGCGAGCGTGGCGCGACGCTGGTGCTGGTCACCCATGATGCCGGCTTGGCGGCGCGCTGCGACCGCGTCGTGCGGCTGCGCTCCGGCCTGATCGAGAGCGATACGGCGGCCGCGGTGATGACGGCGTGAGCGCGCCCGCCCTGGCCTTCCCGCCGGCCCGGCCGCTGCTGGCGCTGCGCTTCGCCGGGCGCGCGCTGCGCGGCGGGCTCGCCGGCTTCGGCGTGTTCATCGCCTGCCTGGCGCTCGGCGTCGCGGCGATCGTCACCGTCGTCTCGCTGTCCAATGCCATGCTGGCCGGCCTCGCCCGCGAGGGCCGCGCCATCCTCGGCGGCGATGTCGCGTTCTCGATCGTCCAGCGCGAGGCGAGCGCGCCGGAACGCGCCTGGCTCGCGAGCAAGGGCCGCGTCGGCACCGTCGTGCTGCTGCGCGCCATGGCCCGGGGCGAGACCGGCGAGGCGGCGCTCGTCGAGATCAAGGCCATTGACGGCGCCTATCCGCTGGCAGGCACGCTGAAAGCGCGCACCCCGGCCGGCGCGGGCGTGGTCGAGCCGATGCGCCTGCTCGCCCCGGTCGATGGCGTGCGCGGCGCGCTCGTTGATCCGGTGCTGGCGGCGCGGCTGTCGCTGAAAGCCGGCGACCATTTCCGCCTCGGCGACACCACGCTGCGGCTCGCCGGCGACATCACCGACGAACCCGACAAGCTCGCCTCCGGCCTGGCGCTCGGGCCGCGCGTCATCATCGACGCCGAGGCGCTCGCCGATACCGGCCTGATCCAGCCCGGCAGCCTGGCGCGCTGGATCTATCGCGTGCTGCTGCCGCCGCAGGCCAGCACCCCGGCCGATCTCGCCGCCGTGACGACTGAAGCAAAACGCGCCTTTCCCGAAGCCGGCTGGAGCGTGCGCACGCGCGACAACGCCTCGCCCGCGCTCGCCCGCAATCTCGAGCGCTTCAGCCAGTTCCTGACCCTGGTCGGCTTGACGGCGCTGCTCGTCGGCGGCGTCGGCATCGCCAACGCGACGCGCGCCTATCTCGACCGCCGGCGGCTCAGCGTCGCCACCTTGAAAAGCCTCGGCGCCACCGGCCGCTTCGTGTTCTTCACCAGCCTCGCCGAGGTCATGGCGCTCGCGGTAATCGGCATCGCCATCGGCCTCGTGCTCGGCGCCGTGCTGCCGCTGGCGGCGGCGCATTTCGGCGCCGGCCTGCTGCCCTTCGCGCTCGAGATCGGGCTCGACGGGCGCGCGCTGGCGCTCGGCGCGCTTTACGGGCTGCTGACCGCCTTCGCCTTCGCCGCCTGGCCGCTCGGGCGCGCCCATGACATCCCGGTCTCGACGCTGTTCCGCGACGAGATCGGCAATGGCGCCAAACTGCCCCGGCGCGGCTACATCGCGGCGGCGGCGCTCGGCGCGGCCTTGCTGATCGCCGCCGCGCTCGGCTTTGCCGATGATCGCCGCATCGCGGTGATCTATATCGTCGCGGCGGTGCTGGCCTTTATCGGCCTGAGAGTGATCGCCGCCGGCATCATGTGGGCAGCCGCCCGCCTGCCCCATGCCCGCCGCATGCCGCTCAGGCTTGCCGTCGCGGCGCTGCACAAGCCGGGCGCGCTGACGCCCTCGATCGTGCTGTCGCTCGGCCTCGGCCTGACGCTGCTCGTGGCGCTGAGCGTCATCGAGGGCAGCATTCGCGGCCAGCTCGATGCCGGCCTGCCCGGCAAGGTGCCGAGCTTCTTCTTCGTCGACATCCCGCGCCAGGATGCGCAGGGTTTCGCCGATTTCCTGCGCGCGCAAAGCCCCGGCGCCGCCGTCGAGCAGGTGCCGATGCTGCGCGGCCGCATCACGGCGCTGAACGGCGTGCCCGCCGACAGGATCAAGCCCGACGAGAAGGCGGCCTGGGTGCTGAGCGGCGATCGCGGCATCACCTATAGCGCCACCCCGCCGGCCGGCGCCGTGCTGACGCAGGGCGCGTGGTGGCCGGCCGATTATGCCGGCGAGCCGCTGGTCTCGTTCGGCGCCGAGCAGGCGGAAGGGCTCGGCCTCAAGCTCGGCGACACCGTGAGCGTCAATGTGCTTGGCCGGCCGGTCACCGCGCGCATCGCCAACCTGCGCCGCATCGACTGGCAGTCCTTCGGCATCAATTTCGTCATGGTGTTCTCGCCCGCGACCTTCCGCGGCGCGCCCCATACCGATCTCGCCACGCTGACACTGCCGGGCGGCGACAGCGCCGCCGGCGACGCGGCCATCGTGCGCGCCGTCGCCGATCGCTATCCGGCGATCTCGACGGTCAGGGTCAAGGATACGCTCGAGGCGGTCGGCGAACTGGTCGGCCAACTGGCGCTGGCGCTCAGGGCCGCGAGCGGCCTTGCCATCCTCGCCAGCATGCTGGTGCTGGCCGGCGCGCTCGCCGCCGGCCAGCGCGCCCGCATCCACGAAGCCGTGATCCTGAAGACGCTTGGCGCCACCAGGCTTCGGCTCCTCGCCGCCTTTTTACTCGAATACGGCGTGCTGGGGCTGATTACAGCGGCGTTCGGCGCCGTGGCGGGTTCGATCGCAGCCTATTTCGTCGTGGTGAACGTAATGAACCTGCAGTTTTCGATTTCCTTGTCGGGTGTAGCGACGGGGCTTATATTGGCGCTTGCCGTGACGATCGCTCTAGGTCTTGCCCAGACTTTGCGTATCCTTGGCGAAAAGCCGGCGCCGTACTTGCGTGATCTGTAAGTAGAAGAAAATTAAATCCTGTTAAGGTCGTTCACGTTGTTGTCACTACGGCGCTCAACCGCGAGCGATGGCGGCGTTTTCCTGAAAATAGACGGAATCTCCTTGAATCGACTCATGGAATGTTCCATATCTTTTGGCAGACCGCGCTGAGACGCGGGCGCATATCAGCGCCAACGGCGCGTCATAACCGAGAGGACATCGATGTCTAATTTCGACCGCAACGCATATGGCCAGCAGGGCTACGTCCGTGCTGACGGTATGGCGATCGACCAGGGCCTTCGGGCCTATATGCTCGGCATCTACAATCACATGGTGCTCGGCCTCGCGATCACCGCACTCGTCAGCCTCGGCATCGGCATGCTCGGCCGCACCAGCCCCGTCGTGGTGGCGCTTTACGCCTCGCCGCTGAAATGGCTGGTCATCCTGGCGCCGCTCGCCTTCGTGATGCTGCTCTCGTTCCGCTTCGAGCGCATGAGCTATCAGGGGCTGCTCGGCACGTTCTGGGCCTTCGCCGCGACGATGGGCCTGTCGATGGGCTCGATCTTCTACATCTACCAGATCGGCTCGATCGCCCAGGTCTTCTTCATCACCACGGCGGCGTTCGGCGGCCTGAGCCTGTATGGCTACACCACCAAGCGCAGCCTGTCGGGCATGGGCTCGTTCCTGATCATGGGCCTGTTCGGCCTGATCATCGCCAGCGTGGTCAACCTGTTCCTGGCGAGCACGGCGATGCAGTTCGCCCTGAACGTCATCGGCGTGCTGATCTTCGCCGGCCTGACCGCCTGGGATACGCAGCGCCTGAAGGACGAGTATGCCATGCTCGCCGGCTCCGGCGAGATGATCCAGAAGGCTTCGGTGATGGGCGCGCTCAGCCTGTACCTGAACTTCATCAACATGTTCCAGATGCTGCTGGCCCTGCTCGGCAACCGCGAATAAGCGCCACGGCACTGTACGAGATACGAAGGCCCCGGTTTTCCGGGGCCTTTTGTTTTGCGCGTCGCCGATGCCGGCGGGAGAGGGCGTGTCCCTGGGCCCCAGGTCAAGCCCGGGGAAAGACGCCGAGGGAACCGCAACCGTCTTGTCCCGGCCTTGAGCCGGGACCCAGTGCCTTCAACCTATCATTTCAAACCGGCTTGTTAGCGCTTCCTTAAGGCCCGGGCCGGCGCGAAACGCCGCGACTCGATTCGGGAACAAGCCGTGAAACGTGAACAGCATGGCAACATTGTCAGGCGGCGGAAGGCCGCCTCAGAAGTCGGCCGCGATGCCCTTCACTTCCCAATCGTCATAGCGCACGGGGTCGAGCCCGCCGCGCCCGTGGCGCTCAGGGTTGCTGGCGAGCGCCGCCTGACGGGCGTCCTGGTCGGCGCGCCGCGCGGCGGCTTCGGCGAGCGCCCGTTGCGCCGCCGGCGTCAGCATCTTGCGCGGCGTCTCGCTTGCCGCTTCGTCGGCATCCTCATGGGACTGTCTCGGCTGATCGTTCGGCATCTTCGCGTTCCCTTCCGTCGGGATGTAGGCTATCGGGTGGAGCGATGCCAGTCCTGACCCTGATTTCCGCCCGCCGCCATGCCGGAATTTGACGGCGCCCGCCTGCCCGAGCGCGTGCTTTACCGCGACCGCGACATTATCGTGCTCGACAAGCCGAGCGGCATCGCCGTGCATAAGGGGCCGGGCCACGGCCCCAATCTCGAGAGCTTCTTCCACCTGCTGACCTTCGGCGTGCCGCGCAATCCGGCGCTGGCGCACCGGCTCGACCGCGAGACCTCCGGCTGCCTCGTGCTCGGCCGCCACCGCAAGGCGCTTGCCCGCCTCGGCCGCCTGTTCCGCGACGGGCGCATCGCCAAGACCTATTGGGCGGTGGTGATCGGCGCGCCCCCCGAAGCCGAGGGCGAGATCGCGCTGGCGCTGGCCCGGCGCTCGCATGATAAGCGCTCGTGGTGGATGAAAGTCACCGAGGACAGCGACAAGGACGCCGAGACGGCCCTGACGCATTACCGCATCCTCGGGCGCGGCGACGGGCTGAGCTGGCTCGAACTCAAGCCGCATACCGGGCGCACCCACCAGCTGCGCGTGCATTGCGCGGCGATCGGCTGCCCGATCGCCGGCGACGGGCTCTATGGCGGCGACAAGGCGGGCTCGGCCGCCAGGCGCATCCAGCTCCATGCCCGCGCCATCACCATTCCCGGCCGTGGCGACGACGCGGCCCTGACCGTGACCGCGCCGGTGCCGCGCGGCATGGCGACGCTTCTCGAAGCCTGCGGCTTTGCCGGCGAGGCATCTCCCCTCCAGCAGGATCACGCCGCCTCATGAACGATACCGGCACCGGCCTCACCGCGCGCCGCCTCGCGCTCAAGCTGCTCGGCGATGTGCTGCATCGGCGCCTGCCGCTCGATGAAAGCCTCGCCACGCTGCTGAGCGAGCCGGTGCATGACGCGATGTCGGCCGCCGATCGCGGCCTGGTGCGCGCCATCGTCACCGCCGCCTTGCGCCATCTCGGCTCGCTGCGCGCCCTGCTCGGCGCACGCCTGCGCCTCGGCATTCCCGAACGCTCGGGCCAGCTCGAATATCTGCTGCTGATCGGCCTGACCCAGATCCTGCATCTCGACGTGCCCGATCACGCCGCCGTCGACACCACGATCAGCCTGATCCGCGAGGATGCGCGCGCGACGCGTTTCGCCGGGCTCGCCAATGCCACGTTGCGCCGCGTCGCCACCGACCGGGCCGCGATCCTGGCCGCGGTCGATCCGGCGCTGAACGCGCCGGCCTGGCTGCTCGAGCGCTGGAGCAACGCCTATGGCGAGGCGGCGGCGCGCGCCATCGCCGCGGCGCAGATGCACGAACCGACGCTCGACATCAGCGTCAAGAGCGACCCGCAGGGCTGGGCCGAACGGCTCGACGGGCTGGTGGTCGGCCTCGGCACGGTGCGCCTCAACGGCCATGCGCGCATTCCGGACCTGCCGGGCTTCACCGACGGCGCGTGGTGGGTGCAGGATGCGGCCGCCAGCCTGCCCGTGGCGCTGCTTGCGCCGCAGCCCGGCGAAACCGTGCTCGACCTGTGCGCCGCGCCCGGCGGCAAGACGGCGCAGATCCTCAGCCACGGCGCGGCGGCGATCGCCGTCGACCGTTCCGAACCGCGCATGGCGCGCCTCGCCGAAAACCTCGCCCGGCTCGGCCTTGCCGCCGAGTGCCGGATCGCCGATGCCGCGAGCTTCGACCACGAACCGGTCGCGGCGCTGCTGCTCGATGCGCCATGCTCGGCGACCGGCACCATCCGGCGCCATCCCGATGTCGCCTGGACCAAGACGGGCGAGGACATTCTCAAGCTCGCCAACCTGCAGCGCCGCCTGCTCGAGCGCGCCGCCACGCTGGTGCGGCCGGGCGGCCGGCTCGTCTACGCGACCTGCTCGCTCGAGCCCGAGGAGGGCGAGCGCCAGGCGGAAGGCTTCCTGCAGCGCCACCCCGAATTCCGGCGCGGCCCCGTGCAGGCGGAGGAGGTCGGCGCTTTCGCCGAGGCGATCACGCCGGCCGGCGATCTGCGCGTTTTGCCGTTTCACCTCGCTCATCCACAGCCACGACTGGCTGGAGCGGACGGATTCTACGTTTGCCGCATGATCCGCGTTGACGAAGGCGCCTGAACCGGGCCTCATTCGCGGCGAGAACCATGGTGGAAGTGACGTGGCGGCAGGCTTGCCGCCGCGTCGTCGTCGGGGAGGTCATACGAGCGTGGCGCAGGGCAGCCGAGGAGTGCGGTTGGCGAGCGCTCGGTTCAAGCTTGACGCATGGCTGCGCGCCGGCCGGCGCGCGCTCGGCCTTGGCCCGTTGCGCGCGCTCGCGCGCCCGGCCAGGCACCTGCTGATCGCGCCGCAGGATATCCGCACCAGCGATCCGAGCATCGCCGTCGACATCTATGCCGGGCTGTTCACGCTCGGCGGCCGCGCCGTGCAGGCCGACGGCATGTCGGTATTCGAGATCGCCGCGCCGTCCTGGCTGTGGGCGAGCGAGTTGCACGGCTTCTCCTGGCTGCGCCATCTGCGCCTGTCGCGCAGCGCCGTGTCGCGCGCCAATGCGCGCTCGCTGCTGCAGCAATGGCGCGAGCGGCCGGACCGGCGCCACCACACCATTGCCAACGAACCGGCGACCGCCGCGCGCCGCCTGATCAGCTTCCTGGCGCAATCGCCGCTGCTGCTGGAAGAGGCCGATGCCGATTTCTATCAGCGCTTCATGCGCCTGCTCGCCCATGAGGTGCGCAAATTGCTGCGCGCCTTGCGCGGCGGGCGCCCCGAGCAGCGCCTCGGTATTCTGGTCGCGCTCGCCTATTACGCGGTGTGCACCGAACAGCCGGAGGCGGTCGCGGCCCGCCTCGACGCGGCGCTCTCGGCCGAGTTGCAGGCGTGCATCCTGCCCGATGGCGGCCATGCCGGGCGCAATCCGCAGGCGGTGCTCGAGCTGCTGCTCGACCTGCTGCCGCTGAAACAGGGCTATATCGCGCGCCGCGCCGCGCCGCCGCCGGCGCTGATCGGCGCCATCGACCGCATGATGCCGATGCTGCGCATGATGCGGCACGGCAATGGCGCGCTGGCGCTGTTCAACGGCATGGGCGTGACCTCGCCCGATCTGGTGGCGGCGGCGCTCGCCTATGACGACACGCGCTCGCAGCCGGTCGAGAACGCGCCCCATAGCGGCTACCAGCGCCTCGGCGGCGAGGACAGCGCCAAGGAAGGCGTGAGGGAAGGCGCGCTCGTCATCATGGATTGCGGGCCGCCATCGGCCGGGATCGGGCCGCTGCATCCCCATGCCGGCACGCTCGCCTTCGAGTTTTCCGACGGCCCGCAGCGCATCGTCATCAATTGCGGCGCGCCCGCCGCCGACCGCGAGGCGTTGCAGCGCGCCGCGCGTTCGAGCGCGGCGCATAGCACGCTGACCATCGCCGACCGTTCCTCGGCCAGTTTCTTCGAGCGCCGCGATCGCTACGGCCGGCTGATCGCCGGCATTGCGCGCGGCCCCCGCGTTGTCGCGACGGAACGCCAGCAGGCCGATGATGCCGTCGTCGTGCTGGCGCGCCATGACGGTTATGCCGCCGCCTTCGGCTTGCTGCACGAACGGCGCATCTCGGTCGGCCGCGACATGGTGTTCGGTTCGGACCGGCTGCTGCCGGCGCGCGCCGGCAAGCGGCCGGAGCGGCCTTACGCGCTGCGCTTCCACATCCACCCCGCCGTCACCGTCAACCGGCAGAGCGACGGCCGCGTGCTGCTGCTCGCCGCCCATGGCCGGGCCTGGATGTTCGAGGCGGAAGGCGGCGCGGCGCTCGAGATCGAGGAGAGCGTGTTCTTCGCCAGCATCAGCGGCACCAGGCGCTGCAAGCAGATCGTGGTGAGCGGCGGCACCGTCGCCAATCCGGATATTCACTGGCAGTTCGTGCGCGCCGCGATCGGCGCAGCCGATTTCCCTGCCGTCATGGATGACGGCGCCGCAAAATAATTTTCGCCCATGGCGGCGCGCGCGTGCTATGCGCGGGGCACGCTTTCCCTGCCCAGCGGACAACCATCATGCCAGACAATCTCCAGCGCGTCGGCCGCGCGCTCATTTCCGTTTCCGACAAGACCGGCCTGGTCGAATTCGCGCAGGCGCTCAGCGCACGCGGCATCGCGCTGGTTTCGACCGGCGGCACCTACCGCGCCCTGAAACAGGCCGGGCTCGCGGTGAGCGAGGTCGCCGACCTGACCGAATTTCCCGAGATGATGGACGGCCGCGTCAAGACGCTGCACCCGAAGGTGCATGGCGGGCTGCTCGGCATTCGCGGCAATCCCGAGCACGAGGCGGCGATGCTGGCGCATGGCATCAAGCCGATCGACCTGCTGGTCGTGAACCTCTACCCGTTCGAGGCGACGGTCGCGGCCGGCAAGCCCTATGACGATTGCATCGAGAATATCGATATTGGCGGCCCGGCGATGATCCGGGGCGCCGCCAAGAACCACGCGGATGTCGCGGTGGTGGTCGATATCGCCGATTACCAGGGCGTGCTGGCGGAACTCGCCGCCCATGACGGCGCGACCTCGCTCGATTTCCGCAAGCGCCTCGCCCAGAAGGCCTATGCGCGCACCGCGAGCTATGATGCGGCGATCTCCAACTGGCTTGCCGGCCAGCTCGGCGTCGAGGCGCCGGAATACCGCGCCGTCGGCGGCACGCTGATCGAGGCGATGCGCTATGGCGAGAACCCGCACCAGAAGGCGGCCTTCTATGCCGGGCCGGAGCGGCGCTTCGGCGTGGTCACGGCGCGCCAGGTCCAGGGCAAGGCGCTGTCCTACAACAATGTCAACGATACCGATGCCGCTTTCGAGCTGGCGGCGGAGTTCGATCCGGCCCGCACGGCGGCGGTGGCGATCATCAAGCACGCCAACCCGTGCGGCGTGGCCGAGGGCGCGTCGCTGCTCGAAGCCTACAACCTAGCGCTGCGCTGCGATCCGGTCTCGGCCTTCGGCGGCATCGTGGCGCTGAACCGCCCGCTCGATGCCGAGGCCGCCAAGGCCATCGTCGAGGTGTTCACCGAGGTGATCATCGCGCCCGACGCCAGCGCCGAGGCGATCGCCATCGTCGCCGCCAAGAAGAACCTGCGCCTGCTTTTGACCGGCGGCCTGCCCGATCCGCGCGCGCCCGGCCTTGCCGTGCGCACCGTCGCCGGCGGCCTGCTCGTGCAGGATCGCGACAATGCCGTCATCGACGACATGGCGCTCAAGGTGGTGACCAAACGCCAGCCGAGCGCGCATGAACTCGCCGACCTGCGCTTCGCCTTCCGCGTCGCCAAGCACGTCAAGTCGAACGCCATCGTCTATGTCAGGGATGGCGCCACGGTCGGCATCGGCGCCGGCCAGATGAGCCGGGTTGATTCCTCGCGCATCGCCGCGCAGAAGGCGGCCGAAGCGGCCGAGGCCGCCGGCCTGCCCGAGACGCTGGCCAAGGGCTCGGTGGTGGCTTCCGACGCGTTCTTCCCGTTCGCCGACGGCCTGCTGGCGGCGGCCAATGCGGGCGCGACCGCCGTCATCCAGCCCGGCGGCTCGATGCGCGACGGCGAGGTGATCGCCGCCGCCGATGAAGCGGGCCTTGCCATGGTGTTCACCGGCCACCGCCACTTCCGGCACTAGAGCATTTAATTAGAGCATTTCTTCCGCAGAAAACCGGTCGCCACTTTGTCTCGCGAAATGCTCTGACGCGGCGCTCCACCCAAGCCTCAATAGGTGAGCGCGGGCCCCTGCGCTGCGCCCAGCACCATGCCGGGCGCCTTGTCGGTGCCGGCCTGCAACAGCACGATATAGCCATCGGCGCCGCCGCTTTTCAGCGTTTCGGCCGGCACGTCGTAGCTTTGCGCCGTGCCGTTCCAGTCGCCGATGCGGATGATGGCGCGCACGACATTGGTGTAGGTCAGCATCTTGCCGGAATTCTCGCCGCGCCCGATCGCGACCTGATGCCGGCGCTGGATCGGGAACAGCCAGAGCGCGCCGCTATGCGGCCCCCTGGCGGCGGCGCCGACGGCAATGGTCAGCCTGTCGCCGGCGGCGCTGAGGCTGACGGGAACCGACAGCGCCTCGGTGGCCTTGCCCTTTCCAGCGGCGGCCTCGATGGCGGCACGCTCCGAGCCGACGGCATGGGTGACGCCGTTGATCACCACTTGCGGCGTATAGACCTGCCGGTCGCCGCGCGCCTTGCAATAGCTGCGCTGGCGCTGGGTGAAGGCGGCGCTCGCCAGCGTATCGTGCCAGCCGAGGTAATCCCAGTAGTCGACCGGGAAGGACAGCACGACGATGCCGGGCTCGCGCGCCAGCTCGCCCATCAGCGCATCGGCCGGCGGGCAGGACGAGCAGCCCTGGCTGGTGAACAGTTCGAGCACCATGCGCGGCGCGCTCGCAGGCTCGGCCAAGGCGGGCTGGAGCGCCCAGCCGGCGACAAGCACCAAGGCGAGCGCGATGTGGCGCGGGAGGGATGACAGGATCATGCGCGCCACAATAGTCAAACGCCGCGGCCGCCGCGAGTCACAACGAGGTGTTTGGGCGGCCCACGTGCCGAAGGGGGTTGAGGCTGGGTCCCGCTCAAGGCCGGGACAAATGTGATGGGTCCCGGGTCAAGCCCGGGACAAGACGTCAATCTAAACGCCACGGTTTGCCCCGGCCTTGAGCCGGGGCCCAGGGAAACATCGCGTTTGGCCGGATGTGGTGGGTCCGGGGTCAAGCCCGGGACAAGACGCCCATGCGGGGCCGCACGAGCAGTCGTCATGCAAAGGCCGCCGGAACAGGTGTCCCGGCGGCCCGTTGTCGATCGGGCTCAGGCGGCGAGCTG
Source organism: uncultured Alphaproteobacteria bacterium (assembly GCA_937988775.1). Lineage (GTDB taxonomy): Bacteria > Pseudomonadota > Alphaproteobacteria > Rhizobiales > Beijerinckiaceae > CALKHP01. The sequence goes on from CALKHP010000003.1 coordinate 51,457, forward strand.
GCGCAGCACGTAATGCAGGATGCCGCCATTCTTGAAGTATTCGAGCTCGTCCAGGGTCTGGATGCGGCATAGCGCCGGCACCTCGCGCACCGTGCCATCGGCGGAGGTGATGGCGACGATCATCTTCTGGCGCGGCTTGAGACCTTCGCCGAGGCCCTTGATGGTCACGGTCTCGTCGCCCTTCAGGCCGAGCGAAACCCAGCTCGTGCCTTCCTCCAGCGTCAGCGGCAGCACGCCCATGCCAACCAGGTTGGAGCGGTGGATGCGCTCGAAGGATTGCGCGATCACCGCCTGCACGCCGAGCAGCTTGGTGCCCTTCGCCGCCCAGTCGCGCGACGAGCCGTTGCCGTATTCGGCGCCGGCGAACACCACCAGCGGCACCTTCTCGGCCTCGTAGCGCATGGCGGCGTCGAAAATCGACATCTTTTCGCCCGAGGGGTAGTGCGTGGTGTTGCCGCCCTCGGTGACGTTGCCGTCCTTGTCGCGCAGCACGAAGTTCTTGATGCGGATATTGGCGAAAGTGCCGCGCATCATCACTTCGTGGTTGCCGCGCCGGGTGCCGTACTGGTTGAAGTCGGCCGGGCCGACCTGATGCTCCATCAGGTATTTGCCGGCGGGCGAGGCGGCCTTGATCGCACCGGCCGGCGAGATGTGGTCGGTGGTGATCTTGTCGCCGAACAGCGCCAGGATGCGCGCGTTGACGATGTCGGGCACGACTTGCGGCGTCTTGGTGATGCCGTCGAAATAGGGCGGGTTCTGCACGTAGGTCGAACCCATGTCCCATTTGTAGGTCTGGCCGGCGGGCGCAGCCACCGCGCGCCAGTTGTCATCGCCCTTGAACACGTCGGCGTAGCGCTCCATGAAGATCTTGCGCGTGACGAATTCGCCGATGAATTCCTGGATCTCGCTCGAGGTCGGCCAGATGTCGCGCAGGTAGACCGGCTTGCCGTCATGGCCGGTGCCGAGCGGCTCGTTGGTGAGATCCTTGCGCACGCTGCCGGCGAGCGCGAAGGCGACGACGAGCGGCGGCGAGGCGAGATAGTTCGCCTGCGTGTCCGGCGAGACGCGCCCCTCGAAGTTGCGGTTGCCCGACAGCACGGCCGCGACGATCAGGCCGTTATCGTTGATCGTCTTGGAGATTTCCGGGGCGAGCGGGCCGGAATTGCCGATGCAGGTCGTGCAGCCGAAACCGACCAGGTTGAAGCCGAGCGTATCGAGATGCGTCTGCAAACCGGACTTGGCGAGGTATTCCGCCACGACCTGCGAGCCCGGCGCCAGCGAGGTCTTGACCCAGGGCTTGGGCTTCAGGCCCTTGGCGGCGGCGTTGCGGGCGAGAAGCCCGGCGCCGATCAGCACCGACGGGTTGGAGGTGTTGGTGCAGGAGGTGATGGCCGCGATGACGACGTCGCCATGGCCGAGGTCGAAATTCTTGCCCTCGACCTTGACGCGCTTGGCGATCTCGGCCGCCTTCTTGTACTCGGTCTCCATCGCGGAGGCGAAGCCGCTGCCCATGTCGGGCAGCGAGACGCGGCCCTCGGGGCGCTTCGGCCCGGCGAGCGAGGGCACCACGGTGCTCAGATCAAGCGCCAGCGTATCGGTGAACACCGGATCGGGCATGGCCTTGTCGTGGAACAGGCCCTGCTCCCTGGCATAGGCCTCGACGAGCGCGATGCGCTCCTCGCTGCGCCCCGAGGTCGTCAGGTAGTGCAGCGTCTCGCCATCGATGGGGAAGAAGGCGCAGGTCGCGCCATATTCCGGCGACATGTTGCCTATGGTGGCGCGATCGGCCAGCGTCATCGTGCTGACGCCCGGGCCGTAGAATTCGACGAACTTGCCGACGACGCCCTTCTTGCGCAGCATCTGGGTCACGGTCAGCACGAGGTCGGTGGCGGTGACGCCCTCGTTCAGCTTGCCGGTGAGCTTGAAGCCGATCACCTCGGGCAGCAGCATCGATTGCGGCTGGCCGAGCATGGCGGCTTCCGCCTCGATGCCGCCGACGCCCCAGCCGAGCACGGACAGGCCGTTGACCATGGTGGTGTGGCTGTCGGTGCCCACCAGCGTGTCGGGATAGGCGATCTCGATCGTCTCACGCTTGCCGTCGGCGCCGGTGACCTGTTCCTTGCGCGACCACACGGTCTGCGACAGGTATTCGAGGTTGACCTGGTGGCAGATGCCGGTGCCCGGCGGCACGACGCGGAAATTGTCGAACGAATCCTGGCCCCATTTCAGGAAGCGGTAGCGCTCGCCGTTGCGGGCATATTCGTGCTCGACATTCTGCCTGAAGGCTTTCGGGGTGCCGAAAGCGTCGACGATCACAGAATGGTCGATGACGAGATCGACCGGCACGAGCGGGTTGATCTTGTCGGGATCGCCCTTGAGGGCGGTCATGGCGTCGCGCATCGCGGCGAGGTCGACCACGGCCGGCACGCCGGTGAAATCCTGCATCAGCACGCGCGCCGGGCGGAAGGCGATCTCGCGCTCGGTGGTGCCCTTGTTGGCGAGCCATTCGGCACAGGCCGCGATATCGGCCTTGGTGACGGAACGGCCATCCTCGAAGCGCAGCAGGTTCTCGAGCAACACCTTCATCGAGAAAGGCAGTTGCGAAATGCCGGCGAGGCCGTTCTTCTCGGCGTCCTTGAGGGAATAATAGATATAGGTCTTCGAACCGACCTTAAGCTCCTTGCGGGATTTGAAGCTGTCGAGCGATGCCATGGAGAAAAATCCTTGATGTGCATTCCACTTGGGGCGAAACCGGCGCGCGGGCGCAAACCCGTCCGCCGATGGCCTGATGCGCCGATGCGCGCGTCGCTTCGGGAGTGCCCGAATGCCCGCGCGGGAAATGCGCGCGACGCAGCCTGGCCCTCTATAGATCAATTTTAAAAAGGCGGCTACAGGGACACACCATGCCAGCGCCCGAAACCCTCCGGACCCGGCCATAATGCGGCTTGTCGCCACGCAACTGAGCTGCCGGCGCGGCGAGCGCGCGCTTTTTGCCGGGCTTTCGTTCGAAATCGCCGCCGGTGAAGCGCTGCTTGTCACCGGGCCGAACGGCGCCGGCAAATCCAGCCTGTTGCGCATCGTCGCGGGCTATCTTGCCGCCGAAGCGGGCCGCGTGGCGCTGGAGGGCGGCGAGGATGATGCACCCTTGGCCAGCCAGTGCCATTATCTCGGCCATCGCGACGGCCTGCGCGCGGCGCTGAGCGTGCGCGAGAATCTCGCCTTCTTCCGCGCCCTGCTCGGCGGCGCCGGCGATAGTGCGCTGGCGCTGGCCGCCGTCGGCATGGCGCACTTGATCGACAACCCCGTCGCCACGCTCTCGGCCGGCCAGCGCCGGCGCGTGGCGCTCGCGAGGTTGCTCGTGGTGCCGCGTCCGCTCTGGCTGCTCGACGAGCCGACCTCGGCGCTCGATCGTGCCGGGCAGGAGATGGTGGCGGCCTGCCTCGAGAGCCATCTCGAGCGCGGCGGGCTGGCGCTGGTCGCGACCCATCTGCCGATCGCCGTGCCGGCGCGGCGTATCGTGCTCGGGGCTGCGTCATGATGGCGGCGTTGTGGGCGCTGGTGCGGCGCGACCTCACGCTGGCGGCGCGCATCGGCGGTGGCGCCGAACTCGGCCTGGTGTTCTTCCTGATCCTGGTGGCGATCATGCCGTTCGCACTCGGGCCGGACCAGGTGTTGCTCGGGCGCCTGGCGCCGGCGGTATTGTGGCTCGCGGCGCTGCTTGCCACGCTGCTTGGCCTCGACCGCCTGTTCCAGGCCGATGAGGACGAAGGCGCGCTCGACCAGTTCATGCTGGCCGACATGCCGCTCGAACTGGTGGTGCTCGCCAAGGCGCTCGCCCATTGGCTGGCGACCGGCCTGCCGCTGTCGCTCGCCGCGCCCCTGTTCGGGCTGATGCTCAATTTCGAGCCGGCCGAGGCCGGGCCGCTCGTCGCCACGCTGCTCGTCGGCACGCCGGCGCTGACGCTGATCGGCGCGATCGGCGCGGCGCTCACCGTCAGCCTGCGCCGCGGCGGCCTGCTGCTCTCGGTGCTGGTGATGCCGCTCGCCGTGCCGGTGCTGATTTTTGGCGTCGCGGCGGCGGGGGCTGCGACCTCTGGCGGGCGCGGTTTCGCCGAACCCTTCGCGATATTGCTCGCGCTGACGCTGGTGATGCTGGTGGTGGCGCCGGTCGCGGCCGCCGCCGCCTTGCGCTCGGTGCGCGAGTGAGCCGGGACCGTGCGCATCACGAGGCTGGGATCACCCGCCGCATTGCCGCCGGCGTGCGGGCGAATTACTAGAGGGCCCATGTTGCGCTTTTTTGCCAGCCTCGCCAACCCGACCCGCTTCGCCGGGCTTGCCGACCGCCTGCTGCCCTGGCTCGCGGGCGCGACGGCGCTCGCCTTCGCCGCCGGCCTGTACATGGCGCTGGTGATCGCGCCGGCCGATTACCAGCAGGGCGAGTCGGTGCGCATCATGTATATCCATGTGCCGGCGGCCTGGCTGGCGCTCGGCTGCTGGACGGCGATGTCGGTCGCGGCGCTCGGCACGCTGGTGTGGCGCCACCCGCTCGCCGATGTGGCGCAGCAGGCGGCAGCACCGGTCGGGGCCGCCTTCACCGCCGTGTGCCTGCTGACCGGCTCGCTATGGGGCCGGCCGGCCTGGGGCACGTGGTGGGTGTGGGATGCCAGGCTGACCTCGGTGCTGGTGCTGTTCCTGATGTATCTCGGCGTGATGGCGCTGTGGCGGGCGATCGACGATCCCGGCCGGGCGGCGCGCGCCGTGGCGATCCTGACGCTGGTCGGCTTCGTCAACGTGCCGATCGTCAAATTCTCCGTCGAATGGTGGTTCACCCTGCATCAGGGCGCCTCGCTCACCATCAGCGGCTCGGCGATCGATCCCGCCATGCTGCGCCCGCTGCTGGTGATGGCGCTCGGCTACCTGCTGCTGTTCGTCACGCTGCTGCTGATGCGCATGCGCACCGAACTGATGCGCCGGCGGCTGCGCCGCATGGCGCTCGTCGCGGCCAGTGGTCTGGCGGCGGGAACCATCTGATGAACCAGCTGCCCTTCATCGTCGCGGCCTATGCGGTGACAGTCGTCATCCTCGGCGGGCTCGTGCTGGCGAGCTGGGCCGATTTCCGCCGTCACAAGCGCCTGCTCGCCGCGCGTGCCGCCAGCCGGGACGACGCCCGATGAGCGAGGCGGGTCCGCAGCGCAAACCGCGCCGGCTGCTGGCGCTGCTGCCGCTGGCGGCGTTCAGCGCGCTGGCGCTGGTGTTCCTGGTGCAGCTTTATGGCGGCGATCCCTCGAAACTGCCCTCGGCGCTGATCGGGCGCCAGGTGCCGTCGTTCCAGCTCGCCGCGCTCGAGCCCGGCGGGCAGGGGCTCGCCGACAAGGACCTGCGCCAGGGCGGGCTGACGCTGGTCAACGTGTTCGCCTCGTGGTGCGGGCCGTGCCACGAGGAGCACCCGTTCCTGATGGAACTCGCCAAGGATGACCGGTTTCGCGTCGTCGGCATCAACTACAAGGACGTGGCTGAGAATGCCCGTCGCTTCCTCGGCGCCAAGGGCAACCCGTATGCCGCGATCGGCGTCGACAATAACGGGCGCACGGCGATCGACTGGGGCGTGTACGGCGTGCCGGAAACCTTCCTGGTCAATGGCGACGGCACCATCGCCTACAAGCTGGTCGGCCCGATCAATGCCGAGAGCCTCGCCAGGCGGCTCGCGCCCGAGATCGAGAAGGCGCTCGCCAAAAAGTCCTGAGCCTTAATCCCGGTCCTTCAGTCCTTGGCCTCGTCGGCCGGCTCCGGCAGCGAATGGCGCATGATCAGCGGCGTCTGCGCCAGCGCGAACACGATGGTGATCGGCATGGTGCCCCAGACCTTGAAGGCGACCCAGACATCGTCGCTCTGGGTGCGCCAGACGATCTCGTTCAGCAGCGCGAGGAAGAAGAAGAACAGGCCCCAGCGGATGGTGAGCTTGCGCCAGCCCGCCTCATCGAGCTGGAACACGCTGTCGAGCACATAGGGCAGGAGCAGCTTGCCGAAGGCGAGCCCGCCGAGCAGGGCTGCCCCGAACAGGCAATTGACGATGGTCGGCTTCAGCTTGATGAACAGGTCGTCGGCGAGCACCAGCGTGAGCGTGCCGAACACCAACACGACGATGCCGGTGACCACCGGCATGATCGGCAGCGTGCGCAGCAGGCGCCAGGTCACCACCAGCGACACCGCCATCGCCACCATGAACAGGGCGGTCGCCGTGAAGATGCCGGCTTTCGGGCCGCTGAGCAGGGTTTCGCCGAGAACGGGTTGCAGCAGCGGCTTGAACGGGGCTGGCCGGAAATTGGCGAAGAAGAACACCATCAGCGGGCCCATTTCCAGGGCGAGCTTGAGCAGCGGGTTGACCTTGGGGCCGCGCGGTTTCTCGAAGGCGATCATCGACGCGTCCCGCTCCTGTTTCACTCTGGCTGCCACGCGGCGTTCTCCTTATCCTGTTCTCATGGGGACTCTCGCTTTCATGGGGACTCTTGCCCTCATGGGGCAAGCGGTTATTGTGGCGCTCTCCACCTCTCCCCTCGCGAAAGCACCCCGCCTATGCCAACCGCTGCTGTCAAAGTCGAGCCTCGCCGTGTCATTCCGGTGGCGGGCTCGCCGAAGGTTTTCCCCGTGCGCCGTGTCTATTGCATTGGCCGCAACTATGCCGACCATGCCCGCGAGATGGGTGGCAATCCGGAGCGCGAGGCGCCGTTCTTCTTCATGAAGCCGGCCGATGCCGTGCTGCCCGTGGCGGAAGGCTCGACGACCGTGCTGCCCTATCCGCCGGGCACTGAGGATTTCCATCACGAGGTCGAACTGGTGGTGGCGCTGAAGAGCGGCGGCCGCGACATTTCCGAGAAGGAGGCGCTGTCGCATATCTATGGCATCGCGGTCGGGCTCGACATGACGCGGCGCGACCTGCAGGGCCAGTCGAAGGACAAGCGCCAGCCGTGGGAAAACGGCAAGGCGGCCGATTTCTCGGCGCCGTGCGGGCCGCTGACGCGGCTTGCCGGCCAGCGCGCCCTGCTCAAGAAGAGCGCCATCAGCCTGAGCGTCAACGGCAAGCCGCGCCAGAACTCGGCCCTGACGGCGATGATCTGGTCGATCCCCGAGCAGATCGCCATCCTGTCGAAATTCTACGAGCTGAAGGCCGGCGACCTGATCTTCACCGGCACGCCGGCCGGCGTCGGCTCGGTGGTGCGCGGCGATGTGCTGGAGGCCGCCGTCGCGGGATCGGCCGGGGCGCTGGTGCCGATCAAGCTGAAAGTGGCGTAAGGCGTAAAATCCTTCTCCCGCTCGCGGGAGAAGGTGGCCCGAAGGGCCGGATGAGGGGGTTGGCGCGGCGCCCTCATCCCCCTGCCGGGACCTTCTCCCGCCTGCGGGAGAAGGGGAATGGTTCTGTTACCGGCGGGAACTCTCTTACTCCAGCCCGGCAATGGCACGGGCGAACTCTCCCGCCGCGAACGGCTCGAGATCGTCGATCGCCTCGCCGACGCCGATGAAATGCACCGGAAGGCCGAATTTCTCGGCGATGGCGACGAGGATGCCGCCGCGCGCCGTGCCGTCGAGCTTGGTCATGACGAGGCCGGTGACGCCGGCGACCTTGCCGAAAATCTCGACCTGCGACAGCGCGTTCTGGCCGACGGTGGCATCGAGCGTCAGCAGCGTGGCATGGGGCGCGGTGGGGTCGACCTTGCGCATGACGCGGATGACCTTCTCGAGCTCGGCCATCAATTCGGCGCGGTTCTGCAAGCGGCCGGCGGTGTCGATCAGCAGCACGTCGGTGCCGGCGGCCCTGGCCTCGGTCATGGCGTCGAAGGCAAGGCCGGCGGCATCCGAGCCTTGCGCGCGCGCCACGACCGGCGCGCCGGTGCGCTCGCCCCAGACCTTGAGCTGTTCGATGGCCGCGGCGCGGAACGTGTCGCCGGCGGCCAGCATCACCGCGCGGCCTTCCGCCCTGAGTTTTGCCGCCAGCTTGCCGATGGTGGTGGTCTTGCCCGAGCCGTTGACGCCGACCATCAGGATGACGAACGGCTTGTGGCCGGCCGCGATCGCGAGCGGCCGCGCCACGGGGGCGAGCACGCGCTCGACCTCGCCGGCCAGCACCTGCTTGACCTCGTCAGGCGGAATCTCGCGATCGTAGCGCCCCTTGCCGACGAGGCCGGCGATGCGCGATGCGACCTCGACGCCGAGATCGGCCTGGATCAGGATATCCTCGAGATCCTCGAGCATGGCGCTGTCGAGCTTGCGCTTCGAAAACAGGCTGGTGATGCCGGAACCGAGCGCCGAGGAGGTGCGCGACAGGCCGGCCTTGAGCCGCTGCCACCACGAGGCGCGCTGGGCTGCGCGTGGCGCCGGCGCGACGGGCGGGACCGGCGCCTCGGTCGCGGTGACGATCGGCACGATTTCCGGCGCCGGGCTCTCCTGTGGCGGGCTCTGCGGCTCCGGGCTCTCGGGTTTTGGACTCTCGGGGGCCGGTTCCGGCAAGGCTGCCGGCTCCTGCGGCGCATCCGCCGGCCTGGCCCGGCCGAACAGCCGGCCGAGCAGGCCGGGCTTGCGCGGTTCCTCGCTCTTTTTCGTATCCTCGTTCATGCCGCCGCCTGCAGGGTCTGGCCGTCGCTCGCCGTGATCAGCACCGAGGCGATGGTGCCGACGGCGAGCCCGGCCGGCAGGCTGACGCGGGTAAAGCCCTCGGTATGGCCGCGCGCGCCATGCTCGACCAGCACCTTGCGGCGCTGGCCGATTTCGGCGGCGCAATGGGCGGCGAGCATACGGGCGCCCATCGCGCGCAACGCCCGCGCGCGCTCCTTGATCGCCGGGCCGGCGACGGGCGGCATGCGGGCGGCCGGCGTGCCCGGCCGGGCCGAATATGGGAAGACGTGCAGATGGGTGATGCCGCATTCGGCGACGAGGTCGTGCGAGCGCTGGAACATCGCTTCCGTCTCGGTCGGGAAGCCGGCGATGATGTCGGCGCCGAACACCACATCCGGCCTGAGACGGCGCACCTCGCGGCAGAAGGCGATGGCGTCGGCCCGGCTGTGCCGGCGCTTCATGCGCTTCAGGATCAGGTCGTCGCCGGCTTGCAGCGACAGGTGCAGATGCGGCATCAGGCGCTCCTCCTCGGCGAGGCAGGCGAGCAACTCGGCATCGGCCTCGACCGAATCGATCGAGGACAGGCGCAGGCGCGGCAGGTCCGGCACCGCGCGCAGCAGCGTGCGCACCAGGGTGCCGAGGCGCGGCGTGCCCGGCAGGTCGCTGCCATAGGCGGTGAGGTCGACGCCGGTGAGCACGACCTCGCGAAACCCATTCTCGACCAGCCGGCGCAGTTGCGCCACGGCCTCGGCGATGGGCGCGGAGCGGGAATTGCCGCGCCCGAACGGGATGATGCAGAAGGTGCAACGATGGTCGCAGCCGTTCTGGACCTGGAGCGAGGCGCGCGCGCGCGTCTCCAGCACATCGGCGCGCTGGGGCGGCATCGGGCCGGGCGCCATGATATCGCCGACCATCAGGCGTTCGGCGGTCCGATCGGTGAGTTGCACCCAGCTTTCGGGCAGCATCTTCTCGCGGTTGCCGAGCACATGGGCGACTTCCGGCATGTGCGCGAAACGCTCAGGCTGCGTCTGCGCCGCGCAGCCGGTGACGACGATGCGCGCATCCGGCCGGGCGCGCGCGGTGTGACGGATCGCCTGGCGCGCCTGGCGCACCGCTTCGGCGGTGACGGCGCAGGTGTTGACGATCACGGTGCGCGCATCGTGGCCGGCCTCGCTGGCCAGCCGCAGCATCGCCGCGCTCTCATGCGCGTTGAGCCGGCAGCCGAAATTGAGCGTTTCGGGACGTTGCGCGCCGCTCATGCGGGGCTTCCGGCATCGAACAGCGCCGCCGGCAACTCGCCCTCGAAATCACGCGCGATGGCGCCGGTCATCAGCACGGAACCGGTCTCCGAACCGGCTTCCTGCCATTGGATGTCCAATATGCCCCCCGGCAGCGTCACCGCGACCTCGCGCCCGGTCAGGCCGGCGCGATGGCTCGCGACCGCTGCGGCGCAGGCCCCGGTGCCGCAGGCCAGCGTCAGCCCGGCGCCGCGCTCCCACACGGCGAGCGTCAGCGCGTCATGCGCCGTGACCTGGGCGAGCGAGACGTTGACGCGCTCTGGAAACAGCGCATCGTGCTCGATGAGCGGCCCGATGCGGCCGAGTTCCTGCGCGGCGATATCCTCGACGAAGAAGATCGCATGCGGGTTGCCCATGCTGACGGCGGAGAAGGTCGGCGGCAGCAGCGGCGCGAAGCCGGCGTCGAAGGGCACGGCGCGCGTATCCGCGCATGGCCGGCCAAGCGGAATCTCGCGCCAGCCGAGGCGGGGCGCGCCCATATCGACGGTGACGCGCTCCCAGGCGCCGGCATCGCGGGCGCTCAACAGCCCGGCCGCGGTCTCGATCACGGCGTCCTGCCTGCCGGTCTCGTCCATGACGAGGCGGGCGATGCAGCGCGTGGCGTTGCCGCAGGCGCCGGCCTCGCTGCCATCGGCATTGAGGATGCGCATCAAAAGGTCTGCGCGATCGGACGGCTCGAGCACGATGAGCTGGTCGAAACCGATGCCGTGCCGGCGGTCGGCAATGGCGCGCGCGGCAGCCGGCTCGACGGCGACCGGCGTGGTGCGGCCGTCGAGAATGACGAAATCATTGCCGAGCCCGTTCATTTTCAGGAAATGCCGGCCGGCAAGCGGGTGCTGGTTCGTTTGCGCCATGACCATGCCATATATGTAATGTCGGCAGGGGAGCAAATCGGTTATCTCTAGCCGCGTCATTTCGCGAGGGCCGTATCGTCGTTTCTGCAAGGCGGCCGGCCCCAAGGAGTCGCAGAGCCCTCCATGATGTTTCGTTCGCTCTGTCTGGTGGCGTTGTGTGCCTCCGCCACGGCCGCGGCGGCCGGATCGCGCGTCACGGTCAGCCCGGTGCACCTGCCGCCGCTGCCGCTCGGCGTGGTGAATTTTCCGAGCGGCAAGGCGTTCAACCTCACCGTCGGCATCGGCTCGGGCGCGTTCCGCGATCCCGGCAGCGCGCAAGCCCGCATCTGGACGATCACCGACCGTGGCCCGAGCGTCGCCTGCACTGACGCGCCGAAGCTGCTCGGCCTCGCGGTGAAGGCGATCTGCGCCGGCGACGAGAGCGGGCGCATCGTGCCGCTGCCGGGCTTCACGCCGACGATCTACGGTTTCGACCTGCGCGCCGGGCTCGCCGCGAGCACGGCCGTGACCCTGCCGCTCAAGGGCCGGTCGGGGCGGCCGGTGACCGGGCTGTCGAACCCGCTCGGCCAGGTGCCGACGGAAGCGAATTTCGATATCGAGGGCCGCAAGCTGGCGCCCAACCCGTCGGGGCTCGATCCGAAGGCGCTGGTGCGGCTCTCCGACGGCACGTTCTGGGTCGCCGATACCTACGGCCCCTCGATCCTGCGCGTCGATGCCGACGGCACGGTGCTGAAGCGGCTGGTGCCGAAAGGGCTTGGCGCCGATCTCGCCGGGGCCGATTACGCGGTCGAGGAGGCGCTGCCGGCGATCTTCGCCCGGCGCCAGCCCAATCACGGCCTCGAGGGGCTCGCCATCTCGCCGGACGAGAATTATCTTTACCTGACCATGCAGGGCGCGCTCGGCAATCCCGATGCCGAAACCGCGATCCACTCGGCGAATATCCGCATCCTCAAACTGTCGCTCGCCACGGAAACGCCGGTGGCGGAATATCTCTACCGGCTCGATCCGCCCGATGCCTTCAAGGCCGATGCCGCGCCCGATGCGTTCGCCGGCCCGCTGCTCCAGAACATGGTCGGGGTCAGCGAAACGGTGGCGATCGGCGCCGACCGGCTGCTGGTGCTGGAACGGCTCGACCGTGGCGCGCGCATCTACGCGATCGATTTGCGCGATGCGACCGAGGTCACGGCAACCTATGACGATCCGAGCTGGAGCCCGTCACTCGAGAGCCTTGATGTCGCCGGGCTTGCCGGGCAGGGTCTGGCGCCGCTGCACAAGACGCTCATTTTCGACGGCGACAAGACGCCCGGCCTGCCGCGCAAGCTCGAGGGCATGGCGCTGTTGTCGGACCGGGCGCTGATCGTGCTCAACGATAATGATTTCGGGATCACCGGCGAAGAGAACCGCATGCTCAAATTGCAGTTCCGGAGCCGTATCGTCAAATAGAACCGCCGTCCCGCGTGGATGGCATCCGGAGAGTTCGACATGCGAACAATGGCCTTTTTCTTCGCCGCCGCGCTCGGCCTCGGCGCGCTCGCGCCGGCGATTGCGCAAACCGGAACGCCGCAGGGGCCGACGCCGGCGCCGACGCCGAGCCAGGTGACGCCGGCGCAGACGGCTGCACCGACGCCAGCCCAGGCGCAAGCACCGACGCCGACGCCGGCTCCCGGCACCGCGAGCCCAGCCACGCCCGATCAGGGCCAGCCCGATGCGGTCGACACCACCATGGCCGGCGAGGAAATCACGCTTGCCGCCCGTCCCGCCCTGTCGCTCAAGGGCGATGCGAGCTGGGATAGCGGTTTCGAGACGCTGGTGAAGGCATTCGCGACGCTGCAGGCTGAAGCGAAGAAGGCCGGCTTGGCGGTCGATGGCCGTCCGGAGGCGTTCTTCATCCAGACCGACGACACCAATTTCAAATACGAGGCGCTGCTGCCGCTCAAGAGCGCCGCGCCGGCCGGCACCAGCCTCGGCGCCGGCGTCACGGCGGGCGAGACGCCGGCCGGCAAGACGGTGCGCTTCCCGAATTCCGGGCCTTATGACGATATCGACTCGGTCTACGAGGCGATCAGTGCCTATCTCGACGACAAGAACATCACCGCGCGCAGCACCGGCTCGTTCATGGAGGAATACCTGACCGACCCGAAGGATTCGGCCGATCCGGCGTTGCGCATGAATGTCTATGTCTTCATCGAATGACGCGCTTTCCGGCGCTTTATTGACGGGGCGACGCTTCAAGCGTATGGAAGCGCCACTTCGCCACCTGGTGAACCCGATACCGCCCAAGCCGGACGCGAGCCGGCTGGGTCCACGCCCGACGACGATATTCGTTCTCGGGCGCGCAAACCGTTTGGAGCAATAGAGGCACATGTTCGAGGGATTGTCAGGCCGGCTTTCCGGCATCCTCGACAAGCTGAAGGGCCGCGGCGCGCTCTCCGAGAGCGATGTCGGCGAGGCGATGCGCGAGATCCGCCGGGCGCTGCTCGAGGCGGATGTGGCGCTCGACGTGGTGCGCTCGTTCACCGACAAGGTGCGGGCACGCGCCGTCGGCGCCGAGGTCGTCAAGTCGGTGACGCCGGGCCAGATGGTCGTCAAGATCGTGCATGACCAACTCGTCGAGATGCTGGGTTCGGAAGCCGAGCCGATCAGCCTTGCCGCGAGCGCACCCGTCGCCATCCTGATGGTCGGGTTGCAGGGCTCGGGCAAGACCACGACCACGGCCAAGATCGCCAGGCGGCTGAGCGGTGAGGGCAAGCGCAAGGTGCTGATGGCCTCGCTCGATACGCGCCGGCCGGCCGCCATGCAGCAACTCGCGGTGCTCGGCGAGCAGGTTTCCGTCGAGACGCTGCCGATCGTCGCCGGCCAGAGCGCGGTGCAGATCGCGCGCCGCGCCGCCGAGGCGGCGCGCCTTGGCGGTTTCGACGTGGTGATGCTCGATACCGCCGGCCGCACCACGGTCGACGAAGCGCTGATGGTCGAGGTCGCCGAGGTCGAGAAGGCGACCAATTCGCATGAGGTGCTGCTCGTCGCCGATGCGCTGACCGGCCAGGACGCGGTCAATACCGCGCGCGCCTTCGGATCCCGCGTCGGCCTGACCGGCATCGTGCTGACCCGCGTCGACGGCGATGGCCGTGGCGGCGCAGCGCTGTCGATGCGCGCCGTCACCGGCAAGCCGATCAAGCTGATCGGCACCGGCGAGAAGATGGATGCGCTCGAGGATTTCCATCCCGCCCGCATCGCCAACCGCATCCTCGGCATGGGCGACATCGTCTCGCTCGTCGAGCGCGCGGCGCAGAATATCGACCAGGACAAGGCGCTCGCCATCGCCGAGAAGATGCGCAAGGGCAAGTTCGACCTCGAGGACCTGCGCGGCCAGTTGCAGCAGATGGAGAAGATGGGCGGGCTCGGCGGCATGATGGGCATGCTGCCCGGCGTCGCCAAGATGAAGAACCAGCTCGCCAACGCCAAGATGGACGACAAGGCGCTCAAGCGTCAGGTCGCGATCATCGGCTCGATGACGCCGGCCGAGCGCCGCAACCCCGAACTGCTCAAGAACAGCCGCAAGAAACGCATCGCCGCCGGCTCGGGCACGAGCGCCGAGGAGATCAACAAGCTCCTCAAGATGCATCGCGGCATGGCCGACATGATGAAGATGATGGCCGGCAACAAGGGCGGCGGCATGATGGCCAGGATGGCCTCGGCCTTTGGCCTTGGCGGCGGCATGCCGCAGCCGACGCCGGAGCAGATCGAGGCGCTGCAGAAGCAGATGGGCGGCAAGTTGCCCGAGATGCCGGCCGAGCTGCTCAAGGGCGGCGGCCCCAAGCTGTCCGGCCTTCCCGGCTTGCCGGGTCTGGGCGCCCGGCCGCCGGGCCTGCCCGGCCTCGGCGGCGCAAACCCCTTCGGAAAGAAGAAATGAAGAAGCGAATGGCGAATAGAGAGTAGCGAATAGCAGGCTGCGGCAAGCTATTCGTCATCTCCACTCTCTACTCGCTATCTTCTACTCCCTACTCGCTGATACAACTGGAGCTTTACGTACAATGTCCCTCAAGATCCGTCTCGCCCGTGGCGGCGCCAAGAAGCGTCCGCATTACTCGATCGTCGTCGCCGACAGCCGCTATCCGCGCGATGGCCGCTTCATCGAGAAGATCGGCGTTTTCGATCCGCTGAAGCCGCAGGATTCGGCCGAGCGCGTCAAGATCGATCTCGACAAGGCCAAGGATTGGGTCGCCAAGGGCGCGCAGCCGACCGACCGCGTGCTGCGCTTCCTCGATGCCGCCGGCGTGATCAAGCGCCCGGCGCGCGTCAACCCGGACAAGGCCAAGCCGAAGAAGAAGGCGCAGGAGCGCACGGCTGCCGCCGCGGCTGCCGCCGAAGCCGCCGCCAGCGCCGCCGCTGCAGCCGCCGAGGCGCCTGCTGAAGCCTCGGCCGAGGCGCCTTCTGCTGAGTAAGAGCGACCATCCGGCGGTTGCGGGTCTCGACGCTCCGGTCCTGCTCGGCATTGTCGGGGCGCCGCATGGCGTGCGCGGCGAGGTGCGGGTCAAGTCGTATACGGCTGACCCGGCCGATCTCGGCCGCTACGGCGCGCTGAGCGCAGAGGATGGCCGCCGCTTCGAGGTGCTTTCGATCCGGCCCGCCAAGGATGTTGTCGTCGTGCGCTTCAAGGGGCTCGACGACCGCAATGCGGTGGAAGCGCTGAACGGCGTCAAGCTGTTCGTCGCCCGCGCCGTGCTGCCGCCGCCCGAGGACGAGGACGAGTTCCTGCATGCCGATCTGATCGGGCTCAGGGCCGAGACCGAACAGGGCGAGGAACTCGGCCGTGTCAGTGCCGTGCACAATTTCGGTGGCGGCGACATGGTGGAGGTGCAGCCGGCCAAGGGGCCGAGCCTGCTGTTTGCCTTCACGCGCGCGATCGTGCCGGTGATCGATATCGCCGGCGGGCGCGTCGTCATCGTGCCGCCGCATGAGGAAGAGGTGCCGGGGGAATAGCGTTCCCGGCACGCGCCGCGCTTTTCCGAAGCGGGATCGGCGGATCAAGTCCGCCGATGACGGCCGAGATATTGGCGCCGTCCCTTCAGCCGTCATGGGCCGGCTTGACCGGCCCATCCCGACAGGAAGGGCGCAACGCGTCCGGGCCCGCCTTGTTCACGCCGGCCTTGTTCACGCCGCTTTGGGCAGATCGGCGGCGCGCCGGTCGCTGCGGGCGAGGCGCGCGAGCAGGAACTCGACCTCGGCCTTGGCCGCCGCCGACAGGGCCGAGCCCGGCTTCCGCTGCGCGTCGCAGGCGATGAAGCCGCGCCGCATCATGACATATTTGCGCACCGCGAGGCCAAGCCCCTGCTGCTGCTCGTAGCGCATCAGCGGCAGATGCGCGTCGAACAGGTCATGGGCCTCGTCGCGCCGGCCGGCCTTTTGCAGCCGCACCACGTCGGCGAGCATTTCCGGGAAGGCGTAGCCGGTCATGGCGCCGTCGGCGCCGCGCTCCATCTCGAAATCGAGGAACAGGCCGCCATTGCCGGTCAGGATCGAGATCGGCCTGAGCGAGCCGTCGCGCTGGAAGCCGCGCAGCGTCGAGATCTTCTCCAGCCCGGGCCAGTCCTCGTGCTTGAGCATGACGCAGGACGGATTGTCCTGCACGATCTGGCGAATGACCTTCGGCGTCATCTGCACCGACAGCGTCAGCGGATAATCCTGGATCACGAACGGGATGTCGCGGCCGATCTCCTCGACGGCCTGCGCGTAGTAACTGACGATCTGGTCGTCGGTGCGCAGCGTGCGCGGCGGCGCGATCATCACGCCGGCGGCGCCCTTGGCCATCACGGCGTGCGACAGCGCGCGCATCGCGGCGAGGCCCGGCGCCGAGACGCCGACGATCACCGGCAGCTTGCCGAAGCCGGCAATGAAGCGCTGCGTGATGGCGAGCGATTCCTCGGGCTCGAGCTTGGGCGCCTCGCCCATGATGCCGAGCACGGTGACGCCGGTCGCCCCTGCCGCGAGATAGCGCGCGATCAGCGTCTCGACCGAAGCCTCGTCGATGCGCCCGTCGGCATGGAACGGCGTCGGCGCGATCGGGAACAGGCCGGCCGCCTTGGCATCGAGGAGCATGGAATTGGTCCTTTCGAGAAGAGTGGCGATCGGGCGGTCATCGGCCGCGCATGGCGCAGATTGGCATATTCCGCCGCGCCGCCAAAGCCTGTCGCTTGCGAAATCGCGACCTTTGCATATGGCGTTGCAAGGCCGGTCTCGGCTATTGCTTGGGCCCCGGCGAGAGCCGGCGGTTCAAGGGGAAGATGGCATGGCCAAGGGATTGCGCAAGAGTCTGACGAGCTATGGCGACGATGCGTTCGCGCTGTTCCTGCGCAAGGCGTTCATCAAGGCGATGGGCTATTCCGACGATGCGCTCGAGCGCCCGATCGTCGGCATCACCAACACCTATAGCGACTACAACCCGTGCCACGGCAACGTGCCCGACCTGATCGAGGCGGTGAAGCGTGGCGTGATGCTGGCCGGCGGCATGCCGATGGTGTTCCCGACCATCTCGATCCACGAGAGCTTCGCGCACCCGACCTCGATGTTCCTGCGCAACCTGATGGCGATGGACACCGAGGAGATGATCAAGGCGCAGCCGATGGATGCGGTCGTGGTGATCGGCGGCTGCGACAAGACGCTGCCGGCACAGATCATGGCAGCCGCAAGCGTCGACCTGCCGACGATCGTCGTGCCGGTCGGGCCAATGGTCGTCGGCCACCACAAGGGCGAGGTGCTCGGCGCCTGCACCGATTGCCGCCGGCTGTGGAGCGCGCACCGCGCCGGTGAGTTGGACGAGGCCGAGATCAACGCCGTCAACGGCCGGCTCGCGCCCTCCGTCGGCACCTGCATGGTGATGGGCACGGCGAGCACCATGGCCTGCATCACCGAGGCGCTCGGCCTGGCGCTGCCGATGAGCGCGACGATTCCCGCGCCCCATGCCGAGCGCCTGCGCCTCGCCGAGGCGAGCGGGCGGCGCGCGGCGGAGATGGCGGTCTCGGGCGGCCCGCGCCCGAGCGAATTGCTGACGCCGGCCGCGTTCCGCAACGCAGCCGTGGTGCTGCAGGCGATCGGCGGCTCGACCAACGGCATCATACACCTGACGGCGATCGCCAACCGCACCCCGCACGGCTTCGCGCTCGATACGCTCGACGAGATCGGCCGCAAGGTGCCGGTGCTGGTCGACCTCAAGCCGTCCGGCGCGCATTACATGGAGCATTTCCACCATGCCGGCGGCGTGCCCAAGCTGCTGCAACAGCTTGGCGAGCTGATCGATGTCTCGGCCGCGACCGTTGGCGGCGGCACGCTCGCCGATGTGGTGGCTGGTGCCGAGGAGGTGCCCGGGCAGGACGTGATCCGTTCGCGCGACAACCCGATCAAGGCGGAAGGCTCGATGGCGGTGCTCTATGGCAACCTGGCGCCGGGCGGCGCGGTGATCAAGCAGGCCGCCGCCTCGCCCCGGCTGATCAGCCATACCGGGCGCGCACTGGTGTTCGATTCGGTCGAGGACATGGCGGCGCGCATCGACGATCCCGATCTCGACGTCACGGCGGACGATGTGCTGGTGCTGCGCAATACCGGCCCGAAAGGCGCGCCCGGCATGCCGGAAGCCGGTTACCTGCCGATCCCGAAGAAACTCGGCCGGCAAGGCGTCAAGGACATGGTGCGGATTTCCGATGCGCGCATGAGCGGCACGGCCTTCGGCACCATCGTGCTGCATATCACGCCGGAATCGGCCGCCGGCGGACCGCTCGGCGCGGTTCGATCCGGCGACATGATCCGGCTCGACGTCGCGTCGCGCCGCATCGAGGTGCTGATCGACGATGCGGAACTCGCCGCCCGCATGGCGCGGCTGGCCGAGACGCCCGCCATGGCGCGGCCGGCGCGCGGCTATGGCCGGCTCTATCACGATGCCGTGCTGCAGGCGGATGAGGGCTGCGACTTCGATTTCCTGGTTCGCAAACCGCCGGAATGATACAGGGCAGCGATGGCCGACGAGCAAAATCACAACCCGAATGCGCCGCATCCGGCGATCGATGAAGCCTCGATCGCGCGGCTGGTCGCGACCTTCTACGGAAGGGCGCGCGAGGACGACGTGATCGGGCCGGTGTTCGCGGCGGCGGTCGCCGATTGGGACGAGCATATCGCCAGGATCACGGCGTTCTGGAGCGGCGTCATGCTGCGCACCGGCGGCTACGAGGGCAGGCCGCTCAGGCCGCATCTCGTGCTGCCGCTCGCGGATGAACATTTCGAGCGCTGGCTCGCCTTGTTCGAGCAGACGGCGCGCGAACTCTATCCGGCCGGCGCGGCGGAAGCGTTCGTCGTCCGCGCGCGCCGCATCGCCAACAGTTTCGAGATGGCACGCGCCAGCCAGCGCGGCGAGATCAGGGCGCCGAGGCATAGCGTATGACGGATGCAGCGCCGTTCCGCGCCAGCGTGCTGACGCTCTACCCGGAGATGTTTCCCGGCCCGCTCGGCGCGTCGCTGGCCGGCGAGGCGCTGAATAACGGCCTGTGGTCGCTGGAAGCGCGCAATATCCGCGACCATGGCATCGGCCGTCACGCCAAGGTCGACGATACCCCGGCCGGCGGCGGCGTCGGCATGGTGCTGCGCGCCGACGTGCTGGCGGCGGCGATCGACGCGGCGAGCCCGGCCGGCGATATGCGGCCAAGGCTGCTGATGAGCCCGCGCGGAAAAGTTTTCAGGCAGGGCGACGCGCATGAGCTGGTCGCGGCCGGCGGCGCCGTGATCATATGCGGCCGCTTCGAGGGCGTCGACGAGCGCGTGATCGCCGGGCGGTCGTTACAGGAAGTGTCGATCGGCGATTACATCCTGTCGGGCGGCGAGCTGGCGGCGATGGCGCTGCTCGATGCCGCCGTGCGGCTGATCCCCGGCGTGATGGGCAAGAGCGAGAGCGGGCATGACGAGAGCTTCGAGCATGGCTTGCTCGAATATCCGCACTATACCCGGCCGCGCGACTGGGAAGGCCAGAGCATCCCGGAAGTGCTGATTGGCGGGGATCATGCAAAGGTGGCGCGCTGGCGGCGCGAGCAGGCCGAGGCCCTGACGCGGGAAAGGCGGCCCGACCTACTCGACAAGCGCGGCCGGCTCGTGTAAGGCCACGCCTCCAACTAACAACAGCAAGCCGAAAAGCCGGCATCCTCGAGATGCCTCCCGGCAAGGAGTAAGACAGATGGATTTGCTCGCGATACTCGATCGTGAAGAGCAGGAGCGCGTCAGCGCCGGCAAGGTGATCCCGGAATTCCAGCCCGGCGATACCGTTCAGGTCAACGTCAAGGTCAAGGAAGGCGAGCGCACCCGCGTGCAGGCCTATGAGGGCGTGTGCATCGCGCGCAGCGGCGCCGGCTTCCAGGAGAGCTTCACCGTCCGCAAGATTTCCTATGGCGAGGGCGTCGAGCGCGTGTTCCCGCTCTACTCGCCGTCGATCGACTCGATCAACGTGATGCGGCGCGGCAAGGTGCGGCGCGCCAAGCTGTATTACCTGCGCGATCGCCGCGGCAAGTCGGCCCGTATCGTCGAGCGCGTCGGCGCCAAGAAGGTCAAGGCGAAGCCGGAAGTCTGAGCAGGGCGACACGCCCTTTTCGGCAAGGCAACGAAGCGCGGTTCCGGCCGCGCTTTTTTGTTGCGCCCGCTCGCGTGATAACGCAAGCGATTCCAGTCACTTAGAGAGGCTTAGACGGTGATCTGGTTGCCGAGCTCGACGACGCGGCCATAGGGGATCTGGAAGAAGTCGGTGGCGTTGGCCGCCGTGCGCGACAGGAAGATGAACAGGTTGTCCTGCCACAGCGGCATGCCGGAATGCGCCGCCGCCTTGATGGTGCGCCGCCCCAGGAAGAAGGTCGTCTGCATCAGCTCGAAATCGAGGCCGCGCCGGCGCGCCACCGCCAGGATATGCGGCACGCGCGGCGTCTGCATGTAGCCGACCTTGACCGTGATCAGCTTCAGGTCCTCGGACAGTTCGTGGATGGTGAGTTCCTCATCCTCGGCGATGCGCGGCACGCGCAGCGTCTTGATGGTCAGCACGATATTGCGTTTGTGCAGCACCTTGTTGTGCTTGAGGTTGTGCAGCAGGGCGCCGGGCGCCGTCTCGGGATCGGCGGTCAGGAACACCGCCGTGCCGACGACGCGCGTCGGCTTGGATTTCTCCAGCATGCGCGCGAGATCGGCCAGCGGCACGCTGTCGCGCCGCGCCTTCTCCATGACGATGTTGGTGCCGCGCACCCAGGTCCACATGATCAGCACCAGCACGGCGCCGAACAGCAGCGGCAGGTAGCCGCCATCGAGGAACTTGAACAGGTTGGACGAGAAGAAGCCGATATCGATGACGAGGAACGGCGCCACGAGCAGCATGACCAGCCAGCGGTTCCACTTCCACAGCTTCCAGGCGACGATGAAGATCAGCCCGGTATCGGCGAGCATGGCGCCGGTGACGGCGATGCCGTAGGCGTTGGCGAGCGATTCCGAGCTCTTGAACAGGAAGATCAGCATCAGCACGCCGACGAACAGGATGTGGTTGACGCGCGGCAGGTAGATCTGCCCGGCCTGGGTCTCGGAGGTGTGGCGGATCTCGAGGCGCGGCAGCAGGCCGAGCTGCACCGCCTGCGCGGTGAGCGAGAAGGCGCCGGTGATCACGGCCTGGCTGGCGATGACGGTGGCCATGGTGGCGAGGATGACGAGCGGCAGCAGCCCCCATGACGGCGCCATGTGGAACAGCGGATTGTCGGATGCGACCGGGCTGCGCAGGATCAGCGCGCCCTGGCCGAGATAGTTCAGCGCCAGTGCCGGCAGCACGAAACAGGTCCAGGCATAGCGGATCGGCGAGCGGCCGAAATGGCCCATATCGGCATAAAGCGCCTCGGCGCCGGTGACGGCGAGGAAGACCGAGCCCATGACCACGAAGCCGAGCACGCCGTGGCGCGCGAAGAAATTGATGCCGTGGAGCGGATTGAGCGCGGTGAGGATGCTCAGGTCGTCGCTGATATGGAAGAGGCCGAGCCCGCCCAGCGTCAGGAACCACAGCGCCATGACCGGGCCGAAGAAGGTCGCGACGCGCCCGGTGCCGCGGCTCTGCACCGCGAACAGCGCCACCAGGATGACGACGGCGATCGGCAGGATGTAGGCGTCGAATTCCGGCGCCACCAGCTTGAGGCCCTCGACCGCCGACAGCACCGAGATCGCCGGCGTGATGATGGCATCGCCGAAGAACAGCGACGCGCCGGCGACGCCGAGGAACAAGACCGGCCCCGCGCCGCGCGCCACGACGGTCTGCGCCAGCGCCATCAGCGACAAGGTGCCGCCCTCGCCCTTGTTGTCGGCCCGCATGATGAGCACGACATATTTCAAGGTGACGACGATGATCAGCGCCCATAGCAGCAGCGAGACGATGCCGATGACCTCGGGGCGCGTCAGGCCGTCGCCCTTGACGTGGGTGAGCGCTTCCCTGAGGGCGTAGAGCGGGCTGGTGCCGATATCGCCGAACACCACGCCGACGCTGCCGAGCGCCAGGCTGAACACGCCGCCCTGGCGGCCATGCGCCTCGGCGGCCTCGCTGTCGATCTGGGCGCGCGAGGGCGGTGATGCAGGGCTCGGTTGTGTCACGTGATTCATGCAGCCAGTGGCCTGCCGCGGGGCCGAACGTCGAAATCGGGAGAGATGATATGTCCTCCGGAGCTGACAGCGTGGCGCGGCTTATACAAGCTCAGCCGTGCAAACGGAAGCCGGAAGCGGGCTGCCGCGAGGGGCGCTCTATAGGCGCATTTCACAGCGCCGCAAAGCCCGCATGCGCCGGGCTGGCGCATGACGAAAGGCGCCAGCCATGCATTTTGCGGTGGCAAACGGCTTCCCCTTGCGGCTAGGAGAGACTAAGAACCTGTAACAACATCGGGCCCTTATCGGCCTTTGTGAGCAGAGGAAGAATGCGTGATGGGTCAGCCCCGCACCCTGTACGATAAAATCTGGGACGATCATGTCGTCGATACGCAGCCCGACGGCACCTGCCTGCTCTATATCGACCGCCATCTCGTGCATGAGGTGACGAGCCCGCAGGCCTTCGAGGGGCTGCGGCTCAGCGGCCGCAAGGTGCATGCGCCGGGCAAGACGCTCGCCGTCGTCGACCACAACGTGCCGACCACCGATCGCAGCAAGGGCATCGACGATCCCGAGAGCCGGCTCCAGGTCGAGACGCTCGCCGCCAACGTCAAGGAGTTCGGCGTCGAGTATTACGACGAGCATGACCGGCGCCAGGGCATCGTGCATGTCATCGGGCCGGAGCAGGGTTTCACGCTGCCCGGCACGACGATCGTGTGCGGCGACAGCCACACCTCGACGCATGGCGCCTTCGGGGCGCTCGCCCATGGCATCGGCACCTCGGAGGTCGAGCATGTGCTCGCCACCCAGACGCTGATCCAGAAGAAGGCGAAGAACATGCTGGTGCGCGTCGACGGGCAATTGCCGGCCGGCGTCACCGCCAAGGACATCATCCTCGCCATCATCGGCGAGATCGGCACCGCCGGCGGCACCGGCTACGTCATCGAATATGCCGGCGAGGCGATCCGCGCGCTGTCGATGGAAGGCCGCATGACGGTGTGCAACATGTCGATCGAAGGCGGCGCGCGCGCCGGCATGATCGCGCCGGACGAGACGACCTTCGCCTATCTGAAGGGCCGCCCGAAAGCGCCGGCCGGCGCCGACTGGGACGCCGCCTTGCGCTACTGGGACGCGCTGCGCAGCGATCACGACGCGCATTTCGACAACGAATTGCGCCTCGATGCCGCCAGCCTGCCGCCGATCGTCACCTGGGGCACCAGCCCCGAGGACGTGATCTCGGTCACCGGCCGCGTGCCCAACCCGGATGAGATCGCCGACGAGGTCAAGCGCGCCTCGAAATGGCGGGCGCTGCACTATATGGGGCTGGAGCCGGGCAAGAAGATCACCGACATTACGCTCGACAAGGTGTTCATCGGCTCGTGCACCAATGGCCGCATCGAGGATCTGCGCGTCGTCGCCAGCATCGTCGAGGGCCGCAAGGTCCACAGCAACGTCTCGGGCATGATCGTGCCGGGCTCGGGCCTGGTGAAGCAGCAGGCCGAGCAGGAAGGCCTCGACAAGATCTTCCTCGCCGCCGGCTTCGAATGGCGCGAGCCGGGCTGCTCGATGTGCCTCGGCATGAACCCGGACCAGCTCAAGCCGGAGGAGCGTTGCGCCTCGACCTCGAACCGCAATTTCGAGGGCCGGCAGGGTTTCCGGGGCCGCACGCATCTGGTGTCGCCGCAAATGGCGGCGGCGGCGGCGATCGCCGGGCATTTCGTCGATATCCGCCAGTAGCAAGCTGGCGGCGGCTACGTGAGGCCACGGTCGGCCACGTGACCGGCCTTTGCGCCGGCGCGGCCACGGAGGCGGCGATGAAACAGGATGATGGCGAGCGCGAACGGGAAGCCCGGGCGGCGTTGCGCCGGGTCGAGGCGGATTCGGGCAGCATCTTCTCCTCGGCGCTGGCGCGCGCCAGCAACCACCTCGCCGCGCGCGAGGCCGACCCCGATGACATGATCGAGGTTTGGGGCCGGCGCGTCGGCCGGGTGCTGTCGGTGATCGGCTTCATCGTGCTGAGCTACCTGCTCGGCGAGCAATTGCGCCTGTGGTAACCCATGGCGCGATCGATTCCAATAAGTTAGAGCATGCTCGGTGGCGAAAAACCGCACACACTTTTTCGCGACATGCTCTATATCACCGGCCATGGCCACCGGATCATTCCCTGCTGCTTCCTGGGCGCCGATGCAGGCGCCGACCCTCGAGGATTTCGAGGCGATGGCGGCCGCCGCCTTCGCCGAGCTGCCGGAGGGGTTCCGCAAGCTATGCGGCGACCTGGTGATCGAGGTCACGGATTTTCCCGATGACGACACGCTGGAGGAGATGGATTGCGAGACGCCGTTCGATCTTCTCGGGCTGTTTCGCGGCATCGGGCTCGCCCAGGCGCCGGCGACGCTGGAGACCGGGCGCTTTCCCAACATGGTCTGGCTCTATCGCCGGCCGATCCTCGATTACTGGGCCGAGCATGAGGATACGCTCGGCGACATCATCACCCATGTGCTGATCCACGAGATCGGCCACCATTTCGGGCTGTCGGACGAGGATATGCAGCGCATCGAGGCCGGGTTCGCCGGCTGAACCCGGCTCAGCCGCCGTAGCGGGCGACGTCCGTGCGGGTCTGGGCGAGGCGCTCAGGGCTGCAGAAGCCGGTATCGACGGCGAATTTGCGGCGCAGCCCCTCGAAGACCTCGTTATAGACGGCCAGCGTGTCGTTATGGTGCCGGGCATCGGTGCTGCGCGCCAGAAGCGTATCGAGCATGCGCTTAGCATTATAGGGCACGGCGCAGCGGTCGGCGGCGGCGGCGGTGAGGCCGACCTGCGAGGCGGTCGCGGTCTCGCCCGGCGAGAGCGAGCCGGCGCCGGCCCCGACGGATTGGCAGGCGGCGAGCGCCAGCAGGGGCAGGATGACGAGCGGAAACGACAGCGGGCGCAGGGCCATGGGTGATCCTCTGGAGGGTAGGGGAAAAGCGGTTAGCAGGCGGCGCTGGCGGGCTCAATGCGGTGATCGGGCGCAGCATGTGCTGGTTGCCGTTGCACTCGAGCGCATTTGCGGTATCTAGCACTGGACGAGGAGCGATTTCATGAAACCCTTTACCAAGCTGACGTCGGTCGCCGCGCCGCTCAAGGTGGTCAATGTCGATACCGACATGATCATCCCCAAGCAGTATCTGAAGACGATCCAGCGCACCGGGCTCGGCAAGGCGCTGTTCGCCGAGAAGCGCTATGACGACAAGGGCAACGAGAACCCGGATTTCGTGCTCAACAAGCCGGCCTATCGCAACGCGGAAATCCTCGTCGCCGGCGATAATTTCGGCTGCGGCTCGTCGCGCGAGCACGCGCCGTGGGCGCTGCTCGATTTCGGCATTCGCTGCGTGATCTCGACCAGTTTCGCCGATATCTTCTACAATAACTGCTTCAAGAACGGCATCCTGCCGATCAAGGTCAGCCAGGAAGACCTCGACAAGCTGTTCGACGATGCCGATCGCGGCTCCAACGCCACGCTGACCGTCGATCTCGCGGCGCAGGAGATCAAGGGCCCGGATGGCGGCACGGTGAAATTCGAGATCGATCCGTTCCGCAAGCACTGCCTGCTGAACGGGCTCGACGATATCGGCCTGACCATGCAGAAGCGCGCCGCGATCGACGGGTTCGAGCGCAAGGCCAGCGAAAGCCGGCCGTGGATGTAGGCGCCGGCGCGCACCGGATGCCGTGACGCCGGATCGCGCAAAAAGGCGCAATCTTCTTTTCGGCGCAACCTCTCGTTAACCCTCGATCGGCCCTATTAAGGCCGGGTGGGCTTATACGAACGGAACGGGTGCAAAACATGCGCGGCACCGCGACGGCCATCACGGGCCTGCTGATCATGCTGATGCCGAACCTGGCATGGGCCGACTTCCAGTCCTGCGCGGCGGGCCTGCGCAGCCAGGCGCTGAAGGAGGGCATCTCGGCCCGCGTCGTCAATGCCGCCTTTTCGGGGCTCGAGCCCGATATGACGGTGATCGAGCGCATGAGCAATCAGCCCGAGTTCAAGACGCCGATCTGGGACTATCTCGCGACGCTGGTCGATGAGGAGAAGGTCTCCGAGGGCCGGGCCATGCTGCGCCAATATGCCAGCGTGCTTGCCGCGGCCGAGCGGCGTTACGGCGTCGACCGCCACACCATCGTCGCGGTATGGGGCGTCGAAAGCGATTTCGGCAAGGCCGGCGGCAAGATGCCGCTGGTGCAGGCGCTCGCCACCGGGGCCTGCCTCGCCAAGCGCCGCAACAGCTATTTCCGCAACGAGCTGATCTCGACGCTGAAGATCGTGCAGCGCGGCGACCTGGCGCTCGATCAGTTG
This sequence comes from uncultured Alphaproteobacteria bacterium, assembly GCA_937988775.1. Taxonomy (GTDB): domain Bacteria; phylum Pseudomonadota; class Alphaproteobacteria; order Rhizobiales; family Beijerinckiaceae; genus CALKHP01. Next base: position 78,177 of record CALKHP010000003.1, read on the forward strand.
CGCGGCTCGTGGGCCGGCGCCTTCGGCCACACGCAGTTCATTCCCTCGACCTATCGCCGGCTCGCGGTCGATGGCGACGGCGACGGCCGGCGCGATCTCGTCAACTCCGTCGCCGACGCGCTGCACTCGACGGCGAACTACCTGCACAAGGCCGGCTGGCGCAAGGGCGAGAGCTGGGGCTACGAGGTGCGCGTGCCGCAGGGCTTCCGGGGCGCGACCGGGCGCAAGCCGAAACACGCGCTGTCGCATTGGACGGCGCTCGGCGTGCGGCGCCTCGATGGCGGCGCGCTGTCCGGCCATGGCGCGGCCGGGCTGCTGATGCCGGCGGGGCGCGACGGGCCGGCCTTCCTGGTGTTCAAGAACTACGATGCCGCCTTTTCCTATAACGGGGCGGATGCCTATGCGCTCGCCATCTCGCTGCTCTCCGACCGGCTGAAGGGCAAGCCGGGTGTGCAGGCGCCGTGGCCGACCGACGATCCGCCGCTGTCGCGCGAGCAGCGCCGCGAGTTGCAGCGCCTGCTGACCGCGCGCGGCTTCGATGTCGGCGAGCCCGACGGCAAGGTCGGTTCCAAGACGCGCGATGCCATCAAACAGATCGAAATGCGCATCGGCATGGCGCCGACCGGGCGGCCGGGCGGCAAGGTGCTGCAGGCGCTGCGCGGGCGCTAAACCCGGTTCCGGACTGATCGGACGCGCCACAAAGTTTGACTTGGCGGCGCGCCGGCTGTCGTTTCAAGTTGAGGCCTTTCGCGAAAGGCTTCAGCCATGACACGCCGCCTGATTTCCTCCGGTTCGCCATTCGAGACCGCTTTCGGCTATTCCCGCGCCGTGGTCGATGGCGACCTGGTATTCGTCGCCGGCACCACCGGCTACGACTACGCCACCATGACCCTGCCGGACGATGTCGCCGAGCAGGCCCGCAACATTTTCAAGACGGTCGCATCCGTGCTGCGCGAGGCCGGCACCGATATGAGCCGCATCGTGCGCGCGCAGTATTTCGTCACCAGCCCGGCCTATTGCGAACCGGTGCTCAAGGTGTGCGGCGAGGTGCTGGGCAGCGTCAGGCCGGCGGCCGGCATCTATGTCATCCAGGGGCTGCTCAAGCCGGAAATGAAGGTCGAGATCGAGATCACGGCGCGCATGCCGGCGAGGTAGCGCCGACGCAGCCCCACGTTTGTCCCGGACCTGATCCGGGACCTACTCCGTTGTGCGTCCCTGGGCCCCGGCTCAAGGCCGGGGCAAGACCGCCCGCTTGCGCGCCTCGCCGCGACGGCCTAGTGAACCTCCCGAGCTTTTCTGCCGACACGACAAGGGAAACGACGCGATGGCCTCCTTCAATCTGCTGCTCCTGCCGGGCGACGGCATCGGCCCCGAAGTGATGACGGAGGTGCAGAAGGTCGCGGGCTTCCTCGACAAGGCCGGCATCGCCAGCTTCGAGACCGAAACCGACCTCGTCGGCGGCGCGAGTTTCGACGCGCACAAGAAGGCGGTGACCGATGCGGCGGTGGCGCGCGCGGGCGCCGCCGACGCCGTGCTGTTCGGCGCGGTCGGCGGCCCGAAATGGGCCGATGTGCCCTATGGCGAGCGCCCCGAGGCCGGCCTGCTGCGCCTGCGCAAGGACCTTGGCCTGTTCGCCAATCTCAGGCCTGCCGTGTGCTATCCGGCGCTCGCCGATGCCTCGTCGCTGAAGCGCGAGATCGTCGAGGGGCTCGACATCATGATCGTGCGCGAATTGACCGGCGGCGTGTATTTCGGCGAGCCGAAGGAGATCGTCACGCTGGAAACGGGCGAGAAGCGCGCCGTCGACACGCAGATCTACACCACGCATGAGATCGAGCGCATCGCGGCGGTCGCCTTCGACCTGGCGCGCCTGCGCCGCAACAAGGTGACGTCGAGCGAGAAGAACAACGTCATGAAATCCGGCGTGCTGTGGAAACAGGTCGTCACCGCCCTGCACCAGCGCGACTACAAGGATGTCGAGCTCGAGCACCATCTGGCGGATGCCTGCGGCATGCAACTGGTGCGCTGGCCCAAGCAATATGACGTCATCGTGTGCGACAACCTGTTCGGCGACATGCTGTCGGATGTCGCCTCGATGCTGACCGGCTCGCTCGGCATGCTGCCTTCCGCTTCGCTCGGCGCGCCCGATGCCAAGACCGGCAAGCGCAAGGCGATGTATGAGCCGGTGCATGGCTCGGCGCCCGATATCGCCGGCAAGGGGCTCGCCAATCCGCTGGCGATGATCTGCTCCTTCGGCATGGCGCTGCGCTACTCGTTCAACCTCGCCGAGGCGGCCGATCTCGTCGATCGCGCGGTTGCCGACGTGCTCGCCTCGGGCCTGCGCACCAAGGATATCGCGGCTGCCGGCCAGAACGCCGTCGGCACGACTGAGATGGGCGATGCCGTGGTCAAGGCGCTGCAGCACCTCAATTAAGCAGCCGGCTGCCCGGTCGTTCCGCTATTTGGCGAGGAAGGCCGGCGCCCGGATATCGACGGTGACGCCGCGATACAGGCGGCGGTCCGGCAGCGGCTGGTCGCCGCCGACGCGGCCGGGATAAAGCTGCGCCGCCTGCTGGGCCGGCAACATATCGCTGGCATAATGCGACATGCTGCCGACCGGCACGTCGGTGCCGGCATCGAGGAACGAGCGCGGGTGCACGGTGACGGTCGGCGTGCTGCGGTGTTTTCGCGGCGCCGCCTCGGCTGAGGAGGCAAGCAGCATCGCGGCGAGTGCGGCGAGCCCGACGATGACATGCGATTGACGGTTGGCGATGAGGGCGCGCATGGCAGCGGCTCCAGTTTTTGGTTTCCCTCCGACAGTGTAGCGCGCCATCGCCAAAGGGCCAGTGCGCGGCCTGTGACGGAAGGCACCTGGCTCAGTGGCGGCGGGGCCGCGCCTTGCGCGTTCTCGGCTTGTGCGGCCTCGCCTTGTGCTTCTTGACCGCGTGGCTTTTGGCTTCGTCGGCCGGTGCCGGCGGCGCGGCAAGGGCGCCGGTGACCGTCTCCTGCGGGCTGTGCTGGCACGTGGCCGGCTGGCTGGCGGCGGCGGTGAAGATGCGCCTGAGGCCGGGATCGTCGACCGCCTCGGCCAGCGTCAGCCGGTCGATGAGGCAGGTTAGCGCCTGCGGCTCCGGGTCGCTGCCGCCGGCGCTGCAATACCAGCCGGCGATCTCGAAATCGGCGCCGCGGTCCTCGTGACGGAAGACGAGGCAGGGCCGCTCGGTGTCGTCATCGGCAAGCCAGGCGCGGGCGCTGGCGAAGCCGCCGAATTTGCTCGCAAGGCCGGTCGGCGTTGCCAGGTGCAGCAGGGCATAGCCCTCGCTGGCGGCGAGCCGCGCCAGGGCGACAAACAGTGTCGTCGGCGGCTGGCCGGCGCGGTGGCGCAGCACGAGTTCGACGAAGGGCGCCTCGGCGGCGCGCAGGCTGCCCCGGCTCAGCCGATCCTCGGTCGCGCCGGCTTCGGTGCGGAACAAGCCGCTGGCGGCGGGGAGTTTCTCGAGTTCCGGCGCCTGCAATGCAAAGCGCGGCGCGGCGCCCTTGACGGGGGTCCAGGCAGGCGCCGGCGCCGCCGTTTCGGCGCGTGGCGCGGCGGCAGCGGGTTGCATCGCGGGGCCAAGCAGGCAGGCGCCGGCCAGCGCGATCGCCGCCGCGATCCGCCTGCCCATTCCGCCTGTTCCGTGCCGCCATCTCGCCATCGCGCGAGCCAATAGCGAAAACTTGCGGCAATCGGGCGACCGATTGCTAACGATGCCGCTGTTTCGTATCGCAGCGTCAACGAAAGGTTACTTTGGCCAATGCCATGGGTTGGCGCTGGGTTGGCCATGGGTTGCGCGCGTCAACGCTTGACTTTTATGGGCTTTGCGTGCTTGTCGCACAACATCGGCGCTCCCGCCGGATCCGGGTGTCAATCTTGCGCATCGCTCGTTCGAAAAAAACGACGACGACCACGTCGACTGCCAAAGGCAGCACGACGCGCTGACACTTGTCTTCCGCTCTCGGGCCCTCCCCCGGCGGGGATGGCAAGGCCCGCCGCAGGCGGACACGAGCCCCGGGGGAGATCGAACCGAATAACAGCAGGAAGACGAAGATGGGTTTCAAGGTCGCGATCGTCGGCGCCACGGGCAATGTGGGCCGTGAAATGCTCAATATTCTCGCCGAACGGGCATTCCCTGTCTCGGAGGTGGTGCCGCTTGCCTCGCAGCGCAGCATCGGCCAGGACGTGTCGTTCGGCGACAAGGTGCTGAAGTGCAAGGCGCTCGAGCATTACGATTTCTCCGACACCGACATCTGCCTGATGTCGGCCGGCGGCGAGGTCTCGAAGCAGTGGTCGCCGAAGATCGGCGCCACCGGCTGCGTGGTGATCGATAATTCCTCGGCCTGGCGCTACGACGCCGACGTGCCGCTCGTCGTGCCGGAGGTCAACGCGGCCGCGGTCGCCGGCTTCACCAAGAAGAACATCATCGCCAATCCGAACTGCTCGACGGCGCAGCTCGTGGTGGCGCTCAAGCCGCTGCATGATGCGTTCGGCATCAAGCGCGTCGTCGTCTCGACCTACCAGTCGGTTTCCGGCGCCGGCAAGGACGGCATGGATGAGCTGTTCGACCAGACGCGCGCCATTTTCTCGGCCGGCGAGCCCAAGAGCAAGAAGTTCACCAAGCGCATCGCCTTCAACGTCATCCCGCATATCGACGTCTTCCTCGATGACGGCTCGACCAAGGAAGAGTGGAAGATGGTGGCCGAGACCAAGAAGATCCTCGATCCGAAGATCAAGCTGACGGCGACCTGCGTGCGCGTGCCGGTGTTCATCGGCCATTCCGAAGCGGTCAACATCGCATGCGAGCGGCCGATCACCGCCGATGCGGCGCGCGATCTCCTGCGCGCGGCGCCGGGCTGCCTCGTCATCGACAAGCGCGAGGACGGCGGCTACATCACGCCGCATGAGGCGGCCGGCGAGGACGCGACCTATATCAGCCGCATCCGCGAGGATGCCACGATCGAGAACGGCCTGAACTTCTGGTGCGTTTCCGACAACCTGCGCAAGGGCGCGGCGCTGAACACGATCCAGATCGCCGAGGCGCTGATCAATCGCGGCCTGCTCAAGCAGAAGAAGGCGGCCTGACGCCGCCCTTACCCGCCTGCCGGCACCCTCTCCCGCGCGCGGGAGAGGGATGGAACCCTGACGCCAGCTTGCCGCGGCCAGGCATGTCCAGAAGCGCGGTTACGCCTGCTTGAGGTGGCGGAACATGAAGTTGCGCGCCGCCTCGTCCATCTCGGCCTTGAAATACGGCGTGCTCTTGTCGCGCAGCGCGGCGACGCGGGCGGCGGCCGGGCGGGCATCGATCTCGGCCATCAGGCGCTTGACGTTCGGATAGGCGTCGTAGGGATTGTCGCCGAGAATGCGCGGCAGCATGCGCGCCCAGCCCCACAGTGCCATATCGACGATGGTGTAGGTCTCGCCGAGAAGGTAGCGGTGCGACGCCAGCCGCTCGTCCAGGATCTGATAGTGACGGGCGACCTCGAACACATAGCGCGTGGTGCCGTATTCGTTGCCGGCCGGTGCATTATGCTTGAAATGCACCGCCTGGCCGGAATACGGGCCGACGCCGCTGGCGACGAACATCAGCCATGACAGCAGGGCGGCGCGCGGCTGGGCGCCAGCTTCGGGCAGGAAGCGGCCAGTTTTCTCGGCGAGATACAGCAGGATGGCATTGCTGTCGAAGACCTTGACGCCGTCATCGACGAGCGCCGGCAGCTTGCCGTTGGGATTGACCGCCAGGAAGTCCGGCGCGAACTGCTCGCCGCGCCGGCCATCGACGAGCACGGTCTCGTATGGCAGGCCGATCTCTTCCAGGCAGAGCGCGACCTTCATCGGGTTGGGGCCGAGGTTGAAATAGAATGTGATCATCGGGCGTGTCCTCGCGGGCCTTCATCGACCCTCGACCCGTCTTATAGCGCGGACGGGCGTCGTGGTTGCCGCCGCGCTTGTGCTCAAACGCACCGGATCATCGACACTCGCTTCGGCATGGTCGCGACCGCCGGCACGAAATGGCCGGTATCGGGTTCGAGCACCATCAGCACGCCGGTCGCCACGTCGAAATAGGCGCCGTGCAGTTGCAGCTTGCCCTCGTCCTCGAGCTGCTTGATCCACGGGAACGAGCGCAGGTTGCTGATCGAGGATTCGACCGAGGCCAGCGCCAGCCGCTCGATATAGACGGTCAGCGTCTCGTGCACGCCGCGCCCGCCGGTGCGCTCGGCCGCCGGCAGCACCAGCCTGATCCAGCGGCCGATGAAGTCGCCCGGCGAGAGCGGCTCGGTGGCATCGTCCGCGAAGGCCCGCATCGCGCCGCAGCGCGCATGGCCGAGCACGACGATATGTTCGACCTTGAGCGCCTCGACCGCGAATTCGAGCGCAGCCGAGGTGCCGTGATGCGTGCCGGCCAGTTCGTTGTCAGGCTCGTAAGGCGGGATGAGCGCGCCGACATTACGGGCGACGAACATCTCGCCGGGGCGGGCGTTGAAGATGGTTTCCGGCGAGACGCGGCTGTCGCAGCAGCCGATGATCATGACCTGCGGCTTCTGGCCCGACTTGGCGAGATCCTCGAAACGCTCCTGTTCGCGGATGAAGCGGTCATCGAGAAAAGCGCGATATCCGTCCGTCAGTTGCGCAGGAAACATGGGGCTACTCCGCCTTATTCGGTCGCAGCGCTATATCAGCCCGCGGCGGGCCGAGCCAGCAGAACCAATGGCGTATTCATGCCGCGAATTTACGCCGCGAGCGTGGCCGGATCGACATTGGCGCCGCACACCAGCACGCCGACATGCGCCTCGGGCGCCGGCCGGTAGCGGCCCGAAAGCAGCGCGGCCAGCGCGGTGGCGCCGCCCGGCTCGGCGGCGATGCGGAACTCAGACCACAGCAGCTTCTGGGCGGCGCGGATCGCCTCGTCCGAGACGAGCATGACCTCGCCGATGCCGATACGGGCGGCGGCGAAGACCTTGTCGCCGACATTGCGGGCGCCGAGCGAATCGGCCGCGATGCTGTCGACGCCGACATCGACCGGGTGGCCGGCTTCCAGCGCCGCATGCAGCGCGCATGAGCCCTCGGGCTCGACGCCGACGAGCCGGGTGTGCCCGCGCCACCAGCAGCCCATGCCGCCGATCAGGCCGCCGCCGCCGACGGCGACGAGCGCGACATCGAGCGGGGGCAACTCCTCGCGGGCAAGCTGTTCCTGCCATTCCAGCGCCGTCGTCGCCTGGCCGGTCATGGTGGCCCAGGCGCCGAACGGGTGGATCTTCAGGGCGCCGGACGCCGCGGCATAGGCATCGCATGCCGCTTGCGCGTCGTCATAGCGAGCGCCGCCGACCACGGCCTCGGCGCCGAACTCGCGGATCTTGGCGATCTTGGACGGCGAGGAGATTTCCGGCACGAAGATGCGCGCCCGGTGGCCGAGCATGCGCGCGGCGTAAGCGACCGCCGCGCCGTGGTTGCCGCCGGACGCCGCCGTGACGCCGGCCGCCGGCACCTGCTGCGACAACAGGCTGTAGAAGGCGCCGCGGCTCTTGAACGAGCCGGCATGCTGCAGGAATTCGAGCTTGAGCGAGATCGGGTTCTCGATCCCGAACGCGCCGTGCGGCAGGTTCAGCAGCGGCGTGCGGCGAATATGCCGGCTGATCAGGGTGTTCGCGGCGCGGATGGCATCTTGGGAAGGGGCTTCGCTTGAGGTTTGGGTCGGCATGGTGCTCCGTCGGGGGTTCAGGTCCAGATGGCGATCGGGATGCCATGGGCATCGGCGAGCGGTGGCGAGGGATAGGAGACGGCGGTACCGAGCGCGATGCGTTCGGCCGTCCAGGCGCAGGCGCAGGCATCGAGCAGGTCGTCATCGCCGACGCCGTGCAGCAGGTCGGCATGCAGGAACGGCCGCTCGTAACCGGCGACACGGGTCAGCAGGTCGCGGCGCAATTCGAGCCCCGGCAGGTGGCGCGATCCCCGGCGCTTCTTCGGTTCGGCGAGCGGCTTGCCGTCATTCATGGTCATGAACGCGCCCTCGGGGTGGCTCTCGTGCAGGAAATAGGCATTGCCGGCATCGGCCTGCATCAGGGCATCGAGCTCGCGGATTTTCGGGAACAGGAAGAAAGCCTGTTTCGAGACCATGCGCGCGGGCTCGGAGGTTTCGGCCGCGACCCGGCACGCTTCCTCGTAGCTGTCGCAATAGACGGCGGCGCGCGAGGGAATGGCGAAAACGCTCGACTGGCGCTCGCCGAGACGGGCGCGCAGCAGCGCTTCCGGCCCGCGGCCGGCCTCGCCGATGCGCTCGGGCAGGCCGATCGGAATGTCGATGGCGACGAAGGAGGGCAGCTCGCGCAGGATCAGCAGGTCGGCGAAATGGCGCGCGACATGGACGCGCGGCGGCTGGCCCCTGAGGTCGCGCAGCACGCCGACCCAGCCGGCGGCGCAACCATCCACCCCCATCACCCAGGCCAAAATCCCGAACCCCCATGCAAAGTCACGATCTTGCCTCTATGCTAGAGCAGGATTCATGAAAGTGGAAACCTGATTTTCACCGACGTCCCGCCATAAGTCATTGAAATCGATCATTTTCTGGCGGCTGCAAAAATGCTACCGCCGCTTTTTCGTGATCGGGTGCCGCCGCCAGGCGATACGAGAGAAGATTTTGTCCCAGACGACGCCTCCGCCATTTGCCGATGCCAGCCTCCGCCCCCGGCGCAGCGTGCTCTACGTGCCGGGCACCAATGCCAAGGCGATCGACAAGGCGCGCGGATTGCCTTGCGACGCGCTGATCCTCGACCTTGAGGATTCGGTGGCGCCGGCGCGCAAGGCCGAGGCGCGCGTCAGGGCATGCGAGGCGATCGCCTCGGGCCAGTTTCCCGGCCGCGAGGCGGTGATCCGCGTCAACCCGCTCGGCTCGCCGGAAGCGCCCGACGATATCGTGGCGGCCGCCGCCGCCGAACCGGACGCGATCCTGGTGCCGAAGATCACCAGCGCCGCCGATGTCGAGCGCGCCGAACTGGCGCTGGTCGAAGCCTTCGCCGTGCGCCGCACCGCCTTGTGGCTGATGATCGAGACGCCGCGCGCCGTGCTCGAACTCGGCGCGATCTGCGCCGCGATCCGCGCCAACAACACGCGCGCCACCGTGCTGGTGATGGGCCTCAACGATCTCTCCAAGGAGACGCGCGTGCCGCTCAGCCTCGGCCGCGCCAGCATGCTGCCATGGCTCGCGCAGGCGGTGCTGGCGGCGCGCGCCTATGGTTTCGGCATTATCGACGGCGTGTTCAACGGCATTGCCGATTCGGCCGGCTTCATCGGCGAGTGCCACCAGGGCCGGGCGCTCGGCTTCGACGGCAAGACGGTGATCCATCCGAGCCAGATCGTGCCGGCCAACGCGATCTTCGCGCCCGATCACGACGAGATTTCCGAGGCGCAGGCGGTGGTCGCGGCCTTCAGCCGGCCGGAAAACGCGCGCGCCGGCGTGATCCAGCTCGATGGCCGCATGGTCGAGCGGCTGCATCTCGCCGAGGCCGAGCGCGTGCTGGCGATGGCGCAGGCCGCCGGCCTGCTCGGCTAAACCGAAAACGCTAAACCGCGATATTGTCGATCAGGCGCACGCTGCCGAGGCGGGCGGCGACGAGCAGGCGCGCCGGCTGCGCCGGCTGGAGCGGGCCGAGCGTCCCGGCATCGCGCAAGGCGAGATAGTCGAGCGCGAAGCCGCTTGCCGCGAGGCGTGCTTCGCCGGCGGCGAGCGCATCCGTCGCATCGGTGCCGCCGCGCAGGGCGGCGGCAACCGCTTGCAGGGTGTCATGCACGAGCGGCGCGATGGAGCGTTCGGCCGGCGTCAGGAAGACGTTGCGCGACGACATGGCCAGCCCATCCGCCTCGCGCACGGTGGCGGCGCCGATGATGGTGGTGCGCAGGTCGAGATCGCGCGCGACATGGCGGATCACGGCGAGCTGCTGGAAATCCTTCTCGCCGAAGATCGCGACATCGGGCAGCGCCTGCAGCAGCAGCTTGGTGACGACGGTGGCGACGCCGTGGAAATGCGTCGGCCGGAACGCATCCTCGAGCCCGGTCCGAGCCGGGCCTTCCGGCACGATGGCGGTGGCGAAACCCGGCGGATACATCTCGGCGAGCTGCGGCGCATAGACGGCGTCGGCCCCGATGGCGGCAAGTGCCGCGATATCGGCCTCGAATGTGCGCGGATATTTGCCGAAATCCTCGCTCGGGGCGAATTGCGTCGGGTTGACGAAGATGGTGACGATGCTGCGCGGCGCCTCGTGCCGGGCGCGGTGGACCAGCGACAGGTGGCCGGCATGGAGCGCGCCCATGGTCGGCACCAGGGCGATGCGCTCGGCCCGCGCGCGCCAGCCCGCCACCGTGGCGCGCAGCGTGGCGATGCTGTCGATGATCAGCGGCTGCGCCACGGATGCTCCAGTCACGCTTGCCTCAGCCGTGCTTGGCGCGGGCGATGGCGTCGACGATCAGCCGCTTCGCCTCATCGGCGTCGCCCCAGCCGGCCGTCTTGACCCATTTGCCGGGCTCGAGATCCTTGTAATGGGTGAAGAAATGCTCGATCTGGCGCCAGGTGATCTCGGGCAGGTCGGTATAGTTCCTCACATGCTCGTAGCGCCGGGTGAGCTTGGTCGTGGGCACGGCGAGGATCTTCTCGTCGCCGCCGGCCTCGTCCTGCATCTTGAGCACGCCGATCGGGCGCACGGCGATGACCGCGCCCGGAATGATCGGCCGCGTATTGGCGACGAGCACGTCGCACGGGTCGCCGTCGTCGGAGAGCGTGTGCGGGATGAAGCCGTAATTGCCCGGATAGCGCATCGGCGTATAGAGGAAGCGGTCGACGACGAGCGTGCCGGCTTCCTTGTCCATCTCGTATTTGATCGGTTCGCCGCCGGTCTGCACCTCGATGATGACATTGACCTCATCGGGAGGGTTTCCGCCGATCGAAATGGCTTCGAGACGCATCGTAAGGTTCTCCAGCTCCGCAAGCAGGCGTCGCGGATGGGCGTTGCAAGACGTAGCAAGCCTTTAGAGCAGCCGTTGCTGCGCTGCAACCGATGCTTGATGGCGCGGGCTCAGGCCCAGCCGAAGCCGATACGCTCGATCTCGACCTCGTCGATGCGCTCATGCCGGCGCACCACCGCCAATCCGCCGAGTTTCTCGTAGAAGGCGACGGCGCGCTCGTTGGGGGCGAGCGCCCACACGATGGTGGCGGGATAGCCCTCCTCGGCCAGCGCGTGGCGCGCTGCCCGGAACAGGCGCCGGCCGAAGCCGAGCCCCTGGAATTCCGGCGCGAGATAGAGTTCGAAAATCTCGCCGCCGTAAGGCAACAGCCGCATGCGGCTCGGGCCGTAGGTGACGTAGCCGGCGACGCGGTCGTCGAAATCGAGCACGATGACGCGGGCGCGGCTGCTGAGCAGCCGGCGCCACCAGAGCGGGCCGCGCCGCATCATCATGCGCTCGAGCTCGCGGCCCGGGATGATGCCGCGATAAGCTTCGCGCCAGGCGGCGTCGTGCACCTCGGATATGCCGCTGGCGTCGGCGGGCCGCGCCGGGCGAATACGGAGCGTGCGGGTGTTCATGACCGTTGCCTCATACGTACCTCTCCTATTTGAGTCCGGTTCGGCCCTGCTGGCAAGCGCTTTGCCGCACCCGCGCGCCGCTTGCCCCCGGCGGCGGCGCCTGCTATCGGCGGCGATGCTTTCCAGCCTCTTCAAGCCGAAGGATCGCGAAGCCGCCCGGAATGCCCGTATTGCCCGCTGGGACCGGCCGCTCACCGATTCGAGCGACCGCCTGCGGGCCTGGGTCAACATGCTGGCGGCCGATCACGGCATCTTCAGGGTCGCCTATCTCAACCTGCACAAGGTCACGCCCGATTTCTGGCGTGCCGCGCAGCCGACGCCGCCGCAGATCGCCCGCCTGGCGCGCCAGGGGCTCAGGACGATCGTCAACCTGCGCGGCGGGCGCGAGCATGGCTCGTGGCCGCTGGAGCGCGAGGCGTGCGAGCGCCACGGCATCGCGCTCAGCGAATTCGTGGTGCGCTCGCGCGGCGCGCCCGAGCGCGACAGCCTGCTGGCGGCGCCGGCCTATTTCGCCAGCCTCGCCTATCCGGTGCTGGTGCATTGCAAGTCGGGCGCCGACCGGGCCGGCTTCATGGCGGCGCTGTATCTCGTCGTGCACGAGAAGCGGCCGGTGCGCGAGGCGATGGCGCAGCTTTCGTTGCGCTACGGGCATTTCCGCTTTGCGAAAACCGGCATACTCGATGCGTTTTTCGAGATGTATCTGCGCGATGGCGAGGCGCGCGGCATCGCCTTTCTCGACTGGGTGCGCGATCATTACGATCCGCAGGCGCTCGAGCGCGCCTTCCGGCCGGGCTTCTTCTCCGATCTCCTCGTTGACCGTATCATGCACCGCGAATGACCGACAGCAGCGCCGCCCTCGAACGCCTCAAGCACCGCATCGCCAGCGCCGAGGCGGTGATCGGCGTCGTCGGGCTCGGCTATGTCGGTTTTCCGCTGGCGCTGGCCGGCCATCGTGCCGGGTTCCCGGTGCTCGGCTTCGACGTAAATGCTGGCCGCGTCGCGGCGATCAATCGCGGCGAGCAGGTCATCAAATATATTCCGGCCGAAGCCGGTGCCGCGGCGGTCGCCTCGGGGCGCTTCGCGGCCACGGATGATTTCGCGCGGCTTGGCGAGGCCGATGCCGTGCTGATCTGCGTGCCGACGCCGCTGACGCGCCAGCGCGAGCCGGACCTGTCCTTCGTGCGTGCCACCGCGCGCAGCATCGCGGCGACGCTGCGCCCCGGCCAGCTGATCGTGCTGGAATCGACGACCTATCCCGGCACCACGGCCGAGGTGGTCAAGCCGATCCTCGAGGCGGGCGGCCTGCGCTCCGGCATCGATTTCCTGCTCGCCTATTCGCCCGAGCGCGAGGATCCCGGCAATCCGCATTTCGACACCGCCTCGATCCCCAAGGTGGTCGGCGGCGAGGACGAGGTGGCGCTGACGGTCGCCGATGCGCTGTATCGGCGGCTGGTGGTGCGCACCGTGCCGGTGTCCTCGACGCAGACCGCCGAGGCGGTGAAGCTGACCGAAAACATCTTTCGCGCCGTCAACATCGCGCTCGTCAACGAGTTGAAGGGCGTCTATGCCGCGATGGGCGTCGATGTCTGGGAGGTGATCGAGGCGGCGAGCACCAAGCCGTTCGGTTTCATGCCGTTCTATCCCGGCCCCGGGCTCGGCGGCCATTGCATCCCGATCGATCCGTTCTACCTGACCTGGAAGGCGCGCGAATTCGAGATCGAGACGCGCTTCATCAACCTGGCCGGTGAGATCAACACCCGCATGCCGCATGTCGTCGTCGACGGGCTGGCGGCGGCGCTCGATGCGCAGGCCGGGCGCGGCCTCAACGGCGCGCATGTGCTGGTGCTCGGCGTGGCCTACAAGAAGAATGTCGACGATATGCGCGAGAGCCCGGCGCTGCGCCTGATCGAACTGCTCGAGGCGCGCGGCGCCGAGGTCGCGTTCCACGACCCTCTCGTGCCGGAAATCCCGCCGACGCGCGAATACACAGCCCTTGCCGGGCGCCGTTCGCGGCCGCTGACCGGGGAACTCGTCGCCGGCCAGGATGCCGTGCTGATCGCGACCGATCACGATGCGGTCGATTACGCACTGGTGGCGTCACGGGCGCGGTTGGTTCTCGACACGCGCAATGCCATGGCCCGGCGCGGTCTCGCGGGGCCCCGTGTCGTCAAGGCGTAGCCGATCCGCACCATCCCTTTGCCGGCGCTGCTTGCGCCGCCGTTGAACATGCGGCGGGCTTGCGTCATGTTCGGCACAGGCAACGGGAGACTCTATGGCCGGCGTCGCCGAGGTTCTACGTATCGAGGATCTGCGGATCGCGTTCGCGCTGCATGGCCATGACAACGAGGTTGTCAGGGGTGTCTCCTTCCGCATTCCGCGCGGCCGCACCGTGGCGCTGGTCGGCGAATCGGGCTCCGGGAAATCGGTGATCTCGCAGGCGGTGATGGGCCTGCTGCCACGCAACGGGCGCGTGAGCGGCGGGCGCATCACGTTTCACGGCGATGGCGAGGCGCCGGTCGAGATTGCCGGGCTGGCACGCGACGGGCCGACGATCCGGCGCCTGCGTGGCGGCCATATCGGCATGATCTTCCAGGAGCCGATGTCGTCGCTGTCGCCGGTGCATACCATCGGCAACCAGATCCAGGAGGCGCTGCAACTGCATCGCAAGGTGGCGCGCGGCGAGGCGCGCGCCACGACCGAGCGCATGTTGAAGCTGGTCGGCTTCAAGCGGCCGCAGCGCGCCTACGACATGTATGCGTTCGAGCTGTCGGGCGGGCTGCGCCAGCGCGCGATGCTCGCCATGGCGCTGATCTGCCGACCGGCGCTGCTGATCGCGGACGAGCCGACCACGGCGCTCGATGTCACCATCCAGGCCCAGGTCCTCAAGCTGATGAAGGACCTGCAGCAGGAGTTCGGCATGGCGATCCTGCTGATCACGCATGATCTCGGCGTGGTCGCCAACATGGCCGACGAGGTCGTGGTGATCTACCAGGGCCGGATCATGGAAGCCGGCACGGCGCAGGCGATCTTTCGCGATCCGCGCCACCCCTATCTCAAGGCGCTGCTCAAGGCGCTGCCGCATTTCGATATGGCGGAAGGCCAGCGGCTGACGCCGCTGCGCGAGGCCAAGGCCAATACGCAGGCGCTGACCGGCGCGGCCGGGCCTCGCCTGCCCGCCGGGCCGGAAACCCCGCCGCTGCTGCGCATCGAGGCCGTGCGCAAGAGCTACGGCACGCGCCATGGCGGTTGGCTGGCAGGGCCGGCGCATGAGGGCGTCGTCGTGGTCGACGATGTCTCGTTCGATATCCGGCGTGGCGAATGCCTCGGCCTGGTCGGCGAAAGCGGCAGCGGCAAGACCACGCTCGGCAAGCTGATCATGCGCGCCGTGACGCCCGATCGCGGCCGGGTGCTATTCGAGGACGGCGATGGCCCGGTGGACGTGCTGGCGCTGGGGGGGGCTCAGCTCGACGCCTTCCGGCCGCGCATGCAGATGATCTTCCAGGATCCGGTCAGTTCGCTGTCGCCGCGCATGACGGTGCTGAACATCCTGCGCGAGCCGATGCAGATCCACGATCTCGGCACGCCGGCCGAACAGAAGGCGCGCGTCGTGGCGCTGATGCGGGCGGTCGGGCTTGATCCGCGTTTCCTCAACCGCTATCCGCACAGCTTCTCCGGCGGCCAGCGCCAGCGCATCGGCATTGCAAGGGCGCTTGCCCTCAACCCGGACCTGATCGTGTGCGACGAGCCGGTCTCGGCGCTCGATGTCTCGGTGCAGGCGCAGGTGCTCAACCTGCTCAAGGATTTGCAGCGCGATCTCGGCCTGACCTATCTGTTCATCTCGCATAATCTCGCGGTGGTCGATTACATGGCCGACCGCATCGCCGTGATGGCACAGGGCCGCATCGTCGAGATCGCGCCGCGTCGCGCCCTGTTCGAGCGGCCGGCGCATCCCTATACGCGCGCCCTGCTCAAGGCGGTGCCGTTCGCCGATCTCGACCGGCCGCTCGATTTCGATCTCGTGGCGCGCGGTGAAGTGTCCGAGGGTGGCCGGTGGCCGGAGGCGTTCCGGGGCGAGCGCGGACCTGGGGGGCTGAGCGAGATCGCGCTCGGCGATGGCCATTTCGTGCTGGCGCGCGCCAGTGTCGATGCGCGGGAGTTGGTCGGGTGACGGTCGCTGCGGCCGGGTTCCCTCATCCCCCTGCCGGGCCCTTCTCCCGCATGCGGGAGAAGGGGGTCTATGCGGCCGGCTTCGTGGTCCTTCTCTTGCTGTTCCTGCTGATGGGCGCCGGCGCGCGTGCAGAGACGCCGGCCTTGCAGGAAACGCCATCGCTCGCGGCGGCGGTCGCGGCGGGAGAATTGCCGCCGGTCGCCGACAGGTTGCCCAAGGTGCCGCGCGTCATCGATCTGGCCGCCACCGGCCGCACCGTGGGCCGGCATGGCGGCACGCTGCGCCTGCTGATGGGCGACCAGCGCGACATCCGCTACATGACGATTTACGGCTATGCGCGGCTAGTGGTGTTCAACACCCGGACCGAACTCGAGCCCGACATTCTCGAAAGCTATGACGAGACCGACGGCCGCATCTTCACGCTGCATCTGAGACCGGGCCATAAATGGTCCGACGGCCAGCCCTTCACGGCGGAGGATTTCCGCTACTGGTGGGAGGATGTCGCCAACAATAACCGGCTTAGCCCGGGCGGCCCGCCGCAGGCCATGCTGATGTACGGCAAGCCGCCGAAATTCGAGGTGCTCGATCCGCTGACCGTGCGCTACACCTGGGATGATCCGAACCCGGTCTTCCTGCCGGCGCTCGCCGGCGCGCAGCCGCTCTACATCTTCATGCCGGCGCATTACCTGAAGCAGTTCCACATCAAATACGCCGACCAGGCGGCGCTGGCCGCGGCAATCAAGCGCGAGCGGGTGCGTGACTGGGGCGCGCTGCACGAGCGCATGTCGCGCCAGTACCGGCCGGAAAACCCGGCGCTGCCGACGCTGGAACCGTGGGTCAACACCACCGAATCGCCGTCCGAACTCTATGTGTTCAAGCGCAATCCGTATTTCCACCGCATCGATGAGGCCGGGCACCAGCTGCCCTATATCGATACCGTCACCATGACATTGTCGACGCCGTCGCTGATCCCGGCCAAGGTCGGCAGCGGCGAGGCCGACCTCCAGGCGCGCTACCTGCGCTTCGACAACTACACCTTCCTGAAGGAGGCGGCGAAGCGCAACGATTACACGATCAGGCTGTGGAAGCGGGCCGAAGGCGCCTATCTGACGCTGCGGCCGAACCTGAACGCCGCCGATCCGGTGTGGCGGAAAGTGTTCCGCGACGTGCGCGTGCGCCGGGCCCTGTCGCTCGCCATCAACCGGAGCGACATCAACCGCGTGGTGTTCTTCGGGCTGGCGACCGAGGCCGGCAACTCCGTGTTGCCGGAAAGCTCGCTGTATCGGCCGCGCTTCGCCAAGGCCTATACGAATTACGATCCCGAGGAGGCGAACCGCCTGCTCGATCAGGCCGGGCTCGACAAGCGCGACAGCGATGGCGTGCGGCTGCTGCCGGACGGGCGGCGCATGGCGTTCACGGTTGCGGCGGCCGGCGACAATCCGGACGAGACCGACATGCTGGAACTGGTCGCGGATGACTGGCTGAAGATCGGCGTGAAAATCTTCCCGCGCTCGACGCAACGCGACCTGTTCCGGCGCAAGATCGCGCTTGGCGAGACCCTGATGTCGGTCTGGCAGGGCCACGATAACGGCATCCCCGGGCCCGATACCGAGCCGGACGATCTGGCGCCGACCAGCCCGATGCAGTTCCAGTGGCCGAAATGGGGGCTTTATGTCGAGAGCAACGGGCGCGAGGGCCGGCCGGTCGACGATCCGGCCGCGCAGCAATTGCTGACGCTCTACCGCGACTGGCGCCATTCCAAGACCACGGCCGAACGCCGCGCGATCTGGGAGAAGATGCTGGCGATCTCGGCCGAGCAGGTCTTCACCATCGGCATCGTCTCCGAGACGGCACAGCCCGTCGTGGTCTCGAACCGCTTGCACAATGTGCCGGAGAAGGGCCTGTACAGTTTCGAGCCCGGCGCGTTTTTCGGCATGTACCAGCCCGATACGTTCTGGTTCGAACAGCCGGCGGGAGGCTAGCCATGCTGCGCTACATCATCCGCCGCGTGCTGATCATGGTGCCGACGCTGGTCGTCACCAGCATGCTGATCTTCACCCTGATCCAGCTGCCGCCGGGGGATTATTTCGAGACTTATGTCGCCGAGATGCAGGCGCAGGGCGAGAGGGCCGATCTCAGCCGCGTCGCATTCCTCAAGAAGGAATACGGTTTCGACAAGCCGCCGGTCGAGCGCTACCTGCGCTGGGTCGGCGGCTTCTTCGTCGGCGATTACGGCTATTCGTTCGAATACCAGCTGCCGGTCAGCGAGGTCGTCGGCGACCGGCTCTATCTGACGGTGCTGGTCTCCTTCGCCACGATCCTGTTCACCTGGGCGGTCGCCTTCCCGATCGGCATCTATTCCGCCACGCATCAATATAGCTGGGGCGATTACGGGCTGACCTTCCTGGGGTTGATCGGCATCGCCATCCCGCATTTCCTGCTGGCGCTGGTGTTCATGTATTTCGCCAATGTCTGGTTCGGCCTGTCGATCGGCGGCCTGATGGACCCGCAATATTTCAACCAGCCGTTGAGCTGGGCCAAGGTCGGCTCGATCCTGCACCACCTGTGGATTCCGGTAATCATCATCGGCGCCGGCGGCACCGGCTCGATGATCCGCGCGGTGCGCGCCAACCTGCTCGACGAGCTCCAGAAACAATATGTCACCACGGCGCGCGCCAAGGGCCTTTCCCCGTTCAAGACGCTGATGAAATACCCGTTCCGCATGTCGCTGAACTTCTTCATCTCGGATATCGGCAGCGTGCTGCCGAGCGTCGTCTCGGGCGCCGAGCTGGTCGCCATCGTGCTGTCGCTGCAAACGACCGGGCCGCTGCTGATCCGGGCGCTGCAGGCGCAGGACATGTATCTCGCCGGCTCGTTCCTGATGTTCCTGGCGCTGCTGACGGTGATCGGCGTGCTGATCTCGGATATCGCGCTCGCCTTCCTCGATCCGCGTATCCGGTTGCAGGGGGCGAGCACCAAGTGAGCGGCGATCACGTGAACGCGCCCGAATCTGCGCCGGAACTGCTGCCGCTCAGCCCGACGAGCCTGCCGCCGCCGGGCGCGCCGCTGGCGCATTTCGTGTCGCAGGCGCCGTTCGACGCGCATGAGGCGGAAGCGCTGTCGCCCGAGCAGGAGAAGTTCTACCTCGCCTCGCAATTGCGGCTGATGTGGGTGAAGTTCAAGCGCCACCGGCTGGCGCTGGTCTCGGGCGTGTTTCTCGCCGTGATGTATGCGAGCATCGTGATCTGCGAGTTCCTCGCGCCCTATAACTACCAGACGCGCGATACCGAATTCATCCGTGCGCCGCCGCAAGCCATCCATCTGTTCCATGAAGGCAAATTCGTCGGCCCGTTCGTCTATGGCTACGCCTACAGGCTGAACATGGACAATCTGAAGCGCGAATACACGCCGGACAAGCAGAAGGTCTATCCGATCCGCTTCCTGTGCCGGGGCGATGGCTATTATTTCTGGGGGCTGGTGCCCGGCGACCTGCATCTTGCCTGCCCGGCCAAGGCCGGCGTGCTGTTCCTGCTCGGCACCGACCGGCTCGGGCGCGACATGCTCTCGCGGCTGATCTACGGCGCGCGCATCTCGCTGACCATCGGGCTGATCGGCGTGTCGATCAGCTTCCTGCTCGGCATCGCCATTGGCGGGCTTGCCGGCTATTACGGCGGCGTGTTCGACCTGCTGACGCAGCGCGCCATCGAAATCGTGCAGTCATTGCCGCATATCCCGATCTGGCTGGCGCTGGCTGCGATCATGCCGGCCTCGTGGAGCCCGATCCTGGTGTATTTCGGCATCACGGTGATCCTCGGCCTGATGGACTGGACCGGGCTGGCGCGCGCCGTGCGCTCCAAGCTCCTGTCGCTGCGCGAAGAGGATTACGTGCTGGCGGCGCAATTGATGGGCGCGGGCACGGTGCGCGTCGTCGGCCGCCATCTCATCCCCGGCTTCCTCAGCCACCTGATCGCGTCGGCGACGATCACCATCCCGACGATGATCCTCGGCGAGACGGCGCTGAGCTTCCTCGGGCTCGGCCTCAGGCCACCGATCACCAGCTGGGGCGTGATCCTGAACGAGGCGCAGAACATCAACGTGGTGGCGCTCTATCCGTGGCTGATGCTGCCGGTGGTGCCGGTGGTGCTGGTCATCCTCGCCTTCAATTTCTTCGGCGACGGGCTGCGCGATGCCGCCGATCCGTATAATTGACGCCATGCGCATCGCTTTTTACGCTCCGCTCAAACCGCCCGGCCATCCGGTGCCCTCCGGCGACCGGGCCGTGGCGCGCCTGCTGATGGCGGCGCTTGGCCTTGCCGGCCATGAGGTCACGCTTGCCAGCACCTTGCGCAGCTACAGCGCCGTGCCCGATGCCGCGCGGCTCACGGCGCTGCGCGCGCAGGCGGCGACGATCCGGGCGACGCTGATCGCCGGCTACCGCAAGGCGGGCCGGCCCGACCTGTGGTTCACCTACCATCCCTATTACAAGGCGCCCGACCTGATCGGCCCCGCCGTCGCCGCGGCGCTCGCCATCCCCTATGTCACGGCGGAAGCCTCGCATGCGCCGAAGCGCGCACGGGATGCGTGGGCGCCGTGGCAACAGGCGCTCGAGCCCGGCCTGCGCCAGGGCGCGCGGCATTTCTGCCCGACGCCGCGCGACCGGGCCGGGCTCGCAGCCCTGCTTGGCGATGCGGCGCTGCTTGGCGATGCCTCGCGGCTCGTCATGCTGCCGCCTTTCCTCGATGCGGCCGCCCTGCCGCCGCCGCCGCCGCGCGCGGAAGCCGGCGAGGTGCTGCTGGTCTCCGTGGCGATGATGCGCTCCGGCAACAAGCGCGAAAGCTACCTCGTCCTGGCCGAGGCGCTCGCCGGGCTCGAAGCGCTGCCCTGGCGGCTCGAGATCGTCGGCGACGGCCCGGCGAGGCCTGAGATTGCGGCGGCCTTCGCGCCGTTCGGCGCCCGCGTGCGCCTGCATGGCCAGTTGCGCGCGCCCGATCTGCAACGCCTTCTCGACGCGGCCGCCCTGTTCGTGTGGCCGGCGGTGCGCGAAGCCTATGGCATGTCGTTCCTCGACGCGGCGGCCGCCGGCCTGCCGGCGCTGGCGACGCGCGACGGCGGCGTGCCGGCGGTGGTGGTGCACGGGCGCACCGGGTGGCTGACGCCGCCGGGCGACGTGGCGGCGTTTCGGGCGGCGCTGGCGCGGCTGATCGCCGATCCGGCGCTGCGGCGCCGGCTTGGCGCCGAGGCGCTGGTTTTCGCGCGCGAGGAGCGCACGCTTGCCGGTGCGGCCGGTATCCTCGATGCCGCCTTGCGGCCCTTGATGCACGGAGCGGCAGCATGAGCGAAGCGGCCGGCTGGGCCGAGGTCGAACAGCAGTTCGCGCGTTTCGCGGCGGCCGGCCGGCGCGCGCGGCTGTGGCTGCGCGACGATGACGCGGTCGCGCCGAGCCCGGCGCTCGATCGCCTCATCGCACTGTGCGCGCGCCACGAGGTGCCGGTGCTGCTGGCGGTGATCCCGGCCGGCGCCGGGCCGGCGCTCGCCAGCCGTCTTGTCTCGGCGGCGCTGGCGACGCCGTGCCAGCACGGATTCGCGCATGCCAACCATGCCCCGCCCGGACAGAAGAAGCGCGAATATGGCCCGGACCGGCCGCTGGCCGCGCTGCGGGCCGAGCTTGCAGCCGGGCGCGACCGGTTGCAGGCGCTGTTCGGCGTCAGGCTGGCGCCGGTCTTCGTGCCGCCATGGAACCGCATCGATGCCGAGGCCGCGCGCCTGCTGCCGGGGCTCGGCTTTCGCGCCCTGTCGGTGTTCGGCGGCCCGCCGGCGCCGATTGCCGGGCTCAACCGGCTCGACTGCCGGCTCGACATCATGGATTGGCATGGCGGGCGCGGCGGCCGCGAGCATGGCGCGCTCGCGGGCGAACTGGCCCGGCATCTGGCCGAGGCTTTTGTGAGCGATGAGCCGGTCGGCGTGCTCGGCCATCACTTGGTGCATGACGAGACGGCCTGGGGTTTTCTCGACACGTTGCTGGCGCGCAGCGCCGGCCGGCCGGGCGCGTGCTGGATGCCGGTCGGGCAGCTGCTCGCGGCGTAAGCGCTCTATGACCGGGCGCGCGCCAGTTCCTGAATGGCGCGGCTGAGCCGGTCGGCCAGCACGCGCATGATCTCGATCGCCATGTGCGGCGTATGCTCGGCCAGTTCCATGAACTGGTCGCGTGCGATGACGAGGGCATCGAGGGGGCTGGTGGCGACGACGGTGGCGGCGCGCGGGCGATTGCACAGCATGGCGATGTCGCCGACGAAATCGTGGCGGCCGACCTCGGCGATCTTCACCGGCAGTCCGCCGGCTTCGACCAGCACATCGGCGCTGCCGGAAATGATGACATAGCCCTCGTCGCTCTCGGCGCCTTGATGCATCAGCACCTGGCCGGGCTCGAACATCATGCGCTGCGAGGTGAAGGCGAGCAGGCGCAGGCTGGCGGGGTCGACGGAATCGAAGATCGGCACCCGCCGCAGCACTTCGAGGTCTTCCTTGAGATTGTTCATCCCTGCCGAACGCCCCAAAATTCCCAAGCAACTTTGTGCTTAAGCCACTTTCATGAGCGATCCGCTCTTGTCGCGCAAGCCTTCGGGCGGGCCGTCGGCGACGAGCCGGCCGTCGTCGAGCATCAGGATGCGCTCGAAACGGTCGGTGAAACGGGTGTCGCCGAGCGCCGCCAGCACGCCGAAGGGCGGCATGTCGCCCTCGCCGCGCGCCAGCGCCAGCACGCGCTCGATGATCGTCGCCTGGCTGGTCTGGTCGAGGGCGGACAAGGTGCGGTGCGCCAGAAGCAGCGCCGGCCGGCGCAGCAGGGCGCGCGCCAGCGTCAGTTTCTGGCGTTGCACGGCGGTCAGGCGGCGCCCGCCATTGCCGATATCGAAGGCGAGGCCGGTGCGAAACACCGTGTCGCGCAGGTCGAGGGCGTCGATGGCCTGGTCGAGCCTTTCGCGCACGCGCGTCTCGGCCTGGGCGACATCGAGCGCGATGCGGCCGAACAGGATGTTGTCCTGGATGGTCGCGGCCGGGTTATAGGCGGCCGGGTCATGGAAGATGACGCGCTCGTCGTTCGGGCCGACCACCGCCTGGATGGCGTGGCGCGCCGCGACGATGCGCTCGCCGAGCGCCGCGTCGAGCACGCCAAGCCGGTCGCGCGGCTCGACATAGGCGAAGGCCAGTTCGAGGAACAGCGCGCGGTCGGCCTCGTCGAGATAGCGATAGCGGCCCTTGCCGATGCGGTGCAGCGTGGTGCTGTAGATCGGCAGGCGCTCGGGGCTGACCAGCGCCAGCCGGGCGAAGAGCGGGCTGTCGGGGGCGAGCCCCTCGAACACCTCGAGGATGGTGCGGGCGATGGTGCGCCCCATCTCGAACAGGTCCTCGGCAAGGTCGAGCCGGCTGAGCACCTCGCGCAGCCGGGGGTTCGAGGCGAAACCGTCCAGGCTGAGGCCCGGCTTGCGCAAGGTGCCGAACAGCAGGTTCTCGGCCACCGAGGAGCGCCGGTTGTAGCGCGCCGGATCGAAGGATTCGACGAGATCGGCCATGCCGGCTTCGGCAAGGTTGCGGTGGAGCTGCTGGCGCGCCTGCACGAAACGCTGCTCCAGATCGGCATCGCCCTCGCCATCGCCGGTGATGCGGCCGTTCAGGCCGAGCCGGACGATGTCGCCGTAAAGCTCGACGGCGCGCAGCACCGTGCCGTAGCGTGCGACGATGTCCTGCGGCCCGGTGGCGCCGGCCTGCGCGTAATCGACCCAATCGGCCTCGAAATCGAGATCGAGACCGCCGCTGTCGATGATGCCGGCCTGCTTCTCGCCGGCGGGCAGGGCGGGCGGCCCGTGCCGCAGCCCGGACAGCAGCGCGTCGGCGATGCTCGATTGCGGGAAATAGGTATCGGGCCCGGCAAACGAGATGCAGCGCTCGAGCGTCGAGGGGCCCCAGTCGCGCAAGGCGCAGCCGGCGAGCCGGATATGGCCGCCATAGGACAGGTTCAGGCGCGCCAGCACGTTGAGCAGCGTTTCGGCGCCGCCCTTGGCCGGCCCGACCACGGCGACGCGTTCGCCAAGTTCCATGCGGAACGAGACGTCGTCGAGCAGGCGCGAACCGGAGAAATCCGAAACGGTGAGGTTGCTGACCACGAGGTCGCCGGAGAGCACGGGCCGCGTGCCGGGCACGGGCACGGCGGCCGGCTCGAGCCCGTCAATGGTGAACTGTTCCATCACCTGGCGGTACTTGACCTCGACATCGAGGCGCTGCTGATCCCAGTCGATCAGTTCCTTCACCGGCGAGGGCAGGTCCTTGTAGGCGGCGATCACCGCGACGAGCTGGCCGATATCGAGCTGGCCGCGGATCGCGAAATAGCCGCCGAGCAGGTAGAACATGAACGGCGTGATCTGCGCGAGCAGGTTGTTCAGGAACTTGATCGAGAATTTCCAGCGATACAGCGCGAAACGGATCAGAAAGATCTGCGTCAAACGCGCGGCGATGTCGGCGCGCTGGTAATTGGCGGTATCGTTGGTGCGGATGTTGGGGATGTCGTCCATCACCTCGCTGATGCGGCCGGCAAGCTGGCGCGCGGTGATCTGGCGCTGGCGGCTATACTCGATCTGCTTGCGGCGCAGGCGCGGGATGACCACCGCCTGCACCGCGAGCATGCCGAGCGCGATCAGGCCGAGCGCCGCGTTTTGCAGCAGGATGAAGGCGAGCGCGGTGACGATCTGCCCGCCGAGGAAGACCGGCTGCACGAAGGCATCGCCGATGAAGCCGCCGAGCGGCTCGACCTCGTCCTTGATCATGGTGGCGATTTCGCCGGACTTGACGCGGCGGAACTCGCCGAGCGGGAAGCGCAGCACGCGGTCGAACAACTCGTAGCGCAGCTGCTGCAGGCTCTTCTCGCCGAGCCGGCCCTTGTAGATGTTGATATAGAGCTTCAACAGGCCGTTCAGCATCACCAGCAGCAGGAAGGCGCTGCTGAGCGCGATCAGGCTGCCGAGCCGATGGAAATCGTAGCCCTCGAAGATCGTGAAAAGCTGATGCCCGCCGAAATAATCCGGCAGCTTGACCGAGAGGTGGAACAGGCGCTCGGTGGCGCGCGGGTCCTGGAAGCCGCCGCCCTGGATCGGGCCGTTGACGATATGTTTGGGCAGGTCGAGCAGCAGGAAGGTGATCGGCATCGAGGCCAGGATCACCGTCAGGATCCACAGTTGCTGCCGCTTGGTGCTGCGCCAGATATAGCTGAACAGCGTGCTATGCATCGCGGCGCCGCTCCTCGTCCGCGCCCGCGCCGGCCGGCTCCAGCACCAGGAAACGGCGCTCGGCGAAGCCCGTGCCGGCCAGCGCCGCATCGGCGAGCCGCAGGTTGAGATCGACCTGGACCGCGAAACCCTCGAGCGCCAGCAGCGTCGGGACCTGCATCGCGGCCCGTTCGAGGTTGAGCGCATAGTCGATGACGATCACGGCCGCGCCTTGCGCCAGCCGCAACAGGCGGTCGTCGATGGCGGGCATGGCGCCGAACGGCTTGAGCGACAGGCCGAGCAGGACCAGCCCGTAGCGGCCGGGCCGCGGCGCGAGCGGCACGGCCTGCAGCTTGGCGGCGAGATGGCGCACCTGGCAGGGCGCGCCATGGAGCGTCTCGGCGGCGAAGGGCGCGATCTTCGGGTCGATCACCGTGACGGCTTGCGGGCGATGCGTCAGGAAGCCGGTGATCGGCAGGCCGGCGCCGCCGATCTCGATGACCTCGCCGCAGGCGCGCAGGAAATGCGCCGCCATCACCTGCCTGACCTCGACGCCCCGGCCGGCAAGATGCGGCAGGCGGGTGCCTGCGGAAAAAGCGGTTTCGGTGTCGCCGGCGGCGCATGGGCCGGTCGCGAATGGTTGGTGCATGGCGGTCACGATTGATGCTGGTTTTCGAAGCTGGCCTATGTCATGAGCGGTCGCGATCATCCGGCACAAGCCGTGCGGGATGCAAAACAGCAGCAACCGATTTTGGCGATATACTGCCCAAGACGATCAGACCCGATCACGTTTGCGCGTTCTAGCCCGAATTTGCCGCAGCGCAGCGTGATCCAGCACACCAGACCTCACGCGCTACGCTCCAGACCCCTGATATGGCATCTCCTTTCGTTCCCTCATCCGAGTTCCTGTTCGACCTGCTGCGCGGCCTGTCGGCGCTCAGCGGCAACCGCATCATAGCCGATCTCGCGCGCGTCGTCGCGGATGCGCCGCGCGAGGATCTCTCGGTGGCCTTCAATCACAAGCAGATCGCCTCGAAGGCGTGGCTGCGCGACCAGCTGTTCGAGACGTTCGGCGGTGACCACGCGCATATCTGGGTGCTTGGCGGCTGGTATGGCGTGCTTTCGGCGATGCTGCTCGACGATGCGCGCTTCACGATCGGGCGCATCACCACCATCGATCTCGATCCGGCATGCCAGCCGGTCGCCGAATTGCTGAACCGGCGCGCGCTGGCCGAGGGGCGTTTCGCGGCGCGAAGCGCCGACATGTACGACCTCGACTATGCGGGGGACGCGCCGAGCCTGATCGTCAATACCAGTTGCGAGCATCTCGCAGACGTGCCGGGCTGGCTCGCGCGTCTCGCGCCCGGCCAGCGCGTCGTGCTGCAATCGAACGATTATTTCGCCGTGCCCGAGCATCTGAGTTCCGTGCCCGATCTCGCGGCGTTCGTGGCGCAGGCGGGCCTGGCGCAGGTCGCGTTCAAGGGCGCGCTGCCGTCGAAGAACTACACCCGCTTCATGCTGATCGGCGCGCGCTGAGCCGTTGTGCCAGCAGCCGCGCTGTGGCTGCCGCGCCGTCGAGCGCCAGCCCGGCCGCGCGCGGCGGCAGCGCGAGCGCGCGGCCGATGGCCGCCGCCATGGCGGCCGGCTCCAGCGCCGTCTCGGGCAGGCTGACGGCGAGGCCGCGCTCGCTCATCAGGTGGGCGCGCAGGCTCTGCTCGGTTTCGCCGCCGGCCGCGAAGGGCACGAGCACGGCCGCACAGCCGGCGACCAGCACATCGGCGACGGTGTTGTAGCCGGCCTGCGAGAGCGACAGCCGCGCCGCGCCGAAACGCGCGGCAAGGTCGGGCACGAAGCCGGCCAGCGTGACGCCGGCACCGGCCAGGCGCGCGAGCGCGGCGCGATCCGTTTCCGGCATGTTCGGGCCGCTCACCACCAGCCATGGTTCATGGGCGAGCGCCGTGAGCGGGCGCGCGGCAAGCGCCGCTGTGAGCAGCGCGGCGCCGACGGCGCCGCCGCCGGCCGAGACGATCACGCCATGGCGCTGCGCCGGCGTTGCCACCGGATCGGGCGCGACGAGGCCGGTATAGGCGATCTTCTGCGCGAAGGCGGGCGCGAGCGGGAAACTCTGTTCGAGCCGGGCGATGGCGGGGTCGCCATGCACCAGCACGAGATCGTAGAAGCGCGCTACGAGAGCGGCGGTTTCCGCGTCGCGGCCGGGCTTGCGGTTCTCCTGCAATATGTCGCGGATCGAGGCGGCGATCAGCGGCGGATCGCGCCGCGCCATGGCGCATTCGAGCAGCGGCAGCAATTCGAAGCGCAGTTGCCGGCGCCCGAACGGGAAAGCCTCGGTGATCAGGATATCGGGCCGCAGCCGGTCGAAAAGCGCGAGCAGCGTGTCGCGGCGCGCCGCTTTGTCGGTGTCGGAAAACGGCGCGCCATCGCCATGGACGAGGGCCGAAAAACCCTCCGGGCCGGCCTTGATCGGCGCCAACTGCACGATCGCGGCGCCGCCGGCATCGAATTCTCCCGCCGGCACGCCGCCCGAGACGATGGTCACCGCGAAGCCGGCCTGATCGAGCGCACGGGCGATGCGGTGGCAGCGCACGAGATGGCCGATGCCGAGCAGATGCTGCACATAGAACAGGATGCGCGCTGGCATGGCCGGCCTATTCCGCCGCGAGGCGCTCAGGGGTCGCGCCCGGCAGGCCGAACAGCACGGCGAGACGCGCGATGCCGGTGCGATGGCCGAAATGGCGCTTGAGGCGCGCTTCCCCGGCAGCCCCGAGACGGCGGCGCTCGGCCGGCGCGCCGATCAGGCCCGCCAGGGCATCCGCCAGCGCGGCTGCGTCATCGGGCGGCACCAGCAGCCCGGTCTCGCCCGAGACGATCAGTTCGGGGATCGCCGATACCGTCGTCGACAGGCAGGCGAGGCCCTGGCTCTGGGCCTCCATCAGCACGTTGGGCAGGCCGTCGCGGTCGCCGTCGCCGGCGATGCGGCACGGCAGCACGAACAGGTCGGCGGCGCGATAGCGCGCCAGCACCGCCTCCTGCGCCTGGGGCCCGAGCCATTCGATGCGCCCGGCGAGGCCGAGTTTTTCCGCCTGGCGCTTGAGCGCGGCGAGCTGGTCGCCGCCGCCAATATGGGTCAGGCGCCAGTTGAGGCCGGGCGGCAGGCTGGCGAGCGCCGCGAGCAGCAGGTCGTAGCCCTTCTTCTCGACGGCGCGCCCGACGCTGAGCAGCCGGACCGGATGGGTCGGGGCGCTGCCGTCACGGTTGTCGTCCGGCAGGGCGAGGCCGCGAAACCGCGCCAGATCGAGGCCGTGATAGATCAGGTGCACCGGCTTGTCGCGCGGCGCGAGCGCGCTGAGATGCGCCGCGCCGCTGCCGGTGCAGGTCGTCGTCCATCGCGCTTCGGCGAGCTTGCCGGCGAGGTCGCGCCGGCGCGAGGTCCAGATATCCTTGGCATGGGCCGAGCACGACCATGGCAGGCCGGTGAGATGGGCGGCGTAGCGCGTCACGGAGGCCGGCGTATGGATGAAATGCGCGTGCAGCCAGGTGACGTCGGCCGGGCGCTCGGCGGCGAGTACCAGCGCCTGGCCGAAGCGGCGCAGGCGGTTGCGGCTCATGTCATGCGCGAGATCGGCGAGCATCAGGCGGGTCGTGTGCCAGAAGCGCCGCGTGGCGATCTGGCCGGCAAGCGCCTTCAGCACGCGCAGCGGCTCGTGATGCAGGTATTCCGGCAGATAGGCGACGGGGGCGGCGATCTCGCGCGTGATCGGGTGGCTGCGCGTCTCGGTCGGGTGGCGCAGCGCCATGATGGCGATGGCGAGCCCCGCCTGTTCGAGCCCGAGGATTTCCTGCGCGATGAACGTCTCGGACAGGCGCGGGTAGCCCTTGAGCACGAACAGCACGGTGCCGCGCCCCGGCATGGCGCCGGCGGGTTCGTCGGGCCTTGAAGCGGCGGAGTTCACAGGCCGGCGCGCAACGGTTCGGGGCTGGTCCGGCCGGCGAGCAGCGGGTCGATATGGGCGCACACGCCGCTGAGGCCATGCAGCAGGCCGGGCAAGGCGGCGCTCGATGGCGGCGGCTGGTCGGCGAGGCGGCGCAGCGCCGCCGCCATGGCGAGCGGATCGCGCGCGGCCGCGCCCGATTCCGTCGGGTCCTCCAGCACCGAGACGAGGCCGAGTTCGGCGGCGCGGCGCGCCCGGATCGTCTGTTCCTGGCGCGGCCGCGCGCGCGGCACGAGCAGGGCCGGCTTGTCGAAGGACAGGATCTCGCAGAACGTGTTGTAGCCGCCCATGGCGACGATGCCGGTGGCCCGACTCATCAGCCGCTCGATCTTCGGATCGAAGGCGATCGCCTCGACGCGCGGCAGCCCGTCGATGCGGTCGAGGAAGGCGCGGCGCTGCGTGCGCGACATATAGGGGCCGAACACGATCACCGCCGGCAGGGGCAGGCCGGGGTCGCTTTCATAGGCCGCGATCACCCAGTCGATCAGGTCGTGGCCGTCGCCGCCGCCGCCGGCCGTGACGAGCAGGAACGGCTCCTTGGTCGAGCGCGGATAGCGGATCGCCGGCGGGCCGGCCGGTACGGAGCGCTCGAGATAGCCGGTATAGACCAGCCGGCGCTCGATCTCGGGCGGCAGCCCGACGCCGGCGAGCGGCTGGTGGAAGGCGCTGACGCCGTAGATGAGCACGTCGTCGTAATGCTCGATCAGCGTGCGCATGGCGCCCTTGCGGTGCCATTCCTCGCGCAGCACGGCCTGCTCGTCGAGCACGTCGCGAATGCCGAGAATGCGATGCGTGCCCATGGCGCCGAGGCGGATCAGCGTCGGCAGGATCTCGCCGCGAAAGCCGGCCGGCTCCTTGTCGGCGATGAAGATGTCGGGCCGGAAGATTTCCGCCGTCTGGCGGATGATACCCTCGCGCAGCGCCGTGACTTCCTCGATATCGAGGCGCAGGTCGGCGCTGGCATAGCCGCCATCCTCGTTCTTGAGGACGCCCGGCACGCGCACGAAATCGATGCCGCCGCCGAAATTGAAGCTGCCGGCGAGCGAGGAACCCGAGACGATCAGGATCGAAATCTCGTCATGGCTCTTGACCAGCGCGTTGGCGATGGCGCGGCTGCGGCGGATATGGCCAAGCCCGAACGTGTCGTGGCTGTACATCATCACCCTGGCGCCGCGGCGCGGTGGCACCGCTCCAAGCAGGCTGCTCACGTTACGAAGCACCATGGAACACCGCGGTTTCTGGGAAGGGATGACAGAAAGGCGCGGCCGTTTGTGCCAACGCTCCTGTCGCGAATTGGGAAGATGCCGCCACGCGCCGCCTGCTCGAATCGATTCCGGTTTCCGGCGACGGTGCGAGACCGGCAGCCGTCGCCACGAACACAACCCCCACGCCACGGGAAACGCCCCGCCGGACGATCGTTTCAAAGCATTTCGTGTCGGTTGCGTCAGGTGCCCCCGCCGCAGCCGAGCGGATAATTATAAAGAGGTCGCCGGCATCGCGCAATTCGGGCGATATGGCGGCTCTCACCCGAGCCGGCCACGCGCGGCCACGGGGATTTCGCCGATGATCTCGCCGCCGCGCACCGCGATCAGCCGGTCGACCATGTTGACGACGACGCAGACATGGTTCGGGATCACCCGCACCACGTCGCCGACCTCCGGCTTGTCGTTGCAGCCGGAGAGGTCGAGGAAGCCGTGCTCCTCGGCGAAGCGCGCGATGCGGGCCTGCGGGTGCTCGAGGATCAGGCCATGGCCGTCGAGCCCGCCGCCGGTGTCGCTGGTCAGCGTCTTGGAGCCCGAATCGAGGATGCCGCGCTCCGGCCCCGCCCGGCTGACCACGGTGGCATAGACCTCGAGCGCGCAATCCTCGAGCGTCGCCGCGCCGCAGGCCAGCATCATGCGGTCGTTGAAGATCGAGGTGCCGACGCGGTGTTCGGTCGCGCCCTTGAGCTTGCCGAGATTGACGAGGTTCGGCGTGCCGCCGGTCGAGACGATGCGCGCGGTGAGGCCGAGGCTGGCAAGGCCGGCGCTGGCGGCATCGAGAAAGCGCTGCGCCTTGTCCCAGCCATCCTCTGTCGGGTACAGCATCAGCCCGTCGAAGCGCAGGCCGGTGCTGCCGGCGATCTGGCCGGCGAGCGCCACCGCCTCCTCCGGCGTCTCGACGCCGGCGCGCTGGCGCCCGGTATCGCATTCGACGACGACGCCGAGATCGCGCCCCGCGCGCGCCGCCGCGTCGGGCAGGCCGGCAATGGTGACGGGATTGTCGGCCGCGACCGTGACGCTGGCGCGGGCGAGCAGCGCGCCGAGGCGGCGCATCTTCTCCTCGCCGATGAGATTGTAGCTGATCAGGATGTCGTCGAGCCCGCCATCGGCCATCACCTCGGCCTCGCCGAGCTTCTGGCAGGTGATGCCGCGCGCGCCGGCGTCACGCTGCATGGCGGCGAGCACGGGGCTCTTATGCGTCTTGATATGCGGCCGGTTGGCGACGCCGGCGGCATCGCACAGCGCCTGGACGCGGGCGATGTTGCGTTCGACCTTGTCGAGGTCGATGACCACGGCGGGCGTGCCGAAGGTGCGCGCCACCTCCGCCTTCAGGGTTTCTATCGCCATGTCATGGCCTCCAGTTGCGTGACGCACCATGGACCGGGAGGGTTCGGCTCTTCAAGGCCGGATCGCCCGAGACAGGACCGCCCGAGACAGGATCGGCCTCGACAGAAGCGCCGGTTATCCCGCATGATCGGCGTCCCGCCCGTTCCTTCCCGCAAACAGCGTCCTTCCATGACCTCCGACATCACGCAGACCACGCTCGACATTCTCGGGCATCTCGTCGCCTTCGACACCACCAGCCGCAACAGCAACCTGCCCCTCATCGAGTGGGTCGAGGCCTATATGCGGCCCTCTGGCGCGCGCATGGAGCGCATCCCATCGCCCGACGGCGAGCCGAAGGCCAACCTTTACATGAGCTTCGGGCCGCAGGACGTACCGGGCTACATCCTGTCCGGCCATACCGACGTGGTGCCGGTCGATGGCCAGGACTGGACGCGGCCGCCTTTCGCGCTGACCATCGAGGACGGCCGTGCCTATGGCCGCGGCAGTTGCGACATGAAGGGGTTTCTGGCGTGCTGCCTCGCCGCCGTGCCCAGGCTTGCCGCCGCGCAGCTGACGACGCCGATCCATCTGGCGTTCTCCTATGACGAGGAGGTCGGCTGCACCGGCGTCAGGCCGATGATCGCCGTGCTCGGGGGCCGCAAGGTGGTGCCGAGGGGCGCCTTCATCGGCGAGCCAAGCTCGATGCAGGTGACGATCGGCCATAAGGGCGGCCAGCGCTACCGCGTCGATATCAAGGGCAAGGCGGCGCATTCCTCGCTGGCGCCGCAGGGCGTCAACAGCGTCGAATGGGGCGCGCGGCTCGTCGCCTTCATCCGCGACCTTGCCGAGCGCACGGCGGCCCATGGCGCGCGCGATCCGCTCTATGACGTGCCCCATACCACGCTGCATTGCGGCATCTTCCACGGCGGCACCGCCAACAATATCGTGCCGCACGAAGCTTGGTTCACCTTCGAGGTCAGGGCGATCGGCAGCGAGACCGCCGAGCCCTATGTCGATGAAATCATCGCCTATGCGCGCGAAAAGCTCGAACCGGCGATGAAGGCGATCGATGCGGAGGCCGGCTTCGTGTTCACGCCGGCGATCGGCCTGCCGCCGCTGGAGACCGTGCCCGAAGCGGAGATCGCGGTGCTCGCCAAGCAGCTTGCCCAGGGCAACGCGCACGGCAAGGTCGGCTACGGCACCGAGGCGAGCCTGTTCCAGGCCGGCGGCATTGCTTCGGTAGTGGTCGGGCCGGGCAATATCGAGCAGGCGCACAAGCCGGACGAGTTCATCGAGATCGCGGAACTTGCGCGCTGCAACGCTTTCATCGACCGGCTGATCGCGCATTGCTCGCGCTGATCGCGGCGGGCGCGGCGCGGGCGCGGCGCGTCCGGCTGTAGGCATAGGTCGCGATCGCCGTGCCCCAGACGACACCGATCTCGAGCCAGAGATGGCGCCAGTGGTCGGTATCGATCTGGATGCCCTGCAACAGGCCGAGGAACGTCACCGACCACACCGCGATATAGCGCCGCTGCCATGGCGTGCGCTTGAAGACCGCACCCCAGCCGATGATGCAGGTCATGACGATGGTGGTGAAATAGGTCAGCCCGCCGAGCCAGCCGTAGGAGGCGAAGGCATCGACATAGACGTTATGCGGGTCTGAGTGGAAAATCTTCGGGAACTGCAGCGGCCCGAAGCCGTTCGGCAGGCTGAGCAACTGGCCCATGGCGGCGATCTGGTTCTCGAAACGGCCGCCGACGCCGATATCGTAATCCTGGCTCAGCGAGGCGCGGCTTTCGAACAGCGAGCGCGTCGAATCGTCGGACAGCACCAGCAGCAGCAGCAGTACGAAAATGCCGGCGCCGAGCAGGAAACACAGCACGATGCGGCGTCGCTCGCGCGCCGATTGCGTGGTCAGGAAGCACAACCCCGCCGTCATCACCGCGCCGCCGATGAAGATGCCCCAGGCGCCGCGCGAGAAGGTGAAGAAGATGCCGCCGACGATCGGCAGCAGCATGAGCCAGGCGAGCCACGGCCGGCGCGCGTGGCCGAGCAGCAGGTTCTGCACCAGGAACACCGCCGGCATGCACAAGAACGGCCCGAGCACGTTCGGGTCCTTGAACGTGCCGGAGGCTCGTCCGCCATAGCGCGCGAACAGGTCGACGAGGCCGAAAACATCGAGCGCGCCGAGAATGCCGAGCCCGCCGGCGATGGCGGCGCCCGGCACCCAAGCGTTCAGGATCAGTTCGAGCCGCTCGTGCGTATCCTCCAGCAGCAGGCAACCGAAGAACAGGCAGGTCAGCATCATGTAGAAGGAGACCGCGATGAAGGTGACGGCGTCCTTGTCGTAGGTGAACGGGATCAGCGACATGGCGCCGCCGAGGTTGAACAGCGCCAGCCCGATCGCCAGCGGCATCAGCGCGGCGTGGGTGCGCAGCCCGGTCGCCAGGAAGATCGCCGCCGTGATCACGAACATCGCCTCGTAGGGCGACGGCTCGACGAAAACGAAAAAGCCCGAGAATATAAACAGCTGCAGGGCGATGCGCCGCAGCGTGGCGATGGGCAAGGTCACGCGCGGTTTCGCGGTCGCGGCTCCGGCCCAGTGCAGATTCGGCGTCGCGCCGGCCATCGAAACCTCGTTATGAACCGCCACGGACAGGATCGGCGCCCATTCAACCCTGTCAGGGTTAACAAAGCCTGAGGCGAGGGCTCAAGGCTTCGGCGGGTCGGCTTGGTCCGGCGCTTGTCGCGGCGGCGCCTCGTCGCGGATCGGCCGGTCGTCGCCATCGAACAGCACACGCTCCGCCGCGCCGTCGAGATCGTCATATTGCCCGCTGCGCAGCGTCCACATGAAGGCGCCGAGGCCGATCAGCCCGAGAATGAGCGCGATCGGCACCAGATAGAGGAAATCCTCCATCAGGCGTTGCCGCCGGCAAGGCGAAGCGGCGCGCTGGCAGCCGGCCGGGCGGCCGGGACGGCTGGCCCGCCGCTGAGGCGCAAGGCATTGGCGACCACCAGCACCGACGAGCCCGACATGGCGATCGCCGCGACGAGCGGCGTGACATAGCCGAGCATCGCCAACGGCACGGCGATCAGGTTGTAGAGCACGGCGAGCGCGAGGTTCTGGCGCACGAGCCGGCCGGCGGCGCGCGCGATGCCGATCGCCAGCGGCACGGCGGCGAGGCTCTCGTGCAGGAAGACGAGGTCGGCGGCATTGCGGCCGATATCAGCGGCGGAAGCCGGCGCCATCGAGGCATGCGCCGCGACCAGCGCCGGCGCATCGTTGAGGCCGTCGCCGATCATCAGAACCTTGCGACCGCCGGCTTCGATGGCGGCGATGCGCGCGCGCTTGCCCTCGGGCGTGGCATTGGCGGTGTAGGGGAGGTCGCCAAGCGCCGCCGCCGTATGTGCCACCGCCGCCTCGCGGTCGCCCGAGACGATCTCCAGCGGCAGGCCGGCGTGGCGCAGCGCGGCGACGGCATCGGCTGCGCCCTCGCGCAGCCGGTCCTCGAAGCGGAACGCAGCTTCGGCGGCGCCGTCGCGGGCGAGGACGACACTGGCGCCGGCGCTCTCCTGCGGCGTATGCGCCGCGTCACGGAGCGCCCAGTCCGGCCGGCCGAGGCGCCAGGTGCCGGAGGCGAGCCGCGCCTCCAGCCCGTAGCCCGGCTGCTCGCTGAGCGCGTCCGGTGGCACCGGCACGGCGCCGAGCCCGCCGGAGGCGGCGGCGATGGCGCGCGAATAGGGGTGGCGCGAGTGCATCGCCATGGCGCCGGCCATGGCAAGCGCTGCCGGGGCGATCAGGTCGGGGCCGATCAGTTGCGGTTCGCCGCGCGTCAGCGTGCCGGTCTTGTCGAAGATCAGCGCGTCGACGCCGGCGAGACGCTCGAGCGCGCCGCCATCCTTGAGGAGGATGCCGCGCGCGAACAGGCGCTGGGCAGCTACGACCTGCACCATCGGCACGGCGAGGCCGAGCGCGCATGGGCAGGTGATGATCAGCACCGAGATGGCGATTGTGAGCGAAAGGTGCAGGTCGCCGGTGGCGAGAAGCCAGCCGAGGCCGGTCAGGGCTGCGGCGCTGTGCACCACCGGCGCATAAAGCCTGGCGGCGCGGTCGGCGATGCGGCGGTAGCCGGCGCGGCCGGATTCGGCCGCCTCCATCAGGCGCAGCATCTCGGCGAGAAACGAATCGCGCGCCGCCGCCGTGGCGCGGATGATCAGCGGCGCGCCGAGATTGAGCGTGCCGGCCTGCAGGGCGGCGCCGGCCGCCACCGGTCGTGGCAGGCTCTCGCCGCTCACCAGCGCGCAGTCGAGTTCCGAACGGCCCTCGATCACTTGCGCATCGACCGGCACGCGCTCGCCCACGGCGAGCAGGATCGTCATGCCGGGGGCGATATCCTCGACGCCGAGATAGGCGTTGGAGCCGTCGGGTTGGCGCACGAGCGCGCCGCGCGCCGCCAGTTTGGCGAGGCCGGCGACGGCGACGCGGGCGCGCTCGCGCATCATGTGATCGAGCGCGCGCCCGATCAGCAGGAAGAACAGCAGCGTGACCGAAGCATCGAAATAGGCATGCGCGCCGTGGTGGAAAGTCTCGTAGGCGCTGAGCCCGAAGGCGAGCAGCACGCCGATCGAGATCGGCACGTCCATGTTGGTATGGCCGCGGCGGAGCGCGCCCCAGGCGGAGCGGAAGAACACGCGCCCGGAATAAACAAGCGTCGGCAGCGCGATGGCGCCGGACAGCCAGTGGAAGATGTCGCGCGTCGCGGGATCGGCGCCGGACCAGACCGAGACCGAGAGCAGCATGATGTTGCTGGCGGCGAAACCGGCCACGGCGAGGGCGCGCACCAGTTCGGAGACGGCCGGGTCCTTGCGGTCGGCGCTGGCCTCGTGCAGATGCGCCTCGTAGCCGAGGTCACGCAGCGTTTCGAAGAAGGGCGGCGGCGCGCCCTCGGCACGCCACCTGATGGTGACGCGCCTGGTCGACAGGTTGACGCGGGCGCGCTCGACGCCGGGCAGGCCGGCGAGCGCGCTTTCGATGCGTGCGATGCAGCCGCCGCAATGGATGCCGGGCACGGACAGGTCGCTCTGGCGGATGCCGTCGGCGACGATGTGGCTCGCGAGCCGGATCTCGTCGGGCCGGCGGCCGTCGGCGGCAAGGTCCAGCGCCAGTTCGCTGACAGGCGCGCAGCAACTCATTGCTCTCTCCTATCGCCTCCGGCCGGCCGTCGCGTCCCTCGTGGTTTCCTTCACGGCTTCATGGCCTTGTAGGCGTGCCAGGTGCCGTGGCCGAGCAGCGGGAAGACGATGATCAGGCCGATCAGGCCAGTCGCCACCGAGAGCAGGAACAGGGCGAGCACGATGGCGCCCCAGGTGAGCATCACCGGCAGGTTGCTGCCGACGAGCGCGAAGCTCGAGCCCATCGCGGTCAGGGCATCGACGCGCTCGGTGAGCATCATCGGGATCGAAAACGCGCTGATCGCGAAGGAGAACGAGGCAAACAGCGCGCCGACGGCGCCGCCGACCACCAGCATCGCCCAGCCGGTCGGGGTGGTGAACAGCATTTCGGCGACATGGTCGAGGCCGGGGAACGGCGTCACGCCGAAGAACAGCGCATAGACGATGATCGCCGCGCGCATCCAGGTCAGCATCAGCAGGCACAGCAGCAGGCCGGTGAACAGGATCTGCGGGCCGGAGGCCGGGCGCACGAAGATCATGCGCAGCAGGCTGACCGGCTCGCCGGCCATGATACGCCGGCTCTTCTCGTACAGGCCGACGGCCAGGATCGGCCCGACGACCATGAAGCCGGCGAGCGCCGGGAACAGGATGTAGTCGTGCCCATAGGCGAACAGGCCGCCGACGATGCCGAGCGAGACGAGGAAGACCAGCACGCCATAGGCGAGGCTCGCGCCCATATGGACGCGGAAATCGTGCCAGCCATCGGCGAGCCAGCGCAGGGCGTCGGCCGGGGTGAGATCGCGCTTCCACTTGTTCTCGCGCGGCAAGGGCGGGGCGACGGCGGGCAGGACGATCATGGCGTGGCTCTCGGCGTGCAGGAGGACTTCGCGGCGCTGTAGGCGCCCGGCGTGACCTTGCCCGCCTCGGCGCGCAGGTGGCTGACGCAGGCGGGTTGCGAGGTGATGGCGACATGGACGAGGTGCCAGTTGGCGCCGGCGAACAGCGCCAGCCCGGCGCCGACGCCGAGCCAGACCAGCAGCCTGCCGCGTTGCGTGAGGGGTGCGGCCGCACTCATTGCGTGCCTCCCGCCGGGCTCTTCGGCTCGCCCTGCGGCGTGCTCCCGCGCAGGTCGAGCAGGTACAGCGTCAGGATCTTGCGGTCGAGCGCCGACAGGCGCGCCTCCCAGCTCGGCATATGGCCCTGGCGGCCGCCCCAGATCGTGGTGTGGATCGCCTGCGCGTCGCCGCCATAGATCCAGTTGGCGTCGGTCAGGTCGGGCGCGCCGAGATCGGTGCTGCCCTTGGCGTTGTCGCCATGGCACGAGGCGCAATTGGCGGCGAACAGCGCCTTGCCGGCCTCGACCTGCTTGGCGGCGGCATCGCCCGCTGGCACGGGATTCGACAGGCTGCGCACGAAAGCGACGAGATTGTCGATATCGGGGCGTTGCAGCATGCCGTCGCGGCCGAAGGCCAGCATCTGCGAGCTGCGCGTCTCGGGGTTCGTCGAATTGATGCCGACGCGGATCGTCTCGGCGATCGCCTCCGGCGAGCCGCCCCACAGCCACGCCGCCGTGGTCAGGTTGGGGAAGCCCTTGCCGCCCTTGGCGTCGAGCCCGTGGCAGGCGGCGCAATTGTCGCCGAACAGGGTGTGGCCGGTGCTGCGCACATCTGCCATCAGCCCGGCATCCTTCTGGATGGCGGCGAAGTCTTCCTTTTCGATGCGCTCGGTCCAGGGCGCACGCGCCTGCTCGGCCTGCTTGAGCGACTGGGTGACGACGTTGCGCTGGTCGATGCCGAGCAGGCCCTTGGTGTAGCTCGTGCCCGTCGGCCAGGCCGGCATCAGCAGCCAGTAGCCGAGGCCGAACAGGAAGGTGACGATCAGGAAGAAGTACACGACGCGCGGCACGCGCGTGTTCAGTTCCGTGATGCCGTTCCATTCGTGGCCGGTGGTCAGGTGGCCGGTAAAGGGGTCGCGTTGCTCTACCGCCATGGCTTGTCCTCCCCGGTCAGGATGGAATTGGCGGCGGCGTCGAATTCCTGCTTCTTCGACGGCCGGCAGGCGTAGATCATCACCGCGACCGACAGGCCGATGAGATAGAACAGCCCGAAGGATTTCGAGAACCAGACGAGGGTGTCATGCGCGAAGCTCATGGCTTTTTCTCCGGCTGGCCGGCGGGTGTCGTCGCTGCGGCGGTGGCGGGCTGCTTCGCGGCATCGGTGAGGCGGCCGAGAATCTGCAGATAGGCGACGAGCGCGTCCATCTCGGTCAATTCGCCCGGCTTGCCGTCGAAGGCGCGCACGTTGGTCGCTTCGCCGTAACGCTTGACGACGCCTTCCGCGAACGGCGTCTCCGGCGTCGCCTGGCCGTAGGCGTCGGCCGTCGCATTGGCGATCATGTCGTCGGTATAGGGCACGCCGACGGCGCGCTGCGCCTTGAGATGGCCGCTCAGGTCGCTGGTCTTGAGTTCGTTGCGCAACAGCCAGCGATAGGCCGGCATGATCGAGGCCGCCATCACGTCGCGCGGGTTGTTGAGATGGGCGACATGCCACTCGTCGGAGTATTTTCCGCCGATGCGGGCGAGGTCCGGCCCGGTGCGCTTCGAGCCCCACAGCATCGGGTGGTCGTATTTCGACTCGACCGCCAGCGAATAGCTGCCGTAGCGCTCGACCTCGTCGCGCAGCGTGCGGATCATCTGCGAGTGGCAGGCATAGCAGCCCTCGCGGATGTAGATGTTGCGGCCGGCCAGCTCGAGCGGCGTGTAGACGCGCATGTCGGGCGCATCCTCAACCGTCTGGTGGATGGTGAACAGCGGCGCGATCTCGACGATGCCGCCGATGCTGGCCACGGCGATGATGCCGATGACCAGGCCGATCGCCTTGCGTTCAAGCCGGTATTGAAAGTTGAAGAACATCGGTCACTCTCCCGGCTGGAGGGCCGGCGCGGCGGCTGGCGCGGGCGAAGGACGGTCGTGGGCGGGATCGTGCGCGATCTCGGGCACCGGGCCTCTGATGGTCATCCAGAGGTTGTAGCAGCCGATCAGCGTGCCGAGCAGGAAGCACAGGCCGCCGACGGCGCGCGCGATGTAGTAGGGGTGCATGGCGATGACCGAATCCATGAAGGAATAGGCCAGCGTGCCGCTCTCGTTATAGGTCCGCCACATCAGCCCCTGGATGATGCCCGAGTTCCACATGGCGATGACGTAGATCAGCGTGCCGGCGACCGCGAGCCAGAAATGCGCCTCGACGAGCTTGGCCGAATACATTGCCTGCCGTTTCCACATCATCGGCACCACGGCATAGATCGAGCCGAAGGTGATCATCGCCACCCAGCCGAGCGCGCCGGCATGGACATGGCCGACCGTCCAGTCGGTATAATGCGACAGCGCGTTGACCGAGCGGATCGCCATGAACGAGCCCTCGAAGGTGGTCAGCCCGTAAAACACCGCCGCGACCATCATGAAGCGCAGCACGGCGTCGTCGCGCACCTTGTGCCAGGCGCCGTTCAGCGTCATCAGCGCGTTGCCGGCCGAGGCCCAGGACGGGATCAGCAGCATCAGCGAGAAGGTCATGCCGAGCGTCTGCACCCATTGCGGCAGCGCCGTGTAGTGCAGGTGGTGCGAGCCGGCCCACATGTAGAAGAAGGTGATGCCCCAGAAGCTGATGATCGACAGGCGGTAGGAATAGATCGGCCGCCCGGCCCGGATCGGCAGGAAGTAATACATCATGCCGAGGAAGCCCGAGGTCAGGAAGAAGGCGACGGCGTTATGGCCGTACCACCATTCCGTCATGGCATCCTGCACGCCCGAGAACAGCGAGTAGCTTTTCACGCCCGCGAAGGACACCGGCACCGCCAGGTTGTTGACGATGTGCAGCATCGCCACCACCAGGATGAAGGCGAGGTAATACCAGTTGGCGACGTAGATATGCGGTTCCTTGCGCCGGGCGAGCGTGCGCAGGTACAGCACGAAATACACCACCCAGACGATGACGAGCCAGATATCGGCATACCATTCCGGCTCGGCATATTCCTTCGACTGCGTCACGCCCATCAGGTAGCCGGTGGCGGCGATGATGCAGAACAGGTTGTAGCCGAGCAGCACGAACCACGGGCTGACCTGATCCGGCAGCCGGGCCCGCGTGGTGCGCTGCATGACGTAATACGAGGTGGCGATCAGCGCGTTGCCGCCGAAGCCGAAGATCACGCCGGAGGTGTGCACCGGCCGCAGCCGTCCGAAGCTCGCCCAGCCGGCGTCGAAGGTCAGGTCGGGAAAGGCGAGCAGCCAGGCGACCCAGTCGCCGACGAACATGCCGGCCACGGCCCAGACCATGGCGAGCACGATGCCGACCTTGGCCGGATCGTCGTAATAGCGGCTGAGGCGTTCGTCGCTCGGCTCGGGCGCGAAATAACCCGACAGCATCACGAAGACGCCGAGCGTCGCCAGCACCAGCACGATGGCGCCGTGCACGCCGAACGGATCGTCATGGCCGGCGATGGCCATCGTCAGGCCGATCAGTGCCATCACGCCGAGAATGACGAGCGCGCTCTGGCGTTCGTCCTTGGTCAGTTGCGCGATCATGCCCCGGTCTCTCCATTCGAGGTGCCGGCCACGCGAACAGCCGTTTGCCCCACCTCAAGTTCAAAACGCTTCTAGCCTGCCGTAACATTTGGCCGACTGCAACGGAGCGATTTTGCCGCACCGCAAAAATGATGGCGAAGCTAGCGTGGCGCGCGAGCGCGCTCTTTGCGCTGGCGCAACTTGGCGCGGGTGCGAAGAGTGCGGGTGGCGCACAAGGCTCGTGCCGCGTGCCGCGGCTGTGCCGCTCAGCCCTGTTCCGGCCGGGTCAGGCGGTAGAATTCGACGAAGAACCGGCCCGGCGCGATGAAGGCGACATGATGGGGCACCTCCGCCTCGATCACGACCTGCTCGCCGGCACCGACCAGCCGCTCGCCGGCATGAGGCGCCTCGAGCGTGTAGCGCAGGCGGCCTTCGAGCACGTGCAGCAGCCCCCAGGTGCCGGGCTTGGTGGCATGCGCCGCCTGCAGCCTGGCCGGGATGGTTTCCGGCGTGAAGTCGGGCGAGCGCCCGTAAGCCTCGAAGCCGGCCGGCAAGCGATCGGGGATGTGCTTTCCCGGCGTCGGCATGGTCACGACACCAGCACGGCGAAAATCATGCCGATGATGATCAGGATCAGGCCCCAGATCAGCATCGGCACCAATGTGGTTTCCTGCGCCGCCTCCTGCGGCTCCGGATGCCCGTTCTCGGTCGGGCCGCGTTGCAATGCCTGGCGTTCATTGCTGTCCATGAGCGTGGTTCCCGTCATCATTTGCGTTTTCCCCTGTGCTGAACGTGCGCGCACCGGCTTACAGTGCGTCGGGGCTGATCTGCCGGCTGAGCCGATGCAGCAGCGCATTGAATTTCCGCCATTCGCCCGGCGCGTCGTGGCGCAGCGCGGCGCAGGCCTTGCCGGCGAGCCGGCTCGCCTCGCGCGGTTCGCCCGCCGCCGCCAGCGCCGAAAGCCCGGCGACGAGCACGTCGGCGAGCGCGCCGAGCGGCGCCGGCATGCCCGGCCCGCCGTCCGGAACAGAACCCGGCGCGTTCACCAGCCGCCCTCGTCGACAATGCCGAAATGCTGCTTGGCCTCGTCATTCATCATGCCGGGCTGCCAGGGCGGATCGTAGGTCAGCACGACCTCGACATCGGTGACGCCGGCGACGGCGCGCGCCGCCTCGCCCGAACCCTCCTGCAGATAGCTCGTGGCCGGGCAGCCGCGCGTCGTCGTGGTCATCGCGATCGTCGCCGCGCCGTCCGCGGTGACGGCGACGCCGTAGACCAGGCCGAGATCGACGATATTATAGCCGAGTTCGGGATCGATGACCTGGCGCAGCGCATTGCGGATGGTTTCGGCCAGTTCGCCCTCGTCGCCTTGCGCCGCCGTGGCGGGCGCCGTGAGGATGGGGGCGCCGGACATGAAATGCTGCATGATCGTGCCGAGGATCGCCGGCTTCAGATGCGGCCACTCGCCGCCGTTCTTGGTGACGATGATGAAATCGGAGCCGAGTTGCACGCCTGCCACGCCCTGAATCTCGAACAGATGGGCGGCAAGCGGCGAGCGCGCCGCCTCGGCCCGGTCGTGCAGTTCGAGCGTGCCTTCGCCGAGCACCGACTGGCCGGGCAGGAACTTCATCTTGGCCAGGTTCGGCTGGGCCTCCGTCTGGATGAACATGGTTCGATCTCCTCACGCGGCCTCGGCCGCGCCACCGATCTTCACCAGCACCTTGTAGGTCGTGCCGTCCGGCTCGAAGGCGCCGCGCCAGCTATGGCCGCGCTTGGCAAGCTCCGGGAACAGGAACAGCGGCTCGCGGCACAGCAGCGCCGCCAGCACCTCGCCCTTGGCCATTTCGGCGGTCGTGGCCATGATGCGCACCATCGGCTCCGGCGGATCGAGGTCGCGATTGTCGAGAAAGCGCGCCGGCTCCGGCCACGCGCCGTCTTGCGCGGCGGCCGCGCCGGCGGGCTCGGGCGCCCAGTCGACATCGGACGGCGTGAACAGCACCTCCCAGTCGCCGCCGGCGAGTTCCTTCGCCTCATGGCTGAAGCCCCGGGAGGCGAGCACATGCAGCAGCGGCGTCGGCTTGAAGGTCGCCAGCAGACGCAGGCCGTCTCCGGGCGCGAGCCCGGCGACGGCGCCCATGATCTGCTCGAACGGTTCGCCGCCGTCCCGCAGGACCGGGCGCACGTCGACCTCGACGAAATGCGTCATGATGTTTCTCCTTTCAGGCGCGAGAGCTTGTGCAGAGCAGCAGCCGTGGCCGGCTCGCGCCCGCCGGCAGGCGCATCTCGCTCTTGACGTTGACGAGCCGGCGGCTGCGCACCAGTTGCGCGGCGATGCCGATGGTGGCGAGCGCCATCGCGGCGGCCGTGACGCGGAAGATGAGCCCGGCATCGAACAGCAGCGCCAGCGTGCCGCACCACATGGCGGCGAAATACAGCCAGAACCACTGACGCGCGCGGTCCTCGGTCACGAGATCCTGCACGCGCGGCGTCGGCGCCTTGCCGAGCACCGGGCCGTAGCATTCGAGCCAGGTCAGGAAGGCGACGATCTTGTAGAGCTTGGCGAGGCCGAGCCCCGACAGCCAGCCGAAGGCGACGAGGAACACGCTCGCGGCCACCGCGCTGTCGGGCAGGCCGAGGCCGATCGCGGCCAGCGTCAGCAGCACGCTCGCGGCGAGGCTCGCCAGCGCGAGGATGGCCATGCGGCTGTTCAACTCGATGCGCCGGCGCTTGCGGGCACGGTACATATGCGCGATGTCGGCGCC
Organism: uncultured Alphaproteobacteria bacterium; assembly: GCA_937988775.1. Taxonomy (GTDB): domain Bacteria; phylum Pseudomonadota; class Alphaproteobacteria; order Rhizobiales; family Beijerinckiaceae; genus CALKHP01. The sequence continues at coordinate 122,290 of CALKHP010000003.1, forward strand.
GTAGAAGCCGAGCGCGCCGAGCGCCGGCACGCCGGCGAGCGCCAGCGCCAGGTTGCGGCTGAAGTCGAGGCAGATGGCGGCGAGGCCGCCGAGCACGGCGAGCGCCAGCGCGGCGGTGCCGCAATGCAGCGCGATGCGCGTGCGTGTCGTGCCGGGCTCCGGCGCCAGCATGAACATCGCCAGCAGGCGGTAGCTGACGCCCATCGCGCATAAGGTGAGCCAGCCGCCGAGCCCGGCGACGGCGTGGATCGGCACGCCGAGCGCCGTGACCTCGGTGAAATGCGCCAGCGAAAGCGTGCCGCCGAGCACGAGCGCGAAGACCAGGCCGAGCAGCACGGTCGCGGCAAGGCCGAACAGGCCGACGAGCACGAAGCGGGCCGGCAGCGGCAAGGGCCGCGCCTGCCACAGCGTGCGGCCGAGATTCCAGATGGCGAGGCCGAAGCCGATGACGAGCAGCCCGCCGGCAACCGGCAGGAACGGGACATTGATCGTGAGGTGGCCGCCGAGCCGCAGGAAGCCGGCGAGCAGCAGGGCGAGCCCGCCGACAAGGGCGATCAGCGTCGGCAGCGGCAGGGTGTTGCTGTAGAGCGGCTTGGCGACGAGCACGGGCACGAACTGGAACAGCGCGCCGCACATCAGCAGGCTGAGCCAGCCGATGGCGGCGAGATGCACCAGCACCAGCGTATCGGGGTCCTGCAGCCCGGCGCGCGGGTAACCGAAGCCGGCCGCCATCAGCAACTCGGCGCCGAGCAGCGCGGCGAGCGCGGCGGCGAAATAGGACATGGTCCAACGGGACAGCGTGACGCCGGGCACGGGCGGCCTCCATGATGTGCTGGCGCGCCGGCGGCTACGGCCGGCGCGCCGATGGTTCAGGCGGCTTTCAGCAGGCGGCCGATCGAGACGCGCCAGACCTGCGGGCCCTTCTCGAGATAGGTCCAGGAGAACTGTTTCGGATGCTCGGCCTCGAGCTGGTAATAGAGAGGCTTGGGATCGTGATCGTTGACCAGCACGAAGGAACCGCCCGGCGCGAGCTGGTCGACAAGCTGGAAAATCCGTTCATGCCGCTTGGCCGGGATCAGGCTGCGGACATCGATCTCGCCGCTGGCCGCGGCCTCGCTTGCTTGCGCCATGGGATGCTCCTTCACGTCGGCCGCGCGCTCGAACGGACAGGCGGCGCGACCGGCCATCCCCATCCGCCGCGGCCGCGATGGCGCCGCCGCGTTTCGTCATCGACACTCTTCCTACAAAGATGTATTGTCAATGCATCTTTTAAACGCCACCAATCGGGAGGGGTCAAAATGCCGGATGCAGCCGCTGGAACACCGCCCGGGTGCGATGTCCTTGAAGCGCTGGTGCGCGAGGACTATGAACGGTGCCATCCGCAGGAGACGTTCGACGACATGAAGCAGCGCGCGGCATATTCCCGGATCGACCAGGGCCTGTATCGCCAGTGGATGGCGGTCGCGGCGGCCCGTGCGGCATTGTCGGCGGCGCCGGTGCCATGAGCGTTATCGCCGCCCTTCTCGCACAGCGCGCCCGGCCGATGCCGGCTTCCGCCGCAGCCGCGCGGGGCGCTTGAGATTTTGCAATCCGGACGCATTCACACAGGAGAAGCAGCATGAGCGACGAGATGTATCCGAAGGCGACGCGCGAGATGGCCGAGCATCGCCATCGCCTGGCGCCGGCGGCGGATGACGCCTTCAAGGCATTCAGCAAGGCGGTGTTCGCCGATGGCGCGCTCTCGGCCAAGACCAAGCAACTGATCGCCGTCGCCGTGGCCCATACGACGCAATGCCCGTATTGCATCAAGGGCCACACCAAGGCGGCGCAGCGTGTCGGCGCCACGCCGGAGGAACTGATGGAGGCGGTCTGGGTCGCGGCGGAGATGAAGGCCGGCTCGGCCTTCGCGCATGCCGCGCTGATGCTCGACGTGATCGAGCCGCCGAAAGGCTGAGCCGGCCGCCGCGCCTTAATGCGCGGCGCTGCGCTCGGTCCTGATGTCGGGCAGGAACCAGGTCAGCAGGCCGATCAGCGGCAGATAGGCGCAAGCGGCATAGACCGCGTTAATGCTGGTCCAGTCGGCGATCTCGCCGAGCATCGCCGCGCTGATGCCGCCAAGGCCGAAGGACAGGCCGTAGAACAGCCCGCCGATCATGCCGATGCGGCCCGGCAGCAACTCGATGGCGTAGACCAGGATCGCCGGGAAGGCGCTCGCCATGATCATGCCGATGATCACGGTCAGCACCGCCGTGCCGACAAGGCCGACATAGGGTAGCGCCAGCGTGAAGGGCAGCGCGCCGAGGATCGAGAACCAGATGATCTTGCGCCGGCCGATCACATCGCCGAGATGGCCGCCGAGCAGGTTGCCGATCGCGCCGGAAACCAGGAACAGGAACAGCAGATATTGCGAGGCCTGGATCGAGACGCCGAAATGATCGATCAGGTAGAGCGTGTAATACGAGGTCAGGCTGGCCGAATAGGCGCTCTTGGAAAACATCAACACGACCAGCACGACCACGGCGAGCGCGACGCCGGCTTGCCGCGTCTCGCGCACGCGCGCGCCCTCGCCGACCGCCTTGGCGATGGTCCTGATCTGGCGCGCATACCAGGAGCCGACGCGCTGCATCACCAGCATGGCGAGGAAGGCGGCGACCGAGAACCAGGCCAGGCTCGTCTGGCCGTGCGGCACGATGATGAAGGCGGCGAGAAGCGGACCCAGCGCCGCGCCGCTCTGGCCGCCGACCTGGAACAGCGACTGCGCGAAACCGTGGCGCCCGCCCGAGGCGAGGCGCGCCATGCGCGTCGATTCGGGGTGGAAGATCGACGAGCCGGTGCCGATCAGCCCGGCGCCGAGCAGCAGGAACGGGTAGCTCGCGGCATAGGCGAGCACGATCAGCCCGACAAGCGTGAAGCCCATGCCGGCGACCAGCGAATACGGCTTCGGGTTGCGGTCGGTATAGGTGCCGACGAGCGGCTGGAACAGCGAGGCGGTGATCTGGAACGTCAGCGTGATCAGGCCGATCTGGCCGAAATCGAGATGATAGGCTTCCTTGATGATCGGGTAGATCGCCGGCACCAGCGACTGCATCATGTCGTTGAGCAGGTGCGAGAAGCTGAGCGCGAGCAGGATCGGGAAGGCGGTGACCGACACCACCGCCGCCTTGTTCGTCGCCTGTGCATGGACCGACATGATATGTCCCGCTGTCCTTACGAAAACGGCGCTGGTTCTAGCGCAGGATTGTTGCGCCGACTAATGAACAGCGCGCGTCGAAACGATCACGTTCGTGCGAGAAAAGGCCGCATGAGAGGAAAGGCCGTGTCGCTCAGTGGCCGATGGTGACGTGGCCGGCCAGCCAGGGTGCTGCGGCGAGCATTTCCGGAATATAGCGCTCATGCAGGATGCGGCGCGACATATCGGCGATGCGGGCGGCGGCCTCGTCGATCTCGCCGCGCCTGGCGAACAGCGTCAACTGGCGCGAGAAGGCGGGGCCGGGGAAGGGCATGATGCGGATCTGTCCGAGGAACGGCTTCATGTCGAAGATCGACAGCGGCGTCATGATCGACCAGCCCAAGCCCGCTGCCACCATGCTCAGGATGGTGGCGCTGGCATCGAATTCGAAGCGGCGCGGAATATCGAGCCGCAGGCGCCGCAACTGGCGCTCGATATCCGGGCCGATGCGGGATTTCGGGTTCCAGCGCACCAGCGGCAGGCTGCGGCTGAGGCTGGCGAGGTCGCCGGTCGCCGCCGCGCCGTCAAGGGCGCGCGGCAGCACGACGAAATAGGGTTCGGTGAGAATGGCATGCCGGACGACGCCGTCGACATCCTCGAGCGGGTCGTTGGTGATGATCAGGTCGAGGCTGCGCTCCAGCAATCCCTGGCGGACGATGCGCGCCAGGCCCGACGAGATCGAGAGATAGTGGATCGACGGGTTGAGCTCGCGCACCATGTTCGAGACGAACGGGTCGGACAGCGAATCGACCAGCCCGATGCGCAGGCGCAGTTCCGAGCCCTTCTCGAAGCGCTTGAGCGCGATCGGCAGCTGGCGGGTGTCGTGCAGGATCTGGCCGGCGAATTCGGCGAGCCAGTCGCCGCTCGGCGTCGCGGCCAGCGGGCGCTGGCTGCGGTCGATCAGCTTGACGCCCATCACCGCCTCGAGCCGCTTGATGGTGTAGGAAATCGCCGGCTGCGTCATGCCGAGGCGCTGCGCGGCGGCGGTCATGCTGCGCGTTTCGCAGACCGTCGTGAACACCTGCAGCGCGTGGAGGTCGAAGCCGAGGTCCGATTTCATGCCGATCGCCGCGCCCGTCGTGCCAATCACCCCCTGTTATCATAAATCGTCTCTATAGTATCAAGCGTAATTCTCTATCGTGGCCGATCGCCCGGCCTGTGATGGCGAGCGTGGGCGCCGCGCAACGGCAGGCTACCTCTGGCGCTCTTCCATGGAGAAATAATACATATATAGCAATGTGTTATGCGCGCCGACTTCGCGTTCGGCATGATGGACGATTCCGCAAAACGCGGGCATGGTGGCATGCGCTGGCCTCAGCGGCGCCGGCGGGCGTGCCGAATCTATCGCTTGCCAGCAGCATCAACCGTGCTGATGATCCATGCAGAGATCGCGGTCACCGCCACGCCACACTGCGCGAGGGCATGGGAAGACCTGCGACAGGGAGCGGGACGCAGCATGATCATCGATTGCCACGCGCATGTCTTCCAGCATTGGGCCGACCCTTGCGGCCACCCCTCGCGGGAAATCCATCGCAAATACATGCAGAAGGTGCAGACCCGCACCTCGGCGAAGGTGTTTCGCGCACGCGACGGCAAGGACGTCTCCGGCGCGGCGCTGTTCAGGGAGGGCGACAATAGCTGGGCCGGCCTGAAGGATGTCGATTTCCGGGTCGGCAATTACGGCCGGCTCGATTTCACCATCGACGGCGAGGATTACCACTCGCAATACATGCCCGTCGCCATGCAGCAGATCGTCGCCCCGCCGGAACTGATGCTGGCGCAGATGCAATATGCCGGGGTCGACCACACCGTGTTGCAGACCGGCTGGGGCTACGGCGCGATGAACGATTACAACGCGTTCGCGCAGAACCAGTATCCCGACAAGTTCACCGCGATGCTCAATGTCGACGAGCCGCGCGCCTATACGGCGGAGAACCTGCGCGAGTTCGATCGCGCCCATCGTGAACTCGGCCTGAAGGCGGTGTATTTCGCGCTCGACGCCTATGCGCGCTACGGGTTCGACGGCAATTTCGACGATGCGAACATGGAGCCGTTCTGGGCCAGGGTCGAGGCGGCCAAACTGCCGGTATTCTTCGAGGCGACCGCCATTCCAGACTACACCGTGGCGAGCTATATCCGCTCGATGGTGCGCCTGTCCGGCCTGATGAAGCGCCACCCCGGCATCCGCTTCGTGCTGGTGATGGGGCCGCCGGTCGGGTTCTTCGGCACGTCCGGCATCTGGCGGTTCCCGGACGAGGGGATGGAGGTCTACCGCCACCCCAACATGCTGATCGAGATCATGTTCCCGATCACCTGGGGCGGCAAATGGGACTATCCCTACCCCGAGGCCCAGGCGCTGGTGAAGGACATGCACGACAAGTTCGGCACCGAGAAGCTGGTCTGGGGTTCCGACATGCCGAATGTCGAGCGCTTCTGCACCTACCGCCAGAGCCTCGATTATGTGCGCCGGCACTGCACCTTCCTGAACGCCACGCAGAAGGCCGCCATCCTTGGCGGCAATATCGGCCGGCTCCTGAATATCCGTTGAGCCGGCCGGCGGGGACGAGCGATGGTGTCCATCCCCGCAACACGTCACATGAGGACATAGCCAAGATGGCGAACGAACTGGGTCAATTGCCGAACGAGCCGATCGAGACGCCGTGCTTCGTGATTTCCGAGGCCGGCGTGCTGCATAATCTCGCACGCACGGCGCAAGCGGCCGGCGGCATCGATCGGCTGATGCCGCATGTCAAGACGCATCGGGCGCCGTGGATCGTCAAGCTGCTCGCCGCCAACGGCGTCACCGCCTTCAAATGCGCCACGCCGACCGAGGTCGAGATGTGCCTGGAGGCCGGCGCCACGGCGGTGACCTGGGCCTATCCGACGGTCAACCCGGCCAATATCCGCCGCTTCGTCGCGCTGGCGCGCCACTTCCCCGCGGCGCAGCTCACCGGCATGCTGGATTCGGAGCGCGGCCTCGAGGTCTGGCGCGCCGAACTCAAGGGCGCGCCCGCCAATGTCGATCTCAGGATCGATCTCGATCCCGGCATGGGCCGCACCGGCATCGCCATGGAGGCTGCGGCCGAAAAGCTGGCGCGCCAAGTGGCGAAGCTCGGCCGCTTCGCCGGCTGGCATGTCTATGACGGCCATATCAAGGGCACCGTCGAGGAGCGCCGCGAGCAGGTTGTCGCCAATGCCGCCAAGGCGGTGGCGCTGCGCGACGCGCTCGCCAACGACGGCAACGCCAATGATATCATCGCCGGCGGCAGCTACACGTTCAACCTGTGGCCGGCATGGGCGGCGAGCCGCGTCTCGCCCGGCAGCTTCACCTTCTCCAGCGACCAGCACGATGTCGAACTGCCGGAACTCGGCTGGGAGCCGGCGGCCTTCGTGCTGGCGACGGTGATCTCGACGCATGAGGGCACCGCGACCTTCGATGCCGGCTGCAAGGCGATCTCGCCCGACAAGCCGCTCGCCGAGCGCTTTCGCTGGGATGGCCGCATCATGCTGATGAACGAGGAGCACACCATCGTCGAGGCCGACAGCCTCGCCGTCGGGGATCAGGTTTTCCTGATGCCGCGTCATGCCTGCACCACGGCTTATCTCTACAGCGACGCGCTGGTGAAGACGGTCGCCGGCAACTGGGAGCATCGAGCTCAACTCGGCAGCACGCGCTGAGCTGGCGCTGCGCCGCAATAACGAAGGGTGATTCGCGATGAACAATGCCGTTGCGGAGCAAAAACCCATCCTGGAATGCCGCGATCTGCGCAAGGCGTTCGGGGCGTTCGAGGTGTTGCGCAGCATCAGCTTCGAGATGCAGGCCGGCGTCGTGCTGAGCGTGATCGGCGCCAGCGGCTCGGGCAAGAGCACGCTGCTGCGCTGCCTGAACTATCTCGAGCAGCCGAGTTCCGGCGTGGTGTTCCTCGACGGCGAGCCGATCGGGCTGCGCCGCCAGGCCGATGGCGGCCTCAAGCCCGACAGCCCGGCCAATATCGCACGCATGCGCGCGCAGATCGGCATGGTGTTCCAGCAGTTCAACCTGTGGCCGCATATGAGCGCGCTCGAGAACGTCATCGAGGCGCCGCGCCAGGTCAAGGGGCTGAAACGCGCCGAGGCAATCGAGATCGGCCGCCACTATCTCGGCAAGGTCAATCTGCTCGACAAGGCCGATGCCTATCCCGCGCGCCTGTCGGGCGGGCAGCAGCAGCGCGTCGCCATCGCGCGGGCGCTCGCCATGCAGCCGAAGGTGATGCTGTTCGACGAGGCGACCTCGGCGCTTGACCCGGAACTGACCGGCGAGGTGCTCGACGTGATGCGCGCGCTTGCCGAGGAAGGCACCACCATGGTGGTGGTGACGCATGAGATGCGCTTCGCGCGCGATGTCTCGGACCGGGTGATGTTCCTGCACCAGGGCGTGATCGAGGAGGACGGCGCGCCGGCGCAGGTGTTCGGCAATCCCGCCAGCGAGCGCTGCCGCGCCTTCCTGTCATCGGTCGCACACTGATGTTTTCCGAGACGCTGCGCCAGTCGCTCGACCTGTCGATCTTCTGGGAATACCGGCAGACGCTGCTCGTCGGCCTGTTGCAGAACGTCTACATCTTCTTCGCCAGCGCGGCGCTTGCCATGGCGCTGGCGGTGGTGGTCGGCCTTGCCCGGCTCAGCAAGCGGTTCTGGGTGCGCGGCCTGTCGACCTTCTATGTCGAATTGTTCCGCAACACGCCGGAATTCGTGCTGCTGATCTGGGTCTATTACGTGCTGCCGATCCTGCTGTCGCGGCTGCTCGCCACGCAGTTCAACCTGAGCCCGTTCCTCGCCGCGGTGCTCGGCCTCGGCGTCGCCTATAGCGGCTTCATGTCGGAGACGGTGCGCGCCGGCATCCAGGCGATCCCGAAGGGCCATCGCGAGGCCGGCACGGCGCTCGGCATGCGCGATGGCGCCATCCTGCGCCGCATCGTGCTGCCGCAGGCGCTCAGGCGCATGCTGCCGGAAATGCTGAGCCAGCTCGTCTCGCTGTTCAAGGCGACGTCGATCGTCTCGCTGATCGCCGTGCCCGACATCATGTACCAGGTCTCGATGGTCAATGTGGAGCAGATGCGGCCGCTGCCGCTTTATACCGGCGCGGCGCTGCTGTTCTGCCTGGTGATCATCAGCGCGACGCAGATGATCCAGATCCTGTCGGAGCGCTGGCGCCGGCGCGGGTGGGCGTGAGCGATGCTCGACAACTTCAACCGCTTCGTCATCCCCAATCTCGGCCTGTTCATGGACGGGCTGACGATCACGGTGCGCATTTGCGCCATAGCATTCGCGATGGCGGTGGTGATGGGCGCCATCGCCTGCCTGATCCGCCTCTATGTGCCGGTGCTGCGCTATTTCGCCATCGCCTATATCGAGTTCAGCCGCGCCACGCCGATCATCGTGCAGCTTCTCTGGGTCAATTATGTCTGGCCGGAGCTGTTCGGCTTTCCGAAATCGGTCGAATGGGCCGGCATCATCGCGCTTGCCATCCAGTCGAGCGGCTATCTCGCCGAGACGTTCCGCTCCGGCATCGAGGGGCTGGCGCGCGGCCAGGTCGAGGCGGGGCTCGCCGTCGGCATGACGCGCGCCGTGGCGTTCCGGCGCATCGTCGCGCCGCAGGCGGTGCTGGTGATGGCGCCCTCGATCATCAACCAGTTCGCGGTGGTGGTGAAGGCCTCGACCCTGGTGTCGATCATCGCCATCCCGGACCTGATGTATGACGCGCTGAAGGTCGTCAACCAGTGGTTCGAGCCGATCGAGGTGCTCACTTCCGTGGCGGTGCTCTACATCCTGACGATCTTTGCCCTCTCCGCCACGGCAAAGCGGGTCGCGGATCATTTCCGCGGCAAATACGGGCTGGATGCTCAGGCGTAACCAACGATCAACGACCAACAGGGAGAAGGACAATGAACAGCAGATTCGACAATCCCGATTTCGGCAAGCGTGCGCTGCTGACCGGCGCGGCACTGGCAGGCGCCGGCGCGGCCCTGGTCGGCGGCGGCATGCGCGAGGCCGTGGCGCAGGTGCTCGATTCCGGCATCAACGAGAAGTCGGTGCTCGCCAAGGTGAAGAAGGGCGGCACGCTCAAGATCGGCTACGGCCAGCAGGCGCTCTGGTTCTACAAGGATGCCAAGAGCAACGAGTTGCGCGGCGTCTACAAGGACCTGTGCGACATGCTCGGCCGCGACCTCGAGATGAAGGTCGAGTATTCCGAGGTGGTGATGGCCAACTCGACCGTGGCGCTGCGCAAGGGTGATTACGACCTGTTCGGCGCCTCGGCGGTCTATACCGTGCCGCGCGCGCTCGCGGTCGAATATATCGGGCCGCTGTGGTCGAAGGGCTTCCTCGCCATGATCCGCAAGGAGGATGCCGGCAAGTTCAAGACCGTCGCCGAACTCGACAGCCCGGACGTGACGATTTCGGTCAATGCCGGTTCCAGCGAGGAGCAGCGCCTGCCGCAACTGTTCCCGAAGGCGAAATTCATGGCGACCGCCGGACAGGTCGCCATGGCGGCCGAACCGGTGCGGACCGGGCGGGCGACGGCGTTCATCACCGGCGACAGCGATGCGCTGGTGCTGGCCAAGCGCAACGGGAGCTGGGCCTACTTGATCGACCCGGAACACCCGTTCGACAAGCGGCCCAACACCTGGATGGTGCGCCACGGCGACCAGGACTGGAAGAATTTCATGGATATGTGGGCGACCTTCATGACCGTGAGCGGCGAGACCAAGCGGCTTTACGACCGTTATCTGGCCGAGTTGACCTGACCTGACCCGCTGCCATGGCCCGTCAGCGTGGCGGGCCATGGTTTTCCAGCGCCGCCGTGGCCCGGCTGTGCTCCCGCCGCATTGAAAGCCTGTTGAGATGTATGTTGTCAAAGACCTGCCGCGGCAGATCGACCCGGCGCGCCTCGAGCTGCTGGTGAAGGCCGAGCCGGCGACGATCGGCCATGTCCTGCATGCCGGTTTCATGGATACCGGCATGCGCGGCATCCTGCCCGATGTCAGGATCGCCGGCACCGCCGTCACCGTGCGCTGCCCGGGCGCCGATTGCACGATGATCCATTATGCGCTCGGCCAGATTCGGCCGGGCGACGTGCTGGTGATCGACCGCTGCGGCGACCACCGGCATGCCGCGACCGGCGGCGCCGTCGCCTATGCGGCGCGCAAGGCGGGCGCCGCCGGCATCGTGCTTGACGGCGTGGTTTCCGATCTCGGCGAGTTGCGCCATTTCGGCTTTCCGGTCTGGGCGCGCGGCACCTCGGTCGTCACCACCAAGCATCTCGACCTTGGCGGCGAGTTCTGTACCATGGTGTCGTGCGGCGGCGTCGGCGTCAGGCCGGGCGATGCCATCCTCGCCGACGAGAACGGCGTGCTGGTGCTCGATCCGGATTTGATCGAGACGGCGGCGCCCGAGGCGATCCGCATGCAGGACGCGGAAAAAACGCTCTTTGCCCGCCTCGAGCGCGGTGAGAAACTGCCCGATATCAGTGGCGCCACGCAGCGCGTGCTGGCGCGCTTGAGGACGACTCCATGACTTCTCAGACTTCGACATCCGATATCTCGACACCCCATGCCTTCAGTTCTGCCGCCTCCCTGGCACGTGGTATCGCCAGCGGGCGCTTGCGCGCCAGCGACGTGGTTTCGGGCTTCATCGCGCGCATCCGCTGCCACGACCCCAAGCTGCACGCCTTTGTCGAACTCTATGAGGAGGATGCGCTTGCCGCGGCCGAGGCGGCCGACAAGGCGATCCGCGCCGGCCATGCCGTCGGCCCGCTGCACGGTGTGCCGATCGCGCTGAAGGACCTGATCGAGATCGAGGGCCGCATCACCACCGGCGGCACGGCGGCGTGGAGCAGGCGGCGCTCGACGCGCACGGCGACGCTGGCGCGCCGCCTGATCGCGCAGGGCATGATCGTGCTCGGCAAGGTGCATACGGTCGAATTCGCCATGGGCGGCTGGGGCACCAACACGCATCTCGGCACGCCGTGGAACCCGTGGGACATGGCGGTGGCGCGCACGCCGGGCGGCTCGAGCAGCGGTTCGGGCGTGGCGGTCGCGGCCGGGCTCGCGCCGTGGGCGATCGGCACCGATACCGGCGGCTCGGTGCGGCTGCCCTCGTCATGGTGCGGCCTGACCGGTCTCAAGACGACGATCGGGCGCGTCAGCGTGCATGGCATCCTGCCGCTCAGCCCGACGCTTGATACGCCCGGCCCGATGGCGCGCTCGGTCGAGGATACGGCCTTGCTTTATGGTGCGATGCAGGGTGCCGATCCGCTCGATCCGCGCACGCTGGCGCTGCCTTTCACCGACCCGCTGCCCGGCTTGCAGCGCGGTGTCAGGGGCATGCGGTTCGCGGTGCTGTCGGAACAGGAGCGCGGCGCGGCGGCGCCGGAGGTGCTGGCGGCCTATGACGAGGCGCTCGAAACGCTGGCCGGGCTCGGCGCCGAGATCGTGCCGCTCGAGCTGCCGCGCCCGATCGTCGACCTCGGGCAGGTGACCGGCCGCATCATGAGCGCGGAAGGCTATGCGCAGGTCGGCACGCTGATCGACGATGACAGCCAGCCGCTCGATCCCGACGTGCGGCCCCGGCTCGCGGCAGGCAGGACGATCTCGTCGCGGGATTATCTCGAGGCCTTGCAGGCGCGCGACGCGGCCAAGGCTGAGTTCGCCGTGGCGCTTGCCGGCTACGATGCGCTGCTGACGCCGACCACCACCACCGTGGCGCAGCCGCTCGGCGAGGTCGACCAGTCGACCGGGCCGGGGCATTACACGCGCTTCGTGAACCTGCTGGAAAGGTGCGCGCTCGCCTTGCCCAATGGCGTGGCCGACGGGCTGCCGACATCGTTGCAGATCATCTGCGGCCATGGCGAGGAGGCGCTGGCGCTGCGCATCGGCGCCGCCTACCAGGGCGTAACCGACTGGCACACGCGCCACCCGGCCGGATTTACCCGGTAACGTCGCTCCAGCGCGAAAACCGTTGACGCTGCGCGGGATGCTGGCATGATGTCTCATGTCGGATAGGAAAATTATGTTCCTATAAGAGATAGTCTTCGGGCCTGCCGATGCGGGGCGGGTTCGGTCTCGCGGAGATTTGCCATGTCTATAGACGCATCCCGCCTGCACGGTGAGGCAATCGTCATCGATGCGGTCTGCCCATTGCTGGCGACGCCGCGTCATCTCGATCTCTATCGGCGCGGCGGCCTGACGGCGGTGGCGCCGACCGTCGGCGGCTTCAATGGCGGCGCGGCAAGCGCGCTTCGCACGATCGGGCGCTGGCTCAAGCATATCCGCGAGCATGACGAGCTCGTGCTCGTCAAGCGCGCGGCCGATGTCGCGCGCGCCAAGGCCGAGGGCAAGCTCGGCATCGTGCTGCATTTCCAGGGCACCGATCCGATCGAGGACGATATCGATCTCGTCGATGCCTACAAGGAGCTGGGCGTCGGCATCATCCAGTTGAGCTACAACGTGAAAAACCGTTTCGGCGATGGCTGCGAGGAGCGTACCGACGCCGGGCTCAGCCGGCAGGGCCTCAAGCTGATCGCGCGCATGAACGAGGCGCGCGTCATCGTCGACTGCTCGCATACCGGCTACCGCACGACGATGGAGGCGATCGAGGCGTCGCGCGCGCCGGTGGTGTTTTCCCATGCCAATCCGCGTGCGGTGCATGGCTCGCCGCGCAATATCCTCGACGAACAGATCAAGGCGGTCGCCGCGAGCGGCGGCCTCACCGGCATGGTCGGCTTTCCGGCTTTCGTATCGGGCGCGTCGCGGCCGACGCTCGATGCCTTCATCGATCACATCGACTATGTCGTGCAACTCGTCGGCAGCGATCATGTCGCGCTCGGCATCGATTATTTCGACGGCATGGCGCCGCTGATGGCGCTCGACGAGGCGCAGCGCCGCTATGACGGCTATCTCGCCTCCGACACCTGGAGCGCGGCGAGCTATCCGCCGCCGCCCTATCATTACCCGCAAGGCATCGAGACGCCCGAGGGGCTGCCCAACCTGACCGCCGGCCTAGTGCGGCGCGGCTATGGCGAGGCGGATATCCGCAAGATCCTGGGCGGCAACTGGCTGCGGGTCTATCGCGCCGTGTGGGGCGGCTGAAAGCCGGACCCGCGTTTAGAGCAAATTCGTCTGTCGCGAACTCGCTCCACCCATAATTAGCGAGCAAATTCATCGGGTTATACCGAGCAAATTGGCTCGGTTTAATCCGATTTTGCTCTAACGTGCCACGATCTGCAGCGGCAGGGGAACGCCGCTGTCCTCGCCGTCGCGGGGCCCGTCCGGCAACTCGTCGGCCGCGACGAAGGTGACGCGCGAACAGACCCAGAGGATGACGGCATCCTCGGCGCCGACCGACAGGCAGGCATGGCCCATGGTGCTGTCGAAATAGCAACTGTCGCCCTTGCGCAGCAGCAGCGGCTCGTAGCTTTCCGTCTGAAGCTCGACCTCGCCGGAGAGCACGAAGACGAATTCCTCGCCGTCATGGCGGATATAGCCGGGAAAATCGGTCAGGGAGCGGGCGCGCAGCGTCGTCAGCAGCGGGATGAACTGCTTGCTCGACAGGTCGGCGCACAGCATCTCGTAATCGTATTGCGCGGAGCGCAGCTTGGCGCCCTGTCCGCTGCGCGTCACGCTGCGGCGCCCGGACATCATGCGGCCGGCGGCGGGGCTGAACAGTTCGGCGACATCGACATGCAGCCCGTTGGAAAGCTTGAGGATGTTCTCGTAGGTCGGCGAAATCTGGCTCTGCTCGACCTTGGAAATCGTCGACGGCGCCAGGCCGCTATGTTTGGCGAGCTGCTGCAATGTGAGGCCGCGATCGTGGCGCAGCTGCTTCACCCGGCTGCCGAAATCCGTATGCCGGCGCGGACGCTTCCGCGCCGGTTTTGGAGTGCCCGCTGTCGTTTCCATCAAAACACTCGATTTTTCAAATACGATAATTTATTGACCAAACTCTATTTTATGTTGATAGTTTGGTCAATCAACGTAAGGCAGGCGTCGCAGACGATCTGCCGCAACAGGGGGAAGCCCGCCATGATACAGCCAAACCGCCGTCCTTCCGCCCTATGGGCGCCAGCCCTCGTGGCCGGTCTCGTGCTCGGAGCCGTTGCGGCCAGCGGGCCCGCCCTCGCCGGCAAGGCCGACGACACGCTCAACGCCGCGTTCAGCGCGGAGGTGACGACGCTGGATTCGTACAAGGAATCGGGCCGCGAAGGTCTGGTCCTGGCGCGGCTCTTGTACGATTCGCTGCTGAACAAGGATATGGCGACCGGGGAGTTCAAGCCGGAACTCGCCGAGAGCTACAAGATCGTCGACGACAAGACGATCGACTTCAAGCTGCGCAACAACGTCAAGTTCCATAACGGCCAGCCGATGACGGCGGATGACGTCGTCTACACGCTCAACCTGGTGTCCTCGAAGGACTATAACGCGCGCTACCAGATCGCGGTCGAGTGGATCGACCATGCCGAGAAGCTCGGCGATTACGAGGTCCGCCTGCATATGAAGCGGCCGAACCCACTCGCCCTCGAAATGCTCGCCGGCAACCTGCCGATCTACCCGAAGGCCTATTACGAGAAGGTCGGCTCGCAGGGCATGAGCGTCAAGCCAGTCGGGGCCGGGCCTTACAAGCTGGTCGAGATGACGCCGGGCACGCGCTACGTGCTGGAGCGCTTCGAGGATTATTACGCGGGCAGCCCGAAGGGCGCCGCCAAGATCAAGCACATGGTCGTGCGCGTGCTGCCGGAATCGAACACGCAATATGCCGAACTGGTCAACGGCCAGCTCGACTGGATCTGGCGCGTGCCGCCGGATGACGCGCGCAACTTGGCGCGCCAGAAGAATGTCGCGGTCAGCAACGCGCAGATCATGCGCTTCGCCTATATCTCGATCAATCCGAACTACAAGGACGGCAAGTCGCCGCTGGCCGATGTGCGCGTGCGCCAGGCGATCAACATGGCGGTCGACAAGGGCTCGATCGTCAAGGCGCTGATCGGCGGCGCCTCGCAGCCGATGGCGGCGGCGTGCAACCCGCTGCAATTCGGCTGCACCAACGACGTGAAAACCTATCCGTTCGATACCGCCAAGGCCAAGGCGCTGCTCGCCGAGGCCGGCTATCCCGATGGCATCAAGCTCGATCTCGTGTTCACCTCGCTGCCGCGCATCCAGGCGGAAGCGATCGCCGCCAATCTCGGCAAGGCCGGCATCCATGTCACCCTCAACGAGCAGCAATATGCTCCGGGCATCAGTGCCTGGCGCGAGGGCCGCGCGCCGCTGCTCCTGACCAACTGGGGCTCGTATGGCGTCGGCGATGTCGGCCTCAGCGTCGGGCAGTTCTTCAGCGGCACCGGCGACGATCTCGCCAAGGACAAGGACATCATCCCGCTGCTGCAGGCGGCCAACACCTCGATGGATCGCGCCAAGCGGCAGGAAAACTACAAGAAGGCGCTGCAGATCATCGCCGACAAGGCGTATTGGGTGCCGCTATGGACCTATAATGTCATCACGGCCCACAACAAGGACCTGGTGGTGACGCAGAATGCCGACGAGTTCGTCGACTTCTTCCGCGCGCATTGGAAGTAAGGCGGCCGATGCGGCGCAATAGGAAAATCTGATCCGATGCTGCGCTTCGTCCTGCGCCGTTCGGGCTCGGCCCTCATCCTGATGGTGGTCGTGTCCTTCGTGGCCTTCATGCTGATTTTCGCGGCCGGTGATCCGGCCGTGAAACTGGCCGGGGAAGCGGGCAGCGCCGCCGATGCTGCCCGCATCCGCGCCTTCTACGGCTTCGACCAGCCGATCTACCTGCAGTTCCTGCACTGGATCGGCGCGGCGCTGCACGGCAATCTCGGCCACAGCCTGTATTTCGACCAGCCGGTCTCGGCGATCCTGTTCGACCGGCTCGGCACGACGCTGCTGCTCGGGTTGGTCTCGTTCATCTTCGCGCTGGCGATCTCGCTGCCGCTCGGCATCGCCGCCGCGCGCTGGCAGAATACCTGGATCGACCGCACGGCGCTGATCGTCGCGGTGATCGGCCAGGCCATGCCGACCTTCTGGTTCGCCCTGCTGCTGGTGGTGATGTTCAGCGTGATCTGGCCGATCCTGCCGACATCGGGCTCGGAAACCTGGCGCCATTTCATCATGCCGTCGGTGGTGCTCGGCTATTTCGCCGCGCCGGCGATCATGCGGCTGACGCGCTCCGGCATGATCCTGGCGCTCGAGACCGATTATGTCCGCACGGCGCGCGCGCTCGGCATCGCGCCGCGCAAGGTGCTGCTGAAATACGCGCTGCGCAACGCGGTCATCCCGGTGGTCAGCGTGTCGGCGGCGCAGTTCGGCTATATGCTGGCCGGCTCGGTGGTGGTGGAAAGCGTGTTCGCCATCAACGGCGCCGGGCGTCTCGCCTGGGAATCGATCCTGCGCAGCGACCTGCCGACCGTGCAGGCGCTCGTGCTGTGCTTTTCGCTGATCTACGTCATCCTGACCTTCGTCGCCGACGTCCTGAACGCCTGGCTCGATCCACGCATGAGGCTTGCCGATGCCCGCGCATAGCGACGCCGCGTCCGCGCCGGCCGCCGCCTGGAGGATGCCGCGCTGGGCGCGCCATTCCGGCCTCGTCGCCGGTGGCATCATCCTCGCCATCATCTTCCTGATGGGGCTGCTGGCGCCGGTTCTGGCACCTTACAACCCTTACGACCAGAACCTGCTGGCGCGCATCGTGCCGCCGATCTGGCACGAGACCGGCACCTGGGCGCATCCGCTCGGCACCGATCATCTCGGCCGCGACTATCTCTCGCGCCTGCTGTACGGCGCGCGCGTCTCGGTGTTCATCGGCGTGACGGTGGCCTTCGTCTCGGGCATTATCGGCACGGTGCTCGGCGTCACCGCCGGCTATTTCGGCGGCAAGACCGATACCGTGATCTCGTTCATCATCACCGCCCGGCTCGCCCTGCCGGTGATCCTGGTGGCGCTCGCTGTCGTCGCCCTGTTCGGCTCGTCGCTGAGCGTGGTCGTCGGCGTGCTCGGCCTGCTGCTGTGGGATCGCTTCGCGCTGGTGATGCGCGCCACGACGCAGCAGATTCGCGACGCCGATTTCGTCATGGCGGCGAAGGTGCAGGGCGCCTCGACCTGGCAGATCATCATGCAGGAGATCATGCCGAATCTCGCGACCAACATCACCGTGGTCGCGACGCTCGAGATCGCGCAGGCGATCGTGCTCGAAGCCGCCCTGTCGTTCCTCGGCCTCGGCGTGCCGCCGCCTTTGCCGTCCTGGGGCCTGATGCTGGCGGAAGGCAAGTCGTTCATCCTGTTCGACCCGTGGCTGATCACCATCCCCGGCATGCTGCTGTTCGGCCTCGTGCTGGCGATCAACCTGGTCGGCGATGGCTTGCGCGATGTCACGGCGCCGGATTCCCGCAATTGAAACAGGAAGTGAGACCCGTGCTGCTCGACGTTCAGGACCTCACCATCGACATTCCGACGGCGAGCGGCGTCCTGCACGCGGTGCAGGGCATCAGCTTCTCGGTCGATGAAGGCGAGACGCTGTGCATCGTCGGGGAATCGGGCTGCGGCAAGTCGCTCACGGCGCTCGCCGTGATGGACCTGCTGCCGCGCCGCGCCATCCGCGCCGCCACCAGCCTCGCCTTCTCGGGCCGCGATCTGCGCGGCCTTTCGCGCGAGGCGATGAACCGGCTGCGCGGCGACCGCATCGCCATGATCTTCCAGGAGCCGATGACCTCGCTCAACCCGGTCTTCACCATTGGCGACCAGATGATCGACGTGCTGCGCCAGCATCGCAAGGTCTCGCGCCGGGAAGCGCGCGACAGGGCGGTGTACCTGCTCGACAAGGTCGGCATCAGTTCGCCGGAGGCGCGGCTCGCGCAATATCCGCACCAGCTTTCGGGCGGCCTGCGCCAGCGCGTGATGATCGCGATGGCGTTGATGTGCGACCCCAAGCTGATCCTCGCCGACGAGCCGACCACCGCGCTCGACGTGACGATCCAGGCCGAGCTGCTGCGGCTGCTGATGGCGCTGCAACAGGAATTCGGCATGGGGCTGGTGCTGATCACCCATGATCTCGGCATCGTCTCGCGCATGGCCGACAAGGTCGCGGTGATGTATGCCGGGCAGATCGTCGAGAGCGGCACCGCCGAGACGATCTTCAACGATCCGCTCCACCCTTACACGCAGGGGCTGATGGCGTGCCTGCCGGCGCCGGAACGCCAGCGCATGCAGCATCTCAAGGCGATCCCGGGCGCGGTGCCGGCGCTGGTCGGGGCGATCGAGGGCTGCCGGTTTCGCGGGCGCTGCGCCCATGCGCAGCCGGTCTGCGAGCGGGATGTCGCGCTGCGGGAGCCGGCTGGCGCCCACCCCTATCGCTGCGTGCTGCCGGCCGAGACCTCGCGTGACAATGCGCGCGCCGTTCTGGGGGCAGGCGCATGAGCGGCCTTGAGAACCATCCGGTCGTGCTGGAAATGCGCGACGTGACGCGGACGTTCAGGCTGTCGCGCGGCTGGTTGCGGCGCGAGATGCTGACGGCGGTCGACAACGTGTCGTTGCAGCTGCGCAAGGGCGACGTGCTCGGCATCGTCGGCGAATCGGGCTCGGGCAAGACGACGCTGTCCAAGATGATGCTCGGCCTGCTGGCGCCGAGCGCGGGCGAGGTGCTGCTCGACGGCAAGCCGCTCACCAGTTTCGACCGGCGCGCCCTGGCCCGGCGCATCCAGTTCGTGTTCCAGGACCCCTATTCCTCGCTCAATCCGCGCGGCTCGATCGGCGCGATCATCGCGCAGCCGCTGCGCATCCACGGCATCGGCACGCGCGCCGAGCGCGAGAAGCGGGCGCGCGAACTGCTCGATGTCGTCGGCTTGCCGTCGCGGCTGTTCGACAGTTCGCCCGGGCAATTGTCGGGCGGCCAGCGCCAGCGCGTGGTGATCGCGCGCGCCCTGGCGCTGCGGCCCGATATCCTGGTGTGCGACGAGCCGACCTCGGCGCTCGACGTCTCGGTGCAGGCGCAGATCCTCAATCTCCTGCTCGACCTGCGCAAGGAATTCGACCTGACCTATGTGCTGGTGAGCCATAACCTGACGGTCATCGAGCATATGACGACCGAGGTGGCGGTGATGTATCTCGGGCGCATCGTCGAACTGGCCGATGCCGAGAACCTGTTCGGCAATTCCAGCCATCCCTACACCAAGATCCTGCTGCGCTCGGCGATGACGATCGCGCCCGGCGCCGGCATTCCCGATGTCGAATTCGACCGCGGCGACCCGGCCTTCCGGGTTCCCGCCGCGGCGCGCCAGTCGCGATAACCGCCGATAACCGCCGATCCTGCCGAGGCGGGACGCGCACGAACCGATTTCCCTTCCCTTCAGGAGCAGGACCACATGACCGCGATCCACCAGAAAGCCATCATCGTCGATGGGCTCGTGATCTCGAATTTCACCCGCCAGGTGCTGGAGGACATGCATGCCGGCGGCATCACCGCCGCCAATTGTACCTGCAGCATCTGGGAGGGGTTCGAGCCGACGATGCGCAACGTCGCGACATGGCTGCGCTCGTTCGAGGACAATGCCGACATCATCATGCAGGTGCATGACACGGCCGATATCCTCAAGGCCAAGGCGGCGGGCAAGGTCGGCATCGTGCTCGGCTGGCAGAACACCAGCGGCTACGGTGACAATCTCGACAATGTGCGGCTGTTCGCCAAGCTCGGCGTGCGCGTGGCGCAACTGACCTACAACACCGCCAATCTGGTCGGCTCGGGCTGCTATGAGTCGGTCGATCGCGGCCTGACCGATTTCGGCCGCGACCTGATCGGCGCCATGAACGATGCCGGCGTGCTCGTCGATCTCAGCCATGTCGCCAAGGACACGGCGCGCGACGCCATCGCCGCCTCCAAAAAGCCGGTCGCCTACACGCATTGTGCCCCGGCCGGCCTGAAAAAGCACCAGCGCAACAAATCCGACGCGGAGTTGCGGCTGATCGCCGACAAGGGCGGCTTCGTCGGCGTGACGATGTTCCCGGCTTTCC
Organism: uncultured Alphaproteobacteria bacterium; assembly: GCA_937988775.1. GTDB lineage: Bacteria > Pseudomonadota > Alphaproteobacteria > Rhizobiales > Beijerinckiaceae > CALKHP01. The sequence continues at coordinate 142,570 of CALKHP010000003.1, forward strand.
TCGCGCGTGGCAAGGGCGCCTCGGTCGAGGATTATATCGAGGCGGTCGAATACACCATCAACCTGATCGGCGAGGAGCAGGTCGGGCTCGGCACCGATCTGACGCAGGAGCAGCCGCCGAGCTTCTTCACCTGGATCAACCGCGACAAGGGCGAGGGCCGCAAGCTGGTCGATTTCGGCGAAGCCCTCGAGCTTGAAGGTTTTCGACGCTCGAGCGAGTTCCCGAACATCACCGCCGCCATGGAACGGCGCGGCTGGAAAGCCGACCGCATCGAGCGCGTGCTCGGCCAGAACTGGCTCAGGCTGCTGCGCGAGGTCTGGGGCGCGTAAGAGCCTCGTCAGACGGCATAGCGGACCCCGGCGGGCAAGCCGCCGGGATCCGTGGGCTCACAGGCCGTTGAGATAAGCCAGCGTGGTCTCGAGCGAGACGACGTCGCCGAACTTGGCGTCGATGTCGAACAGGTTCCACTCGACCACGCCCGGCACGCGGTCGCCGACCGCTTCACGCACGACGATCGGCCGGAAACCTTCCGCGATGGCATCCTCGGCGGTGTGGCGCACGCAGCCGGCCATGGTGACGCCGGTGAGGATGACGGTGTCGACGTCATGGGCGCGCAGGAAGCCGGCGAGATAGGTGCCGTGGAAGGCGCTGGCGCGCTTCTTGACGATGACCTGCTCGCCCGGCAACGGCGCGATGCGCTCGTCGATGGCCACGGCCTCGCTGCCGAGCTTGAGCGCTTCGGAGGGAATCTTCAGGTTCCACAGGCCCATATCGCTGTTGGGGCCTTCGGTGACGGCGAAGGCGGTCGTGGTATAGGCGACGGGGATGCCCTTGGTCCGGCCGACCTTGTTGAGGTCCTGCACGGCGGGAATGATGGTGTCCATGTCGTTGCAGGTGAACGGGTAGCCCTGCTGCGTCCAGGCATTGGCGAGATCGATATGGATCAGGGCCGGGCGCTTGCCGAAGCCGATGCGGCGCATGAAGCCGCGATTGGCGTAAATTTCCGAATCGGCGGCAAAGATGACGTCGAGGGCGGCTTTCAGTTCGGGCTTGATCATGATTCCTCCGGAAGTCTCAACTGTTGATGGCGGGCGTTGCCGGTTTCGGCGACGGCCGGGGCGGCGGCGTGCTAGCCTGGTATCCGTTCCAGGTGGAACCATATCAAGGTATCGTTCCATGTGGAACTAGTTTTTGAGGATATGATGGACAAGGACCAGCCAATGCCGGAACCAGGCCGGGCGACCGCCGGCCCGCCGACGCCGGAACGCGTGACCGCGGTGCTGTCGAACGACCTGATGCGCTTCGGCTATCGCATCGGCTATCTGGCGCAATTGTTCACCGGCCCGATCTATCGCGGCTTGAGCGAGCAGCACGGCGTCGGCCGGCCGGAATGGGTCGTGCTGTTTTGCGCGGCGCATTTCGAGACGCTGACGGCGCAGGAAGTCGGCCAGATGACCGGGCGCGCCAAGGCGAATATCAGCCGGGCGGTCAACAAGCTGATCCGCATGGGCCTGCTGCGGCGTGAGCCCAATCCGGACGATGCCCGCAGCGGCCTGATCCGGGTCACGCAAGCCGGGCGCGCGCTGTTCGAGGTGACGGTGAAGCCGTTCGCGCTGCGTGAGGAGGCGATGCTCAGCGTCCTGACGCCACAGGAGCGGGTGCAATTCGACGCGCTTCTCACCAAGCTCACCAACAGGAGCGACGGCTGGGATGCGCCGTATTAGGCATGAGCGCCGTTGCGGCATGCCTGTTCAAGGCCATCATGGCCCGGTCTGAAAGGCGCCGATCGAACGGGGCAATACTGATCATCGTGGCTTTCTATTTTGTGCCGGCGCCGCCGGCCTCTACTTGATGGAATGCCGGCCGCTGGCCAGTCCCGATCCCTCGCGCGAGAAAGTGTCGTCGATGTCCGCTTCTTCCAACATCCGGCCCAACATGCAGCGCCTTTGGGCGACGTTGATGCGCTCGGCCGAAATCGGCACCACGGCAAAGGGCGGTCTGCGCCGCCTCGCCCTCTCCGAGGATGACGGCATCATGCGGCGCCAGTTTCGGGACTGGTGCGAGGAAACCGGCCTCGCCGTGCGGGTGGATGCTGTCGGCAACATGTTCGCCTTGCGCAAGGGCACCGATCCGGCCGCCAAGGCGGTGCTCGTCGGCAGCCATCTCGACACGCAGATCAAGGGCGGGCGCTTCGACGGCATTCTCGGCGTTCTCGCCGGGCTTGAGCTGGTGCGCACGCTCGACGATCACGCAATCGAGACGCGCCATCCGATCGTGGTCGTCAACTGGACCAACGAGGAAGGCGCCCGTTTCGAGCCACCGATGATCGGCTCGGCGGTCTTTACGGGCGACAAGAGCCTCGATTTCGCGTTGTCACGCACCGACAAGGATGGCGTGACGCTCGGACAAGCGCTCGAGACGATCGGCTTCAAGGGCGCGGATACGGTCGGCCCCGAATCCTGCGACAGCCTGTTCGAACTGCATATCGAGCAGGGGCCGCAACTCGACGAGCAGGGGCTGCAGGTCGGCATCGTCACCGGCGCCTTCGCCGTGCGCGGCTTCGTCGTCGAGGTCACCGGCGAGACCGGCCATGTCGGGCCGACGCCGATGTCGAAGCGCCGCAACGCGCTGGTCGGCGCGGCGCAGGTCATCCTCGCCCTCGACGCGATCGGCTGGAGCGAACACGCTACCGGCGGCAAGACGACGACGATGCGGCTCAAGGCCGAGCCCAACCTGCTCGGCATCCTGCCCGACCATGTCGAGATGACCTGCGACATGCGCCATTGCGAGGAAGCCGTGGTGATCCGCATGATGGAGACGCTGAAGCAGCAGCTGCCCGAGCTTGAGGAGAAATCGCGCTGCCGCATCGCCATCCGGGAAGGCTGGGCCTATGGCGGCATGCGGTTCGATGCCGGCTGCGTCGGGCTGGTGCGCGATGCCGTGCAGGAATTCGGCTACAGCCATCGCGATCTGCTGACCGAGGCCGGCCATGACGCCATGCACATCGCCAACCATCTGCCGACGGCGATGATCTTCACGCCATGCGAGGGCGGGCTCTCGCATAACGAGGCCGAGAACGTCACGCTCGCCGATATCGAGCCCGGCGTGAACGTGCTGCTCCAGGCGGTGCTCGCACGGGCGCTGTAGTCTCGGGCGCCCGTCTCTTGCGTTGACGGTGCGGTTGCGTTCCCCGACATTGCCGGGCTTGGGTCTGGGCTTGGGACTGGCCTGCCTTGGGGCTTGCCGCACCGGATGATGGCATGAGCGATTCACGACGCTGGACGCACGCACTGGACTGGAATCTGCTGCGCACCTTCGTGGTCCTCGCCGAGGAGCGCAGCGTGACCCGCGCCGCCGAGCGCCTGCTCTTGCAGCAGCCGAGCGTCAGCGCCGCATTGAAACGGCTGGAGGAGGCGTTCGGGTGCCGGCTGTTCGAGCGCGGGCGCCGGCCGATGATCCTGACGCCGCAGGGCGAAACGCTGTTTTGCGAGTGCCGCAGCCTTTATGGCGCGATCGCAGCGCTTGAGCCGCGCATCGCGCAGCCGGTCAGCGCCATCGCCGGCACCGTCAGGCTGAACATGGTCACTCAGGTGATCAATGCCGGGCTCGACGAGGTGTTTCGCCGCCTGCACGCCGAGCATCCCGGCATTTCCTTCTCCATCGACGTCTCGACGAGCTACGATATCGTCCGCGCCGTCTCGCAGCAGATCGTGCCGTTCGGCATCTGCCTGCTCGCCAAGCCGGTCTCGACCCTGAGCTGCCAATTCCTGTTCCGCGAGGATTTCGGCATTTTCTGCGGACCGGGCCATGCCCTGTTCGATGCTGGCGCGGTCGATTACGCCGCCATCCGCAGCGAGGCCTGGGTGTCGTTCGCCTGCGCCGAACTGGCCAATTCGCTCGAGCCGATGCTGTCGCTGCGCCTCGGCGCCGATCTCGCCAGCCGCGTGGTGATGAGCAGTTCCGACCTGCAGGAGGTCCGGCGCTTTATCGCGGCCGGCATCGGCATCGGCATCCTGCCCGTCGATGCCGTCGCCCGCGATGTCCGCGACGGGCATCTGCGCCGCATCACGCTCACCGATCAGGCCGATCTCGGCGCCGACGTGTATTTCATCCGCAATCCGCTCTCCGAGCCCGACAGCGCGGAGCGGGCCTTCATCGACGCCATGGGGCGCTTCGAGCCCGCCCCGTGACGAACTGTCAGCTCTGCCCGGCGGCGAGCAGCGCCTGCCATGTATGGTCGAGATGCTGCGTCATCGCCGCCTTGGCCGCCTCCGCCTTGCGCTGCCGGATCGCGTCGAGAACATTGAGATGATCGTCGATCCAGAATTCGCGGAACTCGGCCGAGCGGGAATAGGCGTCGGCGCGCAACCATAAATGGCTCCTTTGCTGGTTGTCCCACAGCATGTCGACGATGCGGGCCAGCATGGCGTTGCCGCTGCCACCGGCGATGCCGAGGTGGAAGATGCGGTCGCCCTGCTCGGTCGGGTTGTTCAGGGCGTGCTCCTCGCGCATGCGCTCGATGCCGTGTTCCATCTTGGCGAAATCGGCGCTGGTGGCATGTTTGGCGGCGAGCGCCGCCACTTCCGGCTCGACGACGATGCGGGCACGCAGGATCTCGAATGGCGGCGAACCCTGGTCCGTACCGTGTTCGCCGCTCGGCCGGTCGAGCACGTAGATGCCGCTGTTCATGCGCACCTCGACCAGCCCGGCGATTTCCAGGCTGACGACGGCTTCGCGCACCGTGGGGCGGTTGGAGTGGAAGCGTTTGGCGAGGTCGCGTTCGCCGGGAAGCTTGTCGCCGGCCTCGTATTTGGACCGGATCAACTCCGCGATGCGCCCGGCGATCGCCTGGTAGTTCCGCCCCGGTTTCTGGATCGCTGCGTTCACTCTTGACACCAAAATCGGAGTGTGTTGCGTTAACTGGATAGCCAGTCTGGTTTACCAGTTGCGTGAGCTTAGCCTTGCCACGGGAGAGGTCAACAGGGTCCTGCGAAGCCATCGGGTCGGCGCCGGGTTTGTTGCGGTGCGGCAACTCAAAAAGGCAGATCGCGAAAGGCAAGTTGCGAAAGGAAGGTGGCCAGCATGTCCGAGCCTTCGACCGTCGAAACGGCATCCCCGCAATCGTCACTGCTTTATCTCGAGGGGGTTTCGAAATCCTACGGCGCGCTCAGCGTGCTCAGGGATATTTCGCTCGGCATCGAGAAAGGCCAGGTCGTTTGCCTGATCGGCCCGTCCGGCGCCGGCAAATCGACCCTGCTGCGCTGCGTCAACCATCTCGAGACGATCAATGGCGGCACGATCCATTTCGAGGGCAAGCCGGTCTATCGCTACATGCGGGACGGCAAGCTCGTCGTCGATCCCGAGCGCCGCGTCGAGGCGATCCGCGCCAGCATCGGCATGGTGTTCCAGTCGTTCAACCTGTTTCCGCATCTCACCGTGCTCGGCAATATCGTCGAGGCGCCGATCCATGTGCTGCACCAGCCGCGGGCCGAGGCGCGCGACAACGCCCTGGCGCTCCTGGCCAAGGTCGGCCTGACCGACAAGGCCGAGAACTATCCGCATCAGTTGAGCGGCGGCCAGCAGCAGCGTGTCGCGATTGCGCGCGCGCTGGCGATGAACCCCAAGCTGATGCTGTTCGACGAGGCGACCAGCGCGCTCGACCCGGAACTGGTCGGCGAGGTGCTGAAGGTGATGCGGGATCTCGCCGCCGAAGGCATGACGATGCTCGTCGTCACCCATGAAATGGGTTTTGCGCGCGATGTCTCGGATGCGGTCGTGTTCATGGCGAATGGCGAAATCGTCGAGAAGGGCAAGCCGGCCGAGATTTTCACCGCGCCAAGCAACCAGCGCACGCGCCAGTTCCTGCAAACCATCCTGCACAGCGAGGGGATGGCGGGGGCTGCGTGAGATGAAGCGGGCGCGCAGGATTTGAACGAAGTCGTAGCAAACGGCCGGGACGCAGAAGGAGGAGGATGACATGACGCATTTCACCAGCCCTCTCGGGGCAGCGAAGCTTTCGCGGCGAACGATGCTGCGCTCCGGCGGCCTGATGGCGGCCGGCGTGGCGCTGGCCGCGCCGACGCAGGCCATGGCGGCCGAGCCGACGATCAACACGTCGTTCAAGGATTTCACGCTGCCGAAGTTCCAGGCCGACGATTCGCTGGTCAAGATCCAGAAGAAGGGCGAGTTGCAGCTGTGCACCTCCAATGACTGGCCGTATTCCTATCTCGACGACAAGACCAAGAAGCTCAGCGGCATCGACGCAGATATCCTGCGTTTTGCCTGCAAGATGATCAATATCGACAAGATCACCGTCAATACCGTGCCGTTCGACGGCATGATTCCGGGCCTGCTCGACGGCCGTTTCGACATTGTCGGCGATTCGATCCACTACACGATCGCGCGCGCCAAGGTCGTCGATTTCACTTTCCCAACCTATTATTATTCGGAGTGGCTCGTGACCAAGGCGGGCGCCACCGGCAAGCTCGCCAGCATCGCCGACCTGAAGGGCAAGAGCTGCGGCGCGCTGCTCGGCACCAATTACGCCGAGTGGATCCAGAAGACGCCCGGCGTCGACTACAAGGGCTACAAGACCTGGCCCGCCATGGCGCAGGACCTCCAGAACGGCCGGCTCGACGCGGCGATCCACGACCAGCCGATCATCGCCGCCTCGATCAAGGACCATCCCGACTGGGGCCTGAAACTATCGCCCGACTACCAGCCGCATCAGCTCAAGAACCCGGCCGGCTACAGCCGCTGGGCGGTTCGCCAGGGCGATGTGCAGTTGCGCGCCGGCCTCGATGCCGCGCTGCAATGGATGGAGGATCAGGGCGAAATGGGCAAGATCCTCACGCAATGGGGCCTGAGCGGCTATAATAACTAGCCTGAACGGGCCGCTCACTTCCCGCAGCACAGTGTCTCGACGGCCGCGCCCTGGCGGGGCCGCCTGAGGCGCGCGTCGATCGGCACGGACGCGCCATGCCGGTAACGCCAAGCCTGGAGCGCCGATGACCGTCGTCCATGAGATGCTTTCCTTCCTGCCCGACCTGCTCCAGGGGGCGCTGACCACCATCACCGTGTCGCTGCTGGCCTATGTGCTGGCCCTGATCGGCGGGCTGGCCTTCGGGCTGGCAAGGCTGTCGCCGTTCCTGGCGGTGCGCTCGGTCGCCACCGTCTATGTGCAGTTCATTCGCGGCACGCCGCTGCTGCTGCAACTGTTCTCGATCTATTACGTGCTGCCTTATGCCGGCATCGTGCTGTCGCCATTCGCTTCCGGCGTGCTCGGCCTGGCCATCAACTACAGCGCCTACATGGCCGAGGTGTTCCGCTCCGGCATCCAGGCGGTCGCCGCCGGCCAGCGCGAGGCCGGCCAGTCGCTCGGCATGTCGCGCCGGCTGTTGATGCGCCGCATCATCCTGCCGCAGGCCTTCCGCATCGTCATTCCGCCGATCGGCAATTTCTTCGTGGCGATCTTCAAGGATTCGGCGCTCGTCTCGGTGATCACCATGCGCGACCTGATGTTCACCGGCGAGCTTCTCGCCTCGGCGACGTTCAAGCATTTCGAGATCTTCGGCATGGTGGCGATCATCTATTTCTGCATCAGCTATCCGGTGGCGAAATTCGTCGAATATGTCGAGGCGCGCTTCGACGTGCAGAAGCGCGGCCAGGCCATCGGGGTCCAGCAGCAGCAAGGGCCGCCGGCGGTCGTCGGCACCGGCTGAGCCTGCAGCCGAAAACATCAGGCCAACACGTTGCGAATTTCATGAAAGGTCAGTTGCCATGTCGATCGATACTGCGGCGCTCAGGGATGTTCTTTATTCGGCGGTGCTCTCCGACCTGCTCGATGAATTCGGGCTGCGCGAGCAGGCGATGCGCCCGTTCGTGCGCCCGCTCGACGAGCAGCTTCCGCTGTTCGGCCGGGCGCGGACCGGAATTTACATGAATGTTTTCGAGGTGCCGGAAGGCGATAATCCGTACGAGGTCGAGATCGCGCTGGTCGACGACCTCAAGCCGGGCGACGTGGCGGTGCTCGCCTGCGACGGCCCGACCGATCGCATCGCGCCCTGGGGCGAGTTGCTGAGCACGGCGGCGCGCTGTCGCGGCGCGGTCGGCTGCGTGACCGACGGGCTGGTGCGCGACATCCGCGCCATCCGCAAGATGAGCTTCCCGGTGTTCCATGGCGGCATCGGCCCGCTCGACAGCAAGGGCCGGGCGAAGATGATGGCGATGGACGTGCCGGTGAAATGCGGCGGCGTGCTCGTCCATTCCGGCGACCTGATCTTCGGCGATGCCGATGGCGTCGTCGTCATCCCGCAGGCGATGGCGGAACAGGTCATTGCCGCCGCAACCGCCAAGATCCGCACGGAGAACAGCACCAGGGCCGAGCTCGAACACGGCCTGCTGCTGATGGATGTCTACAAGAAATACGGCGTGTTGTGACGGCGGTGAAGCGATGACAGGCGGCCAGGAGGCAATATCATGACGGTTCTCGCCAATACCGCGCCGTTTCGCGGCATTATCGGCTTCTCGAAGCTGAACAGCGAAGCGCATCATCACCCGACGGTCATCGTGCGCGGCGACGGCATCCGCCTGTTCGACCGTTACGGGCGCGAATATATCGACGGCGTCGCCAATTTCTACAGCGCCTCGCTCGGCTTTTCCGACGCGGAACTGATCGATGCGGCCACGGAGCAGCTTGGCCGCATCGCCAATTTCTCGACGCTCAGCCATAAACTGTCCGAGCCGACCGAGGCGCTCGCCGAAAAGCTCGCCGAACTGGTGCCGCTCAAGGATGCCCATATCGGCTTCGCCACCAGCGGCTCGGAAGCCAACGAAGCGGTGCTGAAATTCCTGGCGCTGCGCGATGCCTATCACGGCAAGGCCGGTCAGCGCGTCGTGGTGTCGCGTTACAACAGCTATCACGGCAGCACGCAGGCAACCTCCAGCCTGGGCGGCGCCAGCAACGTGCACCGCGCCTTTAATCTGGAGATGGCCGATCGCCGCTTCCTGACCCAGCCCGATTTCGACGAGCACGCGCTGCCGGGCGAGAGCGAGCCGGCTTTCGTCGCGCGGCTGGTGGCGGAATTGCAGACGCTGGTCGAGCAGGAAGGGCCGGAGCGCATCTCGGCGCTGTTCGCCGAGCCAGTGTCGGTCAGCGCCGGCGTCGCCGTGCCGCCGGCCGGCTATTTCGAGGGGCTTCAGGCGGTGCTGCGCCGCCACGCGATTCCCTTCGTCGACGATGAGGTGGTGACGGGGTTCTGGAAGCTCGGCACGCAGTTCGGCGCCGAGCGTTTCGGCCTGACGCCCGACGCGGTGTCGCTCGCCAAGGGCATCAATTCCGGCTACTGCCCGCTCGGCGTGTTCGCGCTGTCGGGCGCGCTCTACGACGAGATCGCCGAGGCGGCCGATGCGAGCGGCTTCCTGATGCATGGCGGCACCTATCACGGTCATCCGCTGGCGGCGGCGATCGCGCTCAAATGCCTGGAAATCTACCGCACCCGCAACATCCCCGCCCATGTCGCGCGCGTCTCGCGCGTGTTCGGCGAGCGGCTGGCGCGGCTTGGCGCCGATCCGCGGGTCATCGCGGTGCGCCAGGCGGGCCTGCTCGGCGGCGTCAAGCTCGATCGCGGCATCATGGGGATGCGCACGGAAGGGCTCGCGCCGCGCGTGGCGGCGGCGGCGCAGGACGAGGGGCTGATCGTGCGCGCGAGCGCCGGATGCGTGGTGATCGCGCCGCCGCTGATCATCAAGGAGAACGAGATCCACGAGGTTTTCGACCGGCTCGAGCGCGCCTTGCGGGCCGTCCAAACGGCAATGCCTCATTGAACCGGCGGCGCGTTCTCGGGACAATTTGAGAGGCTGTTTGAAAACCTCCCAGCCCTCATCCTGAGGAGCCATTTCAATAGAAATGGCGTCTCGAAGGATGCGGCTTGGAAACGTCAGGTTTTCATCCTTGTTGTTGGGCGGATTAGCATGTCTCTGACTGAATTTGCTCGACAATTTTAACGTGGAGCAAGTTCGCAAAGGACGAACTTGCTCTAGCAATCATTGCTTCAATGCTGCCGCATTCCGGCCGATGCGAGCCGCCATCAATGTAATAATGTCATGCTGGCGCGAGATCGCATTTCGTTTGGTGGGGCCGTCGACCCCCTTCTTTGGCGCGACGAAGCTGCCGGCGGCGCCCGAGCCAGGGCGTCATGCGGCTGTCGTGACAGCCGCGTAGCGGATGGGCGCATTCCCTCGCATTCCCCATCAGGATGGCAATCATGGCAACCGTTCGGCTCACGATGTTCAGAACAGGCCTGCGCTGGAACCTCGAAGTGCAGGATGCGCGTGGCTGCCGCTTCATCGGCGCGACCGCCGGCCGGAGCCAGATCGAAGCCCTGGCGCTGCGCCTCATGGAGGAAGCCGAAGCCAAGGGCGACGATGCCGATCTGATCGTTGCGCCGGGCTATCGCGGCGCCGGTGGCGGCCTGTTGCAGGGGTTCTTTCGCCGCGCGGGTTGAGCCGATCCGGCATCGTATGCCCGGCCTCGTGCCGGGCACACGGGGGCCGGGTTCAGAACGTCGGCATCGGCGGCAGTTTCGGCAGCGGGAAGCCGAACCATTTCTGGTTGATCTTCGAGAGTTCGCCGTTCTTCACGATGTCGGCGATGAACTTGTTGGCATAGTCCACCAGCACGGTATCGGCCTTGCGGATGGCCATGCCGTTGGCCTGCTCGTTGAGGAGGATCTTGGGCTCGATGTTGAGTTGCGGGAAATTCTTGTTGAGATGGGCCAGCACGACGGTGCTTGCGCCAAGCGCCTGGGTCTGGCCGGAGATCAGCGCCTGGATGGAGAGCGCGTCGTCGTCATAGACCTTGATCGGCGTGCCCTTTGGCGCGATCTTCTCCAGCGCCGCAAGCTCCGTCGAGGCGCGTGACACGCTGATCGAGACCGATTTGAGATCCTCCGGCGTCTTGATGGCGAGGCTCTTCGGCGCCAGCACGTAGATCGTCAATGTGCTGTAGGGGTTGGAAAACAGCACCTGCTTCAAGCGCGGCCCGGTAATGCCGAGGGTGGCGATCAGCACGTCGACCTTGTTGGTCAAGAGATAGGGGATGCGGTTGGGGCCGGTCACCGGAACCAGTTCGAGCTTGACGCCGAGCGAATCCGCCAGCGCCTTGGCGACGTCGGCGTCATAGCCCTCCGGATGCTGCTGCGCGTCGACGCCGCCGAAAGGCGGATAGTCGGTCATGACGCCGACCGTCAGCGTGCCCTTCGCCTTGATCTCGTCCGGCGTGGCGGCCTGGGCAGGCACGGACGCGAATGACGTGGCCGCAAGACCGGCCAGGGCCAGCGTGCCGAAGCCGCGGCGATCGATGGATTTGAAGTTTGACATGCGACGTTCCCCTCTCAAGTTGGACGTTTGCTTCATCGACGCCCTCAACGTGTGTCGATGCGGAGCCTCTGCTCCAGTTTACTGCCGTAGACCGACAGCGGGCGGCAGATGAGGTAATAGATCAGCGCAGTAACGGCGAAGATCGTGAAGGCGCGATAGGTGGCGTTGTTGACGATCTGTGCGGCGCGCGACAGTTCGACGAAGCCGATGATCGAGGTGAGGGACGTGCCCTTGATCAGTTCCACCATGAAACCGACCGTCGGCGGGATGGCGATTTTTGTCGCCAGCGGCCGGATGATCAGGGCCATGGTCGGGCCGTAGCGCAGGCCGAGCGAGGTCGCCGCCTCCCATTGTCCGCGAGGCACCGCCTCGATCGCGCCGCGCCAGATCTCGCCGAGGAAGGCGCTGGCATGAAGCGAAAGCCCGAGCGCCGCCGCGGCCCAGGGATCGACCGCCCAGCCGAACAGCCCCGGCACGAAGAAGGCGAGGAACAATTGCATCAGCAGCGGCGTGCCCTGGAAGAGCTTGATATAGCCGGCCGAGACGATGCGCAGCCATGTGTAGCCGCTGGTGCGGGCGAGCGCGATCAGCACGCCGCCGAGCCCTCCGCCGAGAAAGGCGACCAGCGACAGCAGGAGCGTCCAGCGCGCCGCCATGACGAGATAAACGATATCGGCTGAACCGAGCGCGCGCATCGCGGCCTACCGTGCCGGCTGGCGCAGGAACCTGCGCTCGATCGTGGTGAAGATCGTCCAGAAAAAGCCCGACAGGGCGAGATAAAGCAGCGTGACGACGAAATAGATTTCAAAGCTGCGGAAATTCCGCGACTGGATGTTGCTTGCCACCGCCGTCAATTCGCTGGCCGCAATCACCGAGCACACGCTGGTATTGAGCATCAACATGATGAACAGGCTGGTCAGCGACGGGTATATCGCCTGGATCGCCGGCTTCAGGATAATCAGGCAGAAAATCTGCATCGGCCGCAAGCCAAGCGCCTTGCCGGCCTCGATCTGGCCCTTGCGGATGCTCTCGATGCCGGCGCGGATGATCTCGATGCCGTAGGCGCCGACATTGACGACCAGCGCCAGCAACGCCGCTTCGTTCGACGATAATTTCAGGCCGAGCACCGGAAGGCCGAAATACACCAGGAAAATCTGGATCAGGAGCGGGGTGTTGCGGATCAGTTCGATGTATTCGTTGATGAGCCAGCGCAACCATGCCGGCCCCGAGGTCTTGCCAAGCGCGCCGATGACCGAAACCGCCATGCCGATGATCATCGCCAGGGCCGAGAGCATCAGCGTGTCGCCGAGTGCCGCCAGCAACTCTGGCCAGGCGGCAATCACCTCCGTGAAATCGAACTCATAACTCATGCGCAACCATTCCGGGCGGCAGGGCCGTGGCCGTGTTCAGAGCACGTTGAATTTATGGTAGGCCTCGATGAGCCCCATGCCGCTCCTGACGGCCTCGCGAAACCGATCCTCCTTGCCGGCCTTTTCCAGCGCAGCGGCAAGCACCGCGTCGGACAGCCGGATCGGCACCACCGCGACGCCGTCGCGGTCGGCGACGACGATATCGCCGGGCTCGATCGTCACGTCGTCGATCTCGATGCGCACGTCGATGGCGGTGACTTTCTGGCGGTTGAAACTGTCGTAGGGCGAGATGGAGCGCGAGAACACTGCGAACGCCATCGCCTCCATCTGGGCAAGGTCGCGGACGGCGCCATCGGTCACGACGCCGACCGCGCCGCGTTGCATGGCGGCCGTGCTCAGCAATTCGCCCCACGTGCCCGAGCGGGCGGAGTTTCCGGTCGCGCACACGACGATGTCTCCGGGCCTCAGACTGTCGATGGCCTTGAGTTCGAGATCGTAGGTGGTGGGATCGTCATGCGAGAAATTCGCCCAAAGCAGGGTCCTGGCGTAGCCGACGACCACCTTCGTCGTGGTGCGGGCGAGGATGCCGGGCCGCAGGGCCTGATGCCTCAAGCCCTTGGCGTCGAGAATGTCGAGGATCAGGGCCGTGCTCAGTCTCGCGCTTGCTTGCTGCCATGCGCCAGGTGATGCGCCGGTGGCGCCTGCAACCGCTATGCTCACGACGATTCCTCCCCGGCTGGCCCCGGTTCGCCCGCTGGCAAGGGCAAGCCCGGATCGGCTCATGCATGCCGTGAGCAGACCAGCGGCGCGGCACCAAGTAAAGAAACCGGCGTTTCGCCTGACGAAAAAAGCGCAATGGGCTGCAATGGGTCTGGCAGCATGGCGGAAGGTGTCAGGAACGTGGCCTTGCGGCTGCGGGAGCCGCAAATCAGGTCATGCTCGATCCAGGTGGGCGCTTCCTGAGCGGTCGCTCTTGTCAGGTCGATCACGCGGGGAGTTTTGTCAGGCCCTGACGCGCGGCAGTAATCCTGAGGCGCTGCAAGACCTGAGCGTCAGGCAGATGATGAGGGTGGCCCAGACACTATGCCGACCCTCGGAACGAGCGAGGCGCAAGCTGGAAAAGCGGGGAAGGAAGTGGGGTGGTGCCGAAGGCGCCCCGAAAAAAGTAGAAACAATATCCAAGGATATCAGATTGGTGGAGCTGAGGGGATTCGAACCCCTGACCTCTGCAGTGCGATTGCAGCGCTCTCCCAGCTGAGCTACAGCCCCGTCCACCTTGCGGGAGCCTGTCTTTACGAGCGGGGCATCTGGCTGTCAATTGCGTTCGCGCGGCTTCGCGCCTTCTGCGAATCGGTGTTGTGAATGCGCGTTGTTCCCGGCCGGCATTGCCGCTAAAACAGCGGCCATGGCTGCGACGGGTGGCTGTTCGTCGGCGTCCTGTTCAAGACGATGATGTTTCCTCAATTGTGGTGGAGTTGGCATGCGCGCCTTCCTGTGGCTGTTCGACACAGTGATCACGATCTATATCTGGCTGCTGATCGGCAGCGCCGTCCTGAGCTGGCTGATCGCGTTCAACGTGGTCAATACGCGCCATCCGGTGGTCGGGCAGATCGCCGAATTCCTCTATCGCATCACCGAGCCGCCGCTCAGGCCGATCCGCCGCGTCGTCCCGGCCTTCGGCGGCATCGACATCTCGCCGATCATCCTGATCATCCTGCTGCAGTTTCTCTCGATCCTGCTGCATGAACTGTTCAGCGGGATGAGCTTCGGCTGAGCGCGCCCTGTCCGTCGATGCAGCCGCGGCCGCTCCCATGGGCCTTCCCTGGAGCCCGGCGCGCGGCGGGCTGGCGCTCCATATCCGGGTGACGCCGCGCGGCGGGCGCGATGCGCTCGAGGGGGTGGAGCAGCTGGCCGATGGCCGCGTGGTGCTGAAGCTGCGCGTCAGGGCGCCGCCGGACAAGGGCGCGGCCAACGCGGCGGTGCTGGCGCTGGTGGCCGATCGGCTCGGCCTCGGCAAGGCGGCGGTGAGCCTCGCCCATGGCGCGGCCGGCCGCAACAAGACGCTGCTGCTGCATGGCGATCCGGCTATGCTCGCCGCGATATTGCGCGATATCATGGCAGCCATGCCAAGTTCGTCTAAAGCGTGACGGTTCGCGCGGTTGCGAAACGTTCCAAACTTGAGTAGCTAACCCTAACACCAATTTGCCGGGAGCCAGTGAATGGCCAATCCGAAGCTCGTCGAGCGGCCGCTATCGCCCCATCTGCAAATCTACCGGCCGATGCTGACGATGATGATGTCGATCGTGCACCGCATCACGGGGATGGCGCTGTATGGCGGCACGCTGCTGCTGGCGTGGTGGCTGGTCGCGGCGGCCTCCGGCCCCAAGGCCTTCGACACGGCGCAATGGGTGTTCGGCTCGTGGATCGGCAAGCTGGTGCTGTTCGGCTACACCTGGGCGCTGCTGCACCACATGTTCGGCGGCATCCGCCACTTCGTCTGGGACATGGGGCGCGGCTTCGAACATCCGGCGCGCGAATATTCCGCCCGCGCGGCGCTTGCCGGCTCGATCGTGGTGACGATCCTGATCTGGCTCGTCGCCATGCTGGCGCGTTGAGGCTCATTGCCATGCACTCGAAATCCTCGCTTCGTACCCCGCTCGCCCGCGTCCGCGGCCTCGGCTCGGCCAAATCCGGCACCGGGCATTTCTGGAAGCAGCGCCTGAGCGCACTTGCGCTCGTGCCGCTTTCCATCGCCTTCATCTGGCTGGTGGCGCAACTCGCCGGCGCCGATCACGGCCAGGCGGTGGCGATCATATCGAGCCCGCTGACCGGCATCCTGTTGCTGCTGTTCCTGCTGTCGGGGCTGGTGCATATGCGCATCGGCATGCAGGTCGTCATCGAGGACTATGTGCATCAGGAAGGCGCCAAGGTGCTCTGTCTGATGGCCAACACCTTCTTCACCATCGCCGTCGGGTTCGCCTGCGTTTACGCGGTTCTGAAGATTTCATTCGGGATGTGAGCGATGGCTAAGGCTGCAACACCAATGTCCAACAAGCCGGCCAGCGCCGCCTATACCGGCCAGGCCTATCCGATCACCGATCACACTCATGACGTGGTCGTGGTTGGCGCCGGCGGCGCCGGCCTGCGCGCTACCGTCGGCGCGAGCCAGGCGGGCCTGCGCACGGCCTGCATCACCAAGGTGTTCCCGACGCGCTCGCACACCGTCGCGGCGCAGGGCGGCGTGGCCGCCTCGCTCGGCAATATGGGGCCGGACAACTGGCAATGGCACATGTACGACACCGTCAAGGGGTCGGACTGGCTCGGCGACCAGGATGCCATCGAATATCTGGTGCGCAACGCGCCCGCCGCCGTCTACGAGCTCGAGCATTGGGGCGTGCCGTTCTCGCGCACCGAGGACGGGCGCATCTACCAGCGGCCGTTCGGCGGCATGACCACCGATTTCGGCCGTGGCCCGCCGGCGCAGCGCACCTGCGCTGCCGCCGACCGTACCGGCCACGCCATGCTGCACACGCTTTACGGTCAGGCGCTGCGCAACAACACCGAGTTCTTCATCGAGTATTTCGCCATCGACCTGATCATGGACGAGGACGGCCGTTGCCGTGGCGTGATCGCGCTCAAGCTCGATGACGGCACGCTGCACCGGTTTCGCGGCCAGCAGACGATCCTCGCCACCGGCGGCTATGGCCGGGCGTATTTCTCGGCGACCTCGGCCCATACCTGCACCGGCGACGGCAATGCCATGGCGCTGCGCGCCGGGCTCGCGCTGCAGGACATGGAATTCGTGCAGTTCCACCCGACCGGCATCTATGGCGCCGGCTGCCTGATCACAGAAGGCTCGCGCGGCGAGGGCGGCTACCTGACCAATTCCGAAGGCGAGCGCTTCATGGAGCGCTATGCGCCCTCGACCAAGGACCTCGCCTCGCGCGACGTGGTGTCGCGCGCCATGACCATGGAAATCCGCGAGGGGCGCGGCGTCGGCAAGAAGAAGGACCACCTCTTCCTGCATCTCGACCATCTCGACCCGGCGATCCTGCACGAACGCCTGCCGGGCATCTCGGATTCGGCCAGGATCTTCGCCGGCGTCGACGTGTCGCGCGAGCCGATCCCGGTGCTGCCGACGGTGCATTACAACATGGGCGGCATCCCGACCAATTATCACGGCGAGGTGCTGACGCTGCGGGATGGCGATCCCGATTCGGTCGTGCCCGGCCTGATGGCGCTTGGCGAGGCGGCCTGCGTCTCGGTGCATGGCGCCAACCGGCTCGGCTCGAACTCGCTGATCGACCTCGTCGTGTTCGGCCGCGCCGCCGGCCTGCGCTGCGGCGAGACCCTGACCGCCGGCGAGAAGCAGCCGGACCTGCCGAAGGATTCGGCGGATCTGGCGCTGTCGCGGCTCGATCATTTCCGCAATGCCGCCGGCGGCACGCCGACCGCGGTGCTGCGCGGCGAGATGCAGCACGTCATGCAGACGAACTGCGCCGTCTACCGCACCGGCGAGACGCTGGAGGAAGGCTCCGAACTGATCCACAAGGTGTGGAAAAGCGCCGCCGATCTCGGCGTCACCGACCGCTCGCTGGTGTGGAACACCGATCTCGTCGAGACGATGGAATTCGACAACCTGATCCAGCAGGCGGTGGTGACGATGGATTCCGCGAAGAACCGCAAGGAATCGCGCGGCGCCCATGCCCGCGAGGACTTCAAGGACCGCGACGACAAGAACTGGATGAAGCACACGCTCGCCTTCCTCGACCAGTCCAGCCAGACCGTCTCGATCGATTACCGTCCGGTGCACAGCTACACCATGTCGAACGACATCGAGTATATCGAGCCCAAGGCACGGGTTTATTGATGTCTCGCGTTTATTGATCTTCAGGGATTTTCCGTCCGATGGTCCAACTCACGCTGCCCAAGAATTCCCGCATGACCGAGGGCAAGGTCTGGCCGAAACCCGATGGGCATGATGGCAAGCCGGCGACCAATCTGAAGGAATACCGGATCTATCGCTGGAGCCCGGATGACGGGGCGAACCCGCGCATCGACACTTATTTCGTCGATCTCGACGATTGCGGGCCGATGATTCTCGACGGGCTGATCTGGATCAAGTCGAAGATCGATCCGACGCTGACCTTCCGCCGCTCGTGCCGCGAGGGCATCTGCGGCTCCTGCGCCATGAATATCGACGGCACCAACACGCTGGCCTGCACGACCGGCATGGATGCGGTCGATGGCGCCATCAAGATCTATCCCTTGCCGCATATGCCGGTGGTCAAGGATCTGGTGCCCGACCTGACGCGCTTCTACGCCCAGCACGCCTCGATCGAGCCCTGGCTCAAGACCGATACCGCCGCGCCCGAAAAGGAGTGGCGCCAGAGCCACGAGGATCGCCTGAAGCTCGACGGGCTGTATGAGTGCATCCTGTGTGCGTGCTGCTCGACCTCGTGCCCGAGCTACTGGTGGAATGGCGACCGCTATCTCGGGCCGGCGGTGTTGTTGCAGGCCTATCGCTGGCTGATCGATTCGCGCGACGAGCATACCGGCGAGCGCCTCGACCAGCTCGAGGACCCGTTCCGGCTCTATCGCTGCCACACGATCATGAACTGCTCCAAGGCGTGCCCGAAGGGGCTGAACCCGGCCAAGGCGATCGCCGAGATCAAGCAGATGATGGTGGCGCGGCAGTTCTGAGCGCGGGATTTTCGCGGAACATTTCGCCGGCTGGCGCGTTTTCGGTTTAATGTGCCGAAACGAGGAGGTGCGCGATGCAAACCGCAGAAAAACCCTGGACGCTGGAAGAAGTGCGCATCCTGAACGAGTTGGTGCGCGAGCAGGTGCCGGTCCGGTTGATCGCCTTGAAGACCAAGCGGTCCGAACTGGATATCCACGCCAAACTGTCCGAACTCGGGCTGACCACGCCCGCCGCCGACTAGATGAATTGAGTGGTCTTGTTGCCGGATTGACGCAAAGCCGGGGAATCGTGGCGCCATGAGCGGTGCGGCGGTGGATTTGGGCTGGCATGGCGGCTAGGGTCGTTAAGGTCGTGGCAAGGATCAGCTTGCGACGGTAAGCGAATATTCATCCTGTCGATGGCAGGGTGAGGCAAATCACACGAGCGGATGTGGCGAACACCATGAAACTGACGTCCTTGTGCGTGGCGATCCTGCCGCTCTTTGCGCTGGCAGCGTGCGAATCCAGCTCGCGCTTCGGCAGTTACGGTGGCCCGAGCCAGCCAATGGTGCAGCGTGCGCCCGAACCGATGATCGCCGCGCCGACGCCGCGCGTCGAAAGCGCGCCGCTCGGCGCGCCTCCGGGCACGGAAGTGTCGCCGCAGCCGGGGCAGGTCGGCATGGGCGGCGATCCGCTCAACCCGACGGTTCCGCTCGAGAACGGCGACATCATCGCGCCGACGCCGGGTGGCAACAACACGCCCACGCCGCGCGTCGCCGCGTTGCCCAAGCCCGAAACCGCCGCGCCACGCGCCCCGACCCGCAATGGCGTGACCGGCAACTGGACGCTTTCGGAAGCCTCTGGCGGGCATTGCAAGGCGACGCTGTCGAGCGCGCCGGCGCTCGACCTGTACAAGGCCTCGACCAGCGGCTGTAAATCCCGCGAGATGCAGCGCATTACCGCGTGGGAACTGCGCGGCAGCGACATATATCTTTATGAACAGGGCGGTGCGGTCGCCGCCAAGTTGCAGCAGGGCGGCGGCAACAGCTTCAGCGGCGCCACCGCGAAATCGGGCGCGCCGGTCACGCTTTCCAAATAGCGCCGTGCTCGCGGCGCAGCAGGCCCGTCAACCGGGCCCAGCGCGGCCGGGCCGGGCGCGGCAGGCCGATGACGGCGGTGGTGAAATCCTCGCTATCGACGTATGAGGCGTGCCCGAACAGGCCGGTATCGGCGATGACGGTGCCGACGATATCGCCGGGCTCGAAGTGAATATCCGCCTGGAATTTGCGCGCGAGCGCCTGCATCGGGCGATTCCAGGCCAGGCAATTCATATGCAGGCGCTCGATGCCGCGCTCGCGGGCCGCCGCGATCATCTTCTCGAACAAGGCACGGCCAATGCCGCGATTGCGCCAATCGGTCTCGACGCTGAACACCAGTTCGGCATCGTGGCCGTCGGGCTCGGCAAGGCGGCGTATTTCCGCCGAGCCGCGCAGGATGCCCTGTTCGGCATAGCCGTAGACCAACTCGCCGAGTGTGAAGCAGCGCGTCGCGTAGCTGTCGAGGAAATCCGCGCTGACCGTCATGGCGAAGCGGTTATGCAGGCTTTGCGCGTCGAGCCGGCCGAGATGCCGGCGGAACGCATCGCTGTCGGCCGGCGATAAGCCGCGAATGCCGTCAAACGGCAGGTCGAGCATGGCCATGAAGTGATCCTCTGGGAGTGGCCCTCTGGAAACAGTCTTGTGTCCCGCACCAGCGATCTATGGCGTCGCCGGCAGCAGCGCCAGTGTCTTGCGCGCATCGCGCCCATGCGTATTCGGCGGGCGGACGAACGTGACCCTGCCTGATTTTTATGGCCCGGGTGTGGCCGAG
>CALKHP010000004.1 GCA_937988775.1 uncultured Alphaproteobacteria bacterium
TGCTGATGGGCATCGTCAAGAAGAACGCCATCATGATGATCGACTTCGCGCTCGAGGCCGAGCGCCATGACGGGCTGAGCCCGGCCGATGCCATCCTGCGCGCCTGCCGCCTGCGCTTCCGGCCGATCATGATGACGACGCTCGCCGCCTTGTTCGGCGCGCTGCCGCTCGCCTTCGCGCATGGCACCGGCGCGGAACTGCGCATTCCGCTCGGCGTCTCGATCACCGGCGGCCTGATCCTGAGCCAGATGCTGACGCTCTACACCACGCCGGTGATCTATCTCGCCGTCGAGCAGCTGAGCGCCCGCCTGCGCGGTGGCGCCCGCCCGCGGCTTGAGGCGCCGCCCGTGCCGGGCGAGGGCGGAGCCGCGCCGTGATCGGCTTCTCGACCCCGTTCATCCTGCGCCCGGTCGGCACCACGCTGATGGCGGTCGGGCTGTTCCTGATCGGGGCCGTCGCCTACATGTTCCTGCCGGTCTCGAGCCTGCCGGCGGTCGAATATCCGGTCGTGGTCGTCAATGCCAGCCGGCCCGGCGCCGATCCGATCACCATGGCGGCGAGCGTCGCCGCGCCGCTCGAGCGCACGCTCGGCGCCATCTCGGGCGTCAACGAACTGACCTCGACCTCCTCGCTCGGCACGACCCGGATCATCATCCAGTTCGACCTCGCGCGCAGCATCGACGATGCGGCGCGCGACGTGCAGGCGGCGCTGAACGCCGCCGCCACCGACCTTCCCAGCGATTTGCCGAGCCTGCCGAGCTTCCGCAAGGCCAACCCGAATGCCTCGCCGGTGCTGATCCTGGCGCTGACCTCCGACACCATGACCTCGGACGCGATCTACGATGTCGCCGACACCGTCATCGCGCAGCGCATCGCCCAGGTCGAGGGCGTCGGCGATGTCAATGTGGCGGGCGCCGAGCAGCCGGCGATCCGCATCCGGCTCGATCCGGCGCGCCTTGCCGCCATGGGCCTGTCGCTGGAACAGGTGCGCCAGGCCGTGGTCGCCGCCAACGCGCCGGCGCCGCTCGGCAGTTTCGACGGCGCGCGCAAGGCCGAGACCATCGCCGCCAGGCAACAGATCGACCTGCCACGCGACTATCGCAATGTTGTCGTGCGTGCCGCCAACGGCACCATCGTCCGGCTCGGTGACGTGGCCGAGGTGGTGCGCGGCGTGCGCAACACGCGCGCCGCCGGCTGGTTCAACCACAAGCCGGCCGTGCTGCTCACCATCACCAAACAGCCCGATGCCAACGTCATCAAGACCGTCGAGGGCGTCAAGGCGCTGCTGCCGGAACTCAAGCGCTGGATTCCGGCCGGCATCGACGTCGCGGTGATGAGCGACCGCACCGTGACCATCCGCGCCTCCGTCGAGGAGGTGCAGCAGGCGCTCACCATCAGCATCTGCCTCGTCATGCTGGTGGTGTTCCTGTTCCTGCGCCGGGCGACGCCGACCATCGCCGCCGGCATCACCGTGCCGCTGTCGCTTGCCGGCACCTGCGCCGCGATGTGGGCCTCGGGCTTCACGCTCGACAACCTGTCGCTGATGGCGCTGACCATCGCCGTCGGCTTCGTCGTCGACGATGCCATCGTCATGATCGAGAATATCCACCGCAACATGGAGGCCGGCATGGACCGGCTCAGCGCCGCCCTCACCGGCGCGCGCCAGATCGGCTTCACCGTGATCTCGATCAGCCTGTCGCTCGTCGCCGCCTTCATCCCGATCATCTTCATGGGCGGCATTGTCGGCGCGCTGCTGCGCGAGTTTTCGCTGACGCTGAGCTACGCCATCATCATCTCGGCCTTCGTGTCGCTGAGCGTCACGCCGATGATCTGCGGCCGGTTCATGCGGCTCGACGCGCCGGGCCGCCGCAGCCGCTTCGACCGTGGCGCCGAATGGGTGCTTGGCGGCGCGCTCGCGCTCTACCGCCGCAGCCTCGTGCCGGTGCTGCGCCACCCGTGGCTGATGCTTGTCGTCATGCTCGCCGTGCTCGGGCTGACGGTCGAGATGTTCCGCGCCGCGCCAAAAGGCTATTTCCCGCAGGACGATAGCGGGTTGATCATCGGTTTCACGCGCGCCTCGCCGGATATCTCCTTCCCGGCCATGGCGGCGGCGCAACGTCAGGCGACCGACATCATCCTCACCGACCCGGCGGTCGCCAGCACCGCCTCCAATGTCGGCGGCGGCTCCTCCGTCAACCAGGGCCGGCTGTTCGTCGCCCTGAAGGATCCGGCCGAGCGCGGCTCCACCACCTCGCAGCAGGTCATCGCCCGGCTGCGCGACAAGCTCGCCAATGCCGTGCCGACGATCCGCGTCTTCATGGTGCCGATGCAGGATGTGCGCGCCGGCGGGCGCCAGGGCACCTCGCAGTTCCAGTACACGTTGTGGAGCCCGGATATCGCGGAACTGAACGCCTGGGTGCCGAAAGTGCTGGAACGGCTGCGCAAGGCGCCGCAACTGGTCGATGTCGCCACCGATCGCGACCAGGGTGGTTTGCAGGCGACCGTGGTCATCGACCGGGCAGCCGCCGCCAATCTCGGCGTGGCGATCCAGGATATCGACAATGCGCTCGCCAACAGCTTCGGCCAGCGCCAGATCTCGACGATCTACTCGCAGCGCAACCAGTATCGCGTCGTGATGGAGATCAAGCCGGCATTGCAGCGCGACCCGACCGACCTGATGCAGGTCCATGTGCCGGGCCGCGACGGCACGGCGGTGCCGCTCTCCTCCATCGCCCATGTCGAGCGCGGCACCTCGCCGCTCGTCATCAACCACCAGGGCCAGTATCCGGCGGTGACGATCTCCTATGCCTCGGCGCCCGGCGTCAGCCTCGAGGCGACCTCGCAGGCGATCCGCGAGGCGGTTGCCGGCCTGCACCTGCCCGACACCATCCATGGCGAGTTTGCCGGCGATGCGCGCGCCGCCGCCGACAGCGCCGCCGGCCAGGGCCTG
The DNA here is from genome assembly GCA_937988775.1 of uncultured Alphaproteobacteria bacterium. GTDB lineage: Bacteria > Pseudomonadota > Alphaproteobacteria > Rhizobiales > Beijerinckiaceae > CALKHP01. Next base: position 2,951 of record CALKHP010000004.1, read on the forward strand.
CTGATCGTGGTGGCGATCCTCGCCGTCTACATCATCCTCGGCGTGCTCTACGAGAGCCTGATCCACCCGGTGACGATCATCTCGACGCTGCCCTCGGCCGGGCTCGGCGCGCTGATCGCGCTGCGCGTCGCCGGCTCCGACCTGACGGTGATCGCGCTGATCGGCATCATCCTGCTGATCGGCATCGTCAAGAAGAACGGCATCATGATGGTCGATTTCGCCATCGCCGCCGAGCGCGGCGGGCTCAAGCCGGCGGAAGCCATCCTCGAAGCCTCGCTGGCGCGCTTCCGGCCGATCCTGATGACGACGCTCGCCGCCCTGTTCGGCGCCCTGCCTTTGGCGCTCGCCATGGGGCCGGGCGCGGAACTGCGCCGGCCGCTCGGCATCACCATCGTCGGCGGCCTGCTGCTCAGCCAGGTGCTGACGCTCTACACCACGCCGGTGATCTACCTGCTGATGGACAAGCTGCGCCGGCGCCCGGCCGAGGAGCCGCCGCTCGCGGCCGGCTCGCACGCGTCGTGACGGGCGGGCGGCTTATTTCCGGTGGTTGCCGGCAAGCGCCGCCGTCAGCCCCAGCCCGATGAACAGGATGCCGCTGACATAGCGCTCGGTGTTGAGGTAGCGCCGGCTGCCCTTCAGCCAGTTGCCGGCAGCGCTCGCGGCGAGCGCGTAGCAGCCGTCGCTGATCAGGCCGAGCGCCGTGAACAGCAGGCCGAGGAACACGACCTGCGACGCGACATGGCCACGGCCGACCTCGACGAATTGCGGCAGGAAGGCGAGGAAGAACAGCGCCGTCTTCGGGTTGAGCAGGTTGACGACGAACCCGTCGCGGAACAGCTTGGCATGGTCATGCACCACCGGCTGCCCGGCGATCTCGGCCGTTTCCGCCCGGCCGAAAATCTTGTTCAGGCCGAGCCAGATCAGATAGGCGGCGCCGGCATATTTGACGATGCCGAAGGCGAGCGCCGAGGAGGCGAGCAGCGCCGACAGGCCAAGCGCTGCCGCCAGCACATGCACCAGCGTCGCCGAATGGATGCCGAGATCGGACACGAAGCCGGCGACGCGGCCCTGCGCCGCCGAGCGCGCGATGATGTAGAGCACGGCGGGGCCGGGCACCACCAGCAGCACCAGCGCCGCACTGACGAACAGGCCGATATTGGCAAGGCCCGGCGTGACGATCTCCATGCGCATCTCCTGTTGAAGCGTTGCGGCGCGCACGAAATTCACGGGTCGCGATGCCTGTCAAGCGCCGGCTGGCGGCTGCCAGGTAGCGATGGCTCCGTGCGAGAGGCTTGATCCGGCGCCCGTTCAGGCCAATCTTTGCAGTTTGAAAGCAAGAGTTGGAGCGTATCCGGCCGGCGAGGCGCCTAGTTTCGTGATCATCAGGCACCGCCATAAAGGATGCGACGATGTTCATGACCGCTACGAAACTTTCAGGCATGCCGGCTCCGGCGGCGCGCGAGGATGCGTTTTCCAGCGATGGCGCGCGCTGGCGCGCCGTCGAGAACCGCGACGCCGCTGCCGATGGCCGCTTCGTCTTCGCCGTCCGTTCGACCGGCATCTACTGCAAGCCGTCCTGCGCCTCGCGCCGGGCGAAGCGCGAGAATATCAGCTTCCACGACACGCCGGAGGCGGCGCGCCGCCTCGGTTTCCGCGCCTGCAAGCGTTGCCGGCCGGATGAGGCGGCGGCCGATTCGCTTGCCGCCCAGGCGGTCACCGCCGCCGCGCGGCTGATCGACGAGGCGGTCGCGGCCGAGGCGCCGGTGCCGGGGCTGGAGCAGCTTGCCGCCAGGGCCGGCTTCTCAATGTACCACTTCCACCGCCTGTTCCGGAAAACCCTCGGGGTCACGCCGAAAGCCTATGCCAGCGCGGCGCGCGCCGGCCGCATGCGCGCCGAGCTGGCGGCGAGCGGCTCGGTGACGGAAGCGATCTACGGGGCGGGCTATTCGTCCTCGAGCCGCTTCTACGAGACGGCGGCCGGCCGCCTCGGCATGCGCCCGGCGGCCCATCGCCATGGCGGCAAGGGCGAGACGATCCGTTATGCGCTCAGCCCCTGCTCGCTCGGGCTGCTGCTGGTCGCGGCCACGCAAAGGGGCGTGTGCGCCATCCAGTTCGGCGATGATGGCGACAGCCTCGTCGCCGGGCTGAAGGCGCGCTTCCCGCAGGCCGCGATCAGCGATGGCGATGCCGGTTTTGCCGCCACGGTGGCCGATGTCGTTGCCCTCGTCGAGCATCCGGGTATCGAGCATGCGCTGCCGCTCGACGTGCGCGGCACTGCGTTCCAGGAGCGCGTCTGGCAGGCGCTGCGGGCGATTCCTGCTGGCCGCACGGCGAGCTATGCCGAGATCGCGCAGGCGATCGGCCAGCCCAGGGCGGTGCGCGGCGTAGCGCAGGCCTGCGCCGCCAACCCGACGGCGGTCGCCATTCCCTGCCACCGCGTCGTGCGCTCCGACGGCGCGCTGTCGGGCTATCGCTGGGGAGCGAAGCGCAAGGCGGAACTGCTCAAGCGCGAGGGCGCGCGATGAGCGGCGCTCTCCCGGCGCAAATGCCCGGGCAGGGTGCGGCCGCCCGCGCGGCCCTGCTCGACTGGCGCGGCATCGAGGCCGGGCTCGATGCCTATGGCGTCGGCCTCACCGGCCCGCTGCTGAGCGCGGCGGAATGCGATGCGCTCGCCGGCCTCTATGACGAGCCGGGCCGGTTCCGCAGCCGCGTCATCATGGCGCGGCACGGTTTCGGGCGCGGCGAATACCAGTATTTCGCCGACCCCCTGCCCGGGATCGTCGCCGCGCTGCGCGAGGCGGTCTACCCGCGCCTGGCGCCGATCGCCAATCGCTGGAACGAAACGCTCGGCAAAGAAACGCCTGGCAAAGAAACGCCTGGCCTGCCCGGGCGCTATCCCGCCGACCTCGCCGGCTTTCTCGCCGCCTGCCATGCCCATGGCCAGACGCGACCGACGCCGCTGCTGCTGAAATATGGCGAGGGCGATCATAACTGCCTGCACCAGGATCTTTACGGCGAGCTGTTCTTCCCGTTCCAGATGGTGATCCTGCTCTCGGCGCCCGGCCGCGATTTCACCGGCGGGGAATTCGTGCTGGTCGAGCAGCGACCGCGCATGCAGTCGCGCCCGGAAGTGGTGCCGCTCGGCCAGGGCGAGGCGGCGATCTTCGCCGTGCAGCATCGCCCGGTGCAGGGGGCGCGTGGACCCTATCGCGTCAACCTGCGTCATGGCGTCAGCCGGGTGCGCTCGGGGCAACGCTTCACGGCGGGTATCATCTTCCACGATGCGCGCTAGGACATCGGGAACCGGCTTCCGAATCCGCATCCCTGTCTTTATGAAGGCGCATGACCGCCATTCGCCAGCTCCGGCTGACCGACTTCCGCAACTATGCCGCGCTCGATCTCGCCGTCTCCGGGCGGCTGGTGGCGCTGGCCGGCGATAACGGCGCCGGCAAGACCAACCTGCTCGAGGCGCTGTCGCTGCTCACCCCGGGCCGTGGCCTGCGCCGGGCCGAATTTGCCGCGTTGCCGCGCGCCGGCGGCGTCGGCGGCTGGGCCGTCTCGGCCGAGATCGATGGCGCGCTCGGCGAGGCGCGCCTCGGCACGGGCAGCGACCCCGGCGATCCCGCCCGCAAATGCCGCATCGACCGCGCCGCGGTCGCCTCCGCGCAAGCCTTTGCCGGGCATTTGCGCGTCGTCTGGCTGACGCCCGACATGGACGGGCTGTTCCGGGCGAGCGCCGGCGACCGGCGCCGCTTCGTCGACCGGCTCGTGCTGGCGGTCGATCCGGCGCATGGCGGCCGCGTCAACGCGCTCGAAAAGGCGCTGCGCAACCGCAACCGCCTGCTCGAGGATTTCGCCGCCGATCCGGTCTGGCTCGCGGCGATCGAGCAGGAGGCGGCCGAGATCGCCGTCGCCGTCGCCGCCGCAAGGCGCGAGACGGTCGAGCGGCTGGCGGCGCTGATCGCGGCCGGGCGCGACGATGCCTCGCCCTTCCCCCATGCCGCCATCGCGCTTGACGGCGAACTCGAGAACCGGCTCGCCACCGAGCCGGCGAGCCATGTCGAGGATTGGTATCGCGCCGCGCTCAACGCCAATCGCGGCCGCGACCGCGCGGCAGGGCGCACGCTGATCGGGCCGAATGCCAGCGACCTGCGTGTTGCGCATGGCCCCAAGGCGATGCCGGCGGGCTTGTGCTCGACCGGCGAGCAGAAGGCGCTGCTGATCGGGCTGGTCATCGCCCATGCCCGGCTCGTCAAGGCGATGTCCGGCATGGCGCCGCTGGTGCTGCTCGACGAGATCGCCGCCCATCTCGATCCGGCCCGGCGCGGCGCGCTCTACCAGGTGCTTGCCGAGCTTGGCGGCCAGGTCTGGATGACCGGCACCGAGCCGGCGGCCTTTGCCGGGCTCGGCGAGGACGGCATCGTGCTGCATGTCTCCCATGGCGAGGTGCATCCGGCTTGACCTCATGCCGCGATGGCGCGAGGGTCCGCGCATGATCAGCGCTCCGCCCGGCTACCGGCCCTCGACCGCCCATGCCGGGCTCGGCGAGGGGTATTACGATGCGGTCGAGGCGGCCGCTTTTCCCGAGACGATCCTGCGCTATCGCAACCAGCGCTGGGCGGCGCATGTCGGGCTTGGCTCCCTGAGCGACGAACAATGGCTGGCGCATTTCGGCCGTTTCGAGCCGTTGCCGGATAATCTCGAGCAGCCGCTGGCGCTGCGCTATCACGGCCACCAGTTCCGGGTTTACAACCCCGATCTCGGTGACGGGCGCGGCTTCCTGTTCGCGCAACTGATCGACGATGCCGGCCGCCTGCTCGATCTTGCTACCAAGGGCAGTGGCACCACGCCCTATTCGCGCGGCGGCGACGGCCGCCTGACGCTGAAGGGCGGCGTGCGCGAGGTGCTGGCCGCCGCCATGCTGGAAGCCCAGGGCGTCGGCACCTCGAAAGCATTCTCGCTGATCGAGACCGGCGAGGCGCTGCACCGCGGCGACGAGCCCTCGCCGACGCGCGCCAGCGTGCTGGTCAGGCTGTCGCACAGCCATATCCGCATCGGCACCTTCCAGCGCCTGATGGTCGAGAACGACGCGCCCCGCATCATGAAGCTGGTCGCGCATTGCCAGCGCTTTTATCTCGATGACATGCCGCGGACCGACGATGCGGCGCGGCCGGCGGCGTTTCTCGAGGCGGTGACGCGCCGCGTCGCCCGCCTCGGCGCCGAATGGACGGCGGCCGGCTTCGTGCATGGCGTGCTCAACACCGACAATATCAACATCACTGGCGAGAGCTTCGATTACGGCCCGTACCGCTTCCTGCCGACTTACCAGCCCGGCTTCACCGCCGCCTATTTCGACCAGAGCGGGTTGTACAGTTTCGGCCGCCAGCCCGGCACCTTGCTGTGGAACCTGCAACGGCTGGCCGAATGCCTGCTGCTGGTGTCGCCGCTGGAGCCGCTCGAAGCGGCGCTCAAACTGTTCGAGCCGTGTTTCCATGCGGCGTTGCGCCTGTGTCTGCTGCGCCGTCTCGGCCTGAAACCGGCCGGGGACGAGCAGGACGAGACGCTGGTCGGCACCCTGTTCGGCTTCCTGCATGGCGCGCAGGCGCCGTTCGAGCAGGCGATGTTCGACTTCGCGGGCGGGCCGGCGCGCCTTGGCCGGCTGGCGGCAAGCCCGGCGGCAGAGCATTACCGGGGCGAGCCGTTCGACAGGCTGAAGGGGCTGCTCGCCGCCTACCAGCCATCCGGCGATCTGGCGCTTGATGATGCGGTATTTTCCGCCCCGGCGCCCTGTTCCCTGCTATATGATGACATCGAGGCGCTCTGGGCCCCGATCGCCGAGCATGACGATTGGAGCCTGTTCGCGGACAAGCTCGCGTCCATCGAGGCGATGCGTGTGGCCTATGGGTTTTCCGGTGTGACGAATCCGCCTCTTGCAGCGCAAAAAGGGTGAAATCGGCGCGCCGAACCCCTATATTTCATGTGACGAATCAAAAACTTCGAAAGTGGATAGCATGGCCGAACCCGCGCTCGAACAGGGCGAGAATGCCTATAACGCCGATAGCATCAAGGTCCTCAGGGGGCTCGACGCGGTACGCAAGCGGCCAGGCATGTATATCGGCGATACCGATGACGGGTCCGGCCTGCATCACATGGTCTACGAGGTCGTCGACAACGCCATCGACGAGGCGCTCGCCGGCCATGCCGATCTCGTCACCGTGACGCTGAATGCCGACGGCTCCGTCACCGTGACCGATAACGGGCGCGGCATTCCGGTCAATATCCACCACGAGGAGGGCGTCTCGGCGGCCGAGGTCATCATGACCCAGCTCCATGCCGGCGGTAAGTTCGACCAGAACTCCTACAAGGTCTCGGGCGGCCTGCACGGCGTCGGCGTCTCGGTGGTCAACGCGCTGTCGAAATGGCTCAGGCTGCGCATCTGGCGCAACGGCAAGGAGCATTTCGTCGAGTTCAACCATGGCGACGTCGTGGCGCCGCTGACCATCGTCGGCGATTCCAACGGCAAGCGCGGCACCGAGGTGAGCTTCCTGGTCTCGGACGAGACCTTCACCATGGTCGAATTCGATTACGACACGCTCGAGCACCGCTTGCGCGAACTCGCCTTCCTGAACTCAGGCGTGCATATCGTGCTGACCGACAAGCGCAGCGCCGAGGTCCGCTCGGAAGACATGATGTATGAAGGCGGTCTCGAAGCCTTCGTGCGCTATCTCGACCGCACCAAGAGCGCGACGCTCGACAAGCCGATCATGGTCAAGGCGCAGCGCGACGCGATGATCGTCGAGGTCGGGCTGTGGTGGAATGACAGCTACCACGAGAACGTGCTGTGCTTCACCAACAACATCCCGCAGCGCGATGGCGGCACGCATCTCGCCGGCTTTCGCGGCGCGCTCACCCGGCAGGTCACGAGCTATGCCGAGACCTCGGGCATCACCAAGAAGGAAAAGGTCTCCCTCACCGGCGACGATTGCCGCGAGGGCCTGACCGCGATCGTCTCGGTCAAGGTGCCGGACCCGAAATTCTCCAGCCAGACCAAGGATAAGCTCGTCTCCTCCGAGGTGCGCCCGGTGGTCGAGAGCGTGCTCAACGAGGCGCTCGCCACCTGGTTCGAGGAGCACCCGGCGGAAGCCCGTTCCATCGTCGGCAAGGTCGTCGAGGCGGCGGCCGCCCGCGAGGCGGCGCGCAAGGCGCGCGAGCTGACGCGGCGCAAGGGCGCGCTCGATATCGCCTCGCTGCCCGGCAAGCTCGCCGATTGCCAGGAGCGCGATCCCGCCAAGAGCGAGTTGTTCCTGGTCGAGGGCGATTCGGCCGGCGGCTCCGCCAAGCAGGGCCGTGCGCGCGAGTATCAGGCCGTGCTGCCGTTGCGCGGAAAAATCCTCAATGTCGAGCGCGCGCGCTTCGACAAGATGCTGTCAAGCCAGGAGATCGGCACGCTGATCACCGCGCTCGGCACCGGCATCGGCCGCGAGGAGTTCAACGCCGACAAGCTGCGCTACCACAAGATCATCATCATGACGGATGCCGATGTCGACGGCAGTCATATCCGCACGCTGCTCCTGACCTTCTTCTTCCGCCAGATGCCGGAGCTGATCGAGCGCGGCCATGTCTTCATCGCCCAGCCGCCGCTCTACAAGGTGGCGCGCGGCAAGTCCGAGCAGTACATCAAGGACGAGCGCGCGCTCGAGGACTATCTCGTCGGCGCCGGGCTGGAAGGCGCGGTGCTCAGGATCGCCTCCGGCGAGGAGCGCGCCGGCGGCGACCTGCATGCGCTGATCGACGAGGCGCGGCTGATCCGCACCGTGATCGGCGGCCTGCATTCGCGTTACGACCGCACCGTGGTCGAGCAGGCGGCACTCGCCGGCGCGCTGCGCGCCGACATCGTCAACGACCCCGTGCGCGGACCGCAGGCGGCGGCCGAGATCGCGGCCCGGCTCGACGCGCTCGCCGAGGACATGGAGCGCGGCTGGCACGGCGAGGTCGTCGATGGCGGCTATCAGTTCTCGCGCACGCTGCGCGGCGTGAAGCAGGTCGCCAGCCTCGACGCCAACATCATCGCCAGCGTCGATGCCCGCAAGCTCGACGAGCGCGGCGCCCATCTGCAGGAGATCTACGCCCGGCCGGCCGTGCTGGCGCGCAAGGGCGAGGAGCAGGTGATCAACGGGCCGATGGCGCTGTTCGAGGCGATCACCAATATCGGCCGCAAGGGGCTGTCCCTGCAGCGCTACAAGGGCCTCGGCGAGATGAATCCCGAGCAGCTCTGGGAAACCACGCTCGACCGCAACGTGCGCTCGCTGCTGCAGGTCAAGGTCAAGGACACCGCCGATGCCGACGATCTCTTCGTCAAGCTGATGGGCGATGTCGTCGAGCCGCGCCGCAACTTCATCCAGGAGAACGCGCTCAGCGTCGCCAATCTCGACGTGTGAGGCACGCGCCAGGACACAACAGGTGAGCACAATGGACGCTCCGCATATCCGCATCGGCATTGGCGGCTGGACCTATGAGCCGTGGCGCGGCAGCTTCTATCCGCAAGGGCTCGCCCAGAAGCGCGAGCTTGAATATGCCGCCGGCAAACTGAATTCGATCGAGGTCAACGGCACCTATTACGGCTCGCAGAAGCCGGAGACCTTCGCCAAATGGCATGACGAGACGCCGGACGATTTCGTGTTTTCCCTCAAGGGGCCGCGCTTCACCACCAACCGGCGCGTGCTGGCCGAGGCCGGCTCCTCGGTCGAGCGCTTTCTCGCCAGCGGCGTGCTCGAATTGAAGAACAAGCTCGGGCCGATCAACTGGCAGTTCGCCGCCACCAAGAAATTCGACGCCCGTGATTTCGAGGCCTTCCTCAAGCTGCTGCCGGCCACCGTCGCGGGCACGCGCATCCGCCATGCCGTCGAAGTGCGGCATGAGAGCTTCCGCGATCCGGATTTCATCGCGCTCGCGCGCGAGCACAAGGTCGCGGTGGTGATGGCCGGCGATGCGGAATTTCCGCAGATCGCCGATCCGAGCGCCGATTTCATCTATGCGCGCATCATGGGCACGAGCGAGGATCACGCCGAGGGCTACGCGCCGGCGGCGCTCGATGCCTGGGCGGGGCGCGCCCGCCAGTGGCAGGCCGGCGAAACCCCGGACGATCTCGCCGGCGCGGGCGCGCCGCCCTTGCCGGCCAATGGCCGCGATGTTTTTCTCTATGTCATCAGCGGCTTCAAGCAGCGCAACCCCGCCGCGGCCATGGCGCTGCGCGACAGGCTGCGCTGATCCTGTCGCGACGGGTAGTTTCCGGGAGTTGACCTCATGCAATTGCGCAAGCTCGGCCGATCCGACCTGACGGTGCCGCCGCTCTGCTTCGGCACCAATGTGCTCGGCTGGACGGTCGATGAGAAAACATCCTTCGCCCTGCTCGACGCCCTGCTTGAGGCCGGGCTCAATTTCATCGACACGGCCGACGTCTATTCGCGCTGGGTGCCGGGCCATGGCGGCGGCGAATCCGAGACGATCATCGGCAACTGGATGAAGGCGCGCGGCAATCGCGCCAGGATCATCCTCGCCACCAAGGTCGGCATGGAGATGGCCGAGGACAGGAAGGGCCTCAAGCCGGCTTATATCCGCCAGGCGTGCGAGGATTCGCTTCGCCGGCTACAGACCGACCGTATCGACCTCTACCAGTCGCATGCCGACGATGCCGACACGCCGCAGGAAGATGTGCTCGAGGCCTATGACCGGCTGATCGAGGCCGGCAAGATCCGTGTCATCGGCGCCTCGAATTTTTCCGCCGCCCGCCTCAGTGAGGCGCTCGAACTGTCGGCCGCGCACGGCCTGCCGCGCTACGAGAGCTTGCAGCCCGAATACAACCTCTACACCCGCAGCGGCTACGAGGCGGAACTGGAGCCGCTATGCCGCGCCAACGAGGTCGGCGTGATCTCGTTCTACGGGCTCGCCGCCGGCTTCCTCACCGGCAAGTACCGCTCCGAGCGCGACCTCGGCAAGAGCCCGCGCGGCGCGCGCTCGATCGCGCGCTATCTCAACGAGCGCGGCTTCCGCATTCTCGAGGCGCTCGACACGGTGGCGGAGGATAACGACGTCGCCCCGGGCCAGGTCGCGCTCGCCTGGCTGATGGCGCGCCCCGGCCTGACCGCGCCGATCGCCAGCGCCACCTCGCTCGCGCAGTTGAACGAGTTGATCGCCGCGACACGGCTCATGCTGTCGGCCAGCGACATCGCCAAGCTCGATGCCGCGAGTGCGTGAGGCGCGGCTTTACAGCCTCCCATTCGAGGGGACGCTGCAACGGGCCGTCTCGCAACAAGGTTTGGCGGTTTCCGAAGAAACCATCTTTCGGAACGTCACGACTTTCTGATCGGGATGGGCCGGTCAAGCCGGCCCATGACGGCCGGAAAGGACAACGCGAACATCTCAGCCGTCATCGGCGGACTTGATCCGCCGATCCCGCTTCGAGGGGCTCGCGGCTGCCGGTATCCGTTCCCGACACGCATGAAGCGCGCTCTTACCGGTCCGAAGCGAGGCGCGGAAAATCGGTCGCGCCCTTGACTCTTTCCGCGGTTTGAGTCCGTTCTAGAAAAGAACAAACCATGAATATCAACAGCTGGACAGAGAGTGATGCCGCTATCCCCACACGCCTTCGCGGCCCTGAAACAGGCCGTGGCGCAGGCCGCGCCGGCGCCGGCCTGGCCGCGTTTCAGCCTCGGCCTGCCGGCGCTCGACGGGCCGCTCGGCGGCGGGCTGGCGCGCGGCGCCCTGCATGAGTTCCAGGCGGCCGGGCCGGGCGATCTCGCGGCGCTCGCCGGTTTCGCCATCGCCATGGCGATCCGCGCCGCCGGCAGCCGGCCGATCCTCTGGGTGCGGCAGGACCGGCTCGACCACGAGGCCGGCGCGCCCTATCCGCCGGGGCTCGCCGCCTTCGGCCTCGATCCCGGCCGGCTGGTGCTGGTGCGCGCGCCCGATCCCGCAAGCCTGTTGCGCGTGGCGGCGGAGGCGGCGCGCTGCCCCGCGCTCGGCGCCGTGCTGGTCGCGCCATGGCAGGCGGGTCGCCTGCTCGACCTGACCGCCAGCCGGCGTCTGGTGCTCGCGGCCGAAGCCTCGGGCGTCACGCTGCTGCTGACGCGCATGCCGGGGCCGCCAGCGCCGAGCGCGGCGCATAGCCGCTGGCGGGTCGCCGCCTTGCCGTCGCCGGCGCTGGCCGCCAATGCGGCCGGCCGGCCTTCGCCGTCAGCCTGCGCCGTCATCGCGGCGGCGTGGCGGAACGTCAGTGGACCATGGAGTGGAATCGTGACCGAACCTGTTTCGAGAACCCCGGCTCCGGCGCTCATGCCGGCCTTGCCGCGCCGCTATCTCGCGCTGTGGTTTCCCTTCCTGCCGACGGACAGGCTGCGGCGTGAGCAGCCGGCTTCAACCGGGGCCGGCGCCCCGCCGCGCGTCGTCACCGAGAAGCGGCATGGCGCGCGCGTGCTGGCGGCGGTCGACCACGCCGCGCTTCAGCTCGGCCTGCGCGCCGGCATGACGCTCGCCGATGCCCGCGCCCGCATCCCGCAACTTGCGCTCGCCGAGGCGGCGCCCGAGCGCGATGCGGCGCTGATCGGCAGGCTCGCCGCGCTGTGCGACCTGTACACGCCGCTCGTCGCCGACGATGCGCCTTACGGGTTGATGCTCGACATCACCGGCTGCGCGCATCTGTTCGGCGGCGAGGCGGCGCTGCGCGAGACGCTTGCCGCGCGGCTGCGCCGCCTCGGGTTTTTTGCGCGCCTCGGCCTGGCCGGCACGCCCGATGCGGCGCGCGCCTTCGCCCGTTTCGCCGCGCATCCCGCCCCGCAGGGCGCGGGCGAGGAACAGGCCGCGCGCGCCCTGCCGGTCGCGGCCCTCGAGGCCGCGCCTGAGGCCACGCTGGCGCTGACGCGGGCCGGGCTGGTCACACTCGGTAGCGTGGATGCGCGCCCGCGCGCCACGCTGGCGGCGCGTTTCGGCGCTGGCCTCGTCACCCGGCTGCAACGCATCCTCGGCCGGGAAGACCGGCGCATCACGCCGCTGCGCCCGCCGCCCGCCTGTATCGTCGAGCGGCATTTCCCGGAACCGTTCCTGGATCAAACGGCCATCGCCGGCGTGCTGGAGCGGCTGATCGCGGAGGCCGGCCGCGTGCTGGAGGGGCGCGGCGCCGGCGGGCGCGTGTTCGAGGCGAGCTTCTTCCGCAGCGACGGCGCCGTGCGCCGGCTCACCGTCGAGACCGGCCGCCCGCTGCGCGATGCGGGCGCGGTGATGCGGCTTTATCGCGAGCGGCTCGACAGCCTCGCCGATCCGCTCGATCCGGGTTTCGGCTTCGATGCGATCAGGCTTGCCGTGCCGGTCTGCGAGAGCCTGCCCGAGCGCCAGCCCGATCTCGCCGGCGGCACGGATCAGGGCGAGGCGCTCGACGATCTCGTCGACCGGCTCAGCACGCGGCTTGGCCGCGACCGGGTGCTGCGCTTCGCGGCCGGCGACAGCCATCAGGCCGAGCGCGCCTTTCACGCCTGGCCGGCGGCGGCGCGTGGCGCGCCATCGGCCGCCCTGACTTGCACGGCCCTGGCCTGGCCGGAACAGGAACCCGGCGAGCCGCCGGCCCGGCCGCTGCAGCTTTTCCGGTCGCCGGAGCCGATCGAGGCGCTGGCCGAGGTGCCGGACGGGCCGCCCTCGCGTTTCCGCTGGCGGCGGGAAAGCCATGCCGTCGCCCGTGCCGAAGGCCCGGAGCGCATCGCGCCCGACTGGTGGCGCGATGGACCGGATGCCCTGACCCGCGACTATTACCGGGTCGAGGATATGGCCGGCCGGCGCTTCTGGCTGTTCCGGCAGGGGTTTTATGGCGCGGGCGATGCCGCGCCGCGCTGGTTCGTGCATGGCGTGTTCGCATGAGGTCGCCCTTCACATGACGCACGCCTATGCCGAACTCGCCGCCAGCAGCAATTTCTCCTTCCTGCGCGGCGCCTCGCATCCGCAGGATCTGGTGCTGAGGGCGCTGGCGCTCGGCCATGCCGGGCTCGGCCTCGCCGATCGCAATTCGGTGGCCGGCGTGGTGCGCGCCCATGGCGCGCTCAAGGAGTTGCGTGAGATCGGCAAGATGCCTGCCGCCAGGCAACGCCACGGTTCCGGCCCCGGCGAGCATAGCTGGCGCGTGCATCCCCTGGCCGAGGCGCTCGGCCTCGATACGGCCATGCTGCGGGAACGGGCCAGGGGTTTCAAGCTCGCGGTCGGGGCGCGGCTCGTCTTCGCCGACGACACGCCCGAGATCATCGCCTATCCGCAGCACCGGGCCGGCTGGGGCCGGCTGTGCCGCCTGCTGACCACCGGCAACCTGCGCGGCGGGAAAGGCGAGTGCCTGCTCTACCGCGACGACCTCATCGCCGATGCCGGCGGCTTGTTGCTCATCGTCATGGCCGGGCGTTTCGCGCCGCTGATCGCCGCCTTGCCGCAGCTCGCCGAAGCAGCGCCGGCGGCGCTCTGGCTCGGCGCCACCATGCCGCGCGCCGGCCGCGACCGGCGCCGGCTCGCCACCCTGCGCGAGATCGCGAGCGGCGCCCGCCTGCCGCTCATCGCGGTCAACGACGTGCTCTATGCCGACGCCGCCGACCGCGACCTGCAGGACGTGCTGACCTGCATCCGGGACGGCGTCAGCATCGAGACCGCCGGCCGCCGGCTCGAGGCCAATGCCGAGCGTCACCTGAAGGGCGCCCCCGAGATGGCGCGCCTGTTCAAGGATGCGCCCGAGGCGATCGCCGAGACCGCCAACCTGCTGATGAGGGTCGATTTCGACCTCGGCCAGCTCCAATACGAATATCCGGATGAACTGGTGCCGCCGGGCAGGACGGCCCAATCCCATCTCGAAAGCCTCACCGCCTCCTGCACCGTCATCCGCTATCCGGATGGCACACCGGAAAAGGTGCGGAAACTCCTGCGCGAGGAACTGGAACTGATCGGCAAGCTCGATTACGCGCGCTATTTCCTGACCATCTACGACATCGTCCGTTTTGCCGAGAGCCGCGGCATCCTGTGCCAGGGGCGGGGCTCGGCCGCCAATTCGGCGGTGTGCTACGTGCTCGGCATCACCGCGGTCGATCCGGCCGAGAACGACGTGCTGTTTGCCCGTTTCATCTCCGTCGAGCGCCGCGAACCGCCTGATATCGATGTCGATTTCGAGCATGAGCGCCGCGAGGAGGCCATCCAGCATATCTATGACAAATACGGCCGCCACCGCGCCGGCATCGTCGCCACGGTGATCCATTACCGGCCGCGCAGCGCCATCCGCGATGTCGGCAAGGCGCTCGGCCTCAGCGACGATATCACCGCCCGGCTCGCCGACACGCAATGGGGTCATTGGGGCAGCGATATCGGGCCGAAACGCATCCGCGAGGCCGGGCTCGATGCGGATAATCCGCTTGTCGCGCGCGCCGTGGCTTTCGCGCGCCGGCTGCTGAATTTCCCGCGCCATCTCTCGCAGCATGTCGGCGGCTTCGTGCTGGCGCGCGGCCGCCTCGACGAGATGGTGCCGATCGGTCATGCCGCCATGGCGAAGCGCACCTTCATCGAATGGGACAAGGACGATATCGACGCGCTCGGCCTGATGAAGGTCGATGTGCTGGCGCTCGGCATGCTGACCTGCATCCGCAAGGCGTTCGACCTGCTGCGCGAGCATGGCGGTCCTGATCTGGGCCTGGCCGACATCAAGGCAGACGACGAGAAAACCTACGCGATGCTGCAGCGTGCCGATTCGATCGGCGTGTTCCAGGTCGAGAGCCGGGCGCAGATGAACATGCTGCCGCGCCTCAGGCCGGAGAATTTCTACGATCTCGTCATCCAGGTCGCCATCGTGCGGCCGGGGCCGATCCAGGGCAACATGGTGCATCCCTACCTGAAGCGCCGCGCCAATCCCGAGCTGGTGGTGTTTCCGAGCCCGGCGCCGCCGCATGACCCTGAAGAACTGCATGAGGTGCTGAAAAAGACCCTCGGCGTGCCGCTGTTCCAGGAACAGGCGATGAAGCTCGCCATGGTCGCTGCCCGTTTCACGGCCGAGGAGGCCAACGGCCTGCGCCGCGCCATGGCAACCTTCCGCAATCTCGGCACCATCGGCCGCTTCAAGGACATGATGATCGGTCGCATGGTCGCGCGCGGCTATGCGCCGGATTTCGCGGCGCGCTGCTTCGCCCAGATCGAGGGGTTTGGCAGCTACGGCTTTCCCGAAAGCCACGCCGCCTCCTTCGCCAAGCTGGTCTACATCTCGGCCTGGCTCAAATGTCACCATGCGGCGGTGTTCGCCTGCGCGCTGCTCAATTCCCAGCCGATGGGCTTTTATGCCCCGGCCCAGATCGTGCGCAACGCGCAGGAAAACGGCGTCGAAATCCGGCCGCTCGATATCAATCACAGCTTTTGGGACAATACGCTCGAACGGCGCCCCGATGGCGCACTGGCGCTGCGCCTCGGTTTTCGCCAGGCCGATGGTTTGCAAGAGGCCGACATGGAACGCCTCACCGAAAGCCGGGGGGCGGGCTACGGAGCGCTCGAGGACGTCGTGCTGCGCGCCGGCGCATCGGGCGCATCCTTACGAAAACTTGCCGATGCCGATGCCTTCCGCTCGCTCGGCCTCGAGCGCCGCGCCGCGCTCTGGGCGGTGCGCCGTGTGCCGGACGACGAGCCGCTGCCGTTATTCGCCGCCGCCGCAGCGCGCGAGCTTGGCGCCGAGAGCGATGCCGGTTTGCCGGACATGGCGCTGTCGGAACATGTCGTGGCCGATTACCAGACCACGCGCCTGTCGCTGAAAGGCCACCCGATGGCGTTTTTGCGCGCGGGGTTCCGGCGCCAGGGGTTGCTCACCTGCGCCGGCGTTTCCGCCAGCCCGGATGGCGCACGGGCGCGCGTCGCCGGCGTGGTGCTGGTGCGCCAGCGCCCCGGCAACGGCAAGGCGATCTTCATCACGCTCGAGGATGAGACCGGCGTGACCAATGTCGTGCTGTGGGCAAGCCTGTTCGAGCGCTTTCGCCGCGCCGTGATGAGCGCGCGGCTGCTCGAGGTCCATGGCAAGGTGCAGAAGAGCCCAGAGAATGTGGTGCATCTGATGGCCGAGCGCGTGCTCGACCGCACGGATGCGCTGCGGCAGTTGAGCGAGCCCGATCCGATGCCGCCGCAGATCACGCGCATCGTACTGCCGCCGGTTGACGAGCCTGCCCCGGCTCATGCCCGCCATCCGCGCCAGGTCCGCATCCTGCCGAAATCGCGCGATTTCCATTGAGAAGCCAGTCGCCAAGTCTCTTCCGGTCTCGAGCCGAGGCTGATGAGGACAATGATGTGGTTTTCGTATCGGGATGGGCCGGTCAAGCCGGCCCATGACGGTGGAGGTAAAGGCACAAACGGTTCAGCCGGACCAACTCTGAGCCGGCCACGCCTCTCAACCTGCCTTATGCGGCACGCCCGGTTCGCCGAGATCGTAATAGAGCCCCGCCATCAGCCCGAGCGCCTCACGCACCAGCGCTTTCGGTACATGCTCGTTCGGCGCGTGCTGCGAACAGCCGGGGTAGGAATGCGGCACCCAGACCGTCGGCAGCTCGAGGATTTCGGAAAAGATGTCATTGGGCAGCGCGCCGCCGAGATTGGGCAGCACGGCCGGCTTCTTGTTGGTCGAGCGCTGGATCGAATCGACCGCCCAGGCGACCCAAGGATGGTCGGGATCGAGCCTTGTGGCGTGAAAGATCTCGTCCTTGGCCGGGCCGATCTGCACGCGCGAAAAGCCGTGCCGGTCGAGATGGCGCCTGAGCGCGGGCAGGATTTCGTCGCCGTCGACGCCGACCACGAAGCGCAACTGGCAATGTGCGAAGGCGCGCGGCGGGATGGCGTTGACCGGCGCATCCGGGTTGCCGCAGGCATAGGCCAGCACCTCGAACGCCGTCCAGCCGAACACGCGCTCGGCCGGCGACAGGCCGGGCTCGCCCCACCACGGCTCGACCTCCGGCCCGTCGGCGCCGCCGCTGACTTCGCAATCGGCGAGCACGCGCCTGACCGAAGCCGGCAGTTCGGCCGGCACCCATTCGGGGATGCGGATCTGGCCGGTCGGGCCGATGACCGAGGCGATGGCATGGGCGAGTTCGACGCCCGGATTGGAGATCAGCCCGCCCCAGTTGCCGGAATGGTGGCTGCCGGCGCGCGCATCGATCCACATCTCGAAGGCGAAGGCGCCGCGCGTGCCGAGGAAGATCGTCGGCCGTTCGGCGTTGAGGCGCGGCCCGTCCGAGCCGATCAGCACATCGGCGCGAAACCGCTCGCGCTCGCGCCGGCACAACGCCCTGAGGCCGGGCGAACCGGTCTCCTCGCCGGTCTCGATCAGGTATTTGGCGTTGAAGCCGAGCTTGCCGCGCGTCTCCAGCACCGCCTTGAGCGCGGCGAGGTTGATGGCGTGCTGGCCCTTGTTGTCGACGACGCCGCGGCCGTACCACAGCCCGTTTTCCTCGGTCAGCACCCAGGGCGACAGGCCCTCGCGCCATTGCGCGTCCTGGCCGCGGATGACGTCGCCATGGCCGTAGCCGAACACCGTCGGCAGGCTGGCATTCTCGATACGCTCGGCGAACAGGAACGGCCCCTTGGCGCCGGGCTCGCGCAGCGTGGTGCAGGTGAAGCCCATGCCAACGAGTTCCGGCACCATTTCGTCGGCGATATAGGCTTCCATCACGGGCGCGCGCGCCGGGTTCTGGCTCTCGGTCGGCATGGCGATGCGCCGCGCCAGCACGGTCTTGAACTGGCCGCTGTCGAACGTCGCATAAGCACGGGCGATGGCCTGGTTTCGCATGGGGAAATGTCCATTGTGGTGGTGGCGCGATCGTAGGACAGCCTGTGCCCGCAAACAACGGGTGGTTTTGCGCGAGGGGGCCCGTTAAGCTCGCCGGCCATCGATCTGGCGTGGAAGGAGCCATGATGAAGGCGCTGATCTGCAAGGCTTTCGGCCCGATCGACACCCTGTCCCTTGTCGAGGTGGCGACGCCGGAGCCCGTACCCGGCGAGGTGTTGATCGCGGTCGAGGCATGCAGCGTGAATTTCCCGGACGCATTGATCGTGCAGGGCAAATACCAGTTCAAGCCGGCTTTTCCGTTCTCGCCCGGCGGTGATGTCGCCGGCATCGTCACAGCGGTTGGCGAAGGGGTCACGACGCCGCGCATCGGCGACCGGGTGATGGCGCTGACCGGCTGGGGCGGCATGGCCGAGGCGGTCATCGTGCCGGCCGCCGCCTGCGTGGCGCTGCCGGCGAAGATCGATTTCGCCGCCGCCGCCGCGATCCCGATGGTCTACGGCACGAGCTATCATGCGCTGCATGACCGTGGCCGCCTGCGCGCCGGCGAGACGCTGCTCGTGCTGGGCGCCGCCGGCGGCGTCGGGCTCGCCGCCGTGCAGATCGGCAAGGCGCTCGGCGCCACGGTGATTGCCGCCGCCTCCGGCCCGGAAAAGCTCGCCGTCGCCAGGGAGCAGGGCGCCGATCACCTGATCGATTACGCGCAAGAGGATCTGCGCGGCAGGCTCAAATCCATCACCGGCGCAAAGGGCGTCGATGTCGTGTTCGATCCGGTCGGCGGCGGTTTCAGTGAGCCGGCCTTCCGCTCGCTCGGCTGGGACGGGCGCCATCTCGTGGTCGGTTTCGCCGGCGGCACGATCCCGGCCTTGCCGCTCAACCTGGCGCTCCTCAAGGCCGCCTCGCTGGTCGGCGTGTTTTTCGGCCAGTTCACCGCGCGCGCGCCGGAGCGTGCGGCGGCGAATTTTCGCGTGCTGCTCGATTGGCTCGAGGCCGGCCGGATCACGCCGGTCGTCTCGCAAAGCTTTCCGCTCGCCGAGGGCGCGAGCGCCATCGCCGCGCTGGCCGAGCGCCGCGCGGTCGGCAAGCTGGTGGTGAAGGTAAGATGATCTAGCCGATGCCGTCGGGCATCACGCTGATCGTCACCGCCGCGAAATGGCAGGCGGCCGCCACCACGACGAAGCCGTGCCAGATCGCGTTCTGGAACCGGAGGCTGTGCCATTTGTAGAACACGACGCCGGCGCTGTAGAGCAGCCCGCCGACGATCACCAGCACGCAGGCGGCGAGCGGCAGCGATTCGAACATCGGCTTGATCGCGAACACCGCGACCCAGCCGAGCGCCAGATAGGCGGCGACGGAGAGCTTCTCGTAGCGGCCGGGGAGCGCGAGTTTCAGCAGGCTGCCGGCGACCGCGCCGACCCAGACCGTGATGCCGAGCGTCCAGGCCCAGAAACTGTCGGTGAACTGGATGACGAGCGGCGTATAGGTGCCGGCGATCGCCAGGAAGATACCGACATGGTCGAAGCGCCGGAACAGCCATTTCAGCGGCGAGACCGGCGTCATGTTATAGGCGGCCGAGAAGCACAGCATGGCGAGCAGGCAGCCGGCATAGACGATGGTGGCGGCGAGAGCGAGCCCGTCGCCATGCAGCGCTACCAGCAGGATCAGCACCGCGAGTCCGACCACCGCCGCGAGGATCGCCGCGCCATGCACGAGCCCGTCCGCCACCAGTTCGCCGAGGCTGTACGGGCGCTTCATCAGGCGGGAATGGCCAACGGGCAGGGTCATGCGGGCAAGGTCATGCTTGATGAGGTCTCGTCGGGATCTCGGATCGCGCGCCACGATAACAGCCGTGGCCCCGCAGGGGCAATGTGCCGCGGGCCTCAGCTATCCATCTTGAGCGCGGCGATGAAGGCTTCCTGCGGAATCTCGACCTTGCCGAACTGCCGCATGCGCTTCTTGCCCTCTTTCTGCTTCTCGAGCAGCTTGCGCTTGCGGGTGGCGTCGCCGCCATAGCATTTCGCCGTCACGTCCTTGCGCAGCGCCCGGATCGTCTCGCGTGCGATGATCTTGCCGCCGATCGCCGCCTGCACCGGAATCTGGAACATATGCGGCGGAATCAGGTCCTTGAGCTTCTCGCACATCGCCCGGCCGCGCGATTCGGCGCGCGCGCGATGCACCAGCATCGACAGCGCATCGACCGGCTCGCCATTGACCAGGATCGACAGCTTGACGAGGTCGCCCTCGCGATATTCGGTGAGATGGTAGTCGAACGAGGCATAGCCCTTCGAGACCGATTTCAGCCGGTCGTAGAAATCGAACACCACCTCGTTCAGCGGCAGGTCGTACACCACCTTGGCGCGCGACCCGACATAGGACAGGTCGATCTGCTCGCCGCGCCGGTCCTGGCACAGTTTCAGCACGGAGCCGAGATATTCGTCCGGCGTCAGGATCGTCGCCCTGATCCATGGTTCGGCGATGGTTGCGATCGCCATCACATCCGGCATGTCGGCCGGATTGTGCAGGTGGATCAACGCGCCGTCCCGGAGCGTGATGTCGTAGATCACGCTCGGTGCGGTGGCGATCAGGTCGAGATTGAACTCGCGCTCGAGCCGCTCCTGGATGATTTCCAGATGCAGGAGGCCGAGAAAGCCGCAGCGGAAGCCGAAGCCGAGCGCGGCGGAGGTTTCCATCTCGTAGCTGAACGAGGCGTCGTTCAGGCGCAGCCGGCCCATGGCGGCGCGCAGATCCTCGAAATCGGCGGCGTCGATCGGGAACAGGCCGCAGAACACCACCGGCTGCACCGGCTTGAAGCCCGGCAGCGCCGTGGCCGTCGGCTTGCGGTCCTCGGTGATGGTGTCGCCGACGCGGGTATCGGCGACCTCCTTGATCGAGCCGGTGATGAAGCCGACCTCGCCAGGCCCGAGCCGGTCGACATTGACCATCTTGGGCGTGAAATAGCCGACGCGCTCGACATCATAGGCGGCGTCGGTGCCCATCATGCGGATGCGCATGCCTTTTTTCAGCGCGCCGTCGATGACGCGCACCAGCACCACCACGCCGAGATAGGCGTCGTACCAGCTATCGACCAGCAGCGCCTTCAGGGGGGCTTCGTCGTCGCCGACCGGCGGCGGCAGGCGGGTGACGATCGCTTCCAGCACCTTGTCGATGCCGATGCCGCTCTTGGCCGAGGCTTCGACCGCATCGGAGGCATCGAGGCCGATCACCTCCTCGATCTGCTCCTTGACGCGCTCTGGTTCGGCCGCCGGTAGGTCGATCTTGTTGAGCACCGGCACGATCTCGTGATTGGCATCGAGCGCCTGGTAGACATTGGCCAATGTCTGCGCCTCGACGCCCTGCGAGGCATCGACGACGAGCAGCGAGCCCTCGCAGGCCGCCAGCGAGCGCGACACCTCGTAGGCGAAGTCGACATGGCCCGGCGTGTCCATCAGGTTGAGGATGTAGGTCTTGCCGTCCTGGGCAAGATATTGCAGGCGCACGGTCTGCGCCTTGATGGTGATGCCGCGCTCCTTCTCGATATCCATGTTGTCGAGAACCTGCTCGGTCATCTCGCGCGCGCTCAAGCCGCCGGTGACCTGAATCAACCGGTCGGCCAGCGTCGACTTGCCGTGGTCGATATGGGCAACGATCGAGAAGTTGCGGATGTTCTCAATTTTATGCGTCGTCATCGCGCCGCAATAGCAGCAGCCGAAGCGTTCGCCAAGCGGCGCCGCGCCGGGCGTTCCGGACGGCTGTCGCCCGACATGAAAAGACCCGCCCGGGCGGTGGCCCGACGGGTCCTGAAGTGACGGCTTGCGGCGTGTTTTTGCTCTTGGCGACCACAAGCGTGATTCGAGGTTGCACTCCCCGTTGGTTTGGTCAGTTGATCCGACCCTTTACCGCACTTCTCGCGTTGCGGTATTCCCCGTCATGACGACGGAGAATCTGGGATATCACATTTTCGCTATCGCCTTCCGCGCCGGTCCGACTTCTATATCTTATATAAGACATGAGTTTTACCCAGCGTCAACGTATCGCTGGTCCGGGAGCCCAACTTGGATATCCAGCCACCCACCCTGTCCGAATCGCCGGCCCCGCGCCCGCTCTATGCGCAAATCCGCGCCGTGCTGACCCGGCGCATTGCCGCCGGCATCTGGCGCCCGGGCGAGATGCTGCCGAGCGAGGCCCGCATCGCCGCCGATCTCGGCGTCAGCCAAGGTACGGTGCGCAAGGCGCTCGACGAGATGGCGGCCGATCATGTCGTGGCGAGGCGCCAGGGCAAGGGCACCTTCGTCGCCGGATTCGACGAGGCGCGCCTGGTGTCGCAGTTCCTCCGGCTCAAACCCGATAGCGGCGCCGCCCTCTATCCGACCAGCCGCCTGCTGTCGCTGGCGCCGGGGCGCCCCTCGCGGCGCGAGCGCGACATGCTGGCGCTCGAGCCCGACGAGGAGGTGCTGAGGGTCAAGCGGCTGCGCCTGCTCGGCGCGATGCCGGTGATCTTCGAGACGATCGTCATGTCGCGCCCCCGTTTCGGCGCGCTGGAGAGCGAGCCCTTCCCGCATAATCTCTACGAGGCCTATGCCGCGCGCTTCGGCGTGATGATCCGCGGCGGGCGCGACCGCATCAAGGCGGCGGCCGCCAGCGCCGAGGAGGCTGACGTGCTCAAGCTGCCCCCCGGCGCGCCGGTGCTGGCCATCGAATGCCTGACGATGGCGATGAACGACACCCCGGTCGAGTGGCGCCGCAGCGTCGCCACCACCGAGCGCTGGCATTACGACGGCGGCTGAAACGCCCATGCCGATTGCGAAAAGCGCGACCTTGCGCGGGTCCCGGCTCGGGGCGCGCGGGCCAAGCAAAAAGGGCGCCCCTCGCGGAGCGCCCTTTCTCATGGCGTAAGCCGGATCAGTCGTCGCGGCGCGCGCGGCGCGGACGGTCGCGGCGCTCGCCACGGTCCTCGCGCGGCCGGCGCTCCTCGTGCTCGGGCTCCGGCTCGCCATTGGCTTCGCGCTCGGCCCTGAGCTTGGCCTCGATATCCTCGCCGGTCTGCTGGTCGACCACCTTCATCGACAGGCGCACCTTGCCGCGATCGTCGAAGCCGAGCAGCTTGACCTTGACCTTGTCGCCTTCCTTGACGACGTCCTTGACGGTGGCGACCTTCTGCGGCGCGAGCTGCGAGATATGCACCAGCCCGTCCTTGTTGCCGAAGAAGTTCACGAAGGCGCCGAACTCCATCACCTTGACCACGGTGCCTTCGTAGATATGGCCGACCTCCGGATCGGAGGCGATCGACTTGATCCAGTTCAGCGCCGCCTTGATCGCCTGGCCGTCGGACGCCGCCACGCGGATGGTGCCGTCATCGGAAATGTCGATCTTGGTGCCGGTCTTCTCGGTGATCTCGCGGATCACCTTGCCGCCGGTGCCGATCACTTCGCGGATCTTCTCGGGGTTGATCTTGATCGTCTCGATGCGCGGCGCATGCTCGCCGAGCTCGGCGCGGGCGCCCGAAAGCGCCTTGGCCATCTCGCCCAGGATATGGGCGCGGCCGCCCTTGGCCTGCTCGAGGGCGACCTTCATGATCTCCTCGGTGATGCCGGCGATCTTGATGTCCATCTGCAGCGAGGTGATGCCGCCGGCGGTTCCCGCCACCTTGAAGTCCATGTCGCCGAGATGATCCTCGTCGCCGAGAATGTCGGACAGCACGGCGAAGCGCTTGCCCTCGAGGATCAGGCCCATGGCGATGCCGGCGACCGGGCTCTTGAGCGGCACGCCAGCATCCATCAGCGCCAGCGAGGTGCCGCACACGGTGGCCATCGACGAGGAGCCGTTCGATTCGGTGATCTCCGACACGACGCGCAGCGTGTAGGGGAACTCGTGATGGGCCGGCAGCATCGGGTGGATGGCGCGCCAGGCGAGCTTGCCATGGCCGATTTCGCGGCGCCCGGGCGAGCCCATGCGGCCGGTCTCGCCGACCGAGTAGGGGGGGAAGTTGTAATGGAGCAGGAAGCGCTCCTTGCGGGTGCCCTCGAGCTGGTCGATGAACTGCTCGTCATCGCCGGTGCCGAGGGTTGCAACCGCAAGCGCCTGCGTCTCGCCGCGCGTGAACAGGGCCGAGCCGTGCGTGCGCGGCAGGATGCCGACTTCCGCCACGATCGGGCGCACCGTCTTGACGTCGCGGCCGTCGATGCGGATGCCGTCATCGAGGATGTTGAGCCGCACGATCTTGGCCTGGGCTTCCTTGAACTGGCCCTTGACCACTTCCTTGTCGAACACCTTGACGTTGTCGACCTCGGCATCGGCCGGGCACAGCGCCTCCAGCACCTTTGCCTTCACGGCATCGACCGCGGCGTAGCGCTCGGCCTTGGCGGTGATCTTGTAGGCGGCGCGCAGGTCCTTCTCGACCGCGCCCATGATCGCCTTCTCGACATGCGACAGATCGGCGGGCGCGAAGTCGCGCGGCTCCTTGGCGGCCTTCTCGGCGAGCGCGATGATCGCGTCGATCACCGGCTGGAAGCCCTTGTGGCCGTGCATGACGGCGCCGAGCATGATCTCTTCCGACAGCTCCTTGGCTTCGGATTCGACCATCAGCACCGCGTCCTGCGTGCCGGCGACGACGAGGTCGAGGCTGGTATCGGCCATCTGCTCGAGGGTCGGGTTCAGCACGTATTCGTTGTTGATATAGGCGACGCGGCCGGCGCCGACCGGGCCCATGAACGGCACGCCCGACAGCGTCAGCGCGGCGGAGGCCGCGACCAGCGCCAGCACGTCGGGATCGTTCTCGAGATCGTGCTGCAGCACGGTGACGATGACCTGGGTCTCGTTACGGTAGCCATGCGCGAAAAGCGGCCGGATCGGCCGGTCGATCAGGCGCGAGACCAGCGTTTCCTTCTCGGAGGGGCGCCCCTCGCGCTTGAAGAAGCCGCCAGGGATGCGGCCGGCCGCGAAGGTCTTTTCCTGGTAGTTGACGGTGAGCGGGAAGAAATCGATGCCGGGTTTCGGCTCCTTGGCCGAGACGACGGTGGCCAGCACCACGGTCTCGCCATAGGTGGCGAGAACCGCGCCGTCGGCCTGACGGGCGACCTTGCCGGTTTCGAGGGTGAGCTTGCGCCCGGCCCAGGTAATGCTCACGCGGGAGATATCGAACATGCGGGATATGGCTTTCTGTTGCGGTCAACGCAAAAAGCCATGCGCAAGACGGCAAGAAACTCGGCTGGGGCTTGCGCCCTCGGCCCGAGTATCCGGCGATCCTGCCATGGCGATCATGCGTTAAGTGTTTTCTCGTCCAGGCGACGGCCCCATTGCCGTCGCTCGCGGATTGTCATGCGGCCGGGCGTGCGGCCCGGCTGCGCGATTGGCCCGGTCGCCTTAGCGACGGATGCCGAGACGCTCGATGAGCGACTTGTAGCGCGCCTCGTCCTTGCGCTTGACGTAGTCGAGCAGAGACCGGCGCTGCGAAACCATCTTCAGCAGGCCGCGACGCGAGTGGTTGTCCTTCTTGTGCGCCTTGAAATGCTCGGTCAGGTTGGTGATGCGCTCGGTCAGGATGGCGACCTGCACTTCCGGCGAACCGGTATCACCCTCTTTGGCGGCATATTCCTTGATGAGCGCGTCCTTGCGCTCGGCAGTGATCGACATCGTGAACTCCTTGGATGTACGAGAATGGCCGCGCCGGGATGTCGTCCAGCGCGGTCGGAAGGCGGCTCTATGGCAGAGTTTCGGCGTGAAAGCTAGTGTGGGCGCGAATATCAGCCAACCGCCTTCCAGCCAACCGCTCTCCGGGAGATACCATCATGACCACACGCCCCTTCGGGCCAGGCAACGCCGCCGTCTCCATCATCGGCCAGGGCACCTGGTATCTCGACCATGGCGACCGGTGCATGGCGGTCGCGGCGCTGAGAGCCGGGCTCGATCGCGGCATGAGCCACATCGATACCGCCGAAATGTATGGCGAGGCCGAGCCGCTCGTCGCCGAGGCGATCGCCGGCCGGCGCGACGAGGTGTTCCTGATCTCGAAAGTGCTGCCCTCCAACGCCTCGCGCGCCGGCACCAAAGCCGCCTGCGAGCGCTCGCTGCGCCGGCTGAACACCGACCGGCTCGACTGCTACCTGCTGCATTGGCGCGGCGGCGTGCCGCTCGCCGAGACCTTCGCCGCCTTCGCCGACCTGCAACGCGAGGGCAAGATCGCCGCCTGGGGCGTCAGCAATTTCGACGTCGCCGATCTTGACGAGGCGCTTTCCGTCGCGGGTCCCGGCGCGATCGCCTGCAACCAGGTACTCTATCATTTACAGGAGCGGGCGATCGAGCATGGCGTGCTGCCGTGGTGCGCGCATCATGGCGTGGCGCTCGTCGCCTACAGCCCGTTCGGGCATGACGACTTTCCGGACGCCGACTCCGCTGGCGGCAGGGTGCTTGGCGCGATCGCGCGCGCCCATGACACCACGCCGCGCCAGGTCGCGCTTGCCGCGCTGACCCGGCACGAGCATGTGTTCGCGATTCCCAAAGCCTCAAGCGCCGCCCATGCCGAAGCCAATGCCGCCGCCATGGCGCTGGAACTCACGGCCGCCGATCATGCCGCCATCGATGCGGCGTTTCCGCGCGGGCCTCGCAAGCGCCATCTGCCGATGCTGTGAGGTCGCCTCGGCCTCATCCGAGGGCATCGGGCGCTTCTCGCCGTCGCGCTTCTCCGGAGCGGGATCGGCCGGTCAAGCCGGCCCATCCCGATGCGAAAGGCGCAATCATGTTCCGCGAGCCCGTCAGGCCTTCTTGTCGATCGGCTCGTGCGCGGGGGCTTCGGCGCGCGGCCCGCCCGTCGAGACCCCGACCATGGCCGGGCGCAACACGCGGTCGCCGATGGTGAAGCCGGTCTGGACGACCTGGGTCACGGTGCCCTTGGGCACGCTCGGGTCGGGCGCCTCGAACATCGCCTGATGCAGATGCGGGTCGAATTTCTGGCCGGCGGGGTCGAGTTTCTTGACGCCGTGGCGCTCCAGCGTCTTGAGCAGGTCGCGTTCGGTGATCTCGATGCCGTCGAGCAGCGCCTTCAGCGTACCCTCGGCGCTGGCGACCGCCTCCTGCGGCAGGCTCTCGATGGCCCGGCGAAAATTATCGGCGACGCCGAGCATGTCGCGCGCGAAACCGGCCATGCCGTAGCTGCGCGCATCGGCGACCTCGCGCTCGGTGCGGCGGCGCAGGTTTTCCATATCGGCCAGCGTGCGCAGCAGCTTGTCGCGCAGTTCCGCCTTCTCGGCTTCGAGCGCGGCGACCGTGCCCGCTTCCGTGGCGGCCTCGGCGGCGGGGGCGACATTATCCTGCACCGGGTCAGCGCCGTTCGGATGGTTTTTATGATCGCCGTTCGTCGCGTCGCTCATGATGATCCGTCTGGTTGGAGATGAATGGTTGCGCTGGATATCAGGGTTTGGCCGGCAAAAATCAAGGCGGCTGCCTCATGAGGCGGTCGCCGGGACCGGCTTGGGCAGGTCAGGGGTCAGCACCTCCATCAAGCGCTTGCGGATCGTCGCCTGGCGTGCCGGGCTGACGACCTTGCCGCCGGTCAGGTCGGTGACATAGAAAACATCGACCGCCTTCTCGCCGAAGGTGACGATGCGGGCCGAGCCGATATTGAGGTTGAGCTTGCCGAGCACCGTCGTCAGGTCATAGACGAGGCCGGGCCGGTCGAGCCCGGTCACCTCCAGCACCGTGTAGCGGTCCGACAGCGTGTTATCGATGGTCAGGTATGGCACGACCTGGAAGGTCGGCGCGCTCTTCTGGCTCGCGGCGCGCGAGGCGACCGCCTCGGGCAGCTTGATCTCGCCCTTCAGCGCCCGCACGATATGGC
This sequence comes from uncultured Alphaproteobacteria bacterium, assembly GCA_937988775.1. Classification (GTDB taxonomy): domain Bacteria; phylum Pseudomonadota; class Alphaproteobacteria; order Rhizobiales; family Beijerinckiaceae; genus CALKHP01. The sequence continues at coordinate 30,595 of CALKHP010000004.1, forward strand.
TCGCCACGCGCCCGGCCCGGCGCAACTCGTCCTCGTCATGCTCGAAGGCGCGCGAGATGAAGATGGTGTCGAGCGCCAGCCCGTCGGTGGTGGTGAAAATCTGCGCCTCGACGATATTGGCGCCGGCCGCGGCACAAGCACCGGCAATGATCGCCAGCAGGCGCGGGTGGTCGATGGCGAGCACCGTCAGTTCGGTGAAGCCGCGGAAGGCATCGGTCGCGGTGCGGGTGAGCAGCCGGTCGCGGCTGCGATCGGCCTCGTGCAGCAATTCGGCATGGGCTGCCTGGCGCGCCGTCTCGACCTTGAGCCAGTAGGCGGGATAGTGGCGCTGCGCATAGGCGTGGAATTCGTCGTCGCTCCAGCCCGGCAGCACGGCGCGCAGCTCGGCTTGCGCGGCGGCAACGCGCGCGGCGCGGTTGGCGGCGGAATGGCCACCCGCCAGCACCACTTCGGTTTCCCAGTACAGCGCGCGCAGCAATTGCCCCTTCCAGCCGTTCCAGACATCGGGGCCGACGGCGCGGATATCGCACACCGTGAGCAGCAGCAGCAGCTTGAGCCGTTCCAGCGTCTGCACCGTGGCGGCGAAACTCGCGATCGTCTTGGGGTCCGACAGGTCGCGGTGCTGCGCCACGCTCGACATGTCGAGATGGTGGCCGACGAGCCAGGCGACGGTATCGGTCTCGGCTTCGCTCAGCCCGAAGCGCGGGCACAGATGCAGCGCGATGCGCGCGCCGACCACCGAATGATCCTCCTCGGTGCCCTTGCCGATATCATGCAGCAGCAGCGCCACGCACAGCGCGCGCCGGTCCTGGATGGTGTTGTGGATTTCCGTCGAGATCGGCAATTCGCCCTTGAGCCGCCCGCTCTCGATTTCGGTCAGCGCCCCGACGGCGCGCAGCGTGTGCTCGTCCACCGTGAAATGATGGTACATCGAGAATTGCGTCAGCGCCTGGATACGGCCGAATTCCGGCACGAAACGGCCGAGAACGCCGGTTTCATGCATGTTTCTCAGCACTTTCTCGGCATCCTCGCGCAAGGTGACGATGTCGAGGAACAGGCGGTTGGCCTCATGGTCCTCGCGCAAGGCCGCATCGATGCGCTTCAGGTTGAGCGTGACGAGGCGCGTCGCGTCCGGATGGATCGGCAGCCGGTGGCGGCCCGACAGCCAGTACAGCCGCACCAGGTTGACGGGGTCGCGCGCGAACACCTCGCCGTCCTTGACGGTCAGGCGGCCGGTATCGAGCACGAAATCCTTCTGGCCGTCGAGCTTGCGCCGGCGCCGGAAGCGCCGGACGAAACGGTCGAGCACGGCATGGGGCTTGGCGTGCTGCTCCTCGAGCGCGGTGCACACGATCGCGGTCAGGTCGCCGACGCTCTTGGCGACGAGGAAATAATGCCGCATCAGGCGCTCGGCCGCGAGCTGCCCGCGCCGGGGCGTGTAATGCATGCGGCTGGCGAGTTGCTGCTGCAGGTCGAAGGTCAGCTTCTCCTCGGGCCGGCCGGTGGCGAAATGCAGGTGGCAGCGCACCCGCCACAGGAATTCCTCGCAGCGCTCGAACAGGTCGAGTTCGCGCCGCGTGAACACGCCGGCCGCGACCAGATCGTCGGGCTCGCTGATATGGTAGACGTATTTGGCGATCCAGTAGAGCGTGTTGAGGTCGCGCAGGCCTCCCTTGCCCTCCTTGACGTTGGGCACGACGAGGTAGCGCGAATTGCCGGCTTTCGCGATGCGCAGGTCGCGCTCCATCAGCTTGGCATGGGCGAACTCGGCCTGCGTGCCATGCACGATCTCGCGCGCGTAGCGGCTGTCGAGATCGGCGAGCAGCGCGCCGTCGCCGCACAGAAGGCGCGTCTCGAGCAGGGCGGTGCGTACGGTGATGTCGGCGCGCGCTTCCCGGATGCATTCGTCGATGCTGCGCGTGGCATGGCCGATCTTCAGGCCGAGATCCCACAGCATGTACAGCATCGCCTCCGCCACGCTCTCGCACCATGGCGTGCGCTTGAACGGGAACAGGAACAGGATGTCGACATCCGAGCCCGGCGCCAGCGTGCCCCGGCCGTAGCCGCCGGTGGCGCACACCGCGAGCCGCTCGCCGGTCGAGGGATTTTGTGCCCGGTACAGCCTTGTCGTCACCACCTCGTAGAGGCCGAGCACCACGGCATCCTGCGCCGCCGACAGCGCCTTGGCGCAGGCGATGCCGCGCCCGCCGGCCATCAGCGCCGCCTCGGCGATGGCGCGCTCCTGGCCGAGGAACTGCCGGGCCAGGCCGATGACCGCCGCCTTGATCGCCGCCGGCGCGGCCGCCGTGATCGCGGCGACGGCCGTCACGAAGGCAGCCTGCCTGGCGGCGAAGGGGGGAGGCGTGGTCACGGCGGTTTTCGGCATGGTGTGTCCCGCAGGGGCGTTGCCGTGGTCAGCCCCGGCGTTTCGCCTCGATGACGTCCCAGATCCTGGCGGCGAGATCGGGGCCGCCGAAATTCTTGATCGCGCGGATACCGGTCGGCGAGGTGACGTTGATCTCGGTCAGGTTGCCGTCGATGACGTCGATGCCGACGAAGATCAGGCCGCGTTCCTTGAGGAACGGTCCGAGCCGGGCGCAGATTTCCTTCTCGCGCGGCGTCAGGTCGGTGGCCCCTGCCGCGCCGCCGCGCACCATGTTGGAGCGCAGGTCGCCGGGTTGCGGCACGCGGTTGACCCCACCGCCCGCCTCGCCATCGACGAGGATGATGCGCTTGTCGCCCTCGCTGACCTTGGGCAGGAAACGCTGCACCACCCAGGGCTCCCTGAAGCTGGTGGCGAACATGTCGTAGAGCGAGCCGTAGTTGAGGTCGTGCTCGGTCAGCCGGAACACGGCGCCGCCGCCGAAACCGTAGAGCGGCTTCATGACGATGTCGCGATGCTCGGCGCGGAACGCGTCGATCGCCGCGCGGTCACGCGTGATCAGCGTCGGCGGCATCAGGTCGATGAAGTCCATGACGAAGATTTTTTCCGGCGCGTTGCGCACGCTGGCCGGGTCGTTGACCACCAGCGTCTTCGGATGGATGCGCTCCAGCATATGCGTCGTCGAGATATAGGCGAGGTCGAAGGGCGGGTCCTGCCGCAGCAGCACCACGTCGGTCTCGGCGAGGTCCATCAGCTTGGGCGCACCCAGCGTGGCGTGGTTGCCGATCTCGTCGCGCACGGCGAGCGCCTGCACGGCGGCAGTGACACGCCCGTCGCGAAGCGCCAGCCGGTCGGGCGTGTAATAAAGCAGCTTGTGCCCGCGCGCCTGCGCCTCGAGCAGCAGGGCGAAGGTCGAATCCCCCGCCACGTTGATGCGCTCGATCGGGTCCATCTGCACGGCGACGGTCAGCGGCATGGGTCTCGTCCTATTCGTGAAATCTGTCTCGGTTCTCCGGTGAGGCGGCATGAATTGCAAGCATCATCTGCCCGATCCTCCTCAGTCCTCCAGCGGCGCGACATTGGCCGTGTGGCGCGGCACATGGCCCGGCGCGACCGTGATGGCATCGAGACGCAGCACGCAAGAGCGCTCCGGCGGATTGGCGCCGAGCCAGGCGCGCGCCGCGCGCGCCACGCGCCGCATCTTCCACGGCGTCACTGACAGGGCGGCGGCGTCGGGTTCGGCTCGGCCCTTGACCTCGACGAAGGCGATCGTGGCGAAGCGCCGGGCGATCAGGTCGATCTCGCCGCCGCCGCCGCGATAGCGCCGGGCCAGAATGCGGTAGCCCTTGAGCCGCAGCCACCACGCGGCGCGGGCCTCGGCCCCGATGCCGAACAGGAAGGCGCGCCGGCGCGCGCCCGCGATCCGCGTCATCGCGGGCTCATTCCCGCGCCAGCGCCGCAAGCTGCACGGCGCGTGCATAGACCTCGCGCTTCGGCAGGCCGGTTTCGGCCGCGACCACGGCGGCCGCATCCTTGACCGAGAGCCCGGTCATCGCCGCGGCAAGGCGCGCGTCGAGATCGAGCACCGGCGCCGTCTCGATCTGCGGCGGCCCGACCAGGATGACGATCTCGCCGCGCGGCGCACCCGCCGCCGCGAAGCGCGCGGCAAGCGCCTCCAGCGTGCCGCGCTCGACGGTTTCGTAAGCTTTGGTCAACTCGCGCGCCACCGCTGCCTCGCGGGGCCCAAGCACGGCGGCAAGGTCGGCGAGCGTCTCGATCACCCGGTGCGGCGCCTCGAACAACACCAGCGTGCCGGGCACGCTCTCGATCTCGCGGATACGGCGCCGGCGCGCTGCCTCGCGCGTCGGCAGGAAACCCTCGAAGAAGAAGCGCTCCGCCGGCAGTCCGGAGACGACCAGACCGGCGAGCAGCGCCGAGGCGCCCGGCACCGCGAACACCGGGATGCCGGCTTCGGCGGCATCGCGCACCAGGCTCGAGCCCGGATCGGAGACGAGCGGCGTGCCGGCATCGGAGACCAGCGCCAGCGTCGCGCCCTCGGTGAGACGCGCCAGCATGCGCGGGCGCTCGGTGGCGGCGGCCTGCTCGTCGAAACGCTCCATCGGCGTGGTGATGCCGTAATGCGCCAGCAGCTTTCGCGTCACGCGCGTATCTTCCGCGAGGATCGCCTCGGCGGCGGCCAGCGTCGAAAGCGCCCTGAGCGAGATGTCGCCGAGGTTGCCGATCGGCGTGGCGACGAGGTGCAGGCCGGGCTGCAGGGGCGTCGCTTCGGCGCGCATGCCGAGCGCCACGAAGGAGGAGCCGGGCCGGTCGCGGCCCTGGGGAGGATACACGGTTTCGCGCCTTTCCTGTCGCGCGCCGGGCGCCGAATCGACCCCCCGCGGCTGCGCCGATATTAACAATGAATTGCAAAACCGGGCCAATTCCGCGAACCTGCCACACCTGTGGGGTTGATGACGGCAGATTGACCCGAAGCGTTTGCAACAAGTTCGAGGCCGGATGATGCGTCTTTTCAAGCTTTTATTGAACCGTCAGGGACCGCCTTTCAGGAAATTCTCGCGAATCGGCGCCGTGGCTTTGGCGGGCGGCCTGCTGGCGGCCTGTTCGGGCGGCCCGGGCGGTTCGGGCCTTGAGCCGCTTGGCAGTCCGAGCGCTTCGAGCGCGCCGGCCGCCGGCAACGTCATCGGCAATGGCGAAGTCAAGATCGCCCTGCTGCTGCCGCTGAGCGCGGCCGGCAGCGGCGGCACGGTGGCGGCCTCGCTGCGCAACGCCGCCGACCTCGCGGTGCAGGAATTCAACGGTCCCAACATCCAGCTTCTGGTCAAGGACGATCACGGCACGCCCGATGGCGCCGCCGCCGCCGCGCGCCAGGCGCTCTCCGAGGGCGCGGAACTGGCGATCGGGCCGCTCTTCGCGCAGAGCGTGCGCGCCGCCTCCGGCGTGATGCAGCCGGCCGGCAAGCCGATCATCGCCTTCTCGACCGATTCGACCGTCGCCGGGCGCGGCACCTATCTGTTGAGCTTCCTGCCCGAGACCGATGTCGAGCGCATCGTGTCCTACGCCGCCTCGCGCGGCAAGAAGTCGTTCTCGGCGCTGATCCCGCAGACCGCCTATGGCAATGTCGTCGCCGCCGCCTTCCAGCAATCGGTCGCCCGCCATGGCGGCCGCATCGTCGCGCTGGAACGCTACTCCTCCGGCGCTTCGCTGACGCAAGGCGCACGCAACATCGCGCAAGGGGCGAGCCAGATCGACGCGCTGTTCATCCCGGAAGGCGGCGATGGCATGCCGGCGGTGGCACAGGCGCTGGCCGCCAACCGCATCGATACCAAGCGCGTGCAGCTGCTTGGCACCGGCTCGTGGAACGATCCGCGCGTCTTCCGCCTGCCGCAGCTGGCGGGCGGTTGGTTCGCCGCGCCCGATTCCAGCGGTTTCAACGCCTTCGCCCAGCGCTACAAGGCGAAATTCGGCAGCGAGCCGGCGCGCATCGCCACCTTGTCCTATGACGCGGTGGCGCTTGCCGCTGCCCTGGTGCGCACGCGCGGCTCGGAGCGCTTCACCGAGGCGACGCTGACCAATCCGTCCGGCTTTGCCGGGCAGGACGGCGTGTTCCGCTTCCGCACCGACGGGCTCAACGATCGCGGCCTCGCCGTGCTGCAGGTCGGCAACGGCGCGGCGGCGGTGGTCAGCGCCGCGCCGAAGGCGTTCGGGCCGAAATCTTAAACGGACTCTGGTTCAGGAGTCTCGCCCCGGACTTGATCCGGGGCCCAAGGGAACGTTGCGCCCTTCGCATCGTCATGGGCCGGTCGAGCCGGCCCATGACGGTGGAGGAGAAGGCGCCAAATATCTCAGCCGTCATCGGCGGACTTGATCCGCCGATCCCGATCGGAAAAGCGCCAACCGTGGCATGCACCATGTCTCAGCCTGGGCGCTGCCAAGCATAGCCTGCCTTACGCCCATTCGCCCTTGCGGAACACCGGCACGCGCCGGCCGTCTTCGTGCACGCCGTCAATGTCGATCTTGTCGGAGCCGATCATCCAGTCGATATGGATGAAGCTCTTGTTGCCGCCGCGCGCGGCGACCTGCTCGGGCGTGACAGTCGGGCCGTCGACGAAGCATTTCGAATAGCACTGGCCGAGCGCGATGTGGCACGAGGCGTTCTCGTCGAACAGCGTGTTGTAGAACAGGATGCCGCTTTTCGAGATCGGCGAGGAATGCGGCACCAGCGCCACCTCGCCGAGGCGGCGCGAACCCTCGTCGGTATCGAGCACCTTGTTCAGCACCGCCTCGCCGCGCGACGCCTTGGCCTCGACGATGCGGCCGCCCTCGAAGCGCACGGCGATGTCCTCGATCAGCGTGCCCTGATAGGAGAGCGGCTTGGTGCTGCGGACATGGCCCTCGACGCGCCTTGCATGCGGCGTGGTGAACACCTCCTCGGTCGGGATGTTCGGGTTGCAGGTGATGCCGTTCTTGGCGAAGGAGGCGCCGCCCTGCCAATCGTGCTGATCCGCCAGCCCGACGGTGAGGTCGGTGCCGGGCCCGGTGAAATGCAGCGCATGGAAGCGCTGCTCGTTGAGCCATTTGCGGCGCTGGCGCAAGGCGGCGTTATGGGCCTCCCACGCCGCGATCGGGTCGGCGACATCGGCGCGCGAGGCGGCGAAGATCGCGTCGGCCAGCTTGGCAACGGCGCCGGCCTCGTTCTCGCCCGGAAACACCAACTTCGCCCATGACGCGCCGGGATAGGCGACGATGTTCCAGTTGATGTCGAAACCGGTGATCTTCTCGAGCGCCGGCTGGTAGGCGACCGAGTTGGCCTTGCTGGCGCGCGATACCTTGGCCGGGTCCTCGCCCGACAGCAGCATCGGGTTGTCGCCGACGATTGCCAACCGCGCCGTATTGGCCGCGAACGCCTTGCCGAGGCCGTCATAGAGCCAGCCGGCGGCACGGTCGAAGCCGGCATCATGGCCGAAGCGATAGCGCGCCAGCGTGATCAGCTCGTCGGAAAAAAGCGGCGTGACCAGGCCGGCGCCCGCCTTGTAGGCATGCTCGACGATGCGCCTGACCAGCGGCAGCGCCGCGACCGGCGCGGTCAGGAACAGGTCCTGCCCCTCCTGCAGCCGCAAGCCGACCTTGACGGCGATCTCGGCCAGCCTGTCGAGTTTCACGGGGTCGATCGCGGCGGAACTGTCGTGCGGCATGGTCATGAAGGCTGTGTCCCTTGGAGGTTTGAGCGGGAGGAAAAGGCGTGCATAGCCGATCATAGCGGCGAAGCAGCCGGCCGTGACAGGCTTTTTGATATTGTTTCACCTGCCGCGGTCGGGCGCGATCATTTTCGCATGAAGATCGGCCGCCATTGCTCTATTCACGCCACCATGTCGCTTCTCACCATCATCCTGCCGGTGTTCGCCCTGATCGCAATCGGCGTCATCGCGCGCCAGCGCCGGCTGCTCGAGCCATTGGCCTTTCGCGGCCTGACCGACGTTGTCTTTTTCCTCGCCATGCCCGCGCTGCTGTTCGGCGCCATCGTGCAAGGCCCCACTTTCGACCTTGTCGGCATTGCCAGCGTTTATTTCGCCGCCTGCCTGACGATCTTCGCCTGCGCCCTGACGCTGGGGCGCCTGTTGAAATTCCCGCTGCCACGGGCGGCGATGCTCGGCCTCAACGCCTCCTACGGCAACACGGTGATGCTGGGCATCCCGATCATCGTCGCGGCGCTCGGCGCGGAGGCGCTGCCGCCGCTGCTGGCGATCATCGCGCTCCATTCGGCGATCATGCTGCCGCTGGCCGGCACGCTGGTGGAGATCGGCACCACCGGCCAAAGGCGCCCGCTGGCCATCGTCACCGGCGCGCTGAACCGCACGCTGCGCAACCCGATCATCATGTCGATCGTCATCGCCTTCCTGTGGCGTGCGCTGCAACTGCCACTGCCGGGTCCGTTGCGCGAATTGCTGCGCCTGCTCGGCGCGGCCGGCATTCCATTGGCGCTGATCTGCCTCGGCGGCTCGCTGCCCGCCCCGAAAGCCGGCGCGCTCGGCATGGATACGGTGATCGCGACCGTGCTCAAGCTCGCGGCCATGCCGGCGCTCGTCTGGGTGATCGGGCGCTGGGCCGGGCTGCCGGCCTTGCCGTTGGCGGTCGCCGTCATCACCGCCGGCATGCCGACCGGAGCCAACGCCTTCCTGCTGGCGCGCCGGGCCGACGATCTGCTCGAGATCTCGGCCGCGACCGTGGTGGCAACCACGCTCCTGTCGCTGCTGACGCTGTACGGATTGCTTCACGCGCTGGCGTAAGCCGCCGCGCCACCGGCATCCACCCGGTTCATCGGGATATTGGAGCGGGTGAAGGGAATCGAACCCTCGTATGCAGCTTGGGAAGCTGCCGTTCTACCATTGAACTACACCCGCAAACCGCGCGCTTGATAGCATGGAGATCGGGCCGATGGAACTGCCCTAATCGACGTCCGGTTTGACGCGGCGCAGGCTCTTGATGCCGGAGCGCCGGCTCTTGGCTTCGAGGCGCCGTACCTTGGAGCCGAGCGTCGGCCGCGTCGGGCGGCGCGTCAGCGGCCGTTCGGCGGCCTGGGCGATCAGCCTGAGCAGGCGCTCGCGCGCATCGGCGCGGTTGCGCTCCTGCGTGCGAAACCGTTGCGCCATGATGACGATCACGCCCTCCTGCGTCAGCCGCCGCCCGGCGAGGCGCGCGAGGCGTTCGGCGACATCCGGCGGCAGGTCCGGATTGCCATGGACCGGAAAGCGCAACTGCACGGCGGTCGAGAGCTTGTTGACATTCTGGCCGCCCGGCCCCGAGGCGCGCACGAAATCTTCCGTGATCAGCGCGTCGTCAATGGCCAGCCACGGTGTGATGCGCAGCATCATCGGAGCTTCATGGCGTCCGCGCGCGCAAACCCTCGAGCGCGCGCTCGGTGATCACGGTCGGCGTGGCGTCGATCGAGACGACGAGCGCATACTCGTCCGGCGCCGGTTCCTCCAGCGTGGCGAACTGGCTCGCGAGCAGTTCCAGCGGCATGAAATGGTGCTTTCGCGCCGCCATGCGGTCATGGATCAGCGTCATGTCGCCCTTGAGATAGACGATCAGCACGTCGTCATGGCCGGCGCGGATCGCCTCGCGATAGCTGCGCTTGAGCGCCGAGCAGGTCACGACGCAGCAGGCATGTTCGCGCCGGAAGCCGCCGATCCAGGCGGCGATCGCCGCCAGCCACGGCGCGCGGTCGGCATCGTTGAGCGGCTGCCCGGCGCTCATCTTGGCGATGTTGGCCGGCGGGTGGAAACTGTCGGCATCGCGGAACGGCAGGGCGAGCCGGCTCGCCATCATCTTGGCGATGGTGGTCTTGCCGGAGCCGGAAACGCCCATCACGACGATGGCCGAGAGGCCGGCAATTCCGTGCGGCGGGGAATGGGTCATGGCGCCTTCCGAGCTTCGGTTCCGGCCGGCGTTAAGCGGTAAGCCCGCTCCTGCCAAGCCGGAATTCGCATGAGGGCAGGGTTTCTTGGGGTCAGGACTTTTTGGGTCAGGGTTTTTTCGGCTCGACATGGCCGCCGAAACCCATGCGCATCGCCGACAGCACCTTCTCGGCGAAAGTGTGCTCCTGCCGCGAGCGGAAGCGGGCATAGAGCGCGGCCGAGAGCACGTCGGCCGGCACGGCCTCGTCGATCGCCGCCTCGATCGTCCAGCGACCCTCGCCCGAATCCTCGACATAGCCGGAATAGGCGTCGAGCTTGCCGTCGCTGGCGAGCGCGCTCGCCGTCAGGTCGAGCAGCCAGGACGACACCACGGAGCCGCGCCGCCACACCTCGGCGATATCGGGCAGGGCGAGGTCGAAACGGTGCGCCTCGGGCAGGTTGGCGCTGCCGGCGTTGCGCATGATGTCGAAACCCTCGGCGAGCGCCTGCATCATGCCGTACTCGATGCCGTTGTGCACCATCTTGACGAAATGCCCGGCCCCGCTCGGTCCGGCATGGATATAGCCCTGCTCGGCGCGCGGATCGTGGCCGCCGCGATTGGGCGTGCGCTCGACCTCGCCGATGCCGGGCGCCAGCGTCGAAAAGATCGGATCGAGCCGGTCGACGGTGGCCTTGTCGCCGCCGATCATCATGCAATAGCCGCGCTCCAGCCCCCAGACGCCGCCGCTGGTGCCGACATCGAGATAATGCAGGCCTTTTTCCTTGAGGGCGGCGGCGCGGCGCACATCGTCCTTCCAGTTGGAATTGCCGCCGTCGATGATCGTGTCGCCGGGCTCCATCATCTGGCCAAGCTGCGCGACGGTCGCCTCCGTGATCTTGCCGGCCGGCAGCATCACCCAGACCGCGCGCGGCTTGTCGAGCTTCTTCACCAGGTCGGCGAGATCGGCCGCCACCACGGCGCCGTCAGCGGCGAGCGCCTTGCCGGGCGCCGGATCGCGATCATAGACCACGCAGGCATGGCGCTTGCGCATCAGGCGCCGCACGATGTTGCCGCCCATGCGGCCGAGGCCGATTACGCCGAGTTGCATGGCTTGTCTCCAGACTTGGTTGTAACGCCGCCGTCCCCACTCCGACAGCACAAGGGGTAGAGCGCATGGCGGGGCGGCGCAAGCCGCCGCTTTCGCGGCCGGCGGGTGCGCTATGTGCGCGCAAACACGAACACCCCCTGCGCAGGCGGCGTTTTTATGCCATCTGTGGGCCGGTATGAGTGGAGAGACGGATGAATCTTCGTATCGATGAGGCCCCCCTTCATAGCGGCCGGTTCGGCGTCGGCCAGCCGGTGCCGCGCCATGAGGACCCCGTGCTGGTGCAGGGCAAGGGGCGCTACACCGACGATATCAATCTGCCCGGCCAGCTCTATGGCGCCATGGTGCGCAGCCAGCATGCCCATGGCGTGATCCTCTCGATCGAGACGGAAGCGGCGCTTGCCATGCCCGGCGTCAAGGCGGTGATCACCGCCGCGGACCTCGCCGAATACGGCACCATGCTGTGCAACACGCCGTACAAGACGGTCGATGGCAGCCAGAACCTCGCGCCGCCCCGCCCGCTCATGGCGGGCGAAAAGGTGCATTTCGTCGGCGAGATCGTCGCCTGCGTCATCGCCGACAGCGCTGTTCGCGCGCAGGACGCGGCGGAAGCCGTAGCGGTCGATGTCGATATCCTGCCCCCGGTGACCGAGGCGCGCGAGGCGTTGGCTGACGGCGCGCCGCAGGTGCACGCCGATGTGCCCGGCAATACCTGCGGCCAGCATCACCTCGGCGATCGTGACAAGGTCGCGGCGGCTTTCGCCAAGGCGGCCCATGTCACCAGATTGCGCCTGATCAGCAACCGGCTCGTCGTCAACGCCATGGAGCCGCGCGCCGCGATCGGCGAATATGATCGCAAGAGCCAGCGCTTCACGCTGCATGTCGGCAGCCAGGGCGTGATCGGCCTGCGCCGGGGCCTCGCCAATGAAATCCTGAAAGTGCCGGTCGACAAGGTGCGCGTGCTGACCGGCAATGTCGGCGGCGCCTTCGGCATGAAGGCTTCCGTGTTTCCCGAATACGGCATCCTGCTGCATGCGGCGCGCGTGCTCGGCAAGCCGGTCAAATGGACCGATCGCCGCTCGGAGAGTTTCGTCTCGGATTTGCAGGGCCGCGACGATGATTTCGACTGCGAACTGGCGCTCGACAAGCGCGGCCGCTTCCTCGCCGTGCGGCTGCGCGGCTACAGCAATCGCGGCGCCTACCTCACGCATGTCGGGCCGAACATGCCGCTGGTCAACATCCCGCGCAACATGGCGAGCCTGTATCTGACGCCGCTGATGGAGGCGACGACCGATTGCATCCTGACCAACACCGTGCCGATCGGCGCCTATCGCGGCGCCGGGCGGCCCGAAGGCAATTATTTCATGGAGCGCCTCATCGATACCGCGGCGGTCGAGATGGGCATCGACCGCGTCACGCTGCGCCGCCGCAACATGATCCCGCGTGCGAAACTGCCCTACAAGGCGGTGTCGGGCCAGGTCTATGACAGCGGCGATTTCGAGGGCGTGCTCGATACCGCGCTCGAACAGGCCGACTGGAAGGGCTTCAAGGCGCGCAAACGCGCCAGCGCCAAAGCCGGCAAGCTGCGCGGCCTCGGCCTTGGCTGCTTCCTGGAGGTCACGGCGGCCCCGCCCGGCGAGATGGGCGGCATCCGCTTCGAGGAAGACGGCACGGTGACCATGCTCACCGGCACGCTCGACTTCGGGCAGGGGCACTGGTCGGCCTTCGCGCAGGTCGTGCATCAGGTGCTCGGCGTGCCGTTCGAGAGCATCAGGCTGTTGCAGGGCGACAGCGACCAGTTGATCGCCGGCACCGGCAGCGGCGGCTCGAAATCGCTGATGGCGAGCGGCACGGCGCTGGCCGCCGCCAGCCGCAAGGTGATCGAGAACGGCCGCGCCATCGCCGCCCATGTGCTGGAGGCCGGTGCCGGCGACATCGCCTTCGCCGACGGGCGCTTCACCATTGCCGGCACCGATCGCGGCATCGGTCTGATCGAACTCGCCCGGCGTCTCCGGCACGGGCTCGACCTGCCCGATGACGTGCCGCACACGCTCGACGTGGCGGAGGTGCATCCGAATCTGCCCTCGGCCTATCCCAATGGCTGCCATGTCGCCGAGGTCGAGATCGATCCCGAGACCGGTGTGGTCGCGGTGGTGAAATACACCGCGATCGGCGATTTCGGCACGGTGGTGAACCCGCTGCTCGTCGCCGGCCAGATGCATGGCGGTGTGACGCAAGGCATCGGCCAGGCACTGCTCGAGCGCACCGTCTATGACGAGACCGGCCAGCTCATCACCGGCTCCTACATGGATTACGGCGTGCCGCGTGCCGACAACCTGCCGAGCTTCGCCACCGGCGACCATCCTTCGCCCGCCACCACCAACGAATTGGGCGTCAAGGGCTGCGGCGAGGCGGGCTGCGCCGGCTCGCTGCCCTCGGTGATGAACGCCGTCGTCGATGCGCTCTCGGTCTACGGCATCCGCCACATCGACATGCCGGCGACGCCGGAGCGCATCTGGCAGGCGATCCGCGACGCCAAGGCCGGGAAAGCCGCGTAGGCTTGGGCTTCTCCCCTTGCGGGAGAAGGTGGCGTGAAGCGCCGGATCAGGGGTGTCAGCACGACCTAACCCCTCATCCCCCTGCCGGGACCTTCTCCCGCAAGGGGAGAAGGAAATCTTTTCTCAAGCGGTGGTGCCTTCGGCCCCTCACCCCATGCCGGTGCGCTGGCGCATCGCCGCCGACAGCGTGCCCTCGTCGAGATAGTCGAGTTCGCCGCCGACCGGCACGCCATGGGCGAGCCGCGTCACGGTGATGCCGAGATGGCTGAGCAGGTCGGTGATGTAATGCGCCGTGGTCTGGCCGTCGACGGTGGCGTTGAGCGCCAGGATGACCTCCTTGACGCCGTCCGCCGCGCGCGCCGCAAGGCGATCGAGATTGAGGTCCTTGGGGCCGATGCCGTCGAGCGGCGACAGCGTGCCGCCAAGCACGTGGTAGCGCGCCTTCATGGCGCCGGCGCGCTCGAGCGCCCACAGGTCGGCGACGGTCTCGACCACCACCAGCGTGGTCTGGTCGCGGCGCAGGTCGGCGCAGATCGAGCACGGCTGGCGCGTGTCGATATTGCCGCACGCCTCGCATACCACGATGCGCTCGGCCGCGACCTGCATCGCATCGGCGAGCGGCGCCAGCAGCGCCTCGCGCTTGCGGATCAGGTGCAGCGCGGCGCGGCGCGCCGAGCGCGGGCCGAGGCCCGGCAGCTTGGCGAGAAGTTGGATCAGGCGTTCGATTTCCGGTCCGGCAATCGCCTCGGTCATCAGAACAGCTTCAGGCCCGGCGGCAGCGGCAGGCCGCCGGTCAGCGCCTTCATCTTCTCTTCCATCAACCGGTCGGCCTTGGCGCGCGCGTCGGCATGGGCGGCGACCACCAGATCCTCGACGATCTCGGCCTCTTCCGGCTTCAGCAGCGACGGGTCGATGGTCAGGCGCTTCAGCGTGCCCTTGGCGCTCAGCGTCACCGTGACCATGCCGGCGCCGGACTGGCCCTCGACCTCGGTGGTTTCGAGTTCGGCCTGCAACTCGGCCATCTTGGATTGCATCTGCTGCGCCTGTTTCATCAGGCCCATGATGTCGCGCATGAGTGTCCCCTAGAGATCGTCTTCGGTGTAGCTCGGGTCGTCGGCGCCCTCCGGCGCCGTGTCGATATCGTGGTCGATTGCGGCCTCCGCCGGGCGGTTGTCGCGCACCGCGACGATTTCGGCGCCCGGAAACGCCTCCAGGATGGCGCGCACCGTCGGGTCGGCGCGCACGCCGCGCAGCGCCTCGGCCTGTTTTGCGGCCTCGACCTCGGCCAGCGTCGGGTCGCCCGGCTGGTTGGACAGCGCCACCATCCAGCGCTGGCCGGTCCAGTCCTGCAAGGCGCGCGACAGGCGGTTGGCGAGATCGGGCGCGCCGCCGGGCGCGAGCGCGAATTCGAGCACGCCGGGCTCGAGCCGCACCGGGCGCACATCGCGCTCCAGCGCCACTTTCAAGGTGATGTCGCGCTTTTCGCCGGCGAGCGCCGCCATCTCGGCAATGCTGGTGAGGTGGGGGCCGGGCGCGGCATCGCGGTGGATCGCCATCGCCGGCTGCGCGTTGCTGCTGGCGATCACCGGCCGGCCGGCCGAGGCGGAGGACCCGCGCGGGCCGGATGAGGGCGCCGGCACGGCCGGGCGCGCCATGGCGCCGCCATCCTTCAGCGCGCGCAACGCGTCGCCGGGCGTCGGCAGGTCGGCGGCATAAGCCAGGCGCACCAGCACCATCTCGGCCGCCTGCAGCGGACGGGCGGCGCCGTTCACCTCCTGCAACCCCTTGAGCAGGATCTGCCAGGCGCGCGTCAGCACCGGCATCGGCAGCGTCGCCGCGAAGGCTTCGCCGCGCGTCAGCTCGGTCTCGCTGACGCTGCCGTCGCGCGCTTCGCTCGGCACCAGCTTGAGCCGGGTGACGAAATGCACGTAATCGGCGAGGTCTGTCAGGATCACGGCCGGATCGGCGCCGGCATCGTGCTGCTCTTTCACCTCGCCAAGCGCGCGCGCCATGTCGCCTTTCATCACCGCTTCGAACAGGTCGACGATGCGGGCCCGGTCGGCGAGGCCGAGCATCAGGCGCACTTCCTCGGCCGCGATGCTGCCGGCGCCGGCATGGGCGATCGCCTGGTCGAGCAGCGACAGCGCATCGCGCACGGAGCCTTCGGAGGCGCGCGCGATCGCGGCGAGCGCTTCCGGTTCGATCGTCACCCGTTCCTTGTCGCAGATGCCGGACAAATGCCCGATCATGCGGCCCATCTCGATGCGGCGCAGGTCGAAGCGGATGCAGCGCGACAGCACCGTGATCGGCACCTTGCGGATTTCGGTGGTGGCGAACAGGAATTTCACATGCTCGGGTGGCTCCTCGAGCGTCTTGAGCAGGCCGTTGAAGGCCTGCGTCGACAGCATGTGCACCTCGTCGATGATATAGACCTTGTAGCGTGCCGAGACCGGCCGGTAGCGCGCGCCGTCGATGATCTCGCGCACGTCGTTGATGCCGGTATTCGAGGCGGCGTCCATCTCGATCACGTCGACATGGCGGCTGTCGATGATCTCCTGGCAATGGCGGCCGAGCACCGGCATGTCGACGGTCGGTCCGCCGCCGCCTTCCTCGGGCTCGTAATTGAGGCCGCGCGCCAGGATGCGCGCCGTCGTCGTCTTGCCGATGCCGCGCACGCCGGTGAAGATATAGGCCTGATGGATGCGCCCCGCCTTGAAGGCGTTCGAGAGCGTGCGCACCATCGGCTCCTGGCCGATCAGGTCGTCGAAGGTCTGCGGCCGGTATTTGCGGGCGAGGACCCGGTAGGCGCCGTCAGGCGCATTGCCAGTGTTTTCGGCCATCGCTCCCCGCGCATCCGCCTCTTCACGCGTCGAAAATGGAGGTGGGAGGTTGGACGAGTAACCCGCCCGTGCTCGTTGGGGCTGCTTCCTTCCGGACCTGACCCGGTTGGCGAGTGGAACGTCCACCACCAACCTCCCGCGCCCTATATCGGGCATTTGGGCTGCAAGCACAAGACGGGCGCCGATTCTTCTCCGGCGGGTCAGCGCCCGGCCGGCGCGCGCGCGCGCGGCATGGCCGGTTGCGGCAGCACGATTTCGAACCGCGCGCCGGGCTGGCCCTCGCACAGCCGGATCGTGCCGCCATGGCCGCGCACCAGATCGGCGGCGATGGCAAGCCCGAGCCCGGTGCCGCCGGCCCGCCCGCTGCCGCGGAAGGCCTGGAACAGCGTCTCGCGCAGGCGTGGCGCCACGCCCGGACCATTATCGCTGACGGCGAGAAGCAGCGCGCCGTTGGCGCGGGCAGCGCTCAGTGTGATGCATGGCGCCTCGCCGGCGACGCCCGGGCCTTCCTGCTCGAGCGCCTGCACGGCATTGCGCCCGAGATTGAGCAGCACGCGGAACAGGTAATCGGGATCGGCCTCGGCCTTGAGATCCGGCGCGATCTCGGTGCGCCAGGTGATGCGCCCGCCAAGCGGCAGCAGGCTCTCGACCTCGGCGGCGATCGCCGTGAGGTCGATGGCGCGCGGCACCGGCGGCTGCTCCTGGGCGCGGCCATAGGCGAGTGTCGATTCGCAGAACTTGATCGCCCGGTCGAGCGTGGCGATCAGCTTGGGCGCGAAGCGCTGCACGGTCGGCTCGGCGACCGAAACCAGCCGGTCCGAGACGAGCTGGGCCGAGGCGAGCATGTTGCGCAGGTCGTGGTTGATCTTGCTGACGGCAAGGCCGAGCTGCGCCAGGTGCCGGCGCTCGGCAAGCTGGCGGATCAGCGTGCGCTGCATATGCGCCAGTTCCTGCTCGGCCTGGCCGATCTCGTCGCCGCGCCCGCTCGGCGCGATGACGCGCGTCTCGTCGTCGGGCTGGGCCGCGAACGCCGTGATATTGCCGGCGAGCCGCCTGACCGGCCGCACGATCAGCGCCGACAGCGCCAGATAGAGCAGGGCGGCGGCAGCGAGCAGCACGACGAGCGACAGCATCAGGATATTGCGCGAGAAGCGCAGCATCGCCGCGCGCAACGGCGTCTCGTCGATGAGGATCTCGACGAAATCCCCGCCCATCGGCGCGTCGCCGATCACCCGCACGGCGCGCCCCTGGCCGTTGAGCAGCGTGTCGAAGCTCGAGGCCGCCGCGGCGAGCGGCGCCATGTCGCGCAGGTCGTAGGAGGCCTGCGCCATCGGCAGATTCGGCCCGAGCGCCAGCAGCCGGCGCGTGTCCTTGATCTTCATGGCGATCGCCATGGCGCCAACGCTGTGCAGCAACTCGGTGACGAGCCCGTCCGGGATCATGTTGGCGGGGGCCGCTTCCAGCACCAGTGCGGCGGTGCGCGCGGCGCTCAGGCGGTCGAGCAGCCAGTTGTCGCGAAAATTCACCACGGCCGGCACGTAGATCAGGATCTCGGCCAGGATGACGAAGGCGATCGTCAAGGCCAGCAGGCGCGCCGAGAGGCCGGGGCCGCCGCGCTTGCGGCCCGCGCCGGCGGTGGGTGTCAGGTCGGTCCCCTCATTCTGGCTCATGCGTGACGAGCCTAACCCAGCCAGCGGTTGAATTTAAGCGCCAGCCCCGTCCATGGGCTGCGCGCCCGCTGCAACAGATGCAGCGCGGCGGCGCTGGTTCCCGCCGCGGCATGGGTCGGCACGCCGGTAAACGCGCCCGCAAACGCTGCGGCGGGCAGCCCTTGCCGCAACGCCAGCGCGAAGGGCGCGAGCAACTCGCTCGCCTGCGGCCCCGCCATGCCGGCACCGACGATCAGCCCCTTGCGGTCGAGGATCAGCTTGACCATGCCGGCAGTCTGTCCCTCGGCAACCGCGCGCGGCGTCTCGCTGAACGGCCAGCGCAACACCTCGATGCGGGCCCCTTGCGCACGCGCCTGTCGCTCGGTCAGGCCGATGGCGGCGAATTCCGGCTGCGTCAGCGCGATGCGCGCCGTCTCGTTCGGATTGCGCCGCGCGCGGCCGCGAAACAGCATGTTGCGCAGCAGCAGGCCGATATCGCCTTCGCCGCCACCGGCCGGGCCTGCTACCGGGCCGATGGCGAATATCTTCGCGTTGGTGGTGCGCATCGTCGCATCGCAGGCGATGCCGGCCGCTTCCTCGGCCACGCCGGCGGCGGCGAGGTCGAGCCCATCGGTGAAAGGCCGGCCGGGTCCGGTGAACAGCAGATGGCTCGCATCGATGTGACGCGCGTCGCCGTCGCGCGCCAGCGTGGCGGTCAGTCCATCGTATTTTGCCGCCGCGCCGGTCAGGCGCGCGCCGTCCTCGATCGTCACGCCGTCGGCCACGAGCGCCCGGCGCAGCACCGCGGCCAGTTCCGGTTCTTCGTCGGGCAGCAGCCCGTGCTCGGCCGCCAGCACCACCTCGCTGCCGAAGCGCCGGAAAACCTGCGCGAAGGCAAGCGCCTCGGCATCGCCGCCGATGACGATCAGCCGGGCGGGCGGCGCATCCAGCCGCAACATGCTGTCGGGTGTCAGCACCGGCAGGCCGGCGAGCCCGTCGAGGGCAGGGATCGGTGCCGTGGCGCCGCTGGCGATCAGGAAGCGCCGTGCCCGGATGCGGTCATTGCCGGCACTGAAAGTGCCGCGATCCGCGAAACGGCCGCCGGCTTCGATCACGCGCATGCCGGCGGCGGTGAAGCGGATCATGGCGTGGTTCGGCTGCATCGCCGCCAGCGCCGCCAGGGTTGCGGCTCGCGCCTCGGCAAAGGGCGCGGCCGTGTGCGCCACCAGCGCGCGCAGCACGAAGCCGGTATCTTCGGGTGCGGCGCCGGGCTGCGTCACCAGCACCACCGAGGCGCCGAGCGCCACCGCGCCAAGCGCCGCCGCCCGTCCGGCAGGGCCGGCGCCGATGATGCAGAGATCGGGCGTCAGGTCGGTGCTCAAAGCGCGCGCTCCGGAAACGGCGGGTAGCCTGTCTCGTGTTTTACAAGGCCGCGCGCATCTGTCCATGAAGGTTTGTCTATGGACGTTTGTTGCGGGCGCCGGGGGCCGGCTGGTCGCGAATAAACCGGCCCGCCGCGACCATGCCCGATTGACTTTGCGGCCAAGATGTATCAAGAGCCGGTCACGAATTTGTGGACCGTTCGTCTGAGACGCAGCAGCGCCGTCGCGGCGCTGTTTGTTTTCAGGCTTTTCCCGCGCCCGTTGGGCCGCGTGGACGGCGGTCCGACCTGACCGGAGAAAACCCGTGAAGCGGACATATCAACCGAGCAAACTCGTGCGCAAGCGCCGCCACGGCTACCGCGCACGCATGGCGACTGTCGGCGGCCGCAAGGTCATCGCCGCACGCCGCGCCAAGGGCCGCAAGCGGCTTTCGGCCTGAATCATGGCGCTTGGCTGCCGCGAGATGCAGGGCATGCCATGCAGCGTTTGAAGAAGCGCCGGCAATTTCTCGATGTGGCAAAGGGTCGGCGTCTCCACACCGGCCTTTTTTCGCTGCAAACGCGAGAGCGCGGCGACGAGGGTGAGCCGCGCGCCGGCTTCACGGTGACGAAGAAGGCCGGCCACGCCACCGAGCGCAATCGCATCCGGCGGCGCTTCAAGGAGGCGGTCCGCCTGCAGGACAGCGCGCTGGGGGCACCAGGGCGCGATTATGTTATCGTCGCGCGGCGCGCCGCGCTGTCGGTCGGTTTTTCGGAGCTGTGCGGCGAGATCGCGCGGGCTTTCGGCAAGGCGAACCGGCCAGGCGAGGCGCGAGGGCGGCATAACACGAGCCAGGCGCCGCGCCGCTTGCACTGAGCCCGGTCCCGGCCACCCCAGATACGGATTCTGAACGAGATCATGCAGAGCGAAGGCAACAGCAAGAACCTCATCCTCGCCATCGCCCTGTCCATGGCGGTGATCTTCGGCTGGAATTATTTCTACGGCATGCCGCAGGCCGAGCGCCAGCGCGCCGCCAAGCAGCAGACCACCGAGCAGAGCGCGCCCGCGCCCGCCGGGACGGCGGCAAGCGCCGATGCGAAGGGGCCGAACGGCGTCACCCTGGCCGCGCCCGCCGCGCAGCCGGCCGCTGCCTTCAAGGATCGCGCCACGGTGATCGGCGCCACGCCGCGCGTCAGGATCGAGACGCCGAGCCTGATCGGCTCCATCGACCTGAAGGGCGCCCGCCTCG
Organism: uncultured Alphaproteobacteria bacterium; assembly: GCA_937988775.1. Lineage (GTDB taxonomy): Bacteria > Pseudomonadota > Alphaproteobacteria > Rhizobiales > Beijerinckiaceae > CALKHP01. Next base: position 51,156 of record CALKHP010000004.1, read on the forward strand.
ACGACCTGCTGCTGCGCAACTACCACGAGACCGTCGACCCCAAGAGCGCCAATATCGTGCTGTTCTCGCCGGAAGGCGCGGCCGATGCCTATTACGCCGATTTCGGCTGGATCGCGCAGCCCGACGCCAAGGTGGCGTTGCCCAATGCCGACACCATCTGGAAGGCGAGCGCCGACACGCTGCGCCCGGGCAGCCCGGTCACCCTGACCTGGGATAACGGCCAGGGGCTGATGTTCACGCGCAAGATCGCGGTCGACGATAATTTCCTGTTCACCATCGACAGCACCGTCGCCAACACGGGCGCCGCGCCCGTCACCCTGTATCCGTATGGGCTGCTGTCGCGCCACGGCACGCCCCACACGATGGGCTACTACATCCTGCATGAGGGCCTGATCGGCGTCATCGGCGAGCACGGCCTGCAGGAAATCACCTATGCCAAGGCCGAGAAGGAGAAGACGCAATCCTTCAAGGGCAATGACGGCTGGATCGGCATCACCGACAAATACTGGGCCGCCGCCATCCTGCCCGAGCAGGGCAAGCCGTTCGATGCGCGCTTCTCCGCCGGCGGCAAGCAGCCGATCTTCCAGACCGACCTGCTGCGCGGGCCTGAGACCGTCGCGCCGGGCGCCAGCGTCACCGTGAACGAGCGCCTGTTCGCCGGCGCCAAGGAAGCCTCGGTCGTCAGCAATTACAACAAGACGCTCGGCGTCAAGAATTTCGACCTGTTGATCGACTGGGGCTGGTTCTGGTTCATCACCAAGCCGATGTTCTGGCTGATGACGGAAATCTTCAAGATCGTCGGCAATTTCGGCGTGACGATCCTGTTGCTCACCGTGATCGTCAAGGCGCTGTTCTTCCCGCTCGCCAACAAGTCCTACGCCTCGATGGCCAAGATGAAGGCGGTGCAGCCGCAGATGGCCGCCATCCGCGAACGCTTCACCGACGACAAGGCCGCCCAGCAGCAGGCCCTGATGGAGCTCTACAAGAAGGAGCGCATCAACCCGCTTGCCGGTTGTCTGCCGATCGTCATCCAGATTCCGGTGTTCTTCGCGCTGTACAAGGTGCTGTTCGTCACCATCGAGATGCGGCACGCGCCGTTCTTCGGCTGGATCAAGGACCTGGCCGCGCCAGATCCGACCTCCATCTTCAACCTGTTCGGGCTGCTGCCCTACCAGCTTCCCGACATCTCCTATCTGCATCTCGGCGTCTGGCCCATCATCATGGGCATCACGATGTGGTTCCAGATGAAGATGAACCCGGAGCCGCCGGACCCGATCCAGAAGAAGATCTTCGCCTGGATGCCGGTGATCTTCACCTTCATGCTCGGCACCTTCCCGGCCGGCCTGGTGATCTACTGGGCCTGGAACAACACGCTCTCGGTCACGCAGCAATATCTGATCATGAAGCGCAGCGGCGTGAAGGTCGAGCTGTGGGACAATCTGCGCAAGGTGTTCCGGCGGGCGCCGAAACCGGCGAACTGACCCGCCATGGAGGCGAGTGCCGAGGATGTCGAGGCCGGGCGGCTGCTGTTCGCGCGCGAGACGGCGTTTTTCTGGGCGACCGCGGATATTGACGGCCTGCCGCCGATGGACCGGCTCGAGATCGCTTTCGCCGGCCGTTCCAATGTCGGCAAGTCGAGCCTGATCAACGCGCTGACCGGGCGCAAGGCGTTGGCGCGCACCTCGCGCACCCCCGGACGCACGCAGGAGCTGAACTTCTTCAATGCCGACGGCCAGCTCACCCTGGTCGACATGCCGGGCTATGGTTTCGCCGCCGCCGGCAAGGACAAGGTCGCGACCTGGACGCGGCTGATCAAGGATTACCTGCGCGGCCGCACCAATCTCGCCCGCGTCTTCGTGCTGATCGATGCCAGGCACGGCTTCAAGGATCTCGACCGCGACGTGCTCGACGGGCTCGACAAGGCGGCCGTCTCGTATCAGGTCGTGCTGACCAAGCTCGATGCGCTCAAGGCGTCGGAGGTCGAACAGCGCCTCGCCGGCATCCGCGAGGGGCTGGCGAAACGCCCAGCCGCGTACCCGCAGGTGATCGCGACCTCGAGCGAGAAGGGCATCGGCATCGCCGAGTTGCGCGGCGCGATCGCGCGCCTGCTCGCCGAACGCGCCTGAGGCGCGGCGCCGATGCCATCGCTCTCCCGCATCCATCTCGTCATCGCCTGTCTGTTCGGCGCCGCCGGCGTCGCGCTTCAGGCCGCCGGCACTCATCTGGCGAGCCCGCAGGCCACGACGGCCGGGCAGTTCCTGCTCGTGCATGCGCCCGTCCTGCTCGCCGGCACGGCGCTCCGGCGCCAGGGTCTGCTGCGTGAGCGGGCGGGCGCGCTCGTCCTGTCGCTGCTGGCGTTCGGCGTGGCGCTGTTTGCCGCCAACCTCGCCCGGCGCGGCCTTGCCGGCGCCTCGCTGTTCCCGTTCGCCGCGCCGCTCGGCGGCGGCCTGATGCTCGCCGGCTGGCTGGCGCTCGCCGCCACCGCCGCTTTGCCGCCGCGCCGCTGAAGGGGCTTTCCTGCCAGGGCCGCATCGGCTATGCCCCCGCGAGAGCGAAGGAGTCCCGGCCGATGAGCGACATGAACCTGCCCGATGTCCATACCCAGGCCGAGGTGCTGAGCCAGGCGCTGCCGCATATGCAGCGCTACGATCAGGAGATCGTCGTCGTTAAATATGGCGGCCACGCCATGGGCAACAAGGCGGCGGCGGAGGATTTCGCCGAGGATATCGTGCTGCTCGAACAGGCCGGCGTGAAGCCGATCGTCGTGCATGGCGGCGGGCCGCAGATCGGCCGCATGCTCGACAAGCTCGGCATCAAGTCGGAGTTCAAGGCCGGCCTGCGCGTCACCGACGCTGCCACCGTCGAGATTGTCGAGATGGTGCTCGCCGGTTCGATCAACAAGCAGATCGTCGGCTGGATCTCGGCCGAGGGCGGCAAGGCGGTCGGCCTGTGCGGCAAGGATGGCAACATGGTCGTCGCCGAGAAGGTGACGCGCACCATGACCGATCCGGATTCGCAGATCGAGCAGGTCGTTGATCTCGGCTTCGTCGGCGACCCCAAACACGTCAACCGCGACATTCTCGACGCCGTGCTCAAGGCCGAGCTGATCCCGGTGCTGGCCCCGGTCGCGGCCGGCCGCGACGGCGCGACCTACAACGTCAATGCCGACACTTTCGCCGGCGCCATTGCCGGCGCGCTCAAGGCCAAGCGCCTGCTGCTCCTGACCGATGTGCCCGGCGTGCTCGACAAGGACAAGCAGCTCATCCAGGAACTCAGCGTCGACGAGGCGCGCGCGCTGATCGCCGACGGCACCGTGACCGGCGGCATGATCCCGAAGATCGAGACCTGCATCTATGCCATCGAGCGCGGCGTCGAGGCGGTGGTGATCATGGACGGCAAGGTGCCCCATGCCGTGCTGCTCGAACTGCTGACCGACCATGGCGCCGGCACGCTGATCCGCGGCTGAGGCCTGCGCGACGGTTTTGCCCCGGCCTTGAGCCGGGGCCCAGGGAACCGCTGCGAGTGCCAGAACGGGCTGGGTCCCGGGTCAAGCCCAGGACAAGACGGCTGTCTCGAAACATGATGGGCGGTGGCGGTGTGGCCCGGCACTTGCTTTCTCGCGCCATGAGCATCACGTTACTTATGTGGACAATCAGATGACATTGGTGCCCCCGCAGGGCTTGCGGGAGGGGCGCAGCTTCGACCGGGTCGACACCTGGATTTTCGATCTCGACAACACGCTTTATCCGTTCGGCTCGGCGCTCTGGCCGCAGATCGACCAGCGCATCACGCTGTTCCTGGCCCGGATGTTCGGCATTGACGGCATCTCGAGCCGGGCGCTGCAGAAATATTACTACGAGCGCTACGGCACGACCCTGTGCGGCCTGATGACCGAATACGGCATCGATCCGGCGCCCTTTCTCGATTTCGCGCATGATATCGACCGCTCGTCGCTGGCGCCGCATCCGGCGCTGTCGGCGGCGATCGGCGCCTTGCCTGGCCGCAAGCTGATCATGACCAACGGCTCGGTGCGCCATGCCGAGCGCACCATCGAGCAGCTTGGCATCGCCGAGCATTTCGACGGCATCTTCGACATTGTCGCCGCCGAATTCGTACCCAAGCCGGATGAATCCGCCTATCGGCGCTTCTTCGACCGCCATGCGATCGATCCGGCGCGCTCGGCGATGTTCGAGGACCTCGTCAAGAATCTCGCCGTGCCGCATGCCAGCGGCATGACGACCGTGCTGATCGTGCCGCCCGATCCGGCCGCCGATCCGCGCGAAACCTGGGAGCAGCGCCAGCCGATGGATGGCCATATCGACTGGGTGACCGACGATATCGCCCGCTTCCTCGCCGCCGACGCGCTGGCGAAAGCGGCCGGGTCCGCGTCATGACGGGGGCCCGCCGCTATAATGGGCGGGCTCTCGCCCTCACCGCTGAGCTGGTGGCGCGCGTCACGCAGCCGATGCCCGATCCCGGCCTCGATCCGGCGCTGACCTATCGCGCCGAGGCGGAATTCGCCGAACTCGCCGATGCCCTGCTTGCCGACGAGCCGCCCGAGGCCGATCTGTGGGTCTTCGCCTGCGGCTCGCTGATCTGGCGCCCGGCCTGCCCGGTCGCCGAGAGCGTGCGCGCCGCGCTGCACGGCTGGCACCGCGTGTTCTGCATGAAGATCACGCGCTGGCGCGCCACCAAGGCGCAGCCCGGCCTGATGATGGCGCTCGACCGCGGCGGGAGCTGCAACGGCGTCGCCTGCCGCATTCCGGCGGCCGACAAGCGCGACAGCCTGATCCTGCTCTTGAAGCGGGAAATGTCGATGCGCCCATCGAACAACATGGTGCGCTGGGTCGAGGCGGTCACGGCCGGCGGCCCGCGCCGCGCCATCGCCTTCGTCATGGACCGCAGGAGCGTGAACTATATCGGCCGCCTGCCGCCCGAGCAGGAGGCGGCGCTGCTCGCCTGCGCCTGCGGGCATGGCGGCTCATGCGCCGAATATCTGCACAAGACCATCGTGCATCTTGCCGAATACGGCATCCGCGATCGCAATCTCTGGCGCCTTCAGGCGCTGGTTGCCGATCGCATCGCCACCGGGCTTCAGCGCCAGGACGGCGTCCAGCCGGTCCAGCCGAAGGTGTAGGAGACGCCGGCGCCGAGCGTGTACTGGTTGCGCGAGCCGCTGGTGCGGGTGATCGGGCTGCGCGCGGCATCCTGCGTCAGGCGGTCGTAGCCGCCATGCAGCGTGTAGGACCACTGCTCCGACTGCTTGTAGACCACCGAGCCGTAAGCGCCGACGGCATAGATGCCGCCTTGCGCCTTGAACGGCGCGAACACGCCGTTGCGCAGCGCATCCTCGGGCGTGATGCCGAACTGGCTGTCGATGAAATGATCGTTGCCGAGCTTGATGCGCGGCCCGATGCCGAAGGTGAAGCGGTCGTAGCGCCCGACGACATCGGCGCCGAGACTGCCGACGAACCCGTCCTCCTTGCGAAAGCCGCGCCGGATTTCGGCATGCAGGCGCAGCATGTCCGGCACCACCCAGAAATCGCCGTAGATGCCGGGCTCCAGCGTCCAGCGGCTCTTGTGCACGCCGTTAAGCTCATGGCCGGCATCGGCATAGCGCCCGCCGCGATAATTGATCACCGGGCCGAACGAGAAGCGCGGCGTCTCGACCACGGCATAGTTGATCGAATCATCCGGCGACGACCAGATCTGCGGCGTGCCGGCGCGGCGGAACGACAGGGTCGGGAAGCCGATCACGCTGTAGGTCTTGGCGCCGATATAGCGCGGCGACAGGAACGCCTTGGCGTTCACCGTCACCAGCCAGCCGGTATCGGCCGGCGCCGGAAACGGCGTCGCATCCGCCGCCCGGGCGGCGGCCGCCGGCAGCACCGTGGCCAAGGCGAGCATGGTCAGGAATGGCAACCGCGTACTGATAGGCATCACAAACCCTTGACTGATGGGACCCTGCTTCTAGCCCGATGTGGTGAACGCTTTGCCACCATACAGGGTAAACGGATCGTTTGAATGCCGTCACGATGCCGCCACGCGGTTCGGCGCGCGCTGTGGCAAGCAGGCCCCACCCATTGACAAGTCGCAATATCCGTCCATCTTCAGGCGAGTTCCGAGGGGGGCCCGTTCCGGGCTGAGATTTCGCGATTGGCGCGATGACCCTTGAACCTGATCCGGGTTATACCGGCGTAGGGACGGGAACGGGGGCCTTGTCACGCCCCAGGACTTGTTTCGACGCCTATCCCGCATGCCTCGAGCGGAGAACGGCGATGAACGTGCACACCAAACCCAACAGCATCAAACAGGCGCCCGACAGCGTCACCACCGGGCCGATCATTGGCTCGCGCAAAGTCTATGCCGCCCCGATGAGCCATCCGGCCATGCGGGTGCCGTTCCGCGAGATCGCGCTCAGCGATCCGGCCGAGGCCCCGGTGAGGGTCTACGATACCTCCGGTCCCTATACCGAAAGCGACGCGGCGATTGACCTCAAGGCCGGCCTGCCGCAACTGCGCGAAGCGTGGGTCGTGGCACGTGGCGCCGCGCCGATCACGCCGCGCGCGGTGCGGCCGGAGGATAACGGCAACGCCAGCGGCGACCGGCTGGTCGCGCCATGCCCGGCCGCGCGCATCATTCGCCGCGCGCCGCAGGGCAAGCTGATCACCCAGCTCGAATTCGCCCGCGCCGGCATCATCACCGAGGAGATGGTGTTCGTCGCCCATCGCGAAAACCTCGCCCGCGAGGCGGCGCTGGCGGGCGCTGCCGAACGCCTGGCCGATGGCGACAGTTTCGGCGCATCGATCCCGGACTTCGTTACGCCGGAATTCGTGCGCGCGGAAGTGGCGCGCGGCCGCGCCATCATCCCGGCCAACATCAACCACACCGAACTGGAGCCGATGGCGATCGGTCGCAATTTCCTCGTCAAGATCAACGGCAATATCGGCAATTCGGCCGTGACCTCGGGCGCAGCCGAAGAGGTCGAGAAGATGGTGTGGGCGACGCGCTGGGGCGCCGACACCGTCATGGATCTCTCGACCGGCCGCAACATCCACAACATCCGCTCATGGATCCTGCGCAACGCGCCGGTGCCGATCGGCACCGTGCCGATCTACCAGGCGCTGGAAAAGGTCGGCGGCGACCCGATCGCGCTCACCTGGGAGGTGTTCAAGGATACGCTGGTCGAACAGGCCGAGCAGGGCGTCGATTATTTCACCATCCATGCCGGCGTCCGGCTGCCCTATGTGCCGCTGACCGCGAACCGGGTCACCGGCATCGTGTCGCGCGGCGGCTCGATCATGGCGCGCTGGTGCCTGGCGCATCACAAGGAAAGCTTCCTCTACGAGCGTTTCGAGGAGATTTGCGACATTTGCCGCGCCTATGACGTGTCGTTCTCACTCGGCGACGGGTTGCGCCCCGGCTCGATCGCCGATGCCAATGACCGCGCCCAGTTCGCCGAACTGGAAACGCTCGGCGAGTTGACGAAAATCGCCTGGGCCAAGGGCTGCCAGGTGATGATCGAGGGCCCAGGCCATGTGCCGATGCACAAGATCAAGATCAACATGGACAAGCAGCTCGAGGAATGCGGCGAGGCGCCGTTCTACACGCTTGGACCCCTGACCACCGATATCGCGCCGGGCTACGACCACATCACGTCAGGGATAGGCGCGGCGATGATCGGCTGGTTCGGCTGTGCCATGCTCTGTTACGTCACGCCGAAGGAGCATCTCGGCTTGCCCGACCGTGACGACGTCAAGACCGGCGTCATCACCTACAAGATCGCGGCCCACGCAGCCGACCTCGCCAAGGGCCACCCGGCGGCCAAGCTGCGCGACGATGCGCTGTCGCGCGCCCGCTTCGATTTCCGCTGGGAGGACCAGTTCAACCTGGCGCTCGATCCCGATACGGCACGGGCCTTCCATGACGAGACCTTGCCCAAGGAGGCGCATAAGGTCGCGCATTTCTGCTCGATGTGCGGGCCGAAATTCTGCTCGATGAAGATCACGCAGGATTTGCGCGCCGAGGTGCTCGCCATGGGCGCCAACGAACGCGCCGCGCTCGATCAGGCGGCGGCCGCCATCGAGACGCAACGCGCCGCCGGCATGGCGGAGAAATCGCGGGAGTTCCTCGAGACCGGCGGCAAGCTTTATGTGCCGGCGGGATAGGAGCAGCGAGCCCTCTCCCGCGTGCGGGAGAGGGTGCCGGCAGGCGGGTGAGGGGCTTGTCGATGAACCGCCCTCATCCGGCGGCTTTGCCGCCACCTTCTCCCGTGAACGGGAGAAGGTTTTACCCCTACTGCGTCAGGGCCAGCCGGCCATCATGGATCTCGAACCGTGACAGTTTGCGCAGGAAACTCATGCCGAGCAGGGTGCCTTTCAGGGCGCCCTTCGGCATCACGGCGCCCTCGACATCGCGTACGGTGATGCCGTCGATGCTGATCTCGTTGAGCCGCACCACCGTATAGGATACCTGCCCGTTCGCGGTATTGGCGCGGGCCTGCGGCGCGCTTGCCGGCGGGTTGAGGCCGATATGGCGCGCATCCTCGTAGGACAGCGCCACCATCGAGGCGCCGGTATCGACCATGGCATCGACCATCACGCCGTTGATCCGCACCGGGGCGCGGAAATGGCCGTGCCGGTCGGCGCTCAGCGTGGCGGCGTTCGCGGTGGTGTCGCTTGCGCCAGCCCGGTTGTCAGGAGCCGCGATCTGCGCGCTGCCCGCGCCACCGGGGGCCGGCAGCAGCGTCGCCAGTCGATCGCTCAGCACGGCCGCCGCCAGGCAGCACAGTGCCGCCGTACCGAGGGCGAAGTTCAACGGGCTGGTCATGACGGGCGGCCTCGAAAACCAGGATGGCGCGAGGCTGGCATGGGCATGGTCAATGCGTGCTTAAGAGGCGCCGGCCTGCCGGCTTGCGCTTCGCATCGTGGTGAACGCTTGCCTATCCGGCCCTGACGGCCGCGACCAGCGCCCCGGCCTTGGCGGCGATGGTTGCGGCGCTGTCGCCCGGCTTGTAGAGCGAGCCGCCAATGCCGAAACCCTTGGCGCCCGCCGCCCGGTAGGCGCCGATATTGGCGGCCGAAATGCCGCCGACCGGCAGCAGCATCGTCTCGGGCGGCAGCACGGCGAGCATCGCCTTGACGACGGAAGGCGGCGCCATTTCGGCCGGGAAGATCTTCAGCGCCACCGCGCCGGCCTCGAGGGCGCGAAACGCTTCGCTCGGCGACAGGATGCCGGGGATGGCGAGGCAGCCGCGCCTGACCGCCTGCTGGATCACGCCCGGCTCGCAATTCGGCGCCACCACGAGCTGGCCGCCGGCATCGGCGACATTGTCGGCCTGCGCCTCCGTCAGCACCGTGCCGGCGCCGACCAGTGCCCGGCCGGCATAGAGCCGGTTGAGGATGGCGATGCTCTCGAGCGGCTGCGGCGAATTCAGCGGCACCTCGATCAGCCGGATGCCGGCCGCGACCAGCGCCTCGCCGACCGCCGGCGCCGAGCCGGGGTCGAGCCCGCGCAGGATGGCGATCAGCGGCATCTCGGCGAGATAGCTGTGAAACGCGGCGGTCAACATCATGATCGGCTCCCCATATGCGGCTTCCCCTGGCTGGCGATACGCGCCATGCCCTTCAGAAGGGCGGCTTCCGGATCGACGATGATCGCTTCGACATTCGCTGCCGCGAGCGCCTGGCTGTAGAGCGCCGCCTGTCCGCTGGTGGCCACGACATGCACCGCTTCCAGGTCGCCGTAAAGGGCCAGCGCGCCGGCGACCTCGCCGCCAACGAGCAGGCCGGAGAGATATGGCTTGACCATGGCCGGGGCCATGGTTTCGAGCAGCACGTTGGCGCGCGCGGCGAAGGCGGCATGCAGCGGGCCGCCGGCCGAGCGGCTCGCGTGCAGGCCGCGCGCGAAGCCGGCCGTGTCGGCCGGCTCGGTGGCGAGGCGGCCGAGGATGGTGTGCTCGCTCAGCGCCGCGTAGATTTCGCCGGTCATGAAGGTGGAGAAGCGCTCGATGCGCCCGCCGCGCAGCAGCACCCATTTGGCGTGGGTGCCCGGCAGGCAGGCGAGCCCGTCCTCGAGGTCGAGCCCGACGACCAGCGTTTCCTCACCGCGCATCACGTCGCCGGCGCCGTCGAACACGCCGGCGACGCCGGGAATGATCGTCGCCGCGCCGCCATCGGCACGCACCACCGTGATCATGCGCCCGGCGAGATCGCGCGCCGCGGCCGGGCATGGCGCATAGGGCGCTTCCGCCCAGCCGTTGCGGCTGCCGACCATGCCGGCCATCACCACCGGCAGCGTCGGGTCGGCCGCGAGCCAGCCATCGATATAGCGGGCGAGCATGGCGGGAAAGCCGCCGACCGGCACGCTCATGATGCCGTCCGCGCCCTCGTGGCGGTCGAGGATCGCGCCTTCGGCATCGATGAGATAGGCGCGCAGCCGGGTCGTTCCCCAGTCAACCGCGATACTGCTGGCATCGGGCATGGCATCGGTCATGGCAATGGTCCGGCTGGTTGTTTCACGAGGCGGTCGAATTCAGCGCGTGCCGAACATGCGGTCGCCGGCATCGCCGAGCCCGGGCACGATATAGCCGTGCTCGTTCAGCTTCTCGTCGATGGCGGCGGTCCAGATCGGCACGTCGGGGTGGCTGGCGGTGAAATGCGCGACGCCTTCGGGCGCCGCCAGCAGGCACACGAAGCGCAGGTCGCGCGCGCCGCGCTGCTTGAGCAGGTCGATCGCCGCCACCGCCGAGTTGGCGGTGGCGAGCATCGGGTCCATGACGATGATCTGGCGTTCGGCGACGTCGGAGGGCGCCTTGAAGTAATACTCGACCGCCTGCAGCGTGCCGGGGTCGCGGTAGAGGCCGATATGCGCGACGCGGGCGGAAGGCACCAGTTCCAGCATGCCGTCGAGGAAGCCGACGCCGGCGCGCAGGATCGGCGCGAAGGTCAGCTTCTTGCCGGCGAGGATCGGTGCCTGCATGGGGCAGATCGGCGTCTCGATCTCGCAGGTCGTCATCTCGAGGTCGCGCGTCACCTCGTAGCACAGCAGCATGCCGATCTCGTTCAGCAACTGCCGGAAGCTCTTGGTCGAGCGCTCCTTGTCGCGCATCAGCGTCAGCTTGTGCTGCACAAGCGGGTGATCGACCACGGTGACGTTGGCGTATCGGCGGGGCTGGTTCATGCGGGGTCCATCATGCTGGCGCGGCCGGTTGTCGCGGAGAGCCGCGGTTTCGTCAATCCGCTTGCGGCGCGCCGCGCTTGTGGGCGGCCAGCGCCGCGAGCCGCTCGTTGCGCCAGGCGGTGCGGCGGGCAATGCGGTTCGGCGTCGCCTCGTGCGGCCAGGCGGCGATGACGCGCTCGATATTCGGGCTCTCGAACACGTCCGGGCCGCGCGTCTGGGAGGCGACCTGCTTGAAGAACCCGGTATAGCGCTGGCAGTAATCGGCGACGCCGCCCGGCGCGTTCAGCTCGATGGTCTCGAACGGCCCCATGAACGACCAGCGCAGGCCAAGCCCGTCCTTGACCGTCTTGTCGAGATCCTCGGCCGAGACATAGCCCTCGCCGACAAGCCGGAACGCTTCCGCCATCAGCGCCGCCTGCAGCCGGTTGAGGATGAAGCCGTCGGCCTCCTTCAGCACGGCGATCGGCACCTGCCCGATGCTCGTATAGATGGCGCGCGCCCGCTCGATCGTCTCGGGCGCCGTCCATGGCGCGCCGCACAACTCGACGATCGGCACGAGATGCGGCGGGTTGACCGGGTGGCCGATCAGGCAGCGCGCGCGGCCGGCCAGCGTTTCGGTGAAACGCGAGGCGGTGATCGCCGAGGTCGAGGACGCCAGGATCGCATCCTTCGGCGCGGCGCGGTCGAGTTCGGCGAACAGCGCCTGCTTGATCTCGAGGCGCTCGGGGCCGCTCTCCTGCACGAAGGCCGCGTCCCGGACCGCCTCGGCGAGCGAGCCGGCGGCCCGGACGCGGCCCGCCGCCTGCTCGGGCTCCTTCGCCAGCCCATGCCTGGCAAGGCCGTGCAATTCTTCGCCGATCAGGCCGGGTGCCGCCGCAAGCGTCGCCGCATCCGGGTCGCTGAGGCGCACCTGCCAGCCGGCGCGGGCGAAAATCGTCGCCCAGGCACGCCCGACCAGGCCGCAGCCGATGATTGCGACGGTTCTGTTCTCGCTCATGGTGATCCTCTGCCGGCCAGATGCGGCCCGACCCCATCCAACCACCTGCGCCGCCCGGCGCGCAAGCATTCCGCCATCCCGGGCCGCTCATCAATTCCGCTGACGCCTGCCATGCGGCAAATATGATGGGCCGGGGCCATGTTTCGCGCCCAAATTCCGACTATAAGGGGTTATTCGGACGTGTGCTCCCTCCGGGCTGTGGCTTGGGGCGTTCCAAACGGCCGCAACCGCTGATTCCAGGGGAGACCAGCATGGACCAGTTGCCCAATTCCATCGAGGCGCGCGACAAGGCCTACCAGCTTCACAGCAACACCAATGCCCGCCGGCATCTCGAGATCGGACCGCTGGTCATCGAGCGCGGCGAAGGCATCTATGTCGAGGACGTGCACGGCAAGAAATACATCGAGGCGATGGCCGGGCTGTGGAGCGTCGCCGTCGGCTTCAACGAGCCGCGTCTGGTCAAGGCCGCCGCCGACCAGATGACCAAGCTGCCCTACATGCACACCTTCTCGCATCGCTCGCACGGGCCTTCGATCGATCTGGCCGAGAAGCTGATCGCGATGGTGCCGTTCCCGATGAGCAAGGTGATGTTCACCAATTCGGGCTCGGAAGCCAACGACACCGCCGTCAAGCTGATCTGGTATCGCTCGAACGCGCTCGGCAAGCCCGAGAAGAAGAAGATCATCGGCCGCATCAACGGCTATCACGGCATCACCATCGCGTCCGGCAGCATCACCGGCCTGCCGACCAATCACCGCTCGTTCGACCTGCCGATCGCCAATTTCATCCACACCTCGCGCCCGCATTTCTGGCGCGACGGCAAGCCCGGCGAGAGCGAGGAGGCCTTTGCCACCCGCATGGCGCAGGACCTCGAGGACCTGATCCTCAAGGAAGGGCCTGAGACGGTCGCCGCCTTCTTCGGCGAGCCGGTCATGGGCGCGGGCGGTGTCATCGTGCCGCCGGCGACCTACTGGGCCAAGATCCAGGCGGTCTTGAAGAAATACGACGTGCTGCTCGTCGCCGACGAGGTCATCTGCGGTTTCGGCCGCGTCGGCACGATGTTCGCCTGCGAGACCTTCGGCATCACGCCGGATATCCTGGTGCTGTCGAAGCAGCTTTCCTCGTCCTACATGCCGATCTCGGCGCTGGTCATCAATGACAAGATGTTCGAGCCGATCGCCGACGAGAGCAACCGCCTCGGCGTGCTCGGCCATGGCTTCACCGCCGCCGGCCATCCGGTCGCGGCCGCCGTCGCCAACGAGAACCTCAAGATCATCGAGGAGCGCGATCTCGTCGGCAATGCCCGCCGCGTCGGCGAACGCATGCAGAAGGGCCTGCGCGCTCTGGCCGGCCATCCCCTCGTCGGCGAGGTGCGTGGCATCGGCCTGATCGCGGCGCTGGAACTGGTCGTCGACAAACAGGCGAAGAAGGCGCTTGAGCCGGTCGGCAAGCTCGGCGCGCTGGTCGCCGGCATCCTGACGCAGAACGGCGCGCTGTGCCGCAACATGGGCGACGCCATCGCCTTCTGCCCGCCGCTGATCATCACCGAGAAACAGGTCGACGACCTGCTCGCCATCACCAAGCGCTCGCTTGACGAGGCCGAGAAGCAGCTCAAGGCATAAGCTGCTCCAGCCGGTGGAGGTGGCTCACGCGTCGGCGACGACCGCGGTGAGATCGACCTCCACCAGCATGCCGGGCCATGCGAGCGCGTTGATGAACAGGAAGGTGTGGGCCGGCAGGCCGGGCACGCCCGCGAAGGCCTCGGCGCGCGCGCGGTGATAATGGGGCGCCTCGCGCGCATCGAGCAGGTAGGCGCTGATCTTGACGACATCGGCCAGCGACGCGCCGTGTTTGGCAAGCAGCGCCGCCGCCTTCTCGTAGGCGAGGCGGGTCTGCTGGTAGACGTCGCCCGGATGATGGATCACGCCGGGCTTGTCGCCGGCATCCTCGGCGCCAATCCCTGAGAGAAAGAGCAGCCGGCCCGGCCCCTTGACGCTGACAAGCTCGGAAAACAGGCCCTTCGACCAGCCAGTGTATTGGAAATGTTGCTTTTCGAATTGCTCGGTCATTGTCGCTCCCCCATTGGCAATACGTGCAATAGACCCGAGCCGACGTAGCGATACAAATCGCCTTTGATTCAAATATGCCTCAGTCCGGCGCAAACCCCCGGAGCCTCGCCGCCAGCGTACCGATCGCCTCGGCGTCGACATTGGCGAAGGCGACGCGCAGATGCCCGGTATCGCTCATGTGAAAATAGTCGCCCGGCAGCGTGAGCACGCCGCGTTGCGCCGCCAGGCTTTCGGCGACGCGCGCCGTCGGCACGCCCGTGAACGGGTGGCTGAGATAGGCGAAATAGGCGCCGACCGAATCGGCCCGCCAGCCGGGGCAGCCGGCAAGCGCCACGGTGAGCGCCGCCGCGCGCCGGCTGATCTCGTCGCGGTTTTCCGCGCGCCAGTCCGCCAGCCCGTCGATCGCCCAGGCGATCGCCGGTTGCGCGATGCGCGACGGGCAGATCTGCACGCAGTCGAGGATTTTCGCGATTTCCGCGATGACGCCCGCACCGGCCGTGATGGCGCCGAGCCGATAGCCCGGAATGCAATAGGCTTTCGAGAAACTGTAGAGCTGAATCAGGTTGTCGCGCCAGTCGGCCGCGCCGTACAGCGCGTGCGGCGCGCCGCTGCCCTCGGGCAGGAAATCGCGATAGGTCTCGTCCAGCACCAGCCACAGCCCGCGCCGGCGCGCGAGCGCGTGGAAGGCGGCGATCGTCTCGGGCGGATAGATCGCGCCGGTCGGATTGTTGGGGCTGACCAGCACGATGGCGCGCGTGTTGGCGTCGATCAGCGCCTCGGCGGCGGCGACATCCGGCACGAAGCCGCGCGCGGCTGGGCATGGCAGGATGCGCGCCTCGATGCCGAGCATGTCGAGCGTCATCTTGTGGTTGAAATACCATGGCGCCGGCAGGATCACCGCGTCGCCCGCGCCGGCAAGCGCCATCATCGCCACCACGAAAGCCTGGTTGCAGCCGGCGGTGATCGCGGTCTCCTCGGAGCAGATCGTGGCGCCATAGGCCGCCGACAGGCTGTCGGCATGGGCGGCGCGCAGTGCCGGGTCGCCGGTGATCGGGCCGTAGCCGGCGCTGGCGCCATTCGCGGCTGTCGCGGCGAGCCGCGCAAGGATGGCGTCATGCGGCGGCGCGCTCGGCACCGCCTGCGACAGGTTGAGGGCGGCGCCATGCGCGCCATCGTAGCGCGCAAGCCAGCCTTGCGCCGCCGGAATGGGCGGGCTGCCGGTGTCGACGACGCGCGGATTGATGGACGCGGGCTTCATGCCAGTAATTTCTCCCAGGCGAGCGTCATGCGAGCGGTTCTTCAAGGCGAGCGTCATGCGAGCAACTTCTTCATCGTGCGGCAGAACCGCGTTTCGATCGCCTCGCGCCGCACATGACGGCCGGCGCTGACCTGCTTGCGCCCGGCCCGCCACACCGTATCGACCGGCGTGCTGCGCGCCGCGAACATCCAGCTGTCGAGCAACTCGTCGCCCGTGCGGCCGACCAGCGCCGGATGCGTGGCATCGAGCGTGAACAGATCGGCCGGCGCGCCTGCCATAAGCCCGACGGCCGATTGGCCAAGCGCCTGCGCGCCACCGGCGAGCGCTGTCTCGAACAGGCTGCGCCCGGTCGAGCGGTCGGGCGCGCCGGTGAGCAGGTTGCGGCCGCGCCGCGACAGGCGCTGGGCATATTCCTGCAGGCGCAATTCCTCCGCAGCGCTGATCAGGATGTCGGAATCCGAGCCGATGCCCCAGCGCCCGCCACGCTGCTGGAAATCGACCGCGTCGAAAATGCCGTCGCCAAGGCTCGCCTCGGTCATCGGGCACAGCCCGACCACCGCCTGGCGCGCCGCGATGGCGGCCCGTTCGCTGGCATCGGCATGGGTCGCGTGGATCAGGCACCAGCGCTGGTCGACCCCGGCATGGTCCATCAGCCAGGCGACCGGGCGCTGCCCGCTCCAGGCGAGGCAATCGTCGACCTCCTTGGTCTGCTCCGAGACATGGATGTGGAACGGCCCATCCGGATAGGCCGCCTGCAAGGCGGCCAACTCGTCCGGCACCACGGCGCGCAGGCTGTGCGGCGCGGTGCCGAGCACGGCGCCGTCGAGCCCGGCAATGGCGCGCCGGCAGCCCTCGACGAGCCGGCCGAAGCTCGAAAGGTCGGTGATGAAGCGGCGCTGCCCGGCAACCGGCGGCCGGCCACCGAAATCGCCATGCGCATAGAATACCGGCAGCAGGGTGAGGGCGATGCCGGTCGTCTCGGCGGCGGCGGCGATGCGCTCGGCGAGCGCGGCGATATTGGCATAGGGCCGCCCGTCAGGCGCATGGTGCAGGTAGTGGAACTCGCCGACCCGGGTAAAACCGGCCTCGATCATCTCCATGAAGGTCTGCTCGGCGATCGCCTCGACATCGTCCGGGTCGAGCCGGTCGAGGAAGGCATACATGCGCTGGCGCCAGGTCCAGAAATCGTCGCGCGCCGCGCCGGAGCGCTCGGTCAGCCCGGCCATGGCGCGCTGGAACGAATGGCTGTGCACATTGCCGAGCCCGGGCAGGGCGATGGCGTGGCGCTCGTCACCGGGCTGCGGGGCTGCGTCCGGCGCGACCGTCGCGATCCGGCCATCGGCGAGCGTCAGGCGGACATGGCGCCGCCAGCCGGCAGGGGTGAGGGCGCTTTCGAACCACAGGGAAGACATCGGCGGCACGGTTCCGGACACGGGGAAGCCTAGCCTTGTTACAGTTCGCGGCGGCTCGCCGCAATTCCCGCGCTGTCACAGATAGGCGCTCAGCCCCTTCCAGCCGGCGGCGAGCGCGATCAGCGCCAGCACGATAATCGAGACGGGCCGGTACCAATGGCCGCCGCTGCGCTTCAGCAATTCATGGCCGAGCCAGGTGCCGAACCACATCAGCGGCATCAGCACGACGGAAAACACCATGTCCTGCCATCTGATCAGGTCGAACAGCGCCGCACCGGCGAGCGCCAGCGCCGAGCACATGGTGAAGAACACGATCAGCGAGGCGCGCACCATGTCGGGCGAGAAATGCAGCGCCATGTAGAAGGCGACCACCGGCGGCCCCGGCATGGCGGCGAGCCCGTTGGCAAGCCCGGCGGTCAGGCCGATGCCGACCGTCGCCGGGCGCCCCGGCATGCGCGGGAAGCGCAACCCGCTGGCGATCATCACCACGGCGAAACCGGCGAGCAGCGCGATGCAGATGCGCGCCGGGTCGGGCGGCACCGCATAAAGCGCCGCCGTGCCGAGCGGCGTGCCGATCAGCGCTCCCGTAATCAGGCGGCGGACGGAGGGCCAATGCGCCACGCCGGACAGCGCCTTGAATTCGGTCAGCCCGGCGAAGAGTTGCAGGCAGATGATGATCGGCACGGCATGGGCCGGCGTCATGAACAGGGTGAGCAGCGGCGCCGAGGCGATGGCGAAGCCGAAGCCGGTGAAACCGCGCAGGATCGCCGAGAACAGCACCGCCAGCGCGATCAGGGCCAGCGTCTGAGCCGGCCAAGGCACAGTGGCCGCAAGCGTATCGAGCAGGAAAGCGGGCATCGCCGGGTGAATGCCAGCGCCCGCCTAAGCCTTGAAGCGCTTGGCGAGCGCGTCGGCGGCGCGCAGCAGCAGCACGAGGTCGATGCCGACCGCGACGAAACGAAAACCCCATTCGATATAGCGCTTCGCCTCGTCCTCGTTCGGCGTCAGGATGCCGGCCGGCTTGCCGAGGCGCTTCAGGCGCTCGACGCCGTCGCGCAGCGCGGCCTGCACCTCCGGATGCTGCGCGTTGCCGATATGGCCGAGCGAGGCGGCGAGATCGGCCGGGCCGATGAACACGCCGTCGACGCCATCGACCGCGGCGATGTCTTCCAGATTGGCCAACGCCTCGCCGGTCTCGACCTGCACCAGCAGGCAGACATCGTCATTGGCGCGCTGGAAATAGTCCTTCATGCGGCCGTAGCGCGAGGCGCGGCCGCCGCCGGTGACGCCGCGCACGCCATGCGGCGCATAGCGCATCGCGCTGACGGCGGCTTTCGCCTGCTCGGCATTCTGCACATAGGGGACGAGCAGCGTGCGCGCGCCGAGATCGAGAATGCGCTTCATCAGCACCATGTCGTTCCAGGCCGGCCGCACCACCGCTTCCGCCGTGCCGCCCTCGATGGTGCGCAGATGGTCGAGCACGTCCGGCGGCTCGTTCGGCGAATGCTCGGTGTCGATCAGCATCCAGTCGAAACCGCTGTCGCGCAGCACATCCGCCGCGACGGGGCTGCACAGGCTCGCCCAGATGCCGATCTGGAGTTCGCCCGCGAGGAGGCGCTGCTTGAAACGGTTCGGTGTAAATTCCATGGCAGCTTCCCCGGCGCGCGCCGATGCGCGCCTATATGCATCGGTCGTCGATTGTCTTGATGACGGCTTCCCCGCATATGACGGGAAATCGCCGGCCCCGCAAGGGAATGCGCCGCCGGAATGCGCCGTCGCGCCCAGCGATTTGACCTTGTCGGCCTGCGCACGATCTAATCGCGCACATGTTTCGATCCCGCATTCATGGCAGCAGGAGCAGCCGGTGGTCCGTTTTTCGGTTCTAGACCTTTCCCCGATCGTGCAGGGCGGCGATGCGGCCGCCGCATTCGCCAATTCGCGCGACCTTGCCCGGCATGCCGAAGCGTGGGGCTATCACCGCTACTGGCTCGCCGAGCATCACAACATGCCCGGCATCGCCAGCGCCGCGACCGCGCTGGTGATCTCCCATGTCGCGGCCGCGACCAGCACGATCCGCGTCGGCGCCGGCGGCATCATGCTGCCCAATCATGCGCCGCTCGTCATCGCCGAGCAGTTCGGCACGCTCGAGGCGCTCTATCCCGGCCGCATCGATCTCGGCCTCGGCCGGGCGCCCGGCACCGACCAGCGCACGGTCAGGGCGCTGCGCCGCGAGCAGTTCCAGGCCGAGGATACGTTTCCGCGCGACGTCGTCGAGTTGCAGGCGCTGCTCGGCCCCGTGCAGCCGAATCAGGTCGTGCGCGCCGTGCCCGGCGCCGGCAGCAACGTGCCGCTCTATATCCTCGGCTCGAGCCTGTTCGGCGCCCAGCTTGCCGCCTATCTCGGCCTGCCGTTCGCTTTCGCGGCGCATTTCGCGCCCGATCACCTGATGGAGGCGCTGGAACTCTACCGCACGCAATTCCGGCCCTCCGAGCAATTGGCCAAACCTCACGCCATGGTCGGCGTCGGCGTGTTCGCCGCCGATAGCGATGTGGAAGCGCGTCGGCTGTTCTCCTCGCAGCAGCAGCAATTCATCCAGCTCAGGCGCGGCACGCCCGGCCCCTTGCCGCCGCCGGTTGACGACATGGAGAGCTTCTGGTCGCCGCAGGAGAAGATCAATGTCGGGCGCTCTCTCGCGCATGCCATCGTGGGGTCGCCGCAGACGGTCGGCCGCGGCATCGAGGCCTTTCTCGCGCTGACCCAGGCCGATGAACTGATCGTCGCCAGCCAGATTTTCGATCACGCGGCGCGGCTGCGTTCCTATGAAATCGTCGCGGATTTGTGCGAAAAACTTGCCAGCACCGGCTCAGTCACGGCATAAGCGCATTGGCTCCGCTCGAGGAGCCGCGGGAACCTTTCGGCGCGCCGCGCGTTGTTGCGCGTGCTCCCGGCCTGCCGGGCCGAGGCCGGACATTCTTTCGCCGCGCCGCTATCGCCATCATGGCGGCCGTCCAGCATCCCGAACCCCGTGCCGCCCGTGACACCTGCCGCGCGGCAGGCGGGCTTTCACGCGCCGCAGCGGCGGAGCCACGCGAAACGAGGAGGAATTGTGCGGAAACTGGTCATCTACGGGGGAGCCTTTCTGCTGACGGTTGCCTGCGCGGCCCTGGTGGTGGTTCTCCTGGCGAGCACCTTTCTCGGACAATGGGCGCGCCGCGATGTCGAGCTGCGCTCGCGTCTGATCTTCAACTCCATCCATGACAGCCTGAACCTTGCGCTCCAGTCCGGCGCGCCCGGCAATGTGGTCGGCCTGTTCGAGCGCGTCTCGCAGGATGACCGCATGCTCGCCATCGGCTATTGCGACGCCTCGGGCAGCATGCGCTACCTGTCGAAGACCATGCCGAAGGACTTTTCCTGCGCCGAGGCGGAGCGCGCCCAGCGCCAGGGCCCCTTCACCGAGGATATTGACGGCCGCCACATCCATGTCGCGGTGTTCCCGGTCACCGGCGCCGGCGGCGCCACGGGCAATCTCGTGCTGCTGCACGATCTCACCTATGCGCAGAAGCGCGTGGCGCGCGCGGAAACCTATCTCGCCATCATCCTCGGCATCATCATCCTGGTCAGCGGCGCGCTCGCCACCGCGGTGATCGTGCTCTCGATCGGCGGCTGGGTGCGCGGCCTCCGGCAATCGATCGTCAATGTGCAATCGGGCCATGATGTCGAGCGCACGATGAAGACTCTCGGGCCGCTCGGCGAGGAACTGCGCGACGTGCTGCGCCAGATGGCGCTGAGCGGCAACGCCATCGACGGCGAGCGCGTGAGCTGGACCACCGACACCCTGCGCCAGGTCATGACGGAGAACCTGCCCGGCGCCGAGGTGCTCGTGGTCTCCAACCGCGAGCCCTATATCCACAACCACGCCGAGGACGGCGTCGATCTGCAGATCCCGGCCAGTGGCCTCGTCTCGGCGCTCGAGCCGGTGATGCGCGCCTGTGGCGGCACCTGGATCGCGCATGGCAGCGGCGATGCCGATCGCGAGACGGTCGACAAGGACGATCGCCTGCTGGTGCCGCCGAGCGACCCGTCCTACACGCTCCGGCGCGTCTGGCTCACCGACGAGGAGCAGGACGGCTATTATTACGGCCTCGCCAATGAGGGGCTGTGGCCGTTGTGCCATATCGCCTTCGTGCAGCCGAATTTCCGCGAATCGGATTGGCAGGCCTACAAGACCGTCAACGAGCGTTTTGCCGATGCCGTCGCCAGGGAAGCAGAGAGCGATGCCCCGATCGTGCTGATCCAGGATTATCATTTCGGTCTGCTGCCGCGCATGGTGCGCGAGCGCCTGCCCAATGCGACCATCATCACCTTCTGGCATATCCCGTGGCCGAATTCCGAGACGTTCGGCATCTTCCCGTGGAAGGAGGAGATCATCGACGGCCTGCTCGGCTCGTCGATCCTCGGCTTCCACACCCAGTTCCACTGCAACAACTTCCTCGAGACCGTCGACCGCTTCGTCGAAAGCCGCATCGACCGCGAGGCCGCCTCTGTCACCCTGCGCGGCGAGGAAACCTTCATCAGGCCCTATCCGATCTCGATCGAGTGGCCGCCGGCGGCGCTCGCCCGCCAGGCGCCGGTGCCCGATTGCCGCGCCAATGTGCGCCGGCGCCTCCGCCTCGCCCCCGACGTCAAGCTCGCGGTCGGCATCGAGCGCTTCGATTACACCAAGGGCATCGTCGACCGTATGCAGGCGATCGATTCGTTCCTCGCCAACCATCCCGAATGGCTCGGCCGCTTCGTGTTCGTGCAGGCGGCGGCGCCCTCGCGCAGCAAATTGCCGGCCTACCGCCATTTGCAGGAGGAGGCCGAGCGGCTGACGCGCGAGGTCAACGCCAAATACGGCACGCCGGACTGGCAGCCGATCCGGCTCGTCGTGCGTCATCATGGCCCGGACGAGGTGTTCGAGCTGTTTCGCGCTGCCGATATCTGCCTCGTCTCCAGCCTGCATGACGGCATGAACCTCGTCGCCAAGGAATTCATCGCCGCGCGCGACGACGAGGAAGGCGTGCTCATCCTGTCGAATTTCGCCGGTGCTGCGCGCGAACTCTCGGAGGCGATCATCGGCAACCCCTATGACCCCCATGCCATGGGCGAGGCGATCCAGCGCGCCCTCGACATGCCGGTGGCCGAGCAGCGCGAGCGCATGCGGCTGATGCGCGAGCAGGTCAGTTCGCGCAACGTCTATCGCTGGGCCGGCCGCATGCTGGTCAACGCCAGCCAGTTGCGCAAGCGCCAGCATCTGCTTTCCCTGACGGAAAGCTCCGAGCCCGGCGGGTACAGCATATGAGCACCATCGGCGGCCGCGCGCCGCCCGCCCCTCATGCCGAAGAAAACTGGGCCATGTTCCTCGATTTCGACGGCACTCTGACGGAAATCGCCCGCCGGCCCGAGGAGGTCGTCGTCGCCGCAGACCTCGCCGCCGTGATGGTGCGGCTGGGAGAGCGCTGTGGCGGCGCGCTGGCGCTGGTCAGCGGCCGCAAGATCACCGATCTCGACCGCTTCTTCGCGCCCTCGCGCTTCGACGCGGCCGGGCTGCACGGCATGGAAATGCGCGTTGCGGGCGCGCCGCTCGGCGCGCCGCGCGATCACGGCGCGGACCTGCAACTCGTGCTGCCGGGCCTCGCCGAGCGCTTCGCCGCCGAGCCCGGCCTGCTGCTCGAGGACAAGGGCGTGGCGATCGCGGCGCATTGGCGCCAGGCGCCGGAAAAGGCCGATGCGGCCATGGGCCTGATGCAGGCCGCCGTGCAGCAGCTTGGCGCGGGGTTCCGGCTCCAGTTCGGCAAATCCGTGTGCGAGATCGTCGCCGCCGCCGCCGACAAGGGCCAGGCGATCGAGACCTTGATGCGCACCGCGCCCTATCTTGGCCGTCGTCCGCTGTTTATTGGCGACGACCTCACCGACGAACACGGCTTTCGCGCCGTCAACGCCGCCGGTGGCGTCAGCGTCAAGGTCGGCGCGGGTGAAACCATTGCCGGCTACCGGCTTGCCGGGCCGGCCAACGTGCTCACCACGCTGCGCGACTGGGCGGCGGGACGCGCGATCTCTCCCGAAC
Organism: uncultured Alphaproteobacteria bacterium; assembly: GCA_937988775.1. GTDB lineage: Bacteria > Pseudomonadota > Alphaproteobacteria > Rhizobiales > Beijerinckiaceae > CALKHP01. Next base: position 74,179 of record CALKHP010000004.1, read on the forward strand.
AGGATTTTGCTTCATGACTTCTCTCGACGTCGCCGTTATCGGCAATTGCGCCCTTTCGGCGATCATCGACCGCCAGGCTGATATCGTCTGGTCGTGTTTCCCGCATTTCGCCGGCGAACCGGTGCTCTACAGCCTTCTCGACGAGGCACGCGCCGGGGAGGATGCCGGCGACGGCGTGTTCGCCATCACGCTCGAGAACATGACGCATTGCGAGCAGGCCTATATCGAGAACACGCCGGTGCTGGTCTCCACCTTGTCCGACAAGGATGGCAACGTGCTGGAGATCACCGATTTCGCGCCGCGTTTCGAGCAATACGGCCGCATGTTCCGGCCGCCGATGCTGATCCGCCGCGTGCGGCCGGTGCATGGCCGGCCGCGCATCAGCGTCAAGCTCAGGCCGCGCTTCGGCTGGGGCGAGGAGAAGCCGGAACTGACGCGCGGCAGCAATCATATCCGCTTCGTCGGCAGCGAACAGGCGCTGAGACTCACCACCGATATCTCCGTGACCTATGTGCTGGAGAGCACGCCCTTCCTGCTCGACCGGCCGACCTCGTTCTTCTTCGGCTCGGACGAGGCGCTGCGCGCCAGCGTCGAGACCAGTTCGCGCGAGTTCCTCGAGCGCACCATCGATCACTGGCGCGGCTGGGTACGCTCGCTGTCGATCCCGTTCGAGTGGCAGGATGCCGTCATCCGCGCCGCCATCAGCCTGAAATTGTGTAATTTCGAGGAATCGGGCGCCATCGTCGCGGCGCTGACCTCGTCGATCCCCGAGGCGCCGGGTACCGAGCGCAACTGGGATTACCGCTATTGCTGGCTGCGCGACGCCTATTTCGTCATTCACGCCCTGAACCGGCTCGGCGTGACGCGCACCATGGAAGACTACATCACCTATATCAACAACCTCGTCGCCGACAGCGGCACCGCCGAGTTGCAGCCGCTCTACGGCATCAACCGCGCCGCTATTCTCGACGAGCGCGTCGCTGCCAATTTAGCCGGCTATCAGGGTATGGGGCCGGTGCGCGTCGGCAATGCCGCCTATCTCCAGAAACAGAACGACGTCTATGGCAGCGTGATCCTTGCCGTCACGCACACCTTCTTCGACCGGCGCATGATCCGGCCCGCCAATCTGCGGCTGTTCGAGGAGCTGGAGCGGCTCGGCGAGCGCGCTGCGGCGGTGTTCGACCAGCCCGATGCCGGCCCGTGGGAGTTGCGCACCATGGCGAGCGTGCACACGTTTTCGAGCGCGATGTGCTGGGCGGCCTGCGATCGCCTCGCCAAGATCGCCGGGGCGCTCGGCCTCGACGACCGGCGCCGGTACTGGCGCGACGAGGCCGAGCGCCTGCACGCCACCATTCTGGCGCGGACCTGGAACGCCGACATCAACAGCTTCGCCTCGACCTTCGACGGCAAGGATCTCGATGCCACGCTGCTGCTGCTGCACGAACTCGATTTCCTGCCCGCCAGCGATCCGCGCATCGTCGCCACCATCGAGGCGGTCGGGCGCGAATTGCAGCATGACGGGCTGCTCTATCGCTACAAGGTGCGCGACGATTTCGGCCAGCCCGAGACCGCCTTCCTGATCTGCACCTTCTGGTATGTCGATGCGCTCAATGCCATCGGCCGCAAGCAGGAGGCGCGCGACCTGTTCACGCGCGCCCTGTCGTTGCGCAACTCGTTCGGCCTGCTGGCCGAGGACGTCGATTTCAAGACCGGCGCGCTATGGGGCAACTTCCCGCAAGCCTATTCGATGGTCGGCCTGATCAATTCGGCGACCTTGCTGAGCCGGCGCTGGGAAGATGCTTTCTAAAGGGTTGGTCGCAAGAAGCATCGGACGGAACCCGCTTGCGGGCCGTCCGATGTTTGGTTCACGCGTCGCAGGGCGGCTTGCCCGCGTCCGAGCACGGCGCGCCGAAGGCGCCGCTATAATCGATCTGGAACTGGTGCAGCACCGCGTGCAGGTCGTCGATCAGCTTTTCGGCGCCGATATCGATGGCCGCCTGGATATCCCACAGCAGCACGCGGCGCAGAAAGGCCGGACCCTGCCGCAGATGCAGTTGATAGCTGGCGCGCAGGATCGCCTGGTCGGAGGACAGCCGGACGGGGATCATGGCGCCGGCCATCAGGGCGTCTGCGGAAAGGTGTGGCTGTACATGGGCAGGCATCGCTCCGCTCCCTTGGTTCGATCGGACGCTACGGGCCATTCTTGTGCGAATAATGGCCTGGTTAGCGCGGCAAGATGAAATTTAGATGGCGGCGGCGCGAAGCGCGGTAAGTTTGCGCACGTGGGGCGTGCGGGAGATGGGTGGCGGTCGCGGCGGCTTACTCCGCGACCAGCACCAGTTCCATCGTCATCAGCACCGGATTTTGCCCGCGTATCAGGCGCCCCTCGGCCATCTGGCCGGTATAATCGACCAGGCCGATATCGAGCGTGGCGACATGGCCGCCATCGGGGCCGGGCGCGATATGCGCGTTGCGCAAGTAGATTTCCGTGGCGAAGTTTCCGATCACGATACCGTGCTCGAAGCGGGCGCCGATCGTCGAGCCGACGCCGCCGCGCAATGTCGCGCGCGCGATGCCGTGTTGAGCGCAGAAGGTTTCGAGGCAGCCGGCGAAATCCTGGTTCGGCCGCAGCCGGAGCGCGAAGGCGCGCGCGTCGGTCTTCGCGCCGGTGGGCGGGCGCGGTACCGGCTCGAACAGCTTGAAATTGGTTTCGGGGTCGACGCGGCCCTCGAATCCGGCGCCGTCGAGCCCGAAGGCGCTGACGCGCGCCTCGCTGGCGACAATGGTCTCCTCGGGCAGGATATGGCCGCCGCAGCGCTTGCCGTCGGCCTCGCGCCACAGCGCGTGGGTGTGAAAGAACGGCTGGCCGTCGCGCTGGCCGAAGGTCATGGCGCCGCTTTCGAGCAGGGTTACGCCGGCGGGGCGAAATTGCGCGCTGTAGAAGGCGGCGTGCTCGCCCGTTTCCGACAGCGCCGGCATGACATAGGCGAAGGGCGCCAGCGCCAGTTGCCCGAATTCGACCACGCCGCTGGTGAACCCTTCCGCCGCGAAGCCACGGCGCACGGCCTCCAGCAGAGGCAGGCCGGCCTGCAGCACCATGTCGAAGGCGCGCCCGCGCGCCTCCACGGCAAGGATGCGTTCGGCCGCGGCCGGTCCGGGCTGGTCGATGCGCGTCGGCAGGCTCATGACTTGACCTTTCCGGCGGTGTCGCCGAGCAGGCCGCGCGCCTCCAGCTCGTCCCTGACCATGCGCTTGGGGATCTTGCCATAGCCGGATTTCGGCAGCGCCTCCCAGAAGAAGAAGCGCTTCGGCATCTTGTAGCGCGGGATTTTCGGCGCCAGGAACGCGGCCAGCGCTTTCTCGTCGAGCGCGCCCGGCTCGCGCGCCACGCAGACCGCGATGCCGACCTCCCCCCACATCGCATCGGGTACGCCGACCACCGCGACCTCGGCGACGCCCGGATGGGTCAGGATCTTCTCCTCGATCTCGCGCGGATAGATGTTGGAGCCGCCCGAGATGAACATGTCGGAGGCCCGGCCCGTGATGTAGAGGAAGCCTTCGCTGTCCATATGGCCGAGATCGCCGGTGCGGAACCAGCCGTCGCGGAACGATTTCGCGTTCGCCTCCGGGTTCTGGTAGTAGCCGGCGAACACTGCTGGCCCGATGACGCAGATTTCGCCGGTCTCGTTGGGCGCGAGTTCGCGGCCACTGTCGTCCTGGATCGCGATCTGCATGCCGGTGCGCTCGAAGCCGCAGGTGCCGATCCTGGTGTTGCCGCCATCCTCCGGGTCGTGCAGGGCCGGCGGCAGCACGGTGATGTTGCCGGTGACCTCGCCGAGGCCGAAATATTGCACGATGACCTTGCCGAGCTTTTTCAGCGCCGTCTTCTGGTCCTCGCGATACATCGGCGCGCCGGCATAGATGATGTAGCGCAGCGAGGAATGATCGTACTGGTCGACAGCCGGATGCTCGGCCAGCATCTTCAGGATCGTCGGCACGGTGAAGATATTGGTGATGCGGTGCGTCTCGATCAGCCGGTAGGCTTCCTCGATGTCGAACCGCTCGGTCGGCAGCAGGATGGTGGTCGCGCCGCGCACGACCTGGTTGAGCTGGTGCACGCCGGCGCCGTGGCTGAGCGGCGCCACGACGAGCGAGGCATCTTCTTCCGTCGTGCCGGGCACGAGGTCGCACAGGTGGTTGGTCACGACATAGGCCATCTGGCCATGCGTCAGCACCGCCGCCTTGGAGCGCCCGGTGGTGCCGGAGGTGAAGAAGAACCAGCACGGATCGTCATACTCGACGGCGGCGTTGGCGACCGCCTTGCCCTGGTTCTCGGCGATCACTGCGCCGACCGAGGTCTCGCCGAAATCTGCCTCGCCGAAGCGCAGCAGGACGGCGATGTCGGGCGCACCCGCCATCACCGCCCTGGCGTGGTCGGGAAAATCGGCCTGACACAGGAAGGCTTTCGCGCCCGAGGAGGTGGCGAGGTAGACGACTTCCTCCGGCATCAGCCGGAAATTCGTCGGCACCCAGACCGCGCCGAGGCGGAAGGTGGCGAACATCGACCAGAACATCTCGGCCGAGTTCTTCGAATGCACCAGCACGCGGTCGCCCTTGCCGATGCCGCGTGCCGCGAGCCCCGCCGCCAGTGCCGAGACGGCGGCGTCGATCTCGGCCCAGCGCCATTGCCGCTCGCCCCAGATCAGGCCGGGCCGGTCGGGGAAGCGCCGCGCGTTCTGCGTCAGCATATGGGCGAGGTTCATCACCCGGCGCGAGACGGGCGCGACGCCGCCGGGCGGCGCCGAGGAGGCGGTTGGCGCGGCGCTGGCGGGGATGGTCGAACTGGTCACTGGGCTTGTCCTCGGTTGGAACGGACTTGAACTTTAACGGGCCGAATCCGGTTGATGGCGCTCATGGGTTGTGGATCGGTTCGCGCAGGCGCTGCTCGAGGCGGCGCACTTCCCCGGCGAGGAGCGCGGCGAGTTCGGCTTCGCGCTCGGGCTGCATCCGGCTCTCGACGGCCGCGAGCGACAGGCAGCCATCATGCCGGCCGTGCGGTCCGCGCACCGCCATGCCGAGCCCCCACGAGCCGGGGAACAGCAGCCCGCGGTTCAGGCTGTAGCCCTTGGCGCGTGCCTCGGCCACGGTGTCGTCGATCATGGCGCGCGTCAGCATTGGATAGCGCGCGCCGATGATCTCGGCATTGTCCGCCAGCACCGCCCTGGCATCGTCCTCGGGCAGCGCCGCGACCAGGGCGATGCCGGCGGCGCCGACGCCGAGCGGGTGGCGGTCGCCGGCCGCCAGCACATGCGAGCGCAGCGGATAGTCGCCATCCTCGCGTTGCAGGCACACGGCGAAGAAATTGCGGCGGATCTGGAAAAACGCCGCGTCGCCGGTCTCGCGCGCCAGCCGCAGCACGCCCTCGAAGGCGAGCCGGTGCAGGCCGAAGCGATGGGCGGCGGCGCTGCCGAGCACGCATGCCTCCGGCCCGAGAAAATAGCGCCGGCTGACGGGATCCTGCTCGACGAGCCCGGCCGCGATCAGCGCCAGCAGGATGCGGCGGCTGGTCGGCTTCGACAGGCCGGTCTCGCTCACCACCGCGCCGAGCGCGGTGCCGTGGCCCGGGCTGGCGGCCAGGAAGCGCAGGATCGCCGCGGCGCGCCCGATACTCTGGGTGCCGGCGGCGGCCTCGCTGACGGTGGCGGCGTTGGTCATGCATTCCATCATGTGGATCGCGAAGGCGCGGATTTACATCGTATCGATGCGATTTTCGATTGACAATCGCCAAGCCTGCCGCCAACCGTCAAAAACAACAGGCTTATAGTAAAGCATGATCCATATTGTGGATCGCAGTCGCCGGCAATGCATGCTGGCGGAAAGTCGCAGAAATTCCCTGCGGACAGCGGCCGGGTGGCGCGCTACGTTGGGCAAAATGATTGAAAACCTCTGGAGGGGAACGTCTCATGGCTCTTGTATCGCGACGTCACGTCACGGCCGGTCTCGGCGCGGCCGCCATCTCGCCTTTTGCGATCCGGCGCGCCCGCGCGGCCGAGTTCACCTATAAATATGCCAACAATCTCGCCCCGACCCATCCGCTCAACAAGCGGGCGCATGAAGCGGCGCAGAAGATCAAGGACGACACCAAGGGCCGTTTCGAGCTGCAGATCTTCCCGTTGAGCCAGCTCGGTTCCGACACCGATACGCTCGGCCAGATCCGTTCCGGCGCCGTGGATTTCTTCACGCTGTCCGGCCTGATCCTCTCGACCCTGGTGCCGGCCGCCGCCATTAACGGCGTCGGTTTCGCCTTTGACGGCTACGATACCGTCTGGAAGGCGATGGACGGCGAACTTGGCAAATACGTGCGTGACGAAATCGCCAAGAGCCGGCAGATCATCGCCTTCGAGAAGATCTGGGACAACGGCTTCCGCCAGACCACGACCAGCACCAAGCCGATCCAGACGCCGGCCGATTTCGACGGGCTGAAGATCCGCGTGCCGGCGGCGCCGCTGTGGACCTCGATGTTCAAGGCGTTCGGCGCCGCGCCGACGACGATCAACTTCAACGAGGTCTATTCGTCGTTGCAGTCGAAAGTCGTCGATGCCCAGGAAAATCCCTACGCCATCATCGATACCGCCAAGCTCTACGAGGTGCAGACCTACTGCTCGACCACCAACCATATGTGGGACGGCTTCTGGTTCCTCGCCAACCGCCGCAACTGGGAAGCGCTGCCGGAGGATATCCGCGCCGTGATCACCAAGCACATCAACGCGGCCGCCGTCGCCGAGCGCGCCGATGTGGAGGCGCTCGACAAGGTGCTGCGCGAACAGCTCATCGCCAAGGGCATGAAGTTCAACGACGTCAAGGCGGCCGATTTCCGCGACAAGCTGCGTTCGGCGAATTTCTACAGCGAGTGGAAGCAGAAGTTCGGCGACAAGGCGTGGTCCACGCTGGAAGCATCCGTCGGCAAACTCAGCTGACCATGCAGGCAGCAGGACAGGCTGACCCGGTGGCGCGCGTGCCGGCCGGGCTTCGCTGGGTGCCGCCGCTCGAGCGCGGCCTCGGCGCCATCGTCGAACTGGCGGCCAGCGTGCTGGTCGTCGTCGAGGTCATCGTCCTGTTTGCCGGCGTCGTCTCGCGCTACGTCTTCCATGAACCGCTGACCTGGTCCGACGAACTCGCCTCGACCCTGTTCATCTGGCTTGCCATGCTCGGCGCGGTCATCGCCGTGCGCCGCAACGAGCATATGCGCATGACGGCGCTCGTCGGCATGTGCCAGCCGGAAAAGCGGGCGTTCCTCGATGCGCTCGCGCTTGCCGCCGCGCTTGCCTTCATGGTGCTGATCGCCGATCCGGCCATCGAATACGCCATGGAGGAATCCTACATCGTCACCTCGGCGCTCGGCATTTCGGGCTCCTGGCGCGCCTCCGCCTTCCCGACCGGCATCGCGCTGATGATGGTGTTCGCGGTGCTGCAACTGGGCGCCCACACGAAACGCGCGCATGCGCTTGGCGCCCTGGCGCTGACCGTAGCGTTGCTCGGCCTGTTCTGGCTGATCGGCCCGTCCTTCAAGGCGCTCGGCAACTACAACCTGCTGATCTTCTTCGTCGCGCTCGTTGCCGCCGGCGTGCTCGCCGGCGTGCCGATCGGCTTTTCCTTCGCGCTCGCGACCTTCGGCTATATCGCGCTGACCACGCGCGTGCCGACCATGGTCGTGGTCGGGCGCATGGACGAGGGCATGAGCCATCTCATCCTGCTCGCCGTGCCGCTTTTCGTGTTTCTCGGCCTGCTGATCGAGATGACCGGCATGGCGCGCGCCATGGTGCAGTTCCTCGCCAATCTCGTCGGCCATGTGAAGGGCGGCCTGTCCTATGTGCTGATCGGCGCGATGTATCTGGTTTCGGGCATTTCCGGCTCCAAGGCGGCGGATATGGCGGCGATCGCTCCCGCCCTGTTCCCCGAGATGACCAAGCGCGGCGCCAAGCCCGGCGAATTGGTGGCGCTCCTGTCGGCGACCGGCGCCCAGACCGAAACCATCCCGCCCTCGATCGTGCTGATCACCATCGGCTCGGTCACCGGCGTCTCGATCGCGGCGCTGTTCACCGGCGGCCTGCTGCCCGGCTTCGTGCTCGGCATCGTGCTGTGCCTGGTGGTGCGCCGGCGCTACAGCCATGACGACCTCTCGGGCGTGGTGCGGGCCACGCGCCATGAGATCGCCCGCTCCTGCATCGTCGCCCTGCCGGCGATCGCGCTGCCCTTCATCATCCGCGCCGCCGTGGTCGAGGGTGTCGCTACCGCGACGGAAGTCTCGACCATCGGCATCGTCTACGCGGTGATCGTCGGCCTCATCGTCTACCGCGAGTTCAAGTGGCACCGCATCCTGCCGATGCTGATCGAGACGGCGGCGCTTTCCGGCGCGATCCTGTTCATCATCGGCGCAGCCTCCGCCATGGCCTGGGGCCTGACGCAGTCCGGCTTCGCCAATACCTTGAAGAACGCCATGATCGGCCTGCCCGGCGGTGCCTTCACCTTCATGGCGGTGTCGATCGTCGCCTTCATCATCCTCGGCAGCGTGCTCGAGGGCATCCCGGCCATCGTGCTGTTCGGGCCGCTGACCTTCCCGATCGCCCAGGCTGTCGGCATCCACGAGGTGCATTACGCCATGGTTGTCATCCTCGCCATGGGGCTCGGCCTGTTCGCGCCGCCCTTCGGCGTCGGCTATTACGCGGCCTGCGCCATTGGCCGCGTACCGCCCGATGAAGGCATGCGCCCGATCTGGGGCTATATGCTGGCGCTGCTCATCGGCCTTATCGTCGTCGCCGCCGTGCCGTGGATCTCGATCGGCTTCCTGTAAGGGCCGCTATGCCGATCCGCGTGCGAGCAGGGACGCGAGCAGCCGGTTGAAGGCCGCTGGCGCCTCATAGGCGACCCAATGGCCGGCATCGGGGATCACCGCGAACCGCACATCCGGATGTTGCGCGCGCAGCAGCGCCTCCAGCGCCGCGAAATTGCCGGCGGCAATGGCGTCCCGCTCGCCCCAGATCGCGTTGAACTGCTCGGGGCGGCTGTGTCGCAAGGCTTCCATCAGCGAGCCGGAAGTCGCGAAACGCCGGCTCTTGACGCGCGCGGTCGCGACATTGGCCTGCTGGATGGCAATGGCGAGCGCGTCGATCCGTGCCGGATCGGCGATCATCAAGGCGCCGAGATTGGCGCGGCTCATCTCGCGCAACTCGGCCGCGCTCATGCCGGGTTCCGGCCTGAGCAGCATGATGTTGCTGCGCTTTGCGCCGAGCGCGCCGGAGCCGACAAGCGTCAGCGAGCGCAGCGGGCGGCTGCGGCGCGCCGCGACATGACCGGCGATCATGGCGCCGAAGGAGAAGCCGACGAGGTCGGGCTTCTCGCCGGGCTGCAGCAGCGTTTCGAGCCCGGCATCGATCACGGCGGCGATGCCCTCCGGCGTCGCTTCAGGCGCATCGTCCGAATCGCCGAGCCCCGGCGTGTCGGGCAGGATCAGCCGGTAGCGGCCCTCGAAATCGGGGATCGTGTGGATCCAGTGCCGCCATGAGCCGTAGCCGCCATGCAGCAGGATCAGCGGCGGGCCTTCGCCCCAGATGCGCCACACCATGCGGCCGGCACCGCACGGCGTCTCGACGCGCCGCGCGCGTGCTTCCGTGCGGGCGAGAATATCGGCCGGGGACGATGTCGCGATAGTCATGTTCGGCTCTTTGCTTGGCCTCGGTTGCCGCGCTGTCATAGGCCATTTGCGGCATGATCCGCAAAGGGTGATGGCAAAATCCCGCGCCGCCGTCACAGCGCCTTGTAGAAGAAGCTGCAATCTTCCCGCCGCTGCCCGTCGGCCCTGGTCGCGTAGCCCGGCACGACGCCGAAGCGCTGCCAGCCGCAGCGCAGGTAGAGCCGTTCGGCGGCGCTGCCGGAAATCGTATCGAGCGTCAGCAGCGTGCGTCCGCGCTGGCGCGCTTCCGCCTCGGCCGCCGAGAGCAGGGCCGCGCCGAGCCCCTGCCGCCTGGCGCGGCGATGCACCAGCATCTTGCCGATATCGGCGCGAAAGCTCTGGTTCTCCTGCGCCGCCAGGATCAGTTGCACCGTGCCGTCGATCCGGCTGTCGCGCTCCGCCGCGAAGATCGCGCGCTCGCCGCGCGCCTGGCTTGCCAGTGCGCCCTGCCACCAGGCCTCGGCCTTGGCTCGTGTCATCGGCTGCACGAAATTCACCGAGGCGCCACCCTCGACCGCATCGATCAGGATGTCGGCCAGCGCTTCGCACCGCGCCGCCGCCTCGTGCGGCGTCAACGCCCTGACAAGATAGGGCCTCATGCTCAAGCTCCCCTGCTTCACCGGTTGCACCCGGCGAAGCAAACGCCGTGCCGGGAAGCGCGGGCTCATGCGCAGGCTACGGCAGGGGTGGCGCGCTCGAGCAAGTTCGTCTGTTGCGAACTTGCTCCACCCGTAATTCGCGAGCAAATTCAGCAGATTATACCGAGGCGGTTGGCTCGGTATAATCCGATTTTTGCTCCAGGCCTGCCCAACAGCCGGTCAGGCTGCCGCATAATGCGGCAATCCTGGAGGGCTCGGCCTTGAGGCCTATTTGGCGGCCGCCAGCGCCTTCTCGCGGATGGCGGAGAGCGTCGTCGCGGTGGTGATGACCTCCGGATCGAGCTTGATATGCACGATGGCCGGCTTGCCGCTGGCACGCGCCCGCTCGAAGGCCGGCATGAACGCGGCCGTTTCCGTCACCGTCTCGCCATGACCACCGAAAGCGCGCGCATAGGCCGCGAAATCCGGATTGCGCAGCTGCGTCGCCGAGACGCGGCCGGGATATTCGCGCTCCTGATGCATGCGGATGGTGCCGTACATGCCGTTATCGATCAGCAGCACCAGGATCGGCAGGTCGTATTGCACGGCGGTGGCGAATTCCTGGCCATGCATCATGAAGCAGCCGTCGCCAGCGAAGCACACCACGGTTTTTGACGGGTCGTGCCGCTTGGCGCCGACGGCTGCCGGCAGGCCGTAACCCATCGAGCCGGAGGTCGGCGCAAGCTGCGTGCCGAAACGCTGGAAGCGATGGAAGCGATGCAGCCAGCCGGCATAGTTGCCGGCGCCGTTGGTGAGGATGGCATCGGGCGGCAACTGGCCTTCGAGCCAGACCATCACCTCGGCCATCTGCACCTGGCCGGGCGTCTTCACCGTCGGCGTGCTCCACGCCATGTACTCGGCATGCGCCGCGTCCGCCTCGCCCTCCCAGGCGACGGCGTTCGGCGCGGCGAGCCCGTCAAGGGATGCGGCGAACCCGGTCGGCGCGGCATTGATGCCGAGGGTCGGATGATAGACGCGGCCGAGTTCCTCAGGCGAGGGGTGCACATGCACCAGCTTGCGGCCCGGCTCGGGAATGCCGAACAGCGTGTAGCTCTGGCTTGCCATCTCGCTGAGGCGGCCGCCGACCAGCAGCACGAGATCGGCCGCCTTGACGCGGGCGAGCAGCTTCGGATTGGGGCCGATGCCGAGATCGCCGGCGAAGCACGGGTGATCGGCGGCAAACAGCATCTGACGCCGGAAGGTATTGGCGACCGGCAGGCGGAAGCGCTCGGCGAAGCGGGCGAACTGCGCCACGGCCTCCGCCGACCAGCGCGAGCCGCCGACCAGCGCGATTGGCCGGTGGGCTTCGGCGAGCAGCTTGCCGAGCTCCTCGAGCTGCGCCGGCCCCGGATAGGTTTCGACCGGCGTGACGAAGGCGGCGTCAGCCACCGCGGCCGCCTCGACCAGCATGTCCTCCGGCAGCGATACGATGACCGGCCCCGGCCGGCCCTGCATCGCGACGTGGAAGGCGCGGCTGATCAGTTCCGGCATGCGCGCCGCATCGGTGATCTCGACCACCCATTTGGCGATCGTGCCGAACACCGCCTTGTAATCGACCTCCTGGAACGCCTCGCGCTCGAGCATGTCGCGCGCCACCTGGCCGACGAACATGATCAGCGGCGTCGAATCCTGCGCCGCGATATGGATGCCGGCCGAGGCATTGGTGGCGCCGGGACCGCGCGTCACCATCACCACGCCCGGCCGCCCGGTCAGTTTGCCGACCGCTTCGGCCATCATCGCCGCGCCGCCCTCCTGGCGGCACACGGTAACGGCGATCGAAGCGTCATGCAGCGCGTCGAGCACGGCGAGATAGCTTTCGCCCGGCACGCAGAAAACATCCTTGACGCCCTGAACGACCAGTTGGTCGACCAGGATCTGCGCGGCGCTACGGGTCTTCATCGAAATTGCTCCAGTTCTACAGCTGGCCTCATCCTGAGCTTGTCGAAGGATGCTCCAGTTCATGTGCTAGACCCAACATCCTTTGACATGCTCAGGATGAGGCCGAGTTGAATAGGATCAGCCGCCCCAGTTCGGATCGTTGAGGATGTCGGCGGCGTCGGCGCCCTTGGCGGGCGAGGCGCGCCCGGCCATTTGCGGCTGGCCGTCGATGACGATCGGCGAGCGCACCGCCGGAATGCTGCCGCCCTTGGCCTTGGCGTCCGGCCGGTCGTTGCGCATGCCGCGGTGGATGACCTGGCGGTCCTCGAACACCTCGGGAATGGTATTGATCGGCCCGGCCGGCACGCCGACCGCTTCCAGCGCCGCCAGGAGTTCCGCCTTGGTGAAGCCGCTGGTGCGCGCCGTCATCAACGGCATCAGCGCCTCGCGATTGACGATGCGCTGCGGGTTGCTGGCGAAACGCGCATCGGTGACGAGTTCGGGTATGCCGAGCACGCCGCAGCATTTGGCGAACTGCCCGTCATTGCCGACCGCGAGCAGGATGAAACCGTCCTTGGTCGGCATCGCCTGGTAGGGCACCAGGTTGGGGTGGGCGTTGCCGTAGCGCTTCGGCGCCTGGCCGCTGACCAGGTAGTTCATCGCCTGCGCCTGCAGCAGGCCGGTCTGCACGTCGAGCAGCGCCATGTCGATATAGCACCCGTGGCCGGTCGCCTCGCGCTGGCGCAGGCTGGCGAGGATCGCCACCGTGGCATAGGTGCCGGTGAAGATGTCGGCATAGGCGATGCCGACCTTCTGCGGCTCGCCATCGGGGGCGCCGGTCACCGACATGATACCGCCGAGGCCTTGGATCATGATGTCGTAGCCGGCCCGGTGCGCGTAGGGGCCGTTCTGGCCGAAGCCGGTGATCGAGCAATAGATCAGGCGCGGGTTGACCGCCTTCAGCCCTTCGTAGTCGAGCCCGTATTTCTTCAGGCCGCCGACCTTGAAATTCTCGATCACGACATCGGCGTGGCGGGCAAGCCTGCGCACCAGGTCCTGGCCCTCCGGCGTCGTGAAATCCGCCGTGATCGAACGCTTGCCGCGATTGGTCGAATGGAAATAGGCGGCATCGAGATGGCCGCCATCGGCCGCGGGAACGAAGGGCGGCCCCCATGTGCGGGTATCGTCACCCGCAGGCGCCTCGACCTTGACGACATCGGCGCCGAGATCGGCGAGCAATTGCCCCGACCATGGCCCGGCAAGGATGCGGGCGAGTTCGAGGACACGCAGGCCGTGAAGAGGCGACGTCATGAGTGCACTACCTTGTCCCGGGCCTGACCCGGGACCCATTGGCGCAGCGGCATGGGCCCCGGCTCGAGGCCGGGGCAAGACGAGCGCATCATTAGAAGAACGCCTGCAGCCCGGTGATCGCCCGGCCGAGGATCAGCGCATGCACGTCATGCGTACCCTCATAGGTGTTGACCGTCTCGAGATTCGCCGCCACGCGCATCACGTGATATTCCTCCGAGATGCCGTTGCCGCCGTGCATGTCGCGCGCTTGCCGAGCGATATCGAGCGCCTTGCCGCAATTGTTGCGCTTCATGATCGAGATCGCCTCGGGCGCGAGCTTGCCCTCGTCCATCAGGCGGCCGATGCGCAAGCTGCCTTGCAGGCCGAGCGCGATCTCGGTCTCCATGTCGGCGAGCTTCTTCTGGATCAGCTGCGTCTGAGCGAGCGGCTTGCCGAACTGCTTGCGCTCGAGCGTGTAGCTGCGGGCGGCATGCATGCAGAACTCGGCCGCGCCGAGCGCACCCCAGGAAATGCCGTAGCGCGCCCGGTTCAGGCAGCCGAACGGCCCCTTGAGCCCGGAAACGTTGGGCAACAGGTTCTCTTCCGGCACGATGACGTTGTCCATCACCACTTCGCCGGTGATCGAGGCGCGAAGCGAGAGCTTGCCGGCGATCTTCGGCGCGGAAAGGCCCTTCATGCCCTTTTCGAGCACGAAGCCGCGGATTTCGTTGTCATGCGCCGCCGATTTCGCCCACACGACGAACACGTCGGCGATCGGCGAATTGGAGATCCACATCTTCGAGCCGTTGAGCTTGTAGCCATCAGCGACCTTCTCGGCGCGCGTCTTCATGCCGCCGGGGTCGGAGCCGGCATCGGGCTCGGTCAGGCCGAAACAGCCGACCCATTCGCCGCTTGCCAGTTTCGGCAGGTATTTCTTGCGCTGGTTCTCGTCGCCATAGGCGTAGATCGGGTACATCACCAGCGAGGATTGCACCGAATTCATCGAGCGGTAGCCCGAATCGACGCGCTCGATCTCGCGCGCCACCAGCCCGTACGAGACGTAGTTGACGCCAGCCCCGCCATATTCCTCCGGCACGGTCGGGCCGAGCAGGCCGAGTTCGCCCATCTCGTGGAAGATGGCGCGGTCGGTCTTTTCGCTCGCGTAGGCGTCCTTGACGCGCGGCATCAGCTTGTCCTGCGCATAGCCGCGGGCCATGTCGCGGATCAGCCGCTCGTCCTCGCTCAACTGCTCTTCGAGCAGGAACGGGTCTTCCCAGTTGAAATGTGCCTTTGCGCGCGTGTGCGCGGCCGCCTTGGCGACTGCCGTCATGGGGCGTTCCTCCTGCCCGGTAGGTCGATAATCTTCACGCGTGACTCTTGCCGCCGGCGTGACAGGCGTCAAGCATCATATGTGCACTGCGATACGAAACTGGCGGCCTCACGCCCGGTCTTGCAGCAAAATGCCGCGCAAGGCCTCGTTACCAGAAGGGCTTCGTTACCAGAAGCGCTTCGTCACCAGAAGCGTTTCGCCTTCAGACAGTGCCGGAGCGCGGCGGCGCTGTCCTGGCGCAGTTGCCGCGTCAGTTTCGCCGCCGCCGCCCGGCTCTTGCGCGCATGCCGCACGCGCTGCTGCCCGAAGGTCGCGACGATCTCCTGCACGGTGACGAGATCGTTGAAGCGACCGAGCACCAGTTGCACCGCGCTGAGACGCGCCAGATAGGCCCGAAAGCTGGTGCGTTCGAGCGGAAACAGGCTGCCGTAGAATTCGCAGGCATAGCGCATGCGCTTGACCTCGATGCGCACCGCGTGCAGCTGCTCCGCATCGAAGCGGGCGATGTCGCCATAGGCGCGCAGCCGCTTTCTCTGCCCGCTCAGCAGGCGGGCGGCGTGGCTTGCCAGCGTTGCCGGCGCCACGGCGCCGGCCGCATCATTCCGGCCGTCGAAGCGGGCGAGCCAGCCGAACAGCGCCAGCAGCCCCTGGCGCAGGCCGGGCGCGGCGAGGAGCCGGGCAACGCGCGCATAGGCCGCCGCACGCGCCGCCTGGACCGGCGCCAGCGCCTGCGGATCCGGACCGGCTTTCGCCAGCATGTCGGCATGCGAGAGCACGATATCCCAGCCGCGCGCCTCGCCGAGCCGCGCGAAGACCTGGGCGACGTGCCGGCGCAGCAGCAACGCGTCCTCGGGCGTCATCAAGGAGCGGTGGAAACGTACCAGCGTGCGGAACCGGCGCATGGCGACGCGCATGCGGTGCACGGCTTCCGCCGGCTGGCTGTCGTGAAACCGTGTCGCCTCGTGCAGGAACCGGAGCAGGCAATCCTGCGCGATCAGCCGGAAGGCGGCATGCACGCTCATGCCGGCCCACAGCGTCGGCTCGCCGCTCTGCGCCTGCCGGGCGACGGCGGGCGCGCGCAGCGCCAGCCCGCGCATCGCCGGGCTGGCGGCGATCAGCGCGAGCGGCAGCCGCGCGCTGAGGCGCCGGCCAAGCGCAAGCGCCGCATCGAGTGCGCCCTCGGCGAACCGGATCTCGACATGGCGCAACGGCGCGCCCCGGCCGTCGGCGACGATGCTGCCCTCGGTGAGCACGAGCACCAGCATGGCGTCGCCGCCGAGATCCCAGCTGCGGCGTTCGGCCTCGATCGTGAACACGGGGCTGACGCCCTTGCGCATCGCGGCCGCCAGCCGGCGCGGATAGACCGGCAGGCGTCCGAGTTCCGGCTCCGGCCCGGCAATCACCGCCTCGTTGCGCCAGCGCGCCAGCGGTGCCGTTCCGCCGCCCTCGCGCGCCAGCATCTGCACGAAACGGCGCCCGTCGCGCGGCACGCCCAGTGTCATGCCGGCCCGGCCGAGCGCCAGGGCTTGCGTGTCGAAATAGGTGATGAGCAGGGTTTCGCTGCGCGCGCGCGCCGGCCGCAACAGGCGCCCGAGCGCGGCTTTGGCATTGCCGGTGCCGGGTAGCGAAAACGTCAGGTCGAGCAGCAGGGGATGGGTCAGCATGGCGCTTGCCGATCTCCCGCGTGGCGCCGAAGCACCCTCAGGCCGCCTGCGAGGGCTTGCCTTCGGTGAGCAGCGTATGCAGCGCGGCGGCATCACGGGTGACGCGCAGCTTCTGCACCGTTTCGGGGTCTCGGAAAATCCGCGCCACGCGCGCCAGCGCGCGCAAATGGTCGGCGCCTGCGCCTTCCGGCGCCAGCAGCACGAATACGAGATCGACCGGATCGCCGTCGAGCGCCTCGAACTCGATCGGCTTGTCGAGCCGGGCGAACAGGCCGAACAGCGTCTTGACGCCGGCAAGCTTGCCGTGCGGGATCGCCACGCCGTTGCCGATGCCGGTCGAGCCGAGCCGTTCCCGTTGCAGCAGCGAATCGAAGATCGCGCGCTCGTCGAGCCCGGTCAGCGGCGCGGCCGCCTGCGCCAGCTCCTGCAGGAGCTGCTTCTTGGCCGTCGCCTTCACCGCAGGCAGAATCGCCCCGGCTTGTAGAAAGTCCAGCGCGCTCATGTCGCAGTCCAAGGCGCTCGTAAAAGATCGGGCGCTCGCAGAAAATCAGGCACTCGTAAATAACCCCCACCGCCGGCGTGACAAGGCCGGCGGCTCATGGCGCTCTTCTTCGACAGCGCTGCTTCTACACCGTTTGCGGGCCGGCAGGAACATCGATCCAGCCGATACTCCCGTCTTCCCGTAGCCGCAGGATATTGACTCTGCCGGTGCCCTCGTTGCGAAAAACGAAGCTCTGCAACTGGCGGCCTTCCATGTAATCGGCCGCTGCGGGTACGCTATGGCGCGGCAGATTGTCAAGATGCTCGGCGACGATGGCGGAGGCTGCCGCGAACCCGGCTTCGCCGTCGCGGGCCAGCATCGGCACCGCCGCAGCCGCGCCATTGGCGACCTGGATGCTGGTTGCCGCCACGCCGGCGGCGGCCTGCTGCTTGCCCTGCTTCTCGCGCTTGTAGCGCCGCAATTGCTTGGCCACGCGTTCGACGACCACGGCGAGGCTGGCATAGGCATCATGCGCCGCGCCCGAGACATTCACCGAACGGCCGCTCGAAAGATGCAGTGTGCACTCGGTTTGAAACCCCGTCCCTTCCTTCTCGACTGTCAGATGTCCGTTATAGCTGCCGTCATAGTATTTGCTGACGGCTTGCAGTACCTCGTCTTCCGCGCGCATGCGCAAAGCGGGACCGATGTCGAGATTCTTTCCGGAAACACGGAGAGCCATGGCCTTGCCATCTCCTCTGTTGCGGCGCACCGCCTGCGCGGCGGCCTGTTGATGAGGCTAGGGACGTCCCTGTGCGAAGTCAACGAACAGCGCAGCAATGCGTTCCGCACTGCAACACAGGTTTTTCCGGGCCGGGGATAGGCTTCGCATCGGGGGGACTTCAGCCGAGCGTGCGTTTCTCGCGCCGGCGCGCGGCGGAACTGGGAATGCGCAGGCTTTCGCGGTATTTCGCCACCGTGCGGCGCGCGATCTCGATGCCGGTGGCCTTGAGCCGCGCGACGATGGCATCGTCCGACAGGATGTCCGACGGGCTCTCGCCCTCGATCAATTGCCTGATGCGGAAGCGCACCGCCTCGGCCGAATGGGCCTCGCCGCCGAGCGTGCTGGCGATCGCGGCGGTGAAGAAATATTTCATCTCGAACATGCCGCGCGGTGTCGCCATGAACTTGTTCGAGGTGACGCGCGACACGGTCGATTCGTGCATCTTGACCAGGTCGGCGATCGCCTTGAGGTTGAGCGGACGCAGATGCGCCACGCCGTAGGCGAAGAAGCCGTCCTGCTGGCGCACGATCTCGCTCGCCACCTTCAGGATGGTGCGCGAGCGCTGCTCGAGGCTGCGCACCAGCCAGTTGGCATCGGTCCAGGCCGTCTCGATGAACGCCTTGCCGGCGGGATCGACCTGCCGGCTGACGCGCGTGAAATAGGCGCGGTTGGCAATGACGCGCGGCAGGGCGGCGCTGTTGAGTTCGACCAGCCAGCTCTGGTCCGGGGCAAGGCGCACGATCACGTCGGGGATCACGGCCTGGATATGCGGGCGGCCGAAGGCAAGGCCGGGCTTCGGCTCGAGCCGCCGGATCTCGCCGACCATCTCGGCGATATCCTCGTCATCGACGCGGCACAGCCGCTTGAGCGCGGCGAAATCGCGCTTGGCCAGCAGGTCGAGATGCGCGACGAGCGTCGCCATGGCCGGATCGAGCCGGTCGCGTTCGCGCAACTGGATGCTCAGGCATTCGGCGAGGTTGCGTGCGCCGATGCCGCTCGGCTCGAAGCCCTGGATGACGTCGAGCACGGCAAGCACCTCCGGCTCGGGCACGCCGAGGCGCGCGGCGATCTCGGCGGTGGCTTCGCCGAGATAGCCGGTCTCCTCGATCGCCGCGATCAGCGCCTGGCCGATCAGGCGCGCGCCCGGCGCGGCCACGCTCATCGCCAGTTGCCTTTCCAGATGCTCGTGCAGCGACATGTCGGACGAGACGCGCGCTTCGAGGCTGTTTTCGTCGCTCGGGTCGAAGGAGCCGCCGCGCATGCCGCCGTCGAACGCCTGGAAGCTCGGCTGTTCCGGCACCGGGTCCGGCGCCTTGCGCATCGGCTCGTCATCCGGGAAGGCGTTTTCGAGCGTGGTGCCGAGATCGCGCTCGATCGCCTGCCGGTCGGTTGCCAGCATGTCGCTGGCCCAGTCGGCCTCGCGCGGCGTCTCGCCCGCGGCCTCGCTTGCCGGCTCGGGCTCGCGCACCGCTTCGCCGGGAGCGTCCGCGCGTTCGAGCAGCGGGTTGCGCTCGAGTTCCGTCTCGACATAGGCGGTGAGTTCGACCGTCGACAATTGCAGCAGCTTGATCGCCTGCAGCAATTGCGGCGTCATCACCAGCGACTGGTTCTGCCGGAATTCGAGTCTCGCGCCGAGGGCCATGATCTGAACGCGCTTCCTCCGTGCCGGGACTGGCACGGGGCGTGCTTTAGCACGATTTTTGCTTACACAAACTGAACGATGCCGGACAGCCCTCGGTTCGGTTGCGATAGGGCCTTCACCTGTCGCGGCTCAGAGCCGGAAGCCGGCGCCGAGATAGGTCCGCCTCACCTCCGGATTGGAGACGATATCGGCGGGGGAGCCTTCCATCAGCACCTGGCCGAGATGCATGATATAGGCGCGATCGATCAGGCCGAGCGTCTCGCGCACGTTGTGATCGGTGATCAGCACGCCGATGCCGCGCGCCGTCAGGTGGCGCACCAGCGCCTGGATGTCGCCGACCGCGATCGGATCGATGCCGGCGAACGGCTCGTCGAGCAGCATGAAGGACGGCCGGCCGGCCAGTGCCCGGGCGATCTCGCACCGGCGCCGCTCGCCGCCCGACAGCGCGATGGCGGGCGCCTTGCGCAGGCTGGCGATGTGGAATTCCTCCAGCAGCCGGTCGAGCTCGTCATAGCGCTTGCGACGGTTGGGCTCGGTCACCTCCAGCACGGCGAGGATGTTCTGCTCGACCGTGAGGCCGCGGAAGATCGAGGCCTCCTGCGGCAGGTAGCCGATGCCGAGGCGGGCCCGGCGATACATCGGCAGATGCGTGATGTCATGTCCGTCGAACAGGATGGCGCCGCGATCGGCCTTGACCAGGCCGGTGATCATATAGAAGGCGGTGGTCTTGCCGGCGCCGTTGGCGCCGAGCAGGCCGACGGCCTCGCCGCGCCGCACGTTGAGGCTGACCTCCCTGACCACCTGCCGGCCGCGATAGGCCTTGCAGATCATCCGTGCCGCCAGGATGCCGGGGCCGACCTCGACCGGCGCCATCTCGCGCCGCGGCATGTGCTCGGATGGCAGGTCGAACTCGAGTTCGGCATCCTCGATATCGTCGCGTGGCGCGCTCGTGTCGAACAGTTGCGCCTGCGCGTCGCGATCGTCCGGCCGAAGCTCGGCCGGGGCGGGGCCACCGGTATCGTCGCGCGACCAGAAGTTCAGCTTCACGAGTATCCTCTCGATCGGGGTGGGATTACGGCGGCGGCTTGCGCGTTCAGGAACAGCCGTCCGGACCCTTGACGGGTTTGGCCGCCGCCTTGCCGGGCTGGGCGCCCTGCTTCTTGGCGGCATCGCTGCCGGGCACGAAAATGCCGCCGACGCGCCCGCCGATCTTCGGCCGGTCGTCGGTGACGGTCGCCGTGCCGTCCTTCAGGTTGTAGACCAGCTTGTTGCCGTTCTGCACGTTGGGGCCGTCAGCGAGCACGACATTGCCGGTCAGCACGACGAGATCGGTCGCGGCATCATACACGCCGTGATCGCCGGTCGCGGTCTGCGAGCACGACACCACCGAAACCGGGCCGTCGCAGACCAGCTTCTTGATGGAATTGTCCGGAGACTGCGATGCCGCCGCCGGCTGGGCCGCGCCATTCTCGTTCTTCTGGTCGTAGAAAATCGTCAGCTTGCTGCAGCGCAGCGTGCTCTTGCCCTGCACGGCAACGACATCGCCAGTATAGACGGCGCGCTGCTCCTTGTCGAAAATCTGCAGCCGCGCGGCCTCGATGCGGATCGGCTCCTTGGAATTGCTGCCGAAACCGGCCAGCGGGCCGGTGCGCGCCGCCGGCGTCTGCTTCTTGCCCTGGGCCATGCCCGGCAATGGGGCAGCAAGGACGGCGCACAGCGCGAGCGCGACGAGGGCCGAAAGAATGCGCGTCATGGCTTGCTGCTCTCCTGGGTATTGCTCTGGCCCGCTGTTGCCGCACCGCCCTCGCGGGCGCGGAACACCGAGACGACATTGCCGTCAAAAATGATTTCCTTGCCGTTATCAAGGATTTCCATGCTGTTGGCGTCGATCGTCCCGGTTTCCATCGTCACCTTGACCGGATTCTGGCTCACGACATGGCCGCTCTTGAAGTCGATCCTGGCGGCGACGGTGCGCACATCGTAGCCCGAATTGGTGCGCAGGTGCACCTCCTTCTCGAGCTGCAGCTTTTCGGTCTGGCTATCGTAAACGCCGAACGCCGCCTGGAGCTTGGCCCAGCCATTGTCGGCCAGTTCGATGTTCGAGACCAGGTCGTGCAATTCGACGAGGTTCGGCTTGCGCGGGTCCTGCACGGCCGAGCTGGCATTGACGACATAGGCGCGGTTATCGCGTTTGAACCCGGTCAGCTTGGGGGCCTGCATGGTGATCTTGGAGCCGGAGATCGTCACGGCGCCGACGCTGACATCGGCCCTGATCAGCCTGAGCGGGTTGTAGAAGATCCAGACGAGCGGCCCGATCACCGCCAGCACGCAGCCGATGGGAATGACGACGCGCAGGATGCGCACCAGCCGGGAGTGGCGCGCGGCGCGCGAAAATTCCTTCTGGCGGCGGTTATCGGCCTCCGCCCGTTCGAATTCCCTGCCGTCAATCGCCGCCTGGGCCAGGGCCTTGTCCTTTCCGCCGCGCGCCGCGGCCAAAAACGCAATAAAGATGACCAACTTAGGGCGCCTGCCCCGCCTTACCAAGTGCGCAGCGGCGCATCGGTGCCGGCCGCGTGTCAGCTATGCGCGAAAATATCCGTTTCCGACCAGCCCGCGAGGTCGAGTTTGGCGCGCGTCGGCAGGAAGGCGAAGCAGGCTTCGGCCAGCGCCATGCGGTCCTCGCGCCGCAGCATGGTGTCGAGCCGGGCCTTCAGCGCGTGCAGGTGCAATACGTCGGAAGCGGCATAGGCGAGCTGCGCCTCGCTCAGCGTCTCGGCGGCCCAGTCGGAGGATTGCTGCTGCTTGGACAATTCGACCCCGATGAGCTCGCGCGCGAGATCCTTCAGCCCGTGCCGGTCGGTATAGGTCCTGACCAGCCGCGAGGCGATCTTGGTGCAATA
>CALKHP010000005.1 GCA_937988775.1 uncultured Alphaproteobacteria bacterium
CTGCGAGACTGACAAGTCGAGCAGAGACGAAAGTCGGTCATAGTGATCCGGTGGTTCCTCGTGGAAGGGCCATCGCTCAACGGATAAAAGGTACGCCGGGGATAACAGGCTGATGATTCCCAAGAGCTCATATCGACGGAATCGTTTGGCACCTCGATGTCGGCTCATCACATCCTGGGGCTGGAGCAGGTCCCAAGGGTTCGGCTGTTCGCCGATTAAAGTGGTACGTGAGCTGGGTTCAGAACGTCGTGAGACAGTTCGGTCCCTATCTGCCGTGGGTGTAGGAATATTGAGAGGATCTGTCCCTAGTACGAGAGGACCGGGATGGACGGATCTCTGGTGGACCTGTTGTGGCGCCAGCCGCATAGCAGGGTAGCTATATCCGGACGGGATAACCGCTGAAGGCATCTAAGCGGGAAACCCACCTTAAAACGAGTATTCCCTGAGAACCGTGGAAGACGACCACGTTGATAGGCCGGGTGTGGAAGAGCGGCAACGCTTGAAGCTTACCGGTACTAATAGTTCGATCGGCTTGATCGTTCTCATTCCTTATGCCCATCATGAAAAAATGATGGTCGGCACGAAAGACAACAGCTTCTCGATAATGACGTGCGCTTTGCCGACCTGGTGGTTATGGCGGAGCGGCTGCACCCGATCCCATTCCGAACTCGGCCGTGAAACGTTCCAGCGCTGATGGTACTTCGTCTCAAGACGCGGGAGAGTAAGTCGCTGCCAGGTCTGCAAAGCGCACGTTGAAGTCTTCTCCTCACGATAAGGCCCGCCTAACGGGATTATGGGCCGCGCAAGCGGCCTTTTTCGATGTGGCGGCCTTTTTTGGTGTGACGGCTTGGAAATCGAATAGGGTTTTCCTATTTGTGCAGTTGACGCGGGGTGGAGCAGCCCGGTAGCTCGTCAGGCTCATAACCTGAAGGTCGTAGGTTCAAATCCTGCCCCCGCAACCAACGATCCCACAGACTTCCCGGCGCTTGCGCCGAGAAGTCCGGCAAGGTTGCCGTAGAGATCGATTTCCACCGGCTTGTACGGGCCAGCCGGTATAATCACTGCCTTTTCGACGAGTAGACGGATTTCGTGCATGATTGTGCGGCGATCACGCTCGTTTTCGGTTTTTGCGATTGCGGTGCGCAGATCCATGATCCTTTGCCGGTACTCTTGCGCCACGGTCGGCTTGAGCTCGATCGAGACCGGCGCATCGGCAGCCTGAATATCCTCGGCAATGCTGTCGCGCTCGGCCTCGAGCGCGATCAGGCGTGCCACGATGGATTTCGGCACATCGCCTCCCTCAATGACAGTCATGATCGCCGCGATCTTGCGCTCGATCTCGCCCAGCCTCGTCCGATCCTTCGCGCGACCGGCATCGCCGGCGCGTTGCAACTCCGCGAATGCGCGACGGAACTCATGGACATAGTCTGCGAGCAGGTCCTGATCGCAGAGTTGCTCCTGGAGCCCGTCGAGGATCATGGCCTCGACCACGTGCAGGGCGATCGTGCGCTTGTTGCTGCAGGTGCCCGTCTCACGCATGCGCGAGCAGACCAGGAAGCGGCCGCGCTGGCGATCGGAGCCGCCGACGATGTAGCTCGAGCCGCAGCAGCCGCATTTCAGGAGGCCGGCGAAGAGCGTCCGCGCGGCGGGAGCGTGGCTGCCGTGAGCGCTGCCCCTAGCTTTGCGCCTCTGTGCTGCCTGCCAGATATCCTCTTCGACAAGCCTTAGGTGCGGCGCATCCACCTCGATCCATTGCGCGCGAGGGTTAGGACGCGAAACGCGCTTGCCGGTGTCGGGATCTTTCTCGAAACGCTGCCGATTCCAGGTCAGCTTGCCGGCATACAGGCTGTTGCAGATGATGCCGTTGGCGCGCACGCGTGAACCGTTGATGGTCGAGCCGTTCCAATGGCCGCCGCGCGGTCCTGGAATTCCTTGGGCATTCAATGCGACTGCTATATCGCGAGGCGCGTCGCCGGCAATATAGCGCTCGAAGATCCAGCGGACGGTGTCGGCTTCCTCCGGAATGATGTCGAGCTCGCCCGGCGCGCCCGGCCGGGCGGCATAGCCATAGGATCTGCCGCCAGCACTGCGGCCGGAGCGCGCCACGCCTTGCAGGCCACGCCGCGTCTTTGCCGCGAGATCCTTGAGATAGAGTGCGCCGAGAAGGCCCTTGATGCCGACATGGATATCCTCCGCGCGGCCGTCAGCGACGGTGCGGATCTCGATGTGGGCAAACCGCAGGCGCTTGTAGATGCCCGCGAGATCCTCCTGGTCGCGCGACAGGCGATCGAGGCTCTCGCAGACGACGACATCGAATTGGCCGTCCCGTGCGTCTTGCATGAGTCTGCCAAGGCCAAGCCGCCCGATGGTCGATGATCCGGAGAGCGCGCGATCTTCGTATCGGCGAGTGACCGTGAGCCCCTCGCGCGCGCAATAGTCTTCACAGACCGCCACCTGGTCCTCGATCGAGCGGTCGTTCTGCCGGTCGGACGAATAGCGGCTATAGATGACGGCGCGCATGTTTGTCTGTCCTGGCTCTCTGGAGCCGGCGATACTCTTCCGCCGCGGCGGCGCGCGCAAGGGCGCGGACCAGGCCGCGCAGCATATCGCGCTGATCCTGGGTGAGCTTTGGCTTCGATTGCGTGGTCGCCTTAACCATCAGCGACGGTCTCGCGGGCTGGCGGGTTGGCGATCTCGATCAGCACATCGGCGTGGCAAGGCTGGTCGAGGCGGCACCAGCAGCATAGGTTTTTGCCGCGAAGGGCTTTCTGCGCTCGCTCAACGAACGTCTCGTGGCACTGCATCTCGCGGAAGGCGCGAACAGCAGTCTCCGCGTCGACCAGTGGCCAGTTATCCCAAAGATCGACGTTCTTGCGATAGTCGGCATAGTGCGCGAGCGTCTCGGATTCGGAGCGGGCAAACCCATGTTTGCGCGCGCCGACGACAAACCGATTCCCAAACTGCGAAGGCCGGCCGACATAGACGGTGTTAGGCGGCATGCGCCATCCTTTGGCGCGGCTGCGCTGAATGCGGATCGGGGTCGCCGGCATGTCAGAACGGGATGTCATCGTCGAGCTCGTTGCGCGCCGGTACCGTGCTGGCCGGCCTGTTGCTGGTCTGGCCGTAATCCTCCGGGCCCGTCGCCGGCGGTGGGCGGTTGCCGCCATTGCCGCCGCCGAGCATGGTGAGCTCGCCGCGGAAGCGCTGCAGCACGACCTCGGTCGTGTACTTGTCCTGGCCCGACTGATCGGTCCATTTGCGGGTCTGCAACTGGCCCTCGATGTAAACCGTCGAGCCTTTCTTGAGATACTGCTCGGCGATGCGCGCCAGGCTCTCGTTGAAGATGACGACGCTATGCCACTCGGTGCGCTCTTTCTGCTCGCCAGTCGTCTTGTCCTTCCAGCGTTCGGAGGTGGCGATGCGCAGGTTGGCGATCGGCTCGCCGGCATTGGTGCGGCGCATCTCCGGATCGCGGCCGAGATTGCCGATGAGCTGCACCTTGTTGAGGGAGCCGCTCATGCCGTTACCTGGTCGATCGCGACGCGGGCGCGCGACTTCTGCTCGTCGATCGCGCGGAGGAAATCCTGGGCGGCTCGAAAAAGCGGGCGAACGACCGCATCGGCAGCGCGCCGTTCCGGGTTCCTAAACAGCGTCGGATCGATGATCGGCCCGACGCTGTCCATATGTTCTGCCTCGGCCGCGTAGCGCTCGAAAAGATCGAGATGAGACTTGAGCAGCTCGGCGCAGAGACTGATGGCGCTGACGGCCTGGGTCAGTTCGCTGCGCGCGTTTTCTTGCGATGACGTCATCGGCGGGTGCCTTCCAGTTTGATGATTTCGGCGATTTCCTGCAGCTGGCGCGTGGTCAGCGAATGGATCGCCTCGCCCTCGTCGCGCTGGCTGACGGGATCCGAGCGGATCGACCAGTCGCGCTCGCCGTTGCTGAGGCGCTTGGCGACGACGCGCGTGTAGCGGCCGTGGCGGTCGACGGAGATTTTCCAGATGATTTCCGCTGGCTCGGTCATTGCGGCACCTGCGTGCCGATTCCGGCTGTCGCGCGAACCTTGCGCAGGTAACCCCAGTTCTCGCGGACGGCTTTCTTGATGTCGGCCGCAAGGCTGTCGACGAGATCATCGGCATTCGCTAGGTCGGCGGCGGCGAAGCCGACGGTGCATGCGAGGCTATCGATCTGCGCGGCAAAGCAGACATCCGTCTGATGACCACCGAGTAATATCTGGAGGTCTCGAAAGAGAGCGCTCCGCTGCACGCGATCGGGGCCCGTCATGTCGCGACCCTCGGCATGGCGCGGTGTTCGAGGCCGTCAAGAAAGCTGCCGGCGCTGGCCTTGCCTACGCGCTTTGTCGCCTGCTGTGCCGTTGCGGTTCCATCGCGGACGGCGCGCTGGTCTTCGCCTTTCCATGGGTACCCGCGGCGAGGGCGGAGATCCTTGTCGAAGGCCGGCGCGAACTCTCCCCATTGCTTGAAGAAGAACGGTACGCCAGCGACGGCGCATTGGTCGCGGATCAATCGCGCCCAATCCGGATGCATCGGCCGCGCGCTGGCGCCGCTCTCGCCGCCGACGATGATCCAGTCGAGGCTTGGATAAAGGATGCCGAGTTCTTCGTGTTCTTTCCAGACCTTGCCGTCTGGCGTTTGCGTCGAGCCCCAATATTCGCCGCGCAGGGTGTCGTATCTGCCCCATCCGACGCTCTCGATCGGATAGTGTGGATCAGGATGACCGCCGCAATCGGAAAAATCATCATGCACGCCGGCAGCGATTTGAGTGAAATCGATCGGTCCCAGCAGCGGCTCGGCCGAGACGAAGCGCACGGCCGCCGGCGTGGCGAGCAGATCGGGCGCGCGCTCGTCGGCGCGGCGCTGATCTTCGGCCGAGACGCCGAGCCAGACGTTCGGCAGCGGCATCGGATCATCGTGATAGACGATATTCCCATCATCGTCGGTGCCTTCGCCGTGGAAGACATCAATCAGATGTTCGATCCGATCGCGGAACCGTTTGCCTTCGGTCCATACCCAGGCGCCGTCGAGCATGCAGCCAAGCGCGGCACTAATCCGGTCGTTTAGGTCGGGATCGGAAAGATATTGCCGAAGCCGCTTCGACCTCTTCGTCAAGACCTGGAAGGTGTGTTGCGGCGCCAAAGCCATGATTGCGAACACCCGGTCGATCCATTCAACCGGCACATTCTCCGCAAAAAGATCGCCGTGAGCGCAGACGAAGATGCGGCGCGCACGCTTCCAGCGCAGCGGCTGGTCGAGCCATTCGGTATTCAGCCGCACCTTGCCGGTCCAGACCGGGCCGGCCTTGCTGTTGCGCGTCAGGCCGGCGCGGCTCGGATGGTGCTGCAGCCGCGTGCCGGCAAGGCGCATGGCATAGCAATTGGTGCAGCCGGGCGAGACGACGGAGCAGCCGGTGATCGGGTTCCAGGTCGCATCGGTCCACTCGATATAGGTGTGATCAGCCATCGATTCCCTCCAGATCCTCGACCGGGATCGGGGCGCCGTCGCCCAACTCGCTCATGAACTTGACGAGCGCCGCGCAGAGCTGCCCCTCGTCGGCAACGTTGCGGGCCTCGAGCAAGCGATAGAGTGCTTCGGCGAGGTGCAAATGCGGGTCGCCGTCGAGATCGAGGCGCGTATCGATCTCACCTTCGCGGATGATCTCGAGGGTTGCCGTGCAGGGGATCGACATCGAGACGGCTGCCGCCGTCAATGCGCGGATCTCATGCGGGGCAAGTTTGCGGGGCGCATCAGTCATGCCGCACCTGCCCGGCGATCGCGGCGACAAGACGCCGGCTGAGAATGGTCCAGATCGCCTCGCCAGGCTGGCGCTCGGTGGTCTGCGCCTTGCCGTATTCGCGGATGATGTTGATGCGTTCAAACGCCTGGAACAGGTCGGCATCGCTGTAGCCGCGCACCTGGTTGAGGTGGACCGCCTCGCACATGGCAAGGATGATCGGGGCGAGCAGGCCGCCCTTGACGCGATTGGGCGTCTCGACGACGCAGCGTAGGGCGAGGATCACGGTATCCTCCCCGAAGCGGTCGATGACGCGGCCGATCGCGCCGATGGCCATGGTTTCGCCGGGCTCCTGGTTGAGCTCGCTCTTGGGGTAGAACAGGATCTTGGCGCCGCCGCGCCGGGCAACGTCGAGAATCCGCGTCGCGCGCGGCTCGCCGGCGGCAATGGCGGCCTTGAACAAGGCCAGCGAATTGATGCGGGTAACCGTGCCGTTGACGGCTGCGAAGGCTGCGGCCTGCTCGGTGCGGTCGGCGATGATGACCTGGCACGGCACGCGATCATGCCCGGCCAGCTGCGCGGCCGTGGTGCGATGCTGGCCGTCGATGATGGCAAACTGCCCGCCGGCGATCGGCGCGACGATGACGGGCGCGAATCTGGACCAGCGGAAGTTTTCGGCAATGCGTCGGATGTTGCCGCGACCATCCTTGCCGATGGCGCGCTGGTAGGATTCGTCGACGACAAGGCGGGTGATGTCGATCCAGTCGAGCATCGGCGCGGCGCCGAAATCCGCGGGCAGGGTGACGCCGGCGAAATCATCGGTCGCGATCGGCCGCAGAGGGGGGGGGCTTACGGTGCTCATGCGACCTCGCGCTCCTCTTCCGCCTGTTTCGGCGCGGGTTTGCGGCTGGCCTTCTTTGCGGCGGCCTTCTTCGCGCCCGTCTTGGCGAGCTTCAGCTTGACCGGCTTCGCGGCCGGTTTCGGTGCATCGCGCGGTCCGTCATAGTGCTTGCCGCGCAGCTCCGGCGGCAGCCAGGCGCCGGGCTCGCCGGCCTTGATGTTGGCGAGCCCGAACTCCACCGCGGCCGCTTTCGGCTTGCCGGCGAGCTTGGCCGCTTCGTCGGGGCTGACCGCCTCGGCGATGGCGCGCAGCACCAGGTGCTTCGGCGCGGATTTGAGATAATCGGCGAGGTCGAAGATCTGGCGCAGGTGAGCGTGGTATCCGACCGGCTCGAGCGCATCGATCAGCGCCAGATGTTGCTCGCCGATCGGATTGAGGGGATTGTGGCTGACCATATGCACGGCCTGGGCCGCGAGATGGGCGAGGGTACGCAGCAACTCGCCGGGCTCGAGGTGGTAGAGCCGGTCGAAAGCATCGGCGAAAGCTTCCGCTTCGGGGCGCGCGTCGTGCTCGAGGCCCTCCATGCGCAGGTGCATAGGCTGGCTCCAGCCGCCCCGGGAGAGGATGCCGGCGCCGAGCGCGGCCAGTGCGACCATAGGCTGCTCGCCGAAACTGCGCTGCACGGCGACGGTGATCTGCGTCGTCAGCCGCTCGACCAGAGCGGCTGAGATCGGCGCGGCGGGAGCTTCGGTCGCGGCGCCTTTGCCGCCCGTCTTGGCTTCTGCCGCCTTCTCGGCCTTGCGTATGGCGCGCTCGGCCTCGGGTTTCAGGACGCCGTATTTGACCTCGAGCTCACCGCCGCTGCCGATCGACAGGATGCAGCCGGAAATCGCCTTGTCCTTGGCGCTGGCCGTGCTCTTGGTGGTGACCTGGCGCCAGCTGTAATGCGCCTGTTCCGGCAGGTCCGCATATGACGCGGCCCAGCTCCAGCCCTGTTCGATAAGCTCGGCGGCCTTTGCTGCCAGTTTTTCGTCGGCGAGGCGCTTGGCGAGCACGGGATCGGAAACGATATGATGGTCGCCGAACAGATCCTCGCGGATCTCGCCGCCGGCGGCGATATAGGCGTCGCGGCCGACGAAGCTGACCAGTTTCCCGGTGGCTGCCGTCTTGTTCAGCCCCAGCTCCTGCTCGACGTTCCAGCCGGTTAGATCGTCAGTCTTGTGCAGTTTGGCGTAGACCCGCTCCTGATCCTCGCGGCTCGCCAGGGTAAAGGCGCGCACGACGCGCCGGCTGTGCGTCGGCTCGATGGTGCCATCACGCCATGCGTCGAGGATGACGGGGCTGAGCGTGCCGAGCGCGAGGATCCTCTGAACGCGTTTCGGCTCGATGCCGAAACGGCCGGCGATCTGCTCGGCCGACAGGGTCTCGGCGAGGCGCGCGAACGTCTCGAGCTGGTCGGCCTCGTGCGGCGGCAGATGCGCGACATTCTCGGCCTGGCTGATCTCGAGCGGGTCGAGCCCGTCTCGGATGATCTCGACGCGGATCGGCGTCTCGTCGGTGATCGTCGTGCCGTCGAAGCCGACAATGGCATTGTCACGCAGGTAGCGCAGCGCGAGCAGGCGACGGTTGCCGGCGGCGACATAGTAGACCGCGCCCGACTGGATGACCTGCAGGGCGTTGATCAGGCCCTGCGCGGCGATCATGGCGGCGAGGCTCTCGATCTCGGCATCGCGCATGGATTTGCGAGCGTTGATCGGTGGCTCGGCCTCGTGGCCGGGGTGCAGGCAGGCAAGCGGGACGGTGGTCATGGGCAGGTGCTCCTGAGGAAGGCTGTGCGGTAGAGGTGGAAGCGCTGGCGCCACTCGTCTGCGGCGCGCGGCCAGGGCCACGGCTTGATGGCGCCGCAGGACAGGCGGACACGCGGCAGGGACTCGAGTTGCGCGTGCCAGCGCATCGGCGGGCGCACCATCAGGTGGTCGCGCTCGGTCATCAGCATGCGCGCGTCCATGCGTTTGACCTCGGCCAGGATCTCGCGATGCGGCGGCCAGGGCAGGCCGGCGGCGGCGTAGATGGCGCGGTCGAAGGTGTGTTTGAGGCCGGCGATCGCCGCGGTCACGCCGGTGGCCGCCGTCTCGCCGAGAGCGGCCATGGCATAGCTGACAAGCGCGCTGGCGACCGGCGAGGTGATATCGCCGAGATAGGCCTCATGCGCATCGTGCAACAGGAATGCCAGGGCGATGTCATCGCGGCCGGTTTCGCGGCGCAGCGCGTCGGCGCCGAGCACGCAATGCTGGGCGACGGAATAGATGCCGCCGCGCGGGGCGCCGGCGAAGCGCGCCAGCCGTGCGAGCTGCTCGGGGATGTCGATCGTCAGGTCGATCGAGGCCGGATCGGGCTCGAGCATCGACACGGCGCGGCCGCTGGCTGATTGCATCCAGGGCCGTTGCAGGAGCGGCATCATAGGCCGGCCTCCCGGCGCACGCGCGCCGCCTGGACGCCGGCCATAACCGCGAGGCTCGATGCGGCGACGGCGATGCGGCCGAGGCGATCGGCGATCGCGGCATCGTCGAGCTGCTCCTCGCGCTCGAGCAGCGTGTGCAGGTCCTGCGACAGCATCAGGCCGGCGCTGTAGATGCCGGGCGTCAGCGGCGCGGACAGGCGCGCGGGATGCATGGCCGGCTCGTGCGCGTCGCGGTGGATGAGCGGGGCGGGCCGGGTCATTGTGCAAATCCGGCCTTGACCGCCTGCGAATCGCGTAAAGTGCGATCTGCAGCGACATTGACGTGCCGCTGCAGATCTATCGCAACCGCCCGCACAACCGGGAGATCACGAATGCAGGGAACCGGAACATGCAGACTATCCAGCGGGGAGACGAGGGGCTGGCCGCCGCCGGCGCCACCGCCGACGCCACCGAAACCGGTCAAGGCGAGCGGGGGCGGGGGCGGAGCGGGGTGGCCGCCGCCGGCCCATTCGCCGGTAGGGCCATGCAGTTCCATGTCGCTGCTCGCCAGCAGCCTCTCCACCAGCCCGCTCGTGTCGGTGGCAGGGAGGGCGGAGGCAACGGACAAGGCTGCCGTGATGGCTTCGACAAAACCCGGTCCAGGGCCGAGCTTGCCCCCATGTCGGGCGTGCCATGCCTGCCAAGCGGCGGCGATCATCTCAGGCGTGACGCGCGCTCCCGCCTCCAGCGCCTTATCCATGGTGGGGCTCCTTGAGATTGGAGACGACCCACGCCCTCATTCGGACGAAGCGCTCTTCCGGCGTTTCCTTCCACGGGCCGGCCTCATCGTTCATCCAGAAGATTTCTTGCGCCAGCGGCGTGGCGATATCGAACTTGGCGGCGACCGTGTCGTAGTCTTCTGGGTCGAGGGCCTTCATGTCGACGCCGCGCTTTTGGCCGACTGTTCCGAGAGCGCAGAACGAGCCTTCTGCTTCGAGTTCGTAGGACACCAGACGCTTCTCAGGGAGGGCGTCCATGGCGGCGAGCATTTCCCGCAAAACGGCTTGCCCGCGCTTGCCTCGGAGGGCGCTGGCGACGGCGCCGCGCCACCTGATGAAAGACCATTGGTCGTCCATATCGTCGATGTATCCAGACCGGCTCATCACACCGCCTCCTGTGCTTCGAGGGCGCGGAAAAGGGCGAGAAGAGCGGCTAGGGGGACTGTGGTGCCGCGAACGATGTCGTCCTCGGAGAAGCCCGCGCCGCCTGCCATGTTGCTCTGGTAGACGCCGGCATATTTGCCGAGCGCCGCGTCGTCGCCAACGGTCCACTCCCACCCCGGCAGCACGCGCTCGATCAGCGCTAGGCAGGCGTCAACGGAGGCGGTCGGGTCGCCCTCGTCGGGAATGTATGAGCAGATGTCGAGCGCCTGGTAGATATCGACGGCAAGCTCTTCGTCCGGCCCTGTTGCGGCTGTGAGCCGGGCAATGATGTCAGCGTGGGTCATGGGCGGGGCTCCTTGGTCAGTTCTCGGCGAAGATCAGCGAGCAGCAAATCCAACTTTGGAAGCCACTTCTCGGCGCTCTCGCGGTATCCGTCATTTCCGCTCGATCGGTGCATGTTGGTGAGGGCATGGACGTTCAACAGCGCCTGGATCATCAACTCGGCGTAGGTGGATGCGACTTCGCCCATGCTACCGTCCCTCCTTTGCGGGCGGGGCGGCAATCGCCGCTTCGCGCATGGCCTTGACGGCGGCATTGAGGCAATCCTTGCGCGTGTCAGCCCGGAAGTAGCGATCTTCCCAGCCGGTCCATGACGCATTGATCACGACGCACTCGTTGGGCAACCCGTTGAAATCCGGGTTCGGCGAGCAGAATGCAACGGTATCGCCCTCTCCATCCGTTAGCTGGTCAATGAACGTGTCCGTGGAAGGCTGCGCGCTCGCGATGTCCTGCCAGCCGTCTCCGCTCTGGCCCATCAGTGCGAGGATGGTGGCGGCACGGTCGAGACGCTCGATCTCGGCAAGGATCAGGGCGCCGGCCTTCACCAGATCGCGGCGGCGGTCCTTCGGCTTCCACCATAGCCAATCCCACGGCCAACGCGCAGGAGGTGGAAGCTTGTTGATGTCATAGCTGTCGCCGAACATATCCTTGTCGGCATGGCGCTGCATGTAGCACCAAGCGGCCGTCAGCATTTCCCCTTTATCATGGGCATCGTCGTGCTCGGGCGTCCAACCCTCGGCCTCGATCTGCCGGTGACGCTCGGCCAGCACGTCTTGCGCTGCCTCCGTCTCCCGCGCGGGCTGGGGAGAGGCTGGCAAACCCTCGACCATGTGGCGCACCATGGCGGTGGCCTGTACGCCATCGAGCAGGTTGGTGCCGACTGGCTCGTGCTTGCCGGGCCACGGGGTGCCCTCACCATAGGTCTTCTGGAAGCTGATGCCTCCGTCAGGGTTGAAAGTTTCAGGCAGCTTCCACATGAGGAAGCGCTGCACCATGTGCTTGATCTGCGCGTCGTCCAGCGCTGCCGGGATGGTGACCGTCGCGTCGCCCTCTGGCTCGTTGTCCCAGGCCACCGCCTCCGCGAACTTCTCGACGGCGCGATCAAGCTGCCGGATCGCTTTGGCAGACTGGTCCTCGTAAGCAACAATACGTGCTGCGATGATCAGCTCACGGATATCGGCGCCGGCCGCCTGCGCAGATGCGGCGCGCATCTGCTGGATCTCGGCCTCGACAACGTCCGAACTGACGCCCTGGCTCTCGCGCTGGGCGCGGAGCATCTGTTCGCGGTCGATGCTCATTGCCGCGCACCGTCGGCGATGATGCGGGTGATCGCCTCAGCGAGCTGGGCGGCCTCGAGCCCGTGCTCCTCGACCTCGTCGCGCGAGAAGCCATCCTCATACAGCCGCCAGTCGATGGCCTCGCCATGCTCGGCCTCGAGCCGCAGCATGGCGAAGGCCATGGCATCGCGGCGCAGAACGTCAGGCCGGGAGAGGCCGCGACGGGTCGCATGCAGCATCATCTGGCCAAGCGTGGCGCCGGAGCAGAGCGGCTCGACGCCGTAATCGCGCGCAATCACCTTGGTGCGGGCGATCAGCAGCACGTCGGCGAGCGCCTCCTCACGGGCGAGGCTGACATAGCGGCGCACCAGGGCGCGGCAGGCGGCGCGCGAGGGGGCCAGCGGATCGAAAGCCGGCGCCTGCGCGACCGGCACGGGTTCCGGTTCGACGTCCGGCACGCGCGCGCGAATGACGCGGAGCTGGGTGCGGAAGACCTGTCGGGCTTTGATCGGGGTACGGCGGGGAAGCTCGAAAGCGATTGACATGTGCCTCTCCTGTGAAGGTGAGGCACATGATTTCGGCAAATCAGAAATCAGTCAATGAAAAATTTCCGAGAAACGGAAATCGCTCATTGCGACTACCCTGCGCGAGATGCTCTTTCGCGCTCGTCGACAAAGCTCGTCAGCAGCTCGATGCTCGGAAATGCCAGAACGCGATCGCCGACCAGCACGTTTATCGCGCCGCCGGATGCGGACTGATACGGATAGCTCCGGTAGACGCCATCAACGCGGAAATCCGACGATGCGGCTTGCGACGAGGGCTGACTCGGTTGGGTGCGTTCGACGCCGGGGCGCGGAAGCATAATTGCATGGGTTAACGCGATGGGCAGAAGCCAGAAGCCATATAGCCACCAATTGGAGGCGGTGCGACCTTTGAATCCGGCAACGATTGCGGGGATGAAAGCGAGCACTATGTCAAAGATGAACAGAAATCCCGGGAAAGGAAGACTATACCTCTCTCCGTAGAGGATGATCCAGGCAAAAATGCTCAAAAGCCACGCGGAGATTACAAGTACCGGGTGGCGGTCGGAAAATGTTTCGGTCTGGTTGTTTTCCATCGCGCAGCCCCCCTCTTCGGTCCACTCTTTAAAACGGGGCCCATCTGCCAATTACCAGCCCCGTAATTTCGACCGTGGTGCCATTCGTATCGTCGCGATCATGCAGTTTTGTCACGCAGATCGGCTCCTGAAACCTCTCGTCATCGGTGCGAGGCCAGAGCTCAAAGCCTCCGTCAACAATCATCAGCTGCTTCACAGTACGTTCAAGGGTCTGACCGCGCCTTCGTTCGACAATCACGACGTCGCCGTCGTGGGGCGCCTTCCGAGCCATCCAATAGGGGACGGCCAACACAAAATCCCCATCAAAGATGCGCAGACCGCTCATTGAGGGGCCTGCGACCTTATAGGCGAACTGTTCTAGATGCGCCCATTTGCCAACCGTCGGAATTAAATCCTCGTAAGGAGATTCGTCGAAGTATTCGTATTCCATCCACGCGCCCGCTTGAACAAAGCCCTTCACCGATACAGACCTTACCCGGTGAGGTACTTCCGTCGCCGTTGTGTGGAGCGTCGGCGAATCAATCTCTAGGTAATCGGAAATGAGTGGGAGCTCGGCAAGCCGAACAGGCCGCTCCCCCTTGAGGATCGCGGTTACTACCTGATTGCTCCGGTTAATTGCTCGAGCAAGCCCGGACTTTGATTTTCCGGGCTTTTCTAAGCCCCTCTTGATCCATTCGACATCACTCATGCCGCGATTTTCTGCAAAACAGAAATCAACGCAATTCGGATTATCAGAAACATGGCTTGACAAACGTTTCGGCAAAACAGAAATAATGCCGCTCATGGAACCTGCCCGATCGATAATTCAGAAGCTAGGTGGAGAATCCGTCGTCGCGGAACTGACGGGCACCGCATACACGGCGCCTTACCGCTGGCAGCATCCGCGCGAGAAAGGCGGGACGGGAGGGATGATCCCTCAAAAGCATATCCCGGTCCTGCTCAAGTTCGCGATGGATCATCATATTCCGCTCTCGGCATCGGAATTCTTTTCCGTGGA
The DNA here is from genome assembly GCA_937988775.1 of uncultured Alphaproteobacteria bacterium. Taxonomy (GTDB): domain Bacteria; phylum Pseudomonadota; class Alphaproteobacteria; order Rhizobiales; family Beijerinckiaceae; genus CALKHP01. Next base: position 13,926 of record CALKHP010000005.1, read on the forward strand.
AGCCGTATGAGGACGTCCGTTCTCGAGAGCGATCGTAGCACCGGGCAGGCACTGTGTTGCATCCTGCCCGTGGCGCCGCCCGATGCTGGGCGTTTCCTCCCTGGACTTGCCCGAGGCTGGCTCGCCGGCCTCGGGCATCTTTTGGGTGAGGGCGCCGTAGCGGGCCAGCGCAACCAGCAACCGCACCCGCGCCGGCGACGGCGTCTCATGGTTCACCGCGACAACCTCCAGTTGGCGCAACGCTAAGCCTTGCGGGTGAGCCCCTCTATGGGTTTCCCCGTCGTTTTGACCCCTCGGGAGCGTGGCATGGTGGCTTTCGCCCATGCGGATATCTGGCGAATCAAGGCGGCGACGCGCGATCTGATCGAACGCGCGGGCGGTCAGGAACGCGCCGGAAATTGCTGTGGCTACAGCCAGACGCAGATGCAGCGTTTCGCCTCGACCGCGCATCCGGATGTCATCCCGATACCGGCACTGCTGCTGCTCGAGCGTGATGTTGGCGAGGCGATTGGCACTGCGCTGCTCGCCGAATTGCAGGCGCGGGCCATTGGCCGGGCGCCACCGGTCGCGTTCGAGGCGAGCTACGCGGCGATGAACCGCCGCATCGCCGACTTGCAGGCCGATATTGCCGAGAGCCTGCGCGATCATCGCCTGTCGCCGGCCGAGCGGGCCCGCATCGAACGGACGGCGGCCCATGTCGATCGCGCGCTCGAGGCATTCCGCCAGACCATCGCAAAGGGAGAGGTCTCGTGATCGACCCCAACCAGATGCATCCGACCCGACCGCCATTGTTGTGGGAGGATGTCGAGGAGATCGAATTGTCGCTGATCCGCGCGCTGCGCGAGGCGATCGGCGACGCGGTCTGGCTGGCGTGCGATGCCGAAATCCGCCGCGCCGTGCGCCAGCATGTCGGCCGGCCGCTCGCGCAGCGGTTCTTTCCGTGACGGGAGCCGGCGCTATGAGCCGCTACCTGCCGTATCAGCTCGCCGCGCTCAAGCGTGACAACCCGGTCGACGAGCTGGCCGGGCAGTGGGTCAACCTGCGCAAGGGCCGCAAGGCCGGCTGGAGCGTCGGCCCGTGCCCGCTATGCTCCAATGATCCGCTTTCCAAAACGGCCGGGCGCTTCGAGTGCTCGCGCGCCGAATGGGTGTGCGCGGTGTGCTGCGATGGCGGCGACGTGATCCGGCTGCTGATGCAGCGCGCACGCATCGGTTTCGAGGCGGCGGTCGCCGAGCTCGGCGGCGTGACGGAACGCGAACCGACAGCCGCGGATGCGCGCGCCGCCGGCCGGCATGCGCATGGGGCAGGGGTGGCGCTCGCGGCCGTGCCTGCCGATTTCGCCGAACTGGCGGATGCCTGGCGCGATGGCTGGAACAAGGCGCGAGTTCAACAGGAAACGGCGGCGACGTTCCGCGAGACCGAGCGCCGCAAGCTGTTCGCGGTGTGGCGCCAGGCCGTGCCGGTGAGCGCATCGCAAGCCGAGGATTATTTGGGCGCGCGCGGCCTGCTCATGCCGCCGCGCGCCGTGCTGCGCTGCGCACCGGACTATTGCTATTTCCACGGCGAGGTCGAGGAGTTCGGCCGCACCGTGCCGCGCATCATCCATCGCGGCCCGGCCATGCTGGCGGCGATCGTCGATAATGACGGCCGCTTTGCCGGGTTGCACGCGACCTGGATCGACCTCAACAACCCGCCGAAGTTCAAGGCGGTGGTTGCGGATCCAGGCACCGGCGAAGTGCTGGTCGCCAAGAAATCGCGCGGCACCACCAAGGGGTGCCATCTCGTGTTGTTGCAGCCGCCGGCGCCGACGCGGCTCTATCTCGGCGAGGGTATCGAGACGGTGCTGACGATCTACACCGCACTGGTGCGCGCTGGCCGAAAGCTCGACGGCATGGCGTTCTGGACCGCGATCGACCTGCATAATCTCGGCGGGCCGGCGGCCGGCACGTTCCCGCATCCGGAGAAAACGCACGCCAACGGCCACCGCGTGCGCGTGCCCTCGAGCGAGCCGGCCTATGACGGGACTGCGATCGCAATTCCCGACAGCGTGCGCGAGCTGGTGCTGCTCGGCGATGGCGACAGCGATTCCGTGCTGACGGGCGCGACGCTGGCGCGGGCCGAGGCGCGCTACCGCCGGCCAGGACGGCGCATCGCCACGGTGATGGCACCGGCGGGGATGGATTTCAACGATCTGGTAATGCAGCGGGAGGATGCGGCGTGACGCTCTCACTAAAGCCGTTCCTTCAACCTATCGGCAAGGAGTTGAATGTTGCGGCTGCAATCCAGGCAACACTCGTAGCATTGTGCGATACTATTGGGCGGATCCAGCACCAAAAGAGTTTCAGGGTTGTTTATGTGATGAGCTTGAGCCGCTTTAAGTGCAACCCAAGCGGTCAATTTTCCGGCCTTAAGCTGTATTTCGTCAAACAGTTGAACATCTCCTGCGCGAAAAGCGGGAGGGACATCGATGGCTACTCTAACCAACGCTTGCCCAAATTCTCTTACAATGGAGGAGCTTGTAATTACTTTGGCCCGCTCAGTGCGCGGCAACCGCTCAATATCGGATATTTCTATCATCAGTTGAGCGAGCTGTCCGCCGAAGCCGCGCAAGATTACCAACGCCTTAGAGGCGGCACGATTGTACTCCATGGCCTGTTGCGCGTTCGTGACTTCAAGCGCTTTTGTCGCCAATGCACTTTGTTGGGTCATAGCCTCGAGTTGTCTCACGACATAGTAGATCGCGACGACTGCGATTCCGACAGACGCTATGCCGACAACCAGAGTCTGGTAGCGCTCCAGCCAAAATTCTGCGCAGGACAGATAGGCCTTTCCGGCTTCGCCGGCAGCTATATCGCACCCACGGGCCATGCCCTGGATCAGCCATGGAGCGACGACAATCGCGAGCAGGCCGAACAGGTAAAAGAACGACGGTTCCAGCTTCTTCATTATGATGCCCATCCCCGCGGCAAGATTTGCCACGGCGCACATTGGTCGGCAATGGCGGTGGCGGCATGAGCGTGTTCGCCCGTTTGCCGCGTGCGTCCTATCAGCTGCTCTATGCAGACCCCGCCTGGCTGTTCGAAACCTATTCGGCCGCCGGCAAGGGCCGCTCGCCGGAGCAGCATTACGCCTGCATGTCGATCGACGAGCTTTGCGCGCTGCCCGTGCCGGCGATCGCGGCCGATGATGCGGTGTTGTTCCTGTGGGTCTACGATCCGATGCTGCGCGAGGCGATGCGGCTGATCGAGGCCTGGGGATTCCGCTTCAAGACGGTTGGCTATATCTGGGTCAAGACAGTGTCGCCCTCGCTGCGAGACGGGCTGTCGCCGTTCCGGATCTCGACCGGCTACCATACCCGCAAGGGTGCCGAGCAGTGCTGGATCGCGACGCGGGGCAGGGGCTATGCCCGCGTCTCGAAAGCCGAGCGCCAGGTGGTGCACGCGCCGCTGCGCGAGCATAGCAGAAAGCCGGATGAGATCGCCGACAGCATCGTGCGCCTGACCGGCGACGTGCCTCGGCTCGAGCTGTTCGCGCGCACCGCGCGGCCGGGCTGGGATGCCTGGGGCAATCAGGTCGGTCGCTTCGGCGGGGTGGCGGCATGACATTGCCCCAAAAGCCTCGCGCGACGCGACTGGCTGACGATGGTGGTTGCTTGGCAGGCGAGCTCAAACGTCTGCGGCACCGTCTGCTCGAGCAGCGGCGCACGCTGGCCGGGCTGACGCGGCGCAATGAGCATCTTGCCGCCGAAAACACCCGGTTGCGGCGCGAGCTGGCGAGAGGCGGCCGACCATGACGGGCGATCCGGATGATGGTTATGAGCGGATCGTCACCATGCTCGATGACGCTGGCGTGGGTACGATCCAGCCTGGCGATTCGATCGCCGACATTGTCGAAGATGCGGAAGAGACCGGAAGCGATGAGGACGAGCAGTCGCTCGGTAACGGGCCGCCAAAGCCGCGCAAGTTTGGCTTCAGCACACGCCGGCTGAACGAAGAGTTTTCGCTCGTGCTGATGGGTTCTAAAGCCGTCATCTTCCTCGATCAACCCGACGCAATGCTGGAGGATCAGCAACGCGTCTTGACGCTGGAAGCCTTCAATGCCTGGTTCGCCAACCGCTTCACCGAGGTCCTGGGGGGCGATGGCAAGATCAAGATTATCTCATGGGCCAAGGCCTGGCTAACCAACCGGCGCCGGCGGCAATATCGCGGCGTCGAGTTCCATCCCGATCCGGATGATAGCGATGGCACGCCGGGCTATCTCAACCTGTGGCGCGGGTTTGCGGTAAAGCCGAAAACCGGCGGGTCTTATAAGATCTTCCGCGACCACATGCTGACCAATGTTTGCCGTGGCGATGCCGCCATCTTCTCGTGGTTGTTCGGGTTTTTCGCCCATATGGTTCAGCGTCCGCGCGAGCGGCTTGGCGTCGCCATCGTGATGCGCGGCAGTATGGGCAGCGGCAAGACCAAGGTTGGCGAGATATTCGGTTCGCTGATTACCCGGCATTATTTCCTGGTCGACGATCCGCGTTATGTGACCGGGCAGTTCAACGCTCATATGGCGACCTGCCTGCTGCTGCAAGCGGACGAGGCTGTGTGGGCTGGCGACAAGGCCGCCGAAGGCCGTCTGAAGGGTCTGGTGACTTCGCCGATCCAGCAGATTGAGGCCAAGGGAATCGATCCGATTCGGCTCAAGAATTATGTCCGGCTGATCATGACCTCGAATGAGGAATGGGTCGTGCCGGCCGGCAAGGATGAGCGGCGCTTTTGCGTGCTCGATGTCGATCCGCGCTGCGCTCAGAACCACGATTATTTCCGCGAGATGGATGAAGAGCTCGATGATGGCGGGCGAGAGGCTTTGCTGGCGGATCTGCTCGCGTTCGATCTTTCGACCATCAATCTGCGCCAGATCCCGCGCACCAATGCGCTGCTCGAGCAGAAAATACACTCGCTCAACAGTCTGGACAGTTGGTGGTTCGGCCGGCTGATGGATGGCACGACGACGCGCGGCGGTGACAAATGGGTCCAGCTGATCCCGAAGCGTCTGCTCTACGACGATTATATCGTGGCGAGCGATCGGATCGGTATCAAGCGCAAGACGGCAGAAACCGAGGTCGGCATGAAGCTCGCCAAGCTGGTGCCCGGCCTGCGCACGACCCGGAGTTTCTGGGATGACGGACCGACAATGACCAAGCGCGAATGGTGCTTCGAATTACCATCGCTCGAGCAATGCCGCGCTGCCTTCGAGGAAGCCATGCAGCAGCCTATTGCGTGGTCGGATATGAGCGCGCTGAGAGAGCCGGAAGCGTTGGAGTGAAGGACAATTGTCCAACCTGTCCAACCTCATGGCAAAGGGCGGTCAAGGTTGGACTATCCTAACAGATTGAAATAATTAGCAATGTCCAACCTGTCCAACCTGTCCAACCTTTTCGCTTCGCGTGTATGCGAGTGCGCGCACACGCGAGGGTTCAAAAAATCGCGAGGCTCCCGCTCTCAGGGCGAGGGTTAGCCGATCGAGACTTCTGAGATTTTTCCCAATTCTTTGAAATAGGTTGGACAGGTTGGACAGGTTGGACAAAACACAAGAAATCAAAGGGTTACACCTGTCCAACCTTTGCTTTTCGAGAGAATGAAGGTCGGACAGGTTGGACATTGTTCAGGAGACGGCAATGGTGGGGCGGAGTTTCCATTTGCGACGGACGGCAGTGGTGGGGGTCGCGCAACGCTGGGAAGGCAAAACTGTCGGGCAGGTACGGTCGGAGCCGAGGAAATCGATCGGGATCGAGGCGTTCCTTGCGTGGTGTTATCGGGAAGAGCTGCCGAAGACGCCGCGGTTGGGTAATGGGCCGGCCAATTATGGTCCGAGCCTGCGGACGGACGATTATGTCGATCACTGCAACGTTTGGGGCTTGGTGCCTGATTTCGGCGCGCGCAGTTGGCCGCATCCTGACGCGGTGCGCGCCGGCAACCTGGTGATGGAGCTTGGCGACTTTGCCGTTGGTATGCCGGAAGACTGGCAGCCGCTCGCCGATATGGTTGGGATGGAGGGCATCGAAGAGGCCACCATGCGCGCCATCAACGAATTGACGGTGCGTGATAGCGCAGGCGGGACGCGCCTGCGCGTCATGCCCGAACGGCTGATTGTGCGGCATGCGCTGCTCGGCGGCACGCCGGATTGGCAAGCGGAGATGCCAGCGGTCAAGGTAGTAACGCGGGCCAATGGTAAACCGTGCTGGTTTCGGCGAGTCATGGTGCGGCAGCGGACAGGGGACATGATCGAAGCTGAGGTCGATGGATACGATCAACGCGCCAAACGACCGTTTCCAGGCGCTTATCGCAAGACGCGCCTCGTGCCTGATCCAGCCGATGCTGTGTTAGGCCGCGCTGAATATGAGATCTGGCACGCCGCGCTAGCCGTGCTGGTCGAGGAACTTAGAGGCCAACTGGAGGCGTATGAGCTCGAGCACTGCACCCGCCCCGCACGGCCGTGGGAAGGTAGCGAGTCGGGTAAGACACCGGAAGCGAAAGTGCCGAAAATCGTAAGTGCTTGAGATGGGTTGACTTGCGGCAGTGATTTGGTGCATGACTCGCCACGGATAGAAATCAGCCCCGGCGCCCCACAAGGCGACCGGGGCTTTTGCTTGGGGTCGGCTCGCGGGTCCTTCCTGGCACCCTGGCTATACGGGAGGGGCGGGGGTCTGGGGGAGGGGGTGTCAACGAAATTCGGCACAGGGTTGACCAAAATCGGAGCTTTGCCTTGCTGGTTGACAGTTCGGCCATGGCGTTGACGGGACCGGTTGACCATGGCGATTGGGTCTCGATCTCGGCCATTGCCGCCGAACGGATGGTGTCCCGGCAGGCGATTTCGAAGCGCGTGAAAGCGCTGGTCGGGGCGAATGGCCTGTCGATCCACGGCAGCGGGCGTGGACTGCGCGTCCATAAGCCGACTTTCGACCGTCTGGTCGCCCTGCAGCACGATCCGGCGCAGGATTTGCGCAACCGGCACCACGCGAAGCCAGAATTTGAAGCCGATCCGGTGGCTTCGGAGCCCGAAAAGCCGGCGGAAGCGGTTGCCGAGGCTCCGGCGAGGCTGCGCGGAGCCTTCGACGATGCTGCTGCGCGCGAAAAGAACGCGAAAGCCTCGATCGCGGAAATGGAGCTCGACCGCCGCCGCGGCGAGCTCGTATCCGTCCATGAGGTCGCCCAAGCCGCAGGTCGTGTCGGCGAGCGCCTCCGGAACATCGTCGCCGGCCTCCGGGCCAAGTCGACAGACCTCTACGCGGCCGGAAAGAGCGGTGGCGAAGAGGCCCTGCATGCCGTTCTCGTCGAGAACGTAAATTCCACCCTTCGGGCCATGGCGGAAGCCATGAGCGGTATCGCCGAGCCCGATTCGGACCCCGAACAGGACTAGGAAACCCCATTTGAAGCGCCTGCCCAACGCCCTCGCCATTATCGCGGGCGCGATTGCTGCTGCGATCGCGCCGCCGACCGAGCGCACGCCGTCCGCGCTCGCGGCCGAGGTGCTGATCCAGGCCGAAGGGCCGCGCGCGGGTCAATTGTGGGATCCGTCGCTAACGCCGTATGTCCCGGCGATCATCGACGAGGCGATGTGCGGGGCCCACACGAAAGGCGTGGTGAGAAAGTCGGCACAGACCGGCTTTTCAGAGGGTCTGAAAGCCTGCGTCAGCTGGATTGCGCTCGAATCGCCGTGCCGCGCGCTGTTGACCCAGCCGACGACGGGCATGGCGATGAAGTTCAACCGGGACAAACTTGCTCCGGCAATCGAAGCGTCGCCAGCGCTGAAGCGCCGGATCTACCCGCTCTCGAAAAAGGGAACGCTGGGCTCGTCGGCCCTTTACAAGGCCTTCCCGGGCGGCTCCGTGGCGATCATCGGCGCGAATTCGGCGGCCGAGCTCCAGATGCACACGGTCAAGATCGCTCTCTGCGACGAGGTCGATCAGTATCCGCGCGATCTCGACGGCCAGGGCTCGCCGATGTCGATGATCGACGCCCGGCAAATCAGCTTCCACGCCACGCGCGACTACCGGAAGCTGATCGGCGGGACGCCGACGATCAAGGGCGAATCGCTCGTCGACGCCGAATTTGAGGCTGGCGACCAGCGCTACTGGAAGATGCCATGCCCGCATTGTGGCGAGCGGATCAAGTTCGTGTTCGGCGGCTACGCCGATCAGACCGGTACCGGGCTCCGCTTCAACCGGCAGCATCCGGTCGAGGCGCATTATGTGCCGCAGTGTTGTGGCGTCGTGATCGAGCACTGGCAAAAGGCCGACATGGTGCGCGCCGGCGCATTCGAGCCGGAGGCTCCGGCGCCGGGCCGTTATCCGTCCTGGCATCTCGACGCGATGATGTCGCTGCTGACGACATGGGATCATATCGCCGAGAAATTCATTGCCGCTGGCGATGATCCGCAAAAGCTGAAGAGCTTCTACAATCACGATCTCGGCCTCGCCTACGAAGAGGATCAGGGCGAGACGCCGGATTGGCAGGCACTGTTCAAGCGACGCGAGCAGCTCGCCGAGCGGATCATCCCGGCAGACGGCCTGATCGTCACGGCCGGTGTCGACGTCCAGAAACTCGGCCTCTATCTCGAGATCCTTGCCTGGACGCCGGACCGCCGCTCATACACGCTGTTGGCAAGCTATATTCGCGCTGGCACGGTCGAGAAGCCTGGCGATACGTCGGATCCCGATGATCCGTGCTGGAAGCGCCTGACCGAAATCTTCGAGCAGCCGTTGCAGGATGAGGCCGGCAACGCTAGGCGCATCGACGCGATGGGCATCGACTGCCGCTACAACGCGCCGGTCGTCTATGACTGGGTCCGCCGCCATCACGGCTCATTCGCGCTGCGCACCGAGGATGGCTGGGGCCGCGTGCCGCTCGGCAATCCGCAGCAGGTCGATTTCGATTGGCGCGGAAAGCGCATCAAGCGCGGTGCCCTGCAGTGGAAAGTCGGCAGCTACAACTTAAAATCGCGCTTTTATGCCTATTTGCGGCGTGAGGTCGAGATTATCGACGGTGTTTCGCGGTGTCAGCCCGGTTTTTGCCATTTCGGCAGCTTCCTGCCGGAAGGCTATTTCCGACAGCTCTGCTCGGAATATGTTGCCCTCGACAAGAAAGGGCACCGCATCTGGAAGCAGCGCGAGGACGATAACCATTATCTCGATTGCCGCGTGCTCAACATGGCTCTGGCCTTCGGCGGTCCGCTGTTCGACATCGAAAACCGGTCTCCTGAATTCTGGCGCGCGCGGGCGATCGAGCTCGGCCTAACGCCGGATCACCTGGCGCCGCTCCTGTCGATCGTCGACGAGCGCGCGCCGGAGGTGACGCCGGCGGCGGCACTGCCGCAGACGCCCGCCGGTGATGATGCGTGGATTCCGCCGAGCGAGGACTGGCTATGACACAACAGGAGATCGTTCTGGCGATCGACGCCCTCGAGCGCGCGTTGATGTCGTCGCAGCTGACCGTCGAATATGCCGGCCGTCGCGTCACCTACGCGTCGAAGGCCGACATCATCAGCGCGCTCACCTATTTCCAGCGTCGCCAGCAAGGCGGTGAGCCCGGGGGCGCGGCGCCATCGAGCGCCAGGCGCACGACCTACGCCGAATTCGAGAGGGATTGATGGACGCCCGCCTGACCCTCCTCGATCGCGCTATTGGCTGGATCTCGCCGCGTGCCGGTCTCGATCGCGTGCGAGCCCGACTGGTACTCGATTATACTGCGCGCCTCTATGAAGGGGCGGGTTTCGGACGGGCCACCAAGGGGTGGCGGGCGACTGGAGCGTCGAGCAACGCCGAGAACGCTCCGGCCCTGTCCGTCCTGCGCAACCGGGCGCGGGATATGCAGCGCAACAATCCGCTGGTGCGCTCGGCAATCCAGCACTTCGCGGGCAAAGTCGTCGGCACCGGCATCACGCCGCGCGCGCAGCACAAGTCGGCAAGGCTGCGCATCAAGGCCATGGATGCGTGGAATCGCTTCTGCGACAACTGCGACCCGGAAGGACAATCCGACTTCTACGGTCTGCAGCACCTTGCCGCGGCCAGCATGTTTCGCGATGGCGACGTGTTCGGCCTGTGGCTGCCGGACGAGTATGGCGTGCCGAATTCGCAGCTGCGGCTGCTCGAGGCGGATCATGCCGATCCGTATCGAATCGAGCCGCATCATCAGGGTGCGCGCGTCATCTCCGGTGTCGAGGTCGACGACTGGGGCCGGCGTCTCGGCTATCACCTGTTCCCGGTCCATCCGGGCGAGGATGGCATCATCAACGTGCGGCGCGATTCGCGTTTCGTGCCGGGGGCGAGTGTCGACCATCTTTTCCAGACCGATCGGGCTGGGCAGGTGCGCGGCGTATCCTGGCTGGCCTCGAGCATGCTGCGCATGCGTGGCATCGACGATGTCGAGCAGTCGACGATCATGCGCAAGCGGCTCGAAGCGTGCATCGGGGTGATCTTTTCGTCGCCGGATGCCGCCGGCGGCTCGCTGCCGGTCATCGGCGAACAGAAGAAAGACCCGAAATCCGGTCGCACGAATGAAAGCCTGCACCCGGGCATGGTGTTGCGCATGGGCCCGGGCGAGACGGCGACGTCGTTCATCCCGGCATCGTCCGGCGACTTGGTCGATTTCCGTCGCCAACAGCTCTACGCCTTCTGCGCCTCGACCGGTCTCGCCTATCACGAGATCACTGGCGACGTCAGCCAGGCGAATTATTCCTCGACCCGCGCAGCCAAGCTCGCCGGCGATGTCGTGATCGACGTCGTGCAATGGCTGGTGTTCCGGCCACGCTTCAACCGGAAGGCCTGGCAGCGCGTCATGCACCGCGAGGCCGTGATCACGGGAGAGGCCCGTTTCCTCGAGGTCGGCGCCGAATGGTCGCCGCCGGTGCGGCCCTGGACCGATCCGCTGAAGGATATCCAGGCGAAGATCCTGGAGATTCGCGCCGGCCTGCAGACGATGCCGGAAGCACTGGCCGAGCGTGGCTGGGATTGGACGACGCAGCTCGACGAGATCGAGAGCTTTATGGGCGCGCTCTCCGCCAAGGGCATCGTGCTCGATACCGATCCGCGCCGGGTCAACCGGCAGGGCGTGGCCCAGACCGAGGGGCAGGCAGCCGGCGATATCGCCGACAACTTTTCCGGTAAATCGCAGGGGTAGCATCATGATCCGATCCGCATCCGCGGCACCGGCCGGCTTCCAGCCGGGCGGAACGTCCTCCCGTGTCCTTTCCGGCCGCTCGACGCCGGCGACTTATGACGCCGCAGCGCGGTCCGTCGAAGCCGTGTTTGCCGTCGGCGCTCCCGTCAGGCGCTATGGCTATGTCGAGACCCTCAGCATGGAGCCCGAGGCGATCGATCTATCTCGGGTCGCGGCCGGGCAATGCAAGCTGCTCGATAGCCACAATCAGTGGTCGATCGGCGCCATTCTCGGTCGCGTCGAAGATGCCCGGATCGAAAACGGCCAGCTCGTCGGCAGGCTGGTCTTTGCCGATAGCGAGGCCGGACGAGCCGCCGAGGGCATGGTGGCGAGCGGTGACCTGACCGGCATTTCGATCGGTTACGGCGTCACCAAATGGACCAACACTTCCGTCGAAGACGACGTCGAAACCTGGCGCGCCGATCAGTGGACCCTCTACGAGGTCACCCTCTGTTCGGTGCCGGCAGACCCGGCCGCGGGCATCCGCTCGGCGGTCAATACCGGGCAATCCGCCCAAACCATGGAGACTGAGGATATGACGCGTTCCCTCGCTCCGGCGGCCGAGCCCGCCGGCACGATTCCTGCCGCTTCCGCGGCGGCCATCAACCCGCCCGCGCAGCGCGCGGAGCCCGCCACGCAGCCGGCACCTGCTGCCCAGCGTGTCGAGCCGGCGGTGCCGGCAGCCAACGCCGCCGTTGCGGTCACGGAAGATACCCGCGTTGTCGCACTGACGGCGACCGAGGTGCTCAACCTGCAGCGCATGGCCAACCCCTTCGGCCCGCCCATTCGCGAGGCTGTGGACGAAATGATCGGCCGCAACCTCTCGGGCGACGCCATTCGCGCCGAGATGCTGCGGCGCGCCGGCGAGGCGCAGGAGGCCAGCCGTACGATCGGCGGCCCGTCGCGCATCGAAATCATGCGCGATGAGGGCGACACCCTGCGCCGCGGCATCGAGACGGCGATCATCCTGCGCGCGGCGCCGTCCTCGATCCGTGGCGACACGGCCGAGGCCCGGGCCCAGATCGAGCAGGCGCGGCAGTTCCGTGGCCTGTCCCTGATTGACATGTTCCGCGATTACGCGGAGCGGGCACAGGGCGTGCGCCTTCGTGGCTTCTCGCGCATGGAAATGGCGACGCTGGCGCTCGGCCTGCCCGATTTCGGCCTGCAGCAGCGCGCGGCGATGTCGACGAGCGATTTCCCCTATTTGCTCGCCAATGTCGCCAGCAGGCGGCTGCGGGACGCCTATGGCGCCGTGACCCAGACCTGGCGCCCGCTCGGCCGCCAAACCTCGAATCCGGATTTCAAGGAAAAGGCGGTCGTGCAGCTCGCCGGCCTGCCGGGACTCAAGCTGGTGAAGGAGGGGCAGGAATACACCTATGCCGGCATGGGCGACGCGCAGGAAAAATACGCGCTCGCCACCTACGGCCGTATTGTGGCGATCACGCGCCAGGCGCTGATCAACGACGATCTCTCGGCCTTCGATCGCCTGCCCTCGATGCTGGGCCGCGCGGCGGCCGAGCTCGAAAACGATGTCGCCTGGGGCATCTTCATCAACAACCCGGTGATGGCGGACACCAAGGCGTTGTTCCATTCCGACCATAATAACCTCGGGACCGCCGGCGATGTGACCGAGACGACGGTGGCCGAACTCGAGCAGAAGATGGGCGAGCAGAAGGATGCGTCCGGCAAGACGCCGCTGAACCTGCGTCCGGCGTATCTCGTCGTCACGCCCAAGCGCAAGGTCGCCGGCCAGAAGCTGCTCGGCGCCATCCAGCCGAATGCCTCCTCGGCCTTCAACCCTTACGTCAATGCGATGCAGCTGATCGTCGAGGCGCGGTTGAAGCCGAAAACCGGCAATGAGCCGTGGTTTGTCGTCGGCGATCCGAGCCAGTTCGACACCTTCGAGTATGCCTATCTCGATGGTCAGGAAGGGCTCTACACCGAGCAGCGCATGGGCTTCGAGGTCGACGGCATCGAGATCAAGGGTCGCCTCGATTTCGCGGCCAAGGCGATCGACTACCGCAACATGGCGAAGAACGCCGGCGCCTAAGCCGACCTCAATACCGCCCCCGCGCGGCATGGACCGCGCGGGCTTTCAGTTGATCCATGATCCGAAAGGACAGACCATGAAGAACTATGTTTCTCCTGGCCGCACGCTTGTCGTGCCGGCCGTTGCCGCCGCGGTGGCGTCGGGTGATTTCGTGCTGCAGGGTACGGCCTTCGGCGTCGCCAGCCACGACGCGGCGATCGGCGAAGATCTCGTGCTCGACTGCGAGGGCGTCTACACGCTGCCGAAAGCGACCGGAGCCATTACGCTCGGTGCACTCGTCTATTGGGATGCCACGGCCGAGAATGTGACGACGACGTCGACGAGCAACACGTTGATCGGCAAGGCCTGGTCGGCGCAGGCTTCCGGCGATGGCACGGTCGATGTGCGGTTGTCGCAGGCCTGATGTTCGACCCCAACGACGCGCTCGGACCCATCTATGATGCGTTCGGGTGCGTCGCCTCCTATCTGCCTTCCGGCGCGGATGACGACGGTCTCTCTTGTGTCATCCTGCGCAATGGAGCGGATGATACCGCACAGCTCGGCGGCCTGACGGTCATCGCCGGCCAGATGCGCATCGAGGTGCGGGCCAGCGAGGTCGCGTTGCCGGCACGCGGCGGGGTCTTCGTCGCGGGGGCGGTGCGCTACCGCATTGTCTCAGCGCCGCGCCGCGACGATCCGGACCGCCTCGTCTGGACATGCCTTTGCGAGGAGCTGCAATGACGGATCTGCGCATCGTCGTGCGGCCTGACTGGCATCCGCGCGATTATGTCGAGAGCGAGCGCCGCCGTATTGCTGCCGGCCTGCGCCGCGCTGCCGAGACCGAGACACAGGCGACGAAACAGGATCTGCGCGACCAGGTCGTGAAGGCCGGCCTCGGCCGCCGCCTGTCGCTGACCTGGCGCGGCGCGACCTATCCCGCCGATGCGGGCCGGGCCACGTTGCATCCCGCAGTGTTCGTGTATTCGGTCGCGCCGGCGATCATCAATGCGTTTGACGACGGCGCGACGATCGTCCCGACCGATGGCAAGCGCTGGCTGTGGATCCCGACCGAGAATGTTCCGCTTGGCCAGGGTAACAAGCCGTTTTCGCCGCAACGCATGCTGGAGATGGTCGGCAAGTTCCGCTTCGCGAAGGGGCGTCGCGGCAGTGTGGTTGCCTATGCGCAGGTTGAGCGCACCAGCAAGCGCAGCGGCCGTCGTGGTCACCGGTTGAAACGCTATGCGCGGCCGCAGGCCGGCGAGGCCGGCGAGTCGGTGGCGTTCTTTATCCTTGTCCGGCAGGTCAGCCTGAAAAAGCGTCTCGACATCGCGGCGATCGGGCGGGCGGCCGAGGTGCGTTATGCCGCCCGGGTGCGGGCCGTCATCGGGAGTAACGCATGACGAGAACCGAAACTGCGTTGCGCGCGCTGAAGGCTGCGCTGACATCACAGAGCGTGCTTGGCGCGATCCGCCGCAACGTCGCGCTCGATGAGCTGCTGGAGGATGTTGGCGCTGCGGCCGGTCTGTCGACTGGTCTGTTGCTCGAGGATGGCGACGCCATCATCGTCAATGAGACCCTTGGCAACCAGGATGACGTGTTCGAGATCCAGCATACCGCGCGCATCGGCTGGGTCGTTGCCGGCAATGATGAGGATGATCGCGAGACCCGATTCGATGACGGGCTTGCTGCCATTGCCGCGGCGCTGGCGGGCGATCAGACGCTGGGCGGAACCGTTTCCAGCGCGCGCATTGCCGCGCCGCCGGAGCGCTCGACCGAGATCGCCGGGGCTCGCACGGCGAAGCTGGCGGTTGTCGGCGTCGAGATGACTTTCACGGCGCCGACGCCGTTCTAACCGGAAGGAAAACCCATGGCTGACAAGCCCGAAACGGCCGGCACTGCGCCGGCCGCGCCCGATCCTGCGTCCATGCGTACCGCCGCCGTTGTCATCCGTGACGATGCACCGGGCGGCTATCGCCGAGGCGAAATCGTCGACGGCGATGCCGCCAGAGATCTCATCAAATCCGGCGTGGGCCGGAAAGCCGGGCCGGCCGATCTCGCGATCGCCGGCACATTCAGGAGGGTGTGATGCCGACAACCGTTTTGCCGCAGGGGCGCCTGTCCAGCATGATCGCGGGCAAGGAAGCGACGTTCGGCGTGGCGCCCAGTACGTTCTTCGGGCTCAATTTCTACACCGAGTCGCTCACCCAGAAGACGCCGCAGGAAGACGATCCCCTGCTCGGGTCCGGCCTGGCCAACAGCCGCGATCGCACCGCGCCGGCGCCAGGTCTGTCCGATCACGGCGGCGATATCGAGGTACCGCTCGATTATGCGCAGATCGGCTATTGGCTGGCTCTGGTCATGGGTGCGCCGACCACGACAGGAACGACGGACTTTTCGCACGTCTTTACCTCTGGCGGCCTGGCTCTGCCGACCTGGGCGATGGAGGTCACAAAGAAATCGGGCGATGTCCGCAAGCATGCGGGGTGCGCGGCGAAATCCTTGCGCATCAACACCCAGAAGAAAGCCGGCTATCATCGTGCCACCGTGTCGATCGTCGGCAAATCCGAAACGCTCGCGGCCGCTGTCACGCCCGGCTCACAACCGGTGCCGCCGACACTTGAGCAGATCCCGGGAACCAAGGGGATCATCCGCGTCAACAACGTGATCGCCGGCAATATCCTCGAGAGCGACCTGACTTACTCGACCGGCGTTTCCATGGAACGCTACATCGACGATCTCGACGCGCCCGGCGGCGCTGTCCTGCTCGATCAGGCAACGCTCGATGGCTCCTTGCGCCTGCGTTACCAGAGCAGCACCATCGAGACCTTCGGCCGCAACTTCACGTCGGTCCCGGTTGAGCTCGAGTTCACGCTTTCGGCCACGCGGTCACTGCTTTTGAGCATGGCGAATGTGCGGTTCGATGCTGCCGGGCCCGAGCTGAAGGGGCCGGGGGGCATCGAGCAGACGCTTGCCTTCAAGGCGCATCAGGCCGGGGAGGATGCGATGCTTGTCGCTACCCTGGCGAACGGGGTGACGAGCTATGCTTAAGGTCGGAATGGTCCCTAGTATGCGGGAGGTGCCGCTCGGCTCCTCGGCCAGTGTCACGATGCGGCCGGCGCTTTACCCTGATCTGGCGTCGGCCGAGATCGAAAGCCGGCGCATTGTCGGCGTGTTGCAGGACGGGGCGAGTTTCGGGGAGATCTACGGTTTCGCAGTGCCGACCGGTATCGCCGGCATGGCCGTCAACGGGCTCCAGCATCTCCTGACTACCGTCGAGCTCGGCATGATCTGCATCGAGTCGATCGCAGGCGTCGAGGATGTCGATGGCAGCCGGCCTGATCGGCCGACACGGGCGGTGCTGGCGAGGATGCTCCTCGATATCGGCATCGCGTCTCGGATTCGTGGCGTGCTCTTCGAGCGCATCCACGCGGAGCAAGATGAGGGAAACGGATCTACGAGCTCGTCAAATGGCGCGCAGCCGGCGGGCTCGGGTACTGCGAAAGCTGCGCGCAGGAGGGGCTCCCGTGCGCCAGCGGCGGGCGCGGGTCCGACGGCGGGCGCTGTCCCGAAATCGAGCATCAATTAGCGACGTCGGAGGGTGAGCTCGTGGCGCGCCAGGTGCTGCGCGTCGCCTGTCAAATTCGGGTCGGGATCGAAGCCCGGCTCGCCGGCGTCGACCATGGTGCGCTGCTGATGGCGGCACCGACCGGACTGGATCACGATCTGGTGCGGCGTCTGATCCAGCCGGCGGAAGCTGGTCTCCTCGAAATCCTGCGGAAGGAAGATTGATATGGCGCAGCAAAGCGCTTCGATCCGGCTTGGCATCGAGGGCGATGCCGAAGTTCTCGCCAAGCTCGCCGCCATCGGCAAAGGCGGCGAGACGGCGATGAGCGAGACCGTCAAGGCGGTCACCGCGGCAAACGCTTCGCTGCAGCAGCTCGGCCGATCGGTTGCGGATGCCGCCACGGCGAGCGACCGCGCCACGCAGCAGATCGGCCGCAACATGGATTCGCTCAATGCGAAGAGCCAGGTGACGGCGCGTGGCACGGCGACCGCGATCACGCAAACCGTCGAGCTTGCGACCAGCCGCATTACCGCGCTGATTGGGCGGGCGCAGTCGGCCTATCAGACATTCCAGAATCTCCGGGACAGGATGATTTCCGGTGTCGCCGGCTTGCAGATGAATTTTGCGAGCGGCCAGCAAAGCACGCTCGACAACATCATTGCCAACGCATCCATGGCGCGGCTGGCCGGCGGGCCAGTGGGCATGGGGACTGTGATTGCCGGGTTCGCGTATCAGCAGACGAGCCAATATGCGGCGCTCGGCGATGCCGCCCAGAAAGCTAAAGTAACAGCGCAGGAGATGGAGGGCCTGCGCGTCGTGCTTGGCCGGCTCGGGCTTGATGCGAGCGGAACCGACAAGCTTTTCGCCGATTTTGCCGCGCGTCTGGATGAAGCCCGCCAGCGCGGCGGTGGCGTGCGCGAGGCGCTTGAGGCCGCCGGCGCCGTGCTGCGGACGCAGGACGGGCAGGTGCGCTCGAATGTCAGCGTTATGCAGGATCTGATCCGCGCGTATCAGGCGGCGGAGTCGGAGACGGACAGGGCCCGCATCGCCGCCCAGGCATTCGGCGAGCAGGCCGATATCATGCGCGGCATTGTCGATAAGTCCGGGACCTCGCTGACAAACCTTGGCACAGCGGCTGCGCAGGCAGGATCGGTTCTGGCCAACGATCTCGCGAAAGGTGCGCAGGCAGCGATGGGGGTGCTGCGGGAACTCGGCAGCCAAGCTGACGGAACTTATGCACAAATCAGGCGTGCGCTTGGCGCTGTGGATAACCTGACCCAGCTCAAGGCGGCCGAACAGGATGTGCACGATCGACAGGCCGACCTCAATCGGGCAAGGCGTCGTGATATCCCGGTTATCTGGAACCCGCTCAGACCCGGAGATCAACGGACCGACCCGGCAGATGCGCAAAAGGCGCTCGAAGCCGCGCAGAAGCGCCTTGCCATACTAAGAGGCCCAATGCCACCGGTCGGCAACGATGACTTCAGCCGCCGCGCCGATGCGTTTCTGCGCGGCCCGACATTGAAGAACGAGCCATATGGCCCGCCCGCGCCCGATAAGGGCGAGGATGCTGGCGGCCGTGGCGGCGGTCGCGCGGCGGCGACCAAGGCCGAGACTGACGCCTTCCAGCGCGAAATGGAGACGCTGGAGAAGCTGAATTCCGTCCTCGGCATGTCCGAGGAGGCGAAGGCGGTCTACGAAGCGCAGCAGCGTGCCGGCGTCGATGCCAACAGCGCGCAGGGTGATGCCATCCAGGATCTGATCCAGGACATCTATGCCCAGAAGGCGGCCCTGCAGGAATTGAAGGATGCGCAGGCCGAAACCAACCGCGAGGCCCAGCAATTCGGCCAGATCGGCTCACAGGCCTTCGCCTCGGTCGTGTTCCAGGGTGGCAAGGTCGGCGATGTGCTGACGCGCATTGTGCAGCAGCTCGCGACAAAGCAGCTGCAGCTCCTGCTCACCAACGCCTTTTCGGGTACCGGCGGTGGTGGGATCTTCAGTACGATCGCCAGCTGGTTCAGTGGTGGCGCGGCGGGTCAGCCGCTGAATATCCTGCCGCATTATGCCGATGGCGGTATCGCGACGCGCCCGTCGCTGGCCGGCGAGGGCGGTTGGCCGGAGGCCGTCATCCCGCTCAAGGGTGGCGGAGTGCCCGTGACGCTTTCGGGGCCAGCCGCCGCGACGCAGGTGGTGCAGCCGATCGTCAACATCAATAACGAGGTTCCTGACGCGCATGTGAGCGCCCGGACCAACCGTGATGGGTCGATCGACATCAGCGTGATCACCAAGACGCAGGAGGACGCTTTCGCGCAGCGCATTGGCCGTGAACAGGGGGCTCTCGGCCGCATGTTCAAGCGGGCGGCTCCGAAAATTGGCTGATCTCCCTGTCTGGCCGAGTGATGTGCCATACCGGCCGCGTGCGGCGGGCTTTGCGCGTGCGCCCGATGAGCCGGCACCCAAGGTGACGACTTTCGAGGGCGGCAATCGCGCGTCCCGGCCGGTTAGTCTGACGCGATGGACGCCGCTCGCCATGGTGATCCCGATGAGCGCGGCCGAGGCGGCTTCCCTGATCGCCTGGCGCGACAGCACGCTGCCGAACCCGGCGGCCCGCTTCACCATGCCGATCTACCGGACCGGCGAAGGTTATGTCGATCGGGAAACCATGATCCCGGACGGCATGACGGTGCAGGCGGACGGTCGGCGCTGGATCGCCTCGGCGCGCTTTATCGTCAAGAACCTGTGAGGCCGCCATGTCGGATCTGAGTGACGAGCTCGAGGAGGCCCTGGCCTCGGGCGATGAGGGTGCCGTTGATCTGATCGTCGTCGAGATCGATCATGACACGTTCGCGGATCCGATCCTCGTCGTCACCGGCGACGATGACGATCAGATGCTTCCGGTCGCGGATGGTGGCGACCCGAAGCTGCACAAGGCGGTCGCCTTCGAGTATGTCCCGCCCGGCTTCGACGAGGACGGTCCGACCGATGGCAAGCTGCGCATCGACAATGTGTCGGGCGAGCTCAACGAGCATCTGCAACAGGCGACCGGCTCGAATTCGTCGTTGCGCATCACCATCCGGCGGTTTCACATTACGCCGGAGCAGTCCGGCCCGATCACCACGATCGACGAAGAGGTGCGCGGCCTGATCATCCGCAGCGTCACACTGACGGCGACCATGGCCGAGGGCACGCTGACCTATCCGGACGTGCGTGAGGAGAATTTCCCGAAGGCGATTTATACGCCGGAGGAATATCCCGGCCTGGTCGGCATGTGATGACGGACCGCATCGCCTTCATCAATTGCCGGATCGGTCAGCAGTGGTCTCCGAAGCACCATTGCTGGGCGCTGGTGCGCGAAACGCAGGCGGCCCTGTTCGGTCGCGTTCTGCCGGAAATGCCGGTTGGTGTCGCGACCAGCGGCCTGCACGCCATGGCGGAAATCTTCGCGAGCCATGACGAGCGCCGCAACTGGCGCGAGGTGACGGCGCCGCTCGATGGCGCCATCGCGCTGATCGCCCGCAAGTCGGCCGACATCCATTGCGGCACCTATCTCGATCGCGATCTGCCTGAGCCCGGGCTGTTGCATTGTGACGAGGCGCAGGGCGTGCGCTTCGATCCGCTCATCATTGTCGGCCTGTCCTGGGGTCGCATCCGGTATTTCGTCCCGGCGTAGGTCATCATGGCGCAAGTCCTCCATCTCACCCCGCTCGGCAAGCCTGTCGGAGCGCCGATCCTGCTCGACCGCCGGCGCCGCCGGCTGTCGACCGTGATGGCGCGCCATAATCAAGCCGGCCGGCGCGTCATTGCCTTCAAGGTGCCGAACGGCAAAGCGCTCGATATGGAGCGCCACCTGGTCAGGCGCCGGCGCTGGAAGGATGTGCTGGTCGGGCCGGAAGACATGATCCTGATTCTGCCGGTGATCGCCGGCGGAGGCGGCGGGCGCGGCGGTGCCGGCAAGGGGCTGTCGATCGCGCTTGCCGTGGCCTCGATCGCGTTACTGGCGCTTGGGCAGTTCTGGGCGGCCGGGCAGTGGATCGCAACCACATTCGATATCGGCCTCAAGGCAGGCAATGCCATCTGGGCCGGTGTTTCGGCCGGCCTGCTGCTGGGCGCCTCGGTGCTCGCGCAGAGCATGATGCAGAGCAAGGCCAACACGCCGAAACAGCTCTATGGCGTATCCGGAGGCGGCAATGTCGCGCGGCTATGGGAGCGGATCCCGGTCACCTACGGGCGCACCTGGGTCAAGCCCGACCTGACACAGGTCGACTATTATTTCTACGACGGCGATGACGTCGTGCTGGTCAAGCGGCTCTCGGTCGGGCTTGGCAAGTATAACCTCAAGACGATCCGCGTCGGGGATTCGGTATTCTGGACCGCCGCCGATGGCATCAAGCCGCCGTTCGATTTCAACCTCGACGATGAAAAAGGGGCAAAGGTCGAGGTGCTTTACGGCACCGCCTCGACGATTCTTCCAGGCAATGTCTATTCCTCGCCTTCCGTCGCCGGCATCCAGGTTGCCCGCGTCATCGACAATCCGGCGCGCTCGGGACCGTTTCCGGTCTGCCAGCCTGGAGACAAGGTCGAGCGGATCCAGATCGACATGTCGTGGCCGAACGGCGTGTTCACGCGCGCGACGAAATCCGGCAACCTCAATGCCGCAACGGTCAACGTGTACTGGGAATATCGCGAGATTGACGATCTCGGCGAGCCGGTGGGCGATGGGTTGTGGTCGGAGCTGCATCGTGTTTACGGCGCCTGGAAGAGCCAGGACCCGATCAGGCGGACCGAGATCAAATCGGTTCCGCTCGCCCGCTATGAGGTGCAGGCCTATTCGGTCGACAACCATCAGGAAAACGTGTCGAACGACGTTTACTGGGACGGGCTGCGCGGGCTGTTCAACGATACCGTTGCCCGCGAAGGCCGCACCGAAGTGGTCATGCGCGTGCGCTCGAGCAAGAGCCTCAGCATCACCTCGTTTTCCAATGCCGAGATGGAAGTGGCTCGCGTTCTCGACGTCTGGGATGGTTCGGCGTGGAGCGAGCAGGAAACGAGCCTCGCCAAATGGGCGGCGGTCGACATCCTGCGCTCGTCATACGGCAGTTCGGTGCCCGATGCCGAAGTCGATCTGCCGCGGTTCCTGGCCTTGTCCCTTACCCAGGACAATGAGTTCAACGCGACGATCAACGGTCCGGTGAGCGTCTGGGAGGCGCTCGGGACGGCTCTGGCGCCGATCCGCGCTGACGTGATCAAGATCGGCAATCTTTATTCCTTCGTGCGCGACGAGCCGAAGGTGATGCGCCAGCACGCGATCACGCGCCGCAATATCGTGCGGGATTCCTCGAGCATCACCTTCGATCTCGGCACGGACCGTTCGGCCGGCGATGTCGTCATGGAGATCTACCGCGGCGGCGACCCGAAGGACCCTGTGCCGATCCGCTCCACCATCGGCTCGCAAAGCCGGACGCCGAAGCGCATGCAGCCGATCGGCATTACCGATCCCTATCACGGGCAGCGCTTTGCCGACTATCATGCGGCGGTTTCCGCGTTTCGCCAGGAGACGCGGGACGTGGTCGTCGGGCGAGACGGCACGCTTTATCGCCCGGGCGACCTGGCCGCCGTCGACACATGGTTTTATTCGGCGCGCCAGGCGACGCAGGTCGATGCCCGTAGCAACCGGACCTTGACACTCGACGGTACTCCGGATGCCGCCGCCTATCCCTATTGCGTGTTGCGCGATCGCAAGGGGCGGGCGTTCGGGCCGATGCGCTATACGATCGGGGCGCTCCCGAAAATCGTCACGCTCGACGCCGACGATCTTGCCGCTGCCCAGACCAATGCCGGCATGATGCTTGCGGACGTGATGGCTAAACCGCGTCAGAACAGGACGATCGCGCAATTCGGCACCTTGGCGGAACTGCAGCGAAATTATCTGGTCAAGTCGGCGGTGCCGGCCAATGCCGAGACGGTTCGCGTGTCACTGGTTTATGACGACCCGCGCGTCTGGGCCTATATCGGGGCCAATATGCCGGTGTTTGTGCCGCCGAGCGCGCGCGACCCGGATTATCCGGTCGTTCTGGGCATTTCGGCCTGGGTCAACCGGAATGACACGCGGCTGACGTTGCACTGGTCGGCACGGCTTGCCGCCGACGCGGCACTGACCGAGGTGCAGCTATCCTATGACGAGGGGCTGACCTGGCCGAATATCTACACCGGGCCGGCGACGAATGGCACGGCGCCGATCGGTTATAACGAGAATGGCCCGTGCTGGATCCGGGCGCGAGGCATCGGCCCCAACGGCACGCCGGGCGACTGGACCATGCCATCGGTGTTCACGACGCCGGCACCGAGCGTCAACGGCGGCTATCTGATCGAAGAGTCTGTCCTCAATCAGGCGATCGAGGCGGCGGCTCAGGTCACGGCCCTCCGCTCTCAAATGGAGGCCATGGCGGCGCAAATACGGTTGCTGGCGCTGCAATCGTCAAACGACCAGGCGGTGACCTCCAACGATCTGCGAGAGGTCCGCGTCGAGCGCGATGCCGGTGATACACGGGTCACGGCAGCGTTTACGGAGGTCATTACAGCCACGGTGACGGGCTCAGGTGGCTTGGCCGAGCGCACGGCCACGCTTGAGGCCACTGTGGACACGCCGGTCACCGGCCTGTCTGCCAAGATTACCAGTCAGGGGACGACCCTCGCCACGCTCGGCGACACGGTCGGCGCCATGGCCACGCAGGTCGACGGCGTTGAGGCTAAGACCGACGCGGGCACCGCGCATGGGTCCATCCGCTGGACAGCAATCTCGGCCGAGAGTGGCGTGTCCGCGTCGTGGCGGCTTGAGGCCAGCATTACCGGCCCCGGGGGGGCGTTCGTTGATGGCTCCGCGCAGCTCGACATTATCGGTAGCGCGAGTCGGTGGCTGTTCGTGGCCGATGCTTTCATCATCCGGGCTGGCTCCACCAAAAACGCGGTTTTTACGGCAAACCCGGATGACACTCTCACGCTCGGAGGGGTGACACAGGTTTCGGATGCGCTGCGCTCGCTTGGCGTCGGGGCTAACGGTCAGCCGTATCGGACAGACAGCTTTGGAGCCACGCCTTCGATCATTTTCGATGATGGGGTCGTATGACCAAGCGTGTCATCCTTGGTCGCCTTCCGTCGGGCAACTATGGGCTCCTGATCTCTAAGCCCGGCTACGATGTCACCACGAACCCGGTCGATAACGAGCGACTTCTGTTCTCGTCAGACTGGACCGAAACCGTTCCCATTTTCCAGTCCGGGTCTTTCACCTCCAGCTCGTCGCCGACGACGATCACATTCCCAACCCTTGGGTTCGTGCCGTTCGTGCTCTTTTATAAGACAAACGGCTATCTCGACATCAACGGAGGCGGTACCCGCGTCTACGGGACAAGTTTCATAAATTTGTCAGCGGGTTTTTCTATCTCGATCGCAGACGGATCGTTTACCTTCCCCGCCGCATCTGGCCACAATATTTCATACAAAGTATTGCTCGTGAGGGCCAAATGACAAAGCGCCTGATCCTTGGCAATCGATCGGGCCAGTATGGTCTGTGGGTCGCCAAAAATGGGAAGGATGCAATGTCGTCCAACCCGGCGGATTTTGTTTTCCAGATGGGTTATCGCGCGGCAAGGCCGTTCGCCAAAGGGACGCTCAGCGCGATGCCGCGCACGTACTTCGCCAGCGCGGGCGTCGCCATTGGCGCGACCTACACGTTCACGTTCAATCATGGACTCGGATACGCTCCGCTCTTCTTCGCATCGGTTTATCCGCGTGCTGTCGGAGGGGTTGGAACCCTCGGCGTTGTAAATGCGGGGGCATATTACTACGACACGGTCGGTGCACTGGCAGACGCTGCCAGCCTCAACATTTACGTCAACGTCAAGCACTGGTCATCTTCGGGCGGGTTCAACCCTCCGCTATCGCTATCGATCCGGCCGGTGTCCTGGACCATTTATCGAGAGCCGGCATGACCCGGAGAATTGTTCTCGATAGCAGCCCGCGTTTTCGAGTTTCTGATCCAGGTTATGACGCGCTGACTGGCGCGGATGCCAACATGGCGTTTGACCCTCTGGCATATGGGTATGCCGGCGTATACCTCGCCGGCACCATCCCTTGGGCCTCATGGACCATGGTCGATCATGCCGACGATGGTAACGGAAATGGCTTTTCGTCCTTCGAAACGACGATCAGCTTCGGCAAGACATTTTCCGCTCCACCGCATGTGTTTTGGCTGCCCATCATCGGCGGTGTCGTCTACGCGGTGCACCCCAAAGCGGACAAGAGCTACACCCGCACATCGACCAGCGATGTCGTGCTTGGCGCCTATTTTAGGCTGTTCCACGGCGTCGTAACCGATCCGACCATGGATGCCGCTTACAGGATTTGCCAGCAATGATTGTGCATTACGATCCCGTTACCTTGACAGTCCTTCACAGCGTCACAGATTGGGGGCCGGAGTACGAGGCGCACTTGATCGAGCGCGTCGACGAGTTGCACTATTTCCGTCTGGCCGATCCGGTCGAGCATGGTGATATCAGGATTGTCGCGAGCGCGGTCGGCCCGCGCCCTCATCGCATCTTGCGTGATGGCGCCGGCGAGGAGATTGGCTCCGAAGAAGTTGCGCTCGCCATATGGCCACTACCGCCAGCGCCGCCGCGCACCTTGGACGGCGTCCGCGCCGCTGCCATCGAACGCATTGCCCGCCGCCGTGTTGAGCGCCTGGCGGGCGCGCCGGAGGCAAGCGCTTACTACCAGCGCAAGGAGGGCTGGGCGCGGGCTCACCTAGACGGCGAGAAAGCGCATCCAGTGATTGGCACAGAGGCCGTGGCTAAGGGCATTGCCTGCCACGAATTGTGCGCACGGATTGTTGCGCGCGCCGATGCAGCGCGGGCACAACGCGCCGCTCTGGTCGAGCAATCGAGCGATGCCTTCGACCGCGCCGAGCGTGTCATCAGGGCCTGTCAGTCGATGGAAGAGATTGACGATTACATGGCGCATTTCGGCTGAACGTAGTCACCATCAGTTGCTAGCCGCCGCCCTCCGAGGCGGCTTCTTCATATCAGGATCATCGCATGAACAACCTGCCTTACACGGCCGGCACGGTATCGATTCCGGCCGGCTCTGCGACCGCGACCGGCACCGGCACGGTCTGGACCGATGCACGCGTGCAGCCATTCGGCTTTCTTTGGGTGCCGGATACAGGCCAGGTCTTTGGCATCAGCTCGATCGACAGCGCCACGCAGATCACGCTCGTCAACAAGAACGGCGGCGCGGCGATCACGGGCGCTGCCTACACGATCATCTCGTTTCCGAGCGAGATGCAGGACAGCCTGAATATTCAGGCGATCCGGGCGTTTCTGGCGACTGCGAACATCGTTATCTTCCGCACGTCCAACCCGACAGCGGGCGACGGCGTTGACGGCACGGCCTGCCTCGTCAATGACGGCACCAACCCAATCACCGTCTGGACCAAGGCGGCCGGGGCGTGGACGCAGCGGACGTTTGCGGCAACATCGGATGGCATCACGGACGCCACCACAGTCGGCAAGGCGCTGCTCACGGCGGCGGATGCGGCGGCGGCGCGGGGAGCTTTGTCCGTGGCCGCTATCCCCACAAGCGGCGTCCTGCCTCCGGGCCAGGCTGCAACGCTCCAAAACAAATCCGGGTCATCGATCGCTGGGGGAGGCTCTGTCGCAGGCTCCAGCCTCGCCTTGCTGTTTATCGATGCGGGGGGGCTCTTGGGCTTTGGGGCGGCCCAGACCGGCACCTGGAAGAATATCGCCGGTGGGGCGCTGTCGAATGATGCTTACGGGCTATTTGTGAGGATATCGTGATGCTCTACACCAGCGTGACCGCGTGCCGATACTCGCGTGCCGACCAGCGCGCAATCGACTGTCTCGTGACCGTCGAGGGCGAGGCTGGACCTTTGCATTATACGGCCTCACCCGACGATATCAGCGCACCGTGGTCGATGGAGATTTACACCCGTGCCGTGGCGGGAGAGTTCGGAGCGGTGGCCGAATATACCCCACCAACGCCAACAGTGGCCCAGGTCGACGCCGAGCGCGACCGCCGCTTTGGCCTCGGCGCACCGATCGACCTTGGCGATGGCAGGACATTTGTCGCCGACATCGACAACACGTCCAAGATCAACATCATGGGGCTGATGATGGCGGGGACGGCCGCGGACTTCCGCGATCGTGACAACATTACTCACGCGCTCTCGGCCGCCGATGTTTCCAGCCTCGCAGCCCAGGCCATGGCGCGCGTATCCGCGATCTACGCTGCAAGTTGGGCGCTCAAAGCACTCGATCCGACCCCGGCCGACTATGCCGATGACGAGCATTGGCCCGTCTGACCGCCAACGCCACACCCAATGACCCGCCGCCCTTTGAGGCGGCTTTTTTGTGCCCGGAGCAATCATCATGAGCAAGTTTACCGACCTGGCGCCGCGCATCATGCGCGACCTGCAACGCGATATCCCCGCCTGGGGTGTCCTCGATGCAGCGGCGGCCGTTGGCAATGCCGGCCATGAGAGTGCGGGCATGACCAAGATGCAGGAGATCAAGCCGACGGTCAAAGGCTCGCGCGGTGGCTATGGCTGGTATCAGTGGACCGGCCCGCGCCGCCGTGCCTATGAGGCGTGGTGCAGGGCGCGCAAGCTCGACGTGGCGAGCTACGAGGCCAACTATGGCTATCTGATCGTGGAGTTGCGCGGCAGCGAGCGTGCGGCGGTCAAGGCGGTCGCCGATGCCGATGGGATCGAGGCCAAGGTGCAGGCATTCGAGGAGCGTTTCGAGCGTGCGGGCGTCAAGCATTATCCCAGCCGCATCGACTATGCCCGGCAGGCGCTCAAGGCCTATCAGGCGGTCTACCCGGATGGGAAGGAGGGCGCGGCGCCGGCCGGCCTGACCGATGACAAGACCGTCCGCTACGTGCAGGGCCGCCTAAATGATCTCGGCTATCAGGCCGGCGAGGTCGACGGCATTATGGGCACCAAGACGCGAGCGGCCATCCTCGGCTTTCGGGCCGACCAGGTGCCGGCGTTGCCGACCGTGGCGGTGATCGACCAGGAATTGCTTGCTGCGCTCGTCGTCGCCGAGCCGCGCCCGGTCGCCGTCGAGCGTGCGACTGCCACGCCTGCGGACCTTGCCGCCAAGGGATCACCAACGGTCCAGAGCGGTTTCAGCCTGCGCAAGATCGCTGCGTGGCTCGGTTTCGGTGCGGCCGGCGGTGCGACGGATCAGACTGGCCTGCTCGATCAGGCGCGCACCGGCCTCGATAAGGTCGACGCGGTCAAGGATGTCGGCGGCCGGCTGATCGACGCGGTGCAGTGGTGCCTGCATCACTGGTGGATCTTCGCCGCCATCGCCGCCTACCTCGTGTTCAGCGGCGCGGGCGAGGTGATCTGGAGCAAGGTGCGCGAGTACCGGGCCGGCGCCCCGGCGCGGGTGTCGTGATGGGCGAAGTCAAGACGCCTCCAGTTGCGGCACATCTCGTCGAGAAAAACCGCTTCCGCCTGGACGGCATCGGTCGGGTTCCTGGCTCATTTTATTTCGGTGAGCGTCACGAAAGCGGGTCGCAGACGTTCTGGTATTGCTGTCCGTGCGGTTGTGGCGCGACGGGTGTCATCCTGGTCGGAAACGGTTTCAAGCCGGTTTCCGACCGCCCTTCATGGAACTGGAATGGTTCGCTCGACAAACCGACGCTGACGCCGTCCGTGCATCACGTCGGGCACTGGCACGGCTGGCTGACCGATGGCGTGTGGGTGTCATGCTGAAGCTCCTCGCCTTGATCCCGGAGCCGTGGGGCTCGATCGGGCTGCTCGTCTTGGCGTTCGGGCTCTACAGCTACGGCGATATCTCGGGTGCATCCCGCGAACGCGGCCGGTGCCAGGCGGCCACCATCCAATCCAAGCTCGACGCGACCATGGCCGACCTTGCCAACGCCCGCGCGGCCGAAGCCGATGCGACGCAGCGCTACCAGGCGATCGTCGACCAATCCGAGACCAATGCAAAGGTGATCCATGACCTGCAAGCCGATCTGGCCAAGCGGCCTGCCGCTGCTCGCTGCGCTCTGTCTCGCGACGATGCTCGCCGGCTGCGCAACATCCGGTAGCGTTCCGCTGGGGCGGGATTTGCCGGCGGCCGACAAGCGCATGACGACGCCGACCGTCGTGGCCGAGCCGCAGGCCGGGGAGGCATGCGCGGCTGTGTCGGCCCGCGAGCGTTCCGGTCGTGTCGATGACGCGCGCAAGCTCACCGCGTTTGCCGCCTGGTATGAGACGATCCGCGAGAGCTACAGGAGACCGGCCCGATGAATGCTCGCATCAACAGCGACGGCAAGTTCGTCGAGCGCTTCGTTCCGGCGGTCATCGCTGCGGCGCTCGCGGTGGGCGGGACCGCAGCGGTGTTCTGGCGCGACAGTGCGGTGGCCGACAATCGCTCCGCCGACGCGATCATTCGGATCGACAAAGAGATCGCGGCCGTGAAGCAGGAGCAGGTCGAGTTGCGCCGGGAAGCCGCCGTGGACCGGCAGAAAACCTCTGACCTGACCGCTGATGTGAAGGTGTTACTGGCGATCACGCAGCGCGTCGAGAAAGCGGTCAGCCAACTCAACCAGCGCGAGCGAGCCTCGCCCTAAGCCGTTTGGTATAATCCGACCACCTCAGATTGTACCGCATGACATTCGCGCCGCCTTGTCGCCGGCGCGGATCGCGATGTGGCAACCCTACATCGTACTGTGACAGACCCATTGACTTCGCCCCGCTGGCTTCGGCCGGCGGGGCTTTTTCGCGTTTCTGGTGGGCTATTCCAGCAGCGCCCACGCGACGGCGACGGCTATGTCGAGCGCCAGGCGGACATCGGTTGCCGCCTGTATCGGATTGCGCCGCGTCACCTCGATCGGCAGCGTCACGGTGGACGCGAGCCAAGGCACCTGTGGCGGCATCTCGAGCCCTGTGCGGCCGGACATCGCTTCCATGCCGAGCAGCGCCTCGTTCGCCGCCTGCCAATCGGTGCAGAGCAGGCAGGTCAGCACCGGGTGATCGCCGTCGTGGAGATGCCACGTATGTAGGCCGGCGGGCGGTGGCACATGCTCGATGCGCCAGGAGCCCCACGCGCCGCCTTTCTCGAGCCAGGCGCGCGTCTTGGCAATATCGGCCTCGCCTGTCCGGCTGCGCGGCTGATAGCTCGACATCCCGTTGGAGAGTGTGATGTGGTAGAGTTCGGGATCGGCGGTCACAGAAGAGGACCGGGCTCGGGTGCTATCGTTGCTGGATCGTCATCGCCAGCGCCGGCCTTGTTAACACGTTGCGAGACGATCCACTCCCGCAATGCTGGCGATGGCTCCTCAAACACGTCCTTTCCGGCCGTGCCGTTGAGCCAAACGTCGAAGTCTTTCGGCTGAAGCATCATCGGCATGCGATCGTGATACTTTTTCATCCAGGCATTGCCCTCTCGCACGATGATCGTCGCGGTGATGATCTCTGTCCCTTGCGGGTCGCGCCACTGCTCCCAAAGCCCGGCAAACGCCAGCAGGCTTCCATCGGCCGCCGAGAAATAATGGGGTGTCTTGCCGCCTTTGTCGCCGGTCCATTCGAAAAAGCCGCTGGCGGGAATGATGCAGCGGCGGCTTTTGAATGCGCCGCGGAACATTGGCTTTTCGTGCACGGATTCGGCGCGAGCATTGAACGTCGATGCCTTTAGGTCGCGCACCTCGCCGCGGTGCCATGACGGGATCAGCCCCCATCGTGCCTTGATCATCTGCCGGCCGCCATCCTCCGCGAGCGTGATGATGTCGATCTCTGTCGTCGGCGCAATATTGTAGCGAGGCTGGAGGTTGGGCCGATTTGCCGGAACAGTCAGTGGCTGACTAAAGGCCACGATTTCTTCCCAGGTGTAGGCTTGCGAAAATCGTCCGCACATGGTCGTCTCCGATCAGGGCTTGCGGGACGGTGGCATATCGATGCCGCGCTCGTCCAGCCATCGGGTAATGTCCTCGTGTGATGGCCGATCCTCACTGCGAAGCCCCCAAAGACTGATGCCGTGAGTGTCGCAGTAGGCCTTAAAGTGGGTGCGGCAGCGAATCTCGTCATGCTTGGCGCGTTGATATTCAATGTCGGGATCGGCCATATCCCAGGCTGCTCGAAAATCTGCCAACGCTTCCGCCTTCGTGAAGGCTCGCCCGCTATGGGCGCCGCGGTGGTGGCATTGGCAGGTGACGGACCATGTCCAGGTGCAGCCGAGCGGCGTTGCGTGGCTGCGATGGACCGCTCCAACGACAACGCCGTCATAGACGACGCTGAAAATCTCCCGATCCAAGTCTGTTCGGTCCGTCTCTTGACGACACAGCCAAAGAGCCTTTTCCATGCGAACAGAAAAAGAACAAATGCCGGGGCCGAGTCAAGCGCCTAACGCTTCGTCCGGAGCCGGATCACCATCGGCGGGAGTCTGTGGGTCGGCATGATGCGGGCCCCCGCAACCAGATTATCATGCGACGATGTCGCATCGTTGCAATCAAGCCGCCCTCATCGGGCGGCTTTTTGCGTTTGGCGGCCGCGCTCGCGCAAAGCCGGAATTTGCCGCGCCGCGTCATCCTGACCATGGACCGGCCGCGCATTTGCGACGATGATCGCTGCTGGCGGCGAGGGCGCCGCGACGGCCGGTTTCGGCCGGAAGATTGCCGTATGACGGCGAGAATTGCCGCGTGAAGGTCCTGTCGATGCTCAAACCTGCCGTAATCGTGATCGCCGCCTGCCTGTTTTCGGGCAGTGCGCTGGCCCATGCCCATCTGAAAGCGGCGGAACCGGCCGAGGGCGCCCGGATCGCGGCGTCGCCCACAGCGCTGTCACTGAGTTTTTCCGAAGCGCTCGAGGCCAAGCTCAGCGGCGTGACGCTGAAGGGGCCGGACGGCAAGACGATCGCCACCGGGACTGCCGTACTCGATGCCAAGGACCAGCGCGTGCTGCGTGTACCGCTCGATGGCGCGCTTCGCGCCGGAAAATACACCGTGCATTGGCGCGCGCTGTCGAAGGACGGCCATAGCACGCATGGCAGCTACGCCTTTACCGTCGCGCCATGATCGGGCCGGAGGGCGTGCTGGCGCTCGCCCGTTTCGCATTTTACGCCGCCGCGATCGCGCTGTTCGGCTGGGCCTGTTTCACTGCGCTGGTGGCGCCGCGCGCGCTTGGCCGCCAGGTTGCGGCGGATTCGGCCCGGCGCATCGTGGCGGCAGGCCTGCTCGCGCTGGCCGCGACGCTGGCCTGGCTGCCGCTCGAGGCGGCAACGATCGGCGGCTGGGCGATGGCCGGCGATGGCGCCAGCTTGCGCGAGCTTGCCTTCGGCACGGTGATCGGCTGGGCCTGGCTGACCCGGCTCGTACTCAGCGTGCTGATGCTGGCGGCGCTGGCCTGGCGCGCGGCGCCGATGCTCGGCGTGGTGTTGTCCGGCATGCTGCTGGCGAGCCTCGCCCTGAGCGGCCATGCCAATATGCACGAGGGCGTGCGCGGCGTGCTGCACCATGGCAATGATGCGCTGCATATCCTGGCCGCCGGCTTCTGGCTCGGCTCGCTGGTGATGCTGCCGAGCTGTCTCGCCCATCTCGCGCGCCCGGCGACGCGGCCGGAAGCGACCATCGCCCTGCGGCGCTTCTCGAGCGCGGGCCATGGCGCGGTGGCGCTGGTGCTGGTCAGCGGCATCGCCAACACGCTGTTGATCCTTGGCCACCTGCCGCTCGATGCGTCCTCGCCCTATCAGCGCCTGCTCGCGCTCAAGATCGTGCTGGTGATGGCGATGATCGGCGTGGCGCTTGCCAACCGCTATGTGTTCATGCCGCGCCTTGGCGACGACCCGGTGCGCGCCGTCGCGCGCATCCGGCATGGCACCTTCGCCGAATTGGCGCTCGGCGGCGGCGTGCTGGCGCTGGTGTCCTGGTTCGGCCTGCTCGATCCGGTGTGATGGCGCGGAGCAGCTTCGCCTGTCGTAAACGTGCTCCATCCATAATTGCCGAGCGAATTCATCGCATTGCGTGGCGTGGGATGAGGCCATGCAATGCGATTTCGCTCTGGCGCCGGCGCGCGCGCCGGATTAGGACGAGCCGCTGCCCGCCGAGGTCGATCCATGCCCAACCTGTCCAACCTGCTCGCGCCGATCTTCCTGCTGATCGCGTCCAACGTGTTCATGACGTTTGCCTGGTACGGGCATCTGCGCTTCAAGGGCACGGCGCTCTGGCTGGTGATCCTGATCAGCTGGGGCATCGCGCTGTTCGAATATTGCCTTGCCGTGCCGGCCAACCGGCTCGGCAGCGCGGTCTATTCGACGGCGCAGCTCAAGACGATGCAGGAGGTCATCACGCTGGTGGTGTTCGCGGCGTTCTCGGTGCTGTACCTGAAGGAGCCGCTCGGCTGGAACCATGCGCTCGGCTTCGCGCTGATCGTGGCCGGCGCGGCGCTGATCTTCAAGCCGGCCGCCTTTCACCTTTAACGGGCCTCACACGGTCAGGCCGGCGAGGTTCATGAACACGCGGAACAGCGCGGCGACGACGGCAAGCGCCAGCACGCTCGCCGTCCAGATCAGCACGAGCCAGCCGAGGCGCCGGAGGCGGGAGGGCGGCGGCCCGGCCCCGGTCGTCAATGGTAGCCCTCGCCGGGCCGGACCTTGCCGCGGAACACGTAATAGGACCAGCCGGTATAGGCGAGGATGCACGGGATGATGAGCAGCGCGCCGACGAGCGTGAAGCCCATGCTCTGCGGCGGGGCGGCGGCCTGCCAGATCGTCACTGCCGGCGGGATGATATAGGGCCACAGGCTGATGCCGAGCCCGCTATAGCCGAGGAAAATCAGGCAGAGCGCCAGCAGGAACGGCGTGGCATGGCTATCCTCGCGCGCCAGGCTGCGCAGCAGCCCCCAGGCGGCGGCGAGCACCAGCACCGGCACCGGCGAGAACAGCGCCAGGTTCGGGAACGAGAACCAGCGCGCCGCGATATCGGCATGGGTGAGCGGCGTCCACAGGCTGACAATGCCGATCACGGCGAGCAGCACCAGCGTGGCCGGGCGGGCGATGCGGCGCATGCGCTGTTGCAGATCGCCCTCGGTCTTGATGACGAGCCAGGTCGCTCCCAGCAGCGCATAGGCGACGACGAGGCCGAGCCCGGTGAACAGGTTGAACGGGGTTAGCCAGTCGAGCGCGCCGCCGGCATAGCTGTTTTTCGCGACCGGGAAGCCGCTGATGAAGGCGCCGAGCGCCACGCCCTGCGCGACCGTCGCGATATAGGAGCCCCAGGTGAAGGCGTGGCCCCAGAACAGCTTGTGCTCCTCGTCCGCCTTGAAGCGGAACTCGAAGGCGACGCCGCGCCAGATCAGCCCGGCCAGCATCGCCATCAGCGGCAGGTAGAGCGCGCTCAGGATGACGGCATAGGCGAGCGGGAAAGCGGCGAGCAGGGCGGCGCCGCCGAGCACGAGCCAGGTCTCGTTGCCATCCCAGACCGGCGCCACGGTGTTGATCATCGCGTCGCGCTCGTGCCGGTCGGGCACGAACGGGAACAGGATGCCGATGCCGAGATCGAACCCGTCCATGACGACATACATCATCAGGCCGAAGCCGATGATCAGCGCCCAGACCAGCGGCAGGTCGATGCCCACGCCCATGGCTCAAGCCTCCTTGGCGCCGGGCGCGGCCGGCCAGGTTTCAGGGTGATCGGGTTCGACAACGTCGGGTGCTGCCGAGAACGGGCGCGCCGGCCGGCGCATCCGGTCCGCCTTGGCTTCCGCGTGCGGTCGTAGCTCATCAGGTCCTGATTCGTCCGGGCCGGATTCCTGCGGCCCCTTGGCGACCAGTTTCAGCATGTAGCCGATGCCGGTGCCGAACACCGCGAAATACATCACGACGAACACGGCGAGCGTGGTCGACAGCGCCAGCACCGAGTGATCCGAGACCGCGTCCCTGGTGCGCATGATGCCGTAGACGATCCAGGGCTGGCGGCCGATCTCGGTGGTCATCCAGCCGGCGAGGATGGCGATGAGCCCGCTCGGCCCCATCCAGAGCGCAAAGCGCAGGAAGATGCGCTGCTCATACAGCTTGCCGCGCCAGCGCAGCCACAGGCCCCACACGCCGGCAAGCAGCATGAGCAGGCCGAGCCCGACCATCAGCCGAAACGTCCAGAACACCACCGTGGCGTTCGGGCGGTCCTCAGGTGCGAAATCCTTCAGGCCGGGCACCTGCCCGTAGAGTTGATGCGTCAGGATCAGGCTGCCGAGATAGGGCACCTGGAGTGCATAGCGCGTCGTCTCGGCCTGCATGTCCGGCCAGCCGAACAGGGTGAGCGGCACGCTCTCGCCGGGCTTGCTCTGCCAATGGCCTTCCAGCGCCGCGATCTTGGCCGGCTGGTACGCAAGCGTGTTGAGCCCGTGCAGGTCGCCGGCGAGGATCTGCACCGGCGCGGTCGCCAGGATCATCCACATCGCCATCGACAGCATGGTGCGGGTGGCGCGCGTGTCGCGGCGGCGCAGCAGATGCCAGGCGCCCGAGGCGCCAACGAACAAAGCCGTCGCCAGATAGGCGGCGAGCGTCATATGTGCCAGCCGATACGGGAAGGACGGGTTGAAGATCACCTTGAGCCAATCGACCGGCACGACGCGGCCGTCGATGATCTCGAAACCCTGCGGCGTCTGCATCCAGCTGTTGGAGGCGAGGATCCAGGTCGTCGAGATCAGCGTGCCGAGCGCCACCATGATGGTAGAGAAGAAGTGCAGGCCCGGCCCGACCTTGCGCCAGCCGAACAGCATCACGCCAAGAAAGCCCGCCTCGAGGAAGAAGGCGGTCAGGACCTCATAGGCGAGCAGCGGCCCGGTGATGCTGCCGGCGAAGGTCGAGAAAGAACTCCAGTTGGTGCCGAACTGATACGCCATCACCAGCCCCGACACGACGCCCATGGCGAAGTTGACGGCGAAGATCGTCGACCAGAAATGATACAGGTCGCGGTAGACGGTGTCCCTGCGCCACAGCCACAGCCCCTCGAGCACCACGAGATAGCTCGCCAGCCCGATGGTGATGGCCGGGAACACGATGTGGAACGAGATGGTGAAGCCGAACTGGATGCGGGCCAGTTCCAGGGCCGTCAGACCGAACATCCTCACCTCTCGTCGCATCGCCGGGCAGGTGGCCGACAGGTTAGCCCCATGCGGCCGGTGACGACAGCCCGGAATGATCGGCACACTAAAACGCCAAAACGCGCTCCGGCTTTGCGCTGGCGCAAGGATGGCGCGGGAAACCGCCAGGAAATTCGGAAGAAACCACGAAGAATCCGCTTCCAAAGATGCGGAAGCTGGCCTTTCCTCTCGATGAGAATCCGGTGATTCCCTGAAAGAGAGAAACCATGTCCAACGATAGCCAAGCCTTCGAGGCGCTCAGCCACGTCGCCACCGCGACGATCACGACGATCCTTTTGAAGAAGGGTTTGCGCAATGTCTGGATGCGCGGCACAAGGCCGCTCGCTGTCGGCCAGCCGCGCATCGTCGGGCGCGCCTTCACGCTGCGTTTCGTGCCGGCGCGCGAGGATCTGGCGACGCCGGCCTCATGGGCTTCGCCGATCTCGACGCGCGCCGCGATCGAGGCGATGCCGGCCGGCTGCGTCGCGGTGGTTGATGCGATGGGCGTCACCGATGCCGGGATTTTCGGCGATATCCTGTGCTCGCGCATGCAAAAGCGCGGCGTGGCGGCGCTGGTCAGCGATGGCGTGGTGCGCGACCTTGCCGGCGTGTTGGCGACCAACCTGCCGGTGTGGTGCCAGGGTGCCGCCGCTCCGCCTTCGGTTGCCGGCCTGACCTTCGTTGCCTGGCAGCAGCCGATCGGTTGCGGCGGCGTGGCGGTGTTCCCGGATGACGTCGTCGTCGTCGACCAGGACGGCGCCGTGCTGATCCCGGCCGCCTTGCTCGACGAGGTCGTCAAGGAGGCGATCGAGCAGGAGCGCATGGAAGCCTGGATCATGGGCGAGGTCGAGAAGGGCACAGCACTCCCCGGCCTCTACCCGATGAATGCCGAAACCAAGGCGCGCTACGAGCAGCACAAGAAATAGCCCTGTTATTTCCTTGACGTAGCGATACGCCATAAGGCGGGATTGCGCGCGCATCTGCCCCTCCTATCGTGAGGACGGGAGGGGCAGCGATGCATTATGCGCATTCGACCGACAAGCAGGACCATTCCGACTGGCAGTTGCTGGTCGATCATCTGAGCGCCGTGGCCCGGCTCGCCGAGGGCTTCGCCGGCAAGTTCGGCGCCGCGAAAGCAGCCTGCCTCGCCGGCTGGCTGCACGATCTCGGCAAATATAGCGCGGCGTTCCAGGCCTATATCGACAAGCGCGGCTCGAGCGTCGACCACTCCACGGCCGGCGCCCGCGAGGTGCTGAAGCTTACCGCCGATGTCCGCGACATCGGTGATGGTCGACCTGCTCTCCTACGGCATCGCCGGCCACCATGGCGGTCTGCCGGATCGTCTGGCGGCAAGCGGCGGGCTCGCCGATCGCATCAAGAGCAAGACGCTGCCGGCGCTCGATCCCGTCTGGCAAAGCGAGGTCGCCCATGATGCCAGCGGCCTGTTTCCGGCCACGTTCAGGCAGCAAACGAGGGATCGCCAGGCCTTCCAGCTCGCCTTTCTCGGCCGCATGATCTTCTCCTGCCTGGTCGATGCGGATTTTCTCGATACGGAAGCGTTTTACGCGCGCACCGCCGGGCAAGAGGTCGATCGGAACTGGCCGGCGCTCGGTGCGCATCTCGATGACCTGATCGCGGCGTTCGACGCGGCGATGGCAGAAAAGCGCGCCGGAGCCGACGATAAGCCGCTGAACCGGCTGCGTGACGACATCCTCAGCCATGTCAGGGAGAAGGCGGCGCTGCCGCCCGGCCTGTTCACGCTCGAGGTCCCGACCGGCGGCGGCAAGACGCTGGCGACGCTCGGCTTCGCACTCGAACACGCCCGGCGCTGGAATATGGAACGCATCGTCTACGCGATTCCCTTCACCGCGATCATCGAGCAGAATGCGGCGGTGTTTCGCGCCGTGCTGGGCGAGGATTTCGTGCTCGAGCATCATTCGGCGATCGAGGATGCCAGGGACGAGCCTCTCGAGGGTCGGGACAAGCTGCGTCTTGCCATGGAGAATTGGGCGGCGCCGGTGGTGGTCACCACCAATGTGCAACTGTTCGAAAGCCTGTTCGCCAACCGGCCGTCGCGCTGCCGCAAGCTGCATAATGTGGCAAAGGCGGTGATCATTCTCGACGAGGCGCAGACCATTCCGCTGGCGCTGCTGCGCCCTTGCGTGGCGGCGCTCGACGAGTTGGCGCGCAATTACGGCTGCAGCATCGTGCTGTGCACCGCGACCCAGCCGGCACTGGCCGCGCCGCGCTTCGCCGGTGGCTTTGAAATCGGCCCGGAGCGCGAACTGGCGCCGGATCCAGCCGCGCTCCACCTGGCGCTGAAGCGCGTCACCCTCAAGCTTGCCGGCACGATGAGCGACGACGATCTCGTCGCGGAACTGGCGGCAACGCCGCAGGGCCTGGTGATCGTCAACAGCCGCCAGCACGCGCTCGCGCTCTATCGCGCGGCCAAGGCGACGCTGGACGGCGTGATCCATCTGTCGACGCGCCAGACGGTATGCGACCGCCGCCGTATCCTGGATGATATCCGCCAGCGGCTGCGCGACGGGCTGCCGTGCCGGGTGATCGCGACGAGCCTCGTCGAGGCGGGCGTTGATCTTGATTTTCCAAGGGTTTGGCGGGCGCTGACCGGTCTCGACCAGATCGCGCAGGCGGCCGGGCGCTGCAACCGTGAGGGGCTGAGGCCGGTTGCCGACAGCATCGTCACGGTGTTCGTCCCAAGCGAAGCCAAGCCGCCGCCCGAGATCGCGGATTTTGCCGCCGCCATGCAGCGCGTGCTCGACAAGGGCCCCGACGACCTGCTCGCGCCGGCGGCGATCAAGGCGTATTTCGAGGAGGTCTACTGGCAGCGCGGCGATGGGCTCGACAAGCACGATATCGCCGGCAAGTTCCTGTTCGGCGCGGGGGAAAGCAATTTCGCTTATCGCAGCGTCGCGGACGCTTTCCGCATGATCGAGAGCGGCATGGTGCCGGTGATCGTTGCGACCGATCAGGAGGCGAAAGCCATTGTCGATGGCTTGAAGCCCGGCGCATCAGCCGCGCAAGCGGCGCGCAAACTGCAAAACTACGTTGTCCAGGTGCCGCCGCGCGCGCGAAACGCCATGCTGTCCAACCGGGATGTGCAATATGTCGTCGGCTTCGGGGATCAGTTTGCCGTGTTGAAGAACGACGCGCTCTACACGCGCGAATTGGGGCTGGTGTGGGAGGACAGCGGCAGCCAGCGTTCCGACTTCTGGAGTGTCTAAGGCGTTGGGTCTTTCGCCGTATTCTTGACGGCAATCGAACCGAAATTCGTCAAAACATGTTCTTGACATGTTCGTAATCTGGGTATGAGTTTGGATCAGTGGGGAACAAAAGGGGATTAAATATGCATTTAAAGTTGTGTTATAGCAATTGATACAATCAAAACTTGTGTCGGGAACGGCGTGCCGCTATTCTGAGCCTTGGGGAATCATTCTCCGGGGAGAGCGGGCATGACAGTCAAAATCGCCATCGAAGTCCTTTGGCATTTGCCTTGGCTTTCCTTCTGGTGGGTGTGACCTCTGCCGGCTGCGCTGCAGCCGGCCTTCCAGTCGCCTGAAGAGCGTGGATTGAAACCCGACCCAAGTGTTGAACGGTGAAGTCCTCCCCGAGGGGTCGGGGAGGGCGGTTCGCAGCGGGGTGGGGGAAATGTCCTACGGAATTCGGCTCCGTGTCAGCGGGGAACGGGCGCTGTTCACGCGCCCAGAGATGAAGGTCGAGCGTGTCTCCTATGACGTGATGACGCCATCGGCCGCGCGCGGCATCCTCGAGGCCATCCACTGGAAGCCGGCGATCCAGTGGATCATCGAGGAAATTCACGTCCTTAAACCGATCCGCTTCCAGTCGATCCGGCGCAATGAGGTCGGCGCCAAGATGCCGGTCGCGGCGGTGCGCAAGGCGATGAAGTCGGGCGATGTCGGCGACCTCACCCTTGTCGTCGAAGATAACCGCCAGCAGCGCGCCTCGACCATTCTCGTCGATGTTGCTTACGTGATCTGCGCCCGGTTCGCCCTGACGGCCAAGGCCGGCCCGGATGATAACGAAGGCAAGCATCTCGATATCTTCAACCGGCGTGCGCGCAACGGGCAATGTTTCCACCAACCTTGCCTTGGCACGCGCGAGTTCCCGGCGCATTTTGAGTTGCTGGAGCAGGGAGCGGCGATGCCGGTCGCCAAGCCGGAGGACCAAACCGCCAATCTCGGCTTCGGCACGCCGCGCGATCTCGGCTTCATGCTCTATGACATCGCCCATGCCAGTGACCGCGCCTCGCTGTTCTTCCGCGCCACGCTCGAAAATGGCGTGCTCCGCGTGCCACCGCCCCATTCTGCGGAGATACGCCGATGAGCGCGCTTGCCGCCCTCGTGCGCGCCTATGACCGCATGGCTGCGCGCAACGAAGTGCCATCCTTCGGCTATTCGCAGGAAAAGATCGGCTACCTGATCGCGCTCAACCGCGATGGCACAGTGGCGGGCATGGCGCATGATCTGCGGCAGGGCGAAGGCCGCAAGCGGGTTGCCGTGCCGATGGCCGTGCCGCAGCCGACCAAGCGCACCTCCGGTGTCGCGCCGAATTTCCTGTGGGACAAGACGGCCTATGTGCTCGGCGTCACCGCCGGGGAGGGCAAGCGCCTCGCGCAGGAGCACGAAACCTTCATTGCTCGTCACCGTGATTGGCTCGCCGGCACGAATGACGAGGGGCTGCAGGCTTTGCTGCGGTTCCTCGAAAGCTGGACGCCGGAGCAATTCGTCGCGCGTGGCTGGCCGGAGGAGATGAAGGACCAGAACCTGGTCTTCGCGCTCGAAAGCGAGCGCCTTGCCAATATCCGTATCCATGACCGGCCGGCGGCGCGTGATCTCTGGGCAAGATTGTCCGCTGCGGGCGACAAGCAGGAGGCTGCCTGCCTCGTCACCGGCAACAGGATGCCGGTTGCCCGCCTCCACCCGGCGATCAAGGGCGTGTGGGGCGCGCAATCGTCAGGCGCCTCAATCGTCTCGTTCAATCTCGATGCCTTTGAATCCTATGGTCACGAGCAGGGCGATAACGCGCCGGTCTCGGAGGCGGCGGCTTTCGCCTATACGACGGCGTTGAATCATTTTCTCGAGAAGGGCAGTCGCCACCGTGTCCAGGTGGGTGATGCCTCGACGGTGTTCTGGGCCGAGGCGCCGGATACCGGCGCCGCTGGCGCGGCAGAGGACATATTCGCGAATTTCCTCGCCGTCGACGACAAGGCCGAGACGATGGGCGCGAGGAAGGTCGAGAGCCTGCTTGAGAAGGTGCGATCCGGCCGGGAGGCGGATTTCGACCTCGACCTGCCGCGGGGCGTGCGCTTCTTCGTGCTCGGCCTTGCGCCCAACGCCGCCCGGCTCTCGGTGCGCTTCTATCTCGAGGGCGATTTCGGCGATATCGCCAGGCGCTATCTCCGGCATCTCGCGCGTATGCGCGTCGAGCCGCCGCCGAAGGATGACAACCCCTCGATGTGGCGCCTGCTGATCGAAACGGCAGTGCTGCGCAAGAGCGACAACATCCAGCCCAATCTCGCCGGCGAGTGGCTGCGCGCCATCCTGAGCGATACGCCCTATCCGCTGACGCTGCTCTCGACGCTGATCATGCGCCTGCGCGCCGATCATGATGTCAATGCGCTGCGCGTCGGCATCCTCAAATCGATCCTGATCAAGAACTTCAATATGGAGGTGCCGGTGTCGCTCGATCTTGAGAACAAGGATCCGGGCTACCTGCTCGGGAGGTTATTCGCCGTCTACGAACAAATCCAGATCGCCGCGCTCGGCCGCGAGGTCAACGCCACCATCAAGGACAAGTTCTACGGCTCCGCCTCGGCCCAGCCGCGCAAGGTGTTCGCCATGCTGGAATCGGGGTCCGCCAACCATCTCTCGAAGGTGGGCAAGCAGAATCGCGGCCGCCAGATCAATCTCGAAAAGCAGGTCAGCGCCATCATGGAGCAGATGGCGCCGGGCGACGATCCGTTTCCAGCCAGCCTGCCGGATCGCAGCCAGGCACTGTTCGGCCTCGGCTACCACCATCAGCGCAATGAGTTCTTCCGCAAACCCGAGAAAACCGCCGTTGAGGAGGCCGTATAATGACCGCGCTCGCCAATCGCTACGATATCGTCTTCCTGTTCGACGTCACCAACGGCAATCCGAATGGCGACCCCGATGCCGGCAATCTGCCGCGCCTCGACCCGGAAACCAATCACGGCCTGGTCAGCGACGTGTCGCTGAAGCGCAAGATCCGTAACTACACCGAACTCGCCAAGGGCGCGCAGCCGGGCTACCGCATCTATGTGCAGGAAGGTGCGATCCTCAACGAGAAGCACCGCGAGGCCTACAGGGCGATCCGGCCCGGCAACGACAAGGCCGATAAGGACGCCAAGCTCAACCCGCAAAACGACGACGAAGCCAAACGCCTGACCGCCTTCATGTGTGAGAACTTTTTCGACGTGCGCACGTTCGGAGCCGTGATGAGTACGGGCATCAATGCCGGCCAGGTGCGCGGGCCGGTACAGGTTGCCTTTGCCTCGTCGGTCGAGCCGATCCTGCCGCTTGAAATCTCGATTACCCGCATGGCCGCGACCAATGAGAAGGAGAAAGCCGAGCGCGACAAGGGCAGCGAGGGCGACGAGCGCACCGAGAACCGCACCATGGGCCGCAAGCACATCGTGCCTTACGGCCTGTATCGCGCGCATATTTTCGTCAGCGCCAAGCTGGCCGAACGCACCGGCTTCGGCGAGGCCGATCTCGAGCACCTCTTCGAGTCGCTCAAGGCGATGTTCGAGCACGACCATTCGGCGGCTCGCGGCGAGATGGCGGCGTAGCGCGTCATCGCCTTCAAGCATGCCCTGGCGCTCGGCAATGCGCCGGCAAAACAGTTGTTCGATCGTGTCAGGACCAGGCGCCGGTCAGGCGAGGCGGCTTATGACATCGGCGATGCCCGCCTCGACAACCGGCCGCCGGCCCGTCGCTTCTCCGATTACGAGGTGACGATCGATCGTGATGGCCTGCCCGACGGTGTCGAGATTGTCGAAATCCTCTGAAACCTGCTGAAAAGGCGATGGATCGTGCCGGAACTCGATGATCCGATTCCGCTCTCCGCCTTGCAGCATGCGGTCTATTGCATGCGGCAGGCGGCGCTGATCCATGTCGAGCGGCTGTGGGAAGAGAACCGCTTCACCGCCGAGGGCCGCGTGCTGCATGAGATCGCGCACGAACCGGCTAATCGCAGGCGCCGTGGCTTGCGTCGCGTCATGGCGTTGCCGCTTGCATGCCGCAGGCTGAACCTCGCCGGCGTCGCCGACCTCGTCGAATTTCGCGCCGAGGCGGATGGCGAGATCGCCTATCCGGTCGAGTACAAGCGCGGCAAGGCCAAGCTCCACCGCGCCGACGAGGTGCAGCTTTGCGCGCAGGCGCTTTGCCTGGAGGAAGTGACCGGGCGCCCGGTGCCGGAAGGCGCCCTGTTTTATGCCGAGACCAAGCGGCGCCTGCCGGTACCTTTCGACATCGACCTGCGGCGCCTGACCGAGGAAACCGCGGTGGAATTCGGCGCGCTGTTCGCGGCCGGGCGCACGCCGCCGGCGGTCTATCGGGCCGAGCGTTGCCGATCGTGCTCGCTGCTCGACCTCTGCCGGCCGAAGACGTGCGCCAAGTCGGCGCTGCGGTTCCGGGCATCGGCGATCGCGGCGGTGCTGGAGGATGACGCCGCGCGGGAGCCGCCATGAAAAAACTGCTCAACACGCTCTACGTCACCACGGAAGGGGCCAGTCTGCGCAAGGATGGCGAGAATCTTGTCGCCGAGGTCGAAGGCATCGAGCGCGCCCGCGTGCCGTTCCACATGCTGGGCTCCGTGGTGATTTTCGGCGGCATCTATGTGTCGCCGCCGCTCATCCAGTCTCTGGCGCCGCTGGGCGTCACCATCGTGCTGCTCGACCGCGCCGGGCGTTTCCAGGCCCGTGTCGAGGGGCCGGTCAGCGGCAATGTACTGTTGCGCCGCGCCCAGTATCGCGCCGCCGAGCAGCCGGACGAGATTGTGCGCGGCATCGTTTCGGCGAAGATCGCCAACCAGCGCACCGTGTTGCAACGCGCCCTGCGCGACTACGGCGCCGAGATGCCCGACGAGCAGCGCGGCAGGATTGCCGAGGTGGTGCAACGGCAGGCTCGTATCCTGCGCCGCGTCGCTTTCGCGAATGAGGGCGTCGAAATTCTGCGCGGCGCGGAAGGCGAGGCGGCGCAAGGCTATTTTGCCGTGTTCGACATGCTGGTGCGTTCGCCGGATCCGGAGATCCGCTTTCGGGGGCGCAGCCGCCGCCCGCCGCTCGATCCGGTCAACGCGCTGCTGTCCTTCCTATATACGCTGTTGGCGCATGATTGCCGCAGCGCGGCGGAGGGCGTCGGGCTCGATCCGGCGGTCGGTTTCCTGCACCGCGATCGGCCGGGCCGGCCAAGCCTCGCCCTCGACCTGATGGAGGAGTTGCGTCCGATCCTGGCGGATCGTCTGGCCTTGTCGCTGATCAACCGCCGGCAATTGCGGACGCGCGATTTCGTGACGCGTGACGGCGGCGCGGTGCTGCTGGGCGATGACGGCCGCCGCACCGTGCTGAG
The DNA here is from genome assembly GCA_937988775.1 of uncultured Alphaproteobacteria bacterium. Taxonomy (GTDB): domain Bacteria; phylum Pseudomonadota; class Alphaproteobacteria; order Rhizobiales; family Beijerinckiaceae; genus CALKHP01. The sequence continues at coordinate 58,513 of CALKHP010000005.1, forward strand.
CGCCTGGCAGGAGCGGAAAAAGCAGGAGCGCCGGCATCCGTTCCTCGATGAGGCGGCGCCGCTCGGCCTGGTGCCGCATCTGCAGGCGCAACTCCTGTCGCGGCACCTGCGTGGCGATCTCGATGCCTATCCGCCATGGTTCTGGAAGTGAGCGTCGTCCCGCCGCGTTCGGTTGAAGACTGAGCCATGCTGGTGCTCGTCACCTATGATGTGCGCAGTTCCGAGCCGGGCGGGGCGGCGAGGCTTCGCCGTGTCGCCAAGGCGTGCCGCGATTATGGCCAGCGCGTGCAGTTCTCGGTGTTCGAGATCGAGGTCGAGCCAGCGCAATGGACGGCGCTGCGCGCCCGGCTCGAGAGCCTGATCAAGCCGGAGCATGACAGCCTGCGCTATTATTTTCTCGGCGCCAACTGGCAGCGCCGCGTCGAACATGTCGGGGCCAAGCCCGCGGCCGATCTCGGCGGTTCGCTGATCGTTTGAACGCGCTCAGCGCTTGATGCGGCGTTTCGCGCGTCAGGGGCGCGATAGCCGCGCGGCGCGAGCGCTCTCGCGCAACTTGCCTTCGAGCGCGAACAGGCTGGTGGCTTCGAGCGGCTGGAAGAAATCGCGGTGGGCGCGGAACAACAGTTGCGAGACCGGGTCGTCATGCGTCGAGGCGGTGAGGAAACTGACCGGACAGTCCTTGGGCTCGAAGGCGCGCACCACGTCGCCGACGGTGATGGCATCGGCGCTGCGCGCCAGCCGCAGCCCGCCATAGCGGCCACGCGCCGTCTCGACGAGCCGGGCCTGCCCGAGCGCATTGGCGGTCTTCTGCACATTGGTGATGCTGACGCCGGTCAGGCCGGACAGGTCGCTGGCGCGGATGAAGTTTGGCCATGTGCCGGCGAGCGCCGCCATCATCCGGATCGCATCGAGTGTTTGTTGATTGAGCCACATGCTGCTAGCGATAGCCGAGGCGGCGCGCCCGTGGAAGGCCCTTGCGGCGCCGCAGACGAGGCGCGGTCCATGTCCTGTGCTTTGCCATGTGCTGTGCTTTGCCCATGTCCTGTACTTTGACCGTGGCGGACGACATCGATCCCCTGAACACGGCGCTCGACAGGCATTTCGGCCATGCCGCGTTTCGCCCCGGTCAGGAGGAGATCGTTCGGGCCGTCATGGCCGGACGCGACGTGCTGGCGTTGCTGCCGACCGGCGGCGGCAAGTCTCTATGCTATCAGCTTCCGGCGTTGCTCGGCGAGGGCGCCACGATCGTGGTCTCGCCGCTGATCGCCTTGATGAGCGACCAGTTGCGGCAGTTGCAGGCGCGCGGCATTGCGGCCGTCAGCATCAATTCCGCCAACAGCCAGGCCGAGAATGCCGGCGCGGCGGCGATGCTCACCCAGGGCCGCGCCAAATTGCTCTATGTCGCCCCGGAGCGGCTGGCGAGCCCGATGCTGCATGCCCTGTTGGCGGCCGTCCGGCCATCACTTCTCGTCGTGGACGAAGCGCATTGCATTTCGGAATGGGGCCATGATTTCCGGCCCGATTATCTCGGCATCGGCGCTTTCGCCGGAAGTTTGCCGGGCGTGCGGTTGCTGGCGCTGACAGCCACCGCCGACACGTTCACGCGCGCCGATATCCTGCGCCACCTGTTCGGAGGGCGCGAGCCGCTGGTCATCGCGCGCGGTTACAGTCGGCCGAACCTGCGCCTGTCGCTGCAGCGCCGCAGCTCCCCGGAGCGCCAGATCGCGCGCTTCGTCGCGGCACGGCGCGGACAATGCGGCATCGTCTATGCCGGCTCGCGCCGGCGGGTCGAGCATTATGCGGCGCTGCTGAAGCGCGAGGGCCATCATGCGCTGCCCTACCATGCCGGTCTGGCGCATATGGAGCGACGGGCCAATCAGGAGGTGTTCCGGGCGCGCGCCGATGTGGTGATGGTGGCCACGATCGCCTTCGGGCTCGGCATCGACAAGCCCGACGTGCGCTTCGTGCTGCATGCCGATCTGCCGCAATCGATCGAGGCCTTTGCGCAGGAGATCGGCCGGGCCGGGCGCGACGGCCTGCCGGCCGAGGCGCATGCGCTGTTCGATCCTGCCCGCATGGAAACCCGGCGTGCGGAACTGCTGCGGGACGCGCCCGAGGCGACGCTCCCGGCCCGCCTTGCCCGGCTCGATGCGTTGGCCGGGTTGTGCCGCGCGCGCAACTGTCGCCAGCAGCGGCTGCTCGCCTATTTCGGCGAGGCGGCTGCGCCATGCGGCAAATGCGACCGTTGCACGGCTGTAGCGCGACAAATCAAATGGCATCGAGCGACAGATCAAATGGCATCAAACTGATTTTCGCGACGGGGTGGTTTTAAGGCCCCGGCGCCCCCCTTGCCGTCCGTGACGATCAACTCCTGGGCCGCCGTGCTGCGTCGGCCGCCGCCGACCGAATAGGTGAGGTCTACGGGCTGCAGCGCGAAGCGCGAGAAGGCCTGGCGGATTGCCGGTGTGTCGTTGATCGACAGCACGAAGCGGCCCTGCAGGCCAGCCAGTAGCTCAGCCAGCGCCAGGAAGTCCGCCGGGGTGAAGACGCCCTTGCCGTAATCATCCTCTGAGCCGGCATAGGGCGGGTCGAGGTAGAACAGCGTGCCCGGCCGGTCGTAGCGCCGAATGAAGTCGGCATAGTGCAGCTGCTCGATGACGATGCCGGCGAGGCGCTCGTGCAGATCGTCGATCACCGGCACCAGGCGCAGCGGATTGAAGGCCGCGCCCTCACCCGGCGAGACGCCGAAATTGCGCCCGCTGACCTTGCCGCCGAAGGCCGTGCGCTGGAGGTAGAGGAAGCGCGCCGCCCGCTCCAGATCGGTCAGCGTGGCCGGGTCGCACGCCTTGAGGCGCTCGAACTCGCGCCGGCCGGTGAGCTGCCAGCGCAGCATGTCGACGAAGGCATTGTGGTGCCGTTGCAGGATGCGGAAGAACGTCGCCACGTCGCCAGAGATGTCGTTGATCACCTCCAGCTTGGGCGCAAGCCGCCGGCGCAGGAACACGCCGCCCATGCCGACGAACGGCTCGGCATAGCAGCCGTGCGGGATGCTCTCGATCACGCTGATGATACGGCGGGCGAGCCGGCGCTTGCCGCCGATATAGCCGGCGGCCGGCCGCACCGGAGCGACATCTCGAAACCCCTCTTGAATGTCCATTGAAACACCGTTGAGAATCACGGCCATCTGTCCGCGCTGCGCAGCGGCGGCAGGGTGGCGGTTATCTCTGGATTGACGCTCCGTGGGGATAGCTTCCCGGCGTCCCACGGCCGGGCATTGCCCGGACCCTGCCACTCACCCTCCCAGAATGTAGAGCCTCAAGGCCATGATCAGGTGATAGGCGAGCCAACCTCCGCCCCCCGCCACAAGCAGTGCGGCGCAGACCATGCCGAAGAAGCCAAACCAAAAAATGCCAGAGATGTCGGGCAGCGGGCCCATCACTTATCCTCCGTCTTGCCGCTCGATCCATCCTCCAACGCCTTTACCTCGACCTTGGTGGTGTAGCCGTCCTTGCTGAACTCATGCTCGACGGCATCGGCGCGCCAGGTGCCGGCGATGCCATCGCGAAAGCTGCTGCCGGCGATGACATCCGCCTCGGCCTGCGCCTCGGGCCGGCCGGCCAGGCTGAAACTGCCCGAGCCGGTGTTGCGGGTCAGCCGGCGCGCCTCGGCCTGTGCCCATTTCTCGGCCTGCTCCTTGCTCGGCAACGGCGCACGCACCACGAAATCCGGCCCTTCCAGCCCGGTCTCGGCCTTCTCGACCCTGCGCTTGCCGGTTTTCTGGTCGATCCACGCGGCCTTGACCTTGCCGTATTGCGCCCGGCCCTCCGGATCGATCTCCCACTCGGAACAGTCCTCGCGCTCGATGACAATCGGCGGCAGGCTGACACCGCTGACCGCCTTGGCATTGCCCTTGCGCGCTGCGACCAGGCGCCCGCCCATCGGCTTGATCACCGCGCCGACCTCGTCGCCGAGCGTGGTCAGAAAGTCGATCTCGCTGCTGTCGATGCGCGCCTTGTACGGGATCTTGATATCGCCGATCTCAGGGTCGACGGTCGCCCGCAGGCCGTTGCGCCTGGCGATCGTCTCGACGATCTCGCGCACCGTCTTGCCCTCGAATGCCTCGCGGTCCTGCCCCTTGAGCGCCTTTTTAAGGTCGGCCGCGCTCGCCTGCAGCACCATGGTCTCGCCACCATCGACGCTGCCGCGCAGCGACACGCTCTGCAGCTCGTAGATGCCGACCGTCACCAGGCCGGTCTCCTTATAACCGAGCGACACGCTGATCTTGGCCTTGGGCGGCGGGATGGCGATGGCGTTGCCGGCGTCGTCGAGATCGACTGTGAGCTGGTCGGAGGTCTGCCCGGCCTCGTCGCGGATCGTCGCCTTGATCAGCCGGGTGTAAAAGCCGGCTGCGACCTCCTGGCCATCGACAATGACCGAGATGACAGGCGTGTAGCCGCCCTGGCTGACCGAAAGATGAAACGGCATCTTAGCCCCACAATCTGATTGATGGGCGCACCGGCAGCACCGGCGCCGCCGGCTCCGGCAACAGCACCCTGGTACCGGGCGGCACGAACAGGCCGAGATCGGCAAGGCCCGGATTGAGCTCGAGCACCTGCACGACGATCGTCGCATCGGTGCTGTGCAGCGCCTGCCAGACGAGCAGGTCGACCGTTACGCCTTCGCGCGAGACCTCGACGATCATCGGAACAGCCCTCCGAAGGCACCATCGCCGCCGAACGGCGCGACCTGCACGGAAAACTCGATCTTGCGGCCGATGCCGTCGAAATGGATGCTTTCGTGCTCGGCGCCGACCTCGAGAATGACGACGCTGCCGAACACGCTCGCCGCCACGCCGCCGGCGGCCCAGCCGAGCAACTCGACCGGCTGGCCGGCACTTTGCGTCGCCTTGAGCGCCAAATACTCGCCGTGGCCGCCAAACTCCTGATGGAAATACAGCCCCTCGATCTCGAACTCGTCCTCGCCACGGCCGGTATATTGCCGGGCCGGGCCTCGGCCGAAACGGTTGATCATCGGCCAGCTGGCGCGTGTGCGCTCCCTGATGCGCTGGATCGAGAGGGGCAACGCCGCGAAGATGTGCGGGCCGAGTGCCAGGATCGGGACATCCGCCATCACTCGACCCCATCATGCAAGGCGCCGGAGATCGCGCGCCGGCTGCGGCTCGCGCCGCGCACGCCACTGGCGGCCGAGCGTGCGGCCTCCACGGCCTGCGGTGCCCCGGCCCGGATGCCAGCGGCCAGCGTCGCCATCATCGCCTGCCCGGCCGGTGCCATGTCGATGCCGGTAAAGGCGCCGCGCAGTTGCCGTGCAATGGTATCGGCCGCGCCCTTGGCCTGGCCGCCGCCGCTGGTGATGCCGGCAGCAAGCTTTTCAACCATCGTGGCGCCTGAAGGCCCCAGATCGATGTTGAAGCTGTCGCGCACGCCATCGGCCCAGCTCGACATGCCGCGCGATACCTGCCGCCCGAAGCCGATGCCCGGCCCGAGCGAGCCCATGCCGGGGCCACCCGAGATGCCGCCCGGCCCGAAACCAAAAGTCCGTGGCAACGCCAGCTCGCGCAGACGGCGCTGGGCGTCATCACGCCGGCGGCGCGCCTCGACCGCGTCGGCGCCAAACGCTGTCCGGTCCTCGGGGTTGGTCACCGTGCTGCGGATGCGGTCGATCGCCTGCAGGCGCATGTCGATCTGGCGGATGCGCTCCTGCAGGCCCATCACCTCGGCGCGGTCGATGCCGCCATGGCGCTCGTCCTGGTCGGCCGGCTTGCGCGGATCGAGGGGAAAGCGCTCCGGGTCGAGGGCGCGGATCGAATTGCGGAAGGTCGCGAGATTGTGCAGGGCGGTCGCCAGATCCTCGTCGCTGGAGCCGCGCTTGCGCCGGCGCTCGATATAGGTGGCGAGCTGGTCATATTGATCCTGCAACTGCCGCAGGCGCGCCTGGTCGGTCGAGCGCTGCACGCTATCCTCGGCGCGCTTTTCCGTGGTGCGGGCGGTGACCTGCGCGCGAAACGCCGGGTCGTTGACCATGCGCTCGCGCTCCTCGGCCGAGAGCGCCTGGCCGCCATGCGCCTTGGTGGCGGCCTGTTCCGTGCGCATCTTGTCTTCGGCGTGCCGATCCATCGCCTCGAGCGTGCTGGCGAGGCTGTTCACCGCGTCGTTGATCACCGGCAACGCCCAGCGGCCAAGCCGGTCACCGATGTCGCCGGCGAGCCCTTTGAGGCGCTTGAGGTGGCTCTCGGTTGTAGCGAGCTGGATGTTGAGGTTGTTGGCGGCCGAACCTTTCCAGATGTTCGGATCGTCGACAATCTTGAGGCTTTTGACGATCTCGGCCAGAGCCTGGCCGGCGCGCGCCGCCTCGTCCCACCACTCACGGCCGAAAATATTGATGGCCGCCGAGGCCTTGTCTGGATTTTTGTCGAGACGTTCAAACACGTCGAGGATGGTGCCGCGTGCATCCTTTTTCATGCCGGCCTCGACGGCTTTCGCCGACAGTCCGAGCATTTTGAGCCCTTCGTTGACCTTTTTGCCCTGGCTGGTCGCGGTGCGCAGCCGGGCGGTCATTTGGTTGAAGCCGCGCGCAGCTGTCTCCGGCGCGATCGCAACGTTGTTCATGGCGGTCAAGATGGCCAGCGAAGTGTCGAAGTCGACGCCGGCAGCCTTGGCAGCCGCGCCGGCACGCTGGAACATGTCGACGACATCCATCTCCTTTGCCGAGCCGGCATCGGCGAGCGCGTTGACCTTGTCGACAAACTCCTCGAGCTGCGGATTTGTCCATTGCGTGGCGGCGCGGATCTTGGCCAGCGCATTCGAGGCCTGGTCGGCCGAAGCATCCCAGGCCGTCGAAGCGGCGATGGTGATGCGCAGAAACTCCGGCATATCTGCCTTGGAAACACCACCAGCGCCAGCCTCGGCAACCATCAGTGCGACGTCTTCCTGGAGCTTGCCATAGCGGATGGCATTGCTCTTGATCATCCGCTCCATGGCGGCAAGTTCGGCCGGGTTATCGAGGCCATCGACCTTCTTTTTGACCTCGGCCATGGCCTTTTCGAAGGTGACGCTCTCGCCGATCGTGCCGCGCACCGTGGCACGCGCCGTGTGCCAGCCGACATAGCCCAACGCCAGCGCCGGCAGGGCGCGCCCGGCCGCCAGAAGCGGCATCCCGCCGCCGCCCTCGGCCTCCGCCTTGCCCGGTTGCTTGCCGCGTCGCCCGCTCGCCGCGATCAACCCGGCATAGGCCGCCTTGCTCTGCTTGAGTTCATTGCGCAGGCGCCGGGCCGAGCCGCGCGCCCGCTCAAGGTCGCGCGCCAGCTTGGCGGCGCCGGGCTCGCGATTGAGATCGCGCGTCGCCTGGCGCACGCCCTTGACGCCGCGCTCGGCATCCCTCGCCGCCGGCCGGATACGCTTGATCTCGCGCGCCAGCTTGGCGCCGCCGCCGGTGCGATCGAGCTCCTTCGCCGCCCGTTTGATGCTATTCAGGTCTTTCTTGACCAGTTTCGCGCCCGGCTTAAGGCCGTTGACCAGGTCGAGAAACAGCTTGACGCGCATGTCGGCCATGGTGGGCCTAACCTCCAGCGATCGCGCACGCCTCGTCGTGCCACATCAGGATCTCGTCGACCGCCCAGGACAGCACGACGGGCAACGGTGTGTGCAGGCTCTGCGCCACCTCGGCCGCCAGGCGCGGCAGGCGGGCCAGGCCGCGCCTTACGTCCCGATCTCGCCCGCGTCCTCGCTGAGCTGCGCCTCGATGGCGGCGATGGCGCGCGGCAAGAAAGGGCGGCACGCTGCCGCGAATGCCTCCGCATCATCGGCCGAGAGCGCATCGATCACGTCCGGATGCAGCCCGGCCATCGCCGCGCGGACCCGCATGTTGAGCGTGGTCTCGTCATCATCGTCGAGGATGACATCGGCGATGTCGCGGCCGGTCAGCCGGCGCACGGTGATGCGCTCGAGGCGCTCGCCGTCGACCAGCAACGGATAGACCAGCGTGAGCTCGACCGACCAGGTGCGCGGCTCAGCCGGGACGATCACCGGCCGCGTGCGGCGCACCGGCTCAGAAGCGGCGGGCGCAGCTGGCGGCACGATCGGGTCGAGATCGGCGTCAGGGGGGAAAGCGCTCGTCATCCGGTGATGCCGAGCATCTGGTTGATGCGCTGGCGCTGGCCGCCAATATCCTGCCAGCCGCCAGCCTGGATGTTAAAACGATAGATCTCGGTGTTGCCGATCATCATGTTGTACTTGGAGATCGAGTGCAGCTCGTAGTCGGTGCCGAGTGCGCCCTCCATCTCGCCGATCTCGGCGTTGAGGCGGCCATAGGACGTCGAGACAACCTGCTGCTCACGCCCCTCGGCCGAGGTGGCGTACTCGTTGACCAGCACGGCATAGACCGTGATCTTGAGGCGATCGCCAAGCGGCAGGTTGGTCAGCGGCAGAACAGCGGGCTGAATGCCCTTGAGGTCGAAACCCAGCATGCACGCCTCGGTGCCGGTCATCATCTCGATCGAGCCGTTGGTCGCGCCGGCCGCGAAGTCGTCATAGGTTTCCTTGCGCACCGGCAGCTTGACCTTGCCGAGCACGAGGTGGGTGTTGAGCGCCGAGTTGGCGGCATACTCAATATAAGCGTTACGACCTTGCAGGCTGAGCAGCGGGATGGCGGTCATGGATCAACTCCGGGTGGGTCAGGCCGCGCCCGACTGGCGGTCGAGAGCGACCAGGATGCCGTTGGCGACGGTCGCGTAATAGGTGAGGTTGTCGTGGACGCCGAACTGCAGATCCTCGAGCGGCGAGGCCGCCAAGCGGTCGAAGTCAAAGCGCAGGATGCCGGAGCTCATACCCTCATTGGCGTTGAGCTCCTTTTCGAACCACGGTCGGAAACCGAGCACGGCGCCCTTGGCGACGAGTTCGTCGCCGAATGCGTCCAGGCTCTGCAGGATCGAAGTGCCGAGCGGCACCGAGATGTTGCGGTCTAGCGCCCAATAAAACGCATTGATCACCGCCTCGTCGATCATGTCGTTGGTGCGCACGACATTGACAAAGGCGTCTTTCGGATCGAGCGCGCAGGTGCGGTTGCCCCACAGAATAAAGCCGCCGCGCAGCGTGGTGATCTGCTTGCTGTTGAGGTACTGCGCCTCGCTGTCCGGCTCGCCGGTGTAATAGGAGATCGGCCGCGACGGCCCGAGAATGCCGCCCATCGCCTGGCTGGACGGGCTCTCGAACGGCCCGCCGACCTCCTTGTCGCGCTTCACGAACAGCCCTGCGGCGCGGCCGGAGCCGGGCTGCGTGACGACACTGGTCGCGACCAGCACCTTGGCGGAGGGGTGAAACAGATAGGCGCGCTTGTCGTCGGTGAAATCCTCGCGATAGGCCTCGGCCACCTCCTTGGAGGCATCCGGCGTGTCGAGGATCTTCATGGCGCGCAGCCGGGTCGCGATGCCGTCGAGCTCGGCCGCAACGGGGTTTTTGGCATCGCTGATGCGCTGGCTGGTATAGCCAGGGCAGATCAGCAGTTTGGCCGGCTTTGAAGCCTCCTTGAACGCGTGCACGCCGCTGTTATTGGCGCCGCTGCCGACGATGTTGGCGATCGTCGCCTCGAGCTTGGCGGCGTCATCCGCGCCGGCACCCTCCTCGACGCGCACGACCTGGACCTCGGCGACGACGCCCTGGTCATCGATCGCATCGAGCACGGCATCGACATTGCCGCCGGCGCCAAGTGCCGTGCGCATCGCCGTGTCGTTGGAAAATATCGTCGTGGCGACGTTGAGCGGGAACTTGTCTTCTTCGGCGGCCGGAGCCACCACCACGGCGCCGATGGTCGAATACTCTCCGACGGCGATCGGCCTGGTGGTCTGGCCAGCCTGGAAAACGCGGACGCCGTGAAAGGCTTCGGTGGTCGGCATATGATGGCTCCGGGGCGTGCTGGGCTTGACAGCGCAATGCGTGACCCCGAAGCTATTCCGACCTCCTCCCCTCAAAAGAGGGTGACGCGCGTCACCCCGGCCAATAGGCCGCGTTGCCGGTCAGGTGGCGGGCCAGGCAAGCTCCGGCAACTCGCTCAGAAACGCCGCGACGCTGGGCTGCTCGCGCTCGCCGGCCAGTACCTTATCAAGCTCGGCATAGGCGTGTGCCCACACCGCATCGCGCCACGCGACATAGGCTTGCGCCTCTGCCGCCCAGACCGGATTGGTGCTGGCGACATAAGTCGAGATCGACGTGGCGTTGTCGTAGCGGCGCTCCTGCGCTTTGGCATCGAGCATGGCGACGATCGCGGCCTGGTAGTCCGCGACAGTCGGCGGCGGCGCGGGGCGGATGGTGATGATGCTCATGGTGCGGGGGCCTCCGGCTCGGGTTCTGGATCAGGCTCGGGCTCCGGCTCCGGCTGTGCGGCCAGCAGCGCCACGGCCAGGTTCTGCCCGGCCACCTGGACTGCTGCCGGGATGGTGACGCCAAAGGCTTGCCGATCGGCTTCGCTCGGATCGGTCGCCGGCAGGGTATCGAGCGCAGCGAGCGCATCCTGGATGGCGGCCGCAAACGCGGCATAGGCGTCAGCAACCGCTTGCGATGCCTCGGGCGGCGGCTGGTTGACCGGGAGCAGCGCGGCATATTGCGCTGCGCGCTGCTCGATAAACCACGCCCAGGCGCCGATGCCATGCCCGTCCGGCGCCGAGAAATCAGCGGTCCAGAGTTCAGGCGACGAGCCATCGGCCGGAATATCGACGGTCGTGATGAAGCGGTACGGCAGTCCGGCAGGCACGTCTTTGCGGGCAACCTCGGCGATCGAGAGGCTCCCGGTGGGCACCACGATGTTAATTCCGCCGGTGCCGTTCGGGTAGATGATGTAGTTCAAGCGGTCCTCCCCATGACAACCAAGCGGACTTTTCCAGCGTCCATCCCGGTAGTCGTCCCGCCCTGGACGAACACGGTGCACCCGGTGGATGTCTCATCGGATTGATTGTGGAACACCGGGATGCCTCCCGCAGACGGGTCTCCCGCTGACCCAACGACAACATAGTTGGTGTTTGCCATCGGGCTCTCGAAGTTGATGGCGTATTTCCCCATCCCAGTCCGCGTGATGCTGGTCAGTCCATGTGCGTCTCGGATCAAGATTGCAGACGAAACCCAGCCGAAATTCGCCCACGCAACGGGCAAGGAAGGGTCGTTCGGCTGCACAGCGCTGTCGGCCTTGGCGAGCGAGGCGAGCGAGGCGGCCGACAGCTCTAGACTGCGGTCCGCAGATAGGTCTCCGCCTCCTACCAGACCAGAGCCAGCGGTAATCGATCGGATGAGCCGGGCGTAACGAGCGTCCTGCTCGGTCTGGCTGATCTGGAGCTTGTACCAAGGATACCATGCCCCGCCCAGCTGATGTCGCCGCCAAGTCTGCGTGTTGGCCGCCTGCGCAGATGTGAAGTCGTGAACCGTCTGAGTGCAGTACCCGGCCGCGCCATGGTTCTCGACATTACCGAGGAACCACTTCCCGGCCTCCGGGGAGTTGATGGCAAGGGAGGCCATGTACCAGCCATTAGCCGTCGCAAGGTTCCAGTCCGCGGTTTGCGCGGCCTGTAGGCCGAGACGGCCGGGGAGCCGATTATCGGTTACCGGGCCGGTAAAGCGCGGATCATCACCCGCCGCGACCGTGCCGGCGGCGGAGCCTATGTCGCGTTCGGCGGCATTACCCAGCAAGGCGATCGACAGCGCTGCTGCCTGCACGGCTGCGTGCAACTCAACAATAGCCGCTTGCACATTATTGGCCGTCACCCCGGCGATCGTCGCCAGTGCCACGGCCGAGGCGGGGATTTGGTTGGTGGTGAGCTGGTCGTAGGCCTCCTGCAGCGCATTAAACTGCGCCTGCATCGACGCGATGGTCGCATCGAGTGCCTCAAGCTTAGGCGTCAGGTTGAGTTGGATCGCTTCCAGCGCCGTGCCGGTTCCGGCATCGATCAGCGCCTGGAAGTCGGCCCGGATCGCCTCGGCCGCGTTGAGCCGCGCGGCGATGCTGGAGAGCACCGCCCCCAGCACCGCGACAGAGATCGGCGTGTCGCCATAGACCTTATAGTCGTTAGCGGCGGTCGGCAGAGGCGATGGCATCGTGGCCCTCCTGCTCGACGATACGGATCAGCATGGCGCCGCGCATCTCGTGATCGAGGCGCGGCAGGTAAGTCATCGGGCCGCGCTTGACGACGCGGGTGAGGCGGACATCGTAGGTCGCGTCCGCATCATAGGCCGGGGTGGCGGAGGCGGCCGGCGCCGCTGGTTTCTTGGCCATATCGTCAGATCCCGATCATCATGGTGTTTTGCACAAATGGCGTGCTGACGACGCTCGACGTGGTCAGTTTCGGCGCGGCCGAGGCCTCGGTGACCGGCGCGGCAAGCTCGAACATCGAGGTGATCTTGCGCCGGCTCGGCTTGTCGATATCGACCTCGACGGTGGTGCTGTCGGCCTCGACAAACGCACCAGCGACCCACAGCCGGTTGACGGCGGTGTGGAGAGCCGCATCAAAGGCATCGACCACCGTCACCAGCATGATGCTGGAGGTCGAGAAACCAAACGCCTGCGGCTTGGACATCGCCTGCATGACGGATTGCGGGCGCATGGTGGCGGCGCGCGCCGTGCTGTCGAGCCGGAGCGCCGGAGCGAGGTCCGTGGTGCCGACAAAGGTAGCGCGAAGCTGCGCCAGCGCCGGCAGGCCGGCAAAGCCGGTGGCATCGCCCATCTGGATCGGTATCCAGTCGCCATCGACCGGCTTGACTTCCCAGATCAGCGAGGTGCCGGCCGGCGCCCATCCGGCATAGAGCAACTGGATTTGCGTCATGCCGTCCGGGCAGCCGAGCGGTTGGAAAGCGATCTGTGTGCGGGTGCTCGCGAATTTTGCGACGTTGAGCCGAAAAGCAAAATCGTTGACCGGATCGCCCTGCGCCCAGGCGCCATCGGTTGCCCAGAACAGGGACCCTTGCGCAAACTTGTTATTGGCGACCGTCACCAGCGCATGGTTGCCGACCGTCACCGTGTACCAGGCGTAGCGCCGGCCGGCATCGAGCAAGGTCGGGGTAAACGCAAAGCGGTTCCAGCCGACCACCAGGTCGGCGGCCGCGATCTCGGACACGGCGAGCACGCTCGAAAAGTCCGGCGCGCCGGTCTCGTCGCACGAGCACAACATCAAGTGGACGGCGCCATCCGAGCCGACGCGGGAAAAATTCAGCTCGATCGATGTGACGATGCAGGGCTGGGCATTGAGCAGGGTCTGGCCATAGATCGAGCCGTTAACCCCGACCTCCTTGGTGATATAATCCCAATAGGTCTCCGACCAGGCCTCGTACTGCACTTGCCGGATCGAATAAAAGCGGTGGCCGGCGTACCACGGGGACGCATTGTAAGCCGAGGCATCCATGCCGCCGACCCAGGCGATGGTGCCGTCCTTTTGCAGCCCGTCGAGGATGTATTCCTTGCCGTTGACCGAAAACGTCTCGCCGGGATGGAGCGTCTTCAGAAACGCCCATTCGCGGGCATTTTCGCAGTAATTCTGCGTCGGGCCGTAGATGATGCTGGTGCCGCTCAGCGTCTTTTGCACCGCCGTGATCTCTGTATGGACCTGCTGCGAGATATCACGCGTGCCATCGGCGCCCTCGACGGCGATGCGGGCGACCTCGGTGTATTTGGGCAGGGCGAGCGTATCGACGATCTTGAGCAGAGGGTCGGCCGGCGTCAGCAGGGCAAGCTGGCTATCGACGATTTGTGCCCAGGGCATGCGCAGCCCCTCGGCGACGCGGGCGAGCCAGGCGGCATGCGCCGTATCCCAATCATCCTTGAGCAGGCCGGGATCGTACCAATAGGCGCGCGCCTCGTCGGGCAGGTCGAGCTGCTTGCGCACGGCCGCGGCATCGCGCTGCAACTGGATCATCAGTTCGGGGCGCGGGATATCGCCCAGGCGCCCCTGTATGTTGGCGACGGTGGTCTCAAGCACGGCGGTGCGCTGGCGCATCGCGTCCATGTCGGCCTCAAGCTGGATGACGCGGCCGGTCAACTCGTAGAGGGTGACCATGCGCCAGGCGAGGCCGGGCTCGATGGTCTCGATGCCGGTCGAGGACAGCAAGACAAAGGCGATGCAGCACTCGGCCGCCGGCACGACAGGCTTGATCGGCGTCGGCGAGCCCACGCCATCCTGCACGACGATGGTCAGACCCTGCACCTGGCGCTTGGGCAGCATCTGCGCCGAGGTCTCGCCGGTATCGGCATCGGTCTCGACGAGCCGGCTCTCCTGCCTGGTCTCGGTGGTGCCGCGCAGCAGCAGGGCCACCCATTTGGTATCGCCGAGCACGAGCGAAAGGTTGGCCATCAGGTTGACAAGGATCGGCGTGGTGGAGCTGTACAGCACGTCGCCGGCAAACAACTCGCCCGGCTGGACATTGAGCGTGGACGCCGAGGGCTGGGTGATGGTGACGCGCGCCCACTGGCTCGGCGCGCCGATGGCGCCGCCGACAACCGAGGCGATATCGTCTCTGGCAGCCTCGCCGATCGCGGTAAAATCGCCCGGCTCGGTAACCTCGGCCTCGTTAAACAGGAGTTGCTCGGACACTGGATCAGCCCTCTCTCAAAGCTTGCTGCGGGCAATAAAACTGTCGAGCCGATAACCGGCATCGAGGCAGGGCGCGTCGGACAGGCGCAGCCGGCGGTAGACGCCGAAATCCACGCGCACCTCGGTCTCGGGCGCCTTGGCGACGCGGATCGCGGCGAGGCAGCGATCAAACGGCTCACGCGATGGCGTCTTGAGGCGGGCGCGGCCGAGCACGCCACGGCTGAGCACCAGAGCGCGCGGCGGCGTGCTGGTCTCGACCTTGACGAGGTAACGCGCCAGGAACGGCGGGTGGTTGATCGGCGTGCGGCCAATGACGGCACGGCCAAGGACAAAGCGGGTCGGATAGGCGACGGCATCGACCAGCGTGCCATCGACATAGGCGAGGTAGCGGATGCTGCCGGCGCGGGTGCCGATATAGTGCGCATCGAGCGGCGCGTTGGTGACGACCAGGCGCTTGCGCGCCTCGCTCCAGTCGCCAAACCAAAGGTTGACGCTCTCATGCGCCGCGAGCCAGGGCAGCCAGGCGGCCGGCGTCGCGGCCGGATCGACAATGGTCCGGATCGGCACCGGCAATCCGCCGTCATCCATGGCGGCGACGAGGGCACGCTCGAGGGTTTCTGAGGTGTCGGCGAGGGCGTCGACGAGGCTCATGACGCGGCTCCCGTAGCGATCGTCACGGTGTCCAGCACCGGGATGGCATAAGGGTCGGCCGCGAGGTCACCGGCCGGCAACTGCCGCACCACGCGCACGACGCCGGCGACATAGGCCGGGCCCACGATGGCATCGACCGGCACCTCGCCGCCGATCGCCAGGCGCAGCTTGCCGGCGGCGGCGATCGCCGCCTCGGCTGCGGCCTTGATCAGGCCGGCATCAGGCCCCGGCGGAATGAGCAGCGTCATCGCGGCGGCGTAGGTGTGGCGCACGGCGCGCAGCACGGTGAGCGAGACCGCCTCGGGCTTGACGCCGGATGCGGTCACGGCGGCGCGCACCGCCGCGAGCTGCTCGTCCGTCGCATCGGCGCCGCCGGCGCCGGCGATGACGATATCGGTATCACCGCGCCGGCCATGCACCGCGCGGCCGATCACCGCCACGTCCTGCAGCGTCGGCACCGCCGTATAGGCCTCGTACATGTAGCGGTCGGCCGAGCCGGCCGAGGGCCGCTCGAAAGCCAGCAGGTAGCGGCGCAGCAGTTGCTGGTCGCTCTCCATGATGGCTGCCGTCGTCTCGGTCGCCGGCACCAGCACCAGGCGCTGCACGCCGAGCCGCGCCACGACATTGTCGAGATCGGTGCCCGAGGCGAGCGGCGCCAGCACGGCACGCACCGCGTCATTGACACGCGCTCGATCGAGCAGGCGCTGGGCGCACCAGGCGCGCGCGGCGATGATGGCCGGATCGGTCTCGAGCCCCTCGACCGTATAGAGCGGCAGGTCCGGGCGCGTGGCGCGCAGCTCGTCCCAGGCCGCGACAAAACGGCTTTTGAAATCGCCTTTAAGCGCCTCGGGGGACAGCGGCTCGATCGCCGCCGGCGGCGGCAATTGCGACAAGTCGAACGGCAGCAGCGCGCTCATGCCGCCACCTCGCGGTAGCCGTTATCGTTGCCGCCGAGCACGACGCTGCGCTCCTCGCTGACCGAGTAATCGCCGACATGACCCTCGGGATAAAAGATGCCGGCGATCTCAAACGCAAACACGCCATCGGCGCCGTAGCGCGTCAGGCGGATGGTCTGCAGCCGGAAAGCCGGCTCCCAGCGCCGGATGGCGGCGGCCACGCTGATATAGACCTGCATGATGCGCATCGGCGTCGCCGCGAGATCCTGCAGGTCGAGGGCGGCCGAGCCAAAATCGCGCAGCATGATGCAGGAGCCGACACGCGTCGTCAGGATGACGGCGAGCGACTGGACGCAATGCGCCCATCCGGTCAGCACCCTGCCTGTCCGCCTGTCGAGCCCGACGCGCATCGTCGCTACTCGGCCTTGGCGGGCTTGGCGACGGGGAGCTTGGCCGGCTTGGCCGCCTGCTCGGCGACGATCGAGCCGGAGAGCAACTCGTATTTGGCCTCGAGCTCAGTCAGTTCGAGCACATGGCCGACCTTGGGGCGCAGTTGCTCCGCGCCATCCCCCTCAGCCGGGATCTTGACGGCCGGGATCTTGCGGCCGGCGACGTGGTAGCCAGCCTTTTCCGTGGTGAGATAGCGCCTCTTTGTCTCGCTCATGATGGGCTCCTGTCAGGGTTGCGGGATGCTGGTGTTGGCGCCGCCTGGCGTCACACCGCCATGCACGTGGCTGGCGCCGATGTTGAGGTCATCGTGGCGCACGGTGCCGCCGGTGATGGTGATGCCGCCGGCGGCGATGACCATCTTGACGCCGGCGACGGCGAGCGCGATCGCGCCGTCCTTGATCGACAGCGTGGCGTTGCCGATGGCGATGATCTCGCCATCCTGCTCGGCCGTGCCGGGCGAGGGATGCTGTTCGACCGGGCCGGCCGGCATCACGCGCGAGTGCTCGCCGAGCTCGCCGCCAGGCGAGAGCACCAGCACCGGCTCGCCATCGCCGATGCGCCGGAAGCGCGACACGCCACCGCCGGCCTTGCCCGAGGCTTCGGCGTGCGGCAGCAAGGGCGAGGAAAACGGCTTGCCGTCCTGGGCGTCATCGTCGAAGCGCACCTTGGTCTTGGCGCCCTGGCTCGTCTCGGCCGTGCCGGTCATGATCATGGTGGCGACGCGGCGCTCAAGTGCTGCCAGTCGCTTGCGGACAGCGCGCTCGCCGTTCATGGCGCATCCTCGGGCGGCAGGTTGCCGACCAGGCGCGGCTCGGGATCGCCGCCATTGATCGAGAGGCCGCTCGGCACGGCCGAGGGCTCCAGCCCGGTCTCCAGCCCGCGCTGGATAACCGGCCGCGCCGGCGCGACATTGAGCAGGCGCCACTTGTACTCTTGCAGGCCGATTGCCAGTCCCTTGCCGCTGGTCTGATCGGAGACGGCGACGAGCTGGTTGCCGATCTCGGCCGCCATCACCTGGGTGAGCCCGACGTAAGGGTCGGCCATCATCACGCCGAGCACGGCGGAGAGGCGCTCGAGGCAACCGAGGTCGGCCGAGGAGAATTTGGGGTCGGGCTGACCGATGCGGCCGGCGATGACGATGATCGCCACCGAGACATCCATGTCGATGCCGGCATCGGCACGCACGATCGGCTTGGCCGCCAGAAAGCACACGCGCGCGGACGGCGCCCTGGTGCTGTCTTTGACCAGGTCGCCGAGGTCGTAGCGGTCGAGTTCGACGCGCGCCTCAGTAAATAGCGGCGCATCGGCCTCATCCTTGGCGGCGCGCAGCGCGCCGGCGATGGCGTTGAGCAGCGTGACGATCCGGCTCACCCGAACAGCCTCCGCAGATAGGCGCCGGTCGCCTGCAGCAGCTCGGCGCGGTTGTCGGCCGAGATGCCGATATATGGCCTCGCCGGCATGGTGACGCTTTGGGTGCGGATCAGGCGGCCGCCGAGACGAAACACCAGTGCAGGCGCCGTCTTGGGCTTGATCACGCCGCCGAATTGATGGATCGCCGCATAGACCAGGCCGGAACCGACGACGGCGGAGGTGCCCTGCACGAGATAGTCGATCGAGCGCGCCAGCGCACCGGAGCGGTGCAGGACCGGTGTGCGGCCCTCAATATTGGGCGCCCAGGCGGCGCCATCCGGGGCTGGGCCGCCGGCGGTCAGCCGGTCAACCGTCTGCTCGCGGATCAGCCGGGCGAGTGCCTCGAGCAGGGTTGCGCCCTGGTCGCTCGACAGGCGCGACAGGCCGGTCTCGAATTGCGCAAAGCCGGTGAGCTCTGCCTTGATCGCGATGCCGGCCATTACCACTCACCCTTGAGGCGGCGCGGCTGGGCTTCGAAATACGCCCCGCCCTCGGCGGCGACGCTGCCGCCGGTGCCATCAAGCCCGCCGGCCGGAAACGCCTCGAGCTCGGCGATATCGGCCTTGCCGGCCGCCACGTCGCGCAGGAACTCCTGACGCATCTTGGCGCGCTTTTCGATCTCCTCTGACATGCGGTCGGCGGCCGGTGCCAGATGCCAGCACGCCAGATCGATGGCGCATTGCCGCACGATCTGTGGCACGAGCGGCAGCGGCACGCGGTAGCGCTTGCGCAGGTAAGGATCGATCATCGCCTGGGCGTCGTCGATCGCACGCGACACGGCGAGGTCGATATCGACATCGCTCGGCACCAGCGTCGCCAGGAAATTGGCGCCGCGCAGCTGCTCGATGTCCTGACGTGTGGCGTAGACCACGGCGGCGCTCCTGGATTGATGCGGCCCCGTCGCCACGAGGCCGCGTTCTGGCGGGCGGCGGATCTGTGATCCCTTCGCCGGCCGGGGTAGCGACCCGTTATGCCGGCGATCCCATCGGGTGCAGGGGGCCTCGCGAGCCGTACCTGGCCGCCCTTTCGGGGCATTTGGTTGCGGGAGGAGGATTTGAACCTCCGACCTCCGGATTATGAGCCCGGCGCGCTACCCCTGCGCTACCCCGCTAAACTGCTACTCGGCGGCGCCGTCCTCGGTCTGCTCCGGGGCCTTGGCCGGGCCGACATGGAGCAACGGGTCGTCGATGATCGCCTGTGCCTCCTTCTCCGACAGATCGGAGAGCGCCAGGATGACAGGGGTCGGCCCAAAATCGCGGCCGGCACGGCGGCGCCCCTCCTTCGGGCCAGTGATCGAGATGTAACGGCCGCCACGCTGTTTGCGCTCCGGCCGCTCAGAGGAGGCGTCGGGTAGGGTTTGGGGGTCTTTGGCCATGATCAGGTCTCCTCAGAGGGGCTTACCGGCAGGCCCCGCAAGGCCGGCTGGAAAGCCCCTGGCCGCGAGGGCCAGGGGAAGGTTACGCGGGGAGGAACTCAGCCCAGCCAGGGCACCACGACGAGCTCGACGCGGTTGAAGTCGAGGTTGCTTTCGCCGCCGGCGAGATTGGCCTTTTTCAGGATGACCTCAGCGGCCGCCCGGTTGGTCGGCCCGGTGACCAGAGCGTTGGGCGTGATGGCCAGCGGCACGCCGTAATCGCCCTTGAGCTTGGTCATGGCGGTGTAAGCGGCGCCGAAATTCGCCACCGTCAGGTCAGCCTTAGAGCCGAAAGCCGTCTGCCAGAAGCCAAAGCCGGCGGTGTTGCGGCTGTCGGCGCCGTAGCGGAATTCCTTCTTCGTGAAGACGCTCTCGTCATCCGGATTGTCCATCGCCACGAAGCGCGGTGCCTGACGGTTTTGGAAGATGATCGGCTTGAGCGCCTTGGTCAGGTCCATCAGATACCAGGGCGAGCCGGCGCCGGTCTGGACGTTGGAGACTGACGTAAGACTGCCGGCCGCATCGAGCACCGGATGGTCGCTGTCGAAATAGTACTGACCGTCGAAACAGTTGGTCGAGAAGCCCTGCGGCAGCGTGGCGAACACCAGTTCGTCGGGCTGACGCGCGGCCGCATCGCCAAGCATGCGGGCGATCGGGGAATAGATGCCGTAGCGATCATCGGAAATCGCATTTCCTTTGACCGAAATCGTATCTTCCCAGTCCTCGTTGACCAGACGATAGGACGAGGTCTTGACGTTCTTGACCTGCCGCTCGCCGATCCACTTGCGCATGCCGGGGATCTGGTCGAGCCAGGGATAGAGCTCCTCGCTCGTCGTCGAGGGCACCTCAGTGGCAAAACGCGCCCACATCGGCTGTACCGCCGCGATGCCCGCCTGGAAGTTGGTGCGCAGCCCGGTGGTCAGGATACGCAGATTGGCCGAATTGATGATCATGGTCGGTCCTCGGGCGCGGCGGTGCCGCGATGGTTAGGGGTTGCGGGCGGCGGCCTTAGCGGATCTCGACCCAGACGCCGGCGGCCTCGACCTCGAGCACCTTGCCGGCCTTGGACAGCGTGTTGGCGCCGCTCGTCTTGGCGACAGTCTCGTCGTCGGCGATGTAGCAATCACTGAGCACGTCCGCCTGGGTCAGCGGATCGGTCGCCGAATTCTTGAACCGGAACACGCCGCGCTGCGCCGTGACGCTCAGCGCACCATCGGCACCGCCGGTATTGTCCGCACTCTCCTCGGCGCGGCCGGCCGCCTTGAGCGTGGTCGCGACCGCGCCAGGCGTCGCATAGCCGGTGGCGCTGACGCAGACGATGCCGCCCTGGTGGATGACCTTGGCGGCGGCGACGGGGAGCACCAGGAGGTCGGGTTCGCGCGTCCAGGTGTCGCGGGGTTTGCTGAGTGCCATGTGAGCGGGCTCCGGTAGTGGATCGGGTTGAGGTCAGGCGGCGCGTTCGGCGGCGCGCGCCGCGAGGAAATCGGCCTCGCTCACGCCGAGGTTGCGGACGATCGCCCGCTCGGCATCGGTGAGAGATCCGGCCGTCGCGGCCGGGTCACCGGGGATTGCCGGGTCTTGGCCAGGCTTGAGCAGCACCGGCATGGCGTCGATCGCCGCCTTGGTGGCGTCGTAAGCGGCGCTGGCGAGCGCCAGGTACTGATCCTTGGCGGCCGGCGCGAGCTTGCCGGCCGCGATCGCGCCGTCGACGAGGGTGGCGCAACGCGCGGTCTGCGCGGCCTGGTTGGCCGCATCGATCGTCGCCTGGGCGGCCGACAAGGCCGCGACCGTCGCGGCGTGCTGTGCCGCCGGCACGAATTTCTCGGGGTCCGGCATCGACAGCGCCGTGATCGCGCTGAGGGTCTCCGGCAGCGATGCAGCTTCCTTCAGGCCGAGCGCGGCCAGAATTTCCTTGAGCATGGGGGCTTCCTTGGTTTGCGAGGCTGATGCGATGGCGGGCATACCGAGCGCCGGCGACGAGACGAGCGCAGCACCTTTGAGGAGGCGCGCCGTGACGCCATCCTCGTCGCGCCAGAATGTCGGAGAGATGTAGCGATAAGCCTTGGCCGCGAGGGCTGTGACTGCATCGGGCAGCCATTCGACCTTGCCGAAAAGCCCCTCCGCACGAGCCTCGACGGCTACGATCCAGGCACGAGCGGGCTTCGAACCCAGCAACATCGCGTATTCGGTCTCGTGGTCGAAGTCGATCGGCAGCTTGAGAGTGTCATCGGCAAAGGCGGCGGCCAGGCGCTCAGGGTCGAACACAAACCGTCGGCGATCGCGCGCCTCGACGGCGCCACGCGGCGTCAGTTGCACCCAGACCGGCGGTGTCGCCACTCCATCGGCTCCGGCCGCCGCAAGGGCAACCTCAAACGCAACACCGCCGGCGGTGAGGCCAGGGGGCAGTGCGTCGTCTCGGGTGGTGGATCGGTGCGCCATGTCCGGCACATTGGCCGTAGGCGCGGTCGCAAAAGAGGGTGACGCGCGTCACCCCTCACGCAATTTCCGGGAGGCTTTCGCTGGGCGCCAGCATGCGCTATATTCGCCGAGCGGTCGAGCCATGCTGTGCCGGTCATGAGCCGGGAGGGACTAGCGCCCCTCCGACCGCTTCAATCCCCTTTTATTCTCGATTTTGCGGCCTTGCCGACATTCTCGGCCGCGTCGGGCCGGAGGGAGGTCAGCAGGATCTCGTCCTCGGCCGTGCGCTTGATCACAGCTTTCCAGGGCCGCTCGCCAAAATAGCGCCAGAGCGCGAGATCGCCGTCATCGATGACAGCGTCGGGCGCGTCGATGATCTGCTGCACCAGGTCGTAATCCGCAATGGCGAGTGGCTGGTGCCGGCGGGCGCGCGACTGCTTTTCGGCGGTGGCGATGGTCATCGCCACGGTGCGGCTCGTCGTGCCGAGGGCGCGGGCGGCATCATCGGAGAGCGCGGCAACCGGCCAGCGCAGATCACGGATGGCGTGATCGCCCGGCATGGTGGGCTTATAGCCGGCGCCATTGTCGACGACATACTCAAACACCGGGTCCTTGCGCATCTGGGCGATCGTCTCGCGCCGCACGTCTGTCGTCATCGCGTCCAGCTTGGCGGTCATGCGCTTGCCGGCCATCTGCTCGCGGGACATGCCGGGGTTGCTGTCCCAGCCCGGATCAATGCCGGCCGGCACCATGCGCGTCTCGCCAGTGGCACGGTTGGTCCAGGAGCGCGGATCGAGCGGCGGTGCCTCGGTCGGCACGCCGTCGCGCGGCTCGGCACGCGAGCGCGCCCGACATTTGCAGCGCCAGCCATTGGGCGGGTAATGCGTCGACCACCAGTCGTCATCCACGGGGAGCGTCGTGCCGACCCATGACAGGTGCAGCGGGCGCTTACGCTCCGAGGTCGAGGTCATGTACTCGAGATAGGGGAGCACGTCCTTGACGCGCTGGATGCGGCCCCAGTCGCCGGCCGCCTCGGCCGAGCGGATATTGGCATCGTAGATCAGGTCGAGCCGGCGCAGCGAACCGAGCTGTGCCTTGACGATCTCGCCGGTGCGCGGATCGGTAATCTGTTTGACGCCCCACCAGCCCTTGGCCTTGAGGATCGGCGTCAGCTCGTCGCGAAACTGCGCAAACGGCACGCGATCGACAACCGCCTTTTGCACGGCCGATCGGATATCGTCGAGCACATCAAAACCGGCGGTGCGCGCCACGGTAAAGCCAAGCGCGTGCTCCCTGGGAGCCATCTCGGCCCAGTGAAATGTCGGTCGGCTCGGCCGCCGCTTGAAATAGTCGACGACTTCTTTCGGCGCGGTCTGAAACAGCTTCTCGTCGGCCATCGGTCACCGCCCGCCGCAGAGGCCCGCAGGCGGGCGCGAGCGGCTGCCGGCGCCCATCTGTCGAATAAAGGGACAGCCCCCGCCCAACCGTTTCAAAACCGCTTTAACGGCGACGTTGCCGGCGTCACTCATCTCCAGCATCGCCACGGCCCCGTGCGATCAGGGTTTCTATGCCCAGACGGCGCGCCAGGCGCTTGACCGGGAGCCCCGGTGCCAGGCGGTCGAGGCTCGCCTGGAATGCCTCGTAGCTGTCGGCCTCGTCGGCCGCAGCACGGATCGCGGCGACGATCGGCGCCATGGTCGGCTCCCAGCCCTCGAGCGCCTCGGCGATCTGCAGGTCAGCCTCGCTGGCCTCATCACCCGGCGCATCGGCCGCAAGCCGGGCCGGGCCACAGGACGGGCACTGGCGCGGATCAAGCCGATAGGGCGAGATGGCGCTGGCCTCGCCGATCGGCGACGGCGGCGTGGCCTTGATATCGGACTTGCCGGGCTTGAGCAGCTTGGCGCCGTTGTCCGGCTCCTTGAGACCGAGGACATCATAAATCTGGCTCTGCTCGACCTCGAGCCCGCGATCGACCAACTGGCCGACGGCGTCCGACCAGACCTGCAAATCCTTGCGCTCCGGGATCGGCATATGGACACGCGGATAGAGCTTTTGCGGCCCGAAGTTGAGATCAACCACCGGGCGGATCATCTGCCCCATCAAGGTCAGCGCGAGGTCTCGCGCGTCGGAACGCTTGATGTCGATGCGGACCTTGTCGAGCGTCTCCTCGCCGGCGCGCGACGAGGCGATGCCGTCGCCGGGCTTGCCGATGATCAGCTTGGCGAGCTGCTCGTCGAGATAGCGCGCCGAGGTCTCGAACGGCTTGTCGGAAAAACCCTTGGCCTCGACGAGCTCGAGCTCCATGCCCATCGGCACGATCGCCGCCGCATCGCGGCCGAGGTTGCGCACGGCGGCGAGCAGCACGGCACGATCGTCACTGGACGAGCCCGGCCCGTATTTGCCGAGCCGCATCGGCATGCCGTAAATCTCGAGAAACTGTGCCCAGTCGCGCAAGTTGAACGACTTGAGCATGAAACTCCACACCGCGACGCGGGCGAGCCCATTGCGCGCCGGCAGGCCCATCTTGAGCAGCGGCACATGCACCAGGTACTTGAGCGGCTCGAGCGGCCGGCCATCCGGCTCGCCCTGGACGCGTAGGCGGAACTCGCGCCTGGTCTCACGGTCGAACTGGAATAGCCTCGGGTCGCGCCAGATGAACTGGCGCGGCAGCCAGGCCGAGCCGGTCTCCCACACCATCTCAACGGCGGAGTAGCCCTTGGCGAGCCCGTCGACGAGCATGTCGATGACCTGCCCGAAGGCCGGCGTCTCGATGATCTCGTTGCGCAAAAAATCGGCGATCTCGATGTCGCGCGCGCTCTCGCTCGCCGGATCGACCTGCAGGTTGAGACTGGTGACGCCGTTTTTGCGCGTCTCCAGCACGTAGCGGTAATGCGGTTCTCGCTCCTCGATCTCCTCGGCGAGCGTGAGAAAATCATACATCTCGCCGATCGCCGCATCGCGCAGCGTGGCGGCGAGCCGGCCGGGCGTCAGGCCCGGGGCGACGAAGTCGTCAAACTGGTGCCGGACGCCGGTGACGCTCGGCACGGCGCGCTCCTGGCTGAGCACGGCGCGCTGGATCGGCTGGCCGTCCGGACCGAGGATCTTGTAGGGGGTCGCCATCCTGTTACCTCACCAAAGGCCGTCGCGCCGGTCGGGCATCATCACGTCGCGCACATCGTCACGAGCATCGCGCCGGCTGCGAGCATCGGCGCCAGGCCGAGCGCTCTGGTAGCCGTAAGCCTCCACCGTCATGCGGGTTGCGGCATAGGCGAGCGCCAGGCCGATGGCATAGTCGCCATGGCGCTTCTCGCCGGTCGATGAGGTGATGCGCAGCGCCGGCACTTGGGCGATACCGCGCACGATCTTGACCATGCGCAGGTCGGCATTGTGATCGGCATCGGCCGGGATCGAGATCGTATCGTCTTCAAACGCCGCCTTAAGTGGCGGCATTTCGATGCGGTACCACTCGGTCGAGAGCTTAACCCCGACCATGCACGGGCCGTATTTGAGCATCCCGTTCTCGGCGAGCTGGTTGCCGATGCCGGTGGCATCCGTGCAACTGCCGACAAAGCGCGGCAGCCCGTCGACGATGGCGTCGCGGATCTGCTCCTGATGGACAAACGGCACCCGGTGCATCTCGACGACAAACGGCACGACACGGCGCATGATGCGCGTGATCTGGATCGGCACGATCACCGAGGCGTCACGATAGCGGGCGACGTCATGGCCGAGCGCGCTCATCAGGTGCGGGTCGAGCGTGTCCCGCATCACCGGCAGGAGTTCCTGCTCGATCCAGGCGCGGATCTCGGCGTTGCGGTGGATCTCCGGCCGGAAGACAAAATCGGCCGGCAAGCTCAGCCGAAGCACGCGCTGCTCACCAGGTGGCGGCTGCACCATGCGCGCCTCGATCAAGGCCGAGGTCAGCCAGGCGCCGGAGCCCTGCGAGGGGATGCAATAGAGCTCCTCGTCGGCGCCATCGGCATAATCGTCGATCAGCTTTTCGCGCCAGTCCGCCTCTTTTTCGGGCGTCCACTCGCCATGCTTGTGCGGATTGATCAGGCAGATGCGCTCGAACAGGCCGTCGCGCAGGGCATCGTCGAGATCAAAGCGCACCAGGCCGTATTTGCGCCGGCCGCTGCGGATGTCCTGGATCGCCTGGTTGAACGGATTGGCATCGCCGTTGTGCGTCGAGATGACCAGCACCTTGCCGCCCCAGACGAGAAACGCCATGGCGGCTTTGAGCAACTCGCCGAGGTTGTCTACGAAGGCCGCCTCGTCGAGGATGGCAAAGCCCTGGCGGCCGCGCAAGCTACGCGGCTTGGACGACAGCGCGACGATCGAATAGCCGGAAGCGAAGTCGATTTTAAGGGCCTGAATGCCCTTCTCGCTGCCATCGTCGAAGATCGTTTCGCTGATCGCCGAGCAGGCCCGCTCGAACAGCCGGGCCCAGTCGGCCGCCGCGTCGATAAACTCTTTGGCCATGTCATGCGACGTGCCCATATAGAGCGTATCCATGCCGCCCTGGCCGCGCGCCGAGGCCGAGAGCAACACCGCGTGCGCCGCTGCGCCCCAGGTTGCGCCCGTGCGGCGGCTTTTTTCAACGAAAACGACATCGTATTGTTCGCAGGCGTGGATGATGCGCGCCTGGTAGCCGAGCAGCGTCGCGGTCTCGCGCCAGTCAGCAGCGGTGGCACGGCCCTGGTCAATGCGGAGCTGGACCCACTGGTCGCGCGTCGGACGCTGGCCAGCCTCTGGCGTCGTGCCAAGCACCGTGGCGAGTGCGACAGCGCCAACCGCAGCTGCCTTGAGGCTCTGTTTGGCAGCAGCGAGGATGGATTTGCTATCCATTCTCGTTCTCCGGCCGGACGTTGAACAAACCGCGCTTGAAGTCCTCGCGCATTTCGGCGGTGATGCCCTTGACCTTAGCCACCTTGTCGATCGCCGCCTCGGCCTTCTTCCGGAAATCACGATCGATGATCTTGCGGGTGTCGGCCGAGATCTTCTTGGCGCCCTCGGCGCGGTGCAGCGCGGTCGCGAAATTGGCCATCATCTCGGCGGTCAGCGGGCTCGCCTTGAGGTTGCCGGCGTTCTCGAGCATCTCGAATACGAGCGTCTTGAGGGTTTCGGACAGCAACAGCGTCAGATCCTCGTCGCCGCCATCCTCGAATTTCGTGGCGAGGGCAGAGGCCATCTCGCGCACCTCGCCGAGGCGGTGCGACATGCGGGCGGTGCGGACGGCCGCACGATTAAAAGCCGAGGCGGAAATCGCCTCGAGCCCCTTCATTTTCAGGCGGAGGTTAAAGGCCTCGCGAATGTCCTCCTGGGTCATCTTGCGGGCGCGCAGCTGCCCGAACGCCCAGACGACATCCTCCTCGGCCTCGGGCGGCAGCAAGTCGATCGACGAGAGGCGGCCACGCGTGGCCATGGTCAATCCTCCCGCGACGGACGCTTGACGCCCTCGATGGCGATCTCGCGGGCAAGGTGACGGGCGCCCTTCTCGGTCAGGGTCGCGACCTTGACCGAGCCGGCATCAACCAGCGTCACGGCGCCGTGCTCGGCGAGCCAGTCGAGCTCGCCATGCACCCAGGCGCGATCGCGCCGGATACCAAAGGTCGCCAGCTCGGCGCGCAGCAGATCGGAGTGCAGCGTGTCATCGGTCTGCGCCGCGAGCGCCTTGAGGAGGATCAGGCGAGCGTCCTCGACGATCAGCCTCCGGAAATCGGTCATTTGCCTTTAGCTCCCGCTTGCTCGAGCAAAAATTCCTGCAGCCGCTCGCTGATGCGCGCGACTGGCTTGAGACGTTCGATGACAACCTCGAGCTGCCCCTCGAGGCGCTGGACCGTCATCTCCATGCGGTGCGAGCTCTCCCTGCTCGGCAGGTGTTCCATCTCCTTGATCACCTGGATCAGCTTGGCTTCGGCGGCGGTGAGCCTGGTCGAGACGGCGGCGAGGTCTGTCTTTTCGGCCTTGCCTGCTAGTGCCTCCAGGTCGGCCTTCCGGCGCGACAGCATGTACGCGCCCCACAGCGTCGCGAACGGCGTGATCCCCGCCCACACGCGGAAAAAAAGATCGAGTTCGCTCATTGCCTCGGTGCTCCTACTGCCGCCGCCCGGCGGGCCTCGCATTCGCGGAGTGCCGTGCGATCGGCGCTCCAGTAAGTCGTGATCTCGCGCTCGTTGAGGTCGCGGTCGGGCACGGCGACGGGAGACGCGCACGGCTCGCGCGCGGCCGGGGCCACCGGCGCCTCGATCATGACGGTGCGCACGGTCGGCTCCGGGTCACGGTGGGAGCAGCCGGACACGAGCACGGCCAAGGCCGCAGCTATGATCCACCGGCAATGCCGCATTTTTGGCCTCCAGTGCCTGATTGTCCCGCCGCAGCCGATCGATCTCGGCCATGGCCTGCGTGTTGAGCCCGGCGACCTGTTCGGTACGTTCGGCGCGCCTACGCTCGGTCTCGGCGTTGGATTTGGCGATCTCGGCCTGCCAGTGCGCATCGCGCTCGGCGCGCGCCGTGGCGGCGGCCTGGTCGATGATCGCGCCGAGCTTGTACGCAGCACCCCAAGCGCCCAGCGCGATCACCGCCAGCACCAGGCCGGCGACCAGGAGCGGCCAAGCCACTTTGGCGAGGCGTTGCCCCGCCCATGCCCACAAGTCCATCATGGCTGATCCTCCGGCGGCGCTGGCGCGCTATCCGGCCAGCCGCCGTTGTTGCGGCACATCGCGCGCAGGTCGGCATGGCCAAAGCCCTGGTAGACGCCGAGGATGGAGGCGATCAGCACCACCATCAGCGGCACGACGATCGTCGCCATGGCTGGCCCCATCGCGATGGCGGCGGCGATCGCCACCCAGGCCATCACCACGTTGGCGCTGGTCCAGCCCTTCGAAAATCGCCGGCGCGGCTTGGGAGGCAGGCGCTGCATTACGCGTCGCTGGTCGGCTTTGGCTTCCGGCCCGGTATCGGCAGGCGGTAGGGCTGATCCCATGGCGCGGCCGGCTTGGGCTGACCCTTGGGCCAGCGCCAACCCACAAATTCGGACTTTCTGAACGCCGAGATCGAGCAGGCATCGCCCTGGTTGCCGCCGGCGAGATAGACAAACAGACCGTCCTCGCCGACATAAAAGCCGACATGGCCGCTGGCCGCGCCGCGATTGCTGGACTTGACGGCGATGCAGCCGAGCATCGGGCGATCGAGGCTCACGAAATCGGCATGGCGCATATAGGAACGCGCCATCGCCGATCGCGAGCCCAGGACGCCGGTGCTCTCCAGCATCGCGTTCGTGAAGATCGCACACCACGGCACGGCACCGTCATCGCCGCCGAATGGTGTCTTGCCCATTTTGCGATATTCGAGGATGCGCGGATTGGACCTGGCGCCTGAAACCTCCTTGACGCCGGCCTCGACCTCCTTGAGGGCGGCGACGAGCCAGACCGGGCTGGCGGCGGCGGCGAGATAGGCAAAGCGGGCGGGGATCATGGCAGGCTCCGGGATCACGAGCCGGCTTGACGTGAGTGGCCGGCCTCGTTGATGATTGGCGATCCCGAAATTGCCTGTACCGGCTAGCTCATGAGAGGGTGACGCGCGTCACCCTCTTGCTGATCAAAACAGCGATCCCTGCCCTTTGTGGTGGCGGTGCGTCTTCTGCCGAAAAACCGAGCGCCTGGTGATGCCGGCGCGCTGCGCGGCCTGGTTGGTGGTGGCGCCGTCCGCCAGCGCCTGCGTCACGAGACGATGGCGGCGCCGGCGCTCGGCCAGATAGCTGCCGGTCGGGCCGAGCGGAATATCAAGCCCGAGCCGGCCGCCCGAGCCCGCCACGAAATGCGCCGAGATCTGCTCAGCCTTGTCGCGGCCGATCGCCTTGACCAGCCAATGACCGTTGCTCAGGCGTCCCGGAATGGTCACACGCTGCCCGCCCTTGGCCTCGGCGATCGCCAAGGCGGCGTCGATGCCGACGACCTCGGCGATCTCGGCAAGCAAGGGAGGCAGGTCTGGCCAGCCGGCGGAGCTCATTTTACCTGCCCCGGCGGCGATCGAGCGCCGGATCGTCGTACAGCACCGTGGTGACGGTGCCGGCCTTGACGATGTAGGAGACGCCATCCGCCATGACGGAATAGTTTGCCTGGCCAAGCTGCTCGGCGGATTTTGCGGCCTTTTGAAGCGACATTGAAATGTGCTTGCGGATGGCCTCGACATCGAGGCCGCCGGCGCGCTCCAAAAACCGGACTAGGGCGTGATCGGAGACATGCAGCATCACGCGGCCCTCTTGGTGCGCTCGATCCAGCTCTTGAGCGCCTCGGTGACCTTGTAGGCCTCCTGCGCCGTCAAAAACTCCGGGTCGGCGACGCCGGCCTGGCGCTCGACAAAGGCGCGCAGCGCGGGCCGCGTGGCGTCGACGGCGCCGAGGCGGCCGAGCTCGGTCCACAGCGCAAACACCAGGCGGACGTGCTTTTTGTCAGAGCGCTTGAACGTGTTGGCCGGCGCCCAGCCGAAGCGGCGGAACTCGTCGAGCACCGCCTGGAGTTGGGCGTCGCGCAGGACGCTGGCGCTATTCTGGCCGGTGATGCGCACCAGCAAGGCGCGGTATTGCTCCTCGGGGATCGCCAGCTCCTTGCGGGCGATGTGGATCTTGGCGAGCAGGGGATTGCGGCTCAATTGCTTGCCTCCTCGGCGACGCGGCGCTCGGCCGCTAGAAGATCGTTGGTGAGGGCGCGGAGCCGGGCCTCGAGCTCGACGCGCCGATGACTGTTGGGCGGCAACACCTTCACGCGCTGCGAGAGCGCCTCGCGCCGCGCGTGCAACCGCTCCAGCTCCTGCAGGCCGGTCCAGACCAGCAGCGGAGCGAAGGAGGGGTGGCGGGCGGCGCGGGCCATCACAGGGCGGGCCTCAGATCACCATGCCGAGCGCGGAGAGGTAGAGATCGAGGATCTCGCCATGCTCCTTGCGCTCGTCGATATCCTGCTTTCGCAGCGCAACCAGGTGGCGCAGCACCTTGGTGTCGAATCCGTTGGCCTTCGCCTCAGCGTAGACGTCGCGGACGTCCTCAGCGAGGGACTTCTTTTCCTCTTCCAGGCGCTCGATCCGCTCGATGATGGCCTTGAGTTGGCCGACGGTGGCGTCATTCATTTCGGCAGCAATGTCATCCATGGTCTTTCCCTCTGCTCGCAAGAAATGCCCGGCGAGCCTCGGGCGCCTGCGCCATGAAGGCGCGGATTTCGTCCTCGTGATCCTGAAACCAGTTGATGGTGCGCAGCACCGCCTGCAGGCGCCGCAGGTCGTATTCCTCGGCCGGCTTGCCGCGCCCGCTCTTGACGGTGCCGCCGGCGGCGATCTGGTGCAGGCGGTGTGCAGCGCCTCGGCTTGCTGGTTGAGCGAGATGCGGGGGCGATCGGTCATTTCGTGCCGCCGATCTGCAGCGTCGGCCGATCGCCGGTGACACCATGGCCGAGCGTGGCGTTCGCCCCGGCCTTCCAGCCGAGATGGGCCGCCTCGAAATAGCGCTCCTGGCGCGCGGGTGCCTTGTAATCGACCGTCTCCGGCCAGCGCAGGTCGAGCGCCTTTTTCGCCTCGGCCTTGGCTTCCGGATCGAGCGAGGGCTTGAACATCTCCAGCAGGCGCCAGCGCAGGCGACGCACCACGCCCGCGACGAAGTCGGCCGCTGCCGCACGCTTGGCCTTCAAGGTGCGGCGACGCTTGTAATAGGTCGACGTTTTGAAGGCGCGCAGCTCGCGGTCGACGGCGCGGAACAGCACATCGCGCAGGTAGACCGCGATCTCCGGACCGGGCTCGCGGCCGATGAAGGTGACGATCGCCCCGTCGCCATCGCGGCTAACGACCGATGCGGTGTTGGTGCAATGCGCGATCATGCTGGCGAGGTCGGTGCGCCAGGTGGCGGTGACCGTTTTCTCGCGGGCCGCTGCCTCGACCATCTCGATCTCGGCCTCGGACAGGCCGTGCTTGACCATCAGATCGGCAGCGAGCGCGGCCGCCGCCAGGGCTTCGGCTTCGGTGCAGCCGGCCGATGTCGTCTTGGCGCGCAGCGCGGCGATCTTCGCCTTGATGGAGGCGCGGCTCATGCTGCCACCTCGATCATGGCATCGAGCCGGCTGCGGCTATCAGGCGGCAACTCGTATCCCAGCCCCCACAACGTGCGGATCATGATGCCGTGCGGAGCAAGCTTCTTCCGGATCTTGCAGACAAATACGTCGATGATTTTGATCTCGGGCTGATCGTCTGGAGGCAGAGCCCCATAGATGATGGTCAGCAACTGTTCCTTGGTGCACGACTTCCGGCGCCGGAGACCGCCGACCAGGACAGCCTCCTTCGGCGTCAGCCCGAGGAACGCTGGTAGGATTTCAGGCCCTGTCGTGCCGGTCATGCCTTCGAGCACATCAATACGGTCGCGCAGGCGCGCGTTCTCGGCTTCGAGAGCCTCAATCCTCGCGAGATGATCCACGGCGTTTCCTCGTGTTCTGAAAAATGACGATCGCCGCTGCCCGCCAGCGGTGCATCTTCTTCGCCAGGGAGAGTTCAACGGCCTTGTGGCCAAGCGTCGGCCCGAGCTTCATCAGCGTGGAGACAACGTCCTCCGGCTGGAGATCGCCGGCGTATTGCTCGTCGTTCAGGACGTGATCGACCGCCCGTACGAGATCCGCGCTGATCGGCGCGCAACCCGCCTTGACGAGCGTTTCAATGACGATCCGGGCTTTCTGTGCCGAACGGCGGCGCACAAGCGCGACGAGGGCGGACACCGCAACAAGCTCTCCGGCGCGATAGGCGCGGCCGGGGCTGGCGTTGCGCAGGATTGTTGCCCCGGCGCGCTCGCAGACCTGTTGAGCTGTCAGAGCATCTTCATCACCAGCTTCGACGGCCGCGAAAAACATCTGCGTGCCCGTGATGGCGACGCGATCGCGATTGTGGCCGATAAAGGCTTTCGCCCGATCCACCTGCTCGACCGCGTCGACGATCATCACGTCGATCTCGCCGATGCCGCCGTGGGTCGCGGCAGCGATGGCGGTGTGTTGGCCGTCGATGATGTGCCAGTCGTCGCCGACCTTGACGAGCACAGGTGGCTTGAATTTCCGCCAGTCCCACTCCCGGACCATCTTGTGGATCAGCGAAATCGACTTGCGCGACAGCTCGCGCTGGTAGCTGGCATCGACGCACAGGCTCTCTGGCCGCATGCGGGTGATGGTCGGGCGTGCGCCGACCGGCCCAGGCATCAGATCGTCCGTCAGGGGGAGCGGCCTGACGGGTCTGATCGATTTCCCGGCGGGTGCGTCGATGTCCATTATTCCTCTCCTTCCCGCCGGCAGTCGGCGGCCTCGACCAGGACGGTCAATTCGTCGGACAGGCGCACGCGCAGGCGGTCGTGCTGCATGAGCGCGGTGATGACGCCGCGCATGGCGACGCCGGAGGGCCGGCCTGTCAGGCCGTGCACGGTGCTGACCAGCACCAGTTCGCCCTCGCGAAAATCGTGGGTCGGCAACATCAGATCAGGCCCTTTTCGATCGCGAGGCGCTCGTAGGTGGTGATGATCTGCGCGCGACCGACCCGGATCGGCTCCTCAAACTGGCAGGAGCTTTTCGGGAGCCAGGCGCCCCGACCACGGGTGTCTTCGATCGTCACGAGCACGGCATCATCGGTCTCGAGACAGATCATCACCAAAAGCTCGACAGCGTGCGGCCGCATCACGAGACCGTCCCGCCCTGGGCCGTATGGATTGCGGCCTCGCCGAGGCTAATCAGCTCGCGCTCGAATGCCGACTGATCGCCATCCACATGCACGGCGACGACGAGGATCAGGGCATGGAGCCGCGTGCCGTCTTCGGCCGTCCCGGCCCATTTCCGGGCCATGAACGGGCCGGCCTCGATCAACTCGGACGTGGGCTCGATGGTGATTTTCACAGCGCGACCCTCCCCATCGCCGCCATAACCTTGCGGCCATAGGCGGTGCAGCGCGGGCGGGCGGCCTCGCGGCGCTCATAGAGCGAGAGCGAGGCGCAGCTGACGCCGTGCCGGCTGATGATGCGGGCGAGGTAGCGCACGCCGGCCGTGGCCGAGTGCTGGCAGTCGTAGAGGTTGCCGGTGACGCCGACGCCGCGCGCCGTGGCGGGCAGCACCTGCATCAGGCCGCGCGCATTGGCATGGCTGCGAACGTGGCAGCGATAGCCGCTCTCGACCTTGGCCACCGCCATGGCGACGCGAGGCGGCACGCCATGCCGGGACGCGGTGCGCGCGACCAGGGCGCGCAGATGCCGCACGTCGGGCGGCAGCGGGATATCGGCGCGCCAGCGCGGCGCGGCCGGCTTGGCTTCGGCCTGCCGCCAGAAGGCCAGCGCGCCGTTATCCTCGGCGCGGGCCGGCGGCGCGGCGAGCACGCCGATGGCCAGCAGGACGGCGGCAACGAGCGTGCCGGGCTTGTGCTCGAGCAGGAGCTGACGGCGCTTCGGCGCGACCGGCTTAGGCCGCTCCTGCTGCTTTACCTCGGCAAGCTGGGACAGCAGATAGCCGAGCTCATGCGGATCGCTGATGGTCAGCTTGATGGTGAGCGTGGCCTTGTCGCCTCGGCTCGACGCCGAATAGCCGTCGAGGCGAGCAGCAGGGTGGGTCCAGTAGAGAGCGCTCATCGGCTCAGCCCTCCACCTTGGCAGCGTCGATCGCCGCGAGGATTTTGCGGCCACGCCCGGTGATCATCTCGCCGGGCTTCGCCATAACGTCGATCAGGAGGTGCCGATGCAGTGAGCTCAGCGTTCCGGTTCGGACATCGTCCAAGATGTCGCGCCCTTCGGCTGCACCGCGCAGCGCAACCACCTGCGCATCGGAGAGGCGCGGCTCGCCATACAGGCAACGGCGGGTATCGAGGCGGGGCATCGTCAGTCCTCCTTGTCCATGTCGGCCATGGCGATCGCGGCGCCCTTGGCGATGGTGTCGAGCGACTGGCGGATGCCGGAGAGCTGCCCGGCAATGTGCAGGCCGAGGCCGAGCAGAGCCTGGGCAACGGGCCGCTCGCGCTCGGGCAGCTGGCGGTCGATGGCAGCGGAGAGCTGCGCCTGGATTTCGGTCAGGTCCATGTCCGCGCTCCTCACGCTGCTGCCAGATCGATGGTGATGGCGCGCCAGGTATCGGCGGCCGTCGTGCGCTCGTAAAACCGCACATACTGGCGCGAGCCGAGTACGCGGATGCTCTCGCGCAGCGCCGTCATGGCGCGCTGCCAGCGCTCGTCTTCGATGGCGAGGCGGAGTAACCCGAACAGCTCGGAGCGGTTGATCTGGCCCTCTTTTTCGACTGAGAAGGCGCGGTTGACGATGGCGCGGATCTCCGCCCGGCTCTCGGCGCCCCACTCGACCAGGCACTCGTCGATCAACTTCTTGGCGACCTGCAGCTCCGGCCCGAAATCGAGCTTGTCGGCGATCTGCACCTGGACTTTCAACGTGCCGTCAAACGACACAAAGCTGACGTTGCCCTTGGGGCCGCCGGCGCGCGCGCCGTATTCTTGCTCCAGCAGGCTCTGCAGGCTGCCGAGATCGTCGAAGGTGTGGCCCTTGAAACGGGCGATCTGCGCCGATAGCTCGCGGGCATAGTCCATGCACTTGCGCACGATCTCGTCCATCAGCTTGTCGGCCGGCTTGACCAGCTCAAGCGGCACGAGCGAGCCCTTGGCATCGGGCATGTAGGATTTTCCGCCCACCTCGACGGTGCCGGCGGTGTCAAGCTGCTGCATCGGTTCTCTCCTGGGTGATGGTTTCGAGGTCGCGCACGGCGCGCTCAAAGGCTTCGCGGGTCGGCTTTTCCGCCCGCGTGTAGGCACTGGCGACCATGGCGGCGCGCGTGCTGACCACGCGATCGACGGCCTGGCGCAGGACGCCGTCGGAGGATGGCGGCGCCTGGCGCAGGCCGACGATCGTCGCCTTGAGCGCCACGATCTCGGCGCGCTGACGCTCGGCGAGCTCTTGCAGCTGGCCGGCCTCGACGATGACCTCCTGGCGCTCCTCGCGGGCATTGAGCAGGGCGCGCGACAGCGCGAGCGCCTGATCGACCGAGAGGTTGGTGGCACGGGTCGGCGCATCGACGATCTGCAGGGCGATCGCGACGGGATCGATATCGCCGACCAGGGTGACGCCGGCCTTGAGGATGCCAGCCTCGGTCGTGCGCATGATATGGGCCAGCATGGCGAGGTCGCGCGCCAGGCCGGTATCGGTCTTTTCGGCCTCCTCCATGCGCTGGCAGCCATGGAGGATCGTTGTGTGGTCGCGATCGCCAAAGCGCTGACCGATCTCGACATAGGACAGGCCGGTCAGGCGGCGCGCTAGCAGCATGGCGATCTGGCGCGGCCGCACGATGTTGATCGGCTTGCGGTGCGACAGGATGTCATTGACCGAGGCGCCATAAGCCATGGCGACGCAATCGACGATGACGGCGACGGAGAGGCTCATGCCGCCCTCCGATCGGTCTCGGCCGCCGGCTCATCCGGCAGGGTCGCGGCCAGCTCACGCA
>CALKHP010000006.1 GCA_937988775.1 uncultured Alphaproteobacteria bacterium
ACCAACCGTCAGAGTCTCCATCACGCTGGATAAAAGTTGGGGGCAACGTCACTCGCAGCCTCCAACTTCCAGTCGTTTGCAAAAACAGTGGTGGGCCGCTCGCCGATCGAGCGCTATAGGAGCATGCCGTCCAGGCGGCCGCTGAGCTTGCCGGCCTCTTCCTTGAGGATTGCGATGAAGTTTGGGCGACGGAAGATCGCTGTGCTTTCCTTCAGCCAATATGCGTAGAAGGACACGGCGATCACCGGCCGGAACCGGCGCAGCACGATGTTCCGCTCGGCGAAAAGCATCGCGGCGGCGTGCTCGACCAGCGCCATGCCGACGCCATTCTCCACCAGCGCACACACGCCGGTAGTCAGCGTGCATTCGGCAACCGTTGCCGGCGTGACGGCCTCCTGCTGGAAACACGCCTCGATCTGCTCATACACGCCCTCGTCGCGCGAAATGCTAATGAAGGGCTGGCCTTCGATGTCTGCGGCGTGAATCACGTCGCGGTCCGCCAGCGCATGTCCGGTCGGTAGCGCACAAATCAACTCGTAGGTGCTGATCGGCTCGCAATGGATGCCAGGAAGATCGACCGGCTTGCTGCCGAAACCGATATCGGCCTTTTGCGAGCCGACGAGGCGGATCGCCTCGTCGGAATGGCGCGGCACCATGGTGAAGAAATCCTGTGCCACTTCGCGCAGGTGGCGCCCGATGCCGATCGGCAGCAATGACAGCGCCATGCTCGGCACGGCGGCGATCGCAATGGCATGGCATTGCGATCGCTGCAGGCGGGTGCAGAAGGCGTTGACATGGTCGAGCCCGGTGAAGCAGCGCTCGATCTCGTCGAACAGCAGCCCAGCATTGGCGGTCGCAACCAGCCGGCCGCCTCGCCGGTCGAAAAGCGAAAAGCCGACCACGCTCTCCATCTCGGCCATCAGGGCGCTGACGGCCGGCTGGGTCACGTTGAGCAGCGATGCGGCGCCCGTTGCCGTGCCGGTCTGCATCACGGCCCTGAAACCCTCGATATGACGAAACCGCAGCTTGACTGACATACCTATCGGAACTCCCCGATCTCGGCCATTTGCTAATGGCCCATAACTAGAATTGCGCCCCGAACAATGACCGGGCGCATTGCCGAGGCAAGCAATTTTACGCAGTCTGTGCTCTCATCCAGGGCAGGGCCACTCGAGCCCCAAAAGAACCGCGGTGAATCCGCCGCTTGATGACACCGGCACGCCGCGCCGGGAGGGAGGTCGACATGAAACCAATACGCAATCGCGGGTTCAACCGCCGCCAGATTCTCGGCGGGCTCGCCGGCACGTCCGTGGCCATGCCGTATTTCTGGGCCGGCCGTGCCAACGCGGCGACGCAACTCGCCGTCAGGACGCCGGGTGGCGCGTATGACGAGGTCAAGAAGGAAACCGTCTACGAGCCGTTCCGCAAGGCGACGGGGATCGAGATCGTGCCGGTGGCCGCGACCGTTGCCAAGCTGCTGGCGATGCACCGTTCCGGGCAGATGGAGGTCGACCTGATCGACACCGGCGATGATGTACTGCTGCAACTCCACGTCGCCGGTGCCCTGATGCCGATCGACGAGAAGGCGTTCAAGCGCACCAATCTCGAGGACATCGAGGCCTCGGTCAGGCACAAGACCTTCATCGGCTGCTTCAACTACGCTATGGTGATGGGTTACCACACCGCCGCTTATCCGAAGGGCAAGGAGCCGAAATCCTGGGCCGAGTTCTGGGACATCAAGACGTTCCCGGGGCCGCGCACGTTGGCAGACATGGCGAGCGGCGCGCCCGATATCGAGTTCGCCCTGCTCGCCGATGGCGTGCCGATGGACAAGCTCTATCCGCTCGACATTGATCGTGCCTTCAAATCTCTGTCGAAGGTCCGGCCGGCGATCACCAAGTTCTGGGATACCGGCGCGTTGTCGGCGCAGATGCTGGCCGACAAGGAAGTCGTGCTCGGCGGCCTGTGGAGCACCCGCCTGATGGTGGCGATTGAAAAGGGCGCTCCGCTTGGCGTGCAGTGGAACCAGAATGCGGTGCTCGGCCAGGCCTACGGCGTGCCGGTCGGCGGCCGCAACACCGAGGCCGCCTGGGCGTTCATCGACTTCAGCCTTCAGCCCGAGATTCAGAGCGCCTGGCTGAAGCCGTATAACGGCATCCCGGTCAACCAGAAGGCCTATGCCGACACCTCGCCGAACCTGATCGATCCGGACACGAAGCTGCCCTGGACGAAATCGAAAGGTTATGTCCGCGACATCAACTGGTGGTCGGAGAACCGGGCCAAGGTCAACACGGCCTGGTCCCGGTGGATCGCCCAGTAACCTTCTCCGCCCACTGAACCGAGAGAGTGCATTCATATGTTTGAAGTTGTGAAGACAGGGCTGCTGCCGTCATCGGCGCCAGTCAACGGCACCGTTCGCGCTGGGACGATGATCTACAGCGTGCAGGTTCCGCGCGACCAGAAGACCGGCAAGACGGTCGATGGCGACATCAAGGTCCAGATGCGCCAGACGCTGCTCAACTTGAAGCAGGCGATCGAGGCCGGCGGCGGCAGCCTGGCCGACGTGGCGCAGGTCATCATCTACCTGGTCCACAAATCCGACTTCAACGGCATGAACGAGGTCTACAAGGAGTTCTTCCCGCAGCCTCATCCGAGCCGCGCCACGGTTGTCGCGGAGTTGATGGGCGAGGGCTGCCTGGTCGAGATCGTCGCGCACGCCCATATCGGCAAAGCATGAATCAGGGCGTTCGACCCTCTTCGGCTGGTGGCGCCATCGACCTGCGTGGCGTCACCAAGCTCTATGGCGGCCTCCGGGTCGTCGACGATATCTCGCTGTCGATCCGGCCGGGCGAGTTCTTCTCGCTGCTCGGGCCGTCCGGCTCCGGCAAGACCACGACGCTGATGATGGTGGCGGGCTTCGCCGATGTCGATCGCGGCGCGGTCGATGTTGACGGCGTCGACGTCGCCGACCTGCCGCCGCAGAAGCGCGGCTTCGGCATGGTGTTCCAGAACTATGCGATTTTTCCGCATCTCAACGTCTTCGAGAATGTCGCGTTTCCGCTGCGCGCCCGCCATCGGCCGGAGCCGGAGATCAGGGAGAAGGTCAACAGGGCGCTCGATCTGGTGCAACTGGGCTCCTTCGCGAGCCGGTTCGCACGGCAGCTCTCCGGCGGGCAACAGCAGCGCGTGGCGATCGCCCGCGCCATCGTGTTCGAGCCGCGGCTGGTCCTGATGGACGAGCCGCTCGGCGCACTCGACAAGAACCTGCGCTACGACATGCAGGTCGAGATCAAGGAAATCCAGCGCCGCCTCGGCATGACCGTCGTCTACGTGACGCACGACCAGGAAGAGGCGATGAACATGTCCGACCGCATCGCGATCCTCAATCGCGGGCGGGTCGAGCAGGTCGGCGCTCCGGCGGAGGTCTACGAGCGGCCGCAGAACGCCTTCGTGGCGCGCTTCCTCGGCGAAGCGAACCTGCTCGCGGGAACCGTGAGCGCGCAGGCGGCCGATTGCGCCGTGCTGCGCGTCGGCGAGCACAGCTTCAGGGCAAGGCTCGCCGCGCCGAT
This sequence comes from uncultured Alphaproteobacteria bacterium, assembly GCA_937988775.1. Lineage (GTDB taxonomy): Bacteria > Pseudomonadota > Alphaproteobacteria > Rhizobiales > Beijerinckiaceae > CALKHP01. Next base: position 3,570 of record CALKHP010000006.1, read on the forward strand.
CGAGACCGGGCAACCCGCGTCGCTTTTCGTGCGGCCCGAGCGCGTTCTGCTCGAGGCGGAAGCCGGAACCGACGAAGCGTGGAACCATGTCGGCGGCGAGGTCCGGCGCGCATCGTTCCTCGGCAATATCGTGCGTTATCTCGTGCAGGTCGGCCCTTCGCTGGCGATGCGCATCGATGCGCAGAATGCCGGGCCGGCGCCCTTTGCCGTCGGCGCGCGGGTCTTCCTGAAATGGGCTGTCGCCGACAGCCTGCTGCTGGTCGAATAAGCGATGCGGCGCGAGGCTTTCTGGCGCGACCCCGCCATCCTGGTCTACCCGGCGATTGCCTTTCTGGTGATCGGTTTCGTGATTCCGCTGACATGGTTCTTCGTCGCCACATTGAGCGAGATCGGCGGCCCGTCGGCGATCCTCGGGCAGGTCGTCAGCATCGCGTCCTCCCGCGCCGTCGTCAGCGCCCTGATCACGACCAACTGGATTGCCTTGCTGGTGACCGCGCTCACCCTGCTCGCCGGCTATCCGATTGCTTATTATCTCAGCACCGGCAATCGCCTGCGGTTCACGCTGGTGCTGTTCTGCATCGTCGTGCCGTATTTCACCAGCGTGATCGTCCGCACCTATTCGTGGATGGTCCTGCTTGGCCGTAACGGCGTCATCAACCAGGCCCTGCTGTCGCTGGGCGTGATCGATGCCCCTCTGCCGCTGCTCTACAACAAGCTCGGCGTCGTCATCGGCATGACATACGTGCTGCTGCCCTACATGATCCTGACGCTCTATGCGGCGATGAAGGCGATCGATCCGAGTTATATGCGCGCCGGTCTCGCCCTTGGCGCCAGCCGGACCTATGCCTTCCGCCGCATCTATCTGCCGCTCAGCGCCCATGGCGCGATCTCGGGCAGCCTGATCGTGTTCATTCTGGCGATCGGCTTCTTCATCACGCCGGCTCTGATGGGCGGCCCGTCGGACGTCATGATCGCCATGCTGATCGAGCGGTCGGTCGAGATCATGCTTGATTGGCAGGGGGCGGCGATCATGTCGCTGCTGCTGCTCGCGCTCACGCTGGTGCTGTTCGCCATCTACTATCGCGTGACCGACGTCCGCCGGATGATGGGAGCCTGACGATGCCCGAGCGCTCCTCCCGCGTCCTTCCGATCTATGTCGCGGCAGCCTGTTTCGTGCTGCTCGCGCCGATCGTCATCGTGTGCGTGATCTCCTTCGGCGGCGACGGTTATCTCAAGTTCCCGCCGGATTCCTTCTCCCTGAAATGGTTCGCCGCCTTCTTCGGCGACAGCCGCTGGCGACAATCGCTGATCTCAAGCGCGCTGATCGCGCTGATTGCCTGCGTCATCTCGACGGTCATCGGCTTTCTGGCCGCCTATGCATTGGTGCGCGCGGAAATGCGCGCCAAGAAATTCATCCTGTCGCTGATGCTGATGCCTATTATCGTGCCGACGGTAATCACGGCGATCGCGATGTATTTCCTCACCGCCAAGTTCGGCCTCGTCGGCAACATGCTGTGGATTGGCTTCTGCCACGCCATCATCGCGCTGCCGATCGTGCTGCTGATCCTGCTCTCGGCGCTGCAGGGGGTCGACCCCAACCTCGAACGCGCCGCGCTGGGCCTCGGCGCCAGCCGCCTGCGCGTGTTCTTCAAGGTGGTGATCCCGATTGCCTGGCCGGGCGTGGTGTCGGCGGCGCTGTTTGCATATCTTGCCTCGTTCGACGAATTGATCATCTCGCTGTTCCTTGCCGGCGCGCGCGCCCAGACCCTGCCGGTCCGCATTTGGAACAGTCTGCATCTCGATATCGAACCGACCATTGCCGCCGCAGCCACCTTCCTGATTGCGTTGACCGGCGCGATCCTCATCGCCGACGGCGCCGTCCGCTGGTTGCGCGGGCGCAGCGTGGGGAGCACACAACCATGACAAAATCCGATCTTCCGTTTCCACTCGCCGAGTTCGTCAGCCGGCTAGACAGGTTGCGCGACAAACTGCGCGAGCATGGCGTCGCTGCGGCTCTCTTCGACGAGATCGAGGCGATGATCTGGATTTCCGGCTTCGGCAACTCCGAGAATCGCTGGCGCTGCGTCGTCGTGCCGGTCGAGGCTGAGCCGTTCTTCCTGATCCGGGCGCTCGATGCCGGCCCTTGCCGGAGCCGCACCTGGATCGCCGACGTGCCGACCTTCCGCGACTGGGAGGACCCGTTCACGGTACTGGCCGAAAGCCTCGCCGCGCGTGGCCTGTCTTCAGCGCGGATCGGTCTTGATTTCGGCTCATACAGCATGCCGCTGCGCCGCTTTGAACGCCTGAAGGTGATGCTGCCGGGCGTCACTTTCGTCGATATCGGGCCGCTTGTCTGGGAACTCCGGCTGATCAAGTCGGCGGCCGAGATTGCGCGCCTACGGCAGGCGTCAGCGATTGCCGATGAAACCATGATCCGCATCTCCGAAGCCTGCCGCAGCGGCCGGTCACAGCGCGAATTGGCAAGCGTTGCCGCGTCAAGCGCTATCACGCTCGGCGCCGATCCCGCCCGTGTCGCGCTGATTTCGGCCGGGCGCGGCTGGGATTTTCTGCACGCCCATCTCGAGGACAAATCGCTTGAGGATGGCGATATGGTCCATGTCGAGATGGTGCCGACAGTCGGCGGCTACGGCGCCCGGATGATGCGCTGTATTTCGGTCGGGCCGATCGACGACGCCAGGCGCAGTGCCGCGGCGAAGCTCGCGGCGCTTCAAGACGCACAGATCGCCGCGATGCGCCCCGGAGCGGAGGCGCGCGCCGTGGATGCGATCCTGCGCGAGGGGCTCGTCGCGCAAGGGCTGCGCGACAGCGTCAATAACATCACCGGCTATACGCTCGGCCTCTATGCGCTGGCCGGGCCGCGCACCAGCGATTTCACGCGGATTTTCCACCCCGAATCCTCCTGGTGCCTGCAGGCCGGCATGGTGTTCCACATGTATGCCTCGGCCGCTGGCGTCTCGTTTAGCGAGACCGTGCTCGTCGGCGAAGACGGCCCGGAATGCCTGACGAAATTGCCGCGCGAATTGATGGGCGGCGCCTGAGCAGTCCGTTCGTATTTTTAGCCTCAACAGATCATCGAGACACAACAATGCCGCAGGAAACCTCGTCAGTCGTGGTCATTGGAGCCGGCGTTGTCGGCCTTTCGACGGCACTCTACCTGCTGCGGTCGGGCCGCGCCGTGACCTTGCTCGATCCGCTGCCACCTCCGGGAGGCGCCTCATTCGGCAATGCCGGCATGATCAGCGCCGACACGTCGGTGCCGATTGCGCTGCCCGGCATGCTGCCCAAGGTGCCCTCCTGGGTGCTCGATCCGCTCGGGCCGCTGGCCATCCGCCCATCCTACCTGCCCAAGGCTCTGCCGTGGCTCCTGAAATGGATCGCCGCCGGGCGCATGCCGCGCGTGCTCGAAATCTCGGATGCCATGCGCGCCTTGCACCGCGAGTCCTTCAATTGCTGGCGCGACATGCTCGGCCAGCAGAATTTCTCCGACCTCATCCGGCCGGTCGGCCAGGTCCATGTCTGGGAGACCGAAGCCGAGACCAAGGGCGCCGCGCTGGAGCGCAGCTTGCGCGAAAGACAGGGCATCGAGAGCCAGGTTCTCGACGTCAATGACCTGCGCCAGATGTTCCCGGGCATTTCCGAAGCGGTGAAGCGCGGCGTGCTGATCCCGGGCAACGGCTATACGGTCAGCCCGCAGCGTCTGATCCACACACTACATACGTTGGTGATCGAGGCCGGTGGCCGGCTGCTGCCGGAAAGCGCCATGAAAATCCTGCCGTGCGAGGGCGGAGGATACGACATCATGACCAATACTGGCTTCCACCACGCCACGCAAATCGTGATCGCGGCAGGGGCCCGGGCGACGCACCTGCTGGAGCCGCTCGGAATCCGCGTGCCGCTCGAAACGGAACGGGGCTATCACGTCATGCTGCCGAAGCACGGCCTGTCGATGACTACGACGATCTCGAACAAGTCGCGCTCCTTCGGCGTCACCCCCATGGAACATGGGCTCAGGGTCGCCGGAACCGTTGAGATCGCCGGACTCGATGCGCCGCCGGATGAGCGCCGCGCCAAGGCCCTGATCGCCAATGTCCGCACGATGTTCCCAGACGTGAATACGCAGGAGCACCGCTTCTGGATGGGGTTTCGTCCCTCGACGCCGGACAGCCTGCCGATGCTCGGTGAAGCGGCCAGCCATCCGGGCCTGTTCCTGGCGGTCGGCCATGGTCATTTCGGCATGACCGGCGGGCCGCCGAGCGGCCGTCTCGTCGCCAATCTCATCAACAGGCAGCCAGTTGGCCTCGATGCCGCGCGCTACAGCCCGGCCCGCTTCGGCTAGGTTAGTTATCCAGTGGAGATCTATCATAACCAATCACGCGATCGCTTGGAATCTTGCGGGAGATTATTCATCGGTGAAAGGCCGCTTTTTACCGGGATCGTTTACGACGGTACGGCGCCTATTATTATGAGTCAGCCCGAGGGTTGTTTCCATGGCGAGAGTGATGGCTGCGAAGCACTTCACGATCTGAAGCGCGTGCTGTTCACAGGTGATACAGTTGTCTTTGAAGATATAATCGAGCCCTGGGTTAAATTGATCATTGGGGAAGATATCTTTAATCACTGGTAGAAGAAATATAAACTTGAGCCTCCAAAGTATTTTAAAGTGCTCGCAATTATTCAATATGGCGGACCTTGGCAAGAAGTTGGGATGGACGAGAGCGGTCCGGCGATGATGATGGAGGTTGAGCGATCTGCCGTTGAGGCCTTTTTCCAAGACCTCGTGCGGGAAGCCGTCGACCCTTCCGTCTGCAACGATGTCGCTCAGGGGCAGCTACAAAGCATGCTCGCGGATGCGTTTGCGGTAACCTCGCGCTAGCGTTGGCGCTATCGAATAGCGACGCCTACTTCAGCAGAGGAAGCAGCGGTAGGATGCGCGCCACTTGCGGGTCTGCCTGTGAGGTAGTGGCCGGCCCCCATCAGGAAGCAATTATCAAAATCGAGTCGTTTCCTTTCACCCGTTATGGAACGCTCACTGGGAAAGTGACTCGCGTGGCTCGGGACACGATCCCTGCGCCCGATGTTGAGAGGTTGGAAGCCGATCCGACCGAGGCGACGAAACGGCAGACCACATTCGTGCCGGCCAAGCAGACCCAGAACCTCGTTTATGCCGTTGCCGTGCAACCGGATGCTGCCAGCATGATGGCGGATGGCCGTGAGGTCGCGCTGTCTCCCGGTATGAGCGTCAGTGTTGAGATCCAGACCGGCCGCCGCCGCCTGCTCGAGTACGTCTTCTCGCCTCTCGTCGAGGTTGCCTCTCAAGCCATGCATGAACGATGAGGGAGGAGAGAAGTGCTTCGCGCTGTGGTCCTTCCTCTCTGAGATGGGAGCGGTCACGGATTCATGCAACTACCCAATGACGTTGGCGGCTTTGCGCCCCCGTATCAGTCATTAAGATAAGCCTTTCTGCTTCTTGAAAGCGGACATCTGGCGTGCGCGAGGTAGGCCTCAGAAGGGCGAAGCGGAAGGGTAAAGGCCTTCGGAGCTCGCCGAGAGGGGCTCTGCTTTGCGCTCTTCTGACCGCCCATTCTCCCTCGGGGTGACGTTTTAACCAGTACGACAAAGCAGTGTCGCATCATCTTTCGGCCGGAGCGTGTGCTCTAAGCCTTGACCGCACCGACCGTCAGGCCGGCGACGAAGTGCTTCTGCATCAGGAAGAACAGCGCGACTGGCGGCAGCGCAGCGAACAGGGAGCCGGCGGAGATCAGGTTCCACGCAGTCAGCCACTCGCCCTTGAGCCCGGCCAAGCCAAGCGTCAAGGGCTTGGCGGCATCGCTCTGCACCAGCACTAGCGCCCAGAAATAATCGTTCCAGACGAAGGTAAAGATCAGCACCGATAGTCCGGCCAGCGCCGGTCTGACCAGCGGCACGATGATGCTGCGGATGATCCTGAATTCGCTCGCGCCCTCGAGCCGCGCCGCCTCGAACAACTCGTTCGGCAGCGCGGCGATGAAGTTGCGCATGAACAGCGTCGCGAAGCCGGTCTGGAAGGCGGTGTGGAACAGGATCAGTGCCCAGATCGTGTCGTAGAGCCCGAGATACAGCACGATATTGCGCACCGGGATCATCAGGATCTGGTACGGCACGAAATTGCCGCCGATGAACAGCGCAAACAGAAAGGTGCGGCCGGGGAAGGGGTATTTCGCCAGCGCGACGGCGGCCAGCGTGCTCAGCACCAGCACACCCGCCACGGTGAGGATCGTGACGATCAGGCTGTTCACGAAGAACATGCCCATCGGCGAGCTAGTGAAGATCTCGCGGAAATTCTCGACCAACGAGATTTGCGCCGGAATGCCCCAGTAATTGCCGGCCAGAAGATCGCCCTGCGAGCGCAGAGCGGTCATCAGGATGGCAATCAGCGGCAGCATCCAGACCAGCAAGACGAGGTATAGCGCGGCGCGATAGGCGACGCGGCCGGCAAGGGAGGCGTCCTCGATCGGTGTCGGATACATCAGCGCTCCGCAGCCTCCTGCTTCAGCGTGTGGCGCAGGAACCAGACGATGTACACGCTCATCAGCGCGAACAGCACGGTGGCGATCGCCGCGCCATAGCCGGCGCGAAAGCTAAAGATCGTTGCGTCATACATCTGGTAGGCGAGCACGGTCGAGCTGCCGTAGGGGCCGCCCTGGGTCATGATGGCGATCATGTCAAAATTCCGCAGCGACATGATCACGGTGATGATGGTGGCAACGAACGTCACTGGCCGCAGCTGCGGCAGCACGACATGATAGAATAGTGGCCAGCCGGACGCGCCGTCGAGGCGGCCGGCGGCGATCATGTCGTCGTCAAGCTGCGACAGGCCGGCAAGGAAAAGCACCAGGCAGAAGGCGATCTGCGACCACAGCGCGGCGACGATGATGCCGAATGTGACGAGGTGCTCGCTCGACAGGATTGCCGGCGGCGTCAGGCCGAACGCGCGGGCAACGATGGCGACAACGCCGAAAGTCGGATCGTAGAACCAGATGAACACCATGCCGATGATGACATGGGCGAGCACCAGCGGAATGAAGAACAACGCCTTCACCAACCGCATCTCGGGCAATTTCTGGTTCAGGAACAGCGCGAAGGCCAGCCCGAATACCGGCGCCAGCAGGAAAAGCAGCAACCAGATGACGTTGTTCTTCAGCGATACGTAGAACTGCGGATCGGCGAACAGCTCGGCGTAGTTGGCGAAACCCACCCAGCGCGCTGGCCCGGTGCCGTCCCAGTCGTAGAAGCTGATCCAGATGCTTTGGATGATCGGCACGATGATCAGCAGCAGGAACAGGCTCAACGGCAAGGCTAGCAACAGTGCCGGTGTCACCCAGAGCGTGGCCTCTTCCCGCAGGCGCTGCATGCGCGCCCGCAGGATCATCCTTGTACGCCCCGGCATGGCGGGGGCGGGCGAAAGGTTCATTTGAAGATGCGCAACCTTGCCGCTTCGAGCCGCTCGAGGATCGCATCGGCGCGCTGCGGGTTGGCCAGGAACTCCTGGAAGCCCTTCATGCCGATCTGCGCCATCTCGGGATCGGTATCGCGGTCGTAGAACTGCGATGAGCCCTTGGCCTCGCGCACCAGCTTCATCTGCACTTCCGAGAACGGATCGTTGAGACTGACATCGGTGCGGGCCGGCAGCACCGCGCCGGCCTTGGCGAAGGCGCCGAGATTGTCCGGCTCGGCAAGGAAGGCGAGGAACTTGCGGGCCAGTTCCTTGTTCTTGGCGCCACTCGGGATGGCGACGCCGTTGATCGACACTTCCTCGTAGGTCGGCATGTCGGGCTTAGCATTGGGGAACGGGAAGAAGCCGATCTTGGCATGCATCTCGGCCGGCAGCGAGGTCAGCACATAAGGCCCGAGCAGATACATCGCCGCCTTGCCCTGCGCCAGCATCGGGATCGCTTCCTGCCAACCATAGGAAGAGGCGTTCTCGAGGAAGTAACCCTTCTCGATCGCCGCGCCCCAGGTGCTGAACACCTGCTTCACGCGCGGATCGGTGTAGGATTCCTTGCCGTCCATCAGGCCCATGTGGAACTCGAGCCCGTTCAACCTTAGGTCGAGATAATCGAACCACAGATCGTTCGCCCACAGGTCGCGCGTGCCGATGGTGAAGGGCGTGATGCCGGCCGCCTTCAGCTTGGCGGCCGCCGCCATCAACTCGTCCCAGCTCTTGGGCGGGATGATGCCGGCCTTCTCGAACACGTCCTTATTGTAGAAGAAGCCCCAAGTTGTGAAGTTGGTCGGCATCATGAACTGCTTGCCGCCATCCGAAACCGCCGGCAGGAACGGCGCCATCGGGCCGCTGAGCTTGGTCTCGGCATAGAAGCTCGTCAGGTCCTCGAACAGATTGCGCTTGGTGAAGGCGCGCATGCGGGCGCCGGTGAACCAGAAGGCGAGGTCCGGCGGCGTGGTGACGAGGAAGTTGCGAATCGAGGTCTTGTAGGATTCGACGTCGCTGAAATTGATCGTGACCTTGGTGCCGGGATTCTTCGCCTCGAAATCGGCGGCGATCTTGGTCATCGCCGCCTTCTGGCCGGCGCCGCTGCGGTCGGTATTGATGACGAGTTGCCCAGCCGCCTGGGCGCGAGCTTGCGGAGAAAGGCCAGGCGCGAGCAACGCCGCCACCGCGATGACGGAGCGCCCAAAGCTTCGCCGCGTGATCCTGTTGCCTCTGCCCAGCGCCGGAATGCTTGCATCGAGTTCAGACATGTTTCCTCCCCAGAGCGCGCCTTGACGCGTCACGCGACGCCCCTTGTGAACCATTTGTCCATGGCAGGCCGACGAGCGCGGCCCTGACCGAACGTAACGGCCCGGGACGATAAACTTACTTTTCGATAAGTCAATTAACTCCGATATGATATGTAAGCTTCCCCTCTGCCACGGCCCGAGGATTTCTGCCATATCTCACGTTTTTACAATGGGTTGACGACGTGACGCCCGAGAGTCTAATTGCTGATCAACAGGTAAGGATGATCAATCATGATAGCTGATGATGCAAAGGTTCAGGTGGGTCGGAAACTGGCTGCTGGCGAATACGGATTCAACGATCTCGAAGTCGGCGACCATTTCGAAACCTCCGGCGTCACTGTGACGGAAGCCCATGTCGTTGGTTTCGCGGGCCTGTCGGGCGATCTGTTCGACGTGCATATGGATGACGACTTCGCCAAGGAACTCGGTTTTCCCGGACGGATCGCGCATGGCCTGCTCGGGCTTTCGCTCGCCGATGGGCTCAAGACGCGCTGTGCCGTGCGCATGCTCAGCGTCGCGACCCTGAGCTGGAACTGGGCCTTCCGGGCTCCGCTACTGATCGGGGACCGCATCCACGTCGCTCTCGCCGTCGCCGGCAAGCGGCCGACCAAGCGCGGCGACCGGGGCATCGTCACGCTGTCGCTGCGCGTGATCAAGCAGACTGGCGAAATCGTCCAGGAGGGCGAAACGCTCCTGATGGTATCGCAGCGCGCAGCTTGACGGAGCGATGGCCGCTGGCTCAACTGCCGACACCCGCATTTTACAAGACCGGGGATTCAATGCCGCCGAAACCAAAGACACAGCCTCCCGTCGCGCGGTCCGGCATGCGGGAAACGATCAAGAAGGTCGCGACCGAGCTCCTAGTCAAGAACGGCTACCACAATACCAGTTTCCGTCACATCGCCGAGCGGGTCGGAATCACCACGACCAACATCCACTATCATTTCGGCAGCAAGCAGCAGCTCGTCGAGGAGGTGGTCAAGGATTACGTCGCCGACGCCACCGCGCGCCACCAGGCGATCTGGCTCGCGCCCGACCACACGCTGGCCGACAAGCTGCGCGGCGTGATCGCCTATAACCACGAGCGCTACAAGCGCTTCAATCGCGGCAAGAGCCAGGGCCGGCCATGGAGTCTGATCGGCCGGTTGCGGCTCGACAGCGAGGATCTGAGCCCGGCCGCACGCGAGAGCCTTGCCGGCTTCGGCGCCTCCGTGCACAAGGCGATCGATCACGCCTTTGCGCTTGCCTGCGCGAGCGGCGAACTGCGCACCGATGCGCCGCGCGACGACCTCGCCCTGCTCGTGGTCAATCTCGTCAACAGCTCCTCAGTGTTCACGCAGGATGCCGGCAGCTTCGAGCCGCTCGAACAGTTCTTCTTCGCCTTCGAGCGCGTCATGCTGAGCGTCTATGCCGGCGCCGGCCCGGCCGAGAAGGCACCCAGCACGCCGCACTCGCCCGCCCCGCGCCGCGCGCCACAACCTTGACTTACTGATAAGTAAGATTACAGCTACGGCGGCGCAGCAGTTCGTTCGGAGATATCACAAGTGAAGGTCATCACCACCGAGCAGGCCGCAGGGCTTGTCCGCGACGGCGACACGGTGCTCATCGGCGGCTCGGGTTCGGGCCACGCCGTACCGGAGGGGCTGATCGAGGCGGTCGAGCGTCGCTTCCTGGAGTCAGGCGCGCCGCGCGCCATTACCTCGATCCATCCGGTCGGGCTCGGCGACCGGGGTGAGCGCGGGGCCTCGCGCTTCGCCCATGACGGGCTGCTGAAGCGCATCGTGTGCGGCACGGTCGTCGATGCGCCGAAGATCGCCGCGATGGCCTCGCGCAACGAGATCGAGGCCTATACGCTGCCGCAGGGCGCGCTGTCGCAACTGATCCGCGAGATCGCCGCCGGGCGCCCCGGCCTGATCAGCCATGTCGGCCTGCACACATTCGTCGACCCACGCCAGTCGGGCGGCCGCCAGAGCGGACGCTCGACCGAGGACCTCGTCGAGCATATCGAGCTCAAGGGACGCGAGTGGCTGTTCTACAAGCCGTTCCACATCGACGTCGCCTTCCTGCGCGGCACGACGGCGGATGAGGACGGCAACATCTCGATGGAGCAGGAAGCGGTGTTCGGCGAGATGCTGTCGATGGCGCAGGCGGCCCGCCGCTGCGGCGGCCTCGTCATCGTCCAGGTCAAGCGGCTGGCGCGCCGCGGTACTCTGCCCGGCAAGACCGTGAAGATACCAGGCATGCTCGTCGATGCCGTGGTTGTCATGCCCGACCAGAAGCAGACCTACCAGACCTTCTACGATCCGGCCTTTGCCGGCGAGATGCGCATTCCACTCGATTCCTTCCCGAGCCTGGCCCTCGACGAGCGCAAGATCGTCGCCCGGCGCTGCGCCATGGAGCTTGCTCCCGGCGCCATCTGCAATGTCGGCTCCGGCATCTGCACCGGCATCGGCCTTGTCGCGGCCGAGGAGGCCATTCTCGACGCCATCACGCTCACCAACGAGCAGGGCATCATCGGCGGCGCCCCGGCCAGCGGGCTCGATGCGGGCGCCGGGCGCAACTACGCCGCGATGATCGACCAGCCGTACCAGTTCGATTTCTACGATGGTGGCGGGCTCGACATCGCCTTCCTGTCGGCGGTTGAAGTCGATGCGCAAGGCAGCGTCAACATTAGCCGCTTCGCCGGCCGCATCGTCGGCATCGGCGGCTTCGTCAACATCAGCCAGAATGCCAGGAAAATGGTGTTCGGCGGCACATTGACCGCCGGCGGCCTAAAGGCTGCGGCTGGGGGCGGCCGGCTGACCATCGTCAATGAGGGCAAGCACCGCAAGTTCGTGCCGGAACTCGAGCAGATTTCATATAGCGGCCGCTATGCCCGCGAGCGCGGCCAGATCACGCTGTTCGTCACCGAGCGCGCCGTGTTCCAGACCAGCGATCATGGGCTCGAACTGATCGAGATCGCGCCCGGCATCGACCTCGAGGCACAGGTGCTCGGCCAGATGAACTTCCGGCCGCGCGTCTCCGACAAGCTCAAGCTGATGGATGCGCGGCTATTCCGGCCGGAGCGTATGGGGCTCGACGCGCAGTTCGTCGGGAAGCAGCGCGCGCTGCATCCGCGCCTAACTTAGTGAAGCTAAATAGGCTGTGGGGGGATTAATTGGATGCATTCCCTAGAGCAGCAGTCAATGAGGGCAACTGTGCGCCCCATATCGGCCATATCTTCGCGGCGATGTCGGACGATCCGGACTTTGAGTAGGCAAGCGGACAGCGTATCCTCTGGCACGCGGTCCGCCTTGGTTTAAGATTGGCTGGAGCTTCTACGCTGGCCATTGCCAGCACCATGTCCGGCAGTCTGCTGCCGGCCCTGCTCTATGCATTTTCCTGTGCGTGGACCCTTTATCCACGAGGCAGGATCGCGTCGAAATTCGCGATTGCGGTTCATCCGTCGAACTTGACCAGGTCCTTGAAAATCAGTTGACCCCAGGTGTCTCCGCGCGCCTGAACGAGCAGCCCACCTTCCGAAAGCCCGCCAAGTTTGATCGGCGCGAAACCGAGATTTTCCGCAAGCGCACCAGTCTCCGCTGCGGCGCTGTCATCGTCACTCGCCAGGAACACGACCCTCCTGCCACCATGTATGGCGGGATCCTGGTCAAGGACTGCAGCGGGCAAATGGTTGAAGGCCTTGACCAGTCTTGCACCAGAGAAGGCCTGTGCAACGAGCCTGGACGAAGGCTGTCCTCCCAGTTCCTCAGGGGGCACGCCGTAGGCATTGGTCACATCGACGATGGTCTTCCCCTGCCAGTTGGGCAGCACCTTCGCGACATCCGGGTGCGACCCGAAATCGACAGCCAAAAAGATGATATCCGCCTTGGCGGCTTCCGCTAATTTTTTGGGAATGATAGTGGGGCCGATCACGGCCGCTTCGAATGCAAAGCTTTCCGGGGCGCGCGTGGTGGCAACGGATACTTCGATGCCTCTGCGGGCAAACGCCTTGGCCAGAGCCTGGCCTATCTTGCCGAACCCTATAATCGCGTAGTTCATATTACTCTCCTTCGGTTTTTCGATGCGGTCACAGCTTGTAGCCGCCGCTCGCCTCAATCGTCTGGCCGGTCACCCAGTGGCCTTCATCGGAAGCCAGGAACGCCACGACGGCGGCGATTTCCGAAGGCTCGCCAAAGCGCCCCAGTGCGATTTCGGCCTCGACCGTCTTTACGAGTTCGGGATTTTCCCGGACGGAGGCGTTCGCGTCCGTTCGCGTGTAACCCGGCGCGACGGCGTTCGCGGTAATGCCGCGCGGCCCCAGTTCGGATGCGAGCGCATGGGTCAGGTTGTTGATGGCTGCTTTGGCCATCGAATAGACGGGCGCGGCTGTCACGGGCTTCGTGGCGGCCGCGGAAGAGATGTTGATGATCCGGCCGCCATCGGCGAGACGCTCCAGAGCGGCCTGAACGATAAAGAACGGCGCGCGGGCGTAGACCGCGATCAAGGTGTCCCAACTCTCCGGTGTCGCGTCCTTGAAGCCGACCCAGCCGGAATTGCCGGCGTTGTTGACCAGAATGTCGAGGGCTTTGCTTCCGTTGCGCTTGGTGAATGCGGCGTCGAGCCTCTCGAACAAGGCGGGAACGGCCGCCGGGTCAACGAGGTCCGCGTGGATCGCGAACGCAGTGCCGCCGGCCTTCTCGATGGCCGCGACCGCCTCGTCTGCCCCGGATTTGCTGGCGTTGTAGGTCAGTGCGACCGTCGCACCATCCTTTGCAAGACGTTCGGCAATGGCACGGCCAATGCCCCGCGATGCCCCGGTGACGAGAGCGGTTTTTCCTTTAAGAGGTTGTGCCACCTGATTTCCTTCCTTGGATGTGTGCATAATCGGATCGTTGGCATGGCCGGCCGGGCATAGCGCGTCAGATTTGCGCCAGGCCGCCATCGGCGGCGACCTCGCTGGCGGTCATGAAGCTGCTGTCGGACGACGCGAGAAAGGCGGCCACCGCACCGATCTCCGCCGGATCGGCCATGCGCTGGAGTGGAGTCATCGAGGCGAAGAGCTTCATGCCTTCCTCGCCTACTGCTTCCACCGCGAGTTCAGTTGCGGTCGGCCCGGGCGACAGCACGTTGACCCGGATGCCGGTGCCCTTCAGGTCTTCCGCCCAGCTCCGCGCGAGATTGCGCACCGCCGCCTTGCTCGCACTGTAGGCGCTGAATGCCACGGCGCCCGTGGTGCCGGCGCTCGATCCGGTCAGGATGATCGAACCGCCCTGGCCCATCAGCGGCAGCGCCTTCTGGACCGTGAAGATCGTCCCCTTCACATTGGTGCCGAAAATTTCGTCAATGTGCTCGGCGGTGATCTGGCCGAGCGGAAGCAGGCTTCCCGCACCGGCATTGGCGAAGACGATGTCGAGGGCTCCGCGCTCGGCCTTCACCGCCGCGTAGAGTCGGTCGAGGTCGCCCTCATCGGAGACCGAGCCCTTCACCGCGCGGGCATTGGGCCCGAGGTCGGCCACGGCGGCGTCAAGCGCTTCCTGCCGGCGACCGAAGATGAAGACGAAGGCACCTTCCGCGATGAATCGCTTTGCCGCGGCGCGGCCGATGCCTGTAGCGCCACCCGTGATGACGGCAACCTTGCCCTCAAGCTTTCCCATGATTTTTCCTTTCGCGGTGTCGGGACAGCGGCTGCCCCGAAGATCCTCGAAATGGGTCCGCCGGCGTCAGTTGTTGAGTGAGGAACCGCGCATATCGGTGGTGCGTAATCGATCCGGATCGGCGACTGACGCGAAGCCTCAACGATCAACGCCTCGGTTCATAACTGGGCCGTGTTCGTCGACTTAGGCTGTGATAATCACTCGTCCTGCTATTCGATGTGTTAGATGTCGGCCTTTGGAAGGCTGCACTCTACGGTGCAGGATTGCACCATGATCGACTGGGACGACGTTCGCTATTTTCTTGCCGTCGCGCGTGGGGGCTCGGTCCGAGCGGCCGCCGAGCGCCTTGGCGTAAATCACTCGACCGTGCTGCGACGCATCGCCCAGCTCGAGGAACGCCTCGGGGCGCAGATGTTCGAGAAGTTGCCCTCGGGCTACCGCCTGACGATTGCGGGCGGGGAGGTCATGGAGTTCGCGGAGCAGATGGAGGCGTCATCGCATTTGCTGGAGACGCGAATCTTCGGTCGCGACCAGAGCGCGCGCGGGCTTTTGCGGGTGACGCTTCCACCGTTCCTCGCCACACATCTGCTCATGCCGGATCTCGCCGACTTCGCGCGTATGCATCCGGACATCGAGATGGAAATCTTGTCGTCCGGCGAGGTGGCGAATCTCACCAACCGGGAGGCCGATGTCGCGATCCGCATCGTCGCCGACCGCAAGACGCTGCCGCTCAATCTTCACGGCCTGAAGGGGCCGGAGCTGTTCAGCGGCGTCTACATGTCCCGTGATCGACTGGCCGCGTGGCGTGCGGGCGCGCCTGATACCATTCGATGGATCGTCATAGACAATCATGGAATTCCGGACTGGGCGCGGGGGGCAGAGGTCCATACCACGGGAGCTCCGTTCACAACCCCGGACGCCGAGGCGCAGATCGTAGCGGCGCAGCAAGGGATCGGAATGACGAAACTGCCGTGCTTCGTCGGAGATGCTGATCCTCTGCTGGTGAGAGTGCCGGGCACCGACCTGCCCGTGCATGGGACGCTCTGGCTGCTCACGCAGGGGGAGACACGCAAGACGAAGCGCGTGCGGCTCTTTACCGACTTCGTGTCCCGTAGGCTCTCCGCCTACGCGCCGCTTCTCGCGGGGCTGTCTGTATCGGGCGACTGATGCAGAGCAGCTCGCCCGCGACGCGTGCGATGGACAAGTGCCAGCAAGCGGCCAGCCTCTGAGACATCCACCCCGTTGAAGGAACTTCCATGCTGACGGCTTAATCCAAGTCGCTGCCGAATGCTGTCGGTCCGCTAGCGGCCCCCTTGCTGCCTTGGATACGGTGGTGGGAAGGTCCATTTTGGCACTTGAGCGTGGCGGATTATTTGCGGGGTAGATCGCCCAGACAGAGCACCATAGGTTGTTGTCCGTTCTGCCTGTTTGGCTGGCGTTGCCTACTTCTTGATCTGACCGAGGACGGAGCTCGTGGCCAGGGCGAATCAGGCCGGGCATATTTCGGTGCGACCATTGGATAGCCGGCGGGCTACGTATCGCGTTGTGATGTGGCTCGCCCTCCGGCTGATCTGTGGCTCTCTGGCTTAATGCGCTGATTTGCATGCCAAACGGTCGTTTTCGACTTCACTTCGGGTGCGAAGCACGCATTGGTGTTGACGTGAGGCCGGCAGATGAGCCGGCCGGATCCCGCCTCGGATGAGCGCTCGCGCGATCCTGAGGCTTCGGTCAGTGACAGCAGGCAATCGTGCCTAGGCTGTTATAACCGCAGCAAGGATCCTACGATGACCAAGCCGAGTTCTAAATCCATTCGCCTCACCGATGCGCAATTGGTGGTGCTGTCGCAGGCCGTGCAGCGCGAAGATCGGCGGATAGTTCCGCCGGCCCATCTGAAGGGCGCGGCACTGTCGCGGGTGATGAGACCGTTGCTGGCAAAGGGCCTGATCGTGGAAGAGCAACCGCGATCGGGGCAGGCGGGCGCAGAGGCCGATGCACGCTACATCATCGCGGATGCTGGCTTTGGCGCGCTTGGCATCGAACTTGGCGCTGGTGTTGCTGGGGTTGAGGCGGGAGCCTGCCAGAGTGATCAGTGCAGCGAGGAAGCAGGCGGTGTGAACGTTGATGGTGGGTCAATCGACCCGGCTGCCATTTCTCTGCCTGTACGTACGGCTGCTCACGTCAGCGGCGCCGGTATCGCCCCTCGTGCCGGGTCGAAGCTGGCGATGGTGGTTGCGCTGCTGAGGCGTCCGGAAGGCGCCTCGATCGAAGCCTTAATGGCGGCGACCGGCTGGTTGCCGCATACGACGCGGGCGGCACTGACCAGTTTGCGCAAGCGCGGCATGATGGTCCTGCGCGACAAGGTCTCCGATGGCTCCTCGCGATACTGCATCGTCGAAGCTGGGGCGGA
This sequence comes from uncultured Alphaproteobacteria bacterium, assembly GCA_937988775.1. Classification (GTDB taxonomy): domain Bacteria; phylum Pseudomonadota; class Alphaproteobacteria; order Rhizobiales; family Beijerinckiaceae; genus CALKHP01. The sequence continues at coordinate 20,412 of CALKHP010000006.1, forward strand.
AGCCGATGGCGAGGCGCCCGTCCAAGCTGCTGCTGGCGACGATCAGGCCGGCCTGGCCGATGATGTATCGACCGCAGCTGGGCGCACCGGCTACGGCGCATCGGCTTCCGCGATCTCCGACGATCGCGCGGCCGCGTAATGCCTGCCAGGCACAAGGGGGCCGTCGCTGATATCGACCATACTTCGCTGCGGGAGCTTGATGCGGCGGCCCTGCATGACCTGTGGCGGCGGCTGCATCGTCGGCCGCCGCCACAGGCGCTGGCGGGAGAGCTTCTGGTCCGAGTTTTGGCGCATCATATCCAGGTGGCGCGCCATGGTGGCCTGTCATCCGCCACGAAGTTCCGGCTGAAGCTGGCGGTTGAGGAAGCGCAAGCGTCGCGGCGCGTTGGCCGGTCTAGCAAGGTTGTTGCCGACATCTCTATGCCGGTCTCACGCGCTCTGCGACCGGGAACGAGGCTCCTGCGGGAATGGCGAGGCGTGATGCACGAGGTTGTCGTCGTGCCGGATGGCTACCTCTGGCAGGAGCAGGTTCATCGCTCGCTCTCGAGCATCGCCAAGGCGATCACCGGGACGGCGTGGAATGGCTGGACCTTCTTCGGTATCAAGCGGATAGCGAAGGGAGCGAAGCACGATAGCGATAACAGGTTGGATGACTGCGAGATCGGATCGGGACCCCAGCCTGACCGACAGATCAGATCACCATGCAAGGCTGCCAGTGCGCGTGAGGCCCGCTCGCTCTTATCCGCCTCGTCTCAGGGCGGTGCCGATGGCTGACCTGCAGCGCGCCAGATCAGCAGGGGCCGCCAAGCGGCGCGGCGACAAGGGGGCAGTCACCACCTCTTCGACGCGCCAGTTACGTTGCGCTGTCTATACGCGCAAGTCGTCTGAGGAGGGCCTCGATCAGGACTTCAACTCGCTGCAGGCGCAACGCGAGGCATGCGAAGCCTATATCGCCTCGCAGCGCCATGAGGGCTGGCGCCTTGTCGCAACCGCTTATGACGATGGCGGCTACTCGGGTGGGTCGATGGAACGGCCGGGATTGGTGCGGCTGCTGGCCGATGTGCAATCGCGGCGCATCGACGTGGTCGTGGTCTATAAGGTCGATCGGTTGACGCGCGCACTGGCCGACTTCGCCAAGATCGTCGAGATCTTCGATTGCGTCGGCGTCTCCTTCGTCTCGGTGACGCAAAGCTTCAACACCACGACCAGCATGGGGCGGCTGACGCTTAACGTGCTGCTGTCCTTCGCTCAGTTCGAGCGCGAGGTCACGGCCGAACGCATCAGGGACAAGATCGCCGCCTCGAAGCGCAAGGGGATGTGGATGGGTGGTCCGGTGCCACTCGGCTATCGCGTCGAGAACCGCAAGCTCATCGTTGACGAGCACGAAGCCGAGACGGTGCGCATGATCTTCACGCTCTATCTGGAGATGCGCTCGACCATTGCCACGGCGCGTGCTCTGAAGCAGCGCGACGTGCTGACCCGCAAGCGTATCAGAGCCGATGGCACGAGCATTGGCGGCATCCCCTTCACCCGTGGCCCTTTGCAGGCGCTGCTGCGTAACCGTGTCTATATCGGCGAACTGATCCATAAGGGCCAACATCACCCGGGTGAGCATCAGCCGATCCTGTTGCGCGAGACGTTCGAGGTCGTGCAGCAGCTTCTGACCGAGCAGTGTGTGGCGCGCTCGGCCTACCGGCATCGGAAGGCGGCGCTGCTGACCGGTCGCATCTTCGATTCCAACGGCAATCGCATGACGCCGAGCCATGTCAGCAAGCACGGCGTGCGCTATTGCTACTACGTCTCGCGGGCATTGCTCGATGGCGAGAAGGACAGGGCAGGGCATCCGGCACGAATCCCTGCTGCGGAGGTCGAGAACTTGGTCATCTCCGCCCTGCGCGCTGAGGCCGAGAAACATCATCACCCCGTTCCGAACAGCGACATGACGCTGGTCGAGATCATGCTCGCCAGCGTCCAGGTTCATGCCGACTACATCATCCTGACGCTGGCGCGAGCGGAAGACGCAAGCGATGATCTTGCTAGGTCGGGTAACGAATGCGCTACCACGATCACGCTACCCTGCGTGCTTGGGATGCGGCATGCCGAGCGCCGACTGGTCCCAACCGTCCAGGCAGCGGATGATGATCAGCGCCAGCGCAATGGTCCTCAGGCAGGAAACCGACGCCGGTTGCTTGATGCCATCTACCGCGCTCGTGGCTGGCTCGACGAACTGCAACGCGGAACTGTCGAGAGTACGCTGGCGATTGCCGAGCGTGAAGGCCGCAGCGATCGCAACGTCCGCATGTTCCTCAACCTTGCCTTCCTGGCGCCTGATCTGATCGAGGCGGTGATCGATGGTGCATTCCCATCATCCCTCAGCGCGAGCCAATTGGCCCAAGCGTTGCCGCTCGACTGGACCGAGCAGCGCAGGATGATCCTGAGCGCCAGCGCGACCTGACAGCTTTCAGATCCTGATGGAGATCGCTAGCGGCGCTTTATGAGGCCTCGCTGTTGCCACCGTCGTCAATCGCTCATCTGGCAGATCCGGGTTACGATTCTCGTGCAAGCCGCCCACCTCGTGTCCGCCGGACACGCTGGAATGGCCACCTCAGAATGCGACGGGGGAATGGGCCAAAAGCGGCCATTCCGGCTCTGCGATAGGGCGTGACCGCCGACCCCGGGTGCTAACCCACGGAAGTCACGGGGCAATACCGAAACGGCGACATTTGCTGGTTCTATCGGGAGTGTTTGGTGGAGCTAAGCGGGATCGAACCGCTGACCTCCTGCATGCCATGCAGGCGCTCTCCCAGCTGAGCTATAGCCCCACTTTGGGCCGGGCCTGGGGGACCGGCAAGGCCAGCCTGCGTGACAGCAGGCCGGGCCGCTGATCTGTCACAAGTCGCTGCCGGCCGCAACCCTTTTCTGCAAGCGGCGGCCGGGCGATCGTGATTTCAGCTCTCGTCGTCCTCGTCGATATCGCCGTCGATCAGGTCGGTGACGTCGTCGCCGTCTTCCTCGTCGGTTTCGAGGAAGGCGCCGTCGTCATCGTCGCCGGCAATGTCCTCTTCGATCTCGGCATCGTCCGTCACCACGGCGGCGTCCTCGGGGGCATCGGCTTCTTCAAGCGGCACCAGCTCGGCGGCGGGCTCCGACGCTTCACTCTCGTGCTCGTCTTCATCGTCCTTGCGCGGGGTTCCGGCACGCGATTTCAACGCCGCGACCTGGAAAATGGCACCGCATTTCGGGCAAACGATCGGATCCCTGCCGAGATCGTAGAACTTGCTGCCGCATTCCTGACATTGCCGTTTCGTGCCGAGCTCAATCTTCGCCACGGATGCCTCTGAGTTGTTGGAATTCTAGGTTCGGCCTCCCGTTAGTGCGCGCCAATCATGCTGTCAAACACCAATCGCCCAGATGGTGCGTTTTCGTCGGGCTGCGTGAGCAGGGTGACGCGCCCAACCCCTCGTGATAGGGCAGGCGGCGAAGCGAAATCACGGGAAACGGACGGTGCGACGATGGGCGCGGCAGATCACGAAACGGCGGGAATGATGGCTGGTCACGACGCCGGCCACCACGGGGCGCCGGTGCCGATGCAGGCGCGCGCGGGCGGCATTCTCCAGGGCAGGGTGCGGGTTTCTGGCGATAAGTCGATTTCGCATCGCGCGTTGATTTTCGGGCTGCTCAGCGTCGGCGAGACCAGCGTCACCGGCCTGCTCGAGGGTGAGGACGTGCTGCGCACCGCCGATGCGGCGCGCGCGCTCGGCGCTACCGTCGAGCGGCTCGGGGCCGGCCACTGGCGCGTGCATGGCGTCGGCGTCGGTGCGCTGCTGGCGCCGCGCGACACGCTGGATTTCGGCAATGCCGGCACCGGCTCCCGGCTGATGATGGGCGTGGTTGGCGGCCACCCGATCACCGCGCGCTTCGATGGCGATGCCTCGCTGCGCAAGCGGCCGATGAAGCGCATTCTCGATCCGTTGCAACTGATCGGCGCGCGTGCGCTGGAGCAGGCCGAGGGCGGCCGCTTGCCGCTGCTGCTCGAGGGCGCGCGCGACGCGGTGCCGGTCACCTATGAAACGCCGGTTCCGTCGGCGCAGATCAAGTCGGCGGTGCTGTTCGCCGCTCTCAATGCACCCGGGCGCAGCACCGTGATCGAGCGCGAAGCCTCGCGCGACCACACCGAGAAGCTGCTCGCCTGGTTCGGCGCCGAGATCACGGTGGCGCCGCATGGCGAACTCGGCCGCCGCATCACGCTCACCGGCCAGCCGGAACTCAGGCCGCGCCCGATCGCCGTGCCGGCGGACCCGTCTTCCGCCGCTTTCCCGATCGTCGCGGCGTTGATCGTGCCGGGCTCGGATGTCACGGTCGAGAGCGTGATGATGAACCCGCTGCGCATCGGCCTGATCGAGACGCTGCGGGAGATGGGCGCGGATATCGTGGCACTCGGCGAGCGCGAGGAGGGCGGCGAGACCGTGGCCGACCTGCGCGTGCGCTATTCCGCGCTGAAAGGCGTCAACGTGCCGGCGCACCGCGCCCCGGCGATGATCGACGAATATCCGGCGCTGGCCGTGGCGGCGGCCTTTGCCAGCGGCGAAACCCGCATGAACGGGCTGCATGAGCTGCGCGTCAAGGAATCCGACCGGCTCGCCGCCGTGGCGGACGGGCTGGCGGCCAACGGCGTCGAGCATGCGGTCGAGGGCGACGATCTCATCGTGCGCGGCGGCGAGGGCAGGGTGGCGGGCGGCGGCACGGTCGCGACCCACATGGATCACCGCATCGCCATGAGCTTCCTGGTCATGGGCCTGGCGAGCGGGCGCCCGGTCGCGGTCGACGATACCGCGTTCATCGCCACCAGCTTCCCGGACTTCGTGCCGATGATGCGCCGGCTTGGCGGCGATTTGGGCTGAGCCGACAAAAAGGCTCCGGCGCGAGGCCGGAGCCAGATCATGCGAATGAAAAAGCTCCGGAGCGAGGCCGGAGCTTTGTCTTGTTGGCGTGCGGCGTGCCTTAACGGCAGACGCGGACGCGGCGCTGCACCCAGCGATGATGGCCGACGCGCTGACGCTTGATGACGGTCTTGCACACCGGGCGACGATGATGGCGCGCGCGCGGACCGTGACGATACTGCGCCTGCTGGATCAGGTCGGTCGTCGTGCTGACATGCGAGGGGGCATTACCCACCGGCAGCACGCCGGCATTGGCGGAGGCGGCGAAGCACAGGCCGCCAAGGGCGATTGCGGCAACGAGCAATGTCTTCATAGGGATAATCCTCCTGGAAAAAGAAACGGGTGGCGATTGCCGGCCTTGCTGCGTGGCGAGGCCGATTGCCATGTCCTGTATCGGCGGTTGCCGATGAACGGGCGATGAATCAACTCAAGGTGACGCCCGCCGGGATAACCGGCGGGCGCGCATACGCTATGGGGATCGGGCTTATTCGATGATTTCGATCACCTTGCGGCTGCGCGGCTCGACCACGACAACCTGATCGTTGACATAGGCGTAGCGATATTTTGCCAGCGCCGGCCGATCCTCGATTTCGTACTCGGCGACATCTTCCGGCAGGGCCTCGCCGACATCGAGCGGTTCGTCCATCTGCACGGACGGGTAGCGTCTCTCGACCACGTAACGCTTCACATAGACGCGATCTTCGCCGGTGATGCCGCCGACGGTGCCGCCGGCAATCGCGCCGGCCGCGCCACCGACCACCGCGCCGATCGGGCCGCCGACAATGGCGCCGCCGACCGCACCGGTGGCGGCGCCGGCTGCCGCACCGCCCACGGCGCCATTATTGCTCTGGGCGTTGGCGGCGTTGGACAGCAAGGAAACAGGCGCCAGAAGGAGCAGCGAAAAGGCACAGGTCTTCAACACACGCATGGTCATGGCGTTGTCCTTTCGTGATTGATCGGCGTGGGCCTGGGTCGCGTGGCGACGCAAGCGCATCACGCCCGGTGGCCGGCCATCGCGCGTCGGGTGATCGTGGGATGGCGACCGGGATCACGACAACAACCGCTGCCGCGCGCCAGGGTTCCGGGAGGCCGCGTTGACGGCCCCGGTTCCAGCTTCACGTTTCGTGACAGGGTGTTACGGGCGCGAGCGCTCCGGACGTCAGGCCGCCAGCCGCTTCTCGCAAGCCGCCAGCAGCGTGCACAGCGCCACCGCTTCGGCGGCCGCGCTGACATCGGCGAGGCTGGGATAGGTCGGTGCGATGCGCAGGATGTGATCTTGCGGGTCGCGGCCGTAAGGGTGGGTCGCTCCCGCTGGCGTCAGCGCCACGCCGGCGGCCTTCGCCAGCGCCACGACGCGGCTGGCAGTGCCTTCCGGCACTTCGAGCGTCATGAAATAGCCGCCCTCCGGCTCGCTCCAGCGCGCGACATCCCGCGCGCCGAGCTTGTCGCGGAAGATTTTGGCGACGGCGTCGAATTTCGGCTGGATCAGCGCGCGATGGCCTTCCATCAGCTTCGCAATACCGGCGGCGTCGCGCAGGAAGCGCAGGTGCCGGAGCTGGTTCAGCTTGTCGGGGCCGATGGTGCGCCGCCCGGCATGGCCGAGATACCAGGCAATATTGGCCGGCGAGGCGGCGAGCATGGCAAGGCCGGCGCCGGCGAGCGTGACCTTGGAGGTCGAGGCGAACACCAGCACGCGCTCGCCATGGCCGGCCTCGGTTGCCGCCTCCAGCATGTTGGCGAGCGGCGGGCGGGCATCGGACAGGTGGTGCAGCGCATAGGCGTTGTCCCACATGATGCGGAAATCGGCCGCGCCGGTCTTCATGCCGGCAAGCCGCGCCACCGTCTCGGCGCTGTAGGTCTCGCCGCTCGGGTTGGAATATTTCGGCACGCACCAGGTGCCCTTCACGGCCGGATCGGCGACGAGCTTCTCGACCACGTCCATATCGGGGCCGGCGCCGGTCAGCGGCACCGGGATCAGCCGGAAGCCGAAACCCTCGGCGAGGCCGAAATGCCGGTCGTAGCCCGGCACCGGGCACAGGAAGGCGATGTCCTTTTCCTTCGACCACGCACCCGTGCCGCCCGGCACGCCGAACAGCATCGCGTAGGCGAGGCAGTCATGCATGATGGCGAGGCTGGAATTGTTGCCGACGACGATCTGCGCCGGCGGCGCGTCGAGCACTTGGGAAAACAGCGCGCGCAACTCGGGCAGGCCCTGCAACCCGCCGTAATTGCGCGCATCCTCACCCGATGCGGTGAAATAATCGCGGTTGCCCGGCATGGTCATGACGCCGTTCGAGAGGTCTAGCTGTTCCGGCGCCGGTTTGCCGCGCGTCATGTCGAGCTTGAGCCCGCGCGCCTTCAGGCTCGCGTAATCCTGCTCCAGCCGGGCATGCAGCGCCTTGAGCGCGTCCGCCGTCATCTCGTTCAGCGCTGTCACGTCGAAACCTTTCGCCTGTATGGTGCGGCCTGCTGTAACGCCGGCAGGCGATGCGTTCAAGCGCGCGGCACGATCGCGCCGCGATGGCGGATGACATGCGCCGCCATGCGATGGCCGGCCAGCGCCGCCACCTCCGGCGCGTCGCCCTTCAGGCGGGCGGCGAGATAGGCGCCGCCGAAACTGTCGCCGGCGGCGGTGGTGTCGATCGGCTCGATCCATTCGGGCACCGGCACGGCGCGGCTGCCGGCGGCGTCGCCGATCAGCGCACCCGCCGGACCGTTCTTCAGGGCGATCTCGCCGATGCCGTGGCCGGCCAGCCGCTTGAGAGTGTCCTGCTGATCGCTGTCGCCCCAGAGCGCGACCTCGTCATCGAAGCTCGGCAGGGCGATATCGACCAGCTTGAGGAAACGCGCGAAGACCGGGCGCGCATTGGCGGCCTCGCCGCCCCAGCCGCTCGGCCGGTAATTGCCGTCGAAGGCGATCCGCGTGCCGCCGGCCCGCGCCGCGACCAGCGCATCATGGAACGTATCGAGCCCCGCGGCGGAATAGAGCGACAGCGTGATGCCGGAAAAATACACGATCCTGGCGGCGGCCATCGCGCTTGTGACGCGCGCGTGCCCGGGCAGCTCGAACAATTCCCGGGCCGGGGCGCGGTCGCGCCAGTAGAAGAAGCTGCGCTCGCCGTGATCGTCGGTTTCGATCAGGTACAGGCCGGGCATGCGGCCCTTCACCGTCAGGATCGTGCCGTCATCGACATGTTCCGCCCGGCACAAGGCGCGGATGCTGTCGGAATAGGGATCGGTGCCAAGCGCCATCGCATAACCGGCGCTGACGCCGCTGCGCGCCGCATAGACGGCGGTGTTCAGTGTATCGCCGCCGAAGCGGCGACCGTAACGCCCGTCAGGCTCGCGCGCGAACTCGACCATGCATTCGCCGATCGACAGAAAATCCACCATGCTCGTTGTCTCGCTTCGCGTTCTTCGCAAGGTGGGCGTGTTAGCAAGTGCAGGGGCTCTTGCCCAGCGCGTCGCGCGATGCGACTGTTAACGATAACAGTCGCGAGAGAAAAGCCGGTGACCGCACAAGGCGACGACAAAACGGCGATCACGAACGGGGTGCAGGCGCGGACCATGCAGGACGTGGCGCGCCTTGCCGGCGTTTCAGCCATGACGGTGTCGCGCGCGCTGAGGAGCGATGCCTCGATCTCGCAGGCGACCAGGGCGCGCATCCTCGAGGTCATCGAGCGCGTCGGCTACATTCCCGACCAGACCGCCAACATGCTGGCAAGCCGCCGCTCGGGCTTCGTCGTGGCGCTGATTCCGGCGCTCAACAATTCCAACTTTGCCGATACGGTGCGCGGCATCAACGATTCGCTCGCCGGCACCGGGTTGCAGATGATCCTCGGCGCGACCGATTATTCGCCGGAGCGCGAGGAAGAGCTGATCGCCACCACGCTGCGCCGGCGCCCCGAGGGCATCATCCTCGCCGGCAGCAAGCACACCGCGCGGGCGCGCCGCCTTCTGACGCATGCCGGCCTGCCCATCGTCCAGATCTGGGATTTCCCCGACGATCCGCTCGATCAGGTCGTCGGCTTCTCCAATGCCGATGCGGCGCGCGCCATGGTGCATCACCTCGCCGATCGCGGGTTTCGCCGCATCGGCTTCGTCGGCTCGAGCGTGCCGAGCGATACGCGCGGCTTCGAGCGCCAGCGCGGCTATTGCGAGGCGCTTGTCGAGCGCGGCCTCGGGCCGCCGCGCCTGGTCAATGCCGCCAAGCCGCCGGGCAGCATCGAGCAGGGCGGGCTCGCGCTCGGGCGTCTCCTGGAGCGCTGGCCCGATCTCGACGCGGTGTTCTGCGTCTCCGATCTCGCCGCCTGCGGCGCCATGATGGAGTGCCACCGCCGTGGCATGGTCGTGCCGCGCGATATCGCCATTGCCGGCTTCGGCGACTTCGAGATTTCGCGCTGCACTCATCCGCGCATGAGCACGGTGGCGGTGGAGAGTTACGAGATCGGCGCCCTTGCCGGCCGCCATCTCGTGGCGGCGCTCGAGTATGACGGCGATCCGGCGACCCGCCCGGTTGCCCGCATCCGCACGCCCTTCACGGTGATCGCGCGCGAAAGCACGTGACTTTCAAAGCTGCGCCGTGACGCCGCCATCGACATACAGGATATGCCCGGTGACGAAATCGCTTGCCTTCGAGGCGAGGAAGATCGCCGCGCCCTGCAGATCCTCGACATCGCCCCAGCGCCCGAGCGGAGTGCGGTTGGTCAGCCAAGCGCTGAACACGGCGTCGGTGACCAGCGCCTTGTTGAGTTCGGTGGCGAAATAGCCGGGGCCGATGCCGTTGACCTGGATGCCGTGCTTGCCCCAGTCGATCGCCATGCCCTTGGTCAGCATCTTGAGCGCGCCCTTGGAGGCGGCATAGGGCGCGATGCCCGGCCGGCCGAGTTCGCTCTGCACCGAGCAGATGTTGATGATCTTGCCGCGCTTGCGCTGGATCATCTGCTGCACCACCGCCTTCGAAACGTGGAACACGCTGTCGAGATTGGTGCTCATCAGCCGGTCCCAGCCCTCATCGGGAAACTCGTTCAGCGGCGCGCGCTGCTGCGTGCCGGCATTGTTCACCAGGATGTCGATCGGCCGGACCTCGGCCTCGATCGCGGCGATCGCCGGTGCGATGGTTTTCGGTTTCGTGACGTCGAACACGCTGGTCGCGGTGGCGATGCCTTGCGCAGTCAGCGTCGCGGCCGTTGCCTCGAGCTTGGTTGCGTCGCGCCCGTTGAGCACGATCTTCGCGCCTGCCTTGCCGAGCCCCTCCGCCAGCGCCAGGCCGAGCCCGGAGCTTGAGCCGGTGATCAGCGCGACCTTGCCGGAGAGATCGAACATCGTCATTGCCATGGAATTCCCCTTGCGCGTTCAAAACCTGTCGCCATCGCCGGGCATTCAGCATAGATTCCGCGCTGATCACAAGCGATCCCAATCAAGGAATTCCAGCCATGCGCGCCGTCGTCATCCATGCCCCCCATGATTTGCGTGTCGATTCGGTGGAGGTGCCGGCGCTCGGCGATCACGATGTGCGCGTGCGCATGGAGGCCGGCGGTATTTGCGGTTCGGACCTGCACTACTATCATGATGGCGGCTTCGGCACGGTGCGCATCAAGCAGCCGATGATCCTCGGCCACGAGGTTGCCGGCACGGTCGAGGCGATCGGCGCCGGCGTGTCGCGCGTCGCCGTCGGCCAGCGCATCGCCGTCAACCCGAGCCTCGCCTGCGGCCATTGCCGCTTCTGCCAGGCCGGCCAGCAGGCCTATTGCCTCGACATGCGCTTCATCGGCTCGGCCATGCGCTTTCCGCACGTGCAGGGCGGGTTCCGCGAGACGATGGTGGTGGAGGAGGCGCGCGCCGTGCCGGTCGCCGATGGCGTCTCGGCCGGCGAGGCGGCGTTCGGCGAGCCGCTCTCCGTCTGCCTGCATGCCATCAGGCGCGCCGGCAGCCTGCTTGGCAAGCGCGTGCTGATCACCGGCTGCGGGCCGATCGGCTCGCTGTGCATCATCGTTGCGCGCCGCGCCGGGGCGCTCGAGATCGTCGCCACCGACGTGTCGGATGCCGCCTGCGCCATGGCGATGAAAGTCGGCGCCAACCGGGCGGTGAACACCGCGACGGCGCCGGATGCCATGGCTGGCTATGCCGCCGACAAGGGCACATTCGACGTGCTGATCGAAGCCTCCGGCAACCAGCGCGCGCTGACCGGCGCTTTTGACTGGCTCCGGCCGGGCGCGGTGATCGTGCAGCTCGGCATCGGCGGTGATTTCACCTTGCCGATCAGCGTCGTCGTCGCCAAGGAATTCGAGATTCGCGGCAGTTTTCGCTTTCACGAGGAGTTCGAGCAGGCCGTCAGCATGATCGGCCAGCGCCTGATCGATGTCAGCCCGCTGCTCACCGCCACCTTGCCGATCGACCGCGCCGTGGAAGCATTCGAGCTTGCCTCCGACCGCAGCCGGGCCATGAAGGTGCAACTGGCGTTCTGATCGGGGCTGCCCGCAAACACCTCTCCCTCATCCTGAGCTTGTCGAAGGATGCTGAGCCCGGCGCTATCTGGCGCCGAACTGGAACATGCTTCGACAAGCTCGGCATGAGGTGAGTTTTGGGATGTCTCTGGTCAGGCGAATTGCAGCGGCAACTCGCTTGATTGCTTGATCTCCTCCATCACGAAACTCGCCGAGACATCGACCATTTCGATGCGCGCGATCAGCTTCTGGTACAGCCGGTCATAGGCGCGCATGTCCGGGATGCGCGCGTGCAGGATGTAGTCGACATCGCCGGCGGTGCGATAGGCGGCGATGATCTCCGGGATGTCGCGCAGCGCCGTCCTGAAGCGCTCGGCCCAGGCGGCGTCGTGCTGGCTGGTGCGGACCTGGATCAGTACCGCGAGGCCGAGATTGAGCGCGTCCGGGTCGAGCAGCGCCACGCGGCCCCGGATCACGCCGGCCTGCTCCAGCTTCTGGATGCGGCGCCAGCATGCATTGCGCGACAGCGCGATCTGCTCGGCCAGCGCATCGAGCGAGATCGTCGCGTCGCGTTGCAGGGCGCCGAGAATCTTTTTGTCGAATGCGTCGATCGACGATGACATTATCCACCAGATAGAAGATTTTTGTGGACATTATTAGATATCTCCCCGCCCCGGCGCAACGAAAATGGGAGCCGGTCCCGCCCAGCGATCGCTAAGCTGCCTTCACACGAAAGGGAGGCGATCATGGCCAACACGCTGAAGACCCTGTTCACCGAGCATCCCGATGCCGTCGGCGAGACCTATACCGAGCATTTCGGCGTGGCGATGGGCTATTCCATGCGGCTGCTCAAGGCGTCCGGCGCGGCGTTCATGCACGCGCTGCTGCCATTCACCTTCAAGACCACGGCGAGCACGGCGATCAAGGCGATGTATGCCGACATGACCCGGCGCGGCGCGACCGATGCGCTTCCCGCGCAGGCGCAGCCGATGGCCCCCGCCGAATAAGCGCGCCTCCGGTCCGGCCTCGGACCTGCGGGCCTCGAGCCCGCCGGCCGCGTCGTGCTGCCTTTGCTGGCCCTTGCGCCGCGCCGCGCGCACAACCATATTGGGCTCAAGCGGGACGGTGCCTTCGGGGCCATCTCGTGACGCAAGAACCGAAGTGCCTAGATGTGGGCTTCGCCAATGTCACGTGTGCCGACGTTTTCCTCGCCGTTCATGCTCGGTTTCGATGAAATCGAGCGCGCCCTCGACCGGGTGTCGAAGACCGCGGGCGACGGCTACCCTCCTTACAATATCGAGCGGCTTCCGCGCACCGAGACGGCGCCGGATACCCTGCGCATCACGCTGGCGGTTGCCGGCTTCACGCAGGACCAGCTCGAGATTTTGCTGGAGGAAAGCCAGCTCGTCATTCGCGGGCGGCAGGCGGACGATAAGTCCCGGCAATATCTACACCGGGGCATCGCCGCACGGCAGTTCCAGCGCACCTTCCTCCTCGCGGAGGGCATGGAGGTGACCGGCGCTGAATTGGCCAACGGTTTGCTTGCTGTCGATCTCGTGCGTCCGGAACCGGAACGAATCATCCGGCGTATCGACATCGTGGCCCGTGATTAAGATTCCGTTCACGAGCAGGCGAGCATTGTAACGAGTGGAACTGATGGAGTGATGCCATGACGGGTCACAGAATTTCAGCCAAGATGGGCCACAAGCCCGAGATCACCCAGGCGGATCTGGCCGCGCTCGGCGGCGGCGAAGTCGCCTACGTGCGCGCCATGCGTTCGGATGACGTGCAGCGCTTCTTCCCCAACGCGCCCGCCATGGCGCCGGGCCAGAAGCTGTTCGCGCTGCTCTCGGCCGACGGTTCCCCGATCGTCCTGACCGATTCGCGCGATGTCGCGCTTTCGAGCGCCTGGGAGCACGAACTGACCACCGTCAGCGTGCACTGACCGCCGCAACCGCGGCAATGAGCCGGGCGATATCCTGCTCCCGGCTCAGGCGGTGATCGCCATCATTGATGAGTGTCAGCGTCACCTCGTCGTCGGGCAGATGTTCGACGAGCTTGAGCGCATGCTGCCATGGCACGTCCGGGTCGCGCATGCCCTGCAGGATATGCACCGGGCAATGCGTCCTGAACGGCGTCCCGAACAGCAGATGGCCGCGCCCGTTCTCGATCAGGGCGCGGCTGATCGGATAGGGCTCCGGCGAGTACTCCGAATGCCTGAGCCACAGGCCGGTTTCCATGATCTGGCGCTTGATCGTGTCGGTGAACTGCGCCCACATCAGGCTTTCCGTGAAATCGACCGCCGGCGCGATCAGCACCAGGCCGGCAAGCTTGCCCGGCGGCAGTTGCCGCGCCGCCAGCAGCGACAGCCAGCCGCCCATCGACGAGCCGACCAGCACCACCGGCCCTTGCGTGTGCGCCTCGAGCATGGCGAGCGCGTCCTCGAGCCATTGCGAGATCGTGCAGGTCGCGAAATCGCCCTCGCTTTCGCCATGCCCGCTATAATCGAAGCGCAAGCAGGCGCGGCCGTTGTCGCGCGCCCACCGGCTCAGCGATTCGGCCTTGGTCGCGCGCATGTCCGAGCGGAAGCCGCCGAGCCAGACCACGGCCGGCCCCGCGCCCGCCTGTTGCAGGAAAGCCAGCCTGCGCTGATGCTCTTTCGCCCCGACCGCCAGAAATTCCGGGATTTCCCGTTGAAGCGCTTGCATCGGACCCTCGTCCCGTTCCATGTCTCGCCGCCATGATGTCCCGATGCTTAGCACCGCGCGCCGGCCTCTCGGCGCTTCTGGCACAGTGATGCCGTCAAGGCCAGCCACGGCGTTCCAGCCGACCGAGCGTTCGCCGCTGGTTGGGCGCACCATCCTGCAGATCATTCCGGCGCTCGAGGCGGGCGGCGCCGAGCGCACCACGGTCGATATCGCCGACGGGCTCGTCGGCGTCGGCGCCCGCGCGCTGGTTGCCTGCGAGGGCGGCCGCCTGATCGGCGAATTGCAGGCCAAGGGCGGTGTCTGGCTGGAATTCCCGGCCGCCACCAAGAACCCGCTCGCCATGCTGGCCAATGCGCGCCGGCTCGCCCGCCTGATCCAGGCGCACCGCGTCGATCTCGTGCATGCCCGCTCGCGCGCGCCGGCCTGGGTGGCGCTCGCCGCCTGCCGCATGACCGGCACGCCGTTCGTGACGACCTATCACGGCAGCTACAAGGGCCGCTCCGGGCCGAAGGTGCTGTATAATTCGGTGATGGCGCGCGGCGACGTGGTCATCGCCAATTCGGCGTACACCGCCGGGCAGATCGCGGCGCAATACGCCTCGGCCGCGCCGCGCATCCGTGTCATCCAGCGCGGCACCGACATGAGCCTGTTCGCGCGTGGCGTGGTGACGCCGGAACGCGTCGCGGCTTTGCGCGAGCAATGGCGCATCGGCCCGCACGAGCGCGTCGTGCTGCTGCCGGGCCGCTTGACCGAATGGAAGGGCCAGCGCGTGCTGATCAAGGCGGCGCGCCTGCTGGCCGACAAGGGCCAACGCGATCTCGTCTTCGTGCTCGCCGGCGACCCGCAGGGCCGCGAAGCCTATGTCAAGGAACTCGACGCTCTCGCCACGGAGCGCGGCGTCGCGGGCAACGTGCGCCGCGTCGGCCATGTCGCGGATGTGCCGGCTGCCCTGATGGCCTCGGCCGTCGTCACCGTGCCCTCGACCGAGCCGGAAGCCTTCGGCCGCGTCGCCGTCGAGGCGCAGGCCATGGGCGTGCCGGTCATCGTCTCCGATCACGGCGCCGTGCCTGAAACCGTGCTCGCCCCGCCGCAGGTCGGCCCGGAAGCGCGCACCGGCTGGCGCGTGCCGCCGGGTGATGCGGAAGCGCTCGCCGAAGCGATCCATGCCGCGTTGTCATTGCGGCCGAGCGCCCGCGATGCGCTCGCCGAACGCGCGCGCTTTTTCGTCGAGCGCAATCTCGGCCTCGCGCGCATGGTCGAGGCCACCCTCGATGTCTATGCGGCCGTACTGGAGACGGCTGGCCGGCGCTGACGCCAATTCCCCTGAGCCTCATGCTTCGACAAGCTCAGGATGAGGGCGCGGAGGTTGGGCTCTGGGTGCCGGATCAAGCCCGGCACAAGACGGTCGCGTTTCCCCGCGCTCTTGCCCCGGCCTTGAGCCGGGGCCCACCTTCAGCGCGCGCCGCTTACTTAGCGGTCTTGCGCGCGCGCATGCCATAGGTGCGCAGGCGCAGCGCGTTGAGCTTGATGAAGCCTTGCGCGTCGCGGTGGTCGTAGGCGACGGCGCCTTCCTCGAAGGTCACCAGTTCCTGATCGTACAGGCTGTACGGGCTCTCGCGGCCGATCACGTCGACATTGCCCTTGTAGAGCTTGAGCTTGACCTGGCCGGTGACGAATTCCTGGCTCTTGTCGATCAGCGCCTGCAGCATCTCGCGCTCGGGCGCGAACCAGAAACCGTAATACACCAGCTCGGCGTATTTCGGCATCAGGCTGTCCTTGAGATGGGCCGCCTCGCGGTCGAGCGTGATCGACTCGATGCCACGATGGGCTTTCCAAAGAATGGTGCCGCCGGGCGTCTCGTAGATGCCGCGCGACTTCATGCCGACGAAGCGGTTCTCGACCAGGTCGAGCCGGCCGATGCCGTTGGCGCGGCCGAGTTCGTTGAGCTTGGTCAGCAGCGTCGCCGGGCTCATCTTGACGCCGTCGATGGCAACCGGATCGCCCTTCTCGAAATCGACCGTGATCACGGTCGCCTTGTCGGGTGCCTCTTCCGGGCCGATCGTGCGCATATAAACCGATTCCGGCGCCTCGATGCTCGGGTCCTCGAGCACCTTGCCCTCGGAGGACGAGTGCAGCAGGTTGGCATCGACCGAGAACGGCGCTTCGCCGCGCTTGTCCTTGGCAATCGGAATCTGGTGCTGTTCGGCGAATTGCAGCAGCCGGGTGCGCGAGGCGAGGTCCCATTCGCGCCACGGCGCGATGATCTTGATGTTGGGCTCGAGCGCGTAATAAGCGAGCTCGAAGCGCACCTGGTCGTTGCCCTTGCCGGTCGCGCCATGGGCGACCGCATCGGCGCCGACTTGCCGCGCGATCTCGATCTGCTTCTTGGCGATCAGCGGCCGGGCGATCGAGGTGCCGAGCAGATAGAGCCCCTCATAGATCGCATTGGCGCGGAACATCGGGAACACGTAGTCGCGCACGAATTCCTCGCGCACGTCCTCGACGAAAATATGCTCGCTCTTGATGCCGAGAAGCTGCGCCTTCTTGCGCGCCGGCTCCAGCTCCTCGCCCTGGCCGAGATCGGCGGTAAAGGTCACCACCTCGCAACCATAGGTCGTCTGGAGCCATTTGAGGATCACGGAGGTGTCGAGCCCGCCCGAATAGGCGAGGACGACGCGCTTGACTTTCTGCTCGGCCATGAATGGTTTTCCTCAAGGATATCTGCGCGCAATGGTGCTGCCGGCGATCTATAGGCAAGCAGGCTTCCAGCGCAAGCCAGCCGTGCTGATGCGTTCGGTCAATGGACGCGATTGGCACCCCCCGGGTGGCACCGCGGCGTTGTTCCAGTTCCTCTCCCTCGATCCTCATCCTGAGCTTGTCGAAGGGTGTTCCAGCTTGGTGCCGGACTCAGCATCCTTCGACAAGCTCAGGATGATGTAGAGAGTTGGCATGGCGTCATATCTCTCGCGCTCGACAGACGCGCGCGCTAAGTCTCATCCCATGTCGCTATCCTCGGACGAGATCGAACGCTATGCCCGCCATATCGTGCTGCGCCATGTCGGCGGGCCGGGGCAGCAGAAGCTCAAGGCCGCCCGCGTGCTGATCATCGGCGCCGGTGCGCTTGGCAGCCCGCTGATCCAGTATCTTGCCGCCGCCGGCATCGGCATGCTCGGTGTCGTCGATGACGATGTCGTCTCGCTGTCAAACCTGCAGCGCCAGGTGGTGCACGGCACGCCCGATATCGGCCGGCCGAAGCTCGACAGCGCGCGCGACAAGGTTGCGGCGCTCAACCCGCATGTGCGCTTCGTCGCCCATGCCGAGCATCTCACCGCGGCGAATGCGCTGGCGCTCGTTGCCGGTTACGACATCGTCGCCGACGGCTCCGATAATTTCGACACGCGCTATGCCGTGTCGGATGCCTGTTTTTATGCCGGCAAGGTGCTGGTCACTGCCGCCGTCAACGAGTTCGACGGTTCGCTGACCACGCTCAAGCCGCATCTCGCCGGTGAGGGCGGCAAGCCAAACCCGACTTACCGCTGCCTGTTCCCTCACAAGCCGCCGCCCGGCCTGGTGCCGACCTGCTCGGAAGCGGGCGTACTCGGCGCGCTGACCGGATTGATCGGCGCCATGCAGGCGATCGAGGTGCTGCGCGAGATCGTCGGCTTTGGCGAGGGGCTGACCGGCAAGCTGCTGCTCATCGATGCGCTCAGCATGCGTTTCGAGACGATGCGCTACGCCTGGGACCCGGCCAACCCGCTCAACGGTGCGGGGCCGGCGCGGGCTCAGCGGTGACGGCCGCCGCGCCGGGTGGCCGGGCGCGCCGGCCCGTGCCCTGAATCGCCGCCAATCTCGAAGGTCGCGACGCTGCGGCCGTTGCCGGACGGGCGCACGACCTGATCGAGCGAGGGCATGCGTGCGATCGGTGCGCCGCGCCGCCGCGCACGATATTGCGGTGCGGGCTCGGACGGCTTGGTATCGATGGCGC
The DNA here is from genome assembly GCA_937988775.1 of uncultured Alphaproteobacteria bacterium. Lineage (GTDB taxonomy): Bacteria > Pseudomonadota > Alphaproteobacteria > Rhizobiales > Beijerinckiaceae > CALKHP01. The sequence goes on from CALKHP010000006.1 coordinate 38,491, forward strand.
CGATGCGTGGCGGCGGCGCATCGCCGGCATGGTGGCGGCGCGCCGGGCTGAACTGGCTCAGGCACTGATTATAGGCAAGCGGGTTGGAGAAGCGCTCGCAATCGTCGATCGACTTGGCCTCGGCCGAGGCGATGCCGCAAGCGGTCGCCGCCAGCAGCAGGATCAGAATCTGGCCTGAATGAACAGTCATCCGCGCAATGTCGCTCCGGTTTTCTTCGTCACCTCGGCGACGAGCTTCTGTGAGAACGCCTCGATCTCGACATCCGTCAGGGTCTTGTCCTTCGGCTGCAGCGTGATCTCGATGGCGATCGACTTCTGGCCCGGCGCAATGCCGGTGCCCTTGTAGATGTCGAATACCGCAATTCCGGCGAAAAGATTGCGGTCGATGCCACGGGCGATTTTCATCACCGTGTCGGCCGGCACCGCATCGTCGACCACGAAGGCATAATCGCGCCGCACGGGGTGCAATTCAGCCAGATCGAGCTTCGGCTTGACCTTGGTCGGCTTGAGCCTCGGCGCGGGGATGGCGTCGAGAATGATCTCGCATGCGACAATCGGACCGTCGGCATCGAGCGCTTCGAGCGTGCGCGGATGCATCTCGCCGAACCAGCCGATGACGTTCTGCGGCCCGAATTGCAGCGTTGCGGAACGGCCGGGATGGCACCAGGCCGGGCCGCCGGGCACGACCTGCAGGCCGCCAAGCGCCACGCCGAGGCCGGAGAGCAGCGCCATCACGTCGGCCTTGGCGTCGAAGGCGCTGGCCGGGTCGCCCTGATCCGCCCAGTGCCGGCCGTGGCCGATGGCGCGCGCCGCGCCGCGCCGGATAATCGCGGCGGCGATCTTCTGGTCTTCCGGCTTGTCGCCGCCGAAAATCTGGCCGACCTCGAACAGCGCCACATCGTCATAGCCGCGATCGGCATTGCGCTGGCCGGCAGCAATCAGGCCGGGCAGCAAGGAGGGCCGCATGTCGGACAGGTCGGCGGCGATCGGGTTGGCGAGCGCGATCTCGGGCTGGCCGCCGCCGAACAGTTCCGCCTGCTCCTTGGCCACGAACGACCATGTGATCGCCTCGACGAGGCCGCGCGCCGCCAGCAGGCGCTTGGCCTGGCGCGTGCGCCGCTGCAGCAGCGTCAGCACCGGGCTCTTGATCGTCTCGACGCGCGGGAAGGGCGTGTTCTCGACACGGTCGAGCCCGGCGATGCGGGTGATTTCCTCGACGAGATCGGCCTTGCCCTCGACATCCGGCCGCCATGACGGCGGCGAGACCTTGACGGTATCGCCGGTGCCGGAGACCCAGAAGCCGAGGCTCGACAGGATGACGCGCATTTCCGGCACCGGCAGCACCAGCCCGGTCAGGCGCTTGACCTCGCTCCACGGGAAATCGATCACGCGGTCGGTATCGGGCACCATGCCGGCGATATGCAGGTCGGTCGCGGTGCCGCCGCACAGGTCGATGACCATGCGCGTGGCAAGCTCGGCGCCCGACAGCGTGAAGGCCGGGTCGACGCCGCGCTCGAACCGATAGCGCGCGTCGGTGATGATGCCGAGCTTGCGCCCGGTCTGCGCCACGTTGAGCGCGTCCCACAGCGCGCTTTCGATCAGCACGTCGGTGGTGGTCTCGTCGCAGCCGGAATGCTCGCCGCCCATCACGCCGGCGAGCGATTCGACGCCCGCCTCGTCGGCGATCACCACGGTGGTGTCGTCGAGCGTATAGTTCTTGCCGTCGAGCGCCAGCAATTCCTCGCCGGGCTTGGCGCGGCGCACGGTGAGGTTGCCCGTCACCTTGGCGGCGTCGAAGACATGCAGCGGCCGGCCCTGGTCGAAAGTGACGTAATTGGTGATGTCGACCAGCGTGTTGATCGGCCTGAGGCCGATGGCGCGCAGCCGCTTCTGCATCCAGTCCGGCGAGGGGCCGTTCTTGACGCCGCGCACCAGCCGCAGCACGAAGAGCGGGCACAGGTTCTTTTCCCACGGGCCGAGCGCCAGCGTGACCGAAACCGGGCACACGCCCTCGCCCTTGACCGGCGCGATCGTGCTCTCCTTGAGCTTGCCGAGCCCGGCGGCGGCGAGGTCGCGCGCGATGCCGTGAATGCTGGTCGCATCCGGCCGGTTCGGCGTCAGGTTGATGTCGATGACGGGATCGTCGAGCCCGGCCCAGGCCGCGTACGGCGCGCCGACCGGGGCATCGTCGGGCAGGTCGAGAATGCCGTCATGATCCTCGGAAATCTCGAGTTCCATGCCGGAGCACAGCATGCCGTTCGACTCGACGCCGCGGATCACGCCCTTGCCGAGCGTGATGCCCTTGCCGGGAATGTAGGTGCCGGGGGCGGAGAACACGCCCTTCATGCCGGTGCGGGCATTGGGCGCGCCGCATACCACCTGCACCGGTTCGCCGGCGCCCGTATCGACGATGCACACGCGCAGCCGGTCGGCATTGGGGTGCTGCTTCGCCTCGATCACGTGGGCAATGGTGAAGTCTTTCAGCTTCGCGCCCGGATCCTCGACCGTCTCGACCTCGAGGCCGATGCGCGTCAGTGTCTCGACGACCTCGTCGAGGGACGCCGTGGTGTCGAGGTGATCCTTGAGCCAGGACAGGGTGAGTTTCATAGGGGCACGCTTCAAACTTCAGAAATGCCCTCCCCCCTTGCGGGGGAGGGTTGGGAGGGGGATGTCGAGATGGTCCGCAACCGGGCGGTTACCCGCTCGTAGATCGTTTCACAAACGCTGTCGAGATTGGTCAAAACCTCGTTGTTCCAGAAGCGCAGCACCAGATAGCCGGCCTGGGAGAACCATTGGTCCCGCGACCGGTCGTAATTGAACTGTTCATTGTCGGCATGGCCGCCGCCATCCAGTTCAATAATGACACTTGCTGCGTGACAGGAAAAATCAGCGATGAAGGGGCCGATCGGGGCTTGCCGTCGGAAATGCAGGTTGCCCAGGCGATGCGCCCGAAGACGAGACCAGAGCTTGCGTTCCGCATCGGTCAGGTTGCGGCGAAGCGCCTTGGCATTGGAGCGCAGATCAACGGGAATTCGCGTATGCGGCATGCCCCCTCCCTAACCCTCCCCCACGAGGGGGGAGGGAACGCGTTCCGAGGCCTCTCGGCCAAGTTCACGCAACACTCTCCGACGCATTTCCGCGATCCGGCGGGCGGTGGCGGTTTGCGTTTCGAACTCCTGTTCGGCGCTATCGCGACGGGCATCAGATACGCATTCCTCATCGGCAGACCTGGAGGGCTGTGGAAGTGGCTTGCCGATTTTGTTCCGTTCGATTGCCATCGTCTTCGCCCCGCGATGCCGTCCTATCGGCATATCTCCTCTACCTCAGCTCGACAGCCCACCAACCAGGCTCGGGATATCGAGCGGGCGGAAGCCGTAATGGTTGAGCCAGCGCACATCCGCCTCGAAGAACGGGCGCAGGTCCGACATGCCGTATTTCAGCATGGCGATGCGGTCGATGCCCATGCCCCAGGCGAAGCCCTGGTAGACATCCGGATCGAGGCCGCAATTGCGGATCACGTTGGGGTGGACCATGCCGCAGCCCAGAATCTCGAGCCAGTCATCGCCCTCGCCGAAGCGGATTTCGCCGCCCTTGCGCGTGCACTGGATATCGACCTCCATCGAGGGTTCCGTGAACGGGAAGAATGACGGCCGGAAGCGCATCTTGACCGAGGGCACCTCGAAGAACGCCTTGCAGAACTCGGCCAGGATCCATTTCAGGTGGCCGAGATGCGATGACTTGTCGATCACCAGCCCCTCGACCTGATGGAACATCGGCGTGTGCGTCTGGTCGCTGTCGTGGCGGTAGGTGCGGCCGGGGATGATCACGCGGATCGGCGGCTCCTGGCTCAGCATGGTGCGCACCTGCACCGGGCTGGTATGGGTGCGTAAGAGTTTGCGCTCGCCATTCGCGTCGGGCGCGAAGAAGAACGTGTCGTGCATCTCGCGCGCCGGGTGGCCGACCGGAAAATTCAGCTTGGTGAAGTTGAGGTCGTCGGTCTCGATATCCGGGCCGTCGGCGACGGAGAACCCCATATCGGCGAAGATCGCCGTCAACTCGTCGATCACCTGGCTGATCGGGTGGATGCGCCCGGTCTCGATGCCGCTCTCGCGCACCGGCAGCGTCACGTCGAGCGCTTCGCGCTGCAGGCGCGCGTCGAGCGCCGCCTGTTTCAGCGTCTCGCGCCGGGCACCGAGCGCCGTGGTGACGCGGTCGCGCAGGCCGTTATAGAGCGGGCCCTTCTCCTTGCGCTGCTCCGGAGGCAGCTTGCCGAGGCTTGCCAGCAACTCGGAGATGCTGCCCTTCTTGCCGGTCGCGGCGACGCGGATCGCCTCGAGCGCGGCTTCGTCGGCGGCAGCGGAAATATCTTGCAGCAAGGTGGCTTCGAGCGCGGTCGGATCGGTCATGCGAGATTCAATCGGTGGGAAATGGGAAATTTCCTGCGTTCTATCAGAAATGCCCGGTGGGGGAAGCGCCTATCGCCGCAGGGGCCGGCCTGCCGGCCCGCCGGCGCTTGACCCAGGGCGCCTTGCTTGCCCAGTTTGGGGGCAGCGTTGCGGCCATGGTGAGTCGGCGCACAAGGGGTACGAGGCCGCCATGACTGATAATTCCGCCCAGAAAGCGTCGCCGAGCTACATCCTGCCGGTGCTGGATACGGATTTCCTGCTCGGCGATTCGCTCAGGGGCATGCGCTTCCATCTCGAATACCAGAAGGCCGAGGAGGCGCTGCGCGCCCGGCGCATCGTCTCGACCATCGTGGTGTTCGGCTCGGCGCGGGTCCATCCGGGCGAGCCGCGCTACGAGGCGGCGCGCGCCTTCAGCCGGCTCGCCTCCGAGCGCGGCGGCGCGCTGAACGGCCGTGGCGGCTACCGGCACAATGTCATCGCCACCGGCGGCGGTCCCGGCATCATGGAGGCCGCCAATCGCGGCGCGTCCGAGGCCGGCGCGTTGACGGCCGGCTTCAACATCACCTTGCCGCACGAGCAGGAGCCGAACGCCTATTCGACGCCCGGCCTGACCTTCCGTTTCCACTATTTCGCCATGCGCAAGATGCATCTCGCCATGCGGGCCAAGGCGCTCGTGGTGTTTCCCGGCGGCTTCGGCACGCTGGACGAGACCTTCGAGATCCTCACCCTGCAGCAGACCGGCAAGATGGAGCGCTGCCCGGTCGTGCTGTTCGACAAGGCGTTCTGGAGCAAGCTGATCGATTTCGAGCATCTGGCCGCCGAGGGCTTCATCAAGCCGGGCGACCTCGAGATGTTCCGCTTCGCCGATACGTCGGAGGAGGCCTGGCAGCACCTGCTCGAACTCGGGCTTCAGGTGTGAACGCCCCCGCGCAAGACGTGCCGGGACAACAAAAAGCCCGCCGATGGCGGGCTTTTTTATGCGTACAGGCTGCACCCTGAACTCAGGCGGCGGCCTTGGCCTGCTCGACGATGGCGGCGAAAGCCGCCGGCTCGCGGATGGCGATGTCGGAGAGCACCTTGCGGTCGACCGCGATGCCGGCCTTGGTCAGCCCGCCGATGAAGGTCGAGTAGGTCAGCCCATGCTCGCGCACGGCGGCGTTGATGCGCTGCACCCAGAGCGAACGGAACGTGCGCTTCTTCACGCGCCGGTCGCGCGTGGCATATTGCATCGACTTGTCGACGGCGGCCTTGGCGGCGCGGATGGTGTTCTTGCGGCGGCCGTGGAAACCCTTGGCGGCCTGGAAAACTTTCTTGTGCTTGGCGTGGGACGTTACGCCCCTCTTGACGCGGGCCATGACGGAACTCCTGGAATCTGGAAGCGATCGCTTGCGGAAAAAGAATGTCTCGTGCCGGGGGCCTTAGCCCATCGGCAGGAAGTACTTCTTGATGTTGTCCCCGTCGGTCTTGAACAGGACGTTCGTGCCGCGCAGGTTCCGGATCTGCTTCTTGGTCCGCTTGATCATGCCATGGCGCTTGCCGGCCTGGGAATAGACGACCTTGCCCGTCCCCGTGATCTTGAAGCGCTTTTTGGCGCCTGACTTGCTCTTCAACTTGGGCATTTCGCTCTCCGATGCTGGGCAGGGCGCCCGCAAAAGACACTCTGTAAACAGAGCAACAAGAACCGCCACGGCAGCCCGTTTTCAGCCGGTCGGTTCGGGAAGGCGCGCTTATAGGCAGAAAGCGCGCCCGATGGCAAGGGCCGGCGGCATTTGCGCGCCGGCGGCAACAGCCTCAGCGCGGCGCCAGCACCATGGTCATCTGGCGGCCTTCCATCGAGGGCTCCAGCTCGACCTTGGCAAGCTCGGCGGTCTCGGAGCGCACGCGAATCAGCACCTTCATGCCGAGATCCTGATGCGCCATCTCGCGGCCACGGAAGCGCAGGGTGACCTTCACCTTGTTGCCTTCCTCGAAGAAGCTCTTCATGGCGCGCATCTTCACGTCGTAATCGTGATCGTCGATGCCGGGCCGGAGCTTGATTTCCTTGATCTCGACCGTCTTCTGCTTCTTGCGCGCCTCGGCGGCCTTCTTCTGCTCCTGGAAGCGGAAGCGGCCGAAATCCATGATCTTGCAGACCGGCGGCGTTGCGTTGGGAGCGACCTCGACCAGATCGAGAGCCTGTTCCTCCGCCATCCGGATGGCATCGACGGTCAGGGTAACGCCGAGGTTGGCACCTTCGGCATCGATCAGCATGATCTCGCGGTCGCGAATATCGCGATTAACCCGGGGACCGTCCTTCACCGGTACGGGCATGGCTCTCATTGGACGACGAATGGCGGTAAACTCCTGAGTCATTTCGGGACATACGAAAACCGGGCGGCGTGGGCACGCGTCCGGCAGACGAGGCAGAATCGTCGCAAAGCGTTGACAAGTCAACCGAGATTCGTCCGCGATTGCCCTTTCGTTCGCATTGTGCTAAGGCCCGGGCCAGTTGTTGCGCCGCACAAGCCGCGAGCGCCGCTTCCCCACAGGACAGTCAGGATCCGAACGCGCCCATGAAGCTGCGAAATATCGCTATTATTGCTCACGTCGACCACGGCAAGACCACGCTCGTCGACAAGTTGTTGCAGCAATCGGGCACGTTCCGAGAGAACCAGCGCGTCGCGGAACGCGTCATGGACTCGAACGATCTGGAGAAGGAACGCGGCATCACCATCCTCGCCAAGGCGACCTCGGTGGTGTGGAAGGACACACAGATCAACATCGTCGACACGCCGGGCCATGCCGATTTCGGCGGCGAGGTCGAGCGTATCCTGTCGATGGTCGACGGCGCCATCGTGCTGGTCGATGCTTCCGAAGGCCCGATGCCGCAGACCAAATTCGTTGTCGGCAAGGCGCTGAAGATCGGCCTCAAGCCGATCGTCGCCATCAACAAGGTCGACAAGCCCGACGCGCGCCCGACCGAGGTCATCAACGAGGTCTTCGACCTGTTCGCCGCGCTCGATGCCAGCGACGAGCAGCTTGATTTCCCGATCCTCTACGGCTCCGGCAAGAACGGCTGGATGGCCAACAGCCCCGAAGGCCCGTCCGATCAGGGCATGGCGCCGCTGTTCGACCTCGTGCTGCGCCATGTCGCGGAGCCGGTGGTGGAGCAGGGGCCTTTCAAGATGCTCGGCACCCTGCTCGAGGCCAATCCCTATCTCGGCCGCATCATCACCGGCCGCATCGCCGCCGGCTCGGTGCGGCCGAACCAGACCGTCAAGGTGCTCGGCCCCGACGGCCATGTCGTCGAGAACGGTCGCATTTCCAAGATCCTCGCCTTCCGGGGCCTCGAGCGCCAGCCGATCGAGGAAGCCCATGCCGGCGACATCGTGGCGATTGCCGGCCTGTCCAAGGCGACCGTCGCCGACACGTTCTGCGACCCGTCCATCGACGTGCCGCTCAAGGCGCAGCCGATCGATCCGCCGACCGTGTCGATGAGCTTCCTCGTCAATGACAGCCCGCTCGCCGGCACCGAGGGCGACAAGGTGACGACGCGCGTCATCCGCGACCGGCTGCTCAAGGAGGCCGAGGGCAATATCGCGCTCAAGGTCGAGGAGGCCGACCAGAAGGACAGTTTCGTCGTCTCCGGCCGCGGCGAATTGCAGCTTGCCATCCTGATCGAGCAGATGCGGCGCGAAGGTTTCGAGCTTGCCGTGTCCCGCCCGCGCGTCGTGCTGTCGCGCGATCCCAATACCGGCCAGCCGCTCGAGCCGATCGAGGAGGTCGTCATCGACGTCGACGAGGAGCATTCCGGCATCGTCGTGCAGAAGATGAGCGAGCGCAAAGCCGACATGCTGGAGATGCGGCCATCCGGCGGCAACCGCCTGCGGCTGGTGTTCCTGGCGCCGACGCGCGGCCTGATCGGCTATCAGGGCGAGTTGCTCACCGATACGCGCGGCACGGCGATCATGAACCGGCTGTTCCATGCCTATGCGCCCTACAAGGGTGATATTCCCGGCCGCCGCAACGGCGTGCTGATCTCGAACGAGCAGGGCGAGGCCGTGGCCTACGCGCTGTGGAACCTCGAGGATCGCGGGCCGATGATGATCGAGCCCGGCTGGAAGGTCTATCAGGGCATGATCGTCGGCGAGCACACGCGCGACAACGATCTCGAGGTCAACGTGCTCAAGGGCAAGAAGCTGACCAACATCCGCACCCAGTCCAAGGACGAGGCGGTGCGGCTCACGCCGCCGATCCGCATGACGCTGGAAAAGTCGCTCGCCTATATCCAGGAGGACGAACTGGTCGAGGTCACGCCGAAATCGATCCGGCTGCGCAAGATTCAGCTCGATCCGGTGCAGCGCAAGCGCGCCGACAAGCAGCGCGAAGCCGTCGCCTGAGCGCATGCGCCGCGGTATTTTCTCCGAATGTCGCATTCGGGACGCGAGCGGCGCATTTCCGCCTGATTGAGCCGCGAGCCTGACGGCTTCTCAACGAGGGGCTGTCTGGACGCTGGCATGACGCGCGCATCGATCGCCGAGCAACGACGCCGGGGCCATTGGGCGTGGCGTGGCCTTGCCGTGCTGCTGTTCTGGCTGGCGCTGTTCTATTATGTCTCGCCCATCTTCGGGGCCGCCCGGCTTGCTGATGCGCTGCGCTCCGGCGATCCGGCGCGGATCGCCGATTCAATCGATTTCCGGTCGTTGCGCCGCTCGGTGGCGCGCCAGGTCCTGACCGAGGCCGATAGCGCCGCGACCGGGGTGCAAAGGAACTTCGCGATCCAGGTCGGCACCCGGCCGGTCGCGACATGGCTCGACAGCATGCTGACCGTCGACACCATCAGCCAGTTGCTCGCCGGCAAGCTGCCGCCCGTGCTCGAGGTTGCTGGCAAGACCCTGACGCCGCTGCCGCCGCTCGAAGTCGACGGCATGGCCGACATGGCGCGGCTCTGGTGGCGCTCCGGCTTCCTGTCGTTCAGTGAGTATCGCGCCGTCATCGGCGCCGATGGCGTGCAAACCGGGCTGCGCTTCAGGCCGGCGAGCTTCTCGGCCACGCGCGGTTTCGTCTGGCGGCTTGCCGGCATCGAATTGCCGAGGCCGCTGCTCGAGGCGGCAGTCCAGCATTGGCGCCAGGTCGAGGCAGCCTCTTAGAGCATAATGCGATGAGGCTTACTCGGCGTGGCTGTGGGCGGCGAGATAAGCCGGCCCGACCGGCTCGCTGGAAGGCTCTTCCTCGTCCGCTTCGCGGAATTTCTCCTCCAGTTGCGCCGCCGCGCCGCGAAACGGTCGGAACGCGAAATGGATTTTGTGCCGGCCGGCCGGCACCCGCACGGCGCGGAACAGCACGTTGGCCTTGAGCACCTCCGTCTCGACGCCATCGACCTCGGCATACCACCATGGGTGCCAGCTATCGTTCAGCACCACGAAGCCCGGCCGGTCGCTGTCGCTGACCAGGTCGACGCGGCCGTTGCGGTAATTCGCGATGCCGACCGTGGCGTGAGCCGGCCCGGCCGCGCCATGGGGAAACGCGCCCGGCTCGCTTTCGAGCAGCACGGTGCGGCGCGGATCGAAATCCGGCCAGCGCCCGGTCTTGATCAGCGCGTCGAAATCGACGCTTTGCCAGTCGCTGGCAAACAGCACGCGCGGCAGGGCGTTCGGGTTCTCGTAGGCGTAGCCGTCGCTGGTGCGGCCGACGAGGATCAGGTCGCCGGGCTTGAGCTTCTTGTCGACGCGCTCGATCGGGATCGGCGAGATGATCAGCCGCAGCCCGAGCATGTTGGCGAGCAGCGAGTGGTAGGACGGAAACAGCGGCGTGAACTTGCGGTCTTCCGGGCTGGCGATCTGGTCGCCGGCGCCGGTCGCCTCGGTGAATTCGGCGATGCGCAGCGGGTTATAGCCGAGCGTATGGTCGAACCCGTGCACCATGCCGGCATTCGGCCACTGAAAGCCGAGCCCGACCAGTTCGACCCGGTCGCGCCGGTCGGGCGTGGCCCCGGCGCGCAGCCGCGCCTTGATCAGCTTGATCGTCGCATTGGGCGTGCCGGGCCTGAGCACGTCGTAGATCTTCGGCGAGAGCGCGGTCGATTCGTTCGGGCCCTGGTTGCTGGCGAGATCGACCGCCATGATCATCGCGGCGCTGGCGGTGACGGCGAGCGTCGCCCTGGCGATGCGCGGCTGGCTGAGCAGGACGAGGCCGAGCGCGGCCACGGCCGACCACGCGACGGAGGTGCCGATCGCCAGTTCCGCGACCGACAGGCGGTGGTGAAGGATCGCCACGCCGACAGCGCCTGCGATCGCGACGCCAAGCAGCGCCAGCCCGGCGAGCAGTCGTCCATCGACGCGGATCGGCCCGTCGCTGGCAATGCGGTGCACGGCATAGCCGCCGATAACCGCCAGCATCGCCCCGATCAGGAAGGTCGCATCGGCCGGGCGCCGGAACAGGTCGACGCCGGGCAGCACGTCGAAGAACAGCGGGAAGGCCGGCGTGAATTCGCCGAGCGCATAAAGAACAGTGAAGGCGAGCGCGATGACGAAGAACAGGATCTCGCGCTGCCACAGCCGGCCCTTCTGGAACCCGAACACCAGCATGGCGACGATCGGCAGCGCGCCAATATAGACCTGGCCCATATTCTGCGCCAGGAACAGCCTCGGGTGTGGCCAGGCCGTGCTCGAAGGCCCCCAGTAATCGACCTTGGAACTGATGGCGCCGTAAAGATCGGCGATCACCGCGGTCAGCAGCGAGGCCGGGTGCATCGAGCCGAGCGCTGCCTCCGAATAGGCGATCTCCGGCCGGTTGGAGGATTCCAGGAACAGGTAGGTCAGCAGTACCGGCCCACCGGCGATGGCACCGGCGAGAAGCCCCATCACGGCAAGCGGCGCCAGCACGCGGCGCAGCGCCGCGCCGCGCGCGGAGGCGGAGACGATGTGGTAGACCACCATGCCGGCGAGCAGGTAAAGCGCCAGAAAACCGACCTGATCCGGTTCCACCACCATCAGGCCGACCGCGAGGCCGCAGAACAGACCGTCGCGGAGCCGAGCCGTGCGCAGCGTGCGGTCCAGCAGCCATAGCGAGACGGCGAAGAACACGAGCGAATGGATCTGGCCGAAATGCTGGATGCGCGAGGAGGCCGATGCTCCGAAGGCGAAGGCAAGCGCCGCCACCACCCCGCCGACCGGATGCCAGCCGCGTTCGCGGAACAGCATCAGCAGCGCCAGCGCGCCGACGAGCAGGTAAAGGAACATGAAGCTGTCGACGATGCGGAAGCTCGGATTGTCGTCGACCATCGCCAGCAGCAGCGCCGGCGAGAACATCATCGATTGCGGATCGGCGATCTGCGGCGAGCCGGCGAAGACATTGGGCGTCCAGAACGGCGACTGGCCGCTATGCAACGCATGGGCGAGGAACTGGATCTGCGCCTGGAAATGCGCCTTGGCATCATAGGGAATGGTGACCGTGCCCGAGAGCCAGGGCGAGGCGAGCGCTGCCCAGGCAAGCACAAGAAATCCGGCCGCGAACCAGTAGGAGCGAGACGACGACACGTGTTGACACCCCTGCGAGCGCGGCTTCCGACACCACATTCTTATGTTTTATTCCATGCCGCCATCTTGTGGCCCGCACAACAGATTTTCCTAAAATGCCGACGATTTCGCATAGAGTTCCGTTCAACATGGTGAAGAGAACAATGGCAGGATACCGGTCTCTTTCTGCCGCCCTCCGGCTTTTGCCGGGCGGTGCGGACCGCTAACCTGTCGCCGAAAAGAAGGAAGCTGAGTCGATGCCATTCCAACAGGATCTGTCGAAGGCCTTCGTTGCGGGCCTGACCGAGGCGAGCTATCGCGAGGCGCTGAAGAGCGCCGGCGAGGCCGTGAGGCGCCTCAAGCGCGAGGCGCGCGACGGCACCGTGCCGCTGCTCGCCCTGCCCAAGGCGACCGCCGATCTCGGCCCGGTCAAGGCGACGGCGCGCGCGCTGCGCAAGGGTGCCAGGGATATCGTCTTCATGGGCACCGGCGGTTCGGCGCTTGGCGGCCAGACGCTGGCGCAACTCGGCGGCTATCATATTCCGGGCGTCACCGCGTTGCTCAAGGGGCCGCGCGTCCATTTCATGGACAATCTCGACCCTGTCACTTTCTCCACCATGCTGGACAAGCTCGACCTGCATCGCACCAAATTCGTCGCCATCTCCAAATCCGGCGGCACCGGCGAGACGCTGATGCAGACCATCGCCGTGCTCGAGGCGCTGAATGCCGCCGGTTGCGGCGATCACATCGCCAACCACGTCTACGGCCTGTCCGAGCCGGAGAAACCCGGCCACAAGAACGCGCTGCGCGACCTGCTCGCGCCCTATGGCGTCAGCTTCCTCGACCACCATACCGGCGTCGGCGGGCGCTATTCGTGCCTGACCAATGTCGGCCTGCTGCCGGCCGCCGTGATGGGGCTCGACATCCGCGCCATCCGCAAGGGGGCGGGGCTGGCGCTCGAGCAACTGATGAAGGCGAAGCAGCCCGAGGATTGCCCGGCCGCCTGCGGCGCCGCGTTGCAGATCGCGGCGCAGCGCTCCGGGCGCAACATCACCGTGGTGATGCCCTATGCCGACCGGCTCGAGCGCTTCACCAAATGGTTCGTGCAACTCTGGGCGGAATCGAACGGCAAGGACGGCAAGGGCACCCAGCCGGTGGCGACGCTCGGCCCGGTCGACCAGCACTCCTCGCAGCAGCTTTTCCTCGCCGGCCCGAAGGACAAGCTGTTCACCGTCATCACCGTCGCCACCAAAGGGCTCGGCCCCAAGATCGGCAAGGACCTGGCGACGCGCGCCCATGAGCCGGGCTTTGCCGGCAAGACGCTCGGCGACATGGTCTCGGCGCAGGGCGAGGCCATGGTCGATACCTTCGCCAGGAACGCTTGCGCCGTGCGCCGCATCCGGCTCGAAGCGCTGAACGAGACCGAGCTTGGCGCCCTGCTGATGCATTTCATGATCGAGACCATCCTGTCCGGCTACCTGATGGGCGTGAACCCGTTCGACCAGCCAGCCGTCGAGGAAGCCAAGATCCTCGCCAAGCGCTATCTCGGCGAGGGGCGCTAACCATCGTGCCAGCCGCCGTCCGCCGTCTCGACCCCATCCTGATCGACCGCATCGCGGCCGGCGAGGTCGTCGAGCGCCCGGCGGCGGCGGTGAAGGAACTGGTCGAGAACGCCATCGATGCCGGCGCCAGCCGCATCGAGGTCGTGCTGGGAGAGGGCGGGCGCGGCCTGATCCGCGTCACCGACGATGGCGCCGGCATGGGGCCGGACGACCTCGCGCTCGCCATCGAGCGCCACGCCACCTCCAAACTGCCGGACGAGGATCTGACGCAGATATCGACGCTCGGCTTTCGCGGCGAGGCGCTGCCCTCGATCGCGGCGGTCGCGCGCCTCGCCATCGCCACGCGGGCGCAGGGGGCGGAAAACGGCTGGTCGATCGCCGTCGATGCCGGCCATGTCGGGCCGGTCAAGCCGGCGAGCCTGATGCGCGGCACGCGCGTCGAGGTGCGCGACCTGTTCTACGCCACGCCGGCCCGGCTGAAATTCCTGAAAAGCGACCGCGCCGAGGCGCAGGCCGTCGCCGGCATCGTCAAGCGGCTCGCCATGGCGCGGCCCGATATCCGCTTCGCGCTCGCCGGCGAGGGCACGGCCGGTTTCGACTATGCCGCCGCCAGCGCCGATGCGGCCGGGCTGCTGACCCGCCTCGGCCAGATACTGGGAGCGGATTTTCGCGACAATGCCGTCGAGATCGCCGCCGAGCGCCATGGCATCCGGCTTGCCGGCTTTGCCGGCCTGCCGACCTTCCACCGCGCCACCTCGACCGAGCAATATCTCTTCGTCAACGGCCGGCCGGTGCGCGACAAACTGCTGCTCGGCGCCATCCGTGCCGCTTACGCCGATTACCTGCCAGGCGGGCGCTATCCGGTGCTGGCGCTGTTCGTCGCGCTCGAGCCGCGCGCCGTCGATGTCAACGTGCATCCGGCCAAGGCCGAGGTGCGGTTTCGCGATGGCGGCGCGGTGCGCGGCCTGATCGTCGGCAGCTTGCGTGAGCGTCTTGCCATTGACGGCATCCGCGCCACCTCGACCGGCGGCCTGCGCACCATCGACCGGCTCGCGGCACGCATGCCGGCCGCCTCCGGCGGCTGGGCGGGGCAGCGCGCCGCTGCTGCCTGGGATTGGCGCCGTTCGCCGGCCGCGCCCACCGGCGGCCTGGCCGAGACTGGTGCCGCCGCGCGCGAAGCCGGCTTTGCGCAGCCCGATCTTGGCTATGACGCCGCGCCCGCCGCGCGCATGGCCGAGGTCGAAGCCGGGCCGGATGCGGCGCTCGACCACATGCTGGGTGCGGCGCGCGCCCAGTTGCATGAAACCTATATCGTCGCCCAGACCGGCGACGGCATCGTCATCGTCGATCAGCATGCCGCCCATGAGCGCCTCGTCTACGAGCGGCTCAAGCGCCAGCGCGCCGAGAACGCCATCGCGCGCCAGATGCTGCTGATCCCGGCCGTGGTCGAACTCGACGAGGCCTCCGTCGCGCGGCTGGTCGAAGCGGCGCCGCTGCTCGCGCCGCTCGGTCTCGCGCTCGAGGGCTTCGGGCCGGGCGCCGTCGCGGTCAGCGAGGTGCCGGCGGCGGTCGGCGGCGACGATGTCGTGGCGCTGGTGCGCGACCTCGCCGACAGCCTCGAGGAATGGGGCGGGCCGCTGGCGCTCGAGCGCGCCGCCGACCATGTGCTGGCGACCTTCGCCTGCCATCATTCGGTGCGCGCCGGCCGGCGGCTGCGGCCCGAGGAGATGAACGCGCTGCTGCGCGAGATGGAAGCAACGCCCGG
This sequence comes from uncultured Alphaproteobacteria bacterium, assembly GCA_937988775.1. Classification (GTDB taxonomy): domain Bacteria; phylum Pseudomonadota; class Alphaproteobacteria; order Rhizobiales; family Beijerinckiaceae; genus CALKHP01. Next base: position 53,720 of record CALKHP010000006.1, read on the forward strand.
CTCCGGCCAGTGCAATCACGGCCGGCCGACCTATGTCGAGCTGAAGCTCGGCGATATCGAGCGGCTGTTCGGGCGCAAATAACGGCCGCCGCGAGGCAATTTGTCGCATTGGCCGCGACTCATGCTACGGTGAGCGCCTTGCAACCGGGGATCGACCTGCATGGAACAGCTTCTCATCAATCTGGTGGCCGGCGCCATCGGCGGTAACGCCGCCGGGAAAACCTCGCCAAGTTTCGATATCGGCACCCTCGGCAACACCATCGCCGGCGCGGTTGGCGGCGGCGTGCTCGGCCAGATCGTCACGGCGCTGTTGCCGGCGATCACCGCGGCCGCGCAAACCGGCAATCTCAGCATTGGCGGCATCATCACGCAGGTCGTCAGCGGCGGCGTCGGCGGCGCCGTGCTGACGGCGATCATCGGTGCGATCAAGAACCGCGCCGCCTGAGCATCAACGCGCGGCAAAACCGGCAACGGCCGAGACGACCCGGCCGTCAATACCTTCGAATCCGTGATGCGAACGCGCCCGGCATGGATCGCCGCTCTCGCTGCCGCCGTCGAGCCACACCAGCCGCGCCCGCTTCTGTGCCCAGGCGATGAAGGGCGCCACGCCCGCCGGCTGCGTGGAGCGGCAATTGTCGGCGCGATGTTGGATCACCAGCGTCGGCGGCAGGGCGGCCGGGCTGCCGAGCGTGTTCATGACATTGTCCGCATTGCCCGAAGCATCGGACAGGAAGCCTGATGTCAGCACCAGGCGATCGGGATGCGCGCCGGCCGCGATGCCGCGCGCGGCGCGTTGCGTGCCCCGGCTCGTGCCGACGACGGTCACCGGCCGCTTGATCTGCGCCATATAGGATACCAACGCCGCGAGATCGTAGCCGCTATTGGGGACCAGCACGGCGAAACCGCGTGCGGCATAGGCTTCGCGGGAGCGCACGAGCTGGTTGCCGCCACCTCGGCCGATGGCACCGTTGCCGTCGATGGTGAGACGTCCGTCGCCGCCGGTGAGCAGGATGATGCTGGCCTTTGGCCTCGCCGGCTGGAGCAGGGCCGCATCCGTGCCGCCGGCGGACACGCGCGAGACCTGGAAATCCGCCGCCTGCGCCGGTGCGCCATGACTGGCAACGGCAAGGCACAGCGCGGCGGCGTATAGGGCGGTGCTATTCATGATGCCTCCCCCCGAATGCATCTGCGATCGTGGCGCAGCAAGCTTTGAGCGAGCCGGTCATCGTGCCGGCACCGTCACAATACGCTCTCAGGGGTGTTCAGGCGATACGGAAACAGACTTCGCGGAAACTATACTTATGCCGATCGCGCTGCGCGGAGAAGGCGTTCAGTCCCGGACCCGCCCGAACAGCAACTGCGTCTCGCCGGCCGCGCGGCGTTCCAGCCGCGCGATCTTTCCGGGCAGGGCAATCTCGGCATCGGCGCGCTCTTCCAGCACGACCAGCGCGCCGGGCGCGAGCCAGCCGCCGGCCAGCGCCGAGGCAAGCGCCAGTTCGCCGAGCCCCTTGCCATAGGGCGGATCGAGGAAGGCGAGCGTGAACGGCTCGAATGTCTCGCGCGCCCCGAGCCTGGTGGCGTCGCGCCGGAGAATCCGCGTCTCGCCGCCGAGCCCGAGCGCCTCGACATTGGCGCGCAGCAGTCCGCGCGCCTCGGCGCCGATATCGGCGAAGGCCGCGAAGATCGCGCCGCGCGACAGCGCTTCGAGCCCGAGCGCGCCGGTGCCGGCGAACAGGTCGAGCACGCGCGCGCCCTCGGCCGCGTCGTCATAGCCATGCATCAGGATATTAAACAGCGCCTCGCGCATCCGGTCGCTGGTCGGCCGGATGCCGTTGCTTTTCGGCGCGGCGAGCGCGCGCCCCTTGAAACGCCCGGCGACGATGCGCATCGTCGCCTAGCCGTTGCGGCGCGGCGGTTTCCCGCCGGGTGGCCGGCCACCGGGTGATCTTCCGCCGCCGGGGCGCCCACCAAACGGCTTGCCTCCACCGGGTTTGCCGCCGCCGAATTTACCGCCCGGCCTGCCGGCACCGAAGCCACCGGGCCTGCCGCCCTGCGGCCGGTCGCCGAAACTGCGCTGCGGCCTGTCGCCGCCGAAGCTCCGGCCACCGGAGTAGCCACCCTCGGAACGCTCGCCGCGTGGCCCGCCGCCGCCGAAACCGCCGGGCCTGCCGCCTTGCGGACGGCCCCCCTCCGGGCGCGAACCCTGCGGCCGGCCGCCAAAACTACGCTGCGGCCTGTCGCCGCCGAAGCTCCGGCCGCCGGAGTAACCGCCCTCGGAACGCCCGCCGCGTGGCCCGCCGCCGCCAAAGCCGCCGGGCCTGCCACTTTGCGGACGGCCGCCTTCGGAGCGCGAGCCTTGCGGGCGGTCGCCGAAGCTCCGTTGCGGTCGGTCGCCGTCCGGGCGTCCACGGCCTTGCCGGGGCGCGCCGCCGCCAAAGCCGCCATGCGCCCGTTGCGGCCGGTCGCCGCGCGGCTGGCGGGACGTCTCCTCCACCTCGGGCTCGATGACCTTGATGCGCTCGACCTTGACGGTGCGGCCCTTGCGGTCGGCGACGGCGCCAAGCTCGAGCTTCAGGTTCTCATCCTCGCCGGCGGTCGCCTTGCGGCGCCGGTCCTGAAAGCCTTCCTTCGAGAGATAGCGCTTGCGGCGCGGCTCGTCGGAGGGCGCGACGGCCTCGTGACCGCCGAACAGCGGCGCGTCGAAATCGACGCCGGCCTCCTCGGCGAGCCGTGGCCCGAGCTGGTCCTTGATCTGGCGCGTGCGGATCTCGTCGATGGCGCCCTCGCCGAGATCGCCGAGCTGGAACGGCCCGAACGAGATGCGGATCAGCCGGCTGACAGCAAGGCCGAGATGCTCGAGGATGCGCTTGACCTCGCGGTTCTTGCCCTCGGTCAGGTCCATGGTCAGCCAGCAATTATCGCCCTTCTGGCGATCGAGCGTGGCGACGATCGGCTCGTAATCGATGCCGTCGAGCGTGACGCCCCGGCGCAGATCGTCGAGCGCGTCCTGCGTCGTCTTGCCATGTGCGCGCACGCGGTAGCGCCGGAGCCAGCCGGTGCTCGGGTGGCCGAGCACGCGCGCAAGGCCGCCATCGTTGGTCAGCAGCAGCAGCCCCTCGGTATTGATATCGAGGCGGCCGACCGAGATCACGCGCGGCAATTCCGGCGGCAGGTTGTCGAAAACGGTGGCGCGCCCCTCGGGGTCGTCCGCCGTCGTCACCAGCCCGCGCGGCTTGTGGTAGAGCCATAGCCGCGTGCGCTCGCGCGCCGGCAGCGGCTTGTTGTCGACCAGGATCACGTCCTGCGGCCCGACATCGAGCGCCGGAGAATCGATCGGCTTTCCGTTGACGCTGACGCGCCCGCCGGTGATCCATTCCTCCGCCTCGCGCCGCGAGCACAGGCCGGCGCGCGCCATCACCTTGGCGATGCGCTCGAGGCCCGGCGTGCCCGATGTGCCGGAGAGAGGCCGTGCCGTCTCGCGCCAGCTGGTGCCGTGGCGCGCAGCGGCGGGCGCAGGTGCGTCGTCCCGGCGCCGGTCGTCGCGCTGCGGGGGGGCACCGAAGCTGCGTTGCGGGCGGTCCCCGAAGCTGCGTTGCGGGCGGTCCCCGCCAAGGCTGCGTTGCGGTCGCTCGCCATCGAACTTACGCTGCGGCCGGTCGTCGCCACTGGGCGCGCGTCGCGGGCGGTCGTCGCCGGCGCGTGCTGGCGCGCGGCCTTTCGCGGCCGGCGGGCGCTCGCGAAAACCACGATTGGGCGCGCTGGGCTTGCCACCGCGCCGCTTATCCTTGTCTTGATCCTTCATGGCGCCCTGATAGCAGAGTGCATGCGGAGTAGCGAGCGTTGCCGATGGGCGATTTTCCAGAAACCGACGACCCGATGAGCGTCGCCTTTGCCGAGGCCCGCGCGGCGGCCCGCCTCGGCGAGGTGCCGGTCGGCGCGGCGATCATGCGCGACGGCCGCCTGCTCGCCAGCGCCGGCAACCGCACGCGCACGCTGAGCGACCCGACGGCGCATGCCGAGACACTGGCGATCCGCATCGCCTGCGCCGCGATCGCGGATGAGCGCCTGGCCGGCGCCGACCTTTACGTCACGCTCGAGCCCTGCGTGCTCTGCGTCGGCGCGATCTCGTTTGCCCGCATCCGGCGGCTGTATTTCGCCGCCTCCGATGCGAAAGGCGGCGCGGTCGAGAACGGCGTGCGGTTTTTCGGCCAGCCGACCTGCCATCACGCGCCTGAGGTCTATGGCGGCATTCGCGAGCAGGAAGCGGCGGTGCTGCTCAAGGATTTCTTCGGCGAGCGACGCTGATCAATCCAACCTTGATCAATCCTGCTCGAGCAGCGCCGCGACCTGCTGCTTGATCGGCTCGGCCGCAGCCAGGATGCGCCGCGCCGACAGGAAGTCGGGCGCGGTAAAACCGTCCACCGCCGGGCGCAGCACCCGCACCTTCTCGGCGTGCGAGGCGAGGCGGGCGGCGGCGATCGCGCCCTGCATGATCTGCGAGGCGCCGAGCATCGCCGCGAACGGTCCGGGCAGGCCGGCCTTGCCGCCGGGGCCGCCGGTGACATCGACGGCGATGACGAGGTCGGCCGCCTCCGCCACCACGTCGAAGGGCAGGGGATCGACCGCGCCGCCATCGATCAGCACGCGGCCCGCGATCGTCACCGGCTTGACGAGGCCGGGCAGCGCCATCGAGGCGGCGACGGCCGGGAGCAGCGGCCCATGATCGAGCACGCAGCGGCCGCGCCCATAGAAATCGGTGGCGATCGCCGCGAAGGGCAGCTTCAGCTCCTCGATGCGGCTCGGCATGTCGGACGGCCAGAACGCCGTGAGTAGTTTCTCGGCATCGACGAGGCCGGGATTGCCGCGCTGCATCAGGTCGGCGAAGCGGCCGACGCGCGCCCGGAACAGCCGCGTCATCGTCTCGGTGCGGTTGCGGAAACCGGCCAGCGCATGCCGGCGCAGCGTCGATGCGTCATGGCCGGCCGCGTAGGCCGCGCCGATGATGGCGCCGATCGAGGTGCCGGCAATGGCGACGGGCACGATGCCGGCCTCGTCGAGTGCTTCCAGCACGGCGATATGGGCGAGGCCGCGCGCGCCGCCGCCGCCGAGCGCCAGTGCGATGCGCCGTTTCGCCGGCGCGCTCATCGCCAGTCGCCCATTGTTGCCTGCACCAGCGCCATCGCGGCGACGCCGGCGGTGTCGGCCCGCAGGATGCGCGGCCCGAGCGACAGGCGCAGCGTGCCGGGCCGTGCCAGCAGCATGGCGCGCTCCTCCGCCGCGAAACCGCCCTCCGGGCCGATCAGCACGGCCAGCGGCGCGTTGGCGGCGGCCTCGAGCGCCGCGAGCGGGTTCGTCGTCTCGGCATCCTCGTCGCAGAAGATCACGCGCCGCTCGGCCGGCAGCGCCGCCAGCAGCCGGTCGAGCCGCATCTCGTCCGTGGTTTCCGGCACGTTGAGCACGCCGCATTGCTCGGCCGCCTCGATGACATTGGCGCGCAGTCGCGCGACGTTCAGCCGTGAAACCTGCGTGTGGCGCGTCAGCATCGGCACGATGCGGCCGGCGCCCATTTCGACCGCCTTCTGCACGATATAGTCGAGCCGGGCCGCTTTCAGCGGCGCGAAACAGTACCAGATGGCGCTTGCCGCCGTTTGCGGCCGGGTCTGGGCCACGGCCTCGGTCAGGCAGTTGCGCTTGTTGGCCTCGACGATGCGGGCGCGCCATTCTCCGTCGCGGCCGTTGAACAGCAGCAGTTCGGCGCCGACGCTCAGGCGCAGCACGTTGATCAGGTAGTTCGCCTGCGCGCGGTCGAGCGCCGCCGGCAGGCCGGCGGCCAGATCCGCTTCGACATGGAGCCGGTGGCTGGTGAAGTCGTAGCGCGCCAATCCTTGCGTCCTTTCCGGGGCGAAAACCCGGCTCAGCGCCGGCAATGCCGGCCCCATATCAGCTTTGGAATTGCCAAACTCACAAAACGGCCTTGATTTTTCGGTTTACCTCGGCTCGTTAACACGAGAAACAGCTTTTAATCGGGGGGCGCGCGATGCGCCTTGGGCGGGCATGACAATCATGGGGATGCTGATGAGGCGTGGCTTGGCGTCGACGACGCTGCTTGTCGGGGGCTGTTTCGGCATGCTGGCATTGACGCAGCCTGCGCTGGCCGTCGATTGCCAGAAGGATTTCGCCGCGCTGATGCAGCCGCGCCAGAAGCTCATCGAGCACATTAACGGGTTCAGCAAGAAGAAGGTCTCGCCGCAGGTCGCATGCAGCGCCTTCACCAAGCTCAACGCATCGGACGGCAAGCTGATCAGCTGGGTCAAGTTGAACAAGGACTGGTGCCATATTCCCGATGATTTCGTGAAGAATCTCCAGAGCCAGGCCGAGGACGCCACCAAGGTGCGCGGCCAGGCCTGCGGCGTGGCGGCGAAACAGTCCAAGATGATCGAGCAGATGAAGGCGCAGCAGCGCCAGCAGGCCGAAGGCGGTCCGTCCGGGCTGCCGGGCTCGGGTGTGAGGTTGCCCAAGGGCGCATTGTGACGCCGCCCCCGGCCAATGGCGCGCCGCCGGGGGATATCCGCCCAGCCGATGCCATCGCCGGCTCGCCGATCATGCGCAACGCGCCGGAAGCGCTGCGCCCCTTTCTGGAACTGGCGCGCGTCGACCGGCCGATCGGCTGGTGGCTGCTGCTGCTGCCGTGCTGGTGGTCGGTGGCGCTCGCCGCCGATGCCGCCGGCCTGACTTATCCACAGCCGCTGCATCTCGTGCTGTTCTTCATCGGCGCGGTCGCCATGCGCGGCGCCGGCTCGACCTGGAACGATATCGTCGACCGCAAGCTCGATGCCTCCGTCGCCCGTACTCGCGGCCGCCCGCTGCCCTCCGGCCGCCTGTCGCTGGCGGGGGCGGTCGCCTTCGGCGTGGCGCTGTCGCTCGTCGGGCTCGCGGTGCTGCTGAGCTTCAACCGTTTCACGGTGCTGCTCGGATTCTGTTCGCTGGCGCCGGTCGTGGTCTATCCGTTCATGAAGCGCGTGACCTTCCACCCGCAACTGGTGCTCGGCCTGGCTTTCGCCTGGGGCGCGCTGATGGGCTGGGCGGCGCTGTTCGGCAGCCTGTCCGTGGCGCCGGTGCTGCTCTATCTCGCGGCGATCGCCTGGACCGTCGGCTACGACACCATCTACGCCCTGCAGGATATCGAGGACGACGTCATCGTCGGCATCGGCTCGACGGCGCGCGCCTATGAAGGCCATGTCGGGCGCTTCATCGCGCTGTGCTATGGCGCGGCGGTGGCCTTGCTGGTGGCGGCGCTCGTCATGGCGGGCGCGAGCCCGGCCGGCTATCTCGGTGCGGCGCTGTTTGCGGGCCATCTCGCCTGGCAGGTGACGCGCCTGAAGCCGGATGACCCGCAGCGCGCCCTGACGCTGTTCCGCTCAAATCGCGACGCCGGCCTCCTGCTTTTTGCCGGGCTCGTGGCTGGCAGCCTGCTCCGCGCCCTCTGAGGCGGCTGCCGCGCAATCGGCGAGCAGATCGAAACCCGTCTGGCGCCGCGCGAGGAAGCGTGGCCGCCGCCCGCTGAGCGGCGAGCCATGGCGGCGTGGCAGCGGCACGGGGGCCGGTTCCAGCGCCACGCGGTGGCCGCTGAGCGACAGCATGACGAGCCGCGCGCCGTGCAGAGCGGCGATGCGGCGCGCCTCCGCGATGGCATCGCGCTCGCTGATCTTGCTGGCAAGCAGCGTGCTGCTGCGGCCGGTCTCCAGCACCACGTCGAGATAGAGCCCGTCATCGGCCAGGCCGGTGCACACGAGCAGCACCGAGGCCTCTCCGGCGCGCGCCGCCGGCGGCAGTCCGGGGTCGTTGCAGGGCGTGGGCGCATCGTCCGGCCTGCGCGAGCGCACATCGCACTCCGGCAAGGCGTGGCCATATGGTGCCCATGACCCGGTATCGTTGGCTGGCCGTTTGATTTGCATCGAATATTCCCAATCCTGGGCGGGGTCTTTGCCCCGCTCTCCCGCCAAGGTTGGGCGAAGAAACCCTCGCCAAGCTTTAACTGGCGTGGTTAAGAGCGATCGATCTCGGGATTCCGCTGGCGAATTGGCCAGAATACTCAATGGGACGTGAATATGCCGCTTTTTATTGATCGATGCCTCGGCATGACCTCGTCCTGCACCACAAGCTTCATCGCTGCGCCGCCCTCTGACGCCCCGGCAGGACGAAGCTGATGGGGGAAGCCGAACTTCAGGCCATGCTTGGCGTGCTCGAGCACGCGGCGCGTGCCGCCGGCGCGGTGGCGCTTGCCCGCTACCGGCCGGGCGCGGCCCCCGATGCGCGCGTCTCCTACAAGGAGGGCGGCTCGCCGGTGACCGAGGCTGATTACGCCGCCAACGCGGTGCTGATCGCGCATCTGCGCGACCGCTTTCCCGATCACGGCTGGCTCTCGGAGGAGACCGCCGACACCGCCGCGCGCCTGTCGCGCCGCGCCGTGTTCGTCGTCGATCCGATCGACGGCACGCGCGCCTTCCTCGCCGGCGCCAATAACTGGACCGTGTGCGCGGCGCTCGTCGTCGATGGCGAGCCGGTCGCGGGCGTCGTCCTTGCGCCGGTGCTCGACCTCTGCCTCACGGCGGCGCGCGGGCTTGGCGCCTTTGCCAACGGGCAGCGCCTCGTGGTCAGCCCGCGCGCGGCCGATCCGTGCCGCTTCACCGGGCCAAAGCCGATCTATACGCACCTCGCCCCGTTGCTCGGTGGCGGCGTGCATCTGCCGCGCATCGCCTCGCTCGCCTTTCGCCTCGCTTCGGTGGCGCTCGGGCAGGCCGACATCGCGCTGGCGAGCGACAATGCTCATGATTGGGATATCGCGGCCTCCGATATCATCCTGTCGGAAGCTGGCGCCCGGCTCACCGATCTCGGTGGCAACAAGCTTATTTACAATCGTCCCGATCCAGTGCATCCCGCCCTGATAGCCGGAGCGCCGTCGCTGCTCGGCCGCCTTCTGGCTGTCGCCGAGGGCGGGTGAGCGGTTGGTGCCGGGCTGATGTGCACGCAAGGTGCGGTGGAGACGGAACATGGCGGAGACAGAGCCGAAACGCCAGCTTCTGCATCTGGTTCTCGGTGGCGAACTGACCGATATCGAGGGTATTGAGTTCAAGGATCTGGGCGCGCTCGATATTGTCGGCGTGTTCCCCGACTACCAGAGTGCCTATGCGGCCTGGAAGGCCAAGGCGCACGCCACCGTCGATAACGCCCATACCCGCTATTTCATCGTGCACCTGCATCGCCTGCTCGATCCAGCGGCGACCTGAGCGACGGAATGCTGAAATCCATCTGGCGGTCTCGCGGCCTGCAGCTTGTCCTTGGCACGTTGCTGGCCTGGTACCTGCGCCTCGCGCGCTGGACGAGCCGGGTTGAAATCGACGCGCCGGCATTGGCCGTGGCGGAGGGCGAGATGCCCTTCATCCTGGCGATGTGGCACGGCCAGCATTTCATGGTGCCTTTCCTGCAGAAGCCGGATTATCGCTTCGCCGTGCTGATCTCGCGCCATGGCGACGGCGAGGTCAACGCCATCGCCGCCTCGCATTTCGGTATCAAGCTGGTGCGCGGCTCCGGGGCGCAGCGCGGCGACCAGATCCGCAAACGCGGCGGCAGCCAGGCCCTGCGCGCCATGCTGGCGGCGCTCAAGAGCGGCCAGAGCATGGCGTTGACCGCCGATGTGCCGAAGGTTGCCCGCGTCGTCGGGCCGGGCATCGTCATGCTGGCCCGGCTGTCCGGCCGCCCGATCGTGCCGATCGCCATCGTCAGCAACCGGCGCCTGATCGCGCGCAGCTGGGACCATGCCTGCATCGGCCTGCCGTTCGGGCATTGCGCCGTGCGCTTCGGTGTGCCGATCTTCGTCGCGCGCGACGCCGATCAGGCGGCGCTCGATGACGTGCGCCATCGCCTGGAGGAAACGCTCGACGACATCCACCGGCTCGCCTACGCGCAGGTCGGCGCGAGCGATCCCGGCGCCAACCGGCCGGAGGTCGCCGCCGCCCGCGCCGCCGCGCGCGCCGCAGGTGCCGCGCGCACGAGCCTCCCCGCATGAAATTGCCGGTTTTCCTGCGGCTCTACCGGTTGGGCACGCGTGCGTTTTCGCCGGTCGCGCGGATTTTCCTGGCGCGCCGCCGGGCACGCGGCAAGGAGGATGCCGCCCGCATCGACGAGCGGCGCGGCATCCCGAGCGTGGTGCGGCCGGAGGGCGTGCTGGTGTGGATGCACGGCGCCAGCGTCGGCGAAACCGTGTCGCTGCTGCCGCTGGTCGAGCGCTTCATCGCGCGCGGCTTTTCGGTGCTGCTGACCTCGGGCACCGTGACCTCGTCGCGCGTCATGGGCCAGCGCCTGCCCGAGGGCGCGATCCACCAGTTCGTGCCGCTCGATACCCCGACCTTCGTGGCGCGCTTTCTCGATCATTGGGCGCCCGACCTGGCGCTGGTCACCGAATCCGAAATCTGGCCCAACATGGTGCTGGCGGCGCATGCCCGCGACATCCCGCTCGTGCTGGTCAATGCCCGGCTCTCGGAGCGTTCGTTCCGGCGCTGGCAATACCTGCCGGGCTTCATCTCGGCATTGCTCGAGCGTTTCGACATCTGCCTGGCGCAATCCGATCTCGATGCCGAGCGGCTGCGGGCGCTTGGCGCGCCGCGCGTCGCGGTGACCGGCAACATGAAATTCGATGTCGCGCCGCCGCCCGCCGATCACGCCCGCATGGGCGCGCTGCGCCGCGCGATCGGGCGGCGGCCGCTGTGGATCGCGGCGAGCACCCATGACGGCGAGGAACTGGCGGCGCTGTCCGCGCACACGGCGCTGGCCGGCACCCTGCCGGAGCTTCTGACCATCATCGTGCCGCGCCATCCCGAGCGCGGGCAGGCGGTGGCGGCGGCAGCCGCGCGCCAGGGCCTCGCGGTGGCGCGGCGCAGCGAGAGCGATGCCGACGGCAACCTGACCTTGCCCGCGCCCGATACCGCGATCTACGTCGCCGATACCATCGGCGAACTCGGCCTGTTCTACCGGCTGTGCCGGGTCGCCTTCCTCGGCGGCTCGCTGGTGCGCCATGGCGGCCAGAACCCGATCGAGCCGGCCAAGCTCGACACCGCGCTGCTGCACGGGCCTTACGTGCGCAATTTCGCCGATATCTATGCCGCCTTCGATGGCGAGGGCGGCGCGCGCGAAGTGCGCGATGCCGAGGATCTGGCGGCGGCGCTTGCCGGGCTCCTGTCGGATGGCGAGGAGCAGAACCGCATCGCGGCGGCGGCGGCCAGGGTCACCGCGAGCCTCGGCGGCGCGCTCGAGCGCACCTTGCAGACGCTCGAACCCTACCTGATGCATGTCCTGCTGGCGCGTGGCGGCCTCGCCGGCCAGGGCAAGGCCCGGGGCAAGGCCCGAGGCCTGCGCCGGTGAAGGCCCCGGCCTTCTGGTGGCAAGGCGATGGTGGCTGGCGGGCCGCGCTGCTGGCGCCGGTGGCAGCGCTTTACGGCTTGCTCGCCGCGCGCCGCATGAACCGGCCCGGCCGCGATACCGGCGTGCCGGTGATCTGTATCGGCAATTTCGTCGCCGGCGGCGCCGGCAAGACCCCGCTCGCCCTGCTCATCGGCGACAAGCTCGAGCAGGCCGGCCACAGGCCCGCCTTCCTGTCACGCGGCTATGGCGGGCGCCTGGCCGGTCCGCTCGTCGTTGACCGCGACACACATGATGCGCGCGATGTCGGCGACGAGCCCCTGCTGCTCGACGCGGTCGCGACCACCGTCGTCTCGCGCGATCGCGACCACGGCGCGCGGCTCGCCGTGTCGCTCGGCGCCGGCGCGATCGTCATGGATGATGGCCTGCAGAACCCGGCCCTGGCCAAGACCCTCACGCTGGCGGCGGTCGATGCCGCGACCGGCATCGGCAACGGCCGCTGCCTGCCGGCCGGCCCGCTCAGGGCGCCGCTCGCCGTGCAGCTGGCGCGGGTCGATGCGCTCGTGCTGATCGGCGCGGGGCAGGCCGGCGAGACGCTGGCGGCCACGGCTGGCGCGCTTGGCAAGCCGGTGCTGCGCGCCGATCTGGAGCCGGATGAGCAGGCTGCTGCCGCCCTTCAGGGCCGCCGCGTGCTCGCCTTCGCCGGGATCGGCCGGCCTGACAAATTCTTCGAGACGCTGCGGCAGGTCGGTGCCGATCTGGTCGAAACCCGCAGCTTTGGCGACCACGCGCCGCTGCGTCCCGCGCAAATCCGCGACCTGACCGAGACCGCCCGCCGCGAAAACCTGGCTCTCGTCACCACCGCCAAGGACCACGCCCGCATGGCCGGGCGGCCGGATTGCGCGGAACTGGCCGCGGCAACGACCGTGCTGCCCGTAAAGCTCACGCTGCGGGGAGGGGATGACGCGCGCCTGGATGAGTTGCTTATGGCCGCGCTGGCGAAGTCTCAAAAGGCCATTTAAGCGGACTTGAACCTCATCCTGAGCTTGTCGAAGGATGGTCCAACCGGGTTCGACATCCTTCGACAAGCTCAGGATGAGGATTACGCTTATTCAAGGCACGGTCGCCGCTACGGCTTTTCCGCGAGGCGCTGCATGATGGCGGCGGGCGTGGCATAGGCCTCCTGCCGCTCGACGCTCCAGTAGCGCAGGTCGTCGATGGCGATCGGCTGGCCGGTGACGCCGCAGCGCACGAAAGTGCCGTAGCGCAGCATGCGGTAATCGCCGTCGAGATATTCGATCTTGGCTTCCGTGCCGCCGGGCAGGGCGCGATCATGCGTGTTCATGGCTCTTTGTCTCACATTCGGCCCGGCCGGGCAATCGATCGGCTCACGCCTTGAGGCGATAACCGGTGCGGAAAATCCAGGCGATGATCGCGGTGCACAGCACCAGCACGACGACGCTCATGCCAAGGCTGATGCCGACATTGACATCGGCCACGCCATAAAAGCTCCAGCGGAAACCGCTGATCAGATAGACGACCGGGTTGAACAGCGTCACCGTCTGCCACAGCGGCGGCAGCATGGAGATGGAATAGAAGCTGCCGCCAAGGAAGGTCAGCGGCGTGACGATCAGCAGCGGCACCATTTGCAACTGCTCGAAATTCTTCGCCCAGATGCCGATAATAAAGCCGAACAGGCTGAAGCTCACCGCCGTCAGTACCAGGAACAGCAGCATGAACAGCGGATGCTCGATGCGCAGTTCGACGAACAATCCCGCCGTCGCCAGGATGATCAGCCCGAGCAGGATCGACTTGGTCGCAGCCGCCCCGACATAGCCGAGCGTGATCTCGAGATACGACACCGGCGCCGATAAAACCTCGTAGATCGTGCCGACGAAGCGCGGGAAATAGATGCCGAACGACGCATTGGAGATGCTCTGCGTCAACAGCGACAGCATGATCAGCCCCGGCACGATGAAGGCGCCGTAGCTCACGCCCTCGATCGTCTGGATGCGCCCGCCGATCGCCGCGCCGAACACGATGAAATACAGCGATGTCGAGATCACCGGCGCCACGATGCTTTGCAGCAAGGTGCGCCAGGTGCGCGCCATCTCGAAGCGATAGATCGCGCCGACTGCACGCAGGTTCATGCGCACTCCAGGTTCATGCGTTTTCCTTCACGAGATCGACGAAAATATCCTCGAGCGAGCTCTGGTCGGTGCTGAGATCGCGGAAGCGGATACCGGCCTGTGCCAGGTCGTGCAGCAGCGTGGTGATGCCGGTGCGCTCGGCGGATGTGTCGTAGCTGTAAACCAGCTCATCTCCGTCAGGCGAAAGCGCGAGTTGATGCGCGGCAAGCGCCGGCGGCACCGTGGCGAGCGGTGCCTGTAGTTGCAGCCGCAGCCGCTTCTTGCCGAGCTTGCGCATCAACTCGGCCTTTTCCTCGACCAGGATGAGTTGGCCATGCGTGATCACCCCGACGCGGTCGGCCATCTCCTCGGCTTCCTCGATGTAATGCGTGGTCAGGATGATGGTGACGCCGGTCTCGCGCAATTCGCGCACCAGCGCCCACATGTCGCGCCGCAGCTCCACGTCGACACCAGCCGTCGGCTCGTCGAGAAACAGGATGTCGGGTTCGTGCGCCAGCGCCTTGGCGATCATCACGCGGCGCTTCATGCCGCCCGACAGCGTCATGATCTTGCTGTCTTTTTTATCCCACAGCGACAGCGCCTTGAGGGTTTTCTCGATATGGGCCGGGTTTTTCGGCTTGCCGAACAGGCCGCGCGAAAAGCTCGCCGTCGCCCACACCGTCTCGAAGGAATCGGTGTACAGTTCCTGCGGCACCAGTCCGATCCGGCCGCGCGCCGCGCGATAGGCGCCGACAATGTCGTGGCCATCGACGGTCACGGTGCCGGAACTGGCATTGACGATGCCGCAGATGATGCTGATCAGTGTCGTCTTGCCGGCGCCGTTCGGGCCGAGCAGCGCGAAAATCTCGCCCTTGCGGATGGTGAGGTCGATCGCTTTCAGCGCCTCGAAGCCCGAGGCATAAGTCTTGGTCAGGCCGGAAATGGCAATGATCGGTGCTGATTGCATGGCTGTCGGGTCGATCTGTCTCATGACAATCTGTCTTACGACGATCTGTTTCGTGGAGCGGCGTGCATAGCAGGTGCTCCGTTGCGTGGAAAGTTTCGCTGCGCACAAGGGTTGCGGACAAGGGGTTGCGCGCATGGCTTGCGGACAAAGGTTGCGTGCAAAGGTTGCGGGCTGCGGTTGTGCCCGGCGCCGCGGACCCCCGCGGTTTGGTCCTGCCGCGCGCGAACCCCAAGCATACGCCGGATTCCCGCCCGGTTCGCGCCTGGTCCAAGCGCTTGAAAAAGCGCCACTGCTTCAATCTCCACTCCCGCGATCGCGCCCCACGCCCCGCAATCACCCTCCTTCCGCGCAACCGGCCGGATTTCCCTTTGCAGAAGAATGCGCTACTCCAAAAGGTGTCGCTCCCTCACGGGAGCGTGGATCGAAACCATGCCGAGCAGCGCCTCGTTCGCCGCCTGCCAAGTCGCTCCCTCACGGGAGCGTGGATCGAAACATGCGCGGCGGGAGTTGAGGGAGCAGATCACAAGTCGCTCCCTCACGGGAGCGTGGATCGAAACTCAGGCGGCAACGTCATCCCGTTCGCGACTGGCGGGTCGCTCCCTCACGGGAGCGTGGATCGAAACTTCCGCCGCAGCGGCGCGTGCAAGAGCGCGCACCAGGTCGCTCCCTCACGGGAGCGTGGATCGAAACGAACGACAATGGCAGTCAACTGGTCCACGTCACTGGTCGCTCCCTCACGGGAGCGTGGATCGAAACTCTAGCTCTCCGCTATTCGCGCTGTGGGGTGGCGTCGCTCCCTCACGGGAGCGTGGATCGAAACTACTTTACCGCGAAGGTTCCACTCAAGTAACAGCCGTCGCTCCCTCACGGGAGCGTGGATCGAAACAAGGAAGTGTTGCTGCGTGGCGCCTTCACCAAATCGTCGCTCCCTCACGGGAGCGTGGATCGAAACGTGCGGTGGATCGAGGGGGTGCGATGATGTCCCGGTCGCTCCCTCACGGGAGCGTGGATCGAAACCTGATCAACCCGATGACCTTGGCGGCTGGCGCCAGTCGCTCCCTCACGGGAGCGTGGATCGAAACTATTTCGTGGCGAATGCAGAGCCGATCGTCGGCAGTCGCTCCCTCACGGGAGCGTGGATCGAAACTCCAGCGCTGCGCGGCCGGCGGGGGTGGGTGCAAGTCGCTCCCTCACGGGAGCGTGGATCGAAACAGCGACAGTGCAGCCCGCCTCAAAAAGCATCGTTGTCGCTCCCTCACGGGAGCGTGGATCGAAACGTAGCAATTCCGCTACGAATGCCCTGTACTCTGCCGTTGCTCCCTCACGGGAGCGTGGATCGAAACGCGCAGACGGTGATGCAAACCAGCTGCTCGGCGGGTGTCGCTCCCTCACGGGAGCGCGGATCGCAGCAGCTAAACACGAGCGGTTGCCAAGCAATGTTGCCAGGCCATCGAGGCTTGCTCACTCCCCCGGCGGCGTCGATTGAAACTCCTGTCGATCAGCATACCCGCCACACCCACCGTCTCGCCCCCCGTCGCGGGTGCGAGAATCCAAATGTGCCCGGAAGCGCCCGGAGGCACCCGGCAGGGTGCTTCCGGGCGGTTCGCCTTATGTCGGGGTCAGTGCGGTGACGCAGGCATCCGCCAGGGCGCTGTTGGGCTTGTCGCTTCCCATCAGGGTCGCCCAGCCGGCCTTCTCGATCACGGTATCCCGGCTATAGGCCGGCGCCTTGGTGAACTCCTCCATGATGGCCACGGATTGCGGATCGCTTTTCGACCGCGCCACGCAATAGGGCGTCATGGCCTTGACCACGGCCGATTGCGATGCGGATTGGGCCATGGTCTGCGCGGTCGAGCCGGTAACCCAGCCGCCCCATGAGAAGCCGATAACCGCCAGGGCGATCGCGCCGATGCCGGCGCCGTAAAGGCCGGGCTTGATCCAGGTTGGAACTTGCATGGTCGTTTCTCCACTTCGTTTTTCTTGTGTTGTGGGTGGACGCGCATGGTGACACGCGAAGCGTCATCATAGCAGCTTATGGCCGAAAGTGGGCGATTTTGTTCATGTTGCGGCGCGATCGGGGCCTTTCACCGGCGTTTTCGTGGCGAATTCAGGCTCTTGGCGTTCTGATATATTTGGCTGGCGGCGCGAAACGCAGGCCTCTTTTTCAGAACAGGCTTTCCTGCCCGCCGCCGTCTTTCGGCTTCACGCGATGGCTTGGCCGCCGGTCGCCTTCGCCGGAGATGGCGCGCAATTTGCCGTCGCTGAACTCGATCGAGAGCGGCGTGCCGGGCGCGATGCGCGCACTGTGCAGGGTGTGGCCGGCATCGTCGCGCACCAGCGCGAAGCCGCGCGCCAGCACGGCGCGGTGGCCGAGCGAGCCGAGCAGCCGGCCGCGTCCTTCAAGGCGCTCGCGCCGCGCCGCGAGCAGCGCGGTCATCGTGGCGGGCAGGCGGCGGCCGGCCACCTCCAGCTTTTCGCGGCTGCGGCGCAGGGTCTGCGCCTCGAGCGCCATGCGGCCGGCGAGCGCCTGCGACAGGCGCGCGCTCAGCACGGTGATGCGCTCGGCCCGACGCGTCTGGCCTTGCGCGAGCGCGCGGCCGAGCCGGCCGCCGAGCGCCTCGAGCCGCTCGGCGATGCGGCCCATGCGCGCCTGCGGCGATTGCGCGGCGAGCCGGCGCGACAGGCCGGCAAGGGCGAGGCGGCGCCGGTCGAGCCCGGTCTTGAGGCTGGGGGCGAGCCTTGCCCCGGCCGCATCGGTGCGCTGGCGCGGCAGGGCGAGGATGGCGTCGGCATCGGGCAGGGCGCGCATGGCGGCGCGCAATTCGGTGCGCCGGCGCTCCATCAGCCGCAGCACGCCGCCTTGCACGCGTCCGGCGCGATCGGCCAGCATGGCGGCGAGTTCCACGCGCACCGGCACGGCGATCTCGGCGGCGCCGGTCGGCGTCGGCGCACGGCGGTCGGCGGCGTGGTCGATCAGCGTGGTATCGGTCTCGTGGCCGACGGCCGAGATCAGCGGAATGGCGCTTTCGGCCGCCGCCCGCACGACGATTTCCTCGTTGAAGCTCCACAGGTCCTCGAGCGAGCCGCCGCCGCGCGCCACGATCAGCAGGTCCGGCCGGGGCAGCGTGCCGCCGGGCTCAAGCGCGTTGAAGCCGCGGATGGCGGCGGCCACCTCGGCCGCGCTCGTCTCGCCCTGTACGCGCACGGGCCAGAGCAGCACATGGCGCGGAAAGCGCTCGCTGAGGCGGTGGATGATGTCGCGGATCACAGCACCTGTCGGCGAGGTCACGACGCCGATCACCTGCGGCAGGAAGGGCAGGGGCCGCTTGCGCTCGGGCGCGAACAGGCCCTCGGCGGCGAGACGCCGGCGGCGCTCCTCGAGTTGCGCCAACAGCGCGCCGATGCCGGCCGGCTCCATCGCCTCGATGACGAGCTGGTATTTCGACGAGCCGGCGAAGGTCGAGACCTTGCCGGTGGCGATCACCTCCATGCCCTCCTCGGGGCGGAATTTCACGCGCGAGAACACGCCCTTCCAGATCACCGCATCGATGCGGGCGCGGTCGTCCTTCAGCGTGAAATACACGTGGCCGGAGGAATGCGGCCCGCGATAGCCGGAAATCTCGCCGCGCACGCGCACGAAGCCGAACGCGTCCTCCATGGTGCGCTTGATGGCGCCGGACAGTTCGGTGACGGAAATTTCGGGCGTGTTGGAAGCGGATTCGGCCATGGCGGCGACCATAGGCCGGATTGCCCCCGGCCTTAAAGTGCCCTCGTGGCTTTCGGGGCAGGATGCCGGGTCAAGCCCGGCAAAAGACCATAGAGGAACCTCGGTGTCTTGCCCCGGACTTGATCCGGGGCCCACCCGATCCCGATGCCTTTTTCCCCTCAGCCCTCGTGTCGAGGAGCGGGCATAAGCCCACGTCTCGAAGCATGCTCCGGCGCGCTCTGCAAAACGACTTCGACAAGCCCGGAATTGAGGCGTCGAATGGGCGGCCCCTGGATGCCGGGTCAAGCCCGGCAAAAGATGGTCGCGTTTCCGCGCATGGCTTGCCCCGGCCTGAAGGCGGGCTCCAGGGGACCGGCCACCTTCGCCTCTGGAGCGCCGGCGCAATCGATGCTAGGCGACAGGCCATGTTGATCAACCTGGAACCGCGATGAACGTCCTTCTCCTTGGCTCCGGCGGACGCGAACACGCGCTGGCCTTCGCGCTCGCCAAGAGCCCGCTGCTCGACACGCTGTTTATCGCGCCTGGTAACCCCGGCACGGCGGAATTCGGTGACAATGTCGTGCTCGACATCATGGATGGCGCGGCGATTGCCGCGTTCTGCAAGGTGATGGGCGTCGGTTTTGTGGTGATCGGGCCGGAGGCGCCACTGGTTGTCGGCGTCGCGGACCAGCTTGCCGCCGCCGGCATCAAGGTGTTCGGGCCCTCACAGGCGGCTTCCCAGCTCGAAGGTTCGAAAACCTTCACCAAGATGATTTGCGACCGCGCTCATGTGCCGACGGCGCGCTATCGCAGCTTCACCGAGGCTGGCGCCGCCAAGGCCTATGTCGCGACGGAGGGCGCGCCGATCGTCGTGAAATACGACGGGTTGATGGCCGGCAAGGGCGTCACCGTGGCCGAGACGGTGGCAGAGGCGCAAGCCGCCATCGATGCGCTTTATGCCAGCGAGCCGGGTGCGCGCGTCGTGATCGAGCAATGCCTGATCGGCGAGGAGGCGAGCTTCTTCTGCCTCGTCGATGGCGAGACCGTGCTGGCGTTGGCTTCCGCGCAGGATCACAAGCGCGCCTTCGATGGCGATACCGGGCCGAATACCGGCGGCATGGGCGCCTATTCGCCGGCGCCGGTGATGACGGAGGCCATGGAAGCGCGCGCGCTCGCCGAGATCGTGCGCCCAACGGCGCGCGCCATGGTCGAACTCGGCCATCCCTATCGCGGCGTGCTGTTCGTCGGCCTGATGATCACGGCCGAGGGGCCGAAGCTGATCGAGTATAATTGCCGCTTCGGCGACCCGGAATGCCAGGTGCTGGTGCTGCGCCTGAAGGACGACCTGCTGACGCTGCTGCTCGCCACCGTCGAGGGCGAGTTGGCCCATACGGGCGTGCGCTGGAAGGACGAGGTCGCGCTCAGCGTGGTGATGGCCGCCAACGGCTATCCCGGCGATTACGCCAGGGGCAGCGAGATCAAGGGGCTGGAAGCGGCCGCGCGCCTGCCGGGCGTGACGATCTTCCAGGCCGGAACCCGGCAGGAGGGTGAACGGTTGCTCAGCCAGGGCGGGCGCGTGCTGAATATCAGCGCCGTCGGCGCCACGGTGGCGGAAGCGCGCGCCCGCGCCTATGCCGCGGTCGACGCCATCGACTGGCCGGGTGGTTTCTGCCGGCGCGACATCGCGTTGCGCGGCATGGCGGGGGCTTGAGGAGAAGCCCGCCACCGTGCCGGCGGGACACAGGAGCAGACCTCGCGCGCGGAGCCCGGGAACGGGAGAAAATTTCTCCGCACTGTGCGCGATTGCACCGCCACACCGTTATGCCTATCTAGGGTGCCGTTGCCGCTCCTGCGGCGTTCGCGACGCATGGAGTTCTGATGGCCCGCGACACCGTTGATGAGACCCCGATCACCTCCCGTGATGAGCTGGTTGCGTGGATCGAGAAGGGCAACAAGCCGGCCGAAGCCTTCCGCATCGGCACGGAGCACGAGAAGTTCCCGTTTTACGCCAGGGATCTGGCGCCGGTGCCCTATGAGCGCGTCGATGGCCGCAAGGGCGGCATCCGGGCGCTGCTCGATGGCATGGAGGGGCTGCTCGGCTGGGAGCCGATTCTCGAGAACGGCAACCCGATCGGCCTGTTCGACGTCACCGGCGGCGGCGCCATCTCGCTCGAACCGGGCGGCCAGTTCGAGCTGTCCGGTGCGCCGGTCGAGACGCTGCACCAGACCGAGCGCGAGACGATCCTGCATCTCGTGCAGGTCAAGGAGGTCGCCGAGGCCCTTGGCATCCGCTTCCTGGCGCTTGGCTCCTCGCCGGTGTGGACACGTGCCGAAACCCCGGTGATGCCCAAGGCGCGCTACCGCATCATGGCCAATTACATGCCCAAGGTCGGCAGCCACGGCCTCGACATGATGTTCGGCACCTCGACCGTGCAGGTCAATCTCGACTTCTCCTCGGAGGCCGACATGGTGCGCAAGATGCGCGTCGGCCTCGCCCTGCAGCCGGTCGCCACGGCGTTGTTCGCCAATTCGCCGTTCTCGGAAGGGCACAAGAACGGCTTCCAGACGTTCCGCTCGGAAATCTGGCGCGATACCGACAATGATCGCGCCGGCATGCTGCCGCTCGCCTTCGAGGATGGTTTCGGTTTCGAGCGCTACGTCGATTACGCGCTCGATGTGCCGCTCTATTTCGTCAAGCGCGGCGACCATTACCACGATGTCGCCGGCGGTTCGTTCCGCGCGCTGCTCGACGGCACGCTCAACACGCTGCCGGGCGAGCGTGCCTATGTCTCGGACTGGGCCAACCATATGACGACGCTGTTCCCCGAGGTGCGCCTCAAGCGCTATCTCGAGATGCGCGGCGCCGATGTCGGCCCGTTGCCGCTGCTGACCGCGCTGCCGGCCTTCTGGGTCGGCCTGCTTTACGACGAGGATGCGCTCACCGGTGCGTGGGACCTCGTCAAGAGCTGGACCGAGGCCGAACGCCAGCAGCTTCGCGACGATGTGCCGAGGCAGGGGCTGGCGGCGCGCATCCGCGGCCGGCGCGTGCGCGACATCGCGGTCGAGGCGCTGGAACTCGCCCATGCCGGCCTGAAGGCGCGCGCGCGGCGCGATGCCCATGGCCGCAACGAGACCCGCTTCCTCGACCCGCTCTTCGCCATCGTCGATAGCGGGCGCACCCAGGCCGACGACCTGATCGGCCTGTTCGACGGCCCGTGGTGCGGCCATGTCGAGCCGGTGTTCGAGTCGCGCGCTTATTGAGCGTTTTCAAGTGTCATTCCCGACGCGCTTTAGCGCGATCGGGCATCCAGGAGCCGCTTGCGCCTTTGACCCCTGGATTCCCGCCTGCGCGGGAATGACAGTCTGTGCGAAAGCGCTTTTCAGAAGCGGGATCGGCCGGTCAAGCCGGCCGATGACGTCTGACATGTTGGTGCTTTTCCCTCCACCGTCATGGGCCGGTTCAACCGGCCCATCTCGATGCGAGGGGTGCTTCCGTCTTGCCCCGGACTTGATCCGGGGCCCAGGAAAACAAGGCATTGGCGGGACCGGCTGGGTCCCGGCTCAAGGCCGGGACAAGCGCCGCGTTCGCCTTACCAGGCCGGGATCACCGAGCCCTTGTACTTCTCGAGCACGAACGCCTTCACCTCGGGCGTGTGGTAGCTCTCGACCAGCGTCTTGACCCAGGGCTTGTCCTTGTCGACGCTGCGCACAGCGATCAGGTTGACGTAGGGGCCTTTGGGGTTCTCCTGCAGGATGGCGTCCTTGCCGGGGTTGAGATTGGCCTGCGTCGCGTAATTGGTGTTGATCGAGGCGACATCGACATCATCGAGCGAGCGCGCCGTCTGGGCCGCCTCGACCTCGATGAATTTCAGCTTCTTCGGGTTTTCCACGATATCGTTGACGCTCGGCTTGAAGCCGACGCCGTCCTTGAGCTTGATGATGCCCTTGTCCTGCAACAGCAGCAGCGAGCGCCCGCCATTGGTCGGGTCGTTCTGGATGGCGATGGTGGCGCCGTCGGGCACCGCGTCCCAGCTCTTGTATTTGCGTGAGTAGATGCCGAGCGGGAAGTTCACCGTCAGTGCCACGCTCTCGATCTTGAAGCCGCGATCGGCCTTCTGGTTGTCGAGGAAAGGCTGGTTCTGGAACGAATTCGCCTGCAACTCGCCCGAATCGAGCGCGGTGTTCGGGATCACGTAATCGGAGAATTCGAGGATCTCGATATTCAGCCCCTTCTTGGCGGCAATCGGTTTCACCACTTCGAGGATTTCGGCATGCGGCCCTGGCGTGACGCCGATCTTGATCGTCTCGGCCGCCGAGGCGCCGCTGCCGGCGACGGCGAAGACCGCCGCCGCGAGGATGAGTGAACGCAAGCTCATGGGTAACTCCTGTCAAAAATCGGTTATGGGAACGTGCGGCTCAGGCGTGGCGCAGGCGCTTGTTGAGCTTCAGCGCCAGCCGGTCGCCGAAGGTCTGCACGCCCTGCACGAGCAGGATCAGCACCAGCACCACCGCCGCCATCACCTCGGGCATGAAGCGCTGGTAGCCGTAGCGAATGCCGAGATCGCCGAGGCCGCCGCCGCCGACCACGCCGACAATCGCCGAGTAGCCGATCAGGCTGACCACCGCGAGGGTGATCGCCAGCGCGATGCCGGGCAGGGCTTCTGGCACCAGCACCTTGCGCACGATCTGCAACGGGCTCGCCCCCATGGCGCGCGCCGCCTCGACCAACCCCTGGTCGACCTCGCGGATCGCCGCCTCGATCAGACGGGCGATGAACGGGATCGCGGCCACGGTCAGCGGCACGATTGCCGCCGAGGTGCCGATCGAGGTGCCGGCGACGAGCCGCGTGAACGGGATGATCGCCACCACCAGGATGATGAACGGCGTCGAGCGCGTGGCGTTGACGATCAGGCCGAGCAGCAGGTTGGCGGCGGGTGCGGCGAGCAACTCGCCCTTGCGGCTGGTGGCGAGGAAAATGCCGAGCGCCATGCCGCCAATCGTGCCGAAACCGGCCGCGACCACCACCATGTACAGCGTGTCGAGCGTTGATTGCCAGATCAGGCGGATCAGGTCAGGGGACATAGCCGATCACCTCCGTGTCGAGGCCGCGCGCGCCCAGGAACGCGCTTGTTTCGCGCAGGGTGCGCGCGTCGCCGGGCAGTGAGACCAGCAGCGTGCCGAACGGCTTGCCGCCGATGGTTTCGACCGCGCCGCTGATGATGTTGATGTCGAGCAGGTGCTCGCGGGCGAGTTGCGACAGCACCGGGTCGGTGGCGTGCGGGCCGTAGAACACGATGCGCATCACCGCCTGCGCGCCGGGCCGGGGCTCCGCGAGCAGCTTGCCGTCGAGGAACGCGGGCAGCGACCAGCCGCCCTCGCCGGCGAGGAACGAGCGCGTCGTCGCATGGCGCGGCCGCGAGAATACGCTGAGCGCCGTGCCTTCCTCGACGATGCGGCCCTGGTCCATCACCGCGACATCGGTGGCGACGCTGCGCACCACGGCCAGTTCATGCGTGATCAGCAGGATGGTCAGGCCGAGTTCGCGGTTGACGGTGGCGAGAAGCTCGAGGATCGAGCGTGTCGTCTCGGGGTCGAGCGCCGAGGTCGCCTCGTCCGAGAGCAGGATGGTCGGTTGCGTCGCCAGCGCGCGGGCAATGCCGACGCGCTGCTTCTGGCCGCCCGACAACTCGGCCGGGTAGCGGTTGCGCTTGTCGCCGAGCCCGACCAGTTCGATCAGCGGATCGACGCGCCTGGCGATCTCGGCCCGCGCCGTGCCGGCGATTTCGAACGGCAGCGCGATATTGTCGAACACGGTGCGTGACGACAGCAGGTTGAAATGCTGGAAGATCATGCCGGTGCGCCGGCGCACGGCGCGCAACTGGCGCTCGCTCAGGCCGGTAATGTCGGTGCCGTCAACCGTGACGCGGCCGGCGCTCGGCCGCTCCAGCCCGTTCACCAGCCGGATCAGCGTCGACTTGCCGGCGCCGCTGCGCCCGATCACGCCGAGGATCGAGCCGCGCATCACGGAAAGGTCGATGCCTTGCAACGCCGCGACGGCGGGCGCGTCCTGGCGCGGCCGGAAGGTTTTCTCGACGCCGGCGAAGGTCACGACGGCCTCGCGTGGCGCGGTGCCGGCCTCGGCCGGCGGCGGGAAGGGGTGAATGATGGCGTTCATGGCGATCGGGATCGGTGAGGCTCCGGGCCGCGACATGCGGCGCCGCCTTCATCGCGCGATCAGTTCTGCATGTCAATCATATCGTTCTTTAAAAAGAATATGGCTGATTTGACGATCGCTGCGGCAAGCGCGCTGGCCTGAATGTCTGACTCGAAATTCCGGCCTTCAGCACACTCGACCTCATCCTGAGCTTGTCGAAGGATGTTTCCGCGCCCTCTGAATCATCCTTCGACAAGCTCAGGATGAGGTGGTGTTTTTCGAGGGGCAGAATTTCGAGTCAGCCTTTAAGGTTCGCCCGCCGGATTATACAATAGGCGATTTAAAAATGGAGAAACAATATAAATACAGTATATTTTTGTATAATCATACCCCCCAGCACACACCGCGATCGATTCCATCACCGCTCTGCGTTATCCAACCGCGGCGCACTCCTGTAGAAACCCGCCATGAACCGACCTGCCGCCCGGCTCCAGGGCTACGACATCCTGCTTTATGCCATCGTCGTGTTCGCCTGGGGCACGAGTTGGATCGGCATCCATTTGCAGGCTGCCTCGCCGGTGCCGCCCGAGGTCTCGGTGTTCTGGCGCTTCCTGCTCGCCGGGCTGATCATGATGGCGCTGGCGCTGGTCAAGGGCGAGCGCCTCGCCCTGCCGTTGCAGGCGCATAAGCTGTTCGTGCTCATGGGGCTGACGCTGTTCTGCGTCAATCTGGTGATGTTCTATCACGGCGCGCGCCAGATTTCCTCGGGGCTGCTCTCGGTGGTGTTCTCGATGGCCTCGGTGGTCAATCTCGGCTTCGCCTACCTGTTCTTCGGCCAGAAGCTGGAATGGCGCGTGCTGCTCGGGGCGGCCATCGGCACGCTCGGCGTCTTCGTGCTGTTCGTGCCGCAGATCTTCAACGCCGATCTCGGCCACGCCACGATGATCGGGCTGCTGTTCTCCGTGGTCGGCACGCTGTCGTTCTGTTGCGGCAACATGCTGTCCTTCGCCAGCCAGCGCTCCGGCATTCCGGTCATTGCCGGCACGGCGTGGAGCATGTTGTACGGCGCCGGTTGGCTCGCGGCCTTCTGCCTGGTGAGCGGCTATTCGTTCATGCCGGATTTCAGCGTGGTCTATCTCGGCTCGCTGGCCTTCGTCGTGTTGTCGGCCTCGGTGCTCGCCTTCTGGGCCTATCTGACGCTGCTCGGCCGCATCGGCGCCGGGCGGGCGGGCTATGCCACCGTGATGTTCCCGCTCGTCGCGCTCGCGGTTTCGACGGTCGCCGAAGGCTATGTCTGGACGCCGCTGGCCTTCGTCGGCGTCGCCCTCGCGCTTGGCGGCAACGTGCTGGTTCTGCGGCGCTAGCGGGCGCATGATTCTTGCAGCGCAACTTGGCAGATAGAGCTATTGACGTGGCCGGTTATTCTCCCCGATCTTCCGGGCGGGGATACGCAACGGCGCCGGTCGGAAAGGCCGGCGGGAAAACGGATAAGCGGAAGGAAACACAATGAAACGCAGCACATGGATGGCGGCGACCCTGATCGGAGCCGGACTGTTGGCCGCCGGCGCCGCGCCGGCCTCGGCGCGCGATCTGACGGTGGTCTCCTGGGGTGGCACCTATCAGGACGCTCAGCGCGAAATCTACTTCAAGCCTTATGCCAAGCTGACCGGCAAGCCGCTGCTTGACGAGAGCTGGGACGGCGGCATCGGCGTGGTCACCGCCAAGGTGAAAGCCGGCAGCCCGAACTGGGATGTCGTGCAGGTCGAGGCGGAAGAACTGGCGCTCGGCTGCGCCGACGGTCTGTACGAGAAGATCGACTGGAGCAAGATCGGCAGCAAGGATGGCTTTCTGCCCTCCGCCGTCAACGAGTGCGGCGTCGGCGCCATCGTCTGGTCGACGGCCTTGTCCTATGACGCCGACAAGCTGAAGGACGGGCCGAAATCCTGGAAGGATTTCTGGGACACCAAGAAATTCCCCGGCAAGCGCTCCCTGCGCAAGAGCGCCAAATATGCGCTTGAATTCGCGCTGATGGCCGATGGCGTCGAACCCTCGAAGGTCTACGACGTGCTCGCCACTCCGGCCGGCGTCGATCGCGCCTTCAAGAAGCTCGACGAGATCAAGTCCAGCATCGTGTGGTGGGAATCCGGCGCCCAGCCGTTGCAGTTGCTGTCTTCCGGCGAAGTGGTGATGGCGGCGGCCTATAATGGCCGCATCACCGGCATCAACAAAACCGAGAAGAAGCATTTCAAGGTCGTCTGGCCCGGCAGCATCTATGCCGTCGATAGCTGGGTGATCCTGAAGGGTGCCGAGAACAAGGATGCCGGCCTCGACTTCATCGCCTTCGCCAGCAAGCCGGAGAACCAGGTCAAGCTGCCGCAATATGTCGCCTATGGCCTGCCTGTGAAGGCGGCGGCCAAGATGGTGCCGGCCGATCAGCAGGCCGATCTGCCGACGGCGCCTGAGAACCTCGCCCAGGCGATCCCGATCAATGTCGATTTCTGGGTCGACAACTCGGAAGCCCTGACCAAGCGCTTCAACGCCTGGCTGGCCCAGTAACATGGGCCGGTTCGGCAACGGGGCCGGGGTCGGCCGGATGCGTCTGGGACGACGCATTTGACCGACCCGTATATTCGCTTCGACAAGGTCAGCAAGGCGTTCGGTCCGCTGACCGTGGTCGACGATCTCGACCTCGACATCGCGCGCGGCGAGTTCGTCAGCCTGCTCGGGCCTTCCGGCTCCGGCAAGACGACGCTGCTGATGCTGCTGGCCGGGTTCGAGGCCGCGACCAAGGGCACGGTCTGGCTCGATGGCAAGCGCATCGACCGCCTGCCGCCGCACCGCCGCAACATGGGCGTGGTGTTCCAGAACTACGCCCTGTTCCCGCATATGACGGCGGCCGAGAACGTCGCCTTTCCGTTGCAGATGCGCGGCCTCGCCAAGCCCGACATCGCCGGCAAGGTGCAGCGCGTGCTCGACATGGTGCAGCTCGGGCGCCTCAAGGAGCGCCGCCCGGGTCAGCTTTCAGGCGGCCAGCAGCAGCGCGTGGCGCTTGCCCGCGCGCTGGTCTTCGAGCCGAACGTCATCTTGATGGACGAGCCGCTCGGCGCGCTCGACAAGCAGTTGCGCATGCAGATGCAACTCGACATTCGCGATCTGCACCGCCGGCTCGGCCTGACCATCGTCTTCGTGACGCATGATCAGTCCGAAGCGCTGACCATGTCCGACCGCATCGCCGTGTTCAACCGCGGCAAGATCGAGCAGATCGGCTCGCCCGAGGAGATTTACGACCGGCCGCATACGCGCTTCGTCGCCGATTTCGTCGGCGAGACCAACCTCGTCGAGGCGACCGTCGAGACAACCGGCGGCAGCGAGGCGACCGTGGTGCTTTCCAGCGGCAAGCGCCTGACGACGAGCACGGACATGGCGCTCGAACCACGGCAGAAGGTGATGCTCTCGATCCGGCCCGAACGCATCAGGCTTGGCGAGACGAGCGCGGCCAACAGCTTCTCCGGCCGCATCGTCGATTGCGTCTATCACGGCGATCACCTGCGCGTCATGCTGGACGAGGCGGCCGGCGGCCTCGTCGTCAAGGCGGAGCGCAGCGGCCGCGCCTGGGCGCCGGGCGACGAGGTGGCGGTGTCCTTCACCCCCGCCGATTGCTGGGTCGTCGGCTGATGAACGTCGCCCTGCGCGGCAGGCTGGTCGGGCTGGCGCTCGTCGCGCCGCTGCTGCTGTTCCTGGCCGGGTTCTTCGTCTGGCCGCTGGTCACCATGATGCAGGGCGCGGTGTCCGATCCCATCGCCGCGCGCACCTTGCCGACCACCGCCCGCGCCACGGCCAACTGGGACCGCCAGTCGCCGCCGACGCCTGAGATGAAGGCGGCGCTCGCCCATGATCTGGCGGCGCTCAAGCAGGACCAGGTCGTCGGCGACCTGACGCGACGCCTCAACAGCGCGCAATCGGGCTTCCGCACGCTGATGTCGCGCACCATGTCCGCCGTGCGCGAGCAAGGCCCCGATGTCGATTTGAGCGCCGTCGACAAGCGCTGGAACGACATCAAGTTCTGGCAGCCGATCGCCGAGGCGGCGGCCTCGCGCTATACCGACCGCTACCTGCTGGCGGCGCTCGACATGGACCGCGACGCGGCCGGCGACATCGTCACCCTGCCGGAGAGCCAGTCGGCCAATAAGGCGATCCTCGCCCGCACCTTCTTCGTCTCGGGGCTGGTCACGCTGTTCTGCATCGTGATCGGGCTGCCCTATGCCATGCTCGCCGTCTCGGTGACCGGCTGGCTGCGCGGCGTGCTGCTCGCCGCCGTGCTGCTGCCGCTGTGGACGTCGCTGCTGGTGCGCACCGCCGCCTGGTTCATCCTGTTGCAGGATAACGGCCTGATCAATCGCGGCCTGATGGCGCTTGGCCTCATCGACCGGCCGCTGGCCCTGATCTTCAACCGCACCGGCGTCGTCATCGCCATGACGCATGTGCTGCTGCCCTTCATGGTGCTGCCGATCTTCTCGGTGCTGCTCGCCGTGCCGCGCAACCTGATGCCGGCGGCAGCCTCTCTTGGCGCGCCGCCGTTGCGCGCCTTCTGGCGCGTGCTGCTGCCGCTCAGCGTGCGCGGCATCGTTTCGGGCTCGCTGCTCGTGTTCATGGCGGCCATCGGTTACTACATCACGCCGGCGCTGATCGGCGGCCCGACCGACCAGATGATCAGCTACGTCATCGCCTTCTACGCCACTGGCGCCGCCAACTGGGGCATGGCGGGCGCGCTCGGCGTCATCCTGCTCGTCGCCACGCTCTTGCTCTATGCCGTCTACCAGAGGCTCGCCTCCGACAAGGCGATGGGGATCTGATCATGCTGCGCACCAGCCGCATCGTCTTCGGGGTTCTCGCCGTGCTGTTCCTGGTGGCGCCGCTGATCGCCATCCTGCCGCTCGCCTTCACCTCGAGCGTGTTCCTGAACTATCCGGTGCCGTCTTATTCGCTGCGCTGGTTCGTGGAACTGCTCACCGCCGATGTCTGGCGCCGCTCGATCATCAACAGCCTGATCATCGGCGGCGGCGCCACGGTGCTCGCCACCGTGCTCGGCACGCTGGCCGCCCTTGGCCTGCGCAGCCGACACTTGCCCTTCGCCGGGCTGTTCCGCACCATCTTCCTGCTGCCGATGGTAGTGCCGGCGGTGGTGCTCGGCGTCGGCATGCAGCTTTGCTTCGTGCAGATCGATCTCGCCAGCACCTATCTCGGCGTCATCGTCGCCCATAGCGTGCTGGCGATCCCCTTCGTGTTGGTCAATGTCTCGGCCTCGCTCGGCGGTATCGATCCGCGCGTCGAGCGCGCCGCCGCCAGCCTTGGCGCCTCGCCGACGACGGTGTTCCGGCGCGTCACGCTGCCGCTGGCGCTGCCCGGCGTCGTCTCGGGGGCTGCCTTCGCCTTCGCCACCTCGCTCGATGAGGTCGTTCTCACGCTGTTCGTCGCCGGGCCGAACCAGCGCACGCTCGCGCGCCAGATGTTCTCCAGCATCCGCGAGAACATCAGCCCGGCGATTGCGGCGGCCGCCTTCCTGTTCATCGTCGGCACGCTGATCGTCGGCGGCATGTCGCTGCTCGTCCGGGCGCGCCTGCGCACGCGCGTGGTGATGCCGGAATAGGAGCCCCGCTCCTCGACATGAGAGCTTGGGAACGCAGGGTGGGCATGCACATGTCCACGCGGGTGCTTTTCAGAAGCGGGATCGGCGGATCAAGTCCGCCGATGACGGCTGAGAGATTGGTGCCTTGTCCTCCACCGTCATGGGCCGGCTTGACCGGCCCATCCCGATAGGAAGGGTGCAACCGCCTGGGTCATGCTCAAGGCCGAGACAAGACCATGCCGCAGCACTGCCTTGTGCCGGGCTTGACCGAGGCCTCCTACTTCTTCGGCTTGTCGGGCTGGCCCTCGGCGCTGCCGCTGACAAGGGGCGCCTTGCGGTCGATGCGCGCGGCATCCTCGCCGCCGGTGCGCTTGTCGGCGGGTGCACGCGTCACCGCCGGCGGGTCGCTGGCCGGGAAGCTCTGCTTGAGCTGCTCGTTTAGCGCCTTGTCGGCCTTGTGCTTGTCATGGCTCATATCGCTCCTCCTGGTTCGACGTTCAGGAGGTCAACCGGCGGCGCGGCCTGGCGTTCCATGCCGGCCTATCGGACCGGAGCCGGCTTCTGCGCCTTGTAGGGCGCCATGCCGGCGCGAGCCAGCGCATCGGCGCGCTCGTTCAGTTCGTTGCCGGCATGGCCCTTGACCCAGTGCCAGGTGACATCGTGGCGCGCGCGCGCCGCGTCGAGCTGCTGCCAGAGTTCGGCGTTCTTGACCGGTTGCTTGGCGGCGGTCTTCCAGCCGTTGCGCTTCCAGCCATGGATCCAGCCGTCGATACCGCCACGCACATACTGGCTGTCAGTGTGGAGATCGACCGCGCATCGGCGCGACAACGTCTCGAGCGCGGCGATCGCCGCCATCAACTCCATGCGATTGTTGGTGGTGAGCGCCTCGCCGCCGCAAAGCTCTTTCTCGCGGCCGCCATAGCGCAATATCGCGCCCCAGCCGCCCGGGCCGGGATTGCCGCTGCACGCACCATCGGTCCAGATTTCGACGCGTTCACTCATGCGGCGCAGCCGTAATCCTCTGGGCCGGCGACGCGCAGGTGAAAGCGCAACCGGCGGTAATAGGGCAGCGGGTCGTGCGGCTTGACCAGCGCGCCCGGCGGCACGTTGAGCCAGTCGACCAGCCGCGTCAGCATGAAGCGCAGCGCAGCACCGCGCGCCAGCAGCGGGAACGCCTCGATCTCCTCATGCGACAGCCGGCGCAGCTTCTGGTAGCCGGCGATCAGCGCGTGCCCCTTGGTGTGGTTGAACGCGAGATCGGATTCGAAGCACCACGCATTCAGGCACACCGCGAGATCGTAGGCCAGCATGTCGTTGCAGGCGAAGTAGAAGTCGATCAGGCCGGACAGGCGGTTGCCGAGGAAGAACACGTTGTCGGGGAACAGGTCGGCATGGATCACGCCGCGCGGCAGGCTCGTCGGCCAGTCGCGCTCCAGCGTCTCGAGCGCGCGGGCCGTTGCCTCAGTGAGGCCGGGCTTGACGGTGTCGGCGCGTGCTTCCGCCTGCTCGAACAGCGGCCGCCAGCCGGCGACAGAGAGCGCGTTCGGTCGCATAAGCTTGAAATCGGCGCCGGCCAGATGCAGCCGCGCCAGCGTCTCGCCGAGCGCCGCGCAATGCTGCGCCGTCGGCCGGCGCACGGAAACCCCGTCGAGGAAGGTGCAGATCGCGGCCGGCCTGCCGGCGAGCCGCCCGAGCGCCGTGCCCTCGCGGTCGCGCACCGGTTGCGGGCAGGTCAGGCCCTTGGCGGCCAGATGCTCCATGAGCCCGAGGAAGAACGGCAGGTCCGCCTCGCGCACCCGCTTCTCGTACAGGGTCAGGATGAAGGTGCCGCCGGTGGTGCGCAGCAGGTAGTTGGAATTCTCGACGCCCTCGGCGATGCCCTTGCACGACAGCACCTCGCCGACGCCGTAGCGCGCGACGAAACGGGCGAGCTCATCGTCGCCGACCTCGGTATAGACCGCCATCAGGCCTCCGCCGCGCGCAACTGCCGGGGCAGCGGGAAGAACACGCTCTCATCGGCCGTCGAGACCGTCTCGACCGAGACGGTGAAGCGCGCGGCGAACGCGTCGATGATTTCTTCCACCAGCACCTCGGGCGCCGAGGCGCCGGCCGTGATGCCAAGCGAGCCGATCGCCCCGAACACCTGCCAGTCGATATCCTCGGCGCGCAGCACCAGCCGCGCCACCGGACAGCCGGCGCGCTCGGCGACCTCGCGCAGCCGCTGCGAGTTCGAGGAGTTCGGGCTGCCGACCACGATCATCGCCTCGACCCGCGGCGCGACGCGCTTCACGGCCTCCTGCCGGTTGGTGGTGGCGTAGCAGATATCTTCCTTATGCGGGCCGTGAATGGCGGGGAAACGCTGCTGCAACGCCTCGATGATGCTCCGCGTGTCATCGACCGAGAGCGTGGTCTGCGTGACGAAGGAAAGCTCCTGATCCGGCGCGAAGGCGAGCCCGGCGACATCCGCGACGGTCTCGACCAGTTGCACGGCGCCAGCCGGCAACTGCCCCATCGTGCCGATCACTTCCGGATGGCCGGCATGGCCGACCAGGATCACGGTACGGCCGCGCTTGTGGTGCAGTTCCGCCTCGCGATGCACCTTGGTGACGAGCGGGCAGGTGGCATCGATGGCGAACAGGTTGCGCACCGTCGCGGCGGCCGGCACCGCCTTGGGCACGCCATGGGCCGAGAAGATCACCGGCGCGTCGGTCTCTGGGATCTGGTCGAGCTCGTCCACGAAGATGGCGCCTTTACGCTTCAGGCTCTCGACGACATACTTGTTGTGGACGATCTCGTGGCGCACATAGACCGGCGGCCCATACTGCCTCAGCGCCTGCTCGACCGCGTCGATGGCGCGCACCACGCCGGCGCAAAACCCGCGCGGTGCGCATAACACGATGGAGAGCGGAGGCTTGGCGACGGCGTTCATGGCCCGCCTTGTGGCCCCGCCGCCACAGCACGTCAAGCGTGCTGCGCTGCCGCACATCGTCGCCGGGCGCGGCCTCGCATTGCGCAGGACGCGGCCATAGTTTGGAGCGCAATCCTTTGGGGGGCCGATGCCAGTCGTCGCCGAGCATAGCGGCTTCCTGCCGCAGATCCTGATCTTCCTCGGCGCGGCCGTGGTCGGCGTGCCGCTGGTGCGCTTCGCCGGCCTGTCCGCCGTGATCGGTTATCTCGTGGCCGGCATCGCCATCGGGCCGGGCGGTCTCAACCTGTTCAGCACGCCGCAGACGCTGAGCGGCATCGCGGAACTGGGCATCGTCATGTTCCTGTTCCTGATCGGGCTGGAACTGAAACCTTCCAAGCTGATCGAGATGCGCCGCGACATCCTGCTGCTTGGCGCGGTGCAGATGGCGGCGACGATCCTGATCGTCTTCGCGGCGATCCGCCTTGGCGGCGGCGGCCTCGCGCTCGCCTTCGTCGCCGGCGTCAGCCTGGCATTGTCGGCCACCGCCATCGGGCTGCAGATGTTGCAGGAGCGCGGCGAGTTGCAGAGCCCCGGCGGGCAGAAGCTGTTCGCGATCCTGCTGTTCCAGGATATCTCGGTGGTGCCGTTGCTCGCC
This sequence comes from uncultured Alphaproteobacteria bacterium, assembly GCA_937988775.1. Classification (GTDB taxonomy): domain Bacteria; phylum Pseudomonadota; class Alphaproteobacteria; order Rhizobiales; family Beijerinckiaceae; genus CALKHP01. The sequence goes on from CALKHP010000006.1 coordinate 87,280, forward strand.
GTGCTGCCGTTCCTGGCGCCGGGCGGGCCGAGCGTCGCCAGTTCCGGCGCCGTGCTCGCCGGCGTCGGCGAGGCGATCGCGGCGCTCGCCGCCATCGTGCTCGTCGGGCGCTACCTGCTCAACATCCTGTTTGGCCTGCTCGCGCGTTTCGGCGCGCGCGAGGTGATGACGGCGGCGGCCCTTCTGATCGTGCTCGGTAGCGCGCTGCTGATGAGCGCCGTCGGCATGTCGATGGCGCTCGGCGCCTTCATTGCCGGGCTGCTGCTCGCCGAATCGAATTTCCGTCACGAACTGGAGGCCGATATCGAGCCGTTCCGTGGCCTGCTGCTCGGCCTGTTCTTCATGGCGATCGGCATGGGGCTCGATCTTGCGCTGCTGCGCGATCATCTCTGGCTCGTGCTGGGCGCGACGCTCGGCCTGATCGCCGTCAAGCTCGCGGTGATCGGCGGGCTGCTGCGCTTCTCCGGCCTGCCGGCGGGCCAGTCGCTGCGCTTCGCCTCGCTGATGACGGCCGCCGGCGAATTCGCCTTCGTGCTGCTGCCGCTGGCGGCCGGGCTCGGGCTGGCGGGTGCGGCCGATGCCACGCTGTTCACCGGTGTCGCCGCGCTGTCGATGGTGCTGTCGCCGCTGATTGCCCGGCTGATCGAACTGGGCGAGCGCCGCTGGCGCGCCGGCCACCCGGAAGCCGAGCCCGAGGAGGATTTCGACGGCGCCGGCGGACGCGTGCTGGTGATCGGCTTCGGCCGCTTCGGCCAGCAGGTGACGCAGGTGCTGCTCTCGGCCGGCACCGACCTGACCGTGATCGACAAGGATGTCGAGATGATCCAGGCGGCGGCGCGCTTCGGCTTCAAGATCTATTATGGCGACGGGGCGCGTCTCGACGTGCTGCGCGCGGCCGGCGCGACGGAAGCCGGCATCATCTGCATCTGCATCGACGACAAGCAGGTGGCGCTCGTCATCGTCGAGATCATCCAGGCGCATTTCCCGTTGGCCAAGGTGCATGCGCGCGCCTATGACCGCCGCCACGCCATCGACCTGATGGGGCAGAATGTCGACCTCGTGGTGCGCGAAACCTTCGAGGCGGCGATGAATTTCGGCGGGGCGACCTTGCGTGAGCTTGGCCACGAGCCCGAGCAGGCGCTGGCCATCGTCGATGACGTGCGCCGGCGCGACGAGCAGCGCCTCGCGCAGCAGAAGGCGGCCGGCATGTTCGGCGGCGTCGATCTCGTCACCGGCGCCAAGGTCCAGCCGGAACCGCTCGCCGCGCCGAAGCGCCGCTCGCGCGGCCTCAGTGAACTGACGAAGAACCTGATCGCGCCCGGACGCCGCGCCGCCTCGCCCGCGGCCGAATGACCCCGCCCTCGCGCAGCCTTGATTGGCGCTGAGAACTGACGCGAGGAAACTGTGGAGAAACCGGGCCGCGAACCGTAAGCTCCGCACAGTGCCAGCAGGGAGAGTGAGACATGCCCAGCCTGATCGAGATGATGGAAGCCGCCCAGGGCGGCGCCGCGATGAACAATCTGGCGAGCCAGTTCGGCCTGTCGCCCGACAAGACCCGCGAGGCGGTGACGGCGTTGCTGCCGGCCTTTTCCATGGGGTTGCAGAAACAGGCCGAGAGCACGGCCGCCTTCGGCAACCTGCTGCAAAGCATGGTCACCGGCCCGCACGCCGCCGCCTTCGCCGATCCGCGCACGGCGGTGGCGCCGGAAACCGTCGCGGCCGGGCAGGATGCGCTCGGCCAGCTTTTCGGCTCGCAGGCGCTCAGCCAGCAGGTCGCCCAGCATGCCGCCAATGTCAGCGGCCTCAGTTCCAGCCTGTTGCAGCAGATGATGCCGGTGATCGCCTCGATGCTGCTCGGCGGGCTGCTCAAGGGCACCAACGGCAATAACGGCCTCGGCGGCATTCTCGGCCAGATGATGGGCGGTGCCGGGGGCGCGGGCGGGCTCGGCGGCCTGTTCGGGCAGATGATGGGCGGCGCGCCCGGCCAGCAGCCGGCCCAGCCGGGCGCGGCCGGCGGCTTCGGCGATATCTTGAGCCAGATGTTCGGGCAGGGCGCGCAAGCAGGCCAGGCATCCGGCCAGCCGCAGATGCCCACCGGCCTGCCGCAGATGCCCGGCGGCCTCGGCGATCTGCTCGGCCAGATGTTCGGGCAGGGCGCGCAGCCGGGCGCGGCGGCGCCCGCACCGCAAGCCGAGCCCGCGCCGCAGGCGCCGGCCAGCGATCCGGTGGCGTCGGGGCTCGACATGCTCAAGTCGATGTTCGAGACCGGCACCCAGATTCAGGACGCCAATCTGAAGGGCCTGCAGGATATTTTTGCCAAGATGCCGGGCGGCACGTCGCGTTGACCCTGCCGCGCCCGCTTGCGGGAGAGGAATTCCCTCCGTTACAGCGACCGTTGTGCGAAATGGCACAGCGGTCTCTGTTATTCCCGTTGCTTACCGGTTTGACTGTCATCATCATCCAAACTTATGGAATAAGAATCCAACCGAACGGGGATGGATGATGGCCCACTTGCTTGATATCGACCAGTTACGCACCTTGATCGCGATTGCCGATACGGGGTCGTTCACGCGTGCCGCCGATGTGGTTCACAAGACGCAATCGGCGGTTTCGATGCAGATGAAGCGGCTCGAGGAGCGCGTCGGGCGCGAGCTTTTCGCCAAGGATGGCCGCGCCGCCAAGCTGACCGAGGATGGCGAGCGCCTGCTCGACTATGCGCGCCGCATCGTCCGTCTCAACACCGAGTGCATCACCTCGTTCAGCGATGCCCAGCTCAGCGGCCGCGTGCGCCTCGGCGTGCCGGACGATTACGCCGACCGCTACCTGCCCGAGATCCTGGCGCGCTTCACCGAATCGAACCCGCAGGTCGAGGTCACGGTGGTGTGCGAGCCGACGCCGATCCTGGTCGAGTGCATCCAGCATGGCGGGCTCGATCTCGCCATCATCACCCATGCCAGAACGCTGCATGCCAGCGAGATCATCCGGCACGAGCGCCTGGTCTGGGTCACCTCGGCGCGCCATGCCGTGCACGAGCAGGACCCGCTGCCGCTGGCGCTCGGCCGGCCGACCTGCAACTGGCGCCAGGCCGCGACCGAGCGGCTCGAGGCGCAAGATCGCGCCTTCCGCGTGCTCTATGCGAGCTGGAATTCCTCCGCCGTCGGCGCGGCGGTGCTGGCAGGCCTCGCCGTCGGCGTGCTGCCCGAGAGCGCCATCCGGCCCGGCATGCGCGTGCTCGGCCCCTCTGACGGCTTCCCGGCGCTGCCCTCGGTCAAGATCGCGCTGGTGCGCAACCGGCACGAGGAATCGGCCCTTGCCGACGCGCTCGCCGGCCATATCGTGCAGAGCCTCGACAACCTGTCCGGCCGCGAACCGGAGCATGTCCTGCCGCTCGCGGCGGAGTAGGGCGGCGCTTTCACCGATCGGGATCGGCGGATCAAGTCCGCCGATGACGGCGGAGGAGAGGGCATGAACATGTCAGCCGTCATCGGCCGGCTTGACCGGCCGATCCCGATAAGAAAAGCGGGACGCTGCATAGGCCCCGGCTCAAGGCCGGGGCAAAATGTCGAGCAATCGGCAACGCCCTGTACGGGCTTGACCCGGCACCTAGCCGCTTATTCCTTGCGCACCGGTATGATCATGCAGGTCTCGGTGCCGTGCGCCAGCAGCCGGCCCTCGGCATCGCGCAGATAGCCCTCGGAGGTCGCGAGCCGGTTGCCGGGATGCACCACGCGCGCCTCGCAGGTGACGAGGCCGTGCGCCGGCATCACGGCGCGCACGTAGTTCAGCTTCATCTCGACCGTCGTATAGGCATGGCCGGGCTTGAGGACGGAATGCACGGCGCAGCCCATGGCGCTGTCGAGGATGGTGGCCGTCCAGCCGCCATGAATGGTGCCGAGCGGGTTGAAGAAGGCGGCGCTCGGCTCGCCCTCGAACACCACCCTTCCGTGTTCGACCGTGCTGAGCCGGATGCCGGTGCTGCGGCTGAAGGGCGGCGCCGGCAGGCGGCCATCGAGCACGCCTTGCAGGAAGGCGAGGCCCGACATCGCGGTCGCCTCGGCGACCGGCGTCAGGCCATAGACGGGCGCGGTGGGCTTCACCGCCCTTGCGCCTCAGAGCACCTTCAGGAGGGCATCGGCGCCGGAGGCTTCGACCTTGCCGGGGCTTTCCTCGATGGCGAGGCTCTTCACGACGCCGTTTTCGACCACCATCGAATAGCGCTTGCTGCGGATGCCGAGACCGCCGGCGCTGGCATCGAGCGACAGGCCGATCGCCTTGGCGAAATCGGCGCTGCCATCGGACAGGAAGGTGATGCGGTCGGCCGCGCCCGTCGCCTTCGCCCAGGCATCCATCACGAACACGTCGTTGACGGCGACGACCGCGATCTCATCGACGCCCTTGGCCTTGATCTCGGCGGCATGCGCGGCAAAGCCCGGCAGGTGGTTGCGGTGGCAGGTCGGCGTGAAGGCGCCGGGCACCGCGAACAGCACGACCTTCTTGCCGCTGAAGATATCGGCGGTCGAGCGTGGCGCCGGGCCGTCGGCCGTCATCACGCGGAACGTCGCTTCGGGAAGGGAATCGCCGACCTTGATGGTCATGAAATGCTCCGCTGCTGGAAAATCACATTGGTAAGTGCGGCGGCAAGCTAAGGCTTTTGCTGCGCCGCGTCGAGCGCGACATGCGTTTCGATCGCACCCGCCGGCGTGGCCAGCGTCAGCGTCACGAAACCGTCCTTGACCGCCTTGTCCTCGGGCTTTTCGACCAGCCGCAATGCGAAGCGCCCGGTGTCGCCGCTGCGGGTCAGCGCGCCGGTCTCGTAGTACCAGCCGGGGCCGCCCTCGGCGAACAGCGCGGCGTTGCCGTCGGCCGGCACGCGCGCCGTCACCGTGAAGGTCTCACCGCCCTCGGGCTGCAGCGCGATGATCGACGGCGTATCCGGCGCGTCGAGCGGCTGCTTTTGTGGCACCTGACGCTCGAACCCGGCGAGCAGCGCATCGTTCGGCGTCGAGGCCGCGGTTCCGCTCAGCGTGAGATGGGCTTCCGCCTGCACCGGGATGCACAGCTTGTCGCACACCGCGTAATCCAGCTTCAGCGCCAGCGTCACCGGCCGCGCCGGGTCCGCCGGCGTGACAGAGAGCGGCAGCACCACGGCCTGCGTGTAGCCGATCGAGGTGCCAATCCCGTCCGGGAAGCCGATCGGCGCCGGATAGCGCACCGCGACCGCCTTCAGGTTGTGCGAGCCCGAAAAATCGAAGCTCGGCGGCACGCCGGAACTGCCGGGCGAACGCCAGTAGGTCTTGAAGCCGGGGTCGAGCTTGATCTCGATGCCGGCGCGCCAGTGCCCGTCAGGCGCCGGAGACGCCGCGATCAGCCGTGCGCGGGCATGGAGGCCCGGCGACCATGCCGAGGCATCCTCTTGCGCCAGTGCCGGTGTCGCCGCCGTCAGCAGCAGCGCCGCGAGGGCGCTCGAAACGATGATGTTCATGGGCAGTTCAACTAGCCTGTGCCACGGTTTTCAACGAGCCACATTTGCGTGAGCGCCAAGTTAAACATTGCTCAGGGTTGAAGTTTTGCCCGATCGTGCCACCATCAGAAGCATGAACTTCGACAAATTCAAAAAGCCGGAAGCGGAGCGCGGCTACCTCGATGGCCAGATCATCGTGGCGATGCCGGGCCTTCTCGAGCCGTTCGCGCGTTCGGTGGTTTATATCTGCGCCCATTCGTCGGAGGGCGCCATGGGGCTGATCGTCAACCAGCCGGCGCCCGACATGAAATTCCCCGACCTGCTGGTGCAACTCGACATCATCGCCAGCAACGACGTCATCGTGCTCCCCGAGCGCGCGCAGGATATTCGCGTGCTGCGTGGCGGCCCGGTCGATTCCGGCCGCGGCTTCGTGCTGCATTCGGACGATTACCGCATCGAGAACTCGACCCTGCCGCTCGACACCGGCATCTGCCTGACCGCGACGATCGACATCCTGCGCGCCATCGCGCGCGGCGAGGGGCCGAACGTCGCCATGCTGGCGCTTGGCTATGCCGGCTGGGCGGCGGGCCAGCTGGAAAGCGAAATCCGGGAGAATGGCTGGCTGCATTGCCCGCCCGATCTGGATTTGATCTTCGGCCGCGATCTCGCCGGAAAATACGATCGCGCCATGCAGAAGATCGGCATCAACCCCGCCATGCTGAGCGACGAAGCCGGCCACGCGTGAGGGCGGGCGTGGCTTCGCCCCTTACGCCGCCTCGCTCGCCTTGACGCCGATCAGCTTGCGCGCCTCCGCGATGGTCATCGGCTCGCCGAAGGCGAAGCCTTGTGCGTATTCGCAGCCGAGCTGGTAGAGCTCCACCGTATCGCTTTCGGATTCGGCGCCCTCGGCGACGACCTTCATGCCGAGATCATGCGCCAGCGTGACGATGGAGCGCAGGATCAACGGCCGGCTGCCGCGCCCGTTCTGGCGCACGAAGCTCTGGTCGACCTTGATCGTGTCGAACGGGAAGCGCTCGAGATAGGACAGCGACGAGTGGCCGGTGCCGAAATCGTCGAGCGACAGCCCGGCACCGAGTTCGCGGATGCGGTGCAGCATCTGGGCGGCATATTCCGGGTTTTCCATCACCAGGCTTTCGGTCAGCTCGAGCTTCAGGCTGCCCGGCTGCACCGGATAGCGCGACAGCACATGCTTGACGTCGTGCAGCAGGTCGTGGCGCAGGATCTGCCGGCTCGACACGTTGACGCTGGCGAAGATAGGCGGTTCGACCACCAGCGCACGCTGCCACAGCTTGAGCTCGCGTGCCGATTGCTCGAGCGCGAACAGGCCGAGATCGACGATCAGGCCGCTTTCCTCGGCGATGCCGATGAACTCGGCCGGCGCCAAGCGGCCAAGGCGGGGATGATCCCAGCGCAGCAGCGCCTCGAAACCGGCGATGGTGCGATCCTCGAGCCGCACGATCGGCTGGAAATACACCTGCATCTCGCCGCGCTCGACGGCATGGCGCAGGTCGCTTTCGAGCGTCAGCCGGTCGTTGCGCTGCGCGCGCATCGTCGGCCGGAACACGCTGACCTTGTCGCCGCCGAGCCGCTTGGCATAGACCATGGCGATCTCGGCGTTCTTCACCACATCCTCGCGCTTGATGTCGATCTGCGGCTCGAACATCGCGATGCCGATCGAGGCGGTCAGGTAGATTTCGCGGTCGGCGAAGCTCATCGGCGCACTGACCGTGCGGCGAATGGTTTCCGCGAAGGCCGAGATGCGCTCCGACGTGCTCTCCGAGAGCAGGATGATGACGAAACTGTCGCCGGCAAGCCGCGCCAGCGTGTCCTGCGGCCGCAGCAGCCGGGCCAGGCGGCGCGCGATGGTGAGCAGCACCGAATCGCCGATCGTCAGCCCGACCGATTCGTTGACCTGCTTGAAGCGGTCGAGATCGACCACCAGCACGGTCGGGCGGAAGTTCTCGTCGGTTGCGGCGAAGCGCAATGCGGCGTGCAGCCGGTCGAGGAACAATTCGCGGTTGGGCAGGCCGGTCAGGTTGTCATGCACGGCATCGTGCAGCAGGCGCTCCTCGCCGGTGCGCTGCTCGGTGACATCGGTCAAGGTGCCGACGATGCGCACGACCTCGCCATCGTCGCCGACCACCGGCCGCGCCTTGAGTTGCAGCCAGAACAGGTGGCCGTCGGCGGCGCGGAAGCGGAAATCCTGGCTGATGCGGCCGCGGCGCTGCTCGAGCGTCGCATCGAGCGTGGCGCGATAGCGGTCGGCATCGCCCGGATGGATATGCTCGAACCACTCCGAGGCCGGCCCCTCCAGCGTGCCGGGCGCGAGGCCGAGCGAGGTTTCCAGTTCCGGGCTGACCGTGATGCGGTCGGCGGCGACATCCCAGTCGAATACGCTTTCGCCGGAACCGACCAGCGCCAGCGCCTTGCGCTCGGTATCGCCGATCAGGCCATGCGCCAGCGCGCCGCCGGAAAACGCATGCTGCGTCACCGTGAAGCCGATCAGCATCACGATCAGGACGAGGCCGCCGATCAGCGCCGGCGCCACGATATCGCCGTTGAGATAACCCGTGACGGTGAAGCCGCCCGCGATCGTCCACACCACGAGCAGGAACCACGTCGGCAGCAGCATCACGGCGCGGTCGTAATTCTGCGCCGCGAGCGCGATGATCAGCAGGAAGCCGACCGCTGCGATGGCGCCGATCGACAGGCGCGCCACGCCGGCCGCGACCGGTGCGTTGATCAGCGCCAGCGCCACCAGCGCCAGCAACCCGGCGAGCCAGATGCCGGTGATGTGAGAGTAGCGCACATGCCATCGGTTCAGGTTGAGATAGGCGAACAGAAACACCAGCAGCGTCGCCGCCAGGCTCGCCTCCGCGATGGCGCGGTATAATCGCTCGCCCTCGAGCGTGACGTCGAACACCCGCGTCCAGAAGCCGAAATCGAGGCCGAGATAGCCGAGCACCGCCCAGGCGAGCGCCGCCGCCGCCGGGAAGATCACCGCGCCCTTGATGACGAAAACGACGGTCAGGTAGAGCGCCAGCAGGCCGGCAATGCCGAGCACGATGCCGCGATAGAAGGTCAGGCTATTGACCTTGTCCTTGTAGGCGTCGGGCTCCCACAGATAGACCTGCGGCACTTTCGCCGTCGCCAGTTCCGCGACGAAGGTCACGGTCGTGCCGGGGTCGAGCGTGATGGTGAAGGCGTCGGCGTCGGTCACGTCCTCGCGTTCGGGGCGCAGCCCCTGGCTCGCGGTGATCGCGGTGATGCGCGCCGAGCCGAGGTCGGGCCAGATCACGCCCGAGCCGGACAGCCGGTAATGCGGCACCACGAGCAGGCGGTCGATCTGGGTGTCGCTGTCATTGCGCAGCGCGAAGGCGATCCAGTCCGGGCGGCTGCCGGCCTGGCGCGCGCGCACCTCGATGCGGCGCACGATGCCGTCGGCGCCCGACGCGGTCGAGATGGCGATCTTGTCGCTGTCGGTGCCGTAATGGACGATGGCCGGCCCGAGATCGATGGCTTCGCTATCGGGCGAGACGCGGACGGATTCCAGCGCCCATGCCGGCTGGAGCGCGGCCAGACAACCGATCAATCCGCAGAGAAAGACGAGGAATCGAGTCCGATGCACCATGTACCCTGTGTAACCTGCGCGCGCCCGCACGCTCGTTCGTATATGCCCGGGCGAGCTTCGCCAAGCATCCTCTCGGGACAATCCCCGTCATCCGTTCGTCTGCTCGCCCTCGGCCGCACTTCGCCCGCCTCGCGCCGCGGGGGCCGGCCGTCCCGGCAGGTCCTGCGCCAGCCGCGCGAACAGTAGGTGATCGCGCCATTCCCCGGCGATGCAGAGATACTGGCGCGCTCGTCCCTCGGGCAGAAAGCCGGCTTTTTCAAGAAGCCGGATCGAGGGGCCGTTCTCGGGCAGGCAGGCGGCTTCGATCCGGTGCAGGTTCAGCTTGAGGAAGCCGAAATGGCAGATGGCGAGCACGGCGCTGGTCATGATGCCGCGCCCGGCATGGCTCTGGGCCATCCAGTAGCCGAGCGAGGCGGTCTGCGACACGCCGCGCCGCACGTTGCCGAGCGTCAGCCCGCCGACCGGCGTGCGGTTATCCTCGAGGAAAACCAGGAACGGATAGGCCTCGTCGCGCCTGATTTCGAGATCGTAGCGCGTGAGACGGCGCCGGAAGGCGCCGCGCGTCAGGTCGTCGCTCGGCCAGATCGGCTCCCATGGCGCGAGAAACGCCCGGCTGTCATCGCGCGCCTTGGCCCAGGCGAGGTGATCGTCCATGCGCGGCGGCCGGATCACCAGGCCGCCGGCCCGGATGATCAGGGCCATGTCTTCGCGGGGCGCACGCCGCAGCAGCATGGCGCCGGCACTCAGGCGGTCGGGCGAGAGCATTTTCCGAAGAAGTGGGTACCGGTTCTTCGAAAGAAAATGCGTCTTGCAAAAAGGATCATGCTGCCGCTCCCCTGGCGGCAGCGGCATGCTGCTCGACGAAGCGCTCGACGCTCGCCAGATCGTTGCCGGCATGGGCGATGCGCTCGGGCGCCTCCATCAGGCCGGCGAGCCGGGCCGGCAGCGCCGGGCGCTCGCCGGTGATCGCGGCGATCGCATCGGGGAACTTGGCCGGATGCGCTGTCGAGAGCACGACCATCGGCACGCGGCTGTCATGCCGGGCCTTGCGCGCCGCCGCCACCGCCACCGCCGTATGCGGGTCGAGATTGTAGCCGGCATCAGTGCGCATGCGCCTGATCGTGCCGGCGACCTCGTCCTCGCTGACGCTCGCGGCGGAAAAGCTCGTGCGGATCTCGGCCAGCGTCGGCCCGGGCACCGCGAACGAGCCGGCCTGCGACAGCGCGCCCATCATGGCGCGCACCGCGCCGGCATCGCGCCCGCCCGCCTCGAACAGCAGCCGCTCGAAATTCGACGACACCTGGATGTCCATCGACGGGGAGGTCGTGGCGACGACGCCGGTGACCTCGTAGCGCCCGCTTTCCAGCGTGCGGGCGAGGATATCGTTGACATTGGTGGCGATGATGAGCTGGTCGATCGGCAGGCCGAGCTTCTTGGCCACGTATCCGGCGAAGATATCGCCGAAATTGCCGGTCGGCACCGTGAAGGACACCGGACGGTCGGGCGCGCCGAGCGCGGTCGCTGCGACGAAGTAATACGTCACCTGCGCCAGGATGCGCGCCCAGTTGATCGAGTTCACGCCCGAAAGCCCGATCCTGTCGCGGAAGGCATGATGGTTGAACATGCCCTTCACCAGCGCCTGGCAATCGTCGAACGTGCCGTCGATGGCAAGCGCATGCACGTTGGCCTCGGTCGGGGTCGTCATCATGCGGCGCTGCACGTCCGAGACGCGGCCATCCGGGAACAGGATGGTGACATCGACCCGCTTCGAGGCGCGGAACGCCTCGATCGCCGCGCCGCCGGTATCGCCCGAGGTCGCGCCGACGATGGTCGCGCGCTCGCCGCGCGCCGCCAGCACATGGTCCATCAGGCGAGCGAGCAACTGCATCGCCACGTCCTTGAAGGCGAGCGTCGGGCCGTGGAACAGTTCGAGCACGAAGCTGTTGGCATCGGCCTGCACCAGCGGCGTCACGGCAGGGTGCCCGAAGCCGGCATAGGCTTCGTGCGTCATGCGCGCGAGGTCGGCATCGGCGATCGTGCCGCCGGTGAAACGGCGCATCAGGTCGAAGGCGACCTCGTCGAAGCGCTTGCCGGCAAGCGCCGCGACCTCGGCCCTGCTGAGGGTGGGCCAGGTTTCCGGCACATACAGGCCGCCGTCGCGGGCGAGGCCCGCCAGCAGGCAATCGGCGAAGGAGAGGGCAGGGGCTTCGCCCCGTGTCGAAATATAGCGCATCTAACTCGCTTACACCGTGTGCGTCGTGATGTCAGCCGGGCTCGCGCGGCGCACCATCGCGCCGCCGCCGGGAAAGCAGGAAAGCCAGGTAGACGCCGATCAGCGTCAGCGCCAGCCCCCACCAGGTGAAGGCATAGCCGAGATGGTTGTTCGGCACCGCGGCGATGAAACTGGCAATGTCGAGCCCGACCGGCGCCCTCAGCGCGTCGCCGCTGCGCAGCGCGTCGATGGTGAAGGGTTGCAGCGGCCCGGCCGGCGCCAGCGCCAGCCCGAGCGGCCCGGCGAGCGCCGCCGGATCGCGGCGGAAGAACTCGCCATGCGCGGGATCGTCGGCCGGCACGAAGTAATTGCCATAGTCGGGCGCGCGCACGATGCCGTCCACCGTCTGGCGCCCGGCCGGCGTGGCGATGACGGGCGGCCTGGTGTCGGGCTTGGCCGGCACGAAGCCGCGATTGACCAGCACGATGCGCCCGTCATCGAGCCTGAGCGGCACCAGCCACCAGAAGCCGAGCCCGCCGAGCGACTTGCCCGGTTCTGATGCCGCCACGGTGGCGCGCACCGGCACGGTCTTGTCGGTGAGATAGCTGCCCGAGACGGCGACCCGCAGATAGGTTTGCGGCGTGGCCGGCAGCGCCACCGGCGTGGCGCTGAGCTGGCGCCGCATGCCGTTCAGCAGCGCTTCCTTTTCGCCGAGCCGTTGCCATTGCCAGTTGCCGAGCATCACCAGCAGCGCCACGCCGAGCACCGTCCAGATTGTCAGCCAGATCGGGAATCGGCGCTGCATCGCTTAACGCTCCAGCCGGCCCTGCTCGGCCTTGTGGCGATATTGCTGCGCGATGAACAGCCCCTTGAGCGGGCGCAGCAGCCCGAGGCAGATCGCCAGCGTCAGCGGCATCGACACCAGCACGTGAACCCAGATCGACGGCTCGTAGGTGAACTCGATCCACAGCACCAGGCCGAGCGCCAGGAAGCCGGCGAGCAGGATCACGAACACCGCCGGCCCGTCGCCGGAATCGGCAAAGCCATAGTCGAGCTGGCACGATTCGCAGGCCGGGCGCAGTTCCACGAAACCACGGAACAGCTTGCCTTCGCCGCAGCGCGGGCAGCGCCCGGGCGCGCCAGTCGCGACAGGCGACAATGGCGGAAAATAGCGTTCCTGCATCGGCTCGCCTTCCTGGATATGCGCCCCTTAAGCAAACGGGCGGCAGAGATGCCGCCCGCCCGTATCGCATGCGTGATGTGTCAGGTCAGCCGACGACGTGTTCCGCCGCCGCGCCCCAGTTCGAGCCCCACAGGTAGATGGCGACGAACAGGAACAGCCAGACCACGTCGACGAAATGCCAGTACCAGGCGGCGAATTCGAAGCCGAGATGCTGCTTGGGCGTGAAATCGCCGGCATAGGCGCGCGCCAGGCACACGGCCAGGAAGATCGTGCCGATCAGCACATGGAAACCGTGGAAGCCGGTCGCCATGAAGAAGGTCGCGCCATAGATGTTGCCGGAGAACGAGAAGGCGGCATGGCTGTACTCGATCGCCTGCACGGTGGTGAACAGCGCGCCGAGCAGGATGGTCAGCCACAGGCCCTGCTTCAGGCCCTTGCGGTCGCCATGCAGCAGCGCGTGATGCGCCCATGTCGCGGTCGTGCCCGAGCACAACAGGATCAGCGTGTTGAACAACGGCAGGTGGAACGGGTCGAACACGGCGATGCCATGCGGCGGCCACACACCCCCGGTCACCGCGAAGCGCGAATATTGATGCGTCTCGCTCGTGAACAGGCTGGCGTCGAAAAAGGCCCAGAACCAGGCGACGAAGAACATCACCTCGGAGGCGATGAACATGATCATGCCGTAGCGATGATGGATCTGCACCACGCGGGTGTGATCGCCGGCATTGGCCTCGTGGATGACGTCGCGCCACCAGCCCGCCATCGTGTACAGGATGCCGAAAATGCCGAGGCAGAAGACATACGGCCCCAGATGCAGCCCGCCGATCGGCAGCGCCTTCATCCACATCACCGCGCCGACCGCGGCGACGAAGGCGCTGAGCGAGCCGACGAACGGCCAGGGGCTCGGATTGACCAGATGGTAGTCGTGGTGTTTGGCGTGTGCCTCAGCCATGGAGAGCGCCCCTTAGTTCGAGAGTTTGTTCATGCCCGCCAACGCGGCCTTGCCGGCCTCGGTAACGGGCTTTTTGTCGGGAAAGAAAGTGTAGGACAAGGTGATCGTGTGCAGGCCTTCGAATTGCGGGTCCTGCTCGATCGCCGGGTCGATGAAGAAGGTCACGCTCTCGTCGCGTGATTCGCCGGCTTTCATGACCTGCTCCGTGAAGCAGAAGCATTGCAGCTTGTTGAAATACTGGCCGGCGACGGCCGGCGCGACGTTGAACGAGGCGATGCCGACGGTCGGCTGCGAGGTCGGGTTCTTGAGCCGGTACGACACGGTGCGCGTCTCGCCGGTCATCAGGCTGACCTTTTCCTGCTCGGGATGGAACTCCCAGCCGAGATTGTCCGAGACGTTGGCGTCGAACACCACGTTGATGCGGGCCTTGCCTTCGGCGACGGCCGGGGCGACCGCCGTGCGCGTCGCGCCGCCATAGCCGGTCACCTGGCAGAACAGCGTGTAGAGCGGCACGGCCGCATAGGCGAGGCCGACCATGCCGACCGTGAACGTCGCCAGGGCGACGGCGAGGCGCTTGTTGCGCGACCCGCGGCGCGGAGCCTGTGGTGTCTCGCTCATGTCAGCCTCCATGTCCCGCGGAGCCGGTCACCTTGACGACCGCGATGATGTAGAACAGCACCACCAGAAAAGCCAAGCCGCCGGCGATCGCCCACGAGCGCATGCGACGGCGCTTCTCCTGCTCCGGCGTCAGCTTGTAGCCCTCAAGCTCCGGCGGCTGGCTCATTACGCCGCCCCCGGCAGGTGCCGGATGACATGGTCGGCGAGCAGCGCGGCATAGAGGCCGAACAGATAGAAGATCGAATAGCCGAAGAGCTGCCAGGCGGCCTTGGTGGCGGGCTTGCCTTCGCTGCGGCGCAGCAGGCGCCAGGCGAGCCAGAGGAAGGCAAGGCCGGCCGCCGCCGCGATGACACCGTAGACGGGGCTTGCCATGCCGGTGAGGGCAGGCGCCACGCCGAGCGGCGCGAGGATCACGCTATACAGCACGATCTGGCGCCGGGTCGCGGCCGGGCCGGCGACATTGGGCAGCATCGGCACGCCGGCACGGCGATAATCCTCGGATTTGACCAGCGCCAGCGCCCAGAAATGCGGCGGCGTCCACACGAAGATCATCGCGAACAGCAGGAAGCTTTCGAGGCTGACGCCGCCCGTCACCGCCGCCCAGCCGACCATCGGCGGGAAGGCGCCGGCCGCGCCGCCGATGACGATGTTCTGCGGCGTCCAGCGCTTGAGCCACATCGTGTAGATGACGGCGTAGAAGAAGATCGTGAAGGCGAGGAAGGCGCCGGCGAACCAGTTGGTGGCGAGCCCGAGCGTCATCACCGAAAACAGCGACAGCGCCAGCCCGAAGCCGAGCGCCTCGCCCGGCGTGACGCGCCCGGCCGGCACCGGCCGGTTGGCGGTGCGGCTCATCACCGCGTCGATATCGGCATCGTACCACATGTTGAGCGCACCGGACGCGCCCGCGCCGACGGCGATGGCAAGGATCGCCACCACGGCGAGCGCCGGATGAAGGCCGCCCGGCGCCAGCACCAGCCCGACGATCGAGGTGAACACGACCAGCGACATCACGCGCGGCTTGAGCAGCGCGATGTAGTCCCCGACGCTGGCGCTCGACACGCCGACTTCGGTTCCCGCTTGCTGATCCAACTGTAGCCCGACATCCGTCACGGCAAAAACCACCCTGATACAAACACGACGATGAGGGTCCCGGGGAAAGCCCGGTTCCGTTCATGTGCAAGCCAGCTCTGCGACGGGCTGGCTTGCAGAAGAACGGCGAATGCGGGCGCTGGCCGGTTGGAACCCGGCCAGCACCCGTGTTGTCAGTGGCCGCCGGTGATGCGCGGCAGGGTCTCGTACTGGTGGAACGGCGGCGGCGACGACAAGGTCCATTCCAGCGTCATCGCGCCCTCGCCCCACGGGTTGTCGCCGGCCTTCTGCTTGCGCACGAAGGCGACGATCACGCCGGCGAAGAACACCAGAAGGCCGGTGGCGAAGATATAGGCGCCAATCGACGAAATCCGGTTCCACGGCCCGAAGGCGGCCGGGTAATCCACATAGTGGCGCGGCATGCCGGCAAGACCGAGGAAGTGCTGCGGGAAGAACAGCACGTTCGCGCCGACGAAGGCGATCCAGAAGTGAATCCGGCCGTAAATGTCGGGGATGACATAGCCGGTGAACTTCGGGAACCAGTAGTACCAGCCGGCGAAGATCGAGAACACCGCACCGAGCGACAGCACGTAATGGAAATGCGCCACCACGTAATAGGTGTTGTGCAGGTTGCGGTCGGCTGCGGCATTGGCGAGCACCACGCCGGTCACGCCGCCGACGGTGAACAGGAAGATGAAGCCCATCGCCCACAGCATCGGCGCCTTGAAGCGGATCGAGCCGCCCCACATCGTCGCGATCCAGGAGAAGATCTTGATGCCGGTCGGCACCGCGATCACCATTGAGGCGAACTCGAAATATTCCTGCGTCGCCAGCGAGATGCCCGAGGTGAACATGTGGTGCGCCCACACCACGAAGCCGACCAGGCCGATCGCCACCATGGCATAGGCCATGCCGAGATAGCCGAAGATCGGCTTCTTCGAGAAGGTCGAGACGATGTGGCTGACCATGCCGAAGCCCGGCAGGATCATGATGTAGACCTCGGGGTGGCCGAAGAACCAGAACAGGTGCTGGTACAGGATCGGGTCACCGCCGCCGGCCGGATCGAAGAAGGTCGTGCCGAAGTTGCGGTCGGTCAGCAGCATGGTGATGGCGCCGGCCAGAACCGGCAGCGACAGCAGCAGCAGGAAGGCCGTGACCAGCACCGACCACGCGAACAGCGGCATCTTGTGCATGGTCATGCCGGGGGCACGCATGTTCAAGATCGTGGTGATGAAGTTGATGGCGCCGAGAATCGACGAGGCGCCCGCCAGATGCAGCGACAGGATCGCGAAATCCTCCGCCGGTCCGGGGTGTCCGCTCGTGCAGAGCGGCGCATACTGCGTCCAGCCGCAGCCCATGCCGTCCGCTCCTGGCGCGCCCTCGACGAAGAACGAGATCAGCAGCAGGCTGAACGAGGCCGGCAGGAGCCAGAACGAAATGTTGTTCATGCGCGGGAAGGCCATGTCCGGCGCGCCGATCATCAGCGGCACCATCCAGTTGCCGAACCCGCCGATCATCGCCGGCATGATCACGAAGAAGATCATGATCAGGCCATGGCCGGTGACGACGACGTTATAGACCTGCGGATCGGTGAAGAACTGCATGCCCGGCTCTTGAAGCTCGAGCCGCATCAGGATCGACAGGGCGCCGCCGATCAGGCCGGCGCACAGCGCGAACACCAGGTACATCGTGCCGATGTCCTTGTGGTTCGTCGAAAACACATAGCGCCGCCAGCCTGTCGGGTGGGGATGCGCGGCATGAGGGTCGTTAGCGGTGGTTGCGGAAGCCATCGTGGGTTCCTTTCACGTTCTTCGAATAAGGATTATTGCGCGGCGGCGTTGGTGGCGACGCGGGTCGACCCGCTGATCGCCGCGAATTTCTGCTTCGCCTGGGCGACCCAAGCGGCATATTTCGCATCGCTGACCGCGCGAATCGCGATCGGCATGAACGCATGGTTCTTGCCGCAAAGCCGCGAGCACTGGCCGAAGAACACGCCTTCACGGTCGGCCTTGAACCAGGTTTCGTTCAGGCGTCCGGGCACCGCATCCTTGCGGAAGCCGAGCGAGGGGACGGAGAAGGAGTGGATCACGTCGGCCGCGGTGATCTGGAGCCGGATGACCTTGTTGACGGGCACGACGATCTCGTTATCGACCGCGAGCAGGTGCGGCACTTCCTCGGGCTTGACCTTGCCGCTGTCGATGGCGGCCGTGCGGTCCTTGTCCTCGAGGAGCAGGGCGTCGAACTTGAAGCCGGTCGCCTTCTCCGGATACTCGACGCCCCAGTACCACTGGTTGCCGGTGATCTTGATGGTCACGTCGGAGGGCGGGATGATTTCCTGATGGCGCAGCAGCCGGAAGGACGGGATCGCGATAATCACCAGCACCAGCACCGGGATCACCGTCCACAGCACCTCGATGGTCGAGTTGTGCGAGATCCGCGACGGGACGGGGTTGGACTTCTCGTTGAAGCGCACCACGACGATGACCATCAGCACCAGGACGAGCAGACAGATCAAGCCGGTCACGACGAGCAGGAAGTCGTGGAAGTTGTAGATTTCCTCGGCAATGGTCGATGCAGGCGTCTGCATCGTCATTTCCCACGGGTGGGGCTGTCCGATCGGTTCGGCCGCCGCTGCGCCCATCGACCACAAAGCCGTCGTCGCCAAAACAGCCAGCCCGGCCGTCCATCTGGTCAAGGCATTCTCGCCCATCGTCTGCTCCTCGCGTGGGAAAGCGCCGGTCACCCGACCCGCCTCTCCTTTGTGCCACTATTGCCCACGTATCACCACAAGCCTGTCTTATGTGCAACCGATGCGCGCTCGGAATTGTGCGTCATAATCGCCCGAAGCGTGTTTTGCGGCGGCGCTGCAACGTTTTTGCCCCGATGGCGCGCCAAGTTCCTTGACAGGATTCAGGCCTTTGCTACGCGGAACGCGCGCTTTCGGCGACGGAGCCGGTCGCGACTCGGTCTTTGGGAGTATCGGTTCTTTGGCAGCAACCATCGGGTTCGCCCCGCACGATCGCCGCTCCCGCCTTCGCCGCGGCATCCTTGGCCTGGTGGCGCTCGTCGCCTGCATGGTTGGCCTCGCCTCGCAGGCCAGCGCGCAGGGCGTCACCAAGGCGACCTTCCATGACTGGCAGTTGCGCTGCGATACGCCGCCCGGCGCCAGCGCGGAACAGTGCATTCTCTATCAGAACGTCGCCGACGAGCAGCGCCCCGACGTGAATATCGTCGTCGTGGTCATCAAGGTCTCCGATCCGGCGGGCAAGGACGACAAGGGCCAGATGCCGCGCAAGACCCTGCTGCGCGTCATTGCGCCGCTCGGCGTGCTGCTGCCGCGCGGCCTCGGCCTGAAGATCGACGACAAGGAGGTCGGCTCGACCGGCTTCGCGCGCTGCCTGACCAATGGCTGCGTCGCCGAGGTCGAACTCGACCAGCCGCTCATCGAGCAGCTTTCCAAGGGAAAAACCGCGACCTTCATCATTTTTCAAAGCGAGAACGAGGGCCGCGGCCTGCCGCTGAACCTCGCCGGCTTCGCCGAGGGGCTCGGGCAGCTGAAATAGCTTCGCGCGGCGGTTGCCGGCGGGCTGTGACTTGAATTGACACGGCCGATGTGCGTTTTGTGCACGGGACATACGGAAACGGGAAGCGGATATGGCCGTGGTGACAACTGGCTTGCGTATTTTGGCCCTGGTGGCGGCGGTCTCGGTCGCTGGCTGCAGCACGCTCACGGGCGGCGATTCCGACAATGAGCCGGCGGGCTCCAAGGCGCAGTTCTGGCGCAACACCTTCGTGTTCGGCGCCTCGGAGCCACCACCCATCGTCAAGCCCGACGAGGAATCGCGCCGCATGAGCTGCCCCGCCATTTCGATTCTCGACGGCACGGCGGCCTATCGCGTCGGCGGCAATGACGGGTCGAACCAATCGGTCAGCTACCAGGCCTCCGTGGTGCAGTATGCGCGCGAATGCCGCGTCGAGGGCAACACGCTTTATATGCGCGTCGGCGTCGAGGGCCGCCTGCTGCTCGGGCCGCAGGGCAAGCCCGGCACCTTCTCGATCCCGGTGCGCATCGCGGTCAAGGATGGCGACCACGCCGCCTATTCGACCGCCACGCGCGTCAGCGTCACCGTGCCGGCCGGCGAGGACCAGGCAAGCTTCAGCCATGTCCAGGACGGTATCGCGCTGCCGATCGACGCGCGCGATCCGGGCGATCGCTATCAGGTGCTCGTCGGCTTCGACCCGAGCGCGGGCGCGCCCGCCCACCGCGCCAAGCGCAGCCGGCACCGGCGCTGATTCTTCTGGGCGAACCGGCGAAGGCGCGTTGACTCTTCGCCGGCCGCCTGCGAGACAAATCAACGTCAGATGATCCCTGCGGGAGAGACCGGCTTCGCGCCGGAGCCGAAGGCGCAACCGCCCCGGAAACGCTCAGGCAAAAGGACCGCTTGGGGGATGACGCTCTGGAAAGCAGGCACGGGGCAACCTGTGCCTCACCGACGGAGTAAGCGGGTCGTCGCGCCGTGGCGCGCCGGGTTCCCCCGTGAAATCTCTCAGGTTCCGTGACAGAGGGGGCGCCGCAGGGGCTTTTTTCGGCCTCGATGCGGTGCGCCCACTCGTTATTCGGAAAGCCTGGCCGATGGATCCCACCGACCGCCCTCTGCAGCACACGCCGCTCCACGCCGCCCATGTCGCGGCCGGTGCCCGCATGGTGCCGTTCGCCGGCTATGACATGCCGGTGCAATACCCGCTCGGCGTGCTCGGCGAGCATCTGTGGACGCGCGAGCAGGCCGGCCTGTTCGACGTTTCGCATATGGGCCAGGCTTTCGTCATCGGCCCGGACTGGGAGACGACGGCGTGCGCCATCGAGGCGCTCGTGCCGGCCGATATCCTCAATCTCAAGCCGGGTTATCAGCGCTATTCGCAGCTTCTCGACGAGAATGGCGGCATTCTCGACGATCTGATGGTGACGCGCTCCAATTACCAGGGCTGCGAGGGCTGGGCCTATCTCGTCGTCAACGCCGCCTGCAAGGAAACGGATTTTCCGCATATCGCAGCGCGTCTGCCGGCGGGCGTCACCTTGAAGCGCGCCGACGATCTCGCGCTGCTCGCCCTGCAGGGGCCGGCCGCCGTCGCCGTGCTTGAGAAGCTCGTGCCCGGTATCGGCGATCTCGGCTTCATGCAGTTCCGGGCCTTGAAGGTCGATGGCGCGCATTATCATATCACGCGCTGCGGCTATACCGGCGAGGACGGTTTCGAGATTTGCGTCGCGGCCAAGGATGTCGTCGCGCTGTGGGAGCGCCTGCTTGGCGATGAGCGCGTCAAGCCGATCGGCCTGGGAGCGCGCGATTCGCTGCGCCTCGAAGCCGGGCTCTGCCTGTACGGCCACGATATCGATACCGGCACCAGCCCGATCGAGGCCGGGCTCAACTGGTCGATCCAGAAGCGCCGCCGCGAGGAGGGCGGCTTTCCGGGTGCGAGCCGCATCCAACGCGAGTTGAGGGACGGCGCCGGTCGCCTGCGCGTCGGCATCCGCCCCGAAGGCCGCCAGCCCGCGCGCGAGGGCGCGGACATCATGGCCGACGGCCGCAAGGTCGGCACCGTCACCTCTGGCGGTTTCGGCCCGAGCGTCAACGGGCCGGTCGCCATGGGCTATGTCGAGCGTGGTTTCGCCAGCGAGGGCCAGAAGCTGACGCTGATGGTGCGCGGCAAGGAACTCGCCGCCACGGTCGCTGCCCTGCCGTTCACCCCGCACCGCTATGCGCGGACGAAATCCTGATCTCTCAACCTGCCGTCGCCAACGAGGACCAATCCCATGACGACCCTCTACACCAAGGACCATGAATACCTCAGCATCGACGGCGATACCGCCACCGTCGGCATCACCGATTACGCGCAGAACTCGCTCGGCGACGTGGTGTTCGTCGAGTTGCCGGCCGTTGGCAAGCAGTTGACCAAGGGTGGCGATGCCGCCGTGGTCGAGAGCGTCAAGGCGGCGAGCGACGTCTACGCGCCGATCAGCGGCGAGGTCGTCGCGGTCAATGACAAGCTGCCCGATGCGCCCGGCACCATCAACGAGGACCCGGCCGGCGCCGGCTGGTTCTTCAAGATCAGGATCAAGGACAAGGCCGAACTCGACGGCCTGATGGACGAGGCCGCCTATCAGGCTTTCGTCGCCGAACTCGGCTGAGCCGAACCGTTCAGGAGCCCCCCATGCGTTATCTCCCCTTATCCGAGGCCGATCGCGGCGCCATGCTGGCGAAGATCGGCGTTGGCGGCATCGACGAATTGTTTGCCGACATTCCGTCCGACAAGCTGCTCAAGGGCCTGATCGGCGACCTGCCGCGCGCCAAGGGCGAGTTGGAGGTCGAGCGCCTGCTTGGCCGCATGGCGGCCAAGAACGTCGCCGCCGGCTCGGTGCCGTTCTTCGTCGGTGCCGGCGCCTACAAGCACCATGTGCCGGCGACCGTCGATCACGTCATCCAGCGCTCCGAGTTCCTGACCAGCTACACGCCGTACCAGCCGGAAATCGCGCAGGGCACGCTGCAATACCTGTTCGAATTCCAGACCCAGGTCGCGCTGCTCACCGGCATGGAGGTCGCCAACGCCTCGATGTATGACGGCTCGACCGGCACCGCCGAGGCCGTGCTGATGGCGCATCGCGTCACGCGCCGCCGCAAGGCGGTGCTGTCGGGTGGGCTGCATCCGCATTACCGCGCTGTCGTCGAGACGGTGTCGGGCATGGCGGGCGACGCCGTCACCGCGCTGCCGCCGGATGTGCGCGCGGCGGAAGATCTCGCCGCCGCGATCGATGGCGAGACGAGCTGTCTCGTGGTGCAGACGCCGGACGTCTACGGCAACCTGCGCGACCTGACCCCGCTTGCTGCCGCCTGCGAGGCCAAGGGCGTGCTGCTCATCGCCGTGTTCACCGAGGCGACGGCGCTCGGCGCCATTACATCGCCCGGCCAGATGGGCGCCGATATCGTCGTCGGCGAGGGCCAGTCGATTGGCAACGGCCTGAATTTCGGCGGCCCCTATGTCGGCCTGTTCGCCTGCAAGCAGAAATACCTGCGCCAGATGCCCGGACGCCTGTGCGGCGAGACCGTCGATGCCGAGGGCAAGCGCGGCTTCGTGTTGACGCTGTCGACGCGCGAGCAGCATATCCGGCGCGACAAGGCGACCTCCAACATCTGCACCAATTCGGGGCTGTGCTGCCTCGCCTTCACCATCCATCTCGCGTTGCTCGGCGAGGCCGGCTTGCGCCGTGTCGCCGCGATCTGCCACGCCAATGCCGTGCAACTGGCCGACCAGTTGGCGGGCGTGAAGGGCGTGAAAGTGCTGAACGAGACGTTTTTCAACGAATTCACGCTCGAACTGCCGGGCGATGCCGCCGCGATCGTCGAGAAACTGGCCGCCAGGGGCGTGCTGGCCGGCGTGCCGGTCTCGCGCCTCGAACCCGGCCACCCCGAACTCGCCAACCTGCTGCTCGTCGCGAGCACCGAAGTGAACACCGACGAAGATCGTGCAAGCTTCGTCGCCGCTTTGAAGGAAGTGCTGTGATGCTGAACAATCAGGGCCGCCCGACGCAGGCCGGCGAGGCGGGTGCCGCCACCCACAACACCTTCACCGGCAATCGCGGGCTCCAGATCGAGGAAGCGCTGCTGTTCGAGGTCGGCCGCGCGGAAACCACCGGCGTCGATTTCCCCGCGCCGCCTGCCGTCAAGTCCCGTCTCGGCGGGCTGGCGCGCGACGCGGCGATCGGCCTCGTCGGCCTGTCGGAGCCGGAAACGATGCGCCACTACGTGCGCCTGAGCCAGAAGAATTACGGCATCGATTCGGGGCTTTTCCCGCTCGGCTCGTGCACGATGAAGCACAATCCGCGCCTCAACGAGAAGATGGCGCGGCTGCCGGGCTTTGGCGACGTGCATCCGCTGCAACCGCTTTCGACGGTCAAGGGCGCGCTGGAGCTGATGGAAGAACTCGGCCGCTGGCTCAAGGTGCTGACCGGCATGCCGGCCGTGGCGCTGAGCACCAAGGCCGGCGCGCATGGCGAACTATGCGGCATGATGGCGATCAAGGCCGCCATCGCCGCGCGCGGCGAGCAGGACACCCGCACCGTGGTGCTGGTGCCCGATTCCGCCCATGGCACCAATCCGGCGACCGCCGCGCTGATCGGCTTCACCATCAAGACGGTGCCGGCGCGCGCCGATGGCACCGTCGATCCGGCTGCCGTGGCGGCGCTGACCGGTCCGGACACGGCGGCGATCATGCTGACCAACCCGAACACCTGCGGCCTGTTCGAGAAGGATGTCGTGGCCATTGCCGAGGCGGTCCATGCGGCCGGCGGCTATTTCTACTGCGACGGCGCCAATTTCAACGCCATCGTCGGCAAGGCCAGGCCCGGCGAACTCGGCGTCGATGCCATGCATATCAACCTGCACAAGACGTTCTCGACGCCCCATGGCGGCGGCGGGCCGGGCGCTGGCCCGGTCGTGCTGTCCGAGCGCCTGGCGGCCTTCGCGCCGGTGCCCTACACGGTCGTCACCGCCGATGGCGTGCGGCTGGTCGAGGATGCCGCCGAAAACGGCTCCTTCGGTCGCATCACCGCCTTCCATGGCCAGATGGGCATGTATGTGCGCGCCCTCAGCTTCATGCTGAGCCATGGCGCCGACGGGCTGCGGCAGGCCTCGGAGGATGCGGTGCTCAACGCCAACTACATCCGCGCCGGCCTGTCCGACCTGATGTCGCAGCCGTTTGGCGACCGCGCCTGCATGCATGAGGTGCTGTTCGACGATAGCTGGCTCAAGGATACCGGCGTCACCACGCTCGATTTCGCCAAGGCGATGATCGACGAGGGTTACCATCCGATGACGATGTATTTCCCGCTCGTCGTGCATGGCGCGATGCTGATCGAGCCAACCGAGAGCGAATCGAAGGCGAGCCTCGACCTGTTCATCATGACGTTGCGCGACCTCGCCTTCGCGGCCAAGCGCGGCGACAGCGAGCGCTTCTCCGGCGCGCCCTATCTCGCGCCGCGCCGCCGGCTCGACGAGACGCGCGCCGCGCGTGCTCCCGTGCTGCGCTGGACACCGCCGAAGCCGCTGTCGCTGGCGGCGGAATAGGGGGAGCTTACTCCTACTGGAACCTCTCCCGGCCCTTGGCGTCATTCCCGCGCAGGCGGGAATCCAGAACCGCTGGCGCTCTCGACTCCTGGATTCCCGATCGCGCTAACGCGCGTCGGGAATGACATGGGAGAGGCCCGACCCCTTGCTAATTCGACAAGCCATCCGCGAGATGCCGCAGCTTGTCCGGGTTGCGCACGATATAGATGCCGACGATGCGGCCGTCGCGAATGGCGAGCGCGGTGGTCTGCATGCCGTCATGCTCGCGCGTGACGAAGCCGGGCAGGCCGTTGACGAGGCCGTAGCGTAACAGTTCGGAGGCGTCGTAGCCGCGTTGCTGCGCCAGCCACAGATGCACCTTCATCACATCGTCGAGCCCGGTGACGACGCGTTTCGCGGCCGAGCGCTTGCCGCCGCCATCGGCATGCATGGTCACGTCTGCCGCCAGCAGCGCCTGCAATTGCTGGACGTCGCCCCGGCGCGAGGCGGCGAAGAACGCCTCGGCGATGGCGAGCCCGCGCTCCTTCGGCACCGTGAAGCGCGATCGGGCCTCCTGCAGGTGGCTGCGCGCCCGGCTGGCGAGTTGCCGGCAGGCGGCGGGCGCGCGCCCGATCGTCTCGGCGATCTCGTCGAAGCCGACGGCGAACACGTCATGCAGCAGGAAGGCGGCGCGCTCGGCCGGCGACAGCCGCTCGAGCGCCACCATCAGCGGCAGGGTGATGTCGTCGATCTCGTCCTCACCCGTCTCGAATACCGGCTCCGGCAGCCACGGGCCGATATAGGTTTCGCGCCGGCGCCGGGCCGATTTCATCAGGTCGAGGCAAAGCCGTGTGACGATGCGGCGCAGGAACGCTTCCGGCACCTGCACGCCGTCGCGATCGGTATCGAGCCAGCGCAGGAACGCGTCCTGCACCACGTCTTCGGCATCGGCGACCGAGCCGAGCATGCGATAGGCGATGCGCGTCAGTTTCGGACGCAGCGGGTCGAAACTCGCCGCCGCGTCCGGTTGCGGCATCGCCACCATCACGCCGCCTTGCTGGCGCTACGTCCGGCAGGCGCGGTGCGGAACGCGACGTTGAGCCGGTTCCAGCTGTTGATCATCACGATCGCCATGGTCAGCTTGACCTGCTCCTCGTCGCTGAACGCAGCTTTCACCATGGCATAGACGTCGTCGGGCGCGCGCGTGGTCGCGACCAGCGTCAGCGATTCGGTCCAGGCAAGCGCCGCCCGTTCGCGCTCGCTGTAGAGCGGCGATTCGCGCCAGGCATTGAGCATGTAGATGCGCTCCTCGCTCTCGCCCAGCTTGCGCGCGTCGCGGGCATGCATGTCGAGGCAGAAGGCGCAGCCGTTGATCTGAGAGGCGCGCAGCTTGACCAGTTCCACCAGGTTTGGTTCGAGCCCGCTGGCGGCGACCGCCTGGCTCATGTCGAGCAGCGGCTTGATCAGCGTGGGCTTGGCGAAGAGGTTCAGTCTCGGTGTCATGATGTGTCCTTTGCAAGGTCTGTTTCCGCCCACCATGACGAGACAGCTACGCCTGATGTGACAGCGGCGCCAAAATTTTTTGGCATTTTCTCCAAACCTGTCCCGTTCTGGAACATAATGGCGCGCGCCTCGTTTCCTGTGCAGGAGGAATCCGACATGAAATCCGCCTTTGGCCTCAAGCTGGCCGGCGCGATCGCCATGGCCTTCGCGCTCGTGCTGGCGACCGCGCCCGCCGCCTCGGCGCGCTCCGCTCACCATCACCGCCATGCCCATTACGCGCGGCACGGCGATGCCGCCGTCGCCCGCGCCATGATGCTCGGCATGATGGGTATTGGCCTTGCCATCGCCAACAGCCAGCGTCGTGACTATTACGATGACTACTATTACGGCGATTACGGCTACCCGGCCTATTATGGCCATCGCCACCGCGGCTTCCGCCATTATCGCCACGGCCCGCGCTTTGGCGCGGTTCGCGGCGGCTTCGGACATCGCGGCTTCGGGCATCGCGGCATTGCCAGGGGCGCAGCCCATGGCCATGGCGGCTTCGGTCGGGGCGGCCACGGCATGCACCGTCGCTAGAGCAAATTATGGGTGCGGAGCGAAGCTCGCAGCAGACGAACCTGCTCCAACCCTTCGCGCTTGCGCCCAAAACGGAAAAGCCGCCGGTTCGCGACCGGCGGCTTTTGCCTTGATGTCTTGGGTCAGCCCGGAGGCCTGATGGCCTCGCGTGCTCAGTTCAGCCTGGATTTGACCTCGGCGATGCCTTCGGCGATCAGGCCGTCGGCGCTGGCCTTGCCGGTTGCGCCGCGCATGATCGTCTCGGCCACCTTGATCGCGGCGTCGGCGGCGCTGGCGCGCACTTCCGCCGTGGCCTGGGTCTCGGCCTGAGCGATCTTCTGCTCGGCCTGCACCGTGCGGCGGGCGACGAACTCCTTGAGCTTGGCTTCCGCCTCGGCCTTCATGCGGGCGGCTTCATCCTGGGCATCCTGGATGATCGCCTGGGCTTCGGCTTCGGCGCCGGCACGCTTGGCCTCGAATTCGCGCAGCAGCTTTTCGGCTTCCACGCGCAGGCGGGTCGCTTCCTCGAGCTCCTTGGCGATGCGCGAGGACCGTGCGTCCAGCCCCTTGACGATCATCTTGGGTGCGCCCGACCAGACGAACACCCCGACGAAGATCAGGAAGGAAATTGCGACCCAGAGTTCTGCGGACATGCCTGAGTTAACTCCTTGAACCCGCGAAGGATCAGTTCTTCAGCGTGGCGGCGAGGGCCGATTTCAGCACGTCACCGGATGGTGCCTTGCCGGTCAGGCGCTCGATGATGGCCGAAGCCGCATCCGACGCGATCGACGACACGTTGGTCAGAGCCGCCGCCTTGGTCGTGGCGATGGTTGCTTCCGCCGCCGCGATCTTCGCGGCGACATCGGCCTCCACGCCGTGACGCGTCTGGCTCATCTCGGCGTTGGCGTCGTCCTTGGCCTTCTGGCCGATGGCCTGCGCATTCAGCTTCGCCTTGGCGAGAGCCTGTTCGTAGGCCAGGCCCGCCTCCTGCGCCTTCTTCTGCATCACGGTAGCCTGCTCGAGGTCACCGTCGATCTTGGTCGCCCGATGCTCCAGGATGCCGGCCATGCGTGGCAGCGCAACGCGCGACATCAGGATATACAGGAAGCCGAAGCTGATGGTGAGCCAGAACAGCTGCGAGGCATACCACGTCGTATCGAACGGCGGGAATGCCGCGCCGCCATGGCCGGCGTTCTCGGCCGCCTGGGCCGAACTGATGAAGAAGGACAGCATGCTGATGATCCTGGCTAACGCGGGAAGCGTGATCAGGCGACGAACAGCAGGATCAGCGCGACGACGAACGCGAAGATGCCGAGACCTTCGGCCAGCGCCGCGCCGATGAAGGCACGCGGAAGCTGCCCGTCGGCGGCCGACGGATTGCGCAGGGCGCCCGACAGATAGCTGCCGAAAATCTGGCCGACGCCGATGGCGGCGGCGCCCATGCCGATGGCGGCGATACCAGCACCGAGAAGCTTTGCTGCTGCCGGATCCATGTTGAACTCCTTAAGATTAGGTTGTCGCTTGCGCGTGGTTGGCAAGTGGTTGGAAAGAGCGGGCCGTCAGTGGCCCGGGTGAAGCGCATCGTTGAGATAGATGCAGGTCAGGATCGCGAACACGAAGGCCTGCAGGCCGCAGACGAGCAGTTCGAGAGCACTGATCGCGACCATCGCGAGCAGGGGCAGGGGCGCCAGCACCGCCCAGCCGCCGGCCGCCGACAGCATGATGATGAAGCCGGCGAACACCTTGAGCGCGATGTGGCCCGCCAGCATGTTGGCGAACAGACGCATCGACAGGCTGACCGGACGGGAGAGGAACGAGACCATCTCGATCAGGCTGATGAAGGGCAGCAGCAGTTTCGGCACGCCCGGCGGCACGAACAGGCCGAAGAAATGGCCGCCATGGCGGATCATGCCGTAGATCACCACGGTCAGTATCACCAGCATCGCGAAGGCGAAGGTGACGATGATGTGGCTGGTGACGGTGAACGCGCCGGGGATCAGCCCCATATAGTTCGAGATGGTGATGAAGATGAACAGCGAGAACACCAGCGGCAGGAAGCGCAGGCCGTCCTTGCCGGTCGTCGAGACGACGGTATCGGCCGTGAACTCGTAGAACAGTTCCATCGCCGCTTGCAGCCGGCCCGGAACCACCGCGCGCTTGCGCGTGCCGTACAGCATCAGCACGCAGGCGATGCCGACGACGATGAACATGTACAGCGAGGCGTTGGTGAAGGAGTAATCGTGCCCGAGAATCTCGATCTTCCCGCTGAGCGGGACGATCTGAAACTGGTGGATCGGGTCGATGACCTTTTCGGTCGCAGCCACTTTAACCTCGTCCAATCGAATGCAGGCGCAAATGCCACACTACCGCCCATCGTCCTGTCGCGGGCTCGAAGGCCGGGCGGCAAGACGGTAGACGTTCCAAAAGCCGGAAGCCGTGCCGAGGATCAGCATGCCAATCAAGGCAAATGGCGCTGTCCCAAGCCACTTGTCGAATTGCCACCCAAGCAGCGCACCGACAATCACCCCCGCGACAAATTCGGACACGACGCGAAACGCCGCGGACATGGCCTTACCTGTTGCGGCCCCGGAACTAGCCGCTCCGGCGTCATCATGCAAGCCACCTTTCGCAGATGCCGCTCGTTTTGCCTCCAGCGAGCCCGACAATTCGGCCAGCCGTGCTTTCAAAGCCGCATCTTCGTCGTGCTTGTGGTCCGCCGTGCCCAAATCCGTGTCTCCCGCCAGGGCGGCTGCTTCGGGCCGTGGCGCCGCGCCGGGCGTGTTGGCGAGAAAGTCCCGAATTGGCGCAAACCGGGCGGCTCTCACTAATTCAATGAATTTTCTCGATAATCCCGAGACGGAGCGGGCTCGCGACAGGCGAACGCGCCCCAGTCAAACCGCGCGCACCATATTTTCGCCCGGGCCCGCTGTCAAGAACAGCAGTCGCCTCATAAGTGATTGTTTTGGCGTCCTTATTTCGGCCTGATTCGGGAGGCGCGCTTCAGCCGGCCTCGGCCAGTTCCGCCGCCGCCTCGAGATCGACCGAGACCAACTGGCTCACGCCGCGTTCGGCCATCGTCACGCCGAACAGCCGGTCCATGCGCGCCATGGTAATCGGGTTGTGGGAAATCACGATGAAACGCGTTTCGGTCGTCGCACGCATTTCGTCGAGCAGGTCGCAGAGCCGCTCGACATTATGGTCGTCGAGCGGCGCGTCGATCTCGTCCAGCACGCAGACCGGCGACGGGTTGGTGAGAAACACCGCGAAAATCAGCGCGATCGCCGTCAGCGCCTGCTCGCCGCCCGAGAGCAGCGTCAGCACCTGCGGCTTCTTGCCCGGCGGGCGGGCATAGATTTCGAGCCCGGCATCGAGCGGATCGTCGCTCTCGACCAATTGCAATTCGGCGCTGCCACCGCCGAACAGCGTCGTGAACAGGCGCTGGAACGCGCTGTTGACGTTGTCGAAGGCGGCCAGCAGCCGCTCGCGCCCCTCGGCATTGAGATTCTGGATCGCCCGGCGCAGCTTGCCGATCGCTTCCGTCAGGTCGTTGCGCTCGGTGGTCAGCCCGTCGCGCCGGCTCTCGACCTCCTGCAACTCGTCATCGGCGCGCAGGTTGACGCCGCCGAGCCGCTCGCGTTCGCGGCGGAGCGCCGCGACGCGCTCCTCGACCTCGCGCAGCGGCGGCAAATCGCCGCGATCCGATTCGATTCCCGCCAGCCGCGGCAATTCGCTGAGCGAGGCGTCGAGCGTCTCGACGATGATGCGGCCGGTATCTTCCAGTTTGGCGCGGGCCGCTTCCATCAGCGCCTCGGTGCGGGCGCGCGCCTCGCGTGCTTCGCTGAGGCCGGCGAGCGCCGCCTTCGCCGTCCGGTCCGCGTCCAGCCGCCGGCTTTCGGCGACGGCGCGCGCGTCGCCCGCCTCGCGCAAGGCGGCCTCGGCCACCTCCATCTCGCCCGTCAGGGCGCGCCGGCGTGCGGCGAGCGCGGCGGGGGCTTCCTCCAGCGCTTCCCGTTCGCGCGTGATCTCGGCCTCGCGCGCCTCGATCGCCTGGCGGCGCTCGGTGGTCAGGCCCTGACGCTCGCGCCAGGCGGCTGTTTCACGCGCGATGGTGGCGAGGCGCTGCTGGCGCAGCTCCTCCTCGCGCCGGGCGCCTTGCAGGGTCGCGCGCGCTTCGGCGGCGTCCGTGCGGCGTTCCGCCACAGCCGCCTGCCGCTCGGCGATGATGGCGCGCAGCGCGCCATCCGGCTGGAACCCCTCGAGCGCGGCTTGCGCGCGCTGGTGCTCGGCGCGGCCTGCGTCGCGGTTGACGGCGAGCCCCTTGGCCGTCTCCTCAAGCGCCGCGATGCGCGCCATCGTCTCGGCGTGCCGGCGCTCGGCCGCCGCCAGCGTCTCGCGCGCGCTGTCCTGCGCGCGCCGCGCCTGCCGGGCCGCCTCGCGTGCTTGCGCTTCGGCCGCGCCGGCCTGTTTCACGGCGGCGAGGCGGGTCTCCATCTCGCGGCGCTCGCTGGCGAGCGCGCCTTGCGCTTCAGTCGCCGCCTTGTCGAGATCGTGCAGGCGGTTGCGCTCGTCGAGGCGGCGCGCCGCCGCGGTCGGCGCTTCGGCCGCCGCCGTCAGCCCGTCCCAGCGCCACAGGTCGCCCTCCTGCGAGACGAGGCGCTGGCCGGGCTTGAGCAGCAGCCTGAGCCGTGGTCCGTCGCCGCGCGTCACGACGCCGATCTGGTCGAGCCGGCGCTTGAGGGCGGCGGGGGCCTGCACATGGGCCGAGAGCGCGCCGATGCCATGCGGCAGCGCCGGATCGGCGCCCGCCTCGGTTTCGAGCCAGTGCAGCGGCGCGGTCGGCGCGGTCGAGGCCTCGAGATCGTCGCCGAGCGCCGCGCCGAGCGCGATTTCGTAGCCCTTGGCGGCGGTGATCTGGTCGAGCACCGACGGCCACATGTCGCTGGTGCCGCTGTCGAGCAGCTTGCGCAGTGTGCGCAACTCGGTGTCGAGGCGCTGGCTCTGGCGCTCGGCCTCGCTCAGGCGCGGGCGTTGCCGCGCTTCCGCCTGCCGCGCGGCGGCGAGCGCTGCCTCAGCGGCGGCCGCCTCGGCCTCGCCGGCGGCGACAGCGGTCGCGGCCTGCGCGGCGGTTTGCGCCAGCGCGGCCATGTCCGGCCCGTGGCCGGCAGCGGCGAGCGCGGCGAGTTGGCGTTCGGCCTCGGCAAGCTGGGCCTCGGCGCGGGTCAGGCGCTGCGAGGCATCATGGGCCGCGCGTTCCGCCGCCTGCCGGCGCGCGTTCAGTTCGGCGAGCGCCTGTTGTCCGTCGCCGAGCGCCTTTTCCTCACGCGCCAGCGCCTGCTCGGCCGCCTCGAGCCGGGCGGCGAGCGCGGCCTGCTCCTGCGGCCCATGCCGGGCGGTGGCAAGGCTTGCCTCTTCGGCACTGAGCGCATCGAGCGCGCGCGCCGCGTCCTGCGCCAGATGCGCCTCGCGCTCGCGGTCGCGCTGCAACTCTTGCAGGCGGCGCGCGAGGTCCGCGCCGCGCTCCTTGATGCGGGCCTCCTCGCCGTCGATCTGCTCGCGCGCCAGCCGCAGGCGCTGCAAGGCGGCGCCGCGCTCGGCTTCGCGCTGGCGCAGCGGCTCCATCTCATGCTCGGCGACGGCCAGCGCGCGCGCCGCCTCGCCCTGCCGGCTGGTGCGTTCCGCCACAAGGCGCGTGTCGA
The DNA here is from genome assembly GCA_937988775.1 of uncultured Alphaproteobacteria bacterium. Classification (GTDB taxonomy): domain Bacteria; phylum Pseudomonadota; class Alphaproteobacteria; order Rhizobiales; family Beijerinckiaceae; genus CALKHP01. The sequence goes on from CALKHP010000006.1 coordinate 119,302, forward strand.
GATCGAGTTGCCGTTCGGCGTCCTTGAGGGCGGCGCCCGCTTCGGCGAGGCCGAGATAGAATACCAGCGCCTCGTGCTTGCGGATCTCGGCCGAGATCGCCCGGTAGCGCGTCGCCTGGCGCGCCTGTTTCGACAGGCTGTCGATCTGCTCGCCGAGATGGCGCATCACGTCGTCGAGGCGCAGCAGGTTGTCCTCGGCCGCCCGCAGGCGAAGCTCGGCCTCGTGCCGGCGCGAATACAGGCCGGCAATGCCGGCGGCATCCTCCAGGATACGGCGGCGCTGCTGCGGCTTGGCGGCGATGATCTCGCCGATCTGCCCCTGCCGGACCAGCGCCGGCGAGCGCGCGCCGCTGGCGGCATCGGCGAACAGCAACTGCACGTCGCGCGCGCGCACCTCGCGGCCGTTGATGCGGTAGGTCGAGCCTTCCTCGCGCTCGATGCGGCGCGAGATTTCCAGCATGTCGGCGTCGTTGAACATTGCCGGCGCCAGCTTGTCGGCGTTGTTGATGGTCAGCAGCACTTCCGCGACGTTGCGCGAGGGCCGGTTGCCGCTGCCGGAGAAGATCACGTCGTCCATGCCCGAGGCGCGCATGGATTTATGCGAGGTCTCGCCCATCACCCAGCGCAGCGCCTCGACGAGGTTCGACTTGCCGCAGCCGTTCGGGCCGACCACGCCGGTCAGGCCGCGCTCGATCATGAACTCGGTCTGGTCGACGAAGGTCTTGAAGCCGATGATCTTGAGCCGCTCGAACTTCATCTTGCTCCCGCGCTTCCCCCGGCGGGCGAAAGCCTCGATCTCCTTCATGCGCCGGCCGCGGGCAGACGCACGCGCGGCCGACTGCGTCAGAAATTGCCGGGCTTTTCAAGCACGTCGTGTGTTTTTCCTGTGCGCAAACGGGTTGGTGCGTGTTTGGAGGCCGGAGCATCCTCATGCGGACGGCGCTCCTCCACACCGTCATGGGCCGGTCGAGCCGGCCCATGACGGTGGAGGAATGAGCACCAAACCCTATCAAGCCGTCATCGGCGGACTTGATCCGCCGATCCCGCTTCGGAAGAGCGCCATCGCTCGTCTTGGTCTTGGTCTTGGGCCAGAGGCCCGGCCGTCACGACTTGTTCAGCAGCGGATCGATCAGCTTTTCCAGCGCTTCGGGCTCGATGGCGCCGCGCTGGATCTTGCCGTTGATGAAGAAGGTCGGCGTTGAATTGACGCCGAGCTTGTCGGAGGCCAGTTGCCGCGTGGCGTTGATGGCGTCGAAAATCTTCTGGTCCTTCAGGCAGGCCTCGAAGCTCTCCTGCGTGAAGCCGGCCTGCTTGACGGTGGCGAGCAGCGCATCGACCGGCTTGTCGACGAAAGCCCAGTTTTCCTGCTGGTCGAACAGCAGATCGGTGACGGGGTAGTATTTTCCCGGGCCCGCGCAGCGCGCCAGCATGAAGCCGGCGGTCGCCAGCGGATCGAGCGGGAATTCGCGCAGGATGAAGCGCACCTTGCCGGTGTCGATATATTTCGACTTGAGGATGGGGAAGGTCTTCTCGTGGAAATGCGCGCAATGCGAGCAGGTCATCGAGGCATATTCGATGATGGTGACGGGTGCATCCGCCTTGCCGAGCACCTCGTCGCCAAGCACGCTCGGCTTGGCGAGTTCGGCCGCGATGTCGGTTTGCGCCCAGGCGGAGCCGGCAAAGGTCAGGGCGCCGGCCAATGCGAGACCGTTGCGGGCGAGCGCCCGGCGGCTGAAATGTCGAGAGGTCATGCGATTATTGTCTCCGTATCGTGCCATGAAATGCACCCATCGGGTAAATTGCGGCAACTGCACGGCATGATCTAGTCACGCTTTGCTGATCGCGACGAGATGACAGCTTCTCCCAGCCGCAGCAAGGCGGCGCCGAGCTTTTCCTCGGTTCCGCCAACGAGGCCGGTCAGCGCCGCGCGCTCCTCCGGTGCCAGCGGGCGCGGAGCGGGCCGGGCGGTGCTGCGCGGCCGCGTCACCGGCCCCTGCTTGATCAGCACGCGGCCGATGCAGCGCCAGCCAAACAGCGCGTTGATGCGCTCGATGATCAGCGCCTTGGCGTAATCGAATTCGAGCGCGAACGCGCCCTCGACGCGCACCACCAGGGTTGCGGCCTGCATGGCCTGCTCCGGATCGTCACCGCCCGGCCGGCGCGGCCATTTGATCTCGATCGGCTGCGAGCCGGCCGCGAGGCGCGGGCCCGCCACCGCCTCCCATTGCCGCAGCACGTCGCCGGCGACGAAGCCCTGCTTGCGCAGTGCGGCTTCGATGCAGCCGTCGATCAGCGCGGCGAGGGGGCGCGCGCTGAGTTTGCGGGGGGTGGCCATGGCCGATCTCGTCTCCGGGCGTGAGGATTGCGAGGTTCTGGGCAGATTCTTGTCGCATCGCGCGCGCGCTGACAGTACAGGCTCGGCATGCCAAGCGGAAGCGCCATCGACCCCGACATCCTGCTGGCCTGGTACGATCGCCATGCCAGGCGGCTGCCGTGGCGCGCGCGCCCGGGCGAGCAGCCGGACCCGTATCACGTCTGGCTCTCGGAGATCATGCTGCAACAGACCACCGTGCCGGCGGTGAAGAACTATTACGAAAAATTCCTCACGCTCTGGCCGCGTGTCGAGGATCTGGCCGCCGCGCCAGCCGATGCGGTGATGGCGGCCTGGGCCGGGCTTGGCTATTACGCCCGCGCCCGCAACCTGCATGCCTGCGCGAAAGCGGTGGCGGACGACCATGGCGGCCGCTTTCCCGATAGCGAGGAAGGTTTGCGCGCGCTGCCCGGCATCGGCGCCTATACGGCGGCGGCGATCGCGGCCATCGCCTTCGGCCGCCGCGCCGTGGTGGTCGATGGCAATATCGAGCGCGTCGTGACGCGGCTCAACCGGCTGGCCGAACCGCTGCCCGGCGCCAAGCCGGCGATCCGCGCCCTGACCGATGCGATCACGCCGGACCGGCGCGCCGGCGATTTCGCGCAAGCCATGATGGATCTCGGCGCGACGATCTGCACGCCGCGCAAGCCCGCTTGCGTGCTGTGCCCGTGGCAGGAGCCTTGCGCGGCGCGTGCGGCCGGCGACCAGGTGCTCTATCCGGTCAAGGCGGCGAAGCGCGCCGTGCCGGTCCGGCGCGGCGCGGCCTTTGTGGCGGTGCGCGCCGATGGCGCCGTACTGGTGCGCCGCCGCCCGGAAAGCGGCCTGCTCGGCGGCATGCTCGAGGTGCCGGGCAGCGCCTGGCGCGCCGATGCGCCGTTGCCGAAGCGGCCGGAAGCGCCGCCGCTTGCCGGCGACTGGCGCGCGTGCCTCGCGCCCGCGACCCACGTCTTCACGCATTTCCGGCTGGAGTTGACGGTGTTTAGCGGCGCGTTCGGGCAGGAGATCGCGGCGCCGGACGGATTGCGCTGGCTGCCGGCGGTGGAGATCGCCACGGCGGCCTTCCCGACCGCGATGCGCAAGGTGCTGGCGGTGGCGTTCGACTGAGCGCGTGGGTGCCGGGTCAAGCCCGGCACAAGACGGTGGCGATTCCTCAACGGTCTTGCCCCGGACCTGATCCGGGGCCCAGCCGTCGCGCCTGTCCGCTCGGGATGGGCCTGCCCATGATGGTGGAGGAGAGGGCTCCAAACCTTCCAGCCGTCATCGGCGGACTTGATCCGCCGATCCCGCTTCGGAAAGCCTCGCGGTGACCAGTGTCATTCCCGACGCGCGATAGCGCGATCGGGAATCCAGGAGTCGTTGGCGCCTCGGCCTCTGGATTCCCGCCTGAGCGGGAATGACACTATGTGCGGTTCAGGCGGCGAGCGCGCGCCGCATCTCGCCGCGCAGCGCATCGATCGGCGCGAGCGCGTCATGCTGCTCGAAATGCCAGAAGGTCCAGCCGTTGCACGCCGGCAGGCCCTGCACGAGCGCGCCGATCTTGTGGATCGAGCCGATGATGCCGTTGGCCATCACCGTGCCGTCCGGGCGCACGATCGCCTTGTGGCGGCGCTTGCTGTCGCACAACACCGTGCCGGGACCGATCATGCCGGCCTCGACCACCGCCGCGAAGGCGACACGCGGCTCGTCGCGTTTCGCCGTGGGGAGCGCGGTCAGGGCGTCGGCGAGCGGCTCGACGGCGGCGATACGGGCGCGTGCCGCCGCAGCGTATCCCGGATCGCGTTCGAGGCCGATGAAACGGCGTCCGAGCTTCTTGGCGACCGCGCCGGTCGTGCCGGTGCCGAAGAACGGGTCGAGCACCACGTCGCCCGGGTTGGACGCCGCCATGATGACGCGCGCCAGCAGCGCCTCGGGTTTCTGGGTCGGGTGGGTCTTGGCGCCGTTGGCGTCCTTCAGGCGCTCGGCCCCGGTGCATAGCGGCAGGAACCAGTCGGAACGGGCCTGCACATCCTCGTTGCCGGCCTTCAGCGCCTCGTAATTGAAGGTGTAGCGCTTGGCATTGGCGTCGCGGCTCGCCCAGATCATCGTTTCATGGGCGTTGGTGAAGCGGCGGCCGCGAAAATTCGGCATCGGGTTAGCCTTGCGCCATACGATGTCGTTGAGCAGCCAGAAGCCGAGATCCTGCAACGCGGCGCCGACGCGGAAAATATTGTGGTAGGAGCCGATCACCCACAGCGTCGCGTCCGGCTTCATCACGCGGCGGCAGGCGGAAAGCCAGGCGCGGGTGAAGGTGTCGTATTCGGCGAAGCTCGAGAACTGGTCCCAGGCATCGTCGACCGCATCGACCAGGCTGTGGTCGGGCCGGTGCAGCGCGCCTTCGAGTTGCAGGTTGTAGGGCGGGTCGGCGAAGATCATGTCGACCGAGGCCGGCGGCAGCCGCCCGAGCGAGGCAATGCACTCGCCGATCACGACACGGTCGAGAAAACCGTTTATTTCCGAAGGCGGGACAACCGCCGAAGCCGCGGTACGCAGTACCTGATTCCGTGGCTTCGGACCGGTGGCCCCGGATCGCGCGATACGCATGACGCTGAACCGTTTACGCTACTGACGGTCGCGACTATGGGCGGCTCAGGGTGAAGGCGCGGTTTACTGCTCGAATTTTATGGTGTCCCGTTTTTGCACGGTGCGAAGCTGCGGCGATGATGGCCTGAGACGCCATGCTCGACGATCGCTTTGCGGTGCAGCACCGTGCCGTAGCCCTTGTGGACCTCGAACGCATAGGCCGGGCAGGCGGCGCCAAGCCGGCGCATCAGCCGGTCGCGCGACACTTTGGCGATGATCGAGGCGGCGGCGATCGAGGCGCTGAGCCCGTCGCCGCCGATAATCGCCTCGGCCGGACAGACCAGGCCCATCGGCACGTCGCGCCCGTCGATCAGCGCGTGGTCGGGCTGGATGGCAAGCGCCGCCAGCGCGCGGCGCATGGCGAGGAAGGTCGCTTGCAGGATGTTGATCTCGTCGATGGTGGCCGGCGGCACCAGCGCCAGGCTGACGGCGAGCGCATCGCGCATGATGATGTCGTGCAGCGCCTCGCGGGCGGCCTCGCTCATGCGCTTGGAATCGTCTAGCCCCGCCGGCAGGCGCGCAGGGTCGAGGATCACCGCCGCCGCTGCGACCGGCCCGGCGAGCGGCCCGCGCCCGGCCTCGTCGACGCCCGCGACATGGCGCAGGCCGCTGAGCTTGAGCGCGTTTTCGCGCAGGTAGTCCGGCTTGGTCACGGGATGGCTCTCAGAACAGATTCAACTGGCCGCCCGGCAGCACCGGCGGCTGAAACAGGTCGGTGCGCAGCTTTGTGCGCTTGCGGTTGAAGCCGATGCGGTCGGCGGCCATCTCGAAGCGCCGCCCGGTCATCCAGGCATAGGGGCCTTGTCCGGTCATGCGCTTACCCCAGGTCGCATCGTAATCCTTGCCGCCGCGTGTCGAGCGCACCAGCGACATCACGTGCCGGAGCTTGCCCGGCGCGTGTTCCAGCAGCCATTCGCGGAACAGGTCGCGGATTTCAAGCGGCAGGCGCAGCATGACATAGCCGGCCTCGCGCGCGCCGGCCGCGTGCGCCGCTTCCAGTATGCGGTCGATCTCGGCGTCGTTGATGCCGGGGATCACCGGCGCGACCAGCACCGTCACCGGGATGCCGGCGCGAGAAAGCTCGCGGATCGTCGCCAGCCGGCGCTCGGGTGTCGCCGCGCGCGGCTCGAGCGCGCGCGCCAGCTTGCGGTCGAGGCTGGTGACCGAAATCGCCACCTTGGCGAGACCGCGCGCCGCCATCGGTTGCAGCAGGTCGATATCGCGCGCGACCAGCGCCGATTTGGTGACGATGCCGACCGGATGGTTGGTTCGTGCCAGCACCTCGAGCAGGCCGCGCATCACGCGGTATTCGCGCTCGATCGGCTGGTACGGATCGGTATTGGTGCCGATCGCCATGGTGCGCGGCTGGTAGGAGGGGGCGGCCAGTTCCCGCTCGAGCAGGGCCGGCAGGTCCGGCTTGACGAACAGTTTGCTCTCGAAATCGAGCCCCGGCGACAGGCCCATATAGGCGTGCGTCGGGCGCGCGAAGCAATACACGCAGCCATGCTCGCAGCCGCGATACGGGTTGAGCGAGCGGTCGAAGGAGATGTCGGGCGAATCGTTGCGCGTGATCGCGGTTTTCGCCTTCTCGACCGTCACCTCGGTCTTGAACGGTGGCAGGTCCTCGCTGCTGCCCCAGCCGTCATCGGCGATCTCGCGCGTGTGCTGCTCGTAGCGCCCGCTCGCATTACTGACCGCGCCGCGCCCGCGCCGGCGCTCGGCATCGATGGCGCTGCCGATCAGGGTCTCGGTCGAAACGGGGGCAAGGCGTGGGCTTTGGGACAGCATGAGTTGCTCCGGATGATCGGAACAAAATAAGAACAAAACGGACGCTGTCAAGAGCGCAAGCAGTTGTCATTCCCGCGCGGGCCGGAGGCCGGCGCGCGAGCGGTTCCTGGATTCCCGATCGCGCTGACGCGCGTCGGGAATGACACTGATAACGCAATGCCTTTCCGAAGCGGGATCGGCGGATCAAGTCAGCCGATGACGGCTGGAATGTTCGTGCCTTCTCCTCCACCGTCAGGGGCCGGCTCGACCGGTCCATCCCGACCAGAAGAACGCTAACGTCGGCTTTTTTCACTGTCATTCCCGACGCGCGTCAGCGCGATCGGGAATCCAGAGGCCGTTGACGCATATGGTTCTGGATTCCCGCCTGCGCGGGAATGACAACCTGTAGTGGATTACTTATCGCCGGTGCTCGTTGAGGCGCGGCTTGAGTAGCACGAGGTTGTGCGGCTTGGTGCGCGCGTCGAGTTGCGGGCCGATAATGCCGTCCCAGGCGTCCTTGCACGCGCCGGGGCTGCCCGGCAGGCAGAAGATGATCGTGCCGTTGGCGATGCCGGCGGTTGCCCGGCTCAGCAGCGTCGTCGTGCCGATCTTGGCGAAGGAAATCTGATGGAACAGGAACGAGAACCCGTCCATGCGCTTCTCGAACAGCGGCTCGACCGCCTCCGGCGTGACGTCGCGGCCGGTGAAGCCGGTGCCGCCGGTCGAGATCACGCTGTCGATCGCCGGATCGTCGATGAACGCCCGCAAGGCCTCGCGGATTTCGGCCACGTCGTCGCTGACGATGTGGCGCGCCGCCAGCACGTGGCCTGCCGCCTCAAGGCGGGCGGCGAGCGTATCGCCCGAGCGGTCATCCGCCGCCTGCCGCGTGTCGGAAATCGTCAGGATGGCGATGCGCTGCGGTAGAAATGGCTGCTCGCCCACCGCGTTATTGCCGTGACTGGAAGGTGTTGCAGGTCTTGACGTTGCCCGATTGGAAGCCGGTGGTGAACCATTGTTGGCGCTGCGCCGAGGAACCGTGCGTGAAGCTGTCGGGCACGGCATAGCCCTGCGCCTGCTTCTGGAGTGCATCGTCGCCGATGGCGCTCGCCGTGGTCATCGCCTCGCGGATGTCGTTCTGGTCGAGATGGATCTGATCCTTGGAGTGGTTGGCCCACACGCCGGCGAGGCAATCGGCCATCAGTTCGACGCGCACGGAGAGGGCATTGGCCTCGCGCCGGGGCAGGCGCTGCTGCGCCTCCTGCACCTTGGGCAGGATGCCGAGCAGGTTCTGGACATGGTGGCCGACTTCATGCGCGATGACATAGGCATAGGCGAAGTCGCCGCCGCCGCCGAGCCGCTTCTGCATTTCCTGGAAGAAGGCGGTGTCGAGATAGACCTTGCGGTCGAGCGGGCAATAGAACGGCCCCATCGCCGCCTGCGCCGCGCCGCAGCTCGAGCGCGTCGCGCCGCTGAACAGCACCAGTTGCGGCTTGGTGTAGCGCACATTGGCCTGCTGCGGCAGCACCTGGCTCCACACGGTTTCGGTCGAGCCGAGCACGCGCGCGACGAACTTGCCGGTATTGTCGGAGACCGGGCCGCTCGGGCCGGTGCTGACCTGCTGGCCGCCATTGCGCATGCCCTGGACCATTTCCGCGCCGCCGATCAGCACGGCCGGGTTGATGCCGAGCGCCCAGCCGATGACGCCGAGGATGACCACGGTGCCGATGCCGAGGCTGCCGCCGCCGCCCATCCGCATGCCGCCGCCGCCGCGCCGGTCCTCGACCTGATCGGATTCGTTGATGTCGTCGAGACGCATGTTCGTTCCTGTCCTGTGCCCGCGCTGTCAGCTTATCAGCCGCGCCGGAGCGGTTGAAGTTGTTTTGCGGCGTGAGGCTCGGCTGTCACGTTCCGCTCTCACCCTTGTCCGTCAAGAACCGCCTTGAGCGCTCTTAGATCCCGCCAGATCAGCTTCTTGTGCGTCGGCTGGCGCAGGAGATAGGCCGGGTGCAGCGTGGCGAGCGCCCGGATGGTGCGCTTGTGGGTCGTGAAATCGAACCATTTGCCGCGCAGCCGCAGGATGCCGTCGCGCTGGGCGAGCAGCGTCTGCGCCGACGGTCCGCCGAGACACACCAGCACGTCGGGGTCGACCAGCGCGATCTGGCGCTCGATGAACGGCTTGCAGATCGCGGTTTCCTGCGGCGTCGGCGTGCGATTGCCGGGCGGGCGCCACGGCACGACATTGGCGATATAGACCTCGGCGCGCTCAAGCCCGATCGCCGCCAGCATGCGGTTGAGCAACTGGCCCGAGCGGCCGACGAAGGGTTTTCCTGCCCGATCCTCCTCGCGGCCGGGCGCTTCGCCGACCAGCATGACGCGGGCTTGGCGGTCGCCATCGCCGAACACGAGCTGCGTCGCGGTCGCCTTCAGCGCGCAACCCTCGAAGGCGAGCAGCAATGCGCGCAGCGCATCGAGGCTTTCGGCGGTCGCTGCGAGGGTGCGCGCCGAGTCCGCCGCTTCCTCGGGCGAGAGCGCCGCCGCCGCCATTGGCGCGGCGGCTGCGTGCTGGCGGGGAGGGGGGCTTGCAACGGGCGCGGCAGGGGCCGGAGCGGGCGTGGCGAAGCGGTCATGCGGGCCATCGTCGATGGCCAGATCGACGCCGGCCTCGACATACCAGGCGAGCAAGCTCGCGGCATCGTGCTGCCAATCGCTCATGTCCGTTCGCATAGCGCCCGCCTCCTCATCACGCCAGCCCGATCTGGCGCCGGTCCAATTTTTGGTGGGCAATCTCGACCTGCAAGATTGTAATCGTTACATCTAGTCGGCAAAAGGGCGGCAGCCGCCCGCCAGGGCCGGAAATTCCGATACGAACTGTTGGATGGGAAAACGCATGGATCTGCAGGAAGCATTGGCGAGCCCGCGGGAGGGCATGGACTACGACGTCGTCGTGGTCGGCGGGGGCCCTGCGGGTTTGGCGACCGCCATTCGCCTCAAGCAGATCGATCCGGAGCTGTCCGTCGTCGTCGTCGAGAAGGGCTCCGAGGTCGGCGCGCATATCCTGTCGGGCGCGGTGATCGATCCCTCCGGCCTCGACCAGCTGCTGCCCGAATGGCGCCAGGATGGCGACCGCCCGCTCGAGACCGAGGTCAAGGCGGATCATTTCCTCGTGCTCGGCCCGGCCGGCTCCCTGCGGCTGCCCAACATGCTGATGCCGCGGCTGATGTCGAACCACGGTAATTTCATCGGCTCGCTCGGCAATGTCGCGCGCTACATGGCGGTCAAGGCCGAGGCGCTCGGCGTCGAGATCTATCCCGGTTTCGCGGCGGCCGAACTGCTGTTCGACGATGCCGGCGCCGTCACCGGCATCGCCACCGGCGACATGGGCATCGCCAAGGACCTGTCGGTGCATGACGGGTTCACGCGCGGCATGGAGCTGCGCGGCAAATACGTCATCTTCGCCGAAGGCGCGCGCGGCTCGCTCACCAAGCAGCTCGTCAAGCGCTACCGGCTCGATGCCGGGCGCGATCCGCAGAAATACGGCATCGGCCTCAAGGAGTTGTGGCAGGTCGATCCGGCGAAGTTCAGGCCGGGGCTGGTGCAGCATTCCTTCGGCTGGCCGCTCGACAACCGCACCGGCGGCGGCTCGTTCCTGTATCATTTCGGCGACAATCTCGTCTCGGTCGGCTTCGTGGTGCATCTCAATTACGAGAACCCGAACCTGTCGCCCTTCGACGAGTTCCAGCGCTTCAAGACCCATCCCGCGATCCGCGACACGTTCGAGGGCGGCAAGCGCCTGTCCTACGGTGCGCGCGCCATCACCGAGGGCGGCTACCAGTCGGTGCCGAAGCTGGCGTTTCCGGGCGGCGCGCTCGTCGGCTGCGCGGCGGGTTTCGTCAACGTGCCGCGCATCAAGGGCAGCCACAACGCCATTCTCTCCGGCATGCTGTGCGCCGAGCATGTCGTCGCGGCGCTCAAGGACGGCCGCGCCAACGACGAACTGACCTCCTACGAGAACGCCTGGCGCTCGTCGGCGATCGGCAAGGACCTGTGGACGGTGCGCAATGCCAAGCCGCTCTGGTCGAAGCTCGGCACCGTGCTCGGCATCGCGCTCGGCGGGCTCGACATGCTGATGCAGGAGAAGCTCGGCTTCTCGCTGTTCGGCACGCTGAAGCACGGCAAGGCGGATTTCGCCACGCTCAAGCCGATCGCCGAATCGAAGCCGATCGCCTACCCCAAGCCCGACGGCGTGCTGACCTTCGACAAGATGTCGTCGGTGTTCCTGTCGAACACCAATCACGAGGAAGACCAGCCGCCGCATCTGCAACTGGCCGATCCGCGCATCCCGATCGAGAGGAACCTGCCGCTTTATGGCGAGCCGGCGAGGCTTTATTGCCCGGCCGGCGTCTATGAGGTGGTCTATGACGATCCGGTGGCGAAGACCGATCCGCGCTTCGTGATCAACGCGCAGAACTGCGTGCACTGCAAGACCTGCGACATCAAGGACCCGTCGCAGAACATCAACTGGGTGCCGCCGGAAGGTGGCGGCGGGCCGAACTACATCAATATGTGAGGATCGACCCGCGTAGGTCTTGCCCTGGCCTTGAGCCGGGGCCCAGGGAAACGGGATGCCTGCCGGCAGGCACAGGGTCCCGGCTCAAGGCCGGGACAACGGCCGTTGTGCCCTTCGCACCGGGATGGGCCGGATAAACCGGCCCCATGACGGTCGAGAAGAAAATCGCTCAACCTTTCAGCCGTCATCGGCGGACTTGATCCGCCGATCCCGCTTCGGAAAAGCGCGCTGTTGCCAGGTCCCGAAAAGAAAAAGCCGCGCGGGGATCGCGCGGCTTCAACCGAAAATAGCTCTGGAAATTCCGTCGGTCAGCCCTTGCGGACGATCGGCGCCTTCTCGGCGGGCGGCGGCGTCGTGGCGCAGGCGGCGGCAAAGCCGGCAATCAGGGTCACGAGGAGAACTTTTGCAATAATCTTGCTCATACTTGTCTTCCTTTGGAGGACTTCACGACGCATGTCTCGTGGACCCATTCGATAAGCCTGTCGAGTTGGCCGAGTGGCGCAATCGGCCGCCATCACGCGCTTCGTCGGGCGTCGTGTTTTTTATGCAACGGCGCGCGGCGCGACCCCGGCCGGCATGGCGCTGGCGCGGCGCGGATTTCCTGCAACGGGCGCGGTTTTCTTCTGCGTGCTGTCGTCGCAGCGCCTTGTCGCTGCCACAGAAACTGGCCATGTTGACGCCGCCCTCACGCGGCGCAAAAAGGGCGTTTGCGATTCTGACTGGATGGACAACTTGACTGCTAAGACACTGATGCGCGTGCTCGCGCTCTCGGTCGCCATCCTGGCGGTATCGGAGGCGCCGACACCGGCTCTGGCGCGCACGGGTTCGCCCAACAGCTTCGATTTCGCGGAAACCTCGGCCGGCAATTACCTCGCCGCGCTGATCGCCGGCGCGAAACGCGACACGGTGGCGGGCGCGGTCTACTGGCGCGAGGCCTTGCGCGGCGACCCGCGCAACAAGGACATCCTGACGCGCGCCTTCGCCGTCACGCTCGCCGATGGCGATTTCGACAATGCCGAGCGGCTCGCCAAGCGCATCGTGGCGCATGACAAGAAAAACGGCCTTGCGCGCATCCTGCTCGGCGTCGAGGCCATGAAGGCGCGCAAATATGTCAAGGCGCGCAAGGAATTCGGGCTCGCGGGCGGGCGCGGCGCCCAGGCCGACCTGACCGCCAGCCTGCTCACGGCCTGGACGGAGGTCGGCTCCGGGCGCCTGTCGAAGGCGTTGGCCGCCAATGACCGCGTCGTGCGCGATCCCGGCCTCGTCGCCTATCGCGACTTCTTCGGCGGGCTGATGGCCGATGTCGGCGGCGACCGCGCCGAGGCGTTGCGCCGGCTCGAGGCCGCCTACAAGGCCGACCCGAGCGTGATCCGTGTCGCCGATGCCTATGCCCGCGTTCTCGCCCGCGACGGCAAGAGCGACGAGGCGCTGAAAATCTACGAGAAACTGCTCGAGGATGGTCCGCAGCCGCTCGTCGAGCAGCCCTATGCCGACCTGAAGGCCGGCCGCATTCCCGATCCGCTGATCGGCACGGTCACGGAAGGCGCAGCCGAGCTGTTCTATGGCCTCGGCACGCTCGGCGGCCGCTCCGGCGATGAACTCGCCGCGCTGATCTACCTGCAGCTTGCGAGCTATCTCGACCCGCGCAACGAGGTCGTGCGCTTCACCATGGCCGAGGTTTTCGAGCATATGGAGCAGTTCGACCGCGCCGCCGATTTCTATGCCACGGTGCCGGACAACTCGCCGCTCAAGAGCCGCGCCGTGATCCGCTACGCCATCAGCATGAACAAGCTCAAGCGCGGCGATGAGGGTATCGAGGCGCTGAAGGCCGAGATCGCCCGCGTCCCCGACGATTTCGACGCCGCCGATACGCTGGCGGCGCTGCTGCGCACCAAGAAGGAGTGGCTCGCCTCCGCCGAGGTCTATTCGGCCGCGCTCGCGCGCATCAAGGAGCCGGCGCGCCAGAACTGGAACCTGTTCTTCGGCCGCGGCATCGCCTATGAGCGCGCCAAGCAATGGCCGAAGGCGGAGGCCGATCTGCAGGAGGCGCTCAAGCTGATCCCGGCCGAGCCGACCACGCCCGTCGACCGGCGCGACCGGGCGCAGGTGCTGAACTATCTCGGCTATTCCTGGGCCGACAAGAGCCTGAACATCGCGGCGGCCTTCGAGATGCTGAAGAAGGCGGTCGAACTCGCGCCGACCGACGGCTATATCGTCGACAGCCTTGGCTGGGCCTATTACCGGCAGGGCCGCTACGACGACGCGGTGCGCGAACTGGAGCGCGCGGTCGAGTTGAAGCCGGCCGATCCGACCATCAACGACCATCTCGGCGATGCCTATTGGCGCGTCGGCCGCAAGCTCGAGGCGCATTTCCAGTGGAACCATGCGCGTGACCTGAAACCCGATCCGGACGATCTGCCCAAGATCCTCGCCAAGATCGAGCACGGTCTCCAGGACGAGCCGGCGACCACCGTGGCCGAGCCTTCCAAGAAGGATGGCGGCTGAGGCACGGATGGCGGCTGAACCGCGCGCCATCGAACCGCGTGCCATGGCGCCGCTCGTCGAGCGGGCGCGCGCCAAGGTCAACCTGACGCTGACGGTGCTCGGCCGCCGCGCCGACGGCTATCACGAACTCGACAGCCTCGTCGGCTTCGCCGATGTGCATGACGTGCTCGGGCTCGCGCCCGGCCCGCTCGGGCTCGAGATCGCCGGGCCATGCGCCGCGTCCCTTGGCGCCGGCGACGACAATCTCGTGCTGCGCGCGGCGCGCGCGTTCGGGCAGGCGTTTGCAGGCACCGTGTCCGGCCGCTTCACCTTGCGGAAGAACCTGCCGCTCGCCTCGGGGATCGGCGGCGGCTCGGCCGATGCGGCGGCGGCCCTGCGCCTGCTGGCGCGCGCCAACGGCCTGCCTTGTGATTCCCCGGATCTGTTCGCCGTGGCCGGCCGGCTCGGCGCGGATGTGCCGGTCTGCCTGCGCGGCGCCGCCTGCCGCATGCGCGGCATCGGCGAGCGCCTCGGGCCGCCGCTCGCTTTGCCGCCGCTGCATGGCGTGCTGGTCAATCCGGGCGTTGCGGTCGAGACGGCGACGGTGTTCTCCGCGCTCGCGCTGCCGCCGGGTGAAATCCGTCAGCCGGCAACGCGCGGCGATCACGATCTCCGCGCGGAAATCCTGCATGGCGGCAATGACTTGCAGGCCGCCGCGATCGCCGCGGTGCCGGAGATCGGTGCGGTGCTGGCGCGCCTTGAAGCGCTGCCCGGTTGCCTCATCGCCCGCATGTCCGGCTCGGGCGCGACCTGCTTCGGCCTGTTCGAGCGTAGCGATACCGCTGCGGCGGCTGCCGCACGGATCAGCGCCGATCGGCCCGGCTGGTGGGTTCAGGCGACGGCGTTGGCCTGATCGGGCCGTAGTTCCGGGAAGGCGGCAGGATTATTGTCCTTCTCCCGCAAGCGGGAGAAGGTCCCGGCAGGGGGATGAGGGGTAGCAGGGGGATGAGGGCGAGTGTCTGCTCCCTCATCCGGCACTCCGTGCCACCTTCTCCCGCAGGCGGGAGAAGGGACATTCTGTGCCTCAATGCGCGCGCGCGATGCAGAAATCCACGACTTCGACCAGCGCATCCTTCATCGGCGAGGTCGGGAAGATCGCCAGCGCGTCCTTGGCCATGGCGCCATAATGGCGCGCGCGCTCGATCGTGTCGTCGAGCGCCTTGTGGCGGTTCATCATGGCGATGGCGCGGGCGAGATCGCCATCCTCGATGCGGCCTTCCTGCAAGGTGCGCTGCCAGAAGGCGCGTTCCTCGTCGTCGCCGCGCCGGTAGGACAGCACGATCGGCAGCGTGATCTTGCCCTCGCGAAAATCGTCGCCGACATTCTTGCCGAGCGCGTTGGCGGTGCCGCCGTAGTCGAGCGCGTCGTCGATGAGCTGGAAGGCGATGCCGAGATTCATGCCGTAGCCGCGCGCCGCCGTGATAGCCGCCTTGTCGCCACCGGCAAGGATCGGGCCGACCTCGCAGGCGGCCGCGAATAGCGCCGCCGTCTTGGCGCGGATCACGGCGAGATATTCGTCCTCCGAGGTCGCGGTGTTCTTGGCGGCGGCAAGCTGCATCACCTCGCCCTCGGCGATCACGGTCGCGGCCGTGGAGAGCACGTCGAGGCAGGGCAGGGAGCCGACCTCGACCATCATCTTGAAGGCCTGGCCGAGCAGGAAGTCGCCGACGAGCACGCTCGCCTCGTTGCCCCACAGCATGCGCGCGGCGAGCTTGCCGCGCCTGAGTTCGCTCTCGTCGACGACGTCGTCATGCAGCAGCGTCGCCGTATGCATGAACTCGACCGCCGCCGCGAGCTTGACATGGCCGTTGCCGGCATAGCCGCACAGGCCGGCAGCCGCCAGCGTCAGCATCGGGCGCAGGCGCTTGCCGCCGGAATCGATCAGGTGCTTGGCAACCTCCGGGATCATCGCCACATCGGAGCCGGTACGCGACAGGATGGTCTGGTTCACCAGCTCCATATCCTGCCGCAGCAGCCCGATCAGCGCCTCGATGCCGTCGCCCTGCTTGCGCTGCTCGATCGAAACAACGACGCCCACCCGCTATCCTTCCAATCCGTCCACTCTGAAGCCGAGGCTTGCACGGCGCCTGCGGTTTAAGCAACCTGCGACCGTGACGCAACGTTCCAATGCTATGAGAGCCATCCAGCGCTGCCGCCCTTCAGCCGTGATCGAGCCAAAATGATAGAGCTTCTGAAGACCAATGACATCATCCTGATCAGCCGGGTCGAATCCCTGCTCGAGGAACACGATATCGCGTTCGTGGTTTTCGACGCTTTCATGAGCGTGATGGAGGGCTCGATCGGCGCCATTCCACGCCGCATCATGGTGCGCGCCGACGATCTCGACGCGGCGCGCCATGCGCTGTCCGAGGCCGGGCTCGGACGAGAACTGCCATAGTGGCCGCCACAATGGCTGCGACGACGCGCGACCGGATTCTCGAGGGCCGTCTCAGCCTGCGCCAGCCGGCGAGCGGCCACCGCGTCGGGCTCGATGCGGTGCTGCTCGCCAATGCGCGGCGCGCGGCCGGCCACGTGGTCGATCTTGGCGCCGGCGTCGGCAGCGTCGGGCTGATCTTCGCCACGCTCAACCCTGAGGCGCGGATCGCGCTGGTTGAGCGCGAACCGGACAGCCTCGCGCTCGCGCGCCTGAACCTTGCGGAGAATGGGCTGGACGACCGTGTCACGGTCATCGCGACGGATGTGTTCGCCGGCGAGGCGGTCCGGGTCGCGGCCGGGCTCGGGCGCGAAACCGCCGACCTCGTGCTGACCAATCCGCCCTTCGCGGCGGAGGGCGGCACGCGCGCCTCACCCGATGACAATCGCCGCCGCGCCCATGTCATGCAGGGCGGCGACCTCGACGGCTGGTTGCGGACGGCGGCGAGTTGCCTGCGGCCCGGCGGCCATCTGGTGATGATCCATCGCGCCGATGCGCTGGCGCCGGTGCTCGCTGCCTGCGGCGCCCGCTTCGGCGCGCTGACGCTGCGTTTCGTGCATGTCGGCGACACGGCGCCGGCGGTACGCCTGCTGCTGCTTGCCACCAAGGGCAGCCGCGCCCCGCTCACGATTGCCGCGCCGATCATCATCGGCGCGGCTGGGCCTGATCTGGCTCAGGCGTATTTCCCGGCCGGCCGCTGATCACGGCCGGCCATCGCGGCTGGTGAGATGTGGGTTAGCGGCACACGCGCACGTAACGGCGCTGCCAGCCCCACGGCGTCATCACGCGGCGCGGCTGCGTCCAGCAGCGGCGGCCGTAATAGCGCGGCGCGCGGTAGATCGGCCGGTAATAGCCATGCCTGTAACCGCGCCTGTAGCCGCGATGGTGACGGTAGCCGTGCCGGTACTGGACCTGCTCGGTCAGTCCGGGATTGGCGCTATCGAGCGTGATGGCGGCGCTGGTCGAGAGCGGCGCGGCCTCGGCCGGCTTCGGCCCGGCGAGGAAAATGACTGCCGCGGCGGCGGCCGCGATGGCGATGGTTCCAAGGGTGCTGAAGGCTTTGTGCATAAATATCCTCCATGGGTGCGCGTTTATCGAGCCCAAGCAAGCCCGATGCTGCCTGAACGCGCCATGAACCGGAAATCGCGCGCCGAATTCGATGATTTGAAGGCAAAATCCTTCTCCCGGCTTGCCTAGAGCAAGTTCGTCTGTTGCGAACTTGCTCCATGTTAAAATTATCGAGCAAACTCATCGAATTATATGGAGTCAGATGACTCCATATAATTCGATTTTGCTCTTGCGCGCCGAAGAGGGTATTTCCGGTTCGATGCCTGCCCAGAAACGCCACAAGACGCTCCGAACCCGCCTGCGATCGCTGCTCCCGTCGCGGTTTCGCGGCGGGCCGCGCATTCCCGTGGTGCGGCTCGAAGGCGCCATCGGCCGCACCGGCCCACTCGCGCGCGGCATGACGCTCGATTCCGTGGCCGGCGTGCTGGAAAAGGCCTTCGCCGACGATGCGGCGCCGGTCGTCGTGCTCGCGATCAATTCGCCTGGCGGTTCCGCCGCGCAATCGCATCTGATCCACGCCCGCATCCGCGCGCTGGCCGAGGAAAACGGCAAGACCGTGCTGGCCTTCGTCGAGGATGTCGCGGCCTCCGGCGGCTATATGATCGCCTGCGCGGCGGATGAAATCCATGTCGACCCGGCCTCGATCGTCGGCTCGATCGGCGTCGTCTCGGGCGGGTTCGGCTTCACCGAGGCGATCGGCCGGCTCGGCATCGAGCGCCGGCTTTATACCGCCGGCGACAGCAAGGCGATGCTCGATCCGTTCCTGCCGGAAAAGCCCGACCAGGTCGCGCGCCTCAAGCAGATCCAGGCCGCGATCCATGCGCGTTTCATCGCCCTTGTGCGGGCGCGGCGCGGCAATCGCCTGAACGAGGTGGAAGAAGACCTGTTCACCGGCGCGTTCTGGGCCGGCGACCGCGCGCTGGAACTCGGCCTTGTCGATGGTATCGGCGATCTGCACGGCGTGTTGCGCGCCCGTTTCGGCGCCGGGCTGAAACTGGTCGAGATCCGGGCTCGCAAGGGCTTCAATCTCCGGCGGTGGCTCGGCGCCGATAGCGCCGGCCTTGCCGACGCGCTCGCCACGACGCTGGACGAGCGCGCCTTGTGGTCCCGTTACGGCCTGTAGCCGAAGCCCATGGCGTCCGTGTCGCAATCGCGGATGCGGTAGGCTTTTTCCCCGCAATCGTGGCCGCCGCCGATGTCGCTCGGGCTGAACCGGTCGTGGGGTCGGCGCTGCCGGGCCTGGTTGGCGAGGATGAAGTCGAGCGCCGGGTTGGCCTCGCTGCCGCCGCCGCCGCCGTCGCCACCGCCGCTGCCGCCGCCACCGCCGCCGCCGCCATTGCTCTGCGCCATGGCCGGCTGCGTCAGCAGGATGCTGGCGGGCGCCGCGCCCGCGATGAGCGCGACCGCCAGGGTGGAATAGAGCGCGTGGCGAGAAATCTTGAACCGAGAGATCTTGAACCGAGAAATCTTGAGCATGGCGTCCTCCGCTTGTGAGCAGCACCGCGATGGTGCCGATACGCTTTGGTCGCGGCGGCCGGCGAAAAGGTTCAAAACTTTCTCGGACGCGCCCTCCTGGTCCCGCGCCCTGCTTGACGCTCGCCCGCGCATGCGCCAAGCACGGCGCATCAAGTGCGAAGCGGATGCGAAGCCAACCATGGAAATTCCTGTGCATATGCGGCCGGAACGCTCGTTCCAGGGCCTGATCCTGACGCTTCAGAGTTTTTGGGCCGAGCGCGGCTGCGTCATCCTGCAGCCTTACGACATGGAGGTCGGCGCCGGCACGTTCCATCCGGCGACCACGCTCCGCGCGCTCGGGCCGGGGCGCTGGAACGCGGCCTATGTCCAGCCCTCGCGGCGTCCGAAGGATGGCCGCTACGGCGAGAACCCCAACCGGTTGCAGCATTATTACCAGTTCCAGGTCATCCTGAAGCCGTCGCCGCCCGACTTGCAGGAACTCTATCTGGCGAGCCTCGATGCCATCGGCCTCGACCCGACGCTGCATGATTTCCGCTTCGTCGAGGACGATTGGGAAAGCCCGACGCTCGGCGCCTGGGGGCTGGGCTGGGAATGCTGGTGCGACGGCATGGAAGTGTCGCAGTTCACCTACTTCCAGCAGGTCGCGGGCTTCGAATGCGCGCCCGTTGCCGGCGAGTTGACCTACGGGCTCGAGCGCCTCGCCTGCTACCTGCAAGGCGTCGACAGCATCATGGAACTGAACTTCAACGGCCGCGAGGGGGCCGAGAAGGTCACTTATGGCGACGTGTTCCTCCAGGCCGAGCAGGAATATTCGCGCTACAATTTCGAGTTCGCCAATACGGAGATGCTGCTGAGGCATTTCGCCGATGCCGAGGCCGAATGCCAGGCGCTGCTCGCCGCCGGCACGCCGGGCAACAGCGACAATGACGGGCGCCACAAGCTCGCCCTGCCGGCCTATGACCAGTGCATCAAGGCGAGCCACGTCTTCAACCTGCTCGATGCGCGCGGCGTCATCTCGGTCACCGAGCGCCAGAGCTACATCCTGCGCGTGCGCGAACTCGCCAAGGCGTGCGGCGCGGCCTGGCTGCAAACCGCCGGCGGGGGAGCGGCATGAGCCAGGGCCGGATCACCGATCAGGCCTCGATCCTGCTGGCGCGCGATGTCGGCGCGGCCGTTGCCTACTGGGTCGAGAAGGTCGGTTTCAAAATCGCCGGAACCTGGGGTGAACCGCCGGATTTCGCCATTCTGGAGCGCGACGGCGCCCATGTCATGATCGGCATGGCCGGGGGCGACCACGAGATCGTGCCATACTGGAAAATCCGCCCGAACCTGTGGAACGCCTATTTCTGGGTGGCCGACGCTCGCGCGATGTTCGAGGAACTGTCCGGCCGGGGGGCGCAGATCGACTATTCGCTATGTACCCAGCCTTACGGGGTTCTCGAATTCGGCATCCAGGATACCGACGGCCACGATATCGGCTTTGGAGAAGTCCTCAAGCCTGCCTCGGATTCATGAACGGACGACTTTAATGCCTGACCTCCTCCTCGAACTGTTCTCCGAAGAAATCCCGGCCCGCATGCAGGCGCGCGCCAGCGCCGACCTGCGCAAGCTGGTCACCGATGCGCTGGTCGAGCGCGGCTTCACCTATGAGGGCGCGCTCAACCTCGCCACGCCGCGCCGCCTTGTGCTGCACATTGCCGGCCTGCCGGCGCGCGGCAAGGACCAGCGCGAGGAGCGCAAGGGGCCGCGCGTCGGGGCGCCCGACGCCGCGATCCAAGGCTTTCTCAAGAGCGCCGGCCTGTCGTCGATCGACGAGGCGAGGATCGAGCGCGACCCGAAGAAGGGCGAGTTCTACGTCGCTGTCACAGAAAGCGCCGGCCGGCCGACGCTCGACGTGCTGGCGGAAATCCTGCCCGAGGTGATCCGGGGCTTTCCGTGGCCGAAATCGATGCGCTGGGGCGCGGCCTCGGCCTCGAGCGCCTCGTTCCGCTGGATCAGGCCGTTGCGCGGCATCGTCGCGACCTTCGGCCCCGAGACCGAGGACCCCGAGGTGGTGCCGTTCGAGATCGGCGGGCTCAAGGCCGGCGACACCACGTTCGGGCATCGTTTCATGGCGCCGCAGCCGATCCGCGTGAAGCGCCTCGCCGATTACGTGCGCAAGCTCGAGGCGGCCAAGGTGATCGTCGATCCCGAGCGCCGCAAGGACATCATCCGCACCGACGCGCGCAATCTCGCCTTCGCGCAAGGTTTCGAGCTGGTCGAGGACGAGGCGCTCGTCGATGAGGTCTCGGGCCTCGTTGAATGGCCGGTGACCCTGCTCGGCAGCTTCGAGGAGGAGTTCCTCGACGTGCCGGCCGAGGTGATCCGCGCCACCATCCGCGCCAACCAGAAATGCTTCGTGCTGCGCGATCCGGCCACCGGCAAGCTCGCCAACCGCTTCATCGCCACCGCCAATGTTGCCGCCCGCGATGGCGGCGCCACCATCACCGCCGGCAACGGCCGCGTCATCCGGGCGCGGCTGTCGGATGCGCGCTTCTTCTGGGAGACGGACAAGCGCGTGCTCCTCGCCGAGCGCGCGAAAAAGCTCGAGACGATCACCTTCCACGCCCGCCTTGGCAGCCAGGGCGAGCGCGTGCGCCGCATCGCCGGCCTCGCGCGCGAACTGGCGCCGCTCGTCGGCGCCGATGCGGCGCTCGCCGAGCGCGCGGCGCTGCTGTGCAAGGCCGATCTCGTCACCGAGATGGTCGGCGAATTCCCCGAATTGCAGGGGCTGATGGGGCGCTATTACGCAGCGCTCCAAGGCGAGCCGGACAGCGTCGCGGCCGCGATCGGCGACCATTACAAGCCGCAAGGCCCGTCCGACGCCGTGCCCTCCGAGCCGGTCAGCATCGCCGTCGCGCTCGCCGACAAGCTCGATACGCTGGTCGGTTTCTGGGCCATCGGCGAGAAGCCGACCGGCAGCAAGGACCCCTATGCGCTGCGCCGCGCGGCGCTCGGCGTCATCCGGCTGGTGCTCTCGAACCAGTTGCGCCTGCCGCTCACCGAGGTGATCGACAATTTCATCGTGCTCGGCAAGCTGACCGGCGAATACGCCATTCCGACGCAAGCGCGCTTCGCCACCATCCGCGACCTCGTCGGCTTCCTGGTCGAGCGCCTCAAGGTGCAGTTGCGCGAGCAGGGCGCGCGCCACGATCTCGTCGATGCCGTGCTCGGCCTCGCCGATGGCCAGGACGACCTGCTGCTGATCGTCGCGCGTGTCGAGGCGCTCGCCGCCTTCCTCGACAGCGAGGACGGCAAGAGCCTGCTCGCCGGCTACAAGCGCGCCGCCAACATCCTGCGCGCCGAGGAGAAGAAGGACGGGCGCGGCTTCGATGGCGCACCCGACCCCAGGCTGTTCTCCCTGCCGGAAGAGATGCTGCTGCACGACACGCTCGTCGCCGCCGCCGACAAGGCGCGCGAAGCGGTCGCCAGGGAGGATTTCGCCGGCGCCATGCGCGCGCTTGCCGGCGCGCGCGGCGATGTCGATCGCTTCTTCGAGCATGTCACGGTCAATGCCGACGAGCACCAGGTGCGCGAGAACCGCCTGCGGTTGCTAAATGCCCTGCGCGCGGCGACACTGACGGTCGGCGATCTCTCCCGCGTCGCGGGTTGAGGCGCAGGAAGCCGCAGACGCGGGAACGGATCGGGTTTTCCGGCGTTTGGCAGGAACCAGGAGTTCGCCATGACCGAAAGCCAGATCCCCTCGACCAACCCGCCCGCAACCCCACCCGCCACATCCTCCCCACCTCATAATCTCGGCGCCGGCATCGAGGCGCTGCGCGGCAAATGGGGCTGGATCGTCGCGCTCGGCGTGCTGTTCGCCATTGCCGGCGTGATCGCGCTCGGCTCGGTGATCACGGCGACGGTCGTCAGCGTGCTCTTCGTCGGCGCCATGATGGTCGTCGCCGGCATCGGCGAGATCATCCACGCCTTCGCGATCAGGAGCTGGGGCCGATTCGCGCTCTGGCTGCTGCTCGGCGTGCTCTATGTCGTGGCCGGCATCTCGGTCTATGTGAACCCGCTGCTGGCGGCGAGTTTCCTGACCCTGATCCTCGGCGCGGCGCTCGTCGCCTCGGGCCTCCTGCGCATCGTCATCGCCTTCCAGATGCGCTCGGGCACGCCATGGGGCTGGGTCGTGCTGTCGGGCGTGATCACGCTGCTGCTCGGCGGCATCATCCTGTTCCATTGGCCGGCTTCCAGCCTGTTCGTGCTCGGCGTGCTGCTCGGCATCGACCTGATGTTCATCGGCTTCGGCTGGATCCTGGTCGGGCTTGCATTGCGCGCGCGCCGCCACGCCTGAGCGGGGCGACGCCGGCGCTTTCACGGTGCATGGTGCATTGCAAACCATGGCGGCTTGCGTCACAACGCGAGCCGTCCAGCTTTTCCGGCTTGAAAAACAAAAAAGGCATCAGCGATGACGAAGTGGGTCTACACCTTCGGCGATGGTCAGGCCGAGGGCGAAGCAGGTATGAAGAACCTGCTCGGCGGCAAGGGCGCCAATCTCGCGGAAATGTCCAATCTCGGCCTGCCGGTTCCGCCGGGCTTCACCATCACCACCGAATTATGCACCTATTATTACGATCACGGGCAGAGCTACCCGGCCGAGCTGACCGGGCTGGTCGACGAGGCGCTGGCCTATGTCGGCAAGCTGACCGGTCACGTGTTCGGCGATCCGGCCAATCCGCTGCTGGTTTCGGTGCGTTCGGGCGCGCGCGCCTCGATGCCCGGCATGATGGACACGGTGTTGAACCTCGGCCTCAACGACGAGACGGTCGAGGCGCTGGCGCTTGCCGCCGGCGACCGCCGCTTCGCCTATGACAGCTACCGCCGCTTCATCACCATGTATGCCAATGTCGTGCTCGGCATCGAATATCACCATTTCGAGGATATTCTCGAACTCTACAAGGACCGCAAGGGCCTGCACCACGATACCGACCTGAAGGCCGAGGACTGGCAGCACCTGATCGGCGCCTACAAGGCCAAGGTCGCGGAGGAACTGGGCAAGCCCTTCCCGCAGGACCCGCGCGAGCAGCTCTGGGGCGCCATCGGCGCCGTATTCGGCTCGTGGATGAACGCCCGCGCCATCAAGTATCGCGAGCTGCATGACATTCCCGCCGCCTGGGGCACCGCCGTCAACGTGCAGGCCATGGTGTTCGGCAACATGGGCGAGACCTCGGCCACCGGCGTCGCCTTCACGCGCAACCCCTCGACCGGCGAGCGCGCGCTGTACGGCGAATTCCTCATCAACGCGCAGGGCGAGGATGTCGTTGCCGGCATCCGCACGCCGCAGGATATCACCGAGGCTGCCCGCAAGGCCGCCGGCTCGCAGAAGGCCTCGATGGAACAGGCCATGCCGGCGGCATATGCCGAACTGGTGCGCATCTACGGCGTGCTGGAAAAGCACTATCGCGACATGCAGGACATGGAGTTCACGGTCGAGAAGGGCAAGCTGTGGATGCTGCAGACGCGCAACGGCAAGCGCACCGCCAAGGCATCGCTGCGCATCGCCGTCGATCTCGCGGCCGAGAAGCTCATCACCGAGCAGGAGGCGATCGCCCGCATCGATCCGATGGCGCTCGATCAACTCCTGCACCCGACCATCGATCCGAACGCCGCGCGCAAGGTCATCGCCAAGGGCCTGCCGGCCTCGCCCGGCGCTGCCTCGGGTGAGGTGGTGTTCTCCTCTGAGAAAGCCGAGGAGGCGCAGAAGGCCGGCCGCAAGGTCATCCTGGTGCGCATCGAGACTTCCCCTGAGGATATTCACGGCATGCACGCCGCGCAGGGCATCCTGACCACGCGCGGTGGCATGACCTCGCACGCCGCCGTGGTGGCGCGCGGCATGGGCAAGCCGTGCGTTTCGGGCGCCGGCACCATCAAGATCGATTACGCCAAGGGCACGCTGACGGTCGGCGGCGCCGTGGTGCAGGCCGGCGACGTCATCACCATCGACGGCTCGACCGGCGAGGTTCTGCTCGGCACCGTCAAGATGCTCGAGCCGGAACTGTCGGGCGAGTTCGCCACGCTGATGGGCTGGGCCGACAAGGTCAGGCGCATGACGGTGCGTTCCAATGCCGAAACCCCGGCCGATGCCCGCCAGGCGCGCCAGTTCGGCGCCGAGGGCATTGGCCTGTGCCGCACCGAGCACATGTTCTTCGACGGCAGCCGCATCATCGCCATGCGCGAGATGATCCTGGCCGATAATGAGAAGGGCCGCCGCGCCGCGCTTGCCAAGCTGTTGCCGATGCAGCGCGCCGATTTCGAGGCGCTGTTCGAGATCATGCACGGCCTGCCGGTGACGATCCGCCTGCTCGATCCGCCGCTGCACGAGTTCCTGCCGCATTCCGAGGAGGAGATCGCCGAGGTCGCCGCCTCGCTGAACGTATCGGCCGACAAGATCAGGCAGCGCGCCAGCGAGTTGCACGAGTTCAACCCGATGCTCGGCTTCCGGGGCTGCCGGCTCGCCGTCGCCTATCCGGAAATCGCCGAGATGCAGGCGCGCGCCATTTTCGAGGCCGCCGTCAATGCCGCCAAGAAGACCGGCAAGCCGGTGGTGCCGGAAGTGATGGTGCCGCTGGTCATGAACAAGGCCGAGTTCGAGCTGGTCAAGCAGGGCATCGACGCCATGGCCGCCGCCGTCTCGAAGGAGACCGGCGCCAAGATCGATTATCAGGTCGGCACCATGATCGAATTGCCGCGCGCCGCCCTGCGCGCCGGCGAGATCGCGGCTTCCGCCGAGTTCTTCTCCTTCGGCACCAACGACCTGACCCAGACGGCGCTCGGCATCAGCCGCGACGACGCCGCCTCGTTCCTGGAGCCGTACAAGCGGCGCGGCATCCTCGGCAACGACCCGTTCGTGACCATCGATCAGGAGGGCGTCGGCGAACTGGTGACGATCGCGGCCGAGCGCGGCCGGGCCACGCGCCCCGCCATCAAGCTCGGCATTTGCGGCGAGCATGGCGGCGATCCAGCCTCGATCGGCTTCTGCGAGGGCATCGGCCTCGATTACGTGTCGTGCTCGCCCTACCGTGTGCCGATCGCGCGCCTCGCGGCGGCGCAGGCGGCGCTGAGCCGCAAGAAGGCAAGCGCTTAGATCGAAGCATCCGCCTTAACCTGCCGGAAACCCTAACGAAGCATGATGGTCGTCGAACTGGCTGGAGCCCCTCCGCCAGTTCGACGATTTCTGTTGCGTAGCGGGTTGTTCATGCGTTCGAAGTCGCGTTCCCGACAGGCGGGCTGGGTGTTGCGTTCCGTGCTGCCATGGTGCCTCGCGGCCGGCGTCCTGGTGACGTCTGCCGCCGATGCGACGCAGAACCCGCAGGAACTGCTGCTGAAGAAGCGCTCGCTCCTCGAAGGCGATGTCGCCGCCCTGCCGGTGCCTCCGACGCGCCTGAGCCTGATCGAGCGCAGCCTGCGCACCGTGTCGGGCACGGAGGTCAAGGGGCCATTGGTGCCTGTCGGCCGCCGCATCCCGGCGGAACTCGCCTATGCCGAGGATGCCGATTTCCTGCCACCCGCGCCGCTTTCGGCCTTCGGCCGGCCCTTCATCGGCCCGCCGGCCTCGCGGCGTTTCTCGCAAATCCATGCCGATGGCACCACCGACCCGGCCAGCCGTGGCGCCGTCGCCCCCGATGCCGGGCGCGGCATCACCTCGCCCGTGGCGATCCCGGTGCTGACCGCGGCCCATCCCGCTGGCACCAGCCCGATGTTGCAGCGCGCCGTCGCGCTTGCCTCGACGACGCCGGCCCCGGTCGAGCCGGAAGTGATCGCCATGCCGGCCGGCTTCGCGCCGGAGCCCGGCACCGTACCGCTCGACGAGCAGGGCCGCGACGGCAGCGCGCATCCCGATTATGCCGCGCTGATCGATCCCGAGGACATGAGCCGCGAGCAGCGCTGCCTCGCCGAGGCGGTGTATTTCGAGGCGCGCAGCGAACCGGCGGCCGGGCAGGCGGCCGTCGCCCAAGTCGTGCTCAACCGCGTCAAGAGCGGGCTCTATCCGCGCTCGGTCTGCGGCGTGGTGTACCAGAACCGCAATCGCTACAAGGCGTGCCAGTTCACCTTCGCCTGCGAGGGCAAGTCGCTGCGCATCACCGAGCCCGGCCCGTGGAAGCAGGCGGTCAAGATCGCCCGCGACGTCACCGACGGCACGACCTATCTCAGCAAGGTTGGCAACGCGCTGAACTACCATGCCGATTACGTCAAGCCGTATTGGGCGCGCTCCCTGCACCGCAACGACCGCATCGGCCGCCACATCTTCTATTCGCTGCGCACCGGCCGGCGCTGAGTTCAGCTTTCCTTCTCCCGCACGCGGGAGAAGGTGGCGCGAAGCGCCGGATGAGGGGGCGGCACGACCTCTCCCTCATCCCACCAATCTCCGGTGTTCCGGAGATTGGCTTTAGAATCCCAAGTCGGCCGAGGCCGACTTGGGCCGGGACCTTCTCCCGCGCGCGGGAGAAGGGTACTCATTCTGTCGTCGAATGTGCCAGACTGGCACGCCACGCCGCGTCAACCGCGCGCCCTGTCCCATGACGCGCCGGAAACGTTCCAATTTTAACGTACACGGCGAGTATTCATCAGTGAATGCCCCGGTCGTTTACGTTAAAATTGAGTTAATCTTGCCATGAGTCCGCCAATATCCCTAGCGTATCCGCCGTAAGCTGTGGTTCCGGCGTTGAGTAATCCTTGCGCCGTGCGCGGCACGAGGAGATCGAGATGGCTGGGCTTGGCAAGATTCTAGGGGCAGGGCTGCTGGTCGCGGGCGCGACTGCGATGATGGGGGCAACGGGCGCGCAAGCGGGCGATTGCCATCATTGCTATCGCAAAGTGGTGACGCCGCCGGTTTACGAGACCGTGAATGAGCGGGTGATGGTCCGCGCCGCCCAGACGCATTACCGGCATGTGCCGGCGGTTTACGGCACCGTCTCCGAGACGGTGCAGGTCGCGCCCGAGCGCACCATCGCCCACCGCGTGCCGGCGACCTATCGCAACGTGGCGGAAACCGTGCAGGTCGCGCCCGCCACCAGGGTCTGGCAGGTGAGCCGCGACCGGCATGGCCGCGACATCGGCTGCTGGGTCAAGGTGCCGGCGCGCTACGCCACGCAATATCGCAGCGTCATGGTGCAGCCCGCCTCCGTGCGCTACGAGACGGTGCCGGCGCAATATGCCACGCGCCAGCGCACCGTGCTCGTCAGGCAGCGTCATGTGCAGCGCGAAGTGGCGCCCGCCGTTTACGCCACGCGGCAGCGCTCGGTGATGGTGGCGCCGGCGAGCGCCTCCTGGCAGCCGCTCGATCACCGCCGCCATTGAGCGTGCCGGGACTGAAGGTCCACGTGTTAAAGGCTCCGCTTGCGGGGCCTTTTTTGTTGCGCCGGCGGCCGTGGCCGGGCAACGCTGCGGCGAGACGTTTCAGGGAAGGATAGGGTATGAGCGGGTTCCGCGCGCTGTTGGTGCAAAAGGACGAGGGCGGCTATCGCGTCGAGGACAAACAGCTCGACGACGCCGCGCTGATGGAAGGCGACGTCACGCTGCGGGTCACGCATTCCTCGATCAACTACAAGGACGGCCTCGCCATCACCGGCAAGGCGCCGGTGGTGCGCAAGTTCCCGATGATCCCCGGCATCGACATGGCCGGCATCGTCGAGAAGAGCACCAACCCGGATTACCAGCCGGGCGATGCCGTGGTGCTGACCGGCAAGGGCGTCGGCGAGGTGCATTACGGCGCCTATGCCGGCAAGGCGCGCGTCAACGGCGACTGGCTGGTGCCGTTGCCGGCCGGGCTGACGGCGGCGCGCGCCATGGCGGTCGGCACGGCCGGCTTCACCGCCATGCAATGCGTCATCGCGCTCGAGCGCCACGGCCTCAAGCCGGCCGATGGCCCGGTCGTCGTCACCGGCGCTGCCGGCGGCGTCGGCTCGGTCGCGGTCGCGGTGCTGGCGAAGCTCGGCTGGCATGTCATTGCCTCGACCGGCCGGCCGCAGGAGGCGGGTTACCTGACAAGCCTCGGCGCGGCCGAGATCATCGAGCGCACCGAGCTTTCCGGCACGCCGCGCGCGCTCGGCCGCGAGCGCTTCGCCGCCGGTGTCGACACGGTCGGCTCGACCACGCTCGCCAATGTGCTGTCGATGATAAAATGGGGCGGCGGCGTCGCTGCCTGCGGCCTCGCCGGCGGCATGGACCTGCCGACCAGCGTGGCGCCGTTCATCCTGCGCAACGTGGCGCTGCTCGGCGTCGATTCGGTTGGCTGCCCGCGCGCGCTCCGGCTCGAGGTCTGGCGCCGGGTGGCGCAGGATCTCGACATGGCCAAGCTCGACGCCCTGACCAGCACGATCGCGTTCGACGACATCATCCCGACGGCAAGCGCCATCGTCGAGGGCAAGCTCAGGGGCCGCTTCGTGGTGAAGATGTAAAGGGTTGAAGACCGGCGCTTGGCCACCCCCGCCAGTGTCATTCCCGCGCAGGCGGGAATCCAGAGGCCCGGAAATCCGGAGGTCGAGATGCAGGCCGCCCCTGGATTCCCGATCGGCCTTCGGCCGTCGGGAATGACACTTGTTGCGGTCGCCAACTGCCTCGCCTGCTCATTCCCCCTCGATCAGCCGGCGCCGTTTCGTCAGTTCGCGGCCGGCATAATCGAGAAAGGCGCGCACGCGGGCCGAATGGCGCAGGTCCGGATGGGTCAGCAGCCACAGGCCGGAGGTGTCGGCGGCATCGCTCGGCGCGATGCGGGCGAGCAGCGGGCTGGCATTGCCGATCAGGCATGGCAGCACGGCGTAGCCGAGCCCGGCCTCGGCGGCCGCAAACGCCGCCGCCACCGTATTGACCCGGAGCGCGATGCGTTCGGCCGGCGCGGTGCGGGCCAGCCAGCGCGCCGGCGCGATTTGCGCCAGCGGCTCGCCATAGCCGATCCATGGCGCATCCGCGAGATCGGGGAAGCGGCCATCCGCCGCGGCGAGCGCGCGCGGCGCGAAGGCCGCCCAGCCGATCGCGGCGACGCGGCGCCCGACCAGCGTTTCGGGCGGTTCGCGCGCGGCGCGCAGCGCCACGTCGGCATCGCGCCGCGACAGGTTGAGATCGCGGTTCTCGACGAGCACCTCGACGCGGATATCGGGGCATTGCTCGCGGAAGCCGAGGAGGATCGGCGCCAGCAGCGCCGTGAAGATCGTGTCCGCCGTGGTGACGCGCAACTCGCCCGACGGCTTGACGTCACGGCCCGCGACCTTGCGCTCGAAGGCGACGATGCGCTCGGCCATGTCGTCAGCCAGTTCCAGCATCTCCTCGCCGGCGGCGGTCAGTGCGTAGCCGGTGCGCGAGCGCTCGAACAGGCGTGAGCCAAGCTGGTCCTCGACCGCGTTCAGGCGCCGGAACACCGTGGAATGATTGAGCCCGAGCGTCTCGGCGGCGCCGGCCAGCGTGCGCGTATCGGCAATCGCCTTCACCAGCCGGAATTCGTCCCAGGACAATGGCTGCATTTGCATCCTCGCATGAAGCGACCACTGTAGCCGGCTGTTCGTCGGCGCGAAAGCCGCCTGGCATTTTCCGAAGACGTGGATGCCGGTTCTTCGATGAGAAAATGCGTCAGATCAAAAGGGTAGGGACGCGATCCGTTGCCATCGGGACGGATCGCGTCCCTAGCGCGGCGCGGCGGCGCGCTTCAGGCGGTCGTTGATCGCTTCGCCAAGTCCTGCTTCCGGCACCGGCGCCACCGCGATGCAGCGGGCGCCGAGCGCATCGAGCTGGCGCAGGGAACGATAGAGATTGGCGGCCGCCTCGACCGGATCGCCGGCGGCGGACAGGTTCAGCACCGCCTGCGCCTGCGCGATGCCGGCCGGGCGGAAGGCCCCGAAAGCTAGCAGCGCCTCGTCGGCAGCGACCTCCACCGCCTCGAGCCGCACCGGCGTGGCCGGCGCGTAATGGCTCGTCATCATGCCGGGCGCGCGCGGCGCGGTGTCGTCGGCGCCGGCCAGCGCCAGAGGCCGGCCAAGCACCGCCTCGATCTCGGCGCGCGGCAGCCCGCCCGCCCGCAGCAAGGTTGGCTTGTCGCCGAGCAGCGAGACGATCGTCGATTCGACGCCGATTTTGGTCTGGCCGGCATCAAGCACCAGATCGACGCTCCCCCCGAGTTCGCTCGCGACATCGGCGGCCGAGGTCGCGCTGATCCGGCCCGAGCGATTGGCCGAGGGCGCCGAAACCGGCACGCCGGCTGCCTCGATCACGGCGCGCGCGATCTTGTGCGACGGCATGCGCAGCGCCACGCTGTCGAGCCCGGCGCGCGCCAGTTCGCACACGGTTGCGCCCGGCCGGAATGGCAGCACCAGCGTCAGCGGCCCGGGCCAGAATCGTTCGATCAGCGCTTGGCCCGCGCCCGAGACCAGCGCGAGCCGGGGCGCGTCGTCGAGTGCCGCGATATGCGCGATGAGCGGGTTGAAGCGCGGGCGCCCCTTGGCGGCATAGATTTTCGCCACCGCTTCCGGCCGCGTCGCATCGGCCGCGAGCCCGTACACGGTTTCGGTCGGCAGGCCGACCAGCCCGCCGGCGCGAATGATCTCGCCGGCGCGTGCGATTGAGTCCTCGGTTGCCGGGGTGATTTTCGATCGGGTATCGTTCATGTCTAAACTGACTGGCCTTGCCGCCTGATGCGGCTTGCTGCAATAACGTGACCGGCCTACCGTTCCATGGCCGTGGACGGAAGCGGAATCTGACCAGAACGGAGGAATGGGTGACCTATCGCGCACCGATCGCCGACATGCTCTTCACCATGCGCCATGTCGCGGGCCTCGACGAGGGCATCGCCTCCGGCCTCTACCCTGATCTTGCCGACGGGGTCGCCGAATCCGTGCTGGAGGAGGCCGGTAAGTTCGCCGCCGACCGCCTGGCGCCGCTCAACGCCGCCGGCGACCGCCAGGGCTCGACCGTCAAGGATGGCGTGGTGACGACGCCGGACGGCTGGCGTGAGGCCTATACGGACTGGGCCGCCGCTGGCTGGGGCAGCCTGGCCGCGACGCCGGATTATGGCGGGCAGGGCCTGCCGAACCTGCTCAGCGCCGCCTGCAACGAAATCTGGGACGCCGCCAACATGGCGTTCGCGCTCAACCCACTGCTGACCATCGGCGCCATCGAGGCGATTGCCGTCCATGGCACGGACGCGTTGAAGCAGGCCTACCTGCCGAAGATGATTTCCGGCGAGTGGACCGGCACCATGAACCTGACCGAGCCGCAGGCGGGCTCCGACCTGAGCGCCTTGCGCACGCGGGCACAGCCGGCGGGCGACGGCAGCTACCGCATCACCGGCGGCAAGATCTTTATCACCTATGGCGAGCATGACCTGACCGAGAACATCGTGCATCTCGTGCTGGCGCGTCTGCCGGATGCGCCGGCCGGCACGCGCGGCATCTCGCTGTTCCTGGTGCCGAAATTCCTGCTCGATGCCGAGGGCAGGCCGGGCAAGCGCAACGATGTGCGCTGCGCCAGCATCGAGCACAAGCTCGGCATCCACGCCTCGCCCACCTGCACCATGGCCTATGGCGATCATGGCGGCGCGGTCGGCTGGCTCGTCGGCGAGGAGAACAAGGGCCTCGCCTGCATGTTCACCATGATGAACAACGCCCGCCTCGGCGTCGGCCTGCAGGGCGTGGCGATTGCCGAGCGCGCCTATCAGCAGGCGCTGGCCTTCGCCGGCGAGCGCCGGCAGGGCCGCCCGCCCGGCGTGACCGGGGCCGAGATGAGCCCGATCCTGCGCCATGCCGATGTCAAGCGCATGCTGCTCGACATGCGCAGCAAGACGGCGGCGGCGCGCGCCATCTGCTATGCCGTCGCGGTGGCGCTCGACAAGGCCAAGCGCTTGGCCGACCCTGCCGCGCGCAAGGCCGCGCTCGAGGAAGCCTCGCTGCTCACCCCGGTCGCCAAGGCGTTTTCCACCGATATCGGCATCGATGTCGCCTCGACCGGCATCCAGGTGCATGGCGGCATGGGCTTCATCGAGGAGACCGGCGCCGCCCAGCACTATCGCGATGCCCGTATCGCCGCGATCTACGAAGGCACCAACGGCATCCAGTCGATCGATCTCGTCACGCGCAAGCTGCCCTTGGCCGATGGCGCGGCGGTCGCCAGGCTGATCGCGCGCTATCGCGCGGCGGCCGAGCGCGCCCGCCTGCTCAACGACCAGGCCTTCGGCCGTGTCGGCCAGCGCCTCAGCGACGGCGTCGCGGCGCTCGAGCGCGCCACCGCCTGGATGCAGCGCGCGCTCACCGATGCGCCGGGCGATGCGCTGGCGGGGGCGACGCCCTATCTGCGCCTGTTCGGCGTGGTGGCGGGCGCCGCCTATCTCGCCGAGAACGCGCTCGCCGCCCGCGTCGCGGCAGCGGCGGGCGATGCTGATCCCGCCCATGCCGAGCGCCTGCGCGACTGCCGTTTCTTCGTCGAGAACCAGACCACGCAGGCCGATGGGCTGGAAGCGGCCATCGTCGAGGGCGGCGATACCGTCACCGGCGCCTTCGGCGATGCGGCCTGAGGGGGCGGGAGCAGGCGGCATGTCCGAATTCATCAAGGTCAGCCTTGAAGCGCCGCTGTGCCTGATCAGGATCGCGCGGCCTGAGAAGAAGAACGCGCTCACCTCGCCGATGTATGCCGCGATGACGGCGGCGCTCGCCGCCGCCAATGCCGATGCCGCCATCCGCGTCATCTGCATCCTCGGCGCGCCGGGCATGTTCTCCGCCGGCAACGACATCCAGGAGTTCATGACCTTCGCGAAAGGTGGCGCGCTCGGGCCTGAGGTGGTCGAATTCCTGAAAAGCCTCGCCACCAACGAGAAGCCGCTGGTCGCCGGCGTCGATGGCATCGCCGTCGGCATCGGCGCGACGCTGCTGTTGCATTGCGATTATGTCGTGGCCAGCGAGCGCACCAACCTGTCGACGCCCTTCGCCAGCCTCGGCCTCGTGCCGGAAGCCGGCTCCAGCCTGCTCGGTCCCCGCCTGATGGGCCACGCCCGCGCTTTCGCGATGCTGGCCATGGGCCGGCCGATGCCGGCGCGCCAGGCCGAGGTCGTCGGCCTCGTCAATGAGGTCGTGGCGCCGGAGGAGGTCGAGCGACAAGCGCTCGCCGCCGCGCGCGACATCGCCGCCCGTCCGGCCGAGGCGATGGCCATCGCACGCGCCTTGCTGCGGCCTGCCCCGGCCGAGACGCTCGCCCGCATCGAGCGCGAGGTGGTGCTGTTCGGCGAGCGCCTGCGCTCGGATGAAGCGCGCGCCGCCTTCAACGCCTTCCTCAGCCGCAAATAGCCGGAGTTGCCTCATGAGCCTGAAGGGCAAGACGCTTTTCATCACCGGCGCTTCGCGCGGCATCGGCCTGGCGATCGGCCTGCGCGCGGCGCGCGACGGTGCCAATATCGTCATCGCCGCCAAGACGGCCGAGGCGCATCCGAAGCTCGAGGGCACGATCTACACCGCCGCCGCCGATATCGAGAAGGCCGGCGGCAAGGCGCTGCCGCTGGTGGTGGATGTGCGTGACGAGCACGCGGTCGCGGCGGCGCTCGCCAAGGCGGCCGAGACATTCGGCGGCATCGATATCGTCGTCAACAACGCCTCCGCCATCAACCTGGCGCCGACCGCCAGCCTCGACATGAAGCGCTTCGACCTGATGCACCAGATCAACACGCGCGGCACGTTGATGGTGTCGAAATTCGCCATTCCCTATCTGGAGAAGGCGCAAAACCCGCATATCCTGATGCTGTCGCCGCCGCTCGACATGAAGGAGAAGTGGTTTGCCGGCCATACCGGCTATTCGATCGCCAAATTCGGCATGAGCCTGTGCGTGCTGGGACTGGCCGGTGAGTTGCGGGCGCAGGGCATCGCCGTCAACGCATTGTGGCCGCGCACCACCATCGCCACCGCCGCGGTGAAGAACCTGCTCGGCGGCGACGCCATGGTGCGCGCCTCGCGTACGCCGGCGATTCTCGCCGATGCCGCGCACGCCGTCTTCCTGAAGCGCGCGCGTGATTTCACCGGGCAATTCATCATCGACGACACGTTTCTTTATGCCGAAGGCG
Source organism: uncultured Alphaproteobacteria bacterium (assembly GCA_937988775.1). Classification (GTDB taxonomy): domain Bacteria; phylum Pseudomonadota; class Alphaproteobacteria; order Rhizobiales; family Beijerinckiaceae; genus CALKHP01. The sequence continues at coordinate 154,220 of CALKHP010000006.1, forward strand.
AACGCGATTTCGACCGCTATCGCGTCGACCCGACCGTGGCGCTGGCGCCGGATTTCTTCGTGCCGGAGGATAGCATGCCGCCGGTCAGCCTCGCGGCGCGCGCGAGCGGCTGACGGGGCATGTGCGGCCGCTTTGCCGTCGTCACGCCGCCAGCGGCGATGCGGGCGCTGTTTGCCTATGGCGAGCAGCCGAATTTCCCCGCGCGCTACAATATCGCCCCGACGCAGCCGATCGCGGTCGTGGCGGCCGAGGCCGGAAAGCGCCATTTCATGCTGATGCGCTGGGGCTTCATTCCCGGTTTCGTCAAGGATGAGAAGGGCTTCCCCCTGATCATCAACATTCGGGCCGAGACGGCGCGGGTAAAGCCGTCCTACCGCGCCGCGTTCCAGCGCCGGCGCTGCCTGATCCCGGTCGACGGGTTTTACGAATGGCGCCGCGTCGGGCGCGACAGGCAGCCGTTCCTGATCCGGCGCGCGGATGAAAGACCCTTCGCCTTCGCCGGGCTTCACGAGACATGGAGCAGCCGGGACGGCTCCGAGATCGATACGGCGGCAATGATCACCACCGATGCCAACGGCCTCCTCGCCGCGCTGCATCACCGCATGCCGGTGATCCTCGATGAGGCCGATCACGCGCGCTGGCTCGATCCGGCCACGCCGCTCGACGAGGCCGAGGCACTCCTGCGGCCGGCGCCCGACGGGCTGCTCGCCATGCGGCGCGTCGGCAAGGCGGTCAACAAGGCGACCAACGAGGGCGAGGACCTGTGGCGGGCGGACGACCTGTTCAGCGACTGAACACGGCGACCAGTTCGAGATGCGCCGAATGGCGGAACTGATCGACCGGCGTGACGCGCTCGAGCCGGTAGCCGCCGGCGATCAGCACCCTGGCGTCGCGCACGAAAGTGCCCGGGTCGCACGACACCGCGACGACGCGCGCCACGCGCGAGGCGGCGATCTGGCGCGCCTGCGCCTCGGCCCCGGCGCGCGGCGGGTCGAATACCAGCGCATCGAAGGCGTTGAGCTCCGTGGCCGTCAGCGGGCGCCGGAACAGGTCGCGCTCGGTTGCCGCGATCGGCTTCAACCCTTGCGTGCGCGCCGCCGCCGTCTTGAGCGCGGCGATGGCCGGGCCGGCGCTGTCGAACGCCGCGACGGCGCTTTTTTCCGCCAGCCGCAGCGCGAACGGCCCCATGCCGCAGAACAGGTCGGCGCTGCGCTTGGCGCCGGCCATCGCCGCCGAGACGAGCGCGCCGAGCCTTGCCTCGCCCGCTTCCGTCGCCTGCAGGAAACTCGCCGGCGGCGGCACGACCCCCGCCTTGCCCATGGCGATGATGGGCGTGCGCGCCGCCAGCACCAGGGCGCCATGCACGCTGAGCCGGGCGAGATCGTGTTCGCCGACCAGCGCGCCGAGCGCCAGCCGCTCGGCCTCGCTCGGCTGGCCGCTGCCGCGAATATCGACATCGAGCCCGGTCAGGGTCGCGGTCACCTGCACGTCGAGCGGCTTGGCGCGCCCCTTCAGAACCTGGCCGATGGCGCGCGCCAGGGCAGGGGCAGGCTTGAGCGCCGGCACGAGGATCGGGCAGGCGTCGAGATCGATCAGCGTGTGGCTGCGCGCCCGCATGAAACCGGCCTGCGCCCGCATGGCGCGGCCGGTTCCGGCATAGCGCACATGCAGCGTCACGCGCCGCCGGCCGGCGCCATGCGCATCGACGAGGGGCGCGGTCTCGACCTCCGGCCCGAGCCGTTGCAGGGCCGTGACGAGAAGGCCGCGCTTCCATGCGGCATAGAGCGCGGGCGCCATGTGCTGCGTGGCGCAGCCGCCGCATTGCGTGAAATGCCGGCAGAACGGCGCGATGCGCTCGGGCGAGGGCGACAGGATGTCGCCGGCATAGCCACGGTCGCCGGCCGTTTCGGCCGCGATCGTTTCGCCCGGCAGCGTGTAGGGCACGAAGATCGGCCCGGCCGGCCCGCTGGCGATGCCTTCGCCGCGCGCGCCAAGGCTGTCGATGGTGAGGATGTCGCTCATGGCGCGGTCGCGGCGATCAGGAATTCGCGATTGCCGTCGCCGCCGGTGACCGGCGAGGGCATCAGCCCGTCGACGCGCCAGCCAAGGCCGGTGAGCCAATCCGCGATGTGCGCGCATACGCGCGCATGCACGGCCTCGTCGCGCACGATGCCGCCCTTGCCGATCTCGCGCCGGCCGGCCTCGAATTGCGGCTTGATCAGCGCGATGAGCCGCCCGCCCGGCCGGGCCAGCGCCAGCGCCGCCGGCAGGGCCAGGGTGAGCGAGATGAAGCTGACATCGCTGACGATCAGGTCGAGCGGCTCGGCGATCACCGTGCGCTCGAGTCGCCGCGCATCGAAGGCTTCGTGCAGGATCAGGCGCGGTTCGCCGCGCAGCGCGGCGTGCATCTGCTCGCGCCCGCTATCGATGGCATAGACCTTCTCCGCGCCCGCCAGCAGCAGCACCTGCGTGAAACCGCCGGTCGACGAGCCGATATCGGCGGCGATGCATCCCGTCGCCGCGATGGCGAAATGGTCGAGCGCCGCGCGCAGCTTGACGCCGCCGCGCGACACGTAAGGATGCGCCGGGTGCGCCGTGATGGCGGCGTCGGCGGCGAGCGCTTGCGACGCTTTGCGCACGATCTCGCCGCCGGCATGCACCAGCCCGGCCGCGATCGCCGCCTGCGCCTTGGCGCGGGAGTCGAAAAATCCTCGTTCGACCAGCAGCAGGTCGGCGCGGCGCGTATCCATCATCGCGCCTTCGATATCAGAGGGGTCGTCGGCGCGTCGAGCCTCTTTGCGGGACGATGCGGAACCGGGCACTCCGATGTGCGTTCTGACGCGGACGCGGTAGCGGATTTCGTAACGCTACACTGGCATGATTGCGGCTCCTGCGTGCCGCGCGTCATGAGATGGAAGAGCACCATGCTGCCACGGTCGTTCTCGGGGAAAGTCAATCTGGCCGTCGGCGCGTTCCTGCTTGCCGGCATCGCCATGGCGCTGGCGGGCGCGGCGCGGGCCGAGCCCGATTGCAGCTCCGGCCCGGCGCCGGGCAATAACTGGTCGAAATGCACCAAGATGTTCCTGCAACTCTCCGGCGACGACATGACCGGCCTAGTGGCGCGCGACGCGCAACTGACCTCGAATGATTTTTCGCATGCCAGGCTCGCCGGCGCCGATCTGCGTGGTTCCGATCTCTCGAACTCGCGCTTCGACAAGGCCGACCTGACCGGCGCGAAACTGTCGCGCATCGTCGGCTGGCGCACCGGCTTCGTCGGCGCGCAACTCGACAAGGTCGATTTCACCTATGCCGATCTGAGCCGGGTCGATTTTTCAGGCGCCTCGCTGAAAGGCGCCAATTTCGAGAAATCCGAGGTCAACCGCAGCGATTTCTCGCGCGCCGACCTCGCCGGCAGCGACATGTCGCGCGCCGAGGTGGCGCGCGTCATTTTCGACAATGCCGACCTGACCGGCGTCAGCTTCGTCTATGCCAATCTCGCCCGCGCCGCGTTCGGGGCCGCCAGGCTCGGCGGCAACGATTTCACCGGCGCCTATTTCTTCCGCACCCAGATCGGCGGCGCGGATCTGACCAAGGCAAAGGGACTGACGCAAGAGCAGGTCAATATCGCCTGCGGCAGCGGCCAGACCAGGCTGCCGGCCGGCCTCGTCGCGCCCAAGAGCTGGCCCTGTGCCAGCGAGGAGGATTAGGGGCGCGGGTGTTTTCGCCGTCTTGTCCCGGGCTTGACCCGGGACCCAGTCGCTCTGGATGCCCAGGCAGGGCGCGTTGGCCTCAGGCGCGCTTGGCGTCCACCTGCCGTTGTCCGAGCGCCTTGAACACCGTCGCGACGATGCCCTTGGCGTCGAGGCCGGCGCTCGCATACATCTTCTCGGGCTTGTCATGGTCGATGAATACGTCGGGCAGCACCATCTGGCGCATCTTCAGCCCGCCATCGAGCAGCCCCTCGTCTGAGAGGTAGTGCATCACGAACGAGCCGAAACCGCCGACCGAGCCCTCCTCGATGGTGACGAGCACCTCATGCGTCTCGGCCAGGCGCCGGATCAGCGCATGGTCGAGCGGCTTGGCGAAGCGCGCATCGGCGACCGTGGTCGAAAGCCCGCTCGCCTCCAGTTCGTCGGCCGCCTTCAAGGCTTCCTGAAGCCTGGTGCCGAGCGACAGGATGGCGATGCGCTTGCCTTCGCGCAGCACGCGACCCTTGCCGATCGTCAGCGGCACGCCGACCTCCGGCATGTCGACGCCGATGCCTTCGCCGCGCGGATAGCGCAGCGCCGAGGGGCCGCTGCCATGGGCGACCTGGGTCGCGACCATGTGGACGAGTTCGGCCTCGTCGGCTGCGGCCATGATCACCATGTTCGGCAGGCAGCCGAGATAGGCGAGGTCGAAGGCACCCGCATGCGTCGGCCCGTCGGCGCCGACGAGCCCGGCCCGGTCGAGCGCGAAGCGCACCGGCAGGTTCTGGATCGCCACGTCATGCACGACCTGATCGTAGCCGCGCTGCAGGAAGGTCGAATAGATGGCGCAGAACGGCTTGTAGCCCTCCGTCGCCAGCCCGGCCGCGAAGGTGACGGCGTGCTGCTCGGCAATGCCGACATCGAAGGTGCGGGCGGGATGGGCCTTGGCGAACAGGTCGAGCCCGGTGCCGGACGGCATGGCGGCGGTGATGGCGACGATCTTGTCGTCGGCCTCCGCCTGCCGGGTCAGCGCCTGCGCGAACACTTTTGTGTAGGCGGGCGCGTTGCTCGGCGCCTTGACCTGCGCCCCGGTAATGACGTCGAACCGGACCACGCCGTGATATTTGTCGGGGCTGGCCTCGGCCGGCGCGTAGCCCTTGCCTTTCTGCGTCACGACATGGATCAGCACCGGGCCGCCGATATCGGCATCGCGCACGTTGCGCAGCACCGGCAGCAGATGGTCGAGATTATGGCCGTCGATCGGCCCGACATAATAGAAGCCGAGTTCCTCGAACAGCGTGCCGCCGGTGACGTAGCCGCGCGCATGCTCGACGGCGCGCGTGATGGCGCGGTCGACGCCGCGCGGCAGGCGCCTGGTGAGCTGCTTGCCGAAATCGCGCAGCTTCAGGTAGGTCCAGCCCGAGGCGAGGCGGGCGAGATAGGCCGACATGGCGCCGACCGGCGGCGCGATCGACATGTCGTTATCGTTGAGGATGACGATCAGGCGCGACTGCATGGCGCCGGCATTGTTCATCGCCTCATAGGCCATGCCGGCCGACATCGCCCCGTCGCCGATCACCGCCACGACATGGTTGTTGCGGCCGGCGAGATCGCGCGCCACCGCCATGCCGAGCCCGGCCGAGATCGAGGTCGAGCTATGCGCCGCGCCGAACGGGTCGTACTCGCTCTCGGCGCGCTTGGTGAAGCCGGACAGGCCGTTGCCCTGGCGCAGCGTGCGAATGCGGTCGCGCCGGCCGGTCAGGATCTTGTGCGGATAGGCCTGGTGCCCGACATCCCAGATGATGCGGTCGTCGGGCGTGTTGAACACATGGTGCAGCGCCACCGTCAGTTCGACGACGCCGAGGCCCGCACCGAGATGGCCGCCGGTGACGGACACGGCGTCGATGGTCTCGGCGCGCAACTCGGCGGCAAGCTGGCCGAGCTTCGTCTCGTCGAGGGCGCGGAGGTCATGTGGCGTGCGGATCTTGTCCAGCAGGGGGGTCTCTACGGGCAACGGCCGTACGCTCCTGAAAAATCTCGAACCGGCGTCGCATGCGCCGAAGCAGCCATTATGGCCGGGCGAGCGCGCCAGTTCAAATCTATTCGGGCCGCCACGCATGACGAGGCGAATGCAAACTGTTACAATGGAGCGAAAATAAAGAAGAATCGAGGGCGCCTATGTCGCAGGAGCCGCACGAGCCGCATCGGGAGTTTGAAAGCTTCGCCGCTTTCTACCCCGCCTTTCTCGCCCAGCATCAGGACCCGGCCGCGCGCCGGCTCCATTTTACCGGCGTCAGCCTCGCGTTCGTCTGCCTGTTCCTGCTGCTGCTCACCGGCAATCCGGCGTGGCTGTTCGCCGCCCTGGTCTGCGGTTACGGCTTCGCCTGGATCGGCCACGCGATGTTCGAGAAGAGCGGCCCGGCGACGCTCGATTACCCGCTCTACAGCTTACTCGCCGATTTCAGGATGTGGTTCGAGATGCTGACGGGCAGGGTGCCGTTCTGATGTGACGGCGACACGTCCGCATCGCACATGCCCACCCCAGCGCCCTTCCGATCGGAAAGCTGCAAACGCCAGCTGTCTTGTCCCGGGCTTGACCCGGGACCCAGCTTTTCCGGCCTCCGCAGCGCGTCCATGGGCCCCGGCTCAAGGCCGGGGCAAGACAGCCGGGCTGGCGCGCCTTACCTCTCGGGCAGCGGGATGAACTCCTTGTCGTCGCCGGGCACGGTGTCGAAACGGCCGGATTTCCACTCCTCCTTGGCCTGTTCGATGCGCTCCTTCGAGGATGACACGAAATTCCACCAGATGTGGCGCGGCCCGTCCATCGGCGCGCCGCCGAGCAGCATCAGCCGCGCATTGCTGAGCGCCAGGATCGAGATGCGGTCGCCGGGCCGGAACACCAGCAGCCGGCCGCCCTCGAACACATCGCCGGCAATGTCGATCTGGCCGGAGACGATGAACACCGCGCGCTCGTCGTAATCGTCGTCGAGCGGCAGCACGGCGCCCGGCGCCAGCACCGCCTCGGCATAGAACGATTCGTGCGGGAACTGTGTCGGCGCGGTCTCGCCGAACAGCGAGCCCATCACCAGCCGCACGCGCTTGCCCTCGCCCTCGATGCGTGGCAACTCGCCGACGCCGTGATGCACGAAGGCGGCCGGATTTTCCTCATGCGTCTTCGGCAGCGCCGCCCAGGCCTGGATGCCGAACAGGCGCTGGCCATGCGCGCGCTCGGCCGTGCCGGTGCGCTCGGAGTGCACGATGCCGCGCCCGGCCGTCATCAGGTTCACGTCGCCGGGCTTGATGGTCATCTCGGTGCCGAGACTGTCGCGATGCACGATGGCGCCGTCGAACAGATAGGTCACGGTGGCAAGGCCGATATGGGGATGCGGCCTGACGTCGAGCCCCTGGCCGAGCAGGAATTCGTTCGGCCCCATCTGGTCGAAGAAGATGAACGGCCCGACCATGCGGCGCCCGATCGAGGGCAGGGCGCGCCGCACCTCGAAGCCGCCGACATCATGCGAGCGCGGCACGATGACCTGTTCGAGCGCGTCGCAGGATTTCTTGTCGCCGATGACCGGATCGTCGGATGGAAGTGCTGACATGGGCGGCCTCCTCGTTTGACTGAGGCCGCGAGTCTGCCACCCAAGCGATGGCGGGGAAACCTCAAAACCGGCAAATCCACCTTGCGGCATTGCATATGGCAGCCTCAGGCCGCCACCGGCTCCTGCTCGACGCAGATCAACCTGGAATCATCGTCCGATAAAGGTTCTTCCAGCAGGCGGCAGAAGTGGTCGCCGCCGCTGCCCCGCGCGAAATGCCGGCAATCGCGGCAGATGCCGAACGGACGCTGGCCGGTGGCCGCCAGCCGGGCGGCGAGCAGGGCGCGCAAGCCATCCTCCAGCCCGGCGCGCACCGCAGCGGGCAAGCCGGCGGCACTGTGCCGGAGCGCGGCGATCTCGTCGCGCGCCAGCATGGCCCGGCCGGCCGGAGTCAATGCAAGCCGCACCGAGCGGCGATCGGCCGGGTGCCCGCTCTTGGTGACCAGTCCGGCACGCTCGAGCGACATCACCGTTTGCGACACCGTACCCTTGGTCGCGCCGAGCCACGCGGTCAGGCCGCCGGGCGTGCGCGAGAAGCGGTTGGCGCGCGCCAGATAGCGCAACGCCTCCCATTGCGCCGGCTTCAGGCGCTGCGCGTGGCCGTCATTGGCGATCAGCCGGGCCAGCCGTTCGAGCAGTTCCACGGCCGGGATGGGCGCTTCGGTCATGCCAACAAAGTATCGTATCAATACCACTCTTGCAAGTGTCAGGCACGCATGCTAGCGATTGGTATCGTAACGATACTAAAGAGGATCGCCATGAGGACACCTTTGCTCACCGCTCTTGCCGCCGCCGCGCTTTGCCTGCCCGCCGCCGCCCATGACATCAGGAGCCCGACCGATGCCAAGAAGCCGACCGCCTTCGACATCACCGGTGCCTCCGCCAGCACCGATGGGCGGCTGGCGACCTTCATGATGGAGGTTGCGGGCGAGGCGGGGTCCGTGAAGCCTGAAGCGACCGGCAAGCTGCATGGCGCCAGGGTGGCGGCCTATGTCTGGCCGACCGGGCTCGATCCTTCCGTGGTCGGCTTCGCGAAAAAATCGGGGATCCTGGCGCTTGCCGTCACCGCGCATCCTGATTTCGACGACACGCCGCTGATCGACGAGAATGGTGACGGCGATCCGAATAACGACGGCAAGGACTGGCACTCGCACTGGGTCGTGCTCGGCAAGGATGCCGCCTGCGCGGCCGGGCTGAAGGTGCTCGACATCACCGCCGGCGTCGATGTCCTGCCGCCGACCGCGCCGATGCTGCCGCTGGCGCTCGACAGCCCCGGCATGTCGCCGCTGTTCAAGGGCCACCGCGTGCGCATCACCTTGCCGGTGAAGGGCGCGCAGGATGCCGCCTTCGATGCCGTGACCAGCGAATTGCAGGTCAACGCCGCCGGCAAGACGCCGCTGCTCTGCGTCACCGCCGTGCACGATGTCGCTTCCGGCGACCTGTCGCTGCCCGGGCGGATCGTGAAGGAGAAGAAGTAGCCCTCAGCGCTCGACGACGAATGCCAGCCCACCGGCGCGGATTTCCTCGCCCGCCGCGAGCGCGTCGTCGAGCTTGTCGAGGCGGATCATAGCGAGGCCGATTCCGTCCGCCCCGGAGCCGGCCTTGCCGATCACGCGGCCGCCGGCGGTCACCGGCGCGCCGGCCTCGGCCGCGAACCCGTCCGGATAGCGCAGTCTGATGATGCGGGTGCGGGCGGTGCCACGATGCTGCATGCGCGACACCACCTCCTGCCCGACATAGCAGCCCTTGTCGAAATCGACGCCGGCGAGCCGGTCCATCAGCGCCTCATGCGGGAAGGCATCGTTGAACAGGAAATCCTTGCCGCCCTCCGGCACGCCGAGGGCGATGCGGGCGGCGTGATAGGCGCTGGCAGGGTCGGTCGCGGCGGCTTCCGCCTCCGCGCGCGGCAGGATCAGCCGCCAGCCGAGTTGCGCCTGGCGCGGGTCGGGCGTCAGCAGGCCTGATTCGCCATCCGCCGCCGCGCCGCCCCAGCCGGCGAGCACGCCGAGCGCGGCCGACATGTCCTCGATCGTCGCCTTGGCGCGCAGCTTGTAGAACGACAGGCGCTTGACGAGTTCGCCCGCCATGCCGGCGAGGCAATCGAGGAAATAGCCGCCGCCATCGGCCTCTTCCGCCTCGTTGACGAGAAAATCGAACATGATCTTGCCCTGCGGCGTCAGCAAGGCGCCGTGCCGGCCGTGGCCCGGTTTGACCCGGTCGAGATCGCAGGTGATCAGGTTGTCGAGCAGCGTGCGGGCATCCGGCCCGGAAATCCTGACCACGCCGCGATCGGCGAGGAATGCCGCATGTCCGTTCATCGTCGTCATCATGCCTCCCATTGGGTCGGCATTAGGTAAGCCTCAACCGGCGCGGTCTCAAGCGAATCGGTCTCAAGCGAACCGGTCCAGGCGAATCAGCCTTGCCGCGCGCCGCCGCTTGCGCTTTCGTGGCATGCATGACCGAACGTCCCGTGCTCGCCGCCTCCGTTGCCGTGTTCCGCGAGGGCAAGGTGTTGCTGGCCGAGCGCGGCAAGGGGCTGGCCGAGGGCCTGTGGTCGCTGCCGGGCGGCAAGGTCGAATATGGCGAGACGCTCGCCGCCTGCGCCCTGCGCGAGCTTTACGAGGAGGTCGCCGTGGTCGCGGTCGACCCAGTCTTCGTCGATCATGTCGAGATGATCGGCCCCGATTTTCACGCGGTGATCTGCGCTTACGCGGCACGCTGGGTCTCGGGCGAGGGCGAGACCGGCCCCGAGGCGCCGGCCGTGCTGTGGTGCGCGCCGGAAGATGTCGCCATGCTGCCGACGACGCCCGGGCTTGCCGGGGTGATCGCCAAGGCGAAAGCTGCTATGCGGCTCCCGTGACACGCCTTTTCTCCTTCTTGGCCGTCTTGTTGCTGGCGGCTTTCGCCGCCGGCCCGGTGCTGGCGCAGGGGCGCGGCCAGCCGGCCAAATCGCCAGCGCCGAAATCGCAGAGCGCGAAACCGCCCGCGAATCAGCCGGAGGCGCCCAAACCCGATCCGACAGTCCTGCCCTATGATCGCGATCTCGACCGGCTCGCCGAGGTGATGGGCACGCTCGCCTTCCTGCGTGATCTGTGCGGCCATGGCGACGGCAGCGCATGGCGCGACCGCATGAACGCGTTGATGGAAGCCGAAGGCAGCACGCCCGAGCGGCGTAACCGGCTCGCCGGCGCCTATAATCGCGGCTTCGACGGCCTCCAGCCGGGCTATCACCGCTGCACGCCGGCGGCCAGCCTGCTCGGCGAGCGCCTGATGCGCGAGGGCGCGGCGCTGAGCCGCACCATCACCAGCCGCTACGGCACCTGAGCGCCAGGCGATGCAATCCGGCAACGGTTACCGAAATCCGTGACCTTTGGCCGGATGCGTTAACCTTTCCTACACTCGTGGGTCGCCTCGGCGCACGGAGGCCCCTATGGTGAATCGCCAAGGGGCCGTGGCGGCCCGGATGCGGGAACATGATCAGCTTGCCGGCAGAACGGAACGAGGAAGACGGCCATTGCGCCGAGCTGCGCCATGTCGCGCTGAGCTACGTCACCGAGGCGTTCGAGGAAGGCCGCCTCGACGGCATCGAGACGGAGTATCTCGCCCATGCCGCGCTGTTCGCGGCGCTCAAGGAGCTGGTGCTTTCCTATGGCGAGGATGCCGTCGCGGGCTTTGCCGAGCGCCTGCCCGAGCGCCTGCGCCACGGCGAATTCTCCGTCAACATCAAGCGCCAGTAGAAGCAGCCACGCCACGGCCGCAAAGCGCGGCTTGGCTGGCGCGATGAGCTCTTTCACCAGACGCAGCATTCTGGCGGCCCTTCCGGTTCTGGCCGTGCCGGGCGCTGTCATGGCCAAACCCAAAGCGAAAGCGGACAACGCGCGGCTCGATGAGGCGCGCCTTCCGGCCGGCACGCGCACCACGCTGGCGCGCATCCGGGCGGCGGCGAAGACCGGCGATGTCGAGGCCTTGCGCATCACCATCCAGCGCAACGAGCTGCCGCCGCTCTTCGCGCGTGGCATGCGCGCCGATGCGATTGCCATCCTGAAAGCGCGCTCCGCCGATGGCGCCGGCCGCGAGTTGCTGCACATCCTGCTGCGCGTGCTCGATGCCGGCTGCACGGGGCTTTCCTCCGGCGCGGCGCCGACGCAATTCCTGTGGCCGTATTATGCCAACACGCCGTATCAGCGCCGCAGCCCGGCCGAACGCGCCGCCAGCTGGGGGCTGGTGCGGGTGGCCGATATCGGCGTCTCGATCCAGGCCGGCGCGCCGCAGATCCACCGCGTCGTCATCGGCGCCGACGGCACCTGGCAGGTCTTCGCCGTGCTGTGAGGCGGCCACGATCTGCTGGAACTGCCGCGCAGCGCCGTTGATGCGCGCGCGGCGTTCGTTCGCCGTCACCTGTCTTTTTGATCGGTTTTTTGAAAATCTTTTAGAAATCAGATCGGTACGACGGCAACTTGAATCAATCCGGGAGCGCCGGCTCCCAGATGCCGCCCCAGTCGAGGCGGCGGTCTGCGCGAAATGCCGCCTTGTCGCGTGCCGGCACGAAGCGTTCCTCGATCCGTCCCTCGCGACACAGCTTGAAGGTCAGGCCGGGCTTGGCGTGGCGGGGCGGCGCGAGGATGCGGGCCTGCGCGATGGAGCCCTCGAAGCGCGCCGCCGCCAGATAGCAAAAGCGCTCGTCCTCGAACGGCACCTCGGCGCGCTTGACGGCGAGGTGGTCGCGCGAGCGCGGCAGCCGCACCGAGAAATGGCACCAGTCGCCGCCGGCCATCGGGCAGGCGAGCGCATGGGTGCAGGGCGCGAGGATATGCGCGCCGGCGGCGATCAGCGCCTCGCGCGCGCGCCGCATGCGCCGGAATCCTTCCGGCGTGCCGGGCTCGACCAGCAGCAGCGCGCCTCGCGTCGCCTGCCACAGCCGGGTGACCGCCGGCGCGAGCGCGGCGTCCGGCAATTCCACCAACATGTAGCCGGCAATGACGAGATCGGCGGCAGGGATTGCGCCGACCGTCGCCTCGCCGGCGGCGATATCGGCGTGTTGCAGGGCGTCGTTATGGCTGGCGCCGGCCAGCGCGCGCGCCGCCTGCAGGAAGCGCTCGTTATGGTCGCGCATCGCCACATCAGTAAGCCCCGGAAACCGCTCGAGCGCGGCAAAGCTCGCCGTGCCCGGCCCCGCGCCGATATCGGCGAGGCTGCCCGGCGCGAAAGCGGGCGCATGTTCGGCAAGGCGGGCGAGGGCGGCCGAAACCGCGGCATAGGTCGCCGGCAGGCGCGCCGTCAGGTAGGCCGTGATCGCATCGGCAGCCACGACGTTGCGCTTGCTGGTGCCGCCGCTGCGGTAGGCGGAGGTGACCGCAGCCGAGGCAGCGGCGAGATCATGCCGCGACACGCCCTCGAGCCGCGCGGCGATCGCCTGTGAAAGCCAGGCGGGCAGGGCGGGGGTCATTGGATACGCTTTGTTGAGCCCTCATCCTGAGAGCCTCGGAAAATCGGTTGAGGGTAGTTTTCCCACTCTCCCTCATGCTGAGCTTGTCGAAGCATGGTCCAGTGCCCTCTGAAACATCCTTCGACAAGCTCAGGATGAGGTCGCGTTTGCCGAGAGGCGGAATTTCGAGTCAGACTCTGACGCGGAGCTTGCGCTCCGCTCCTCAACATGAGGGCTGAACAAGCAAATCGTCGCCAAGACCTCGGGCCTCATCCCGCCGGTTGCAGCGTCTCGTTGAACAGCACCGCCTCGCCCTGCGCGGGCGCGAGCAATTCGCCCTGCCACATCACGCGCTTGCCGCGCACGACGGTGCCGACCGGCCAGCCGGTGACGCTGACGCCATCGTAGGGCGTCCAGCCCGAGATCGAGGCGATCCACGCATTGCGGATCGTCTCGCGCCGCTTCAGGTCGACGATGGTGAGGTCGGCATCGTAGCCGGTGGCGATGCGCCCCTTGCGCGCGATGCCGAACAGCCGCGCCGGGCCGGCGCTGGTCATGTCGACGAAGCGCGCGAGCGAAAGGCGCCCGGCATTGACGTGGTCGAGCATGGTCGGCACCAGCGTCTGCACGCCGGTCATGCCGGAATGGCTCGCGGGATACTCGTGCTCCTTCTCCTCGCGCGTATGCGGCGCGTGATCGGAGCCGAGCACGTCGGCGATGCCCTGCTCGAGCCCGCGCCAGATGCCGGCGCGGTGGTGCTCGTCGCGCACCGGCGGGTTCATCTGCGCGTAATTGCCGAGGCGCTCGTAGCAGTCGGGCGCGACCAGCGTGAGGTGGTGCGGCGTCACTTCGACGCTGGCGACATCCTTGTGATCCTTGAGGAACACCATTTCCTCGGCGGTCGAGATATGCAGCACGTGGATGCGCGCCCCGGTCTCATGCGCGATACGCACCAGCCGCTTGGTGCAGGTCAGCGCCACTTCGGGCGAGCGCCACACCGGATGCGAGGACGGGTCGCCCTTGACGCGCAGATGCATGCGCTCGCGCAGCATGTGCTCGTCCTCGGAGTGGAAGGCGGCGCGCCGGCGCGTCTTCGACAGGATCGCCTTGACGCCGGCATCGTCCGCGACGAGCAGCGAGCCGGTGGAAGAGCCCATGAACACCTTGATGCCGGCCGCCCCCGGCAGGCGCTCCAGCATCGGCAACTCGTCGACATTCTCATGCGTGCCGCCGACCCAGAACGCGAAATCGCAATGCATGCGATGATGCGCGGCCTTGATCTTGGCGGCGAGCGTCTCGGCGCTGGTGGTGAGCGGATTGGTGTTCGGCATCTCGAACACGCTGGTCACGCCTCCGAGCACCGCGCCGCGCGAGCCGGCCTCGAGGTCCTCCTTGTGCGTCAGGCCGGGCTCGCGGAAATGCACCTGGCTGTCGATCACGCCGGGCAGGATGTGCAGCCCGGTGCAATCGATCGTCTCGGCCGCCTGGCCGGGCGAGAACTTGCCCAGCGCCGCGATGCGCCCGCCAGCGATGGCGATGTCGCGAATACCCTCGCCATCATGGTTCACGACGGTCGCGCCCGTCAGGATGGTGTCAAATCGCTCGCTCATGGTGCCCGCTCTGTCGTTGTCGTTCGTTTGATAACACCGCTGCCCTCATCGTGAGGAGTCCACCGATGACGGTTGAGAGGTTTTGCGCTCGTCTTCTCTACCGTCTTGTGCCGGGCTTGACCCGGCACCCAGTCACCATCGCTGCGGTTCACCGATCGAGATCGGCGG
>CALKHP010000007.1 GCA_937988775.1 uncultured Alphaproteobacteria bacterium
CCGCCGATGCATTGGAGGCCCGATCGGCGCGGGAAGGCGTGGAGCTTCGGCGCTATTACAGGCCAAGCCTGTCGCGCTGGCCTGAGGCGCGCGCGTTGTGGCCCTGTGAAAATGCGGAGGATTTGTCGGTTCGGATGTGCGCCCTGCCTGTCCGCGGTGACGATGACGCTGTGGTTCGCCTGGAAATCGTCAACATAATCGCCGAAATTGTCGAGGAACTGGAGGGGAACGGGGCGTGAGCGTCGAGTTCAGAATCCCGATCGCGCCGACCCAGAGCTTTTTTGATCAGGTCGAATTCTTCAATTTCGGCCTGAGGCGCCTCGGCGGATGCTACGAAAGCGCCCCTCTTCGTGTTTTTGTCGGCGACAAATGCGATCTCGACGCCGTGCTCGCGCACAATAGGTGGAGCGAGCGCTGGCCCGTAAACTGGCATCGCGTCAGCGACGAAATTTCCGACCGCCACGGAATGTATGGCACCGCGAACTCCCGTTTCGGGCGGCCTGATCCGGTGGAGCGGATCGTGGTCATGGCGGATGCCGATACGCTTCTGTTGCGGGATATCGACGATATCATCGCAAGGCTGACGCATCAGGAAGCCATGATCGCGGGGCATGTCGCTCATTTCCCGCCCGAGGAGAACGGCACAATCTTGCCGGATCCTCGTTCTCCGCAATACTGGCCTACCCTTTTCGGCTTGTTTGGATTGGAACTCCCCGAGAATACATTTCGATATACAATGGATGCCTCCGGCGAACTGCCGAGGACGCCGGCTTATTTCAACCTCGGATTCGTGGCCTTGAATCGCCACGCATTCGATATGATCGGCCGCGAAATCCATGATACGCATCGGCGTCTTGCCAAGTTGACGAGCAGCTTCATGCGTTGCCAGATTGCCCTGGCTGTCATCGTGCAAGCCATGGGCATCAAGGCGGTTAATTTGGGCGCAATATATAATGCGGCAAACGATCCCTCTCATCTTGAGATAAACGACGTCTCACATGACGAGATCCGGGTTCTGCACTACCTGCGCCAAACGCATGTCGATCGTTCGAGGATCGGTGATCTGGCTTATATTCGAGAAATATCGGAGAAGCCGCAATTTCCGGTCAACCGAACTCTCCTCGATGCTCTGTTGGCATGGCACGGGACGAGATGAGGTTTATCAGTGCTATCCCATCATAACGCCGAATATTTTTCCGAAGAGGAACTGTCGCGGTTCCGGTGGGGCAGTCGCGGCCGCGACGTCAGGATACACCGGACGTGTGTGCTTGTCGAAACCGGCAATATGTTCATTGCAGATCATGTCAGGGTCGATCCATATGTGATCCTGTCTGCTTCGAACAGGCTCAATATTGGCAGTTACGTGCATATTGCTGCGGCCGTAACGATATTGGGGCGGGAGGCGGTGGATATCCGCGATTACGCAGGGATTTCGCAAGGCGTGCGCATCCTGTCGGCCACGGATGATTTTTCCGGGGCGGCGATGACCGGGCCGCTGATTCCACCGCATTTTACCAAGGTCCATGCCGCGCCCGTGATGATCAAGGAGCACGTCGTCGTCGGCGCTGGAAGCGTGATCCTGCCTGGCGTGACGATCGACACCGGAACGACCGTCGGCGCAATGTCCCTTGTGAATCGCAGCCTGGATGCCTGGGGCATGTATTTCGGCGTCCCGGCCCGGCGCTTTCGCGACCGGGAGCGCGGCGTCCTCGATCTGCAACGGCAGTTCGAGGCAACCAGGGACAGCGATTGAATGGCGATCGGCCTCACGCCACCACGGCGCGGTCCACGAGGCTGAGCCAGTTCGCGCCGTCGGAGAAGGCGGGCGTGCCGCCGCCGGCCGCATCGGGCACATAGACCAGCGCGCCGGCGCCGGCGCTCGCGGGCGAGGGCAGGGCGGCAGCGGCGTAGCCCTTGAGGCGCACCGGCACATCGACGGCCATCAGGTTCGGCGCGATCGCCAGCGGCGAGGCGCCGAATGGCGGCGGGAACCGCACCTGAAACTCCGGTGCGGTGCCGGTCACGCAAGAGGCGTCGCGGCCTTCATTGCGGAACGAGACGGTGTGCAGCTCGGTTTGCAGCGCGAAATCGGCAAGCGTAATGCCGCTGCCCGACAACGCTTCGACGGCGATGCCAACCGCGCCGCCGGCTTTGGCGACGTGGAACTTGATCTCGCTGTCGAGATCGGCCCGGTATCCGCCGAGCCATGCACTCGAGCCGGTGAAATGCGCCGCCTCACGCCAGGTGTCGCCATCCTCGCTCGCCTTGATGCTGAAAGCGTCGCTGCCGGCAAGGCCGAACTCGGCGCGGCCGGACCAGTTGGTCTGGAACAGCAGGCTCGCCGTGTCGGTGGCGGTTTCCTTGTTGATCTTGACCTGGCTTCCCGCGCCGGCATGGTTGAAAAGCACTGCGGGGCTCGAGACGACGAGCCGGTTCACGGCGTCGGCAGTGGCGGAAACGCCAAGCATATCGGCCTGGCGCGGCTTCAGGTCGCCCCATGCGGCGCCGTCGAACACCAGCGCCGCCTGCTGCGCCGCGACCCAGGCCGTCCAGCCGGTGCGCGGCTGGAAGAACTGCCACGCGCCGTCCTGGAAGGCGGCGATCATGTCCTCCTGTCCGCTCCAGGCATCGCTGGCCGGCCCGGCGACGATGTAGCGATCGGCCTCCTCGGGCGTCTCCGGCGGTGCGGATTGGCGATCGTGCACCGCGAGCTGGATCAGCGCATCGAGCGCGATCAGGGCCTCGTTATGGGTGACGTGCTTTTGCGACTGGCTCGCAGCCAGCAGCGGCAGCGCGAGCCGCTCGGTCGTCTCTGTCATGAGGGGCGATCTCCCGTAAGGATCGCCTGACTATGCCTCAGCGGCGCGAAAAGTCAAGGAATAAAATCCTATTTCCGTTTCGCTACACCTTCAGGCCACGCGCGCGCAGGGCGCCGAGCAGGTGCTCGACCGCTTCAAGCGGCGACATCTCGGCGGTTTTCAGGTGCAGGTCGGGCGCTTCCGGCGCCTCGTAGCCGGAGGCGATGCCGGTGAAGCGCGGCAGGCTGCCGGTCATGGCGCGGGCATACATGCCTTTCGGGTCGCGCTGCTGGCACACTTCGAGCGGCGCATCGACGAACACCTCCAGGAAACGCGCCGCGCCGATCGCCTCCCTGGCCGCCGCCCGATCCTGCCGGAACGGCGAGATCAGCGACACCACGACGATCAGCCCGCTATTGGCCATCAGCCCGGCGACCTGGCCGACGCGGCGGATATTCTCGCTGCGGTCGGCCTCGCTGAAGCCGAGATCGGCGCTCAGGCCGCGGCGCAGATTGTCGCCGTCGAGCACGGCCGCGTGCCGGCCGAGAGAATGCAGGCGCCGGTCGAGCAGGTCGGCGATCGTGCTCTTGCCGGCGCCCGACAGCCCGGTCAGCCAGATCACGAACGGCGTCTGGTTCATCGCCCGCGCCCGGTCCTCGTTGGTGACCTGCAGCGCCTGCCACGGCGTGTCGCCGCTCTGGCGCTCGATCGACAGCACGCTGCCGGCCGCCACCGTGCGCCGGCTTAAGCGGTCGATCATGATGAAGGCGCCGAGTTGCCGGCTGTGTTCGAACGGCATCGCGGGCAGCGGCTTGGCGAGGTTGACGCGGATCATGGCGATGTCGTTGGCGTTCAGGTTCTCGTCGATCGGCGTCATCGTCAGCGCGTCGAGGTCCAGCCGCCGTTCGACGCGCGAGACGGTGACGCTGGTCTCGCCGGTGCCGAGTTCGAGATCGTAGCTGCGGCCGATCTGCAACGGCTCGGCGGCAAGCCACACGCAGCGCACGCGCAATTGCGACGCCAGCGCCGGCGCGCGCTCCGGCGCCGCCAGCACGGCGCCCCGGCCGAGATCGATTTCCGGCGTCAGCTCGACCGCGACCGCCGCGCCGGCCTCCGCCGCGCTGACCGGCGCGCCGGCCTCCCAGAGCCGCGTGACGGTGGCGCTGACGCCGTCGCGCGCCGTGAGCGTCTCGCCGACGGCGATGCGCCCCGAGGCGATCTCGCCATAGGAGACGCGCCCGCCGCCATCGAGCCGCCCGGTCAGGGCGATCGGCAGCAGGGCGGGGCCTGCGATCCGGTCGGCCGGCTCGAACGCCTCGAGCACCTCGAGCAGCACCGGGCCGTGATACCACGGCATCGCGGCGCTGCGGGCGGCGACATTGTCGCCGTCGCGCGCCGAAACCGGGATCGCGCCGATGACATCGAGGCCAAGCGCGACCGCGAGCGCGCGCAGTTCGGTGACCACCGCCGTGAACGGCTCCTTGTCGCGCCCGACGAGATCCATCTTGTTGACGGCGAACACCACCGTCTTGAGGCCGAACAGCGAGGCGATCGCCATGTGGCGGCGTGTCTGCGGCTGCACGCCGTCCTCAGCCGAGACCAGCACCACGGCGAGTTCCGCCTGCGAGGCGGCGGCGGCCTGGTTGCGGGTATATTGCTGGTGGCCGGGCGCATCGGCGATCAGGAAGGCGCGGCGCGGCGTGGCGAAATAGCGATAGGCGACATCGATGGTGATGCCCTGCTCGCGCTCGGCCTTCAGCCCGTCGACCAGGAAGGAGAAATCGAGTTCGCTGCCCGTTCCGGCGCGCGAGGCTTCGAGCAGGTGGTCCTCGAACACCGCGCCCGATTCGACGAGCAGCCGGCCGATCAGCGTGCTCTTGCCGTCATCGACCGAGCCGCAGGTCATGAAGCGCAGGCGCGGCCGCAGCAGGGGCGCGGGCAAAGGCGCTGGCAAAGGCGCGGGGCTTTCCTCGATGACCGGGTCTGCCTTGGCCTGGTTCAGCTTGGCCGCCATCAGAAATAACCCTCGCGCTTCTTGTCTTCCATCGACGAGCCGACGTGATCGATGACGCGGCCGATGCGCTCGGAATGCCGGGTGTGCAGCAATTCGCGGATGATGGCCGCGTTGTCGGTTGCGTCCGATTCGACCGCCGCGGTCAGCGGATAGCAGCCGAGCGTCCGGAAGCGCACGGTCAGGGTCTCGACTCGCTCGTCGGGCTGCAACGGCAG
This sequence comes from uncultured Alphaproteobacteria bacterium, assembly GCA_937988775.1. Lineage (GTDB taxonomy): Bacteria > Pseudomonadota > Alphaproteobacteria > Rhizobiales > Beijerinckiaceae > CALKHP01. Next base: position 5,028 of record CALKHP010000007.1, read on the forward strand.
GCGCCCGTCATCGACCATGATCAACTGGCCGTTGCGGCGCACGACCGGGCGCGGCCTGGCGTAATACAGCGGCACGATGGGAATGCGCTCGGCCTCGATGTAACGCCAGATGTCGAGTTCGGTCCAGTTCGAGAGCGGGAAGCAGCGCATCGTCGCGCCGGGCGCGAGCCGCGTATTGTAGAGGCCGAAGAACTCAGGCCGCTGGTTGCGCGGCTCCCAGCGATGGCCGGGTTCGCGCAGCGAGAAGATGCGTTCCTTGGCGCGCGAGCGTTCTTCATCCCGCCTTGCGCCGCCGATGGCGACATCGAAACCATGCTCGTCGAGCGCCTGCCTGAGCGCCACGGTCTTCATCGCGGCGGTGTAGACCGAGGCATCGTGATCGAACGGGTTCATGCCCTGGCCGAGCGCTTCGTGGTTGGTGCGCACGATCATCTCGATCCGATCGCGGGCGGCGAGCGCGTCGCGGAACGCGATCATCTCGCGGAATTTGTAGGTCGTATCGACATGCAGCAGCGGCATGGCGAGCGCCGCCGGCGCCACCGCCTTGCGCGCGAGATGGTACAGGACGGAGGAATCCTTGCCGATCGAATAGAGCAGCACGGGGCGTGCGAAACGCGCCTGCGCCTCGCGCAGAATGCCGATTGCTTCGGCTTCGAGAGCCTTGAGATGCGTGTCCATCGATCCTTGGTGGTATCCGAGCGGAGGCTCTTGCCTAGCTCCGCATCGTGGCTAATTCGTATCGGTGTCGGCGAAGGTGAATTCCATCGTGAAATCTCCCGCCGGCGCCGGTTGCGCGCTGGTCGGCAAGGCGGTGACGGCGATGTCGGGGCTGACGGCCGGTGCGCCGCCGGGCGCCGTGACCGCGAGCAGGTCCGGCGCCGCCGAGAACAGGCTCGCCGACAGGGTGAGGCCGGTGACGCGCGCCGCAGGCGCCGGCGTCGCCGCGCCGGGCTCTCCGGGAAGCTGCAACCGCGCCTTGACCGCCGCGATGCGCGCCACGCCCTTGCCGGCGCAGGCCGCCCGTGCCGGGCCGGTGCTGCCGTCGACGCAATGCAGTTGCGCCAGCAGCGTGTTGCCGAGGCGCGCGCCGGCGCCCGCCTGCGCCTTCAGCACCTGGCCGGCGGGGATGATGATGCGCCGCCCGACGCGATCGAGCGCCGGCGTGAAGCCCGCCTTGTCAAGCGCGCCCGAAAGACCGTCGAGGAAGCTGTCGATATCGGCAAGCGTCGCGACGCGGCGCTGTTCGCGCGCCTGCGCGGCGGCATCCTGCGGCGAGGGCGCATCCTTCCAGCGCGAGAAGAACAGCTGCGAGGCGACCAAGATCAGCAGGATGAACAGGATGCCCACGACCAGATCGAAGAACGGCTTGAAGTCGATGACCTCGTCTTCGTTCGTCGTCATGGTCAGGCGCTTTCGCGTTGCGCGCTGCGCAGCGCCTCGATCGCCTGGCGCGTCGCGGCCAGTTCGGCCAGCATCAGGTCGAGTTTCTCGACCATCTGCACCGCCGGGTCGATATCGTTGCCGGCCTGGGCCTCGAAGGCGCGCAGGTGTTGCAGGCGCATGTCGATGGTGGTCAGCAGCCGGAAGGTGGCGCGCCTGACGCGCGACAGCGCCGCCCGGTGCACGATGCTGATCAGGAAGGCGCCGGCCAGCGCCGCGACCGAGGTCAGGAACTTGAACGACGAGGCGTTCAGCAACTGCACGATCGAGCGATGCGCTTCCTCCAGGTCGCCGGAGCGGAAGCCGCGCGCCGCGAAATACAGCGCCACCACCAGCCCGACGAAGGTCAGGATCAGCCCGACCGTGGTGTAATAGCCCGGCAGCGCCGCCATGATGCCGCCGCGCCGGTTGAGGCCGTTATCGGGGTCGTTGACCGCGTAATGGGTGAAGCTGCGCGAGGGCATGCGGCGGCCGATCGCGGCATCCTGCGTGAAGGCGGCCCAGGCCGAGACCAGCACGCCGCGCCGGCTGAGCACGTTGCTCAATTCGGCGCAGATCTGGCGCCAGTCGGCGCCGACCGGCTTCGGCAGCGCCTGGATTTCGATCTCGGCGAGCCGGATCGCGTTCATCTCCGGCTGGATCACCCGGCGCAGGTAGACCGCGATGACGATGAACGCCGACAGGATCAGGCAGAACGAGGCGATATAGACGAAGGTCGGCTTGTTGATCAGGTCGACCATCGGCGCCACGATCGGCTTGACCGTGTCGGAGATGAGATCGGCGAGCGGCGCCATCGCATCGGGCGCCTGCATGGTGCGCACGAGAAGCGCGAGGCCGAACAGCGCGGCGAGGCTGATGATGATCGTCGTCATGGACGCTCCTGCGGCACCGCGTATCGGAGCCGGGTTTCAAAAGCTTGTTTCAAGCGGAATAGGCGAATTGTTGCCCGATTTCGCTGAGCAGCGGCGCGTTGCGATCCTTGTCGGACAGGCTCGCCTCGGCTTCCGTCACCGGCCAGTCCACGCCGATGCCCGGATCGTTCCAGCGCACGCCGGCATCGTGTTCGCGGCTGTAATAATCGGTCACCTTGTAGATCACTTCGGTATCGTCGGCCAGCGTGCAGAACCCGTGCAGGAAGCCCGGCGGCACATAGAGCTGGCGCCAGTTCTCGGCCGAGAGTTCTATCGCCTCGTGGCGGCCGTAAGTCGGCGAGCCGTGCCGGATATCGACCGCGACATCGACAATGGCGCCGCGGATCACGCGCACCAGCTTGCCCTGCGCGCGCGGGGATTTCTGGTAATGCAGGCCGCGAATGGTGCCGCGCGCGCCCGAAAGCGACTGGTTGTCCTGCACGAAGCGCACCGGGCCGGCGGCGGCCTCGAATTTGTCGGCGCGGAACGTCTCGGAGAAGAAGCCGCGTCCGTCGCCGATGCGCGACGGGCTCACCAGGAGAAGGCCCGGCAGGGAAAGCGTGTCGATCTGCATGTCCGTCCTGCTCTTGTCGCGGCGTCAGCCGCGCTCGTTGACGATCTGGCCGAGATAGCGGCCGTAGGAACTCTTGCCGAGTTCGCGCGCGAGGACGCGCAACTGGCTGGCGTCGATAAAGCCCCTCTCGAAGGCGATCTCCTCCGGGCAGCAGATGCGCATGCCCTGGCGCTTCTCGATGGTGCGCACGAAATTCGAGGCATCGGTCAGCGATTCATGCGTGCCGGTGTCGAGCCAGGCGAAGCCACGCCCCATGCGCGACACGTGCAGGGCGCCGCGCTCGAGATAGGCGCGGTTGACGTCGGTGATCTCGTATTCGCCGCGCGCCGACGGCTTGACCGCCTTGGCGATCGACACCACGTCGCGATCATAGACATAGAGGCCGGTGACGGCCCAGTTCGATTTCGGCTTGGCGGGCTTTTCCTCGATCGACAGCGCGCGGCCCTCGCCATTGAAATCGACGACGCCGTAACGCTCGGGGTCGGGCACCTTGTAGGCGAACACCGTCGCGCCGCTCTCGCGCGCCGTCGCTTCCCTGAGCTGGACGGTCAGGCCGGCGCCATAGAAGATGTTGTCGCCGAGCACCAGCGCCGCGCGGTCGCCGGCGACGAACTCCTCGCCGATGACGAACGCCTGCGCCAGCCCGTTCGGCACCGCCTGTTCGGCATAGGCGAAGCGTACGCCCCATTTGGCGCCGTCGCCGAGCAGCCGGCGGAATATCGGCAGGTCGTGCGGCGTCGAGATGATCAGGATGTCGCGGATGCCGGCCAGCATCAGTACCGAGAGCGGATAGTAGATCATCGGCTTGTCGTAGACCGGCACGAGCTGCTTCGAGACGGCCAGCGTGATCGGGTGCAGGCGCGTGCCGCTGCCGCCGGCGAGAATGATGCCCTTCATGATGCCGACAATGCTCCATCCTGCTCGAGTTGGTCCATGCAGCGCGCCAGGGCATCGCTCCAATGCGGCATGGCGATGCCGTAAGCCCGGCCGAGCTTGCCGCAGTCGAGCCGCGAATTGGCCGGCCGGCGCGCCGGCGTCGGGTAGTCGGCCGTGCCGATGCGCCTGACGCTGGCCGAGGGGCCGCCACGGCGCGCGGATTCGGCGAAGATCGCCTCGGCGAAGCTCGCCCAGTCGGTGCTGCCGGTGCCGCCAAGGTGGAAGGTGCCGCGCAAGGCACGGTTATCCGGCTCCGCCAGCAGGCGGCGCGCCACCGCGATCACCGCGTCGGCGATATCGGGCGCGTAGCTCGGGCAGCCATGCTGGTCGGCGACGACCGAGAGTTCCGGCCGGGTTGCCGCGAGCCGCAGCATGGTGCGCACGAAATTCTTGCCCTCGGGCGCGTAGACCCAGGCGGTGCGCAGGATGGCATGGTCCGGATTGGCGGAAGCGACCGCGCGCTCGCCTGAAAGCTTGCTGCGGCCATAGGCGCTGACCGGCCCGACCGCATCGCTCTCGACGTAGGGAGCAGGTTTGGCGCCGTCGAACACGTAATCCGTCGAGAGATGGATCACCGGCACGCCGAGGGCTTTGGCGGCGGCTGCGACCGCACCGGCACCCGCCCCGTTGACGCGCTCGGCGAGCTCGGGCTCGCTCTCGGCCTGGTCGACGGCGGTATAGGCGGCGGCGCTGACGATCACCTCCGGCGCGCTCGCCGCAAGGGCCGCTGCGATGCCGGCCTCGTCAGCGAGATCGAGTTCGGGCCGCCCGAGCGCCACGACCGTGACATCGGGGGCGAGGCTTGCGCGCTGGCCAAGCGCGCTGACGACCTGGCCCGTGCGGCCGGTAACGACGATGCGCATCTACTTCGAGGGTTCCAGCAGGCCGAGCCGCTCGCCGGTATAGACCTTGTCGCGCAGCGGCCGCCACCACCACTCATTGTCGAGAAACCAGCGCACCGTCTTGTCGATGCCGGTTTCGAAGGTCTCCTCCGCCTGCCAGCCGAGTTCGCGTTCGAGCTTGCTGGCATCGATCGCGTAGCGCTGGTCGTGGCCGGGCCGGTCCTTGACGAATTCGATCAGCTCTTCATGCGGGCGCGCCGCCGGCCGCAGCCGGTCGAGCAGCCGGCAGATGCCGCGCACCACATCGATGTTCCTGCGCTCGTTGCGGCCGCCGACATTGTATTTCTCGCCGATGCGGCCACGGCTGACGATGATGTCGAGCGCGCGCGCATGATCCTCGACATAGAGCCAGTCGCGTATGTTCTCGCCCTGGCCGTAGACGGGCAGGGGCCGGCCATGCATCGCGTTGAGGATGATCAGCGGGATCAGCTTCTCGGGGAAATGATACGGCCCGTAATTGTTCGAGCAGTTCGAGATCAGGCCCGGAAAACCGTAGGTGCGCGCCCAGGCGGAGACGAGATGGTCGGCGGCCGCCTTCGAGGCCGAGTAGGGCGAACTCGGGTCGTAGGACGTCTCCTCGGTGAACAGCCCGTCGGCGCCCAGCGAGCCGTAGACCTCGTCGGTCGAGATATGCAGGAAGCGGAAAGTCTCGCGCCGTGCGGCCGGCAGCTTGTCCCAGTAGCTGCGCGCCGCCGCCAGCATGATGAACGTGCCGACGATATTGGTGTTGATGAAATCATCCGCGCCGGCGATCGAGCGGTCGACATGGCTTTCGGCCGCCAGATGCATGACATGGTCGGGCTGGAAGGCCTCGAACGCCTCGGCGATCGCCGTCCCGTCGCAGATGTCGATCTGCCGGAAACTGTAATGCGGCAGGTTCGAGATGGTTTTCAGCGACGGCAGGTTGCCGGCATAGGTCAATTTGTCGAGGTTGAGAACGGCGCAACCCGAATGGACCAGATGGCGGCACACGGCGGAGCCGATAAATCCGGCCCCTCCCGTCACCAGAACACGACGGATCATGCTATACCAAGCCCCTATAGTTATAATTGCGCGAAAAAAACGTGCCCGGCCGCGCTAATTTCCATGAAAACGCAAGACATATTTCTGCTCTGCCCTAGCACGGAGACATGACGAACTGTCAATGCGATTTCGCCTTGATCGTTGCCGGCGACCGCGCCCCGCACGGGGAGGATGAGATTTTCGTGACGCTCCGGTAGGCAGGAAATATGGCTCGAGTTAGGAGGCGGCGTCGATTTTCCCGGCCTCGGCCGGTCCGAGCCTGCCCGCGAACCCGTCGCCGATGGCGCTGGCGACCAGCGCCCGCGTCGGCCTGTCGAAGCGGCGCGCCGCCAGCAGCCGGACGATCTGGAGCACGAGATTGGCCCCATAGTGCAATTTCCAGCCCGGCCTCGCGTGCGGCAGCCGCAGGCAGGCGATGGCGTTGCGGATATAGTAATAGTTGCGCGAGGCCGTGTGGCGCAGGATTTGCGGCACGGCGTGGCTGCCCGCTTCAGCTGGCGTCCCCCAGCGATGCGGCATCGCCACGTCGCGCGCCACCAGCAGGCGATAGCCGGCGTGGTCGGCGCGCAGACCCCATTCGACATCGATGCCGCCGATGAAATAATCGGCGCGGAACTCGCCGATCCGCGCGAAGGCGTCGAGCGCGAGCAGCGTGCCGGAGGTCGGCAGGAACAGCGCCGCGCCATGCCGCGCGTCGCGCCACTGGTAGCGGATCGCCCGGTAGCCCTCGCCGGGCGGCGGCACCAGAAGCGGGCCGATGGCGGCGATATCGCCGGCTTCCGCCGCGAGCCGCGCGCGCAGCCGCTCCGGCAGGTCCGGAGCGGGCTCGCTGTCCTGATCGAGCAGCAGCACATGCGAAAAGCCTTCCGCCATGGCCTGGCGAACGACCGCGTTCAGCCCCTCGCCATGCCCGAGATTGACCGGCGCGCCGAGCACGATGGCATTGGACAATTGCTTGAGACGCAAGGCGACCGCCGGCGCGAGCGGCCCGTTGGCGAACAGGATCAGCCGGCGGCGATCGCGGTCGAGCGCCGCGAGCAGCCTGTCGAGGAGCAGCGCGTCCGGTGCGTACAGCACGATCGCCGCCGGCACGGCGTGCTGGTGCGGCGTAGCGCCGGTTGTTGGCGGTGTTGCACTCATCGCTTGCGGTCATAGGCGATAAAGCGCGCCGCGTTGAGCGCTTATCGTCACGGCCTGCGGCGTTGTTCTTTTTAACGATCGTTCCGGTTGACGGTCAGAACGGATTTCGACAAGATTTCGCAATGTGAGGAGATGCCGATGTCCGCCCAGCCCCGCAGCATGTCGCGCACCGCCGCCAGCGACCGGCGCATCGTCGAGGGCGAGGCGCGCACGCTCGATACCGACGATATTGGCGGGCTCGTGCTGGCGGCGCTGCACGGCGCGCATGACCTGCACGACATCGTGCTGCGCCGGCTCGCCGAACTGGTCGGCAATGCCGAGCTGCGGCCGGTGCTGTTCCACGACCTCGCGCGCAAGGCGCTTGCCGCCGACCCGGCCATCGGGCGGGCGATGCGCAAGGATGCCTTCGCCGTGGTCGAGCGCGATCCGGCCGCCGGCCGGTTGATCGATCCGATCCTGTTCTACAAGGGCTTTCACGCCATCGAGACCCACCGCGTCGCCCATTGGCTGTGGCGCGAGGGCCGCAGGGATGTCGCGCTGTGGCTGCAAAGCCGGGCCTCGGAGATTTTCCAGGTCGATATCCATCCGGCGGTCCATATCGGGCACGGGCTGTTCCTCGATCACGCCACCGGCTTCACCGTCGGCGAGACGGCGCTGATCGAGGACGACGTCTCGATCCTGCACAGCGTCACGCTTGGCGGCACCGGCATCACCGGCGGCACCCGGCACCCGACCATCCGGCGCGGCGTGCTGGTCGGCGCCGGCGCCAAGATCCTCGGCGGCATCGAGATCGGCGAGGCGGCGATGGTCGCGGCCGGCTCCGTGGTGCTGGAATCGGTCGCGCCCTTCACCACGGTCGCCGGCGTGCCGGCGCGCCAGGTTGCCGACAAGCGGCGCAGCGCCGGCAACGCGCCCTCGCGCACCATGGATCAGTTGCTCGACGAGGACGCCTACGATTCCTTCGCCTATGTCATCTGAATGGGCGGCTGGATGCCGCACGCGTCTTGCCCCGGACTTGATCCGGGGCCCACACGTCGGAAAAGCGTGGCGATTGCAGCTGAATGCCGGGTCGAGCCCGGCAAAAGAGCCGTCGAGGTTTCCCGCGCGTCTCGCCCTGGACTTGATCCGGGGGCCAGCCGCGCCGGGTCGTCAGATCGTGAAATCGAGCGGCTCGCGCGCGCCGGAGCCGGCGACGAGGTCGCTCAAGGTCGTCGAATCGAGGATGCGGGCCATGGCGTTGCGCACCTCCGTCATCAGCAGGCGCACGGCGCAGCTGTCGAAATCCTGGCAATCCTCGCATGGCTCGTTCGCGGTGCGGCGCGCGCAGCCGAGCGGCGCGATCGGGCCGTCGAGCACGCGGATCACCGCGCCGATCCTGATCTCGTCGGGCGCGCGCGCCAGGCTGTAGCCGCCGCCCCGGCCCTTCTTGCTGCGTAGAAAACCGGCATTCTTGAGATCGAGCAGGATCGCGTCGAGGAATTTCTTGGAGATGTTGTTGCGCTGCGCGATATCGAGCACCTGATGCGGCGAACCGGCCGGATGCCGCGCCAGATCGACCAGCGCCTTCAGCCCGTATTTGCCCTTGTTGGTCAGCATGCCCGCTCCCGGCGCCAAACAGCCTGGTGTTGCGCCTGCCTGTCCTATCATCATCCAGGTCGCGGCGGGGATTCAACCTGAGTTAGCTTGCCGAGTCAGCTTGCCGTGAAGCTTTCCAGCGCCGCGCGCGTCGGCATGCCGGATTGCGCGCCGAGCGCCAGGCAGGCGAGCGCCGCGCCACGGCAGGCGAGCGCGAGCGCCTCGGGCAGGGCGCGGCCTTCCGCCGTCATGGCGGCGAGGATGCCGACGAACGTGTCGCCGGCTCCGGTGGTGTCGACGGGCGTGATGCGGGGTGCTGCCGCCGCGAGCCTCTCGCCAGCGGCGGTGAAGGCGATCGCCCCGGCCGCGCCCGCCGTGACGATGCAGGTCGTGGCGCCATGCGCGGCCAGCGCCCCGGCGGCCTCCTCGAAGCTCGCCGCACCGCAGCCAAGCCGCGTGGCGGCGTCCATCGCCTCATGCTCGTTGACCACGAGCAGGTCGCTGGCCCCGATCAGTTCCGCGACCGCGCGCCCGTCGAAGGTGGCCGGTACCGGCGCCATGTTCCAGATCACGCGGCCGCCGGCCATGCGCGTGCGCCGTGCCAATGTCAGGGCTTCCGCGAACGGCACTTCCATTTGCAGCACCAGCACGCTGTCCGGCCCGAGCATCGTGTCGGGCACGTCGCCGGCCTGCGGCGCGGCATTGGCGCCGCTCGCCACCGTGATGGCGTTTTCGGCCCGTGCATCGACGGTGATGAAGGCGCAGCCCGTCGGCTCCGCCGCCGCCAGCACCAGATCGGTGCCGACGCCGTTGGCGGCGAGATTGCCGCGCGCTTCCGCGCCGAAAGCGTCGTCGCCGACGCGGGCCGCCATCACGACCCGGCCGGGGCCGGCGACGCGCGCCGCCGCGACCGCCTGATTGGCGCCCTTGCCGCCGAAATGGCGCTGGTAGGAGGGCGCGAGCACGGTCATGCCCGGTCCGGGAATGGCAGCGACCCGCGCCACCAGGTCGATATTGATCGAGCCGAACACGATGATCATGGCGAAATCCGCCGGCTTGCGGCCTACGCTTCCGCGTCCATGGCATGGAGCTTCTGCACACGGCGGCGGAATTCCTCCTCGGTCGAGAATTCGGCCGCAAGGAACGACGAGATCAGGTCCTTGGCGAGCCAGGCGCCGACGATCTGCGCGCCGATGCACATCACGTTGACATCGTCATGCTCGACGCATTGATGCGCTGAATGCACGTCGTGGCACACGGCGGCGCGGATGCCCTTCATCTTGTTGGCGGCGATCGCGGCGCCGACGCCGGTGCCGCACACCATGATGCCGCGCGCCACCTCGCCCGAGGTGACCTTCTGCGCCACGGCGCGCGCGATATCGGGGAAATCGACCGGCTTGTCGTCGTGGGAGCCGACATCGGTGACTTCATGGCCGAGCGACCGGACATGCTCGACGACGGCTTGCTTGAGCGACCACCCTGCGTGGTCCGATCCGATCACGAGACGCATGACGTTTATCTTCTTTCTTTTGGCTGGAGGGAACGGCAGCCGCCGGAGCGGCTGCCGGATAGACGGGCGTGATGTCGGGTCGAAAACGTGACCGTTTCGTTTCACGCCGCCTCATCCTGAGCTTGTCGAAGGATAGTCTAGTGAACTCTGGAACATCCTTCGACAAGCTCGAGGCATGAGGGTTCGGATGTTCCGGGGCCGGCTCTTAGCTGCCGCGCATGTTCGGCGGCAGGTCGGCGCCGTGGAACTTCTTGTAGATGGCGTTGAGCTTGCCGTTCTTGATGTTGGCCTCGACCCAGGCGTTGACCTTTTCCATCAGCCGCGGCTCGCCCTTCTTCATGCCGACGGCGAGATCGAACGTGGTGATCGGCACTTTCGGCTCGAACACGCGGGCCGGGTTGGTCTTGCCGATCTGGGCGATGATCGTCGCCGAGGTGCCGATGCAGTCGGCCTGGCCCGAGACGGCCGCCGTCACCATGGTGGCGTCGTCCTCGTAGCGCGACAGGTTGAGATGCTTGTCCGTCATCTTGCTCAGCATCGTATCCTGCGTCGTGCCGCGCGACACGCCGATCTTCTTGTCTTTGAGATCGTCCCAGCTCTTGATGTTGAGCGATTTCAGGCAGCCGACATCGGAGGCGAGCGCGGCATAGGGCTTGCTGAAATCGATCACCTTGGCGCGGTCGGGCGTCACCGACAGCGTCGAGATGATGATGTCGGCCTTGCCGGTCTGCACGTTCGGGATGCGGGTCGCGCCCGTGGTCTGGATGAACTCGAGCTGGAGGCCCCAGTCCTTGGCGAGAAGCTGCGCCGTCTCGACATCCGAGCCGGTCGGCTTCATGGCGCTGTCCATCATGCCGGAAGGCGGGATCGCCAGGTCGGTGGCGATCCTGATCTTCTTCGCCTTCATGATGTCATCGAGCAGATCGGCCTTGGCCACGTTGACCGTGGCGAAGGCCATGCCGGCCGCAAGGGCGGCGAGAATGATTTTTCCGTGTTTCATGCTGTTTCCTCCGTTTTAAAACCCTGTGCCGACGAATTGGGCGAGTTCCGGCGTGGCGGGCGCGGAAAGGATTCCGGCCGTGCCAGCCTCGTGCACCTTGCCCCGGTGCATGAACACGATCCTGTCGGCGATGCCCTTGGCAAACCCCATCTCGTGCGTGACCATCACCATGGTCATGCCATCCGCAGCGAGCGCCTCGATGACCTTGAGCACCTCTCCGGTCAGTTCCGGATCAAGCGCCGAGGTCACCTCGTCGAACAGCATCACCTTGGGCTGCATGGCGAGCGAGCGGGCGATCGCCGCGCGCTGCTGCTGGCCGCCGGAGAGCTGTTCGGGATAGGAGTTGAGCTTGTCCTCGAGCCCGACCTGGGCGAGGACTTGTCTGGCGAGGCTCTTCGCCTCGGCCTTGGCCACGCGTTTCACCGAGCATGGCGCCAGCGTGATGTTCTCCTCCACCGTCAGGTGCGGGAACAGGTTGTAGCTCTGGAACACGATGCCGATATCCTGGCGCAGCGCCTTGAGGTCGACCTGCGGATCGTCGACGCGGTGGCCGCACACCTCGATCGTGCCGGAATCGATGCGCTCGAAGCGGTCGATGCAGCGCAAAGCCGTGCTCTTGCCCGAGCCCGAGCGGCCGATGATCGCCATCACCTCGCCGCGCGCCACCGAAAAGCTGACGCCGTCGAGCACCTTCAGCGGGCCGAAGCTCTTGTGCACGTCCTTCAGGGAAACGATTGCGGTCGGGTCGCTCATGCGGGGCTTGTCCATGATAGGGCCGGGACGGATCAGGCCGGGATCGGTTGCGCGCGCCCGAGCGCCATGCGCCGCTCCAGCCGGCGGCTGAGGCGCGAGATCGGGTAGCACATGGCGAAATAGATCAGCGCGATGATCGCGTAGATCAGGAACGGCTTGAACAGCGAGTTGTTGATGATCTGGCCGGCGCGCGCCAGTTCGACGAAGCCGATCACCGAGGCGAGCGAGGTGTTCTTGATGATCTGCACCGTAAAGCCGACCGTTGGCGGCGTGGCGATGCGGATCGCCTGCGGCAGGATGACCTTGAACATGCGCTGCGTGCGGCTCAGGCCCAGCCCTTCGGCCGCCTCCCATTGCGGCTTGGGCACCGACTGGATGCAGCCGCGCCAGATCTCGCCGAAATAGGCCGCGTTGTAGATCGTCAGCGAGGCGCCCGCCGCTACCAGCGGCGAGAGATCGAAGCCGATCGCGGCCAGGCCGAAATAGCCGAGGAACAGGATCACCAGCAGCGGCGTGCCCTGGATGAGCTGGATATAGCCGCCGCTGGCCCACCGCAGCGCGCGCGCGGGCGCGATGCGCGCCAGCGCCAGAACGAAGCCGAACAGGCCGCCGCCGATCAGCGCCATCGCCGACAGGCCGAGCGTCCACAGCGCGCCATGGCCGAGGAATTCGAGGTGGTTGATGTTGAGATCGCCGCCCATGGTTACCTCTAAAGCGGCGTGCCGAGCCGGCGCAGGCGCGGGAACAGCACGAGGCCGAGGCCCCAGAAGCCCGCGCGCAGCACCAGCGACAGCACGACATAGATCACGGCGATGGTGATGTAGGTCTCGAACGCCCGGTAGGTGTCGGACTGGATGAAGTTGGCGACCGCCGTCAGTTCCTCGGCCGAAATCTGCGAACAGACCGAGGAGGCGAGCATCATCAGCACGAACTGGCTCGTCAGCGACGGATAGACCTTCTCCATCGCCGGCAGCAGCACGATGTGCCAGTAGACCTGGAAACGCGACAGGGCGAGACCCTCCGCCGCCTCGATCTGGCCACGCGGGATGGCATCGAACCCGGCCCGCATGATCTCGGTCGTATAGGCGCCGACATTGATCGTCAGCGCCATCGCCGCCACCGTGAAGGCGGACAGCTTGAGCCCGAGGCTCGCCAGCCCGAAATACACCAGGAAGATCTGCACCAGGAACGGCGTGTTGCGGATCGCCTCGACATAGGCGCCGCTCAGGCTGGCGATGGTGCTGTTGCGCGAGCGCCGGCCGACGGCGCACAGCGTACCGAGCGTGCCGCCGAACACCGTCGCCATCAGCGCGAGTTCCAGCGTCAGGGTCGCGCCGTCGAGGAAACTCGGCCAGCGCGCCCAAACAGTCGGGAAATCGAGATTGATGGCCATGACGAGCGCTCAGCCTTCGCCGCTGGTCTGGTTGGAGGTCTGGTTGCTCATGCGGTCATAGACGCGAAACAGCGCCTGATTGCCGTTGGCGCCCTCGCCATGGGCGCGCGCCTCGACATACTGGCTCGTCACCAGCGCCGTGCCCGGCAGCGGCACGTTAAGCGCCTGCGCATGCTCCTGCACCAGGCGCAAATCCTTGAACATCAGGTCGATGCGGAAGCCGGCGCCCGTCTCGCCCGCGATCATCTGCGGGCCGAGCTTGTCGAGCATCCACGATGCGGCCGAGCCGCCGAGCAGCACATGGCGCAACTGCTCGAGGTCGACGCCGGAGGCGCGCCCGAGCGCCAGCGCCTCGCAGATCGCCTGCAGGTTGATGCCGCAGATCAGCTGGTTGCACAGCTTGACCGTCTGGCCGGCGCCGCTCGCGCCGACATGGCTGATGGTGGTGCCCATCGCCTTGAAATACGGTTCGGCACGGGCGAATGCCTCGGCGTCGCCGCCGGCCATGATCGACAGCGCCGCGTTCTTGGCCCCGACCGGCCCGCCCGAGACCGGCGCATCGATGAAGGCGACGCCGGCCTTGGCGAGGTCGCCATGCATGCGCCGGACCGCGACCGGCGAGATCGTGCTCATGTCGACGATCAGCTTGCCGGCGGGCGGCGCGTTCAGCAGCCCGCCCTCGCCATAGATCACCTCCTCGACCTGCGGCGTGTCGGGCAGCATGGAAATCGCGACGTCGCAGCCGCTCGCCGCGTCGGCCGGGTTCGAGGCCGCGACCGCGCCGGCGGCAACCGCCGCGGCGGTCGCGCCCGGCACCACGTCGAATACCCGCACCGGATGGCCGGCCTTCAGGAGGTTGGCGGCCATTTCCCGCCCCATCGTGCCGAGGCCGATGAAGCCGACGCTGCCCTTGCCCTGCTGCTGCATGCTGTTGGTGTCCTCTGTTGCAGTCATTCGCCCGAAGCCTTGCGCGGTTCCGCGAGGCCGAGCACCGCCTGGCGCCGATACTCGTCGCCGATCGCGAAATGCCGGCGCAGCGTGGTGTCGGCCCGCTCGGGGTCGCGCGCCACGATGGCGTCGAAGATGCGTCTATGGTCGTCGATCAGGTAGGTTTTCATGGTGCCGAACGCCTGCACCAACTCGCGCCGGCTGCGATGCGAGCGCGTCAGCAGCGCGCCCATCGAGCCGTGCAGGACGCTGAGCGTCTCGGAATGGGCGGCGAGCACGATGGCCGCGTGGAACTCGAAATCCGCCATGCCGCCGGCATCGGCGTCGTCGATCGTCTCGGCAATGGTGGTCAGGGCGCGCTGCATGCGCTCGAAATCGGCGATTGATGCGCGCGTTGCCGCCAGCCGCACCGCCTGGCATTCGATGGCGATGCGCGCCTCCATCACGTCGTCGATCAGGTCGGCCTGCTGCGCCAGCGCGAAGGTGAAGAAGTCGCCGAGCACCGAGACGTCCGGCCGCCGCACCACGGTGCCGACGCGGTCGAGAATCTCGACGATGCCGAGCATGGTCAGCGCGCGCAGCGCCTCGCGCACCGCCGGGCGGCTGACGCCGAGCTGGAGCGCCAGTTCGCGTTCCGGGACGAGACGGTCGCCGGGCTTCAGCGATCCGGCAAGCAGCCGCTCGCGCAGGAAGGCGAACACTTTCTCGAAGCCTTTCGCGCCCTCCGCGATGCGGGTGATTTCCATCCCTCGTACCGTTCGTGTTTTCCGGTTGCCCGTGCGTTCTGGTCTGACCAGTATGATGACCATGGCACGCCACGAGTCAATCCCGGTGCCCGGCTGTGGATAAGCCGGTGGCGGGAGGCCGGCGCGGGAACGGGTGGAAAAGCCGGAAAACCCGCCGAAACCGCATGGAACCGGCGCGGTCCCGGCCAGCCGGCGCTGGAGCGCCCCGGCCCGGCTTGACGGCGGCGCGATCTTGCATGCAATGTTTGGCTGAAGACGGTCGCATCGCGGCCATGTCCGATGCCGCCGCGGGGCGCCGACGCCCCGCACGCACGACCCGGACATCCGCCCAACCTGGAAACCCGCTCATGTCACAAACAACCGGCGCCGCCTCCAGCACATCCGCCGCCGACGATGCCGCCATATCCGGGCCGTGGGACGGGCCGATCATCGACGCGCATCAGCATTTCTGGGAGCCCGCCGCCGGCCATCACCCGTGGCTCGCCCCCGAGGCGAATATCCCGTTCCGCTACGGCAATTACGACGCCATCAAGCGGCGCTACCTGCCGCCGGATTATCGCGAGGACGCGGCCGCGCATAACGTCGTCGCCAGCGTCTATATCGAGACCGAATGGGACCCGGATGATCCGATCGGCGAGACGCGCTATGCGTCTGGCATCGCAGCCGAATACGGCCTGCCGAATGCCATCGTCGCCCAGGCCTGGCTCGATCGCGCCGATGCCGAGGAGGTGCTCGACGCGCAGGCGGCGTTCGCGCTCGTGCGCAGCGTGCGCCACAAGCCCGGCGGCCCGCAGCACCCGGATGAGCCCGGCCGCACCCTGATGAGCGACGAGCGCTGGCGGCGCGGCTACGAGCGCCTCGGCCGCCACGGCCTGCATTTCGACCTGCAGACGCCGTGGTGGAACCTGCATGAGGCCTGCCTGCTGGCGCGCGATTTCCCCGACACGCTGATCATCCTCAACCATTCCGGGCTGCCCTCGGACCGCAGTTCGGACGGGCTCAAGGCCTGGCACAAGGCGGTGGCGCGCTTCGTCGAGTTCCCGAACGTGCGCGCCAAGATTTCCGGCCTCGGCCAGCCTGACCGGCCGTGGACCGTGGCCGATAACCGCTGGATCGTGCAGGAACTGGTGGCGATGTTCGGGGCTGAACGCGCCATGTTCGCCAGCAACTTCCCCGTCGACAGCCTGTGCGGCAGCTTCGACGATATCTTCAACGGTTTCAAGGAGATCACCGCCGGCCTCAGTCGCGGAAAACAGCGAAAACTGTTCCACGATACCGCCCGGGAGACCTACCGCACCGTTCACGCCGACGACAAGGCGCCGGCCGGCCCGCCAGCCCCGCGCCGGGGCTGACATCAGCAGCCAGCGCTCGCCCCGCGGATTGGATGCCGGGTCAAGCCCGGCAAAAGACGGTGTTTCCGCGACGGTCTTGCCCCGGACTTGGTCCGGGGCCCATGATGTCGCTGCGCCTTACCGATCGGGATGGCCCGGTCAAGCCGGCCCATGACGGCCGAGTGGGCGCCCAACCTATCAGCCGTCATCGGCGGACTTGATTCGCCGATCCCGCTGCGAAGGCCGCCACGGCGTCGGCAGCCGGGGCACGCCCCTGTGGATGCCGGGTCAAACCCGGCAAAAGACGGTCGCGTTTCCGCGCGTCTTGTCCCGGACTTGATCCGGGACCCACCGTTTCGCTTTTCCCGTCGGCATGGGCCGGCCCATGCCGGTGGAGGAGAAGGCGCGAGCATGTCGGCCGTCACCGGCGGGCTGTGGAACGCTGAACCAAAACACCTATTTCCCGAAAAACAGCGCGTCCTGCTTGCGGCGCAGCCGGGCGAGGTGGGAGTCTTCCGCGATCTCGACATCGCCGCAGCGGATCAGGTCGCCCTTGGCGACCCGCTTGGCCAGGCGGCGATTGGCGGCGAGATAATACGGGATCGGCGCGTTATCCCCGAGCGGGCCGCCGGCGACCGCCTGCCCGGAGCAATTGGCGATGGCATGGTGATGGCCGTCGGCCGAGAGCATCGTGCCGGCGGCGAGGTCGGCCTCGGCGCGGATGGCGAGGTCGAAACGCGGCTGCGGGCTTTCCGCGCCCGACGAGACGCCGAGCAGCCCGGCTTCCAGGATCGAGGTCGCGGCCTCGATGCCGAGCAGGTGGCGCGGCTGGTAGACGAGCGCGGTGCGTTCGTTGCGCGACAGGATATGGCCCTTGTCGCCGAGGATGCGCCATGAGGCGGCATCGTCGCAGCGCACCACGACGAACACGCCGCCGGCAAAGCTGACCTCGTCGGGCTGGCGCAGGCAGTTGAACACGTCGATGCGGCGCTCGCCGCGCAGGATGCCGCCGTCGCTGACGGTCGAGAACGCGGTCGCGACCTCGTTGATGCGCAGGATCGGCGCGTGCAGGTCGGGCCGGTCGGGCGCGAGGTCGACGGCATTGGCGGCGATCAGCAACTCGCACAGGTCCGGCACGGTGCGTTGCTGCAGCACGGCGGCGATGCCGGCGCGCGCCGCGATCAGTTCGGCCACGTCGCGCTCGCCCATCGCCCAGGCATCGGCCAGTTTCGGCAGATGGTGCGAGATGCCGTTGCTGGTCACCATGTCGGTGGCGGGATCGAACACGAAGTCGTATTCGCTCGACTTGCCGGCGGCGATGATGTCGAGCCCGAGCACCTCGGCCCAGGTCACCAGCCCCATCAGCAGGCTCGGCTGGTCGCCATCGATCGGCGTGACGACGCGGCCGCGTTGTTGCGCGAGTTTCGACAACCCGGCGCCGATGACGATATCGACCTCCTTCGAGACGAGCGCGACATGCCAGCCGGCCTCGACCGCCATGCCGGCATGCCGCGCGCCGGCTTCCGGATGGCCGGTCGCCTCGACCAGCACGGCGATCGGCAGGTCGATCACCGCCGCGAGATCGCCGGCGGCGATGGTGCGGCCGCGATCCCACGCAAGGCGCGCCTCGGCCGCCGTCTCGCATAGCGCGATCTCGCCGGGCGCGACGCCGGCCGCCCGCCAGGCATCGGCTGCCGTGTTGGCGTCGATATCAACGGCGACGCGGCAGCTCAGCAGCTTCGATTTCAGCGCCTGGTGCAGATAGCTGCGCCCGAAATGGCCGGTGCCGACGAGGCAGGTTTCGACGGCGCGCTCCGAGCGCCCAAAATAACGATGGTAATTCATCTGCCGGACCTCGAAGGAAGGAACTAGGATCGGCGCGATGCGCCGGGGAGGGGCGTTCGCCGGCTGGTGCGCACCGGTTTGCAATCGCCGTAAAATCTCTGCAAGATGACGCTATTCTTGTATGCAACAATTTGGGGCGGTCAAGCCGGAAATGACCATGGCGCAACGAGACGGCGAGCCGGAAAGCCCGGAAAACCCCGAAAAGCTGGAAACGGGCGAGGTTCCGCGCAAGGGCCACCTGTTCGGCTCGACGGCGGAGGCGATCCGCACGCTGATCCTCGACGGCGTGCTGCCGCCCGGCCACCGCCTGAAGGAGCGCGAGCTTTGCGAACAGCTCGGCGTGTCCCGCACCCCCGTGCGCGAGGCGATCAAGGCGCTGACGCAGGAGGGCCTGCTGCGCTCCCTGCCCAATCATAGCGCCGTGGTCGCCACCATGGATCTTGAGGAGGTCAGGGCGCTCGTCGTCGTCCTGGCTGAAATCGAAGCGCTGTCGGTCAGGCTGGCCTGCGCGGCGGCAAGCGATGCCGATCTTGAGAAGATCGCCGCGGCCCATCATCAGATGGTGATCTTCCATGTCCGCAACCTGCTGCACGAATACTTCCATTATAACAAGGAGTTCCATCGCCTAATCGCCACCGCCTCCGGCAACTCGGTGTTGCTGTGGAACTGGCAGCTGCTGGCGACGCGCTCGGACCGGGCACGCTTTACCTCGAACCTGCGGCCGAAGCGCTGGCCGCTGGCGATCCAGGAACATGCCGGCATCCTCGAGGCGCTGATCGCCCGCGACGGCGAGCGGGCATCGCAGCTGATGCGCGAGCATGTCCGCAACGGCCTCCTGGGCGTGATCGCGGCGCTGGAACAGCAGGAGACGCTGTCCGTGAAACGTCCCGAACCGGCGAGCCCGGCCTGAGACCTGATACTTGATGCGCGGTTACTTGCGCTTGACGGATCGGCTCAGTGTGAAACCCTGCATGCAGCCTCTGGAGGCGCCGTCAATTCGACTAGAGTCGCTCTCGTTGACATTTGCTATGGCGGCTAATCAAAATATCGAGGCGCGTCGCGCGTTTGCTGCGGCGCCGGATCTGGGAGGATCGCTATGAGGGTTTCACTGGCCGGTTTGGCCCTGTCCTGTGGTTTTTCGCTGCTCATGGTCGGCTCGGCGCTTGCCCAGCAAGCCTGCCCGAACCGGGGCGAACTCGACGAAGCATATTGCGACGCCAATAACGATCTCGTCGCCGATGTCCCGGCCAAGACGCGCGATCCGAGCACGCTGGTCTTCGCCTATTCGCCGGTGGAAGACCCGGCCGTGTACGAGAACGCCTTCAAGCCGTTCACCGAATATCTCGGGCAATGCACCGGCAAGCGCGTCGTGTATTATCCCGTGCAGTCGAACTCGGCCGAGATCGAGGCGATGCGCTCGGGCAGGCTGCATGTCGCCGGCTTCTCGACCGGGCCGGTCGGCTTTGCCGTCAACATGGCCGGCGCCGTGCCGTTTGCCGCCAAGGGCACCGAGAAGGGTGTCGAGGGCTATCACCTGATCGCGGTGGTCAAGAAGGACAGCCCGTTCCAGAAATTGTCCGATCTCAAGGGCAAGCGCGTCGCCCACACCTCGCCCTCGTCCAATTCGGGCAATCTCGCGCCGATCGCGCTGTTCCCCGCCGAGGGCCTGACCCCCGGCAAGGATTACAAGGTTCTGTGGTCGGGCGGGCATGACAAGTCGGTGCTCGGCGTCAATTCCGGCGACTATGACGTGGCGCTGGTTGCTTCCGACGTCTACGAGCGCATGGTGGCGCGCGGCACCGTGAAGGGCGATGATTTCCGCATCATCTACAAGAGCGCCAAGTTCCCGACCTCGGGCTTCGCCTATGCGCATGACCTCAAGCCGGAACTCGCCGCCAAGCTGGTGAAGTGCTTCTACGATTTCCGCTTCCCGCCGCAGATGCAGAAGGATTTCGAAGGCGACGACCGCTTTGCCCCGATCACCTACAAGGAGGATTGGGCCGTGGTGCGCGAAGTGGCCGAGAAGTCCGGCACGCCGTACAACAAGGCGGCTTACGAGAAGGAAGCCGCGCGCGAAGCCGCCAAGGAAGCCGCCAAGGCGGCCAAGAAGAAGAACTGATGCGGCAGGATACCGCGTTGGCTGAGAATGCAGCGCCGCAGGGGGCTCCCGATCCGGGAGCCCTCGTGCTGCGGCGGCTGTGCAAGGAATACCGGCCGGGCGTGCCGGTGCTCAAGGATATCGATCTCGTCATCCCCGGCACCGGGTTGACGGCGGTGATCGGCCCGTCGGGCACCGGCAAGAGCACGCTGATCCGCTGCATCAACCGGCTGGTGCAGCCGACCTCGGGTGAAATTCTCTATCACGGCGAGGATCTGGCCAAATTGTCGGGCGCCGCGCTGCGCGCCGCCCGGCGCCGCATCGGCATGGTGTTCCAGGAGTATAACCTCGTCGAACGCCTGACGGTGATGGAAAACCTGCTCTGCGGGCGGCTCGGCTATGTGCCGGTGTGGCGCGCCTGGCTGCGCAAGTTCCCGGCCAGGGATATCGAGCATGCCTTCCAGTTGCTCGATGCGGTCGGGCTCGGCGGTTTCGAGAACCGGCGCGCCGATGCGCTTTCGGGCGGGCAGCGCCAGCGCGTCGGCATCGCGCGCGCCATCATGCAGGAGCCGAACATCATCCTGGCCGACGAGCCGACCTCGTCGCTCGATCCGAAAACCTCGGTCGAGATCATGGAAATCCTCAGCGGGCTTGCCGCCGAGCGCAACCTGCCGGTGATCGTCAACATCCACAATGTCGATCTGGCGCGCCGCTTCGCCGCGCGCATCATCGGCATGACCGGCGGCAGCGTCGTCTATGACGGGCCGCCGGGCGGCCTGACCGAGAGCCACCTCAACCATATTTATGGCGGCGAAAGCTGGATGGAATGACCAGCGCCACCGACCAGCCGCGCCGCCGCGCCGCCTTCCCGCCGAACTGGCGCGCCCGCATCGGTTTCGTGCTGCTGGCGCTCTATGTCGTCTATGCCTGCGCCCACATGGGCGTCAGCCTCGAGCGCCTGCAGGTCGGCATGGAGCATGGCCAGCGCTTCCTGGCGCGCATGTTCCCGCCGAATTTCGGGCGCTGGGAACTGATCGTCTCCGGCATCGTCGAGAGCCTGCAGATCGCGGTCATCGCCACCTTCTTCGGCATCGTGCTGGCGCTGCCGACCGGCTTCCTCGCCGCGCGCAACCTGATGCCGGTCTGGGTGACGTGGCCGGCGCGCGCCCTGATCGCGCTGTGCCGCTCGTTCCATCCGATCATCGTCGCCATCATCTTCGTCAAGGCGATCGGCTTCGGGGCGCTGGCCGGCGTCATGGCCTTGATCGTCGCCTCGATCGGCTTCATCTCGAAACTGTTCGCCGAGGCGATCGAGGAGATTTCGCTGAAGCAGGTCGAGGCGGTGCGCGCCACCGGCGCCGGCTTCCTGTCGGTGCTGATCATGGGCGTGCTGCCGCAGGTGCTGCCGCGCTTCATCGGCTTCTCGACCTACCAGCTCGATTCCAACCTGCGTAATTCCACCATGGTCGGCATTGTCGGCGGCGGCGGCATCGGCGCGACGCTGTTCACCGCCTATCAACGCTTCGATTTCGACGTCGTGCTCGCAATCCTGATCGTCATCGTCGCCATGATCATGGTCGCGGAGGTGATCTCGACCTGGGCCAGGAAGGTGTTCCAGTGACGGTGGTCGAGCAGCTTAACCGCGACTGGCAGCGCTTCACGCCGCTGCGCCGGCTGTCACGCTTCGCCTTCTATCTGTGCGCCGTCGCGGCGCTGGTTGCCTCGCTGCGCACCATCGAGATCATTCCCGAATTTCTCTATGACGCGCCCGAGCAGATGGTCGATCTGGTGCAGCGCATGGTGCCGCCGGACTGGAGCTACCTCAAGCCGACGCTCGACGCGCTCGTCGAGACGCTGCACATCGCCACCGTCGGCACGGTGTTCGCCATCTTCATGGCAGTGCCGATCGGCATCATGGGCGCCAGCAACGTCACGCCGAACGGGCCGCTCAACCTGCTCGCCAAGTTCATTTTCGTCACCTCGCGCTCGGTCAATTCGCTGATCTGGGCGCTGCTCTTCGTGGCGGTGTTCGGGCCGGGGCCGCTCGCCGGCACCTTCGCCATCGCCTTCCGCTCGATCGGCTTCACCGGCAAGCTGTTCGCCGAGGCGCTCGAGGAGGCCGACAAGGGCTCGATCGAGGCGCTGACCGCGGCAGGTGCCTCGCGGCCCTCGACCTTCATCATGGGCTACTGGCCGCAGGTCAGGCCGGCCTTCTGGTCGATCGCGCTGTTCCGCTGGGACATCAACATCCGCGAATCGGCGGTGCTCGGGCTCGTCGGCGCCGGCGGCATCGGCGTGGCGCTCGATACCGCGATGAGCCTGCTCTATTGGGATCAGGTCGCCGTCGTGCTGCTGGCGATTTTCATCGTCGTGGTGCTGGCCGAGATCATCGTCACCTCGGTGCGCACGAAGCTGATCTGAAAACCTGAGCGGGTTAGGCCGAAACGGCGGTCGCATCAGGCGGCAATCTGGCTTAAACTTGGCGGCAATTGGATGTAGCGCATTGCTGCCGGCCCGATGGCGCCGGCACGAACCGGAGGCCCCGGTGACCTGGTTCATCCTGGTGACGATGCTGATTGGCGTGGTGGTGGCGCTCGGGCGGCAAAGCTGGGCGGTGCTGCTTGTCGCCGGCGCCGTGCTGCTGCCGTTCGGCGTCGGCGGGCTGATGATCGGCGGCGCGGGTTTCTGGCCGGCGCTCGGCCAGACCTTCATCGGCCTCGTCGCCATGCAGGCGGCTTTTCTCGCTTCAGCCTGGACGCTCGAAGCCTGGCGCCGCAGGGCGCCGACGCTCGCCGAGCGCAACGACCGCCCGCCCCGCGCCGGCGAGGGCTGAGCCCTCGCGCGGCAGCGCCAGGATCGCCGCCGCATAGAAGCCCATCGGCACGAATGAGGCGAGGCTGCCGATCGTCGGCTCGGTGATGCCGTAGACCATGAAGAACAACAGCAGCGCCACGACGCCGTCATCCTGACGCCTGATCGTGCGGCGCAGCGCCAGCCACAGCCCGGCGAGCAGCAGCGCCAGGCCGATCACCCCGCCCGAGAACAGGATGTTCAGGTAAAGATCATGCGCGTGCGCCGCCGCCGCGAACAGGGTCGGCTGGTTTGGCAGGATATATTTCGCCGAGCCCGCGCCATAGCCGAAGATCGGCTGCTCCGCCCATAGCCGCAGCACCACGCTCCAGATCTGCGTGCGCCCGGTGCCGCTGGTGATCTCCTCGGCCGAGCCGGAGCGCGACAGTTCCGCCAGCAATTCCTTGCCGAAGCCGAGATAGGCGAACAGCACCAGCCCGATGCCGAGCACCGCCAGCGCCGCCTTGAGCGGCAGGTTGCCCTGGCGCAGATGGATATAGAGCGCCGCCACGCCGACGCCGACCAGCGCCATGCGATTGTTGCTGAGCACGAGGCAGGCCGCGAACGCCGCCGCCAGCGCATAGAAAAGCGGCCGGTTTCTCGGAATATCCGACAGGAACAGCAGCAGCACCAGGCTGGCGCCGGCGGCGCCTCCGGCGGCGTTGGCGGTGCCGAACACGCCCTGCAGCCGCGAGGTCGGGATGAAGGCGCCGTTGGCCCAGTCGCTCATGCGCCCGAGCGAGGGCAGCGCGACATAGGCGACCAGCGACATCAGGCACAGGATGAAGCACGACGCGATCAGCGCGTTGACGGTATTGATGCGCCCGAGCAGCTTCGCCATGCCGTAAAGCAGGATGAAGGCGGCGAAATGCGAGAAGGTCTCGACCAGCGCCAGTTCCGGCTTGACCGAGATCAGCGAGGTCAGCGCGCCATAGGTGATGAAGGCGAACCACACCAGCGCATCGCCGCTATGGCGGCGCGTGTCGATCCTGCTGAGCGCGGTCGCCGCCATCAGCGCCATCATGGCGATGGCGCCAAGTTTCATCAGCACCTGCGCGTCGATCGACTTGTCGGCGATGTCGCGCGTGCGGAACACGGCGCTCTGGATGACGATCAGCACGATGCTCATCGCGAAGGCGGCACGCGGCTCCCAGGCAGCGGCGCGCTGAACGAACACGATCGCCGGCAGCACGATGACGGCGCCGGCGAGCAGCGCCAGCGCCGCGTAATCCTGGCGGATGGCGCCGCCGAGCGCGATCGCCGCCGCCATGGCAAGCAGCCCGGCGAGTGCTGCCGCCGGCAGGCCGGTGCGCAGCGCGGCCGGCATTCTCATATGTGGTGGCCCTGCCGCACCCGCGCCATGGCGAGCCGGCTGAGAAACACCGCATTGCCGATCAGGTAGCGCCGGGCGAGCCGGCGCGGCTCGCGCCACAGCCGATAGAGCCATTCAAGGCGCGCGCGGCGCAGCCAGCGCGGCGCGCGCGGCATCGTGCCGGAGAAGAAATCGAACCACGCTCCGACCGCCATGGCGCAAGGGGCGAGGCCCGGCACATGCCGCGCGATCCATTGTTCCTGGCGCGGGTTGCCCATGGCGACGAGCACGAGCGTCGGCCGCGCCGCCGCGATCGCCTGCTCCAGCGCCGGCTCCTCGGCCTCGCGCAGGAAGCCGTGGTGAAAGCCCGCCACGACATGGCGCGGCCAGCGCCTGGCCAGCCGTTCGGCCGTGCGCGCCACGACATCGGCGCGCGCGCCGAGCAGGAAAATCCGGTGATCGAACGTGCTGGCGTCGAGAAAGGCGGTGACGAAATCGGTGCCGTTCAGGTTGTCGTCGAAGGCGGCACCATGCAGCACGCGGCGCGCGATATCGAGGCCGACGCCGTCATTCAGCACCAGGAAATCGTCGAGCCGGGCGCGCAACGCGGCGCTGCGGGCGCAGACATTGGCAAGATGCGCGTTCAGGAAGGCGACGCGCGTGGCATCGCCGTCGCGCAGGCGCGTGTCGATATGGGCGATCACCGCCGACGTCGTGCCGGACTGGACGCGGACCCCGAATATATCGACGCTTGTCAGCATGGCCGTTTTCTCCCGACAGGTCGGCTGGCCGTGGCGCCAGTGTTCAGAATCTTGGCCGCACGCCCTTCAGGCGCGTGCGCAGCAACATGGCGAGCGTGCCGAGCGACACGCCGATCAGCAGCGCCCCGGCGAGGATCAGCAGCGTGCGCGGTGAACTCTTGCCGCGCGGCGGATAGGCCTGGCTGATGATCTGGGCATCGGGCACCGAGAGGAACTGCTGCTGCCAGGTCTCGGCGTAGCGCTCGAGGAACTTGTCATGCAGCGTGCGATAGGTCTGGGCGGCGCTCTCGAGCGTTTGCAGCGTGACGCGCGCCGAGGCCGAGGTCTCGCCCTGTTGCGAGCCCGAATATTTGAGCTGCTCGACGGCGCGCTGGGCTTCTTCGGCCTTGCGCTCGAGTTCGTCGGCGCGCGCCTGCAACATCTGGCTGGTGCGCCGCGCGCTGTCCTCGCGGCGCTGCGTCTGGTCGGCGATGAAGGCGGCGGCATAGGCGTTTGCCACCTTGGCCGCTGAATCGCGATCCGGCATCGTTGCCGAGACCTCGATCAGATGGGTGAGGCCGACGCGCTTGGCGGCGGTGCGCGCTTCGAGCGCGCGCGCGATCTGCACGGTCTGCGAGGCTTTTTCCGCCGCATCCGTTTCGTGCCACGGCAGCATCTCGCGCAGCGACGAGATGAGCGATGAGCCGAGCGGGTGCAGCGCCGCGGCCAGCGCCGGGTCGCTGCCGGCGCTGGCCGCGACATGGCGGAAGAGCTGTTCCGCGCGCATGATCGCGACCTGGCTGTCGATATTGGCCGATTCGACGTTGAAATCGAGCGGCGCCGGCGCGGTCCGCATCACGGCATCGCCCTTGGCGTCGATCGCCACCAGCGCCGTTGCCCGGTACTGGCGCGGCGCGAGCACGACATAGACCGTGGCAAGCGCCAGACAACCGGCGGTGACGGCAGCAATGGCGCGCCAATGCTGCACCAGTTCCATGATGCCGAGGCGAGTATTGTCTTGCTGCGTTGCAGCGTCAGGAATGTCATGCGCGAGGTCTGGAACCAGCGCCTCGCGATAGTAAGATTTCAGCATTTGATTATTGCCTGTGCATTATCTTCAGTTTTGGGCAGAAGCGCACAATTACAGAGACGAGGTAAAGGCTATTTCTGTCAGAAAATAATTCGAAAGGTGGTGATTTCGTGAAAATTTATGGACACGCCGCCGGTATTGGGGCCGGTGTAAAAAGTTTTTAATGATTATATACGTCGTAACTCACTGAAAACGCGAAAAACTTCACCGTGAGTTCCGGGGAAAATGGCCCTTCTGGCCTTGCCGCAATGCAAAAATGCGATTGACTTGATCGGTCAACGGATCATCCTGCGCCGCCGAAAAGCGATTTGGCCGAATATCCGCAAGGGATTCGGAAGTGAATTGCTGACTCTATGAGCATTGGAGGCGACGATGAGCGCCATCTCGCAAGAGAAACTCAGCCGCAACACTGCACGTATACAGGAGTTGGCGCCGAAGCGCCCCGCTATAGTCTCTCGCATACGAGGCGCGCGCCTGCGGCGGCTGGACGGCGCGGCCCCGGCGCTGCCCCATGGCGCGCTTGATATCGCGCTGGCCGGCGTCGACACGGCGAGCCCCTATCTTCTGTCGCATCGCAAGCGCGCGCTCGACATCATCGCCTCGCTGGCGATCCTCGCCGTGCTGGCGCCGCTGCTGGTGATGGTCGCGCTCATCATCCGGCTGACCTCGCCCGGCCCGGTGCTGTTCCGTCAGGAAAGGACCGGCGCCCATGGCCGGCCGTTCGCGGTCTACAAGTTCCGCTCGATGTATGTCGGCGATGCCGGCGGCACGGTGGTGCAGGCGGCGCGCGCCGACGCACGCATCACGCCGTTCGGGCGTTTCATGCGCCGCACCAGCATCGACGAGTTGCCCCAGCTTTTCAATGTTTTGCAGGGTGACATGTCGCTGGTCGGGCCGCGCCCGCATGCCGTGCAGCATGATGAATATTATGCGGTGCGCATCGCCGTCTACGCGCAGCGCTTTTCCGCGTTGCCCGGCCTGTCGGGGCTGGCGCAGGTCAATGGCGCGCGTGGCGGCACGCCGCGGCTTGGCGACATGGAGCGCCGCGTCGCCTACGACCTCGCCTATATCCGCTCGGCCTCGCTCGCCGGCGACATCCGCATCATCGGCGCCACGTTGCGCGAGATGATCTTCAGCTCCTCGGCCTACTGAATGCGCCAGCAGGGAGCACGCGACATGACGCTCCGCCTCAGGTTTCTCGTGGCCGGCTTGGCTTTAGCGCTGTGCCTCGCGATCGTGTCGCCATCCGCGGCGAACGCGGCCGAAGCGCCCTACAAGATCCAGCCGGGCGACGTGATCGAGGTCGCGGTCGTCGGCCTGCCGGATTTTCGCTACAAGAGCGTCGTCAACCGCGACGGCACCGCGACGCTGCCGATGATCGCGCCGGTCAAGCTGGCGGGGCTCGATCTCGCGGCGGCGCAGGCGCTGGTCAAGGACGAGCTTTCGCGAAAACTCTACCAGCAGCGCGGGCCGGACGGACGCGAGATCGTCACCGCGATCTCGCCCGATTCGGTGCTGCTCACCATCGCCGAATACCGCCCGGTCTATCTCAACGGCGACGTGACCAAGCCCGGCGAGCAGGCTTACCGGCCGGGGCTGACCGTGCGCCAGGCGGTATCGCTCGCCGGCGGCTACGAGATCATGCGCTTTCGCGCCGAGAACCCGTTCCTCAAATCGGCCGACCTGCGCACCGACTACCAGACGCAGTGGATCCAGTATGTGCGCGAGCAGGCCCGCATCTGGCGGTTGCGCACCGAACTCGCCGCTGGTTCCGGCAAGGATGGCAATAAGGATGGCCCGACCGCCTCGCTCGAGAAGCTGACCGAGGCGCCGGTGCCGAAGGAGCAGCTCGAGGAGCAGCGCCGCATCGCCCGCGAGCAGCTCGAACTGGAAACCGGCCGCCATGCCGCCGAGCAGGCGTTCCTCGAAAACGCCGTCAAGGTCGCCAACGACCAGATCGCGCTGCTCACCGACCGCAAGACCAAGGATAACGAGAATGCGGCCGCCGACGCCGCCGATTACAAGCGCCTGCGCGACCTGGCCGATCGCGGCGTGGTGCCGATGAACCGGCTGTCGGAAGCCCGGCGCCTGTTCCTGTATTCGGCGACGCAGGCGCTGCAGACCACGGTGCAGGTCACCAACACCATCCGCGAGCGCGACGAGGCGCAGCGCGAGATCGGCCGTTTCATCGAGAAGCGTCGCGGGGAAATCCTCAAGGAACTCGGCGAGGCGAGCGCCACGGTCGCCGAGATCCGCTCGCGGCTCCAGTCGGTCAGCGAGAAGATCACCTATACCGGCATCATCCGCTCGCAGCTGGTGCGCGGCAGCGGCGCCAAGCCGACCATCACCATCACCCATGCGGCCGCGAGCGGCGGCGGCAAGGAGGTCGCCTCGGAGGAGAGCCTGGTGCAGCCGGGCGATACCATCGAGGTCGCGCTCGCGGTCGACATGCCGTCGGCGAAATCACAGTGAGGCCGCCGATGCAGCACGCATCTCGCCCCGTCGATCGGCGCCGCGTGTTGCGCGGGCTCGGTCTTCTCGCCCTGGCGCCGGCCGCATCGGAGGCCCTTGCGGCCGGCCCGAGCCAGCCTGACCTGTCGCGCGGCGTGAACCTGTCGCACTGGTTCGCGCAGAGTTTCGAGGGTTATGGCGCCGGGCATCTCGAGCGCTTCGTCACCAGGGCCGATATCGCGCGCA
This sequence comes from uncultured Alphaproteobacteria bacterium, assembly GCA_937988775.1. Lineage (GTDB taxonomy): Bacteria > Pseudomonadota > Alphaproteobacteria > Rhizobiales > Beijerinckiaceae > CALKHP01. Next base: position 33,842 of record CALKHP010000007.1, read on the forward strand.
TCGCTGCGGCCGGTTTCAGCCATGTCCGCCTCGGTTTCGAGCCGGATATCGTCTTCGCCCGCGAGGGCGCCCCGGCGCTCGATGAGGCGATGGTCGCCCGGCTGGCAGGCGCCATCGCCATGATCCTCGCCACGCCGCTGGCGGTGGTGCTCGACATGCACCCGGTCGGCGCGGACAAGGAGCGCTACCTGACGCCGGCCGGCGCCGATCGCCTCGTCGCCAACTGGACGCTGCTCGCCAAGCGGCTTGCTGGGAGCGATCCCGGCCGCGTGGCCTTCGAAATCCTCAACGAGCCCGAGCCGCTCAAGGGCGAGGCGTGGTGGCAGCTTCAAGGGCGCATCGTCGCCGCCATCCGCGCCGTCGATGCCAGCCGCACGCTCGTCGTCAATGGCGGCGGCTGGAGCGGCATCGAGGACCTTGTCGCCCGCACGCCCTATCCGCACAAAAACCTCGTCTACACCGTGCACCACTACGCGCCGCTGCTGTTCAGCCATCAGGGCGCGGACTGGACCTGGGACGTGGCCGGGCGCACGCATGGCCTCGGCTGGCCGATCGCGCCCGAGGATGCCGACGCCGCGAGCCAGGCAGCACTCGCTGAGGCAGGCGACCGCGCCACGCTGCGCGACCAGATCGCGCGCGGGCTGTTCACGCAAGCCGCGCTCGCGCAGCAATTTGCCAGCCTCGCCGCGTGGCGCGATCGTCATGGCGGCCCGACGCTCTATTGCGGCGAATTCGGCGTCTACCTCAAGGTTGCGCCGCCGCAGGCGCGGCTGCGCTGGCTCGCCGCCTCGCGCGCCGCCTGCGAGCGCAATCGCATCGGCTGGGCGCTATGGGATAATTCGCGCGATTTCGGCTTCCTGGCCGAGGGCGCCGGCCGCGATATCGATGCCGGCACCTTGCATGCGCTTGACCTGGGCAAGGCATGACGGGGGAAGCCGCCATATCAGGCAACGCGGCGCCCGCGCGCCCCGCCAGACGCAAGCTCGCCTCGAGCACGCCGCTGCTCGCGGCCAATCTCGTCGAGACGGTGGCGCCGTTCCTGCGCAACATCGCGCTCGCGCACCTGCTGGCACCGGAGGAGTTCGGCCTCGCCATCTCGCTCTCGGTCGTGCTCGGCCTGATCGAGGTCCTGACCGATTTCGGCCTGCCGATCTTCGCGGTGCGCAAGTCGGCGGCGCTGTCCTCGGCCCATGCCATGGCCGCGCTGCAAAGCCTCGCCCTGCTGCGCGCCGCCGTGCTCGGCCTCGCCCTCGTGCTGCTGTCGCCGCTGATGGCGCATGTCTTCGGGGCCGGTTCGCTGTGGCTTTATGCGCTGCTCGGGCCGGTGGCGCTGCTGCGCGGGCTGGAAAACCTCGGGCTGAAGGAGATGATGCGGCGCTACTTGTTCTGGCCGGAAGCGCTCTCGATCGGCATCTCGCAGCTTGCCGGGCTTGCCGCCACGGTCGTGGCCGCCTGGGCCGGCAGCGGCATGGCCGCTATGATCTGGGGCATGGCGGCGACGGCGCTGGCGACGCTGGTCGTGTCCCATCTGCTGTCGCCGACGCGCTACCGGCTTGGCTGGGACAGGCGAGCCATCGAGGAGGCGATCGCCTTCGGCCGGCCGCTGCTCGTCAACGGCCTCGCGGTGGCGGCGACCACCAGCGACCGGCTGCTCGTCGGCGGCGCGCTCGGCCCGGCGCTGCTCGCGCTCTACAATGTCGCCTATGGCACAGCGACGCTGCCGCGCAGCGTGCTGGCGCGGTTCCTGACCAGCGCCTTCCTGCCGCTTTTCGTCGAGCATCGCGACCGCGGCAGCAGCCCGACGCGCCTGCTCGACCTGTGGGCGCTGTGCCTGTCCGGTCTGGCGCTGCTCTACGGGCTCGGGCTGGCGCTGGTCGGCGACCGGCTGCTCGGGCTGGTATTCGGCGCCACTTATCAGCCCTCGCGCCTGTTCATGTGCCTGGCGGGCATGAGCGTCGGCATAAAATTCCTGATGCTGCTGCCGATGGCGCCCGCCTATGCCGCTGGCCAGACGCGCCTGATCTCGACCGGCTCGATCCTGTCGGCGCTGTCGATCGTGCCGGCGGCGCTGTGCCTCTATCTGTGGCGCAACCTCGACCTGTTCCTGCTCGCGGGCGTGCTGGCCGAGTTCTGCGCGCTGTGCGTGCTGGCGCGGCTGACGTTGCGCGCCTTCGCCTTCACGCACGGGCCGCTGGCGCTGGCGATCGCCGTGCCCGTCCTGCTCGTCGGCGCGCTCGCGCTTGCCGCCTTCCTCGCACCCGGCATCGATTTCGCCGGATGGTCGATGGCGTGCGCCGCCGCTTTCGCCGCCGGCGCCACCGTCCATGGCCTGAGTCTCAGGGCAAATGGCATGCGGCCCGGCCTGTTCTCGCGCGCCTGAAACCACCGATCTGCTGGAGGGACGATTGACCCTGATCCTGTTTTCCACCACCGACCTCAAGGGCGCGCGCCAGGCCGAGTTCGGCCGGCTGCTGCGCTCGCTCGGGCGCAATGCCCTTGGGGACGAGCCGGTGCGCAGCTACGTGCTGTTGCAGAACTGCTCGGATGAGGAACTGGCGGTTTTGCGCGCGCATGCACCGGCCTGCTGTCACCTGATGGCGCGCGCCGGACGCTGCTCGCTCTCGGCCGCCCGCAACCTGCTCATCGAGGCTGCGATCGCTCAGGAGGCTTTCGGGCCGGACGATATCGTCGGCTTCCCCGATGACGATTGCTGGCTGCCCGATCATCTCGCCGCCTCGCTCGCCGCCACCTTTGCCGGGTCCGAACGGCTCGACCTGCTGATCTGCCGCATCGCGCCCGATCCCGGTCTGGCCGCCTTCGGCCCCGGCGCGATGCGCCCGGCCGCGATGCGCGAGGTCGTGCGCGTCGCCACCTCGAACAGCATGTTCGTCCGTGGCCCGGCCTTCCTGCGTCTTGGCCGCTTCGACGAGAGCCTCGGCGTCGGCACGCCAAATGGCGGCGCGGAAGATACCGATTTCGTCATCCGCGCCTTCCTGGCGGCGCGCCAGTCCGGCTTCGTCGATCGCGCCGTGGTGGCGCATGCCGCGCCGGACCGCAATTCGGCGGCGAAATACTATCGCGGCGCGCTCATCGTGCTCGCCCGCCATGCCCACCGGAACCCGGCGCTGTTCTACGAGTTTCTGCGCAAGCTACTGGTCGGCGGCTACTTCACCTTATGTGGCCGGCTGCGGCCCGTGGCGCTGCTGGCGGCGCTCGGCGCCGCGACGCGGAGCCTTGGCGCGCGCGCCGCGTCCTGATGACTTGCCGGATGACTTTCCGGATGACTTGCCTGGAGAAGACCATGACCCGCGAACCGCCGATCACGGTGCTGTATTGCATCGATAACGCCTATCTGCCGCAGGCCGGCGTGGCGCTGTCGGCCTTGCTCGACGCCGCCCCCGAGGCACGTTTCGAAGTCGTCGTCGCAGCGTTCGGGCTCGATATCGGCCTGTCGGAGGCGGTGTTCGGCGCGGTGATGCAGGGCAGGGACCATGCCGCGCTGCGCTTCGTCGCGGTCGACGAGGGCCTGTTCGAGGGCCTGCCGGTGACGCGCGACTTCAGCCGCAGCATCTATACCCGGCTGGTGCTGCAACGCTTCATCGCGCCGGAGACCGAGCGCGTGCTTTATCTCGACGCCGATACCATCGTGCAGGGCGATATCGGGGCGCTATGGCGCGCCGATCTCGGCGGCGCGACGCTCGGCGTGGTGCGCGATCACTTCCGGCTCGATCTCGAGCGCATCGGTTTCGCGCCCGGCAAACCCTATTTCAATTCGGGCGTGCTGCTGATCGATATGGCGCGCTGGCGGCAACGCGCTTGCGAAACCCGCGTGCTCGAACTTCTCGCCCGGCGCGGCCGCGACCTGCCGTGGATGGATCAGGACGCGCTCAACATCGCCCTTGGCGACGAAGCGCGTTTTCTCGATCTCGACTGGAACTGGCAGCCGCGCTGCGCCGATGTGCCGGCGGATTTCCTCGGTCTCGATGCGCAACGCTACGAGGCGATGCGCGCCTCACCCCGGCTCGTGCATTACACGACCTCGTTCAAGCCGTGGAATGCCGCCCATCGCGTGCATTACAGCGCATTGTTCTTCGCCGCCGCCGCCGCCTCCGGCATCCCGGCCGACCTGCTGCCGGCGCGCCTGGCGGCACGCGGGCTGGCGCAGCAGGCGATGCGGGTCAAGACGCTGGCGCGCTGGCATGCGCCCGGCGCCTTCCGCGCCGCGCGCCGCCTCGTGCGGCCGGAAGCCGCCGCTGCCATGTACCGCTCCGGTCCGGGCCAATGACGCGCTTACGCGCTGTGTTCCAATGACGCGCTCACGCGCTGCCTGCGACGGCGCGGCGCGCCGCGCGCTCGGCACGCGCGCGCTCGCGCGCATTGGCCAGCATGCGCCGCAGCGTCAGCCACAGGCGCGGATCGGCGGCGCGGCGCGTCGCCGGCAGCCAGTCGCGCTGCCGGATCGCGCCGCGAAACGCGGTGAAGGCCATGAGATCCTCGGCCGAGCGCCGGTAGGCGGCCGCCGCCGCCCGCACGCGCGGCTCCTCGATGCGGCCGGCGAGCGCCGCCTCGTTGGCGGCGATCAGCGCTTCGAGATCGGCCGGCGCCAGGCTGCGCGACAACGAGCGCGCCAGCATGCGATAGCGATACAGCGGCTCGCTCGTGATGGTGAAGCGCCCCCACACGGCGAGCGCCTTGAGCACGATGTTGAAATCCTCGCCGATGCGCAGGCGTTCGTCATAGGCGATGCGGTGCGCCTCAAGAAAGTGGCGCGAGAACAGCGGCTTCAGATAGCCGAGATTGGCATCGCCGCCGGTCATGGCGTTGCGGCCGAGATAGGCCGCGAGATCGACCATGAAACAATGGTCCGGCTCGCGCCTCGGCAGCAGCGGCCAGGCAACCGCCGGCTCCTCGTCGAGGAAGCGCAGCGCGTTGTCGGCCACCATCTCGCTGTCGGTCTGGCGGGCAAGCTCGATCAGCCGCCGGCTGCGCTCGGGAGCCATCAGGTCGTCGGCATCGAGAATGGCGACCCAGTCGCCGCGCGCCGCCGCCAGCGCCCGGTTGCGCGCCGCCGCCGGCCCGGCATTTTCCGCCTGCGCGAGCAGCACCACGCGCGGGTCGCCGGCGGCGAGCGCCGCGACGCGCCGGGCAGTGTCGTCGCGCGAGCAATCGTCGACGACGATCACCTCGACGCTGACGCCTTGCTGGGCGAGCGCCGAGCCGATCGCCGCCTCGATCGTCGCGGCCGCATCATAGGCCGCGATCAGGAAGGAAACCTCCGGTGCCCTCATGCGCCGCCTCTCATCGTGTCCGAATGCATGAGAGGAGGATGACTGAGGACGACGGCGGGATTGTGAACGTTCCCAACCGGGGCAGGGGGCGGAAACGGACAAAACCATGCTGAAGCAAGCTTTGCGACACTGGATCGGCGGCCACGCGCCGCGCACCGACGCCTTTCTCCATGCCCGGGCGCTGCGCCGGCATTTCCGCGACACGTTTCGCGAGCGCCAGAGCGCGGCGCGCGCGAAAATCTATCCCGGTGGCAAGCCGGTCGTGCTCAGCGGGCCTTTCGCCGGCATGGACTATCTCGACGAGATCGTCTGGGGGCCGATCGAGCCGAAATGGCTCGGCTGCTACGAGGCCGAGTTGCACGCGATCATGGCGCAGGTCGCGGCGAAGAACTACGACACCATCATCGATATCGGCAGCGCCGAGGGCTATTACAGCGTCGGCCTCGCCCGGAGCCTGCCATCGGCGACGGTGTTTTCCTTCGATGTCGATCCGTGGGGGCGGGCGCAGCAGCGCCGTCTCGCGCGCATGAACGCTGTCGCCAACCTGCATATCGGCCGCTTCTGCCGCCCGGTCGATCTCGACCGGCTGGCTTCGGGGCGCGTGCTGGTGATCTGCGATATCGAGGGCCACGAATACGGGCTGCTCGATCCGGCCCATGCCGCCAGCCTGAGGAGCTGCGACATCCTGGTGGAACTGCACCCCAACGAAGCGCTCGGGCTGAGCGTCGCCGATGGCGGCGCGGCGTTGCAGGCGCGCTTCGCGCCGACGCACCGCATCGAATTCCTGGAGAGCGTGCCGCGCCGGGCGGAGGATTACCGGAAATTGCCCAATCTCGTGGCGCTCAAGCGTGACGAGATCGCGGACTACATCGACGAGCGCCGCGATTTTCACCAGGGCTGGCTCTGGATGGAAGCCGGGCGTGCGTAAACGCGCTCCTCAGGCCTCGCCGTTGCCGGCCTCCCTCGGCGCGGCGCCGGGCTCCGGCGCCTGCACGCCGATGCGCTCGCTGGCCAGCAGCACGATCGGCCCCTTGAAGCGGGCGAGCACCGCATCGGCGGTATTGCCGAAGAACAGCTTGTCGCCGGCGCGCTGCGTCACGCCCATCACCACCATGGCCGCGCCCTTGGCGGCCTCGCGGATGATGGCGTCGGCCGGCGCGCCGCGCTTGCGGATCGCGGTGTGGACCGGCACGCCGTAGCGCGTGGCGAGGTCCGCGAAATCCTTGAGCACGGCCTCTTCGTTGCGGTGCGACAGCGAGGCGAGGCCGTTGCCGCGCTTGGCATCGCGCGACACGTACAGGATCTCGACCCGCACATGGTGCGGCCGGGCGATGGCGAGCGCGAATTCGGCGGCGCGCCGCGACACTTGCGTGCCATTGACCGGCACGAGGATTTTCGCGGTTTCATCCAGCGTGGGGATGGTGCTGCCGGTGCCTTTCAGGACCAGGCAAAGCGGGCCGGCGAAGGTCTTGGCGATCATGTTGAGGCGGGCCGAAAAGCCCTCTTTCGCCGAGCGGCTGCGCGCCAGCCCGACCATCAGCATGTCGTAGCCCTTGCCGGATTCGTTGGCGAGTACCTTGCCGCTGCCGTCGCTGAGCCGCATGGTGAGATGCACCTTGTCGACCGGCATGTCCTCGTTGCGCCGCACCGCGCTGGCGCTGGCCTCGGCCCCGCGCTTGATCTCGGCCGGGTGCGGCGCGGGCGCGGCGTCTTCCTCCGGCTCGGCGGCGTGGCCGGCGCCGAAGCGGATCAGGGTCGTCGGCATGCCGCTGCCGCCGCCGACCAACCCGGCGAGATAGGCGGTGAACCGGCCGAGCGCGCTGTCATCGGCGGCGAGCAGCAGGCGTTCGAGCTTGGCGATGAAGCCGCGCTCGTCGAGGGTTTCGCGATCGACGCGCTCCTTCTCGTCCGGGGTCATCGGCAGCCGGCTCAGCGCCCAGCGCAGCATTGGCGGCATGGCGAGCGTGGTCAGGATCGCCATGGTGACGATCATCGTGAACAGGGTGTGGGTCAGGATGCCCATCGACAGGCCGATGCTGGCGACGATGACCTCGGTCGAGCCGCGCGCATTCATCGCCGAGCCGACGGCGACCGCCTGGTTCCACGACATGCCGGCGAGCTTGCCGCCGACGAAGGCGCCGCTGAACTTGCCGACGCTGGCGATCGCGACCAGCCCGGCGGTGAACAGCGCGATCGTCGGGTCGGCGAGCACCGTCAGGTCGGCCGAAAGCCCGGCCGTGCCGAAGAAGACCGGCATGAACAGGGCGGTGATCAGCCCGCGCAACTGGCCTTCGATATGTTCGGTGAGGATCGGCGATTCGCCGATTAGGATGCCGGCGACGAAGGCGCCGAGCACCGTATGCACGCCGATCAGGTTGGTGATCAGCGCCATCACGCCCATGATCACCAGGATCACGGTGATCACCGCATATTCGCTGCGCGAGACGTCGTTCGTCCAGCGGATCGCCGTGAACACGATGCGGCGCCCGACCGTGAAGCTCAGGCCCATGAAGATCGCCACCGAGGCGATGGTCGTGAACAGCGACCACAATTCGACCTTGCCATGGGTGGCGATGCCGAAGGTGATGGCGATGATCAGCCAGCCGATCGTGTCCTCGATGATCGCCGACGACACGATCACCTGGCCGAGATCGCGGCGCATGAAATTCATCTCGCGGATGATCATCGCCACGATCTTGACCGAGGAGATCGACAGCGCCGTGCCGAGAAACAGCCCGGCGACGATGGCCTGGCTCGATTCCGGCAGCAGCGACGCCGGCAGGATGAAGGCGAGCGCGAAGCCGCAGGCGAACGGGATGATCACGCCGCTGGCGGAAATCGAGAAACAGGCCGTGCTCACCCGGCGCACCAGGCGCAGGTCCGTCTCCATGCCGGTCAGCAGCAGCAGCATCAGCACGCCGAGCTGCGACACGGCGTCGATCATCGCCTTCTGGGTCGGCTCGGTCGAGAAAATGAAGTGCTGCGCCGAAGGCCACAGCCAGCCGAAGAATGACGGCCCGAGCAGGATGCCGCCGATCAGCTGTCCGACCACGGCCGGTTGCCCGAAACGCTCGAGCACTTCGCCCAAGCCGCGCCCGACGACCAGCAGCAGCATGATCTCCGCCACGAACGTGCCCTCGGCCGAGCCGCCGGGGCCGCTCGTGGCGGCATGGCCAGGCTGGATCGCGGTCAGGAGCAGGATCGCGCCAAGGAACATCGCGCCAAGAAACGTCGCGCAAGGAAATACCGCCTGGGCCGAACCGGTCCGCCACGGCCGCTCGCGCCAAATCATGAAGCCCCGCTTCGTATCCGCATCATGCCCTCGCTCAACGCGTTCACGGCCGCATCGTTGCAGGCAGATATTCGCTTTGTGCTACGCCTTGCAATACCTGCCGGCCGAATGGCGCGAGCAGGCGCGGAACGGGCGGGCGCGTCGGTGGTTGATGGCGTAAGGGCGGCTGCCCGGAAGATCGGCTGAAGACTATTTTTCCTTCTCGACCTCATCCTGAGCCCGTCGAAGGATGTTTCCGTGTGCTCTGGAGCATGCTTCGACAAGCTCAGCATGAGGTCGAATTTGCTGCGAGACGGAATTTCCGGTCAGGCTCTAAGGGCGGCCGGCGATATGCACGATGGGCGAGGGAGCGGGGAAGCATATGGCGGATGAGGACAGGATTATCCCCCGCGCCACCTACCGGCTGCAATTCAACAAGGATTTCGGTTTTCGGCGCGCGGCGGCGCTGGCGCCTTATCTGGCGGCGCTGGGCATCAGCCATGTCTATGCCTCGTCCTATCTCGAGGCGCATCCCGGCAGCATGCATGGCTACGACATCGTCAGCTATGGCGCGCTGAACCCGGAACTTGGCAGCGCGGCCGATTTCGCGGCCATGGTGGCGGCATTCCGCGACAACGGGCTCGGCCAGATTCTCGATTTCATCCCGAACCATATGGGCATTGGCGGCGCGGATAATCCGCAATGGCTCGATGCGCTCGAATGGGGCGAGGCATCGGTTTATGTCGGCTGGTTCGATATCGACTGGCGCTCCGGGCGCGACTACCTGCGCGGCAAGGTGCTGGTGCCGTTCCTCGGCGATCAATACGGCATCGCCCTTGAAGCCGGCGCGCTTGACCTGAAATTCGACCGCGATACGGGAAGTTTCGCCGTCTGGGCGCATGGCAGCCACAAGCTGCCGGTCTATCCCGGCCATTACGGCCGCATCATCGGCGATGCGCATCCGGTGCTCGCGCGCCTCGCCGGCGCGTTCGGCCAGCCTGGCGACCATTCCGTGGCGCGGGGCCGCGCGGAAAAGCTGAAAGCCGCCCTCGCCAGTGCCGCGCGCGACCCCGCCATGCAGGCGGCGCTCGCCGGCGCACTCGGCCGCTTCGCGGGCAGGGCGGGCGAGCCGGAAAGCTGGCGCGCGCTTGACGGGCTGATCGCCGACCAGTTCTGGCGCCCGGCGCATTTCCGCGTCGCCGCCGACGACATCAACTATCGCCGCTTCTTCAATATCAACGAGTTGGCCGGCATCCGCATGGAGTGTCCGGAGGTGTTCGAACACGCCCATGCCCTGGTGTTCCGGCTGCTCGCGGATGGCGTGATCGACGGGCTCCGGCTCGATCACGTCGACGGGCTGCTCGACCCGAAAGCCTATTGCCTGAAGCTGCGCGCGCGTGCGCCACGCGCCGTCTATGTGCTCGTCGAGAAGATCCTCGCAAGCCATGAGCCGTTGCGCGCCGATTGGCATGTCGACGGCACCACCGGCTACGAATTCGCCAATCTCGTCACCGGGCTGCTGATCGATCCCGCCGGCGAGGAAGCGCTGACGGCGTTCTATCGCGGCTTTACCGGCCGGAACGACGCTTTCGAGGACATCGTGCGCCGCTCGAAATCGCAGATCATCGACAACGAGATGGCGAGCGAGCTTGATGCGCTGGCGCGCAGGGCCGGCCGTATCGCGCGCTCGCGCCCGCGCAGCGCCGACTTCACCGACACGATGCTGCGCCGTGCCTTGCGGCAGGTCGTCGCCAGCTTTTCGGTATATCGCACCTATGTCGATGCCGGCCCGGTCGCCGAGGCCGACCGGCGCGAGATCGCGCGGGCGGTGGCGCGCGCCCGGCATGGCGATCCGGCGCTCGAGGCAAGCGTGTTCGATTTCCTGCAAGCCATCATGACCTGCGATCTGGTCGCCGGCGGTTACAACCGCGAGGCGGTGGTCGGCCTCGCCATGGCGATCCAGCAATATAGCGGCCCGGTTATGGCCAAGGGCCTCGAGGACACCGCCTTCTATCGCGACAACCGCTTCATCGCCCTGAACGAGGTCGGCGGCGAGCCCGAGCGCTTCGGCATCGCCACCGCCGCCTTTCACGCCGCCAATGCCGCGCGCGCCAGCACCACGCCGCATGCCATGCTCGCCACCGCGACGCATGACACCAAGCGCGGCGAGGATGCCCGCGCCCGGCTCGCGGTGCTCTCCGAGATCGCCGAGGAGTGGGCCGCGAAGGTCACGCTGTGGAGCGGCTTGCTGCGGCGCAACGAAACCGCGCCAGCACTCGACCGCAACGACGAGTATCTGTTCTACCAGATGCTGCTCGGCGCCTGGCCCGTCGCCCTGCTGCGCGAGGGCGAACCGGACGCGGCCGCGCTTTCGGCATTTCGCACGCGTCTCGAAGGCGCCATGCTGAAAGCCGCGCGCGAGGCCAAGACCCACACCGCCTGGACGGCTCTCAACCCGGCCTATGAGAAAGCCATGCTGGCATTCGTGCGGAAAGCGCTGGATCGCCGGAGAAGCAAGGCGTTCCTTGCCAGTTTCTCGGGTTTTGCCGCACGCGTGGCCCGGCTGGGGATGCTCAACAGTCTTGTCCAGACCGTGCTGAAACTGACCGTCCCCGGTATGCCCGACATCTACCAGGGCTCGGAATTATGGAACTTCGACATGGTCGATCCGGATAATCGCCGCCCGGTCGATTTCGCTGCCCGACAGGATTTACTGGCCGCTATCGCCGGCAAATCCGCCGCCGATCTGCTCGAAACCTGGCAGGATGGCGCGGTCAAGCTCTGCCTGACCACGCAACTCCTGGCGCTGCGCCGCGCCCAGCCGGACCTGTTCGAACACGGCGATTATCGGGTTTTAGCGGCTTCAGGCCATGATTCTGCGCGAATTTGCGCCTTCAGCCGCCGTTTTGGCGATGCCATCATCGCCGTCGCCGTGTCGCTGTTCCCGGCCCGCGCCATCACCGGCACGACGCTGGCGCTCCCCGCTGCCGGCGCGTGGGCGAGCCTGTTCGATGGCAGGGAATTCGATGGCGCCATTGCCGCGTCCGACCTGTTTCGGGAGCTTCCCGTGGCGGTGCTGACCGGTGTTGTTCGCGCCAGTTAAGCCATTGAATATGCGTTATCTTTCGGCCGAAAACAGATAGCGCACGCGGGCGAAGGACGCATCCATGTGTCGGCCAAGCACCTCGGCCAGCGCCTCGTCGTCGCGCCGCGCCAGCGCTTGCGCCATCTCGATATGCTCGGCGACGGCGCCGGCCCATTTTTCCGGTTCGCCATTGCCGACGAAGCGCGCCCGCTTGATGCGCGCCTGCAAGGTGGTGTGCAGTTCAGCGAGGATCGCATTGCCGGAAGCCGCCACGATCGCGCTGTGAATCGCCTGGTTGAGCTTGAAATAGTCGAGCCGCTGCCGGTTTTCGTACATGACCAGCATCTGCTCGTGCAACGCCTGGATGCGGGCGAGGTCCGCCGCTGACGCGCGCTGGCAGGCAAGCCGCCCGGCGTTTTGCTCGATGATCTTCAGCGCTTCCAGCGTCTGGGCGACATCCTCTTCCGAGAACACGCGCACCATGGCGCCCTTGGCCGGGACGATCTCGACGAGGCCCTCGCTAACCAGCGTCTTGATCGCTTCGCGCAGCGGCGTGCGCGAGACGCCGAGTTGCGCGCCGATCAAGCCCTCGTTGATGCGCGCGCCCGGCGTGAGCCGGCCCTCGATGATCAGGTCGCGCATGCGGCTCGCCACTTCGGCATGGAGCGTGCGCCGGGTGATCGGCGGCAATACCGCCAGGTCGTCGGCGGAACGGTCAGTGTCCATGACGGCTTTGCAACCTCCAAATCACGGCGGGATTCTGCGGCAGGCCTTGGGCCGCGTCAAGATTTCCCGCATGCTGCATGCAGCATACTTGACAGGGCGGAGGCGGCCGCGCCACAGTCCCGCGCTCATTCAGGATACTTATATCATGCCCGACGCGCGCCAGCCTTCATCTTCTCGCCCCCGCATCGCCCTCGCCATCGGCGACGCCGCCGGCGTCGGTCCGGAACTCGCGGCGCGGCTTCTCGCGGATAAGGAGGTGACGGCTGCTGCCGAGATCATCGTCATCGGCGACAAACGCGTGCTCGACCGTGGCGCGAAGGTCGCCGGCGTGACGCTCGATACCGACCGGGCCAAGCTCGACGACGTCATTCCCGCCAGCCTGTCCAAGCCGCTCCTGCTCGATCTCGGCCATCTCGATCCCGACAGCATTCCGGTCGGCGAAATCTCGAAGGGCGGCGGCGGCTTCGCGCTCGAGAATTTCAAGACCGCCATCGCGCTCGCCATGGCGGGCGAGGTCGGCGCCGTCACCTTCACGCCGTTCAACAAGGCGGCGATGCGGCTCGCGCACCCGTCCTACGAGGACGAGGTGGTGTTCACCGCCGAGATGCTCGGCTTCGACGGCACGGCGAGCGAGTTCAACGTACTCCCCACGCTGTGGAACGCGCGCGTCACCTCGCATGTGCCGCTGTCGGGCGTGGCGCCGCTGATCACCGAGGAGCGCATCCTGCAGGGGCTGCGCCTGACCGATGCCGCCATGCGCGCCGCAGGCTTTTCGCCGCCGCGCATCGCCGTCGCCGGGCTCAACCCGCATGCCGGCGATGGCGGCAATTTCGGCCAGGAGGAAATCCGCGTCATCGCGCCGACGGTCGAGAAGGCCAAACGCGAGGGCATCGTCTGCGACGGGCCGTTTCCGTCCGATACGGTGTTCGTGCGCGCGCGCAAGGGCGAGTATGACGGCGTGCTGACCATGTATCACGACCAGGGCCAGATCGCGATGAAGCTGATCGGTTTCGACAAGGGCGTCACGCTGCTCGGCGGCATGCCGTTCCCGATCCTGACGCCGGCCCATGGCAGCGCTTACGACATTGCCGGCAAGGGCGTGGCCAATCCGGGCGCGAGCCATCACGCGCTGCTGCTCGCCGCCCGCATGGCGGTGCCGCGCACTGCCGAGGCCGGCGCGACCTTCCGCAGTCGCCGCGCCGCGCTCAAGCATTGACGCCATCGCCTGCCGCGCGCCACAACGGGCCGGAAGGTTTTGCTGACAGAACGCGCCGCTGGCGCAATTTTCAAAGGGATTGAACGCTCATGACCGTTTCCAGCACGCCGTATCGCGGCATCTATCCGGTTGTTCCGACGATTTTCGACGATGCCGGCCGCCTCGATCTCGACGGGTTGCGCCGCGCCATCGACTTCATGATCGATGCCGGCTCGCACGGCCTCAGCCTGCTGGCGAATTTTTCCGAGCAGTTCGTGCTGAGCGATGACGAGCGCGACCAGGTGATGCTGGCGGCGCTGAAGCATGTCGCGGGCCGGGTGCCGGTGATCGTCACCACGACGCATTTCGGCTCGCGCATCTGTGCCGAGCGCAGCCGGCGCGCGCAGGATTCCGGTGCCGCGATGGTGATGATCATGCCGCCCTATCACGGCGCGACCTTCCGTGTCGGCGAGCAGGCGATCTACGAGTTCTTCAAGGCCGTTTCCGACGCGATCGACATTCCGATCATGATCCAGGATGCCCCGGTCGCCGGTACGCCGCTTTCGGCCGCCTTCCTCGCCCGCCTCGCCCGCGAAATCGAGCATGTCGGCTATTTCAAGATCGAGACGGCGCAGGCGGCTTCCAAGATTCGCGATATCATCGAACTCGGCGGCGCTTCGATCGTGGGGCCTTGGGATGGCGAGGAGGCGATCACGCTGCTCGCTGATCTCGATGCCGGCGCCACCGGCGCGATGACCGGCGGCGGCTACCCCGACGGCATGCGCCAGATCTATGACCCCTACATGGCCGGCAAGCGCGACGAAGCCATCGCCGCCTATGCGCGCTGGCTGCCGCTGATCAACTAC
>CALKHP010000008.1 GCA_937988775.1 uncultured Alphaproteobacteria bacterium
CCCGCCGATGGCGGCTGAAAGGTTTGTGCCGCTTCCTCCACCGTCATGGGCCGGCTCGACCGGCCCATCCCGATATGAAGCACGCCCTTCAGTGTCATTCCCGGCGGCCGCAAGGCCGACCGGGAATCCAGAAGCCGCTTGCGCCTTTGCCCTTCTGGATTCCCGCCCGCGCGGGAATGACACCGGAAACGGCCCACCCGCCACTCACGAAATCGCCGCCTTGAGATCGAGCGTGGCGCGCTGGCCGAGATCGTCGAAATGCGCCTTCAGCCAGGCTTTTCCGGCCTTGCGGCCGGCCTGTTTCAGCGACAGGAGAAAATCCCAATCCGTATTGGCCTTGCTGGCGGCATCGAGGTTTTTCACCGTGTCATGCAGGCTGATGCGATGCATCAGCACGCGCTTGTAGCTTGCCGGCAGGCGCTCCTGCTCGATCAGCCGCGACACGAAGGCGATGGCGCGCAACTCGCCGATCAGCGGCGCGTTGAAGCTGATCTCGCTGACCCGGTCCTGGATGTCGCTCACCGAGCGCGGCGTCTCCTCGCGCGTCAGCGGGTTGATCTGCACCAGCAGGATGTCGTCGACCTCCTTGACCGTGAACAGCGGGAACAGCGCCGGATTGCCGGTATAGCCGCCATCCCAATACGGCACGCCGTCGATCGTCACCGCCTGGAACAACAGCGGCAGGCAGGCCGACGCCACCACCATCTGGGCGGTGAGTTCGCGCTCATTGAACACCCTGATCTTGCCGGTCACGACATTGGTCGCGGCGATGAACAATCTGCACGGCGCGGCGCTGCGCAACTGCTCGAAGCGGATCTCCTTCTCGAGGAAATCCTCGAGCGGGTTGATGTTGAGCGGGTTGAAGCGATAGGGGCTCGCCAGCGCCGGCAGCGCGCCGATCATGTTCTGGCCGACACGCTCGCCAAAGCCGCTCCACAGCTTGAGGAACGGGTTCCCGAACAGCACGGTGTCCTCGTGCTGGCCGTCGCGGCTCGCCGAGCGCCAGAAGCGCTCGAGCTGGGCGCGCGCCGCCGCCGCATCGCCATCGAGCAGCCCCTCGGCATAGACGACCGCGTTCATCGCCCCCGCGCTGGTGCCCGAGATCGCCCTCACGTCGAGCCTGCCATCCTCGAGGAAAGCATCGAGCACGCCCCAGGTGAAGGCGCCATGCGCGCCGCCGCCCTGCAACGCCAGCATGATCGGTTTGCGCAGCGGCTTTGGCGATGCCTTGCCGGCCGGCCGCGGCCGCGCCACCATCGGCCTATTCCGCCGTCCAGCCGCCATCCATCGTCATCATGGCGCCGGTGATATTGGCCGCGCCCTCCGAGCACAGGAACAGCGCATAGGCCGCGATCTGCTCGACGGTGACGAACTGCTTGGTCGGCTGCGCCGCCAGGATGACGTCGTTCATGACCTCATCCTTGGTCATGCCGCGCGCCTTCATCGTGTCGGGGATCTGCTTCTCGACCAGCGGCGTCCAGACATAGCCCGGGCAGATGGCGTTGCAGGTGATCTTGTGCCGGGCGACCTCGAGCGCCACCGTCTTGGTCAGGCCGGCAATGCCGTGCTTGGCCGCGACATAGGCCGACTTGAAGGGCGAAGCGACCAGCGCATGCGCCGAGGCGGTATTGATGATGCGGCCCCAGCCGTTCTTCTTCATCAGCGGCACGGCGGCCTTGGTGGCATAGAAGGCGGCGAGCAGGTTGATGCGGATGATCGCCTCGAACTTGTCGTCGGGAAACTCGTCGATCGGCGCCACGAACTGGATGCCGGCATTGTTGACCAGGATATCGACGGTGCCGAACGCCTTCGCCGCAGCCTCGACCATGCCGGTCACTTCCGCGCCGTTCATCATGTTGGCCGGCGAATAGGCGCAGCGCACGCCAAAGTCCTTCTCGATGCCGGCGCGCTCCTTCTCGATCGCATCCGCATCGCCGAGCCCGTTGATCATGATATTGGCGCCCTCGGCCGCGAAGCCGCGCGCCACGGCGAGGCCGATGCCGCTGGTGGAGCCGGTGACGACGGCGGTGCGATCTTTCAATTGCATGAAAATCTCCTGGACTTGGCTGGCGGGGGCGGGCGGGCGTGGCGTCGCGACCGCCTCTCGCGGGAAACCGCCATTGGATCGGGCGGCGGAAAGGCTTACATATCCTCCAGCGAATGCGGGACAAGGACAAGGGCGCCGATGGTAGAACGGCCGCAGCACGATCACGATCACGCACATGGCGCCGCCGACGAGGCCGATGCGCTGGCGGCGGCGCTCAGCCATGCCGAGGAGCAGTGCCGGGCGCGCGGCCAGCGCCTCACCGACATGCGCCGCCAGGTGCTCGCCGCCCTGATCGGCAGCGGCCAGGCGCTCGGCGCCTATGACCTGATCGAGATGGTCGGCGCCAGCGACAAGCGCCCGGCCCCGGTCGCAATCTACCGCGCGCTCGATTTCCTGCGCGAGCAGGGACTGGTGCACCGCATCGAGAGCCGTAACGCCTTTGTCGCCTGCCCGCATCAGCATGGTCCGGACGAAACCGTGATTTTCTTCGTTTGCGAAAATTGCCAGCGCGTGATTGAGGAGAGTTCGCAGACGGTCGGCGCCGCGCTGGCGCTCATCGCCCGCAAGCGCGGCTTCGAGGCCCATGCCAACATGCTCGAAATCAAGGGGCGCTGCTCGAGTTGCCGCTATGTGCCCCAGACCGCGTGACGCCTATTCCATGATCAACCGACGGCCCAGCCGATGAACATGACCAGCCGCATTTCCGCCGCGACCGCCGCGCCGAGCCCGCGCCGCATGTCGGAGCCCGTCAATGTCGGCGGCGTGCTCGTCGGCGGCGGCGGGCCGATCATCGTGCAGTCGATGACCAATACCGACACCGCCGATATCGAGGGCACGGCGCGCCAGGTGGCGGCGCTCGCCCGCGCCGGCTCGGAACTGGTGCGCATCACCGTCGACCGGGATGAAGCGGCCGCCGCCGTGCCGCATATCCGCGACCGGCTCGCGCAGATGGGCCACAGCGTGCCGCTGATCGGCGATTTCCACTATATCGGCCACAAGCTGCTCGCCGATCATCCGGCCTGCGCCGAGGCGCTCGCCAAATACCGCATCAATCCGGGCAATGTCGGCTTCCGCGCCAAGCGCGACCTGCAATTCGGCGCCATCATCGACATGGCGCTGCGCTTCGGCAAGCCGGTGCGCATCGGCGCCAACTGGGGCTCGCTCGACCAGGAGTTGCTGACCCATCTGATGGACGAGAATGCCAAGCGCCCCGATCCGCTCGACGTGCGCGCCATCACGCGCGAGGCCATGGTGCAGTCGGCGCTGCTCTCGGCGGCGCGCGCCGAGGAGATCGGGCTTGGCGCCAACCGCATCATCATCTCGGCCAAGGTCTCGGCGGTGCAGGACCTGATCGCCGTCTATCGCTCGGTCGCCGAGCGCTCGCATTACGCGCTGCATCTCGGCCTGACCGAAGCCGGCATGGGCTCGAAGGGCATCGTCGCCTCCTCCGCCGCCATGGGCATCCTGCTGCAGGACGGTATCGGCGACACGATCCGCTATTCGCTGACCCCCGAGCCCGGCGGCGACCGCACGCTCGAGGTCAGGGCGGCGCAGGAACTGCTCCAGACCATGGGCTTCCGCACCTTCGTGCCGCTCGTCGCCGCCTGCCCGGGATGCGGGCGCACCACCTCGACGGTGTTCCAGCAACTGGCGCAGGACATCCAGGGCTGGATCACGAGCTCGATGCCGGACTGGAAGACGCGCTATCCCGGCGTCGAGGCGCTCAACGTCGCGGTGATGGGCTGCATCGTCAACGGGCCGGGCGAATCGAAACACGCCGATATCGGCATCTCCCTGCCCGGCACCGGCGAGACCCCGGCGGCGCCGGTGTTCATCGACGGCAAGAAGGCCCTCACCCTGCGCGGCCCGGCGATCGCGGCCGAGTTCAAGCAACTCGTCGCCGATTACATCGACAAGCGCTACACGCCGCGCGGCTAAGGCTGCGCGAGCCCAGTGGAAGCCATCCTTCGACATGCTTAGCGACTGTGTCGCCGGCCAAGCCTTCTGCCATAGCGGTTTTCAAGACGAGATGGGCCGGATGAACCGGCCCATGACGGCGAGGTGGCGCGCGCAAACATATCAGCCGTCATCGGCCGGCTTGACCGGCCGATCCCGATCGGTGAGGCGCTCGAACTATGCCAGGCAATGATCCCTACGCGTCGCGCGTCGCATTATAAGCCAGCAACTCCCGCAACAGCTCCGCCCGGCCGCCGAACACGCCAAGCGCTTCGCCGGCCTCGGCGGTGACGCGCGCCAGCGCCGCGCGCGCCGGCGCGACGCCGAGCACGCCGACCAGCGTCGCCTTGCCGGCCGCCTCGTCCTTGCGCAGCGCCTTGCCGACCAGCGCCGTGTCGCCCTCGACATCGAGCAGGTCGTCCTTGAGCTGGAAGGCGAGGCCGAAGCCGGCGCCGAAGCTGGCCAGCGCCTCACGCTCGGCCGGCGTGCTGGCAGGCGCCAGCAGGCAGCCGGCCTGACAGGCGAAGCCGATCAGCGCACCGGTTTTCAGCCCCTGCAAATGCCGGATTTCAGCCTCCGACAGAGCCGTGCTCCCGGCGGCGAAGCGGCCCTCGGCGGCGAGGTCGAGCATCTGCCCGCCGACCATGCCGCTGGCGCCGGAGGCCCGCGCCAGCGCCGCGACCAGCGCGATGCGGTGCGCCGGCGCCGGGCTCGTCGCCGGATCGGCCAGGATGGCGAAGGCTTCGCTCAGCAGGCCGTCGCCGGCCAGGATCGCCGTCGCCTCGTCGAAAGCGCGATGCGTCGTCGGCTTGCCACGGCGCAGGTCGTCATCATCCATCGCCGGCAGGTCGTCATGCACCAGCGAATAGCAATGCACGCATTCGAGCGCCGCCGCGACGCGCAACGCCGCCGCCTCCGGCACGCCGAACAGGCCGGCGCCTGCGAACACCAGCAGGGGCCGGAGCCGCTTGCCGCCGTTCAGCACCGCATAGCTCATCGCCTCGACCAGGCGCGGCGAGGACACACCCGTGGCCGCGAGCGCCGCGAAATGCGCGCTCAGGAACTCTTCCACCTGCTGCTGTGCCAGGCCGAGGGCCTGCGGAAACGACGTCATCCTTGCCTCGCCGCTGTTGAATCGCGATACGGGGTTGCATTCCGGCGATGGCCGGTCAAGCGTCTGTCACGCACCAACGAGACCCAAGCCGCATGCCGTCGCGAAAGCGCTCACGCCTGTTATCCTGGTATCGGAAAGCGGTTCTGCTGGCGATCCTCATCGCGTTGCTGCCGCTCGGGCTGACCGCGCTCTACAGTGTCGTGCCGCCGGTTTCCACCTTGATGCTGGCGCGCTGGGCGACCATGCAGCCGGTCGACCGGCGCTTCGTGCCCTATGGGCAGATCGCGCCGGTGGTGGCGGCCTCGGTGATCGGCTCGGAGGATGCGCGCTTCTGCCGCCATCACGGCGTCGACTGGGACGCGCTGCGCCTGGTGATCGCCGATTCCGACGATGAGGACGGCCCGCGGCGCGGCGCCTCGACCATCGCCATGCAGACCGCCAAGAACCTGTTCCTGTGGCCGGGCCGCTCCTACATCCGCAAGGGGCTCGAGATCCCGCTCGCGCTGATGCTGGATTTCGTGTGGACGAAACAGCAATTGCTCACCACCTATCTCAACATCGCCGAATGGGGCGACGGCATCTTCGGCATCGAGGCGGCGGCGCAAATCTACTTCCACCGGCCGGCCTCACGCCTCACCGCGCATCAGGCGGCGTTGCTCGCCGCGGCGCTGCCCAACCCGATCGTGCGCGACACGGCGCGGCCGAAACGCGGCCAGCGCCTGCGCGCCTCCCGCGTCGCGGTGATCGCGCGCGGCATGAAGCCGTGGCTCGATTGCCTGCCGTGACGCGCGCTGATACAAGCCCCGAAATAATTGTTGTGCCGGGTGCTGGATTTTCTCGGGCGAACCGACTATAGACCCGCCTTCATCGAATTTGCCGCAGGGTGCGCGCGTCGGCATGGCCGGCACCATGGCGCGCCCAGCGAAACCGGAGACATGTCATGGCCGTTCCAAAGCGTAAAACCTCGCCGTCCCGCCGCGGCATGCGCCGCTCCGCCGACGCGCTCAAGGCTCCGACCTACGCCGAGGACAAGGATTCCGGCGAGTTGCGCCGCCCGCACCATGTCGATCTCAAGACCGGCATGTATCGCGGCCGCCAGGTGCTGAACATCAAGACCGACGCCTGAACGCGGGCGCCGTCGCGGATGACATCAAGGCCCCTCGCGGGGCCTTTTTCTTTGCCTGCCCCGTTCAGGCGGAGCGCAGCGGCTCCTCGCACGGCTGCGGCGCCAGCGCCGCAGCGGCGCGATAGGCCTCCACCGCCACATCAGGCGCCGCCCGGCGGCGCGTGCGCTGGCTCGGCAGGTCATGGCCGAGCGCGATCAGTTGCGCGAGGAAGCGCGGATCGGCGCCGGGCGGCCGGCGCGGATGCGGCTTGCGGGCCGGCCCGTCCGCAACCGCGACCAGCGCCGTGCCCAGCACCGCGCCCTTGGCCGCGCCTTGTGCCGGATTGTCCCGTTCTGACATGATGCGCCCGTCTCCTGCGGCACCGAAGCGCGCCTTGCCGGCCCTGCAGCAAGCCCTGTGCCACAGCGTAACGTTGGGTTAACCATCCTTCCATATATTTTGGCGGTTATCCCTCGAATGCTGTGACCGGGGCACTCCTGTCGCGGCCAGCGGGCTCGAAACATGGATATGAGACCCGCACCCGATCCGGTCCCGCCGCTCGACCCGGCGACGGTGCTCTCATCGATCGGCGAAGCCGTCTATGACTGGGCCGTGCCAAGCGACGATCTGACCTGGACATCCGGTGTCACGCGCCTGCTGCACCGCGTCGATCCATGCGCCCTGGCCAGCGGCGCCTGCTATGATCGCGGCATTTCTCCGCGTTCCGGCGCGGGGCGGGCCGCCCATATTCTCGGTTCGCGCCAGATCGATGACGGCATGGGCGTCGCCTATGCCCTGCGCTACGCGCTGCGCACCGCCGACGATACGCTGCTCTGGCTCGAGGATACCGGGCGCTGGTTCGCCGGCGCCGATGGCCGGCCGGCCGCGGCCCATGGCGTGGTGCGGCGCATCAACGCGCCGTCGGAGCGCGAAGCGACGCAACGCGACCTCGATCCGCTCACCGGCCAGTTGACCCTGCACGCCTTCGTCACGCGCGCCGACCGGCTGATTACTGGCGCCGGCGCCGGCCGATATAGCCACAGCGTCGCGGCGGCAATCGCCCTGCATGATCTCGCCCGCATCAACCGCGAGCACGGTTTCGAGACCGGCACCTTCGTCATCGGCGCCATGGCGCGGCGGCTGGCGGCCGCCCTCAGGCGTGCCGACGCTGTTGCCCGCATCGGCGGCGACCGCTTCATGATGCTGCTGTCGCCCTGCGACCCGGCGGCGCTCGCAACGCTTGCCGCCCGCTTCACGCGCGCCGTCTCGGCCACGCCGGTCGCCACGCCGGATGGCCCGGTCGAGATCGCGGTGCGCGTCGTCGTGCAGCCGATCGACGCCAGCCTGCGCGATGGCGGCCATCTCGTGCGCCGCCTCGACGAGTTGCTCGACAGCCGCGCTCCGGACCGGCGGGCGTCGCCTTCTTCGAGACCCCCGGCGGAGCCCTCCGGCGGCGCCAGCCCGATCGGCGACGACGACATCCTGGCGGCGCTGAACGACGATCGCCTCGTGCTGGTTTACCAGCCCATCGCCGAGGCGGCCGGCGAAACCGTGGCGCTTCACGAGGGGCTCGCCCGCATCCGGCTCGGCAATGGCCGGCTCCTTGGTGCCGCCGCCGTCGTGCCGACGGCCGAACGACTCGGCCTGCTGCCGCTGCTCGACCAGCGCGTGCTCGAACTCGGGCTTGCCGCCCTGCACAGCCGTGCCGGCGCGCGGCTGGCGCTGAACGTCTCGGCGCCCTCGCTCGTCGATCCCGCCTGGCTCGGCCGCATCGAGGCGGCGGCCGGCGCGCAGCCGGGCCTTGTCGACCGCCTGACCATCGAGATCACCGAAACGGCGGCGATCGTCGATCTCGCGGTCGCGGCCCGCACGGTGGCGCATCTCAAGGCGCTCGGCATCACCGTCGCCATCGACGATTTCGGCGCCGGGCACACCTCGTTCCGCATCCTGCGCGATCTCAGCGCCGATGTCGTCAAGATCGACGGCGCCTTCGTGCAGAACCTCGCCCGCTCGCCCGACGATCGCTTCTTCGTCCGCACGCTGATCGACCTCGCGCGCCATCGCGCCATGAAGGTCGTGGCCGAATGGGTTCGCGACGGCGAGACCGCGCGCATGCTGCGCGGCTGGGGCGTCGATTACCTGCAGGGCGAATATATCGGCATGCCGGCAACCGACCTGCCGGACGACGCCGAACGCCCGCGCCGCCTCAACTCTTGCTGATGCGATCGAGCCGCGAGCGCAACTGGTCGAGTTCCTTCTTCAACGCATCGACATCGTCCTTGGCCGCAGCGGCGGGCTGGGCCGCGCCCGTGGGCTGGGCGGCGCCCGCCTGCGGATATTTGAACGGCGTGAACACGCCGAGCGCCTTCTGGAACATCGTCATGTTGGTGCGCACCTGCTCGCCCATCGCTTCCAGCGCGGCGGGGCCGAAGGTCTTCGCCATCATCTCGCGCATCTTCTGCTGGTCGCCCGTGAAGCGCTCCAGCGAGAATTCGAGATAGCTCGGCACCAGGCTTTGCATGCTGTCGCCGTAATAGCGGATCAATTGTCGCAGGAACGTGATCGGCAGCAGGCTCTGGCCCTCCTTGCCTTCCTGCTCGAAAATGATCTGCGTCAGCACCGAGCGGGTGATGTCCTCGCCGCTCTTGGCGTCGGTCACCAGGAAATCCTCGCCCTGCTTCACCATCACGGCGAGGTCCTCGAGCGTCACATAGGTACTGGTGCCGGTGTGGTAGAGACGCCGGTTGGCGTATTTCTTGATAACTGTCGGTTCTTTCTTTTCGGCCATTTAACCCCCTGCCGGCTCGCGCCGGTTATCGCCCCCCGCAACGCATGGCCGGCACGATATGGCTTTTGCGCCGCAACTGGAATGAGAATTTTAGCGACCCCGGCGGCGTCAGCCGATTTGCATGCTTGACGGGCGCGCGCCCGGCCTGATGAAGTGGCCTCCAAGTCATCGTCAAGTCATCGTTCGGCTCGGCACGCGTCACGGGGCAATGGCGCGGGCGGGCCTCAACCGGAGAACGAATATGAGCAATACCGATATCGTCGTCGTCGGCGCGGCACGCACCGCCGTCGGCTCCTTCAACGGCGCTTTCGCCAGCACGCCCGCCCAGGAACTCGGCGCCGTGGCGATCAAGGCGGCGTTGGCGCGCGCCAAGGTCGAGGCCGGCGATGTCGACGAGGTCATCCTCGGCCAGGTGCTCGCGGCCGGCCACGGCCAGAACCCGGCGCGCCAGGCGGCGATGAAGGCCGGCCTGCCCCAGGAGACCACCGCCTGGGGCGTGAACCAACTCTGCGGCTCGGGCCTGCGCGCCGTGGCGCTCGGCCTGCAGCAGATCGCCAATGGCGATGCCGCCATCATCGTGGCCGGCGGCCAGGAATCGATGTCGCAGGCCCAGCACGCCGCGCATCTGCGCTCCGGCACCAAGATGGGCGACCTGAAATTCGTCGACACCATGCTGAAGGACGGCCTGATCGACGCTTTCCACGGCTACCATATGGGCATCACCGCCGAGAACATCGCCACGAAATGGCAGCTCAGCCGCGACGAGCAGGATGCTTTCGCCGCCGCCTCGCAGAACAAGGCCGAGGCGGCCCAGAAGGCCGGCCGCTTCAAGGACGAGATCACGCCCGTCACGCTGTCCTCGCGCAAGGGCGACATCATCGTCGACCAGGACGAGTATATCCGCGCCGGCACCACGGTCGAGGCTCTCGCCAAGCTCAAGCCCGCCTTCAGCAAGGACGGCACCGTGACCGCCGGCAACGCCTCGGGCATCAATGACGGCGCCGCGGCGCTCGTGCTGATGACGGCGGCGGAAGCCGCCAAGCGCGGCCTGACGCCGCTCGCCCGTATCGTCTCGTGGGCGACCGCCGGCGTCGACCCGGCCATCATGGGCACCGGGCCGATCCCGGCCTCGCGAAAAGCCCTCGAAAAGGCCGGCTGGAAGGTCAAGGACCTCGATCTGGTCGAGGCGAACGAGGCTTTCGCGGCGCAGGCGCTCGCCGTCAACAAGGACATGGGCTGGGATCCGGCGATCGTAAATGTCAATGGCGGCGCCATCGCCATCGGCCACCCGATCGGCGCGTCGGGCGCCCGCGTCTTCGTGACGCTGCTGCATGAGATGCAGCGCCGCAACCTCAAGAAGGGGCTCGCCACCTTGTGCATCGGCGGCGGCATGGGCGTCGCCATGACCGTGGAGCGCTAGGAAGCCGGCCATGGCGCGCCCCACGACCCTCTACCGCTACCTGACCGGGCCGGACGACGCCGCGTTCTGCCATCGGGTGAGCGAGGCGCTCTCCCGGGGCTGGGCGCTCTATGGCAACCCCACACTGACCTTCGACGACAAGCTTGGCCGCGTCATCTGCGGCCAGGCCATCGTCAAGGATGTCGAGGTCGACTACCGGCCCGATCTCGACCTCAACATGCAGTAGCCGGTCCCAAAGCCCGGAAGAGGCGGTCGCCGGTGGTCGGGGAACTCATTCACCAGGGGGATCGATTCATGTCACGCACCGCACTCGTCACGGGAGGCACACGCGGTATCGGCGCCGCAATTTCGAAGGCGCTCAAGGCCACCGGCTATAAGGTCGCGGCAAATTACGCCGGCAATGACGAGGCCGCCGCCAAATTCAAGGCCGAAACCGGCATCGCCGTCTATAAATGGGACGTCAGTTCCTATGAGGCCTGCGCCGCCGGCATCGCCCAGGTGGAGAAGGATCAGGGCCCGGTCGAGGTGCTGGTCAACAATGCCGGCATCACGCGCGACGCCATGTTCCACCGCATGACGGTCGAGCAATGGGGCGCGGTGGTCAACACCAACCTCAATTCGCTGTTCAACATGACGCGCCCGGTCTGGGAAGGCATGCGCGAGCGCGGCTTCGGGCGCGTCATCAACATCTCCTCGATCAACGGCCAGAAAGGCCAGATGGGTCAGGCGAACTATTCGGCCGCCAAGGCCGGCGACCTCGGTTTCACCAAGGCGCTCGCCCAGGAGGGTGCCGCCAAAGGCATTACCGTCAACGCGATCTGCCCGGGCTATATCGCCACCGAAATGGTCATGGCGGTGCCGAAGGATGTGCTCGACAAGAACATCATTCCGCACATCCCGGTGCGCCGCCTCGGCCAGCCCGAAGAAATCGCCCGCTGCGTGGTGTTCCTGGCCTCGGACGAGGCCGGTTTCGTCACCGGCTCGACGCTGACAGCCAATGGCGGCCAGCACCTCGTGTGAGCGCGGGTGATTGACGCTGGGCGCTAAGAAACGCGCAGCGCCCCCCCCCCCCCCCCCCCCCCCCCCCCCCCC
>CALKHP010000009.1 GCA_937988775.1 uncultured Alphaproteobacteria bacterium
TCAGCCATCTCGGCCTGATCACCATGCTGCTCAGCCTCGGCAGCCCGCTCGGCGCCACCGCCGCGATCTTCCACATGATGAACCATGCGACCTTCAAGGCGTCGCTGTTCATGGCCGCCGGCATCATCGATCACGAGGCCGGCACGCGCGATATCCGCCGCCTCAACGGGCTGTTCCGCCACATGCCGATCACCGCGACGCTCGCCATGGTGGCAAGCGCCGCCATGGCGGGCGTGCCGCTGCTCAACGGCTTCCTGTCGAAGGAGATGTTCTTCGCCGAGGCGATCGAGACCCATAAGGTTTCCGTTCTCGATACCGCCGCCCCCTATGTCGCCGTGCTGGCGAGCGCCTTCGCCGTGACCTATTCGATCCGCTTCATCCACGGCGTATTCTTCGGGCCGGAGCCGGAAGGGCTCGAGCGCGTGCCGCATGAACCGCCCTTCCTGATGCGCTTCCCGATCCAGCTCCTGGTGCTGATCTGCCTCGTCGTCGGCGTGGTGCCGGGCCTCACCGTCGGGCCGTTCCTGCATGCCGGCGTCGTCTCGGTGCTCGGCGCGCGCACGCCGCAATACAGCCTCGCCGTGTGGCATGGCTTCACCCTGCCGCTGCTGATGAGCTTCGTCGCGCTCGTCGCCGGCACCGTGCTCTACCTGCTGCTCAGGCGCTATCTCGCGCATTGCCCGGAAGGCGCGCCGTTCTTCCGCCGCATCAACGGCCAGCGCATCTTCGACCAACTGATGGTGACGCTGTCCTGGCGCTGGGCGCGCACGCTGGAAGCCTATCTCGGCACGCGCCGGCTGCAACCGCAGCTTCGCCTGCTGGTCACTGTCGCCTTCCTGGCGGCCGCCTGGCCGCTCTGGCAGGCCGGCTTTCGCCTCGAGGGCCGCATCGCGCTGCAAGGCGACGTCATCTTCGCCGGGCTCTGGCTCATCGGCATCGTGTGCGCCATCGGCGCCGCCTACCAGGCCAAGTTCCACCGGCTCGCCGCGCTGATCCTGCTCGGCGGCGCCGGCCTCGTCACCTGCCTGAGCTTCCTGTGGCTGTCGGCGCCCGATCTCGCGGTCACGCAACTGCTGGTCGAGGTCGTGACCACGGTGCTGATCCTGCTCGGCCTGCGCTGGCTGCCGAAGCGCTTCGACAGCGCCGTGCCGGAGCCGGTCACGCCCGGCGCGCGGCTGCGCCGCGTCCGCGACCTCGCCATGGCGCTCGCCGCCGGCGCCGGCATGACCGTGCTCTCCTATGCCGTGATGACCGGCGCGCGCCCCGAGACCATCTCCGATTTCTTCGTCGAGAAAGCCTATTCGCAAGGCGGCGGCCGCAACATCGTCAACGTCATCCTGGTCGATTTCCGCGGCTTCGACACGCTCGGCGAGATCACCGTGCTCGCCATCGTCGCGCTGACCGTGTTCGCGCTGCTGCGCCGCTTCCGGCCGGCGCCCGACACCGTCGAATCGCCCGAGCAGCAGCGCATCCAGCACCGGTTCGACGACGAGCAGGAGGATCGCAGCCCCGGCGACACCGTCAGCGACTACCTGGCCGTGCCCTCGGTCATCATGCAATGGCTCTTTCCGGTCATCATCGTATTCGCCGTCTTCCTGTTCCTGCGCGGCCATGACCAGCCCGGCGGCGGCTTCGCGGCCGGCATCGCCATGGCGGCCGCCTTCATCCTGCAATACATGGCGGCCGGCACGCGCTGGGTCGAGGACCGGCTGAGCGTGCTGCCGGTCAACTGGATCGGCCTCGGCCTGCTGATCGCGGTCGCGGTCGGCGCCGGCTCGTGGCTGTTCGGCTACCCGTTCCTGACCTCGCATGCGCGCTATCTCGCCCTGCCGCTGATCGGCAAGGTGCCGGCGGCGAGCGCCGCGCTGTTCGATCTCGGCGTGTTCGTGCTCGTGGTCGGCGCTACCGTGCTGATGCTGATCGCGCTTGCCCACCAGTCGATCCGCAAGTTGCGCGCCTCGCGCATCGCGGCCGAACAGGCGGAGCGCGCCTGATGCAACTGATCCTCGCCATCGGCATCGGCGTGTTCATCGGCTCGGGCGTGTGGCTGCTGCTGCGCCCGCGCACCTATCAGGTCATCATCGGCCTGTCGCTGATCTCCTACGGCGTCAACCTGTTCATCTTCTCCATGGGCCAGTTGCGCGTCAACGCGCCGCCCGTGCTGAGCACGACGGAGGCGATCGACCCGACAGCCTATGCCGACCCGATCCCGCAGGCGCTCGTCCTGACCGCGATCGTCATCGGCTTCGCCACCACGGCGCTGTTCCTCGTCGTGCTGCTCGTCTCGCGCGGCCTGACCGGGAGCGATCACGTCGATGGCAGGGAGAGCCGTTGATGCAAGAGCCGCTGATGCACCTGTCCGACCACCTGACCATCCTGCCCGTGCTGCTGCCGCTGGTCACCGGCGCGCTGCTGCTGCTGTTCGACGAGCGCCGGCATGCGCTGAAGGCGATGATCAACCTGGCCGCGACGCTGCTTCTGGCCGGCGTCGCGCTCATCCTGATGGGCCGGGCCGCAGCACCCGGCGCCGGCGCCGTGACCAGCGTCTACCAGCTCGGCAACTGGCCGGCACCCTCCGGCATCGTGCTGGTGCTCGACCGGCTCTCCGCCTTGATGCTGGTGCTGACCGCCGCCCTCGCGCTCGCCGCGCTGGTGTTCGGGCTGGCGCGCTGGAGCCGGGCCGGGCCGCATTACCACACCCTGTTCCAGTTGCTGCTGATGGGGCTCGACGGCGCCTTCCTGACCGGCGACCTGTTCAACCTGTTCGTGTTCTTCGAGGTGCTGCTGGCGGCATCCTACGGGCTGGTGCTGCACGGCTCCGGGCCGTTCCGGGTCAGGGCCGGCCTGCATTACATCGTCATCAACCTGGCGGGAGCCTCGCTGTTCCTGATCGGCGTCAGCCTGATCTACGGCGTCACCGGCACGCTCAACATGGCCGATCTGGCGCAGCGCATCCCCGAGGTGACCGGTCCGCAGCGCACCCTGCTCGCCGCCGGCGGCGCCACGCTCGGCATCGCCTTCCTGGTCAAGGCCGGCATGTGGCCGCTCAGCTTCTGGCTGCCGCCGGCCTATACCGCCGCCAGCGCGCCTGTCGCCGCGATGTTCGTCATCCTGACCAAGGTCGGCTTTTATATCATCCTGCGCCTGTCGATGCTGCTGTTCGGGCCGGAGGCCGGCGGCGTCGCCGGCCTCGGCGATTCCTGGCTCATCGCCGGCGGCATCGCCACCATCGCCTTCGGCGCCATCGGCGTGCTCGCCTCGCAGGCCATGGGCCAGGTCGCGGGCTTCAGCATCCTGGTCTCGTCCGGCACGCTGCTCGCAGCCATCGGCCTCGCCGATCCGGGCGTGACGGCGGGCGCGCTCTACTACATGGTCAACTCGACGCTCGCCATCGGCGCCTTCTTCCTGCTCATCGAACTGGTCGAGCGCGCGCAGGACCCGGCCGCCGACGTGCTCGCCGTGACCATGGAAGCCTATGGCGACGATCTCGACGAGGACGAGCCGCAGGCCGATATCGGCGCCGCGATTCCCGCAACGCTCGCCATTCTCGGCGCCTGTTTCGTCACCTGCGCCCTGCTGCTTGCCGGCCTGCCGCCCTTGTCGGGCTTCCTCGCCAAGTTCACGCTGCTCGCCGCGATGATCGAGCGCGGCAGCTTGCCCGGCGGCGGCATTTCCAGCCTGACCTGGGCGCTGATCGCGCTGCTGCTGCTCGCCGGCCTGTCGACGCTGATCGCCATGATGCGCGCCGGCGTGCGCTCGTTCTGGGTGCCGATCGAAGGCACCGTGCCGCGCGTGCTCGTCATCGAGATCGCGCCGGTGATCTTCCTGCTGCTGCTGTGCCTGGCGCTGACCGTCGAGGGCGGCGCGGTGATGGGCTATATGAGCGAGGCGGCGCGCGCCCTGCACACCCCGGCCGATTATGCGCATGAGGTGCTGTCGACGCTGCCGGGGGCCGCGCCATGACGCCGCTGATGACGCGCCTGCTGCCCTATCCGCTGCTGACAGCCGCGCTGCTGCTGATGTGGCTGCTGCTCAACGGGTTTTCGCTCGGCCACGTCGTGCTCGGCGCCATCGTCGCGCTCTTCGCCTCGCACGCGATGACCGCGTTGCAGCCGTCCAAGCCCCGGCTGCGGCGCTGGGACAAGATCCCCCGCCTCGTCTGGCTCGTCATGCTCGACATCCTGCGCTCGAACATCGCCGTCGCCGGCATCATCCTGCGCGGCGGACGCCGGCAGGGAAAGCCGGGCTTCGTCGCCATCCCGCTCGCCCTGCGCGACCAGACCGCGCTCGCCGTGCTCGCCTGCATCATCACCAGCACGCCCGGCACCGCATGGATCGAGCACCGCTCCGACAACGGCCAGTTGCTGATCCATGTGCTCGACATCGTCGACGAGCAACTCTGGGTCGACCAGATCAAACTCTACGAAGCCTTGCTACAGGAGATCTTCGAATGAGCGGCGTCATTCTCGCCTTCGCCATCGGCCTGTCGCAGATCCTGCTCATCGCGGCGATGGTGTGCTGCATCCTGCGCATGGTGCGCGGGCCGCGCGCCCAGGACCGCGTGCTCGCCTATGACGCCTTCTATGTCGCCGGCATGCTGCTGGTGCTGACCTTCGGCATGCGCAGCGGTACCGCGATCTATTTCGAGGCCGCTCTCGTCATCGCCCTGCTCGGCTTCGTCTCGACGGCGGCGCTCGCCAAATTCCTCATGCGCGGCGAGGTCATCGAATGAGCGGCGCGGCCGGGCTGCCGGTCTGGGTCGCGCTCATCGTTGCGGGCTTCCTGCTGCTCGGCGCCGGGCTGACCTTCCTCGGCGCCCTCGGCATGCTGCGCCTGAAGACGTTCTACGAGCGCGTGCATGCGCCGACGCTGGGCACGACCTGGGGCGCCGGCGCCATCCTGATCGCCTCGATCATCCATTTCTCGGTGCTGGGTTCGCGCCTCGCCCTGCACGAAATCCTCATCACCGCCTTCGTGCTGGTCACGACGCCCGTCACCTTGATGCTGCTGGCGCGCGCCGCGCTCTACCGCGATCGCGCCGAGGACAATCAGCACGTGCCGCCGCGCCTGAAGGGCGACAATCCAGCGCGAGACGCCCATTAAAAAGTCCGGGCGAAAAACGCCCGGACTTGATGGCGCTGAACACTGGATGGCTCAGCGGCGGTGATGACGGTGGTGGCGGTTCCAATGCCGGTGATGGCGGTGCCCATGCCACGCGCGCGGCGGCGGTGCACGCCGATACATGCGGCGGTTCGGCACGCAGCGCCCCCACCGGGTCGGGTGCCAGCCGGGGCCGCAGCCGCCGGCGACGGTGGTGATGGCGGAGGGGGCTTCAGTCGGTGCCATCGGCAAGGCCTGGGCAGCGCTTGCCAACCCCAAAATGCCAGCGGCGGCGGCGACGGTCGCAAAAAGTCTCATCGTGCTCTCCGTTTCTTGCACAGCGCCATCGAAACGTGACGCTTTTGAACAGGCGTCGAAGGCGTCATTTTCGAGCATCCCGTCCCCAACGAACGCACCAGCTCGCTTAATGTGCCAGTTTTCCTGCAAAAAACACGATGGTCTTGCGGTAGATCGTCGCCCGGTTCCACTCGCGCATCACCTCGAAATTCGCCGTGCCCTCGCCATAAGGCGCGCCGCGCTGCCAGCCGTTGGTCTTGAGCAGGTTGGCGGTCGAGGCCAGCACGTCGGCCGGGCTATGGCGCAAATCGACATGGCCGTTGCCGTCGAAATCCACGCCGTATTTGATGTAGGACGACGGCAGGAACTGCGTCTGGCCGATCTCGCCGGCAAAGGCGCCGACCATGTCCTTGAGCGACAGGTCGCCGCGCTGCACGATCTGCAACGCCGCCAGCAATTCGCGCTGGAACAGCTCGGTGCGCCGGCAATCATGCGCCAGCGTCGCCAGCGTGCGGATCACCGGGCGCTTGCCCATGTCGCCGACGCCGAAATCGGTTTCGAGGCCCCAGATCGCCACGATCACCTCGCGCGGCACTCCGGTGCGCTTCTCGATACGCGCCAGCAGATCAGCGTAGCGCACCAGCATCTGCTTGCCGCGCTTGATGCGGCTCGCGCTCACCCGGCTCGCGGCATAGGATTCGAAGCTCTTGCGGAAAGTGCCGCGCTGGCGATGGTCGAAGGCGATCACCGCCGGGTCCTGCGTCACCCCGGCAAAGGCCGCCCGGATCACGCCCTGCGATATGCCGTTCGCCGCCGCCTCGCGCGACATCGATGCGATGAAGGTTCCGAAATCGCCGCCGCATTGCGCGGCCTGCGCCGGCAGGCTCAGCAGAAGGGAAACCGCGACGGCGGCGAACATACGGAAGGGCATGCGGAGGTTCCTCGGGCGAGAGACGCGGGGCTGCGAGTCTGCCATGACGGGGAGAAGGCGGCAATCCGCAGCATCAGCGCACTTCCGTGGAAACGCCGCCGATTCTCCGCAAGAAAACGCCCGAAAACCAAGGGAAACAGTTCGGAATCCGCTGCCTCCGCAGCGAATCACGCCCCTGCACCCGCCCAACCGCATCTCAATCGAACAGGCGGTCGCCCTGCTCGTCGACGATCTGCTGGCCCTTGGTCAGCGTGAAGCGCACCGCATCCTCGAGCGACGAAAAGCGGTCGGCGCGGATGAATTTGTGGTCCCGCACCGCGCCGCCGATCTCCTTCTCGATCCGGCCGCACAGCTGGAACTGGCCTTCCGCCTTGAACGGCTCGGCCAGGATCGTGAAGCCCTTATGCTCCAGCGAACCCGCCGGCCCGGCCGGCGCCTCGTCACCGGAAGCTTCTGATTTACCGAAGAGTTTCTTGAAAAACGACATCTTGCCCCCCGAAGCGCCGCAGGCCCGGAAGCCTGCGGTCTCCCCTCAATTGTCCAGGAAGCTCCTGAGCTTGCGCGACCGGCTCGGGTGCTTGAGCTTCCTGAGCGCCTTGGCCTCGATCTGCCGGATGCGCTCGCGCGTCACCGAGAACTGCTGCCCGACCTCTTCCAGCGTGTGGTCGGTGTTCATGCCGATGCCGAAACGCATGCGCAGCACGCGCTCCTCGCGCGGCGTGAGCGAGGCCAGAACCCGCGTCGTCGTCTCGCGCAGATTGGCCTGGATCGCCGCGTCGATCGGCAGGATGGCGTTCTTGTCCTCGATGAAATCGCCGAGGTGCGAATCCTCCTCGTCGCCGATCGGCGTCTCGAGGCTGATCGGCTCCTTGGCGATTTTCAGCACCTTCCGCACCTTTTCCAGCGGCATGGCAAGCTTTTCCGCCAATTCCTCCGGCGTCGGCTCGCGGCCGATCTCGTGCAGCATCTGGCGCGAGGTGCGCACGATCTTGTTGATCGTCTCGATCATATGCACCGGAATGCGGATCGTGCGGGCCTGGTCGGCGATCGAGCGCGTGATCGCCTGCCTGATCCACCATGTGGCGTAGGTCGAGAACTTGTAGCCGCGCCGGTACTCGAACTTATCGACCGCCTTCATCAGGCCGATATTGCCTTCCTGGATCAGGTCGAGGAACTGCAGGCCGCGATTGGTGTATTTCTTGGCGATCGAGATCACCAGGCGCAGGTTGGCCTCGACCATCTCCTTCTTGGCCTGGCGCGCTTCTCGCTCGCCCTTCTGCACCATCGAGACGATCTTGCGGAATTCCTGGATTTCCAGGCCGGTCTCGCTGGCCAGCATATGAATCTCGCCGCGCAAATCCTTGATGCGCTCGAGTTCGTTAGCGACGAAATCCTTCCAGCCGCGCGCGCCGAGCTTGGAGACGCGCAGGTTCCATTTCGGATCGAGTTCGGCGCCCTGGTAGTTCTTCAGGAAGTCGAGCCGGTCGACGCCATAGCTTTCGGCGAGCCGCATCAGCCGGCCCTCGAGACCGATCAGCTTCTTGTTGATGTCGTAGAGCTGCTCGACCAGCGCCTCGATACGATTGTTGTTGAGCGACAACGACTTGACGTCGACGACGATCTCTTCCTTGAGCTTCTTGTAGCGGCGCTCCTGCGAGGGTGACAGCGACTCGTTCTTGAGCCGGCCCTCGACATTCTCGACCTGGAGCCGGCGCAGCTTCTTGTAATTGTCGGCAATGCGATCGAAGGTTTCGACGACGCGCGGCTTCAGCTCCGCTTCCATGGCGGAGAGCGAAATGCCGCCCTCGAACTCGTCATCGTCGAGGTCGCCTTCGGGGGCCGCGGCATCCTCGCCGCCTTCGCCCTGGGCCTTGGCTTCCGGCTCGTCGAGCGGATCGGCGCCCTCGACCTTCGGCACGGCCTTGCCGTCCGGACCGGCATAGGTCGCCTCGAGATCGATGATGTCGCGCAGCAGTACCTTGGCGTCGTTCAGTTCGTCGCGCCAGATGATGATGGCCTGGAACGAGAGCGGGCTTTCGCAAAGCCCGGCGATCATCGCCTCGCGGCCGGCCTCGATGCGCTTGGCGATGGCGATCTCGCCTTCGCGCGACAGCAGTTCCACCGAGCCCATCTCGCGCAGATACATGCGCACGGGATCGTCGGTGCGCTCGGTCGGCTCCTTGGTCTCGGTCTTGACCACGGCAGTGGAGCGGCTCTCGACAAGCTCGCCATCGCCCTCGTCGTCGTCGCTGCCGCCTTCTTCCTTGGCGCTCTCGCCTTCGTCGGCCTCCTCGGCCTCGATGACGTTGATGCCCATTTCGTTGAACATGGCGAGAATGTCCTCGATCTGCTCGGAAGACACTTCCTCCGAGGGCAGAACGGCATTGATCTCGTCATAGGTCACATGCCCGCGCTTCTTGGCGAGCTTGATCAGCCGCTTGACGGCGGCATCCGAAAGGTCCAGAGGCGAGCTGTCCGGGCTCTTCTCGTCATTCGTTTCGACTTCTTCTTTTTCGGTCGTTTTCGTCGCCATAGACGCTCTCCAGAAAACGGCAGACCAGGCAGCCGGCATTGCGAGCCGGGTTGCCGACGGATTCAAGGCCGGTCGCGCCGCGAAACAGTTTCGCATCCGCGCCAGCAATCTGAATACTAACTGTCTATCGGGCCGGCCTTAATTGTCCCCTAACCATAGGCTTGATGCTTCCACGCGCACCGAGTCAACCGTTCATCGGCGCAAACGGTCGCCCTGGTTCCTTAATCGGAACCCGGACCGAACTTTTCAACAGGCAGACCGCCATCTTCGAGGACGGTCAGCCGATTTCGAACGGCATTCAGGCGCTGCAGCGAGCTTTCCGAGGCTTCTCGGCCACACTCGGCCTCGATCTCCCGGAGTTCCTTATGTAACGTTCTAACCTTGTGGTGCAAGTCCGCCGCCTGCATCCAGGCGATCTCTGCGTCAAATAGGGCAGCTTCGGGCCGCGCCCACCAGTCGGCGTGATTTAATGCCTTGTCCATGCGCTCGAGTTCCGGGCCGAGGCCGCGCGCGCGAATCGCCTCGCGCAGACGATCGGGCTCCGGCTGGTCCAACGCCGACACGCAATCGACCAACACATGCGCCAGCCTTGCCAGTGGCGCGGCCGAAAACGGCAGGCCGACCAGCATCTCGGCATGGCGCTGCAGGATATCGGGATGGTTGATCGCCCCGACCAGCAGCGCGACCTCACGCGCCGGGTAATTCGCTTCCGCGCCGAACAGCGCGCTGCGCAGGCTGGCGCTGATCTGCACCGGCGCGCTCGCCAGCGACAGCGACGGCGTCATCGGCGCACCGCGCCCGCCGCGCTGGAATCGGCCTGCCGTCTGCCGGGGGCGCGCCTCGCGGCCGGGCGCCCTGAACAGCGCCGCCAGCCGTTCGTCGAGCGCGGCGCGGTAATGCTTGCGCAGGGTCTCGTCGCCGATCATGCGCACGACCCCATGCAGCCGGCGCTCGAAATCGGCGCGATGCTCCGGCGTATCGAGGGGCGCGCGGTCATGCTCGCGCGTCCAGATCACCTCGACCAGCGGCTGCACCTGCGCGACCACCGCGGCCAGCGCCGATGCGCCGGCGGTGCGCAGCAGGTCGTCGGGGTCCTGCCCACCGGGCAAAAAGGCGAAGCGCAGCGTGCGCCCGGCGCCGATCTCCGGCAGCGCGACATCGATCGCCCGAAACGCCGCGCGCTGCCCGGCCTTGTCGCCGTCGAAGCACAACACCGGCTCGCCGCCCATGCGCCACATCAGCCGCAACTGGTCTTCCGTCAGCGCCGTGCCGAGCGGCGCCACCGTGTTGGCGAAACCGGCCCGCACCATGGCGATCACGTCGACATAACCCTCGACGGCGATCACGAAACCCTTGTCATGCGCCGCCTTGCGGGCGCGATGCTGGTTGTAGAGGTTGGCGCCCTTGTGGAAGAGCGGCGTTTCCGGCGAGTTCAGGTATTTCGCCTGCACCTCCTTGCTGAGAGCCCGGCCGCCGAAGGCGATCACCCGGCCGCGCAGGTCGGTGATCGGGAACATCACCCGGTCGCGAAACCGGTCATAGGGAACCGCGACATCCTCATGCTCGATCAGCAGCCCGGCCTCGATCATGTCGCGCGCGGCGACGCCCTTGGAGGCCAGATGATCGCGCAGCGCGAATCGGTCGGGCGCGGCATAGCCGAGGCGGAAGCTCGCCTGCACGTCGGCATCGAGATCGCGTCCGGCGAGATAACGTCGCGCCTCGCCGCCGGCCTTGCCGTGCAGGTTGACCTCGAAAAAGGCCGCCGCCATGTCCATGACCTCGTGCAGCCCGGCACGAACCGCTTCCTGGCGCTCCGATTCGGCGCTCGCCACCGGCAGGGTCACGCCGGCCTCCTCGGCCAGCCGCTCGACCGCCTCGGGAAACGACAGCCCCTCCGCCTCCATCAGGAAGTTGAAGATGTCGCCATCCTTGCCGGAGGAAAAATCGAAAAACCGCGACTTCTCGTCATTGACGAAAAACGACGGCGTCTTCTCGCTGTTGAACGGCGACAGCCCCTTCCATTCGCGGCCGGATTTGATCAGCTTGACCCGCTTGCCGATAACGGTCGAGATCGGCAGCCGAGCCCGAATCTCGTCGAGGATGGAAGGCGGATAGCGCATGGGCGAGATATAGGTCCGGCGAGGCCGCGAGGCTAATTCGTTGCGGGACTCGCGGCCGGCTCTCGCATCTATCGCACAAGGTTGTGCCCGTAATCCACAGGATATCATGGGAGCGTCATGCAGCCGATCCGCCTCGAAGCGCATGATCTGACAGCAGAAATCCTTCCCCAGGCCGGCGGCCTGGTGAAAAGCCTCGCCTGGCGCCACGCAGGCCGCGATCACGCGCTGCTTTACCCGGCCGATCACGCGCCGCGCGCCGATTCGACCGCCGACCGGCACGGGCTCTGGCCATTGGTGCCCTTCGCCAACCGCGCCTTCGGCGCCCGCCTGCTGCACGGCGGCGAAAGGCTCGCCCTGCCGGTCAACGATGCCACGGATGGCAGCACCATGCATGGTTTCGGCTGGCAGGCGGCGTGGCAGGTCGTGGAGCACGGTGCCGACCATGTCCTGCTGCGCCATGCTTACGACCGCGCCGATCCCTATGCCTATGTGGCGGAATTCGACGTGACGCTCCTGCCCGGCGCGGCGCGGTTTTCACTGGCGGTCAGCAATCTTGGCCAGCGTGCCCTGCCCTTCGGCATCGGCCTGCATCCCTGGTTCCCGCGCAGCGAGCATACGCGCCTAGCCGCAACGGCGCGTGGCGCGTTGCGCTTCGGGCCGCGCTACCGGGCAACCGGCACGGGACCGGTCATGCCGGCGGATGATCATGCCGCCGGCCGGCTCCTGCCGCCGGAAACCGCCGTCAGCTATCTCGATTGGGACGGCGTGGCCGTGCTGTCGGAGATCGCGCCCGGCCTCGCCCTGACCATCCGCGCCAGCGCGACCTTGCGCCATCCGGTGCTGTGGACGCCGGCGGGCGCGCCTTTCGTGTGCTTCGAGCCGCAATCCCATGCCATCGGCGCCCCGAGCGAGCCGGTCGTGGCGGCGGCGACGCCGCTTGCGCTGCTCCAGCCCGGCGAAACACTGTCCGGCTGGATGACGCTGGAGCCCACGGCAACCATTGAAAACGACCGGCCTTGAGGCCGTCGCGCCTTTCCGATCGGGATGGGCCGGTCAAGCCGGCCCATGACGGCGGAGGTGAAGGCGCCAACCTTTCGGCCGCCATCGGCACACTTGATCCGCCGATCCCGCTTTGGTGAGGCGCCGCCCGCGTGGGCATCCGCCATGCCCACCCTGCCCTCAGCCGTTCAGCACCTGCTTGATGAGCGCGCTCGCCTTGGCGAAATCCATCCGGCCGGCGAATTTGGCCTTCAGCGCGCCGATGACCTTGCCCATGTCCTTGATGCCGGCCGCACCGATTTCGGCGATGGCCGCGCGGACCGCCGCCTCGATCTCGTGCTCGCCCAGTTGCTCGGGCAGGAAACCGGCGATGACGTCGATCTCCATCTGCTCCTTGGCGGCGAGTTCCGGCCGGGCGCCTTGCGTGTAGAGCGCGATCGAATCCTGGCGCTGCTTGATCATCTTCTGCAGGATCCCCAGGATTTCCTCATCGCTCGCCGCCGGCTTGCCGAGGCCGCGATTCTCGATATCCTTGTCCTTGAGCGCCGACAGGATCAGGCGGACGGCGCCGAGCTTCTCCTTGTCGCCGGACTTCATGGCGTCCTTCATCGCAGTCGTGAATTCTTCGCGCATCGTCATCCGTTCTCCACAAGGCGTGCCGGCGGTTGACGCCCGCGACAGGCGAGCATACATCCGCGTGGCAGCACGATATCCGATCAATCCGTTGCGCCCGGCGTCCATTTCGACGCGCGGGGCGCTCCCGCGAGGCTAGTTAAGATGACAGCGCCCGAGCTTCAAGCCGCAAACGAACCGGACGACGTCTGGACCGAACCACAGGTCACCGCGGTTCTGGTGCTGGCCGATGGCACGGTGATCGAGGGTTTCGGCCTCGGCGCGCTCGGAGCAAGTGCCGGCGAGGTCTGTTTCAACACCTCGATGACCGGCTATCAGGAAATCCTCACCGATCCGTCCTATGCCGGCCAGATCGTCACCTTCACCTTCCCGCATATCGGCAATGTCGGCGTGAACGAGGAGGATATCGAGACCGTCGACATGGCGGCCGATACCGGCGTGCGCGGCGTCATCGTGCATGCCGCCATCACCAACCCGTCGAATTATCGCGCCACGCACGACCTCGACAGCTGGCTCAAGGCGCGCGGCATTGTCGGCATGAGCGGCCTCGATACCCGCGCGCTCACCGTGCTGATCCGCGACCAGGGCATGCCGAACGCCGTCATCTGCCATTCACCGGACGGCAGCTTCGATCTCGACGCCCTCAAGCGCCAGGCCCGCGCCCTGCCGCCGATGGTGGGCCAGGATCTGGTGCCGCTCGTCACCGGCAACCGGCGCTACGATTGGGACGAAGCGCGCTGGAAATGGGGCAAGGGTTTCGGCACCGGCGACGCGGAAGCACGCTTCCATGTCGTGGCGCTCGATTACGGCGCCAAGCGCAACATCCTGCGCCTGCTGACCGAGCGCGGCTGCAAGGTCACCGTGCTGCCGCCGACCGCCAGCGCCGAAGAGGTCATGGCGTTGAAGCCCGACGGCGTGTTCCTCGCCAACGGGCCGGGCGATCCGGCCGCGACCGGCGATTATGCGCTGCCGACCATCCGCGCCGTGCTCGATGCCCGCATCCCGACCTTCGGCATCTGCCTCGGCCATCAGATGCTCGGCCTCGCCATCGGCGCCAGCACCACCAAGATGAAGCAGGGCCATCACGGCGCCAATCATCCGGTCAAGGAACAGGCGACCGGCAAGGTCGAGATCGTCTCGATGAACCACGGCTTCGCGGTCGATGCCAGCACCCTGCCGGCCAATGCCGAGGAGACCCATGTCTCGCTGTTCGACGGCTCGAATTGCGGCCTGCGCCTCACCGACCGCCCGGCCTTCTCGGTGCAGCATCACCCGGAAGCCTCGCCCGGCCCGCAGGACAGCCACTATCTGTTCGATCGCTTCGTCGCGATGATGGCTGAATCCAAGGCCAAAACAGCGGCGTAACGCGCCACCGGCCGCACCCGGAGCCGCCGCCATGAACTGGATCGAGTACTGGAACGGCGCGCCGCCGCTCTATGTCAACGCCCGCCACAAGCTGCTGCATGGCCGGCAGGTGGCGCGCGATATCGTCAGCGTCCTGCCCGATCCCGATGCGGCGGTGATGGATTACGGCTGCGGCGAGGCGCTCGCCGCCGATGAGGTCGCCGCCGCCTGCGGAAGCCTGATCCTCGCCGATGCCGCCGATACGGTGCGCGCCGGGCTTGAGAGCCGCTTTTCCGGCCATGCCACGGTTTCGGTGCTGTCGCCGGACGAGGTTGCCGATCTCGCCGGGCACAGCCTCGACCTGATCGTCATCAACTCGCTGCTGCAATATCTCGACCGCCCGGCCTCAGCCGCCCTGCTCGCCACCGCGCATGACAAGCTGAAGCCGACCGGCCGGCTCGTCGTCGCCGATGTCGTGCCGCCCGACGTCTCGCCCGTGGCGGACGCGGCCGCCCTTCTGGCCTTCGCGGCGCGCGGCGGCTTTCTCCTCGCGGCGCTTGGCGGCCTTGCCCGCACCGCGCTGTCGGATTACGGCCGGCTGCGCAAGCAGCTCGGCTTCACGACCTATGCCGAGGACGAGTTCCTGACCCTGCTCGATCATGCCGGTTTCGAAGGCGAGCGCCGCCATCCGAATTTCGGCCATAACCAGGCCCGCATGTGCTTCGTCGCCCGGCCGCGCCTCGCGCCCGGCGAGGCCTGAAGCGCAACCAATCGCCTCCCCGCGCGTTACCCGGCAGCCGCCGAAAGGAACGCGCCGATGGGCTTCAACGCCATCTTCACCCGCATGGCCAACACCGTGTCGCATTGGGCCGGCCGGCCGGCGGTGTTCATCGCCGCCTGCGCCATCGTGGTAATCTGGGCGGTAAGCGGTCCGGTGTTTCATTATTCGGACACCTGGCAACTGGTGATCAATACCGGCACCACTATCATCACCTTCCTGATGGTGTTCCTGATCCAGAACACCCAGAATCGCGACAATGCCGCGCTGCATTCCAAGCTTGACGAATTGATCCTCACCAGCAAGGCCCACAACAAGTTCATCGGCATCGAGACGCTGCCGGAGGAAGAGATCGCCGAACTGCACGAGGCCTGCGAGGCCGAGGCCGGACAGGCCGAGGAAAAGCCGGAAAACAAGGTTTCCGCCACCGCAAAGCGCTAGAAACCGCCGATGCGCTCGCCAAAGGTAAACAGCTTGTGGGCACCGAAACTCCACAGCAGCACGATGCCGGTGGTGACGATTTGCGCCGGCAGATAGGGCCAGCCGAGCCGGTCGACGAAACCGTGCATCAGCCCCCATGTGAAC
This sequence comes from uncultured Alphaproteobacteria bacterium, assembly GCA_937988775.1. GTDB lineage: Bacteria > Pseudomonadota > Alphaproteobacteria > Rhizobiales > Beijerinckiaceae > CALKHP01. The sequence continues at coordinate 15,321 of CALKHP010000009.1, forward strand.
AGGAAGCCGACGCCCGCGACCAGCGCGAAACGCCAGCCGGCATCGAAATGCCCGCGCTCGGTCTGGTAGGTATGGCGCCGGTTCAGCCCGTAGGACACGACGCCGCCCGCGACATAGCCGGCCAGCGTCGCCGGCACCGGCGCCACGCCGGCGAATTCGACAAGCGCGATCAGCGTGCCGTAATGCACCGCCGCCGCCGCGAGGCCGACACCGAAGAAACGCGAGAATTGCCGTGCGAGCCCGAGCATGCCCCCGCTTACGCGCGCGGCATGCCTCGTGGAAAGCGTTTTCTCGGCGCGTCTTGCGCCGGCTTTGAGCAGAGGGCCAGCCGTGCCGCCTTTCCGATCGGGATCGGCCGGCTTGAGCGGCCGATCCCGATCGGAAGGGCGCAACCGAGCCCCCGCCCAAACCCGATACAGGAATTCCCTTTCACCCGCTCGTCTTGCTGCCGGCTGCCTTTCCGCCAAGGCTGAAGGCGCGTTGCAGCCCGAACTGGATGTTGAAGCCGTCCGGCACGGAGGTGCCGGTTTCGCGCACCCGGCGCAGCGAGGCCTGCGCTGTCGCCGTCAGCCCGGAGGCAAAATTGTAGGCGTATTCCAGGCCGATGCCGCGCGTCACCGCCTTGGCGCCGAGCCCGGTATAATCGTCGCTCTTGGCGCGCGCGAACAGCGCCAGCACCGAGCGCGCCCCCAGCTTCCACGACAGCTTCGCCTCATGCAGGTCGACGATGTCGATGGCCGAGAATGGCAGCGTGGTATCCTGCGCCGTGCGCGAGGAAGCCAGTTCCAGCACGAACGGATCGAAGGGCAGCTTGAGCTTGGCCGTGAACAGCAACCGGCGCAGGTCGTCGAAATCCTTGTCCGGAAACACCGCGTCGAGCGCCGAGAGCGAACCCTCCAGCGTCACGCCGCGCAACGTGCCGGAATAGAACAGGTTAGGCTGGAGCCGATCGTTGTCGCGCCGGAAGCCGAGATAATCGTAATCCTCGAGATAGGCGACTTTGGCCGCCGTCAGCGAGACGCCGAACTCGCCGAGGCCGGTCCTGTAGGCGATGCCCGGCAGCACGGTCAGCGTGCCGGCATTCTCATCGCGCGGCAAAAAGGCGCCGAGCGCGAAATAATTGCGCTCGTTCAGCGCCGCCAGCCCGGCCTCGACGCTGCCGAACAGCCGGAAGTCGCCCAGCTCGTAATCAAGCCGCAGCCGGGCCGAGGCGGCGTTGCGGCGCCGCGACCACGTCTGCTCGTTGCTGGCGGCCAGCGTGCCGCGCAGCACCAGCTTGTCGGCCAGCAGCGTTGCCGCGTTGAACGTCGCGCTGTTGGCCAGGGAAGGCGCCGCGACGCGCGGATCGTAATAGATATCGACCGCGTTCAAGCTCAGGCTGATGCCGTCCTTGGCCGAACCGTTGAGATACTGATAACCGAGAATCGTCGTCGAGAAGGCGCTGGCGCGCGCCACCGGCCCATCGGTCGGATTGGAATCGTAGCCACCGCGCAGCCCGAGCGTCAGCACCGATGTCTCGGTCGCGGCCACGGTCTTGGCCGCCGCAGCGGTCTCGGCCGCGCAAGCCCCTGAAACCAGCCCGCCGGCGAGCAGTATCGTCGTGACGAGAGAACCGATCAACCGCATGAGTGTCCCTTTCGGATAACACAACCATAAGTTGAGTACGGTTAATACTTCGTGAAAAACTGAATAGATGCCATCTGAAGCCAAAATAAGTATTCAACAGCAAAGTAACTGTAGAAATATACCCCGACAGAATTCGGGATGTGCCGGCATTAAGATTAACGGTTAAGAGTGTCTTCACCATCACGTTGCATAGACCAAGATATACAACCTATACGTGTATCGCCGCATCAGCGAACCACGCTCCACCGCGGCGAATACATGGAGGGTTATCATGAAATACGCAGTTCTCGCCGTCACGCTCGCGACTCTCGCCGCCACGCCGGCTCTGGCCGGCGGCCGTGGCCATGGCATGGCGATGCATGGCGGGGGCCTTGTCGGCTCCATCCTCGCACCGGTCACCACCACGGTGTCGGCGCTCAACGTCACGGCGCTGAACGGCGTCGGCGTGCTGAACGGTTCCGCCATCCTGAGCGGCAACAGCGTCAACGTCCTCAACGGCAACCGCACCGGCCTCAACGCCCCGGTGCTGATCAGGGGCCTGCTCGGCGGCGGTTCGCATGGCTGCGGCTGCTTCTGAACCAGTGCTTCCTGACGCGAGGAGGGCCGGAGCCGGCCCTCCTCGACAGATGCCGCGCCGGGGGGCATCATCGGCCGAGCGCCTCGCGAGAATCCGCACAGTCCGCGACGCGACGCGCATGAGATGCCTAGAACCGTGCCGAATCCGCCCGCCTCTCCTCAAGTTTCCCTCGCCGCCGGCAGGATGGCGCCGTTCGAGGCGCGCCTGCGGGATTTGCGGCTCGCCACCGGGCTGGTGCTTGCCGCCTTCCTCATCTGCCACTTCCTGAACCACGCGCTCGGCCTGATCTCGCTCCAGGCGATGGAGGCCGGCCGGGCCTGGTTCATCGCCATCTGGTCGCGGCCGCTGGCGCAGGTCGTGCTTTATGCTTCCCTCCTGGTGCATTTCCTGCTGGCCCTGCTGGCGCTCTATCGCCACAAGACCCTGCGCATGCCCGGGCGCGAGGCAGCACAACTCGTGCTCGGCCTGGCGATTCCCTTCCTGCTGATCGAGCATGTCGCCGGCACGCGCATCGAACTGGCGCTGTCGGGCCGCGTTTCGGCCTATCCGCAAGTGGTGCGCAGCCTTTGGCTGCTGGCGCCGCAACAGGGCGTGCTGCAGGCGGTGGCGCTGGTCGTCGTCTGGCTGCATGGCTGTTTCGGCATCTGGTTCTGGCTGCGCGCCAAGCCATGGTTCCCGCGCTATGCGCCGCTGCTATTCGCCTTCGCCCTGCTCGTGCCGGTGCTGGCCCTGCTCGGCTTCGCGGAAGCCGGCAAGCAATCCGTCGGCCTGCCGGCCACGACCAATTTCGCGCCCGATCCGGGGCTGCTGCCGATCAAGATGATGCTTTACACGCTGTTCCTGGTCGCGATCGGCGCGACGCTGCTCGTGCGCCTGCTGCGCGTCGCGGCCGTGCATGCGCGCCGCGTGCGCATCACCTATCCCGATGGCCGCACGATCAGCGTGCCGCGCGGCTTCACCGTGCTCGAGGCCAGCCGCAGCGCCGGCATCCCGCATCTGTCGAGTTGCGGCGGCAAGGGGCGCTGTTCCACCTGCCGGGTCCGGGTCGTGCAGGGGCTCGCCGACCTGGCGCCACCCGGCCCGATCGAACGCATGACGCTCACCCGCATCAAGGCGGGGCCGGAGGTGCGCCTTGCCTGCCAGATCAGGCCGACCGCCGCGCTCGCGGTGGCGCCGATCCTCGCCGCCTCGACCGTGCTGCGCGGGCCACGGCACGGGGCGCGGAGCACCGCCAGCCGCGAGCACGAGGTCGCGGTGCTGTTCTGCGACCTGCGCGGCTTCACCCGCCTCAGCGAGCGGCGCCTGCCCTATGACACGGTCTTCGTGCTCAACCGCTATTTCGAGGTCGTCGGCGCCGCGGTCGAGGAAAGCGGCGGCTATCTCGACAAGTTCATCGGCGACGGCGCGCTGGCGCTGTTCGGGCTGAATGGCGACGCCGATACCGCCGCGCGCCAGGCGCTGGCCGCCGCACGGCGCATCGCCGTCGGGCTCGCGCTGCTCAACGACTTGCTGCACGACGAACTGGGCGAGCCGCTGCGCATCGCCATGGGCCTGCATGCCGGCGGCGCCATTGTCGGCGAGATGGGCTACGGCCCGGCCTCCAGCCTGACCGCCGTCGGCGACACCATCAACACGGCCAGCCGCCTCGAGGGCATCGCCAAGGAACTCGATGCCGAACTCGTCGTCTCGGCCGCTCTCGCCCACCGCGCCGGCATCGACATGACCGGCCATGAGAGCCGCGTCATCATGGTGCGCGGCCGGCAGGCGGAAGTCCCGGCCTGGATCTTCCCGCGGGCGGGCGAATTGCCGGTGGCGGCCTCGTAACCGTCACGCCACCAGTTTCAGCCCGACAATGCCGGCGACGATCAGGCCGATGCAGCCAAGCCGCAGCGCCGTCGCCGGATCGGCGAACAGGTAGATGCCGAGCAGCGCCGTGCCGACGGTGCCGATGCCGGTCCACACCGCATAGGCCGTGCCGACCGGCAGCGTCTTGAGCGCAAGACCGAGCAGCACGACGCTGATCACCATGCTCAGCGCGGTGAGCGCCGTCGGCCATGGCCGCGTGAAACCGTCAGTGTATTTCAGGCCGATCGCCCAGCCGATCTCGAACAGGCCGGCGACGAACAGGATGAGCCAGGGCATACGCTTGTCTCCGCCGGGCCGTCCCGCTCGATGCTGATGGTCGCGGTCGTCCGCGACGGGCGGATCATGCCCGAATTCAGTGGATAGTTCAATCCGCAGCGCCGCCGGGCCTCAATATCAACGCATTGAATTTGCATGATTCCGCGCTATTCAATAATATGCCGGCTAATCAAAACAGCAGCGATATTCGCATCGCCGCCGCATCGATTTTTTCACGATAATTGACGATGAATCATTAGCTTACGCCAAATCGAAGGAGAACACCGCCGCAATGTCCGCCACCGCAACTCTTCTCCAGATCGCAGGGTTCGTCGCCCTTATGCTCTGGGGCCTCCACATGATCCATTCAGGAGTTCTGCGGGCTTTCGGCGGCGATTTGCGACGTGTGCTGATGCGCGGGCTGAACAGCCGCTGGAAGGCGGCGCTGGCGGGGCTCGGCATCACCGCACTGCTGCAAAGCAGCACCGCGACCGGGCTGATGACGCAAAGCTTCATCGCCAGCGGACTGATGACGCTCGGCACGGCGATCGCCGTCATGCTCGGCGCCAATGTCGGCACCACGCTGATCGTGCAATTGCTGACCTTCGACGTCGCGGCGATCGCGCCGGTGCTGATCCTGGTCGGGCTGATCGCCTTCAAGCGCGGCCGGGCGACGCGGGTGCGCGACATGGGCCGCGTCATCATCGGCCTCGGCCTGCTGCTGCTGGCGCTGCATCTGGTGCTCGGCGCCCTGCGGCCGGTCGAGAACGCGCAGGCGCTGCGCGACCTGTTCACCATGCTGGCCAGCGATCCGCTGATGAACATCGCCATCGCCGCGCTGCTGACCTGGGCGGCGCATTCGAGCGTCGCCATCGTGCTGTTCGTGATGTCGCTTGCCTCCGGCGGCATCATCCCGGTTCCGGCGGCGCTGGCGCTGGTGCTCGGCGCCAATCTCGGCAGCGTCATCCCGCAATATTTCGCGGTGCGCAGCAATGTCGATGCCAGCCGCCTGATTCTCGCGAGCTTCATCGTGCGCGGCGTCGGCTGCGCCGCGGCGATCCCGTTCCTGCCGCGCATCGCGGCGGCCATTGCCAGCGTCGATCCCGATATCGCCCGTCAGGTCGCCGATTTCCACACCTTGTTCAACCTCGTGCTGGCGCTTGTCTTCCTGGCGTTGCTCGATCCGCTCGCCCGGCTCTGCGTGCGGGCGCTGCCGGCGGCCCAGACCGTCGCCGACCCGGCCCGGCCGCGCTATATCGATGCGACCATGCTCAAGAACCCGGCCATCGCGCTGTCGAATGCCGAGCGCGAGGTGCTGCGCATGATCGATGTCGTCGAGGCGATGCTGCAGGATTTTCTCGCCGCCATCGAGAAGAACGACCGCAAGCGCCTGTCCGCCATCGCCGCCAAGGACGATATCGTCGACAAGCTGCACAGCGCCATCAAGCTGTACCTGACCCGCGTCAGCCGCGAGAACACGCTCACCGAGGCCGAAGCCAAGCGTTGCTCCGACATTCTCGCCTTCGCGATCAATCTCGAGCATATCGGCGACATCCTCGACAAGAACCTGCGCAATCTCGCCGCCAAGAAGATCAAGAACCGGCTGAATTTCTCCAGTGAGGGGCTGGCGGAGATCAAATCCATGCACCAGGGCGCGCTCGACAATCTCAAGCTCGCCACCAGCGTGTTCATGTCGGGCGATGCCGCGAGCGCGCGCCGGCTGCTCAACGCCAAGGTGCGCGCGCGCAATCTCGAGGCGACGCTGACCGGCAATCACCTGCGCCGCCTGCGCGAAGGCCGCCCGGAAAGCCTGGAAACCAGCGCGCTGCATATCGACATCGCGCGCGACCTGAAGCGCATCACGGCGCATGAGGTCGCCGTCGCCTACCCCATCCTCGAGGCGGAGGGCGCGCTACGCCCAAGCCGCCTGCGCGACAGCGAGCCGGCAACGCCCGCCATTCCGGGCGGAGCCCCATCGCCGGCTGCGCGCGGAGTGGCGCCTACTTGATCAGGCCGAGCCCCAGAATGCCGACCAGGATCAGGTAAAGCGCGACGATGTAGTTCAGCAGACGCGGCATCACCAGGATCAGGATGCCGGCGGCGAGCGCGACGACGGGCTGCAGGTGGGCGATGGACATCGTCATGGGCTGCTCCTTCGGTTTTGACCTCGCATGGCCGCGCATCACGTCACGGCGACGATCACGGAATCACGCACGGCCACGCCCGGCATCCACGCTCCACGGGCCAGGCCCCGCGAACACGAGATACAGGAACACGAAGCAGAACAGGACCGCCGCCTCGCCGCCGTTATTGACCGGAAAAAAGCTCTTCGGCGCATGCGCCATCCAGTAGGCGATCGCCATCTCGCCAGACATGACGAAGGCGGCCGCGCGCGAGAACAGGCCGATCAGCAGCAGCACGCCGCCGATGATCTCGATCAGGCCGGCGATGCCCGGCAACGAGGCCAGCGCCACGCCGGACGAGCCACCGGCCGGGAAGCCAAGCAGCTTCTGCGTGCCATGCTCGATGAAGAGCAGCGCCACGACAATGCGCAGGATGCTCAGCATGCGCGGCGCCCAGATATCGAGTGTCGTCTTGTCCATGTCGACCATCACCTTCGCTGAGAGAACACCGGCAAAGATACGGCGATTCGGGGCCAACAGCGACCGATACCGGTGGACCGGCGGCAAACCGTTGCTTTTTCCCCTTCCAACGCGGCAAATGCCGGTCTATAGGGGCGCCTTAGCATTCAACATTCCACGCGCGTTGCGCGCCCCGTCGTTTCTGCGCCGGGCGGCTTCCGCGTGCGACCACAAGCCCGGACGGGCGGAGCATCATGCCGAAACGTAGTGATATCTCGACGATCCTTGTCATCGGCGCCGGCCCTATCGTGATCGGGCAGGCATGCGAGTTCGATTATTCCGGCACGCAGGCCATCAAGGCGCTGAAGGCGGAAGGCTACCGAATCGTCCTGGTCAATTCCAATCCCGCCACCATCATGACCGACCCCGATCTGGCGGATGCGACCTATGTCGAGCCGATCCTGCCCGAGGTCGTCGCCAAGGTCATCGAGAAGGAAGCGAAGAACGTGCCCGCCGGCACGGTATTCGCCCTGCTGCCGACCATGGGCGGCCAAACCGCGCTCAACTGCGCGCTGAGCCTCGAGGCGATGGGCGTGCTGAAAAAATTCGGCGTCGAACTGATCGGCGCCACCGCCGACGCCATCGACAAGGCCGAGGACCGCGCGCGCTTTCGCGAGGCGATGACCGCCATCGGGCTCGATACGCCGCGCTCGCACCATATCAGCACGCTCGGCGCCGCCCTGGAGGCGCTGGAGGATATCGGCTTGCCGGCGATCATCCGGCCGTCCTTCACGCTCGGCGGCACCGGCGGCGGCATCGCCTACAACAAGGCCGAGTTCATCGACATCGTCGAGCGCGGCATCGATGCCTCGCCGACCTCGGAGGTGCTGATCGAGGAAAGCGTGCTCGGCTGGAAGGAGTACGAGATGGAGGTCGTCCGCGACAAGGCGGATAACTGCATCATCGTGTGCTCGATCGAGAACGTCGATCCGATGGGCGTCCACACCGGCGATTCGATCACCGTGGCCCCGGCGATGACGCTGACCGACAAGGAATACCAGATCATGCGCGACGCGAGCATCGCGGTGCTGCGCGAGATCGGCGTCGAGACCGGCGGCTCCAACGTGCAGTTCGCCGTCGATCCGGCCACCGGCCGCATGATCGTCATCGAGATGAACCCGCGCGTGTCGCGCTCCTCGGCGCTCGCCTCCAAGGCGACCGGCTTCCCGATCGCCAAGGTCGCGGCCAAGCTCGCCGTCGGCTACACACTCGACGAGATCGCCAACGACATTACCGGCGGCGCGACGCCGGCCTCCTTCGAGCCGACCATCGATTATGTCGTCACCAAGGTGCCGCGCTTCGCCTTCGAGAAATTCCCCGGCGCCGATCCGGTGCTGACTACCTCGATGAAATCCGTCGGCGAGGCGATGGCCATCGGCCGCACCTTCCAGGAAAGCCTGCTCAAGGCGCTGCGTTCGCTCGAGGTCGGCCTCGACGGGCTCGACGAGATCGAGATCGAGGGTCTCGGCAAGGGCGACGACAAGAACGCCATCCGCGCAGCACTCGGCACGCCGACGCCCGACCGGCTGCTCAAGGTGGCGCAGGCGATGCGGCTCGGCTTCCCGCTCGAGGACATCTACCATTCGTGCAGGATCGATCCGTGGTTCCTCGAGCAGATCCAGGAGATCATCCACGCCGAGGACAAGGTGCGCCGCCTCGGCCTGCCGCAGACGCCCGGCGCGCTGCGCCAGCTCAAGAGCCTCGGCCTGTCCGACGCGCGGCTTGCGGCGCTGACCGGCGGCGATGCCGGCCAAATCCGCGCCGCCCGCCACGCGCTCGGCGTGCGCCCGGTCTTCAAGCGCATCGATACCTGCGCCGCTGAATTCGCCTCGCCGACCGCCTATATGTATTCGACCTACGCGCCGGCCTTCGCCGGCATGCCGGCCGACGAGGCCGCGCCGACCGATGCCCGCAAGGTGGTGATCCTCGGCGGCGGGCCGAACCGCATCGGCCAGGGCATCGAATTCGACTATTGCTGCTGCCATGCCTGTTTCGCGCTGCACGATGCCGGTTTCGAGACCATCATGGTCAACTGCAACCCCGAGACGGTCTCGACCGATTACGACACCTCGGACCGGCTGTATTTCGAGCCGCTGACCGAAGAGGACGTGCTCGAAATCCTTCAGACCGAGCGCTCGAACGGCACGCTGCATGGCGTCATCGTGCAATTCGGCGGCCAGACGCCGCTCAAGCTCGCCCACGCGCTGCAACAGGCCGGCATCCCGATCCTCGGCACCTCGCCCGACGCGATCGACCTTGCCGAGGACCGCGACCGCTTCAAGCGCCTGCTCGACAAGCTCGGCCTCAAGCAGCCGCTCAACGGCATCGCCTATTCGGTCGAGCAGTCGCGCCTGATCGCCACTGATCTCGGCTTCCCCTTCGTGGTCAGGCCGTCCTACGTGCTCGGCGGGCGCGCCATGGCGATCATCCATGACGAAAGCGCCTTCGACGATTATCTGCTCGGCACGCTGCCGAGCCTGATCCCGTCCGACGTCAAGGCGCGCTACCCCAACGACAAGACGGGCCAGATCAACACCGTGCTCGGCAAGAACCCGCTGCTGTTCGACCGCTATCTGTCGGATGCCATCGAGATCGACGTCGATTGCCTCGCCGACGGCAAGACCTCGCTGGTCTGCGGCATCATGGAGCATATCGAGGAAGCCGGCATCCATTCCGGCGACAGCGCCTGCTCGCTGCCGCCGCGCTCGCTGTCGCCGCAGATGATCGCCCAGCTCGAATCGGAGACCAAGGCGCTGGCGCTCGCCCTCGATGTCGGCGGGCTGATGAACGTGCAATACGCCATCAAGGACGGCACGATCTACGTGCTCGAGGTCAACCCGCGCGCCTCGCGCACCGTGCCCTTCGTCGCCAAGGTGATCGGCGAGCCGATCGCCAAGATCGCTGCCCGCGTCATGGCCGGCGAGGCGCTCGACGATTTCAGGCTCGATCTCAAGCCGCTCGGCCATGTCGGCGTCAAGGAAGCGGTGTTCCCCTTCGCGCGCTTCCCCGGCGTCGATACCATCCTCGGGCCGGAAATGCGCTCGACCGGCGAAGTCATCGGCCTCGACCGCTCGTTCGGCGTCGCCTTCGCCAAGAGCCAGCTCGGCGGCGGCACCACCGTGCCGACAGAGGGGGCGGTGTTCGTCTCGATGCGCGACCAGGACAAGGAGCGCGTCGTCCCGACCGTGCGCATGCTGGTCGGCCTCGGCTTCAAGGTGCTGGCGACCAGCGGCACGCAGCGCTACCTCGAAAGCCAGGGCGTCACCGCCACGCGCATCAACAAGGTGCTGGAAGGCCGCCCGCACATCGTCGACCTGATCAAGAATGGCGGCGTGCAGCTGGTGCTCAACACCACCGAGGGCGCGCAGGCGCTGACCGACAGCCGCTCGCTGCGCCGCGCCGCGCTGCTGCACAAGGTGCCGTATTACACCACGCTCGCCGGCGCCATCGCGGCAACGGAAGGCATCAAGGCCTACGCCGCCGGCGATCTCGAGGTGCGGGCGCTGCAGGACTATTTCCCGGCGGCATAGAGGCGCCGTCTTGTCCCGGGCTTGACCCGGGACCCAGCCTTGTCGGCAGATGCGCCGATAAACCTTCTCCCACCTGTGGGAGAAGGTGGCGCGAAGCGCCGGATGAGGGCAGCCCATCGATAGGCTCCCTCACCCGCCTGCCGGCACCCTCTCCCGCCAGCGGGAGAGGGGCGAGCCGCCTATTCCATCGGCACCAGTGCGGCGTCTTTGACCTGCCCGATGGTCAGCGCCGTGCGCACATTGCGCACATTCGGCAGCGCCGTCAGGTCGCGCACCAGGCCCTGGAAGGCCGCGAGGTCCGGCGCGACGCATTTCAGCATGAAATCGACCTCGCCCGACAGCGTCCAGCACTCGCGCACCATCGGCCAGGCCCGCATATGCTCGCCGAAAGCTTCGAGATCGGCATCGGCTTGGCTGGCGAGATTGACCATCGCGAAGCACACGACATCCTGGCCGAGCTTCTGCGGATCGAGCAGCGCGCGATAGCCCCGGATGAAGCCTGCCTCCTCGAGCGCCCGCACGCGCCTGAGGCAAGGCGGCGCCGAAATGCCGACGCGCCGTGCCAGTTCGACATTGGTCATGCGACCATCCGCCTGGAGTTCGGCCAGGATTTTACGGTCAAGAGCATCGATGCGGACGGTCAACGGTGGGGCTCGGCTCTGTTGCGGCGGGAGGGAATCGCTTCGCCCGCCG
>CALKHP010000010.1 GCA_937988775.1 uncultured Alphaproteobacteria bacterium
GGGCTCGATCGCCGCCGCGACCCGGCTGGCGCAGCCCATGGCGATCGACGCCGCCATTCTCGATATCTCGCTGCCCGACGGCGACAGCTTCGCCCTGGCGGCCGCGCTGATGAAAAGAGGCGTCGCGGTGCTGTTCGCCACCGGGCTCGATTACGATCCGCGCTCGCATGACACGGCCGGCGCGGCGATGATCTCGAAACCGTTCGATATCGCAAGCCTCGCCGAAGCCCTGAACAAGATGAAGGCGGCGCTGCGCCCCCAGCGCAGCGACTGACGTCGCGCGGCATTCCCACCCGCCGCTGCTCGGCCGCGCGCCGCAAAGCGGCGATCGCTCAAATGCGAGCGAATTCTATAAAGCTTCCCTCATTGCCATGCCCGAAAATTCTCCGCGAGAAGCAGGAGCGCCATCATGGCAATCACCAGCGTGCGCGATGTCATGCCGCCACGCGGTTTCGACGCGCAGGACAGTCTCGCCGACCAGCAGCGGGCCCGCACCGCCGAGCAGGCGGCCTATCGGCACGTCCTGTCGCGGCAGGCGCGCGACGAGGAAGCGGCCGAGCACCGCGTCGTCGGCACCGCCTACCGGCCGCCCGGCATGGGGCGCTGGGTCGACCGTTCGGTCTAGCACGTCCCGCGCAGCTAAGAGATCGTCAACCATCGCGGCCAAATCCCGGCGCGCGGTAACCTTTACGCCGCGCCGCCGTGCCAGAATGTGCGTTTGAACGATAAGGGACCCCGCGCATGTCCGTATCCTCCGCCGCGGCCGCGCCTTTCGTGGTCGACACCGTTCCGGCCGAAATCCGCGTGCTGCTCGCGCAGGTCCTGGTGCAGCAGCGCACGGCGCAAATGATGGCCGAGAACGCCGCCGCCCAGAAGGCCGCGCTGCAAAGCCCTCCCGCCGATGGCACCGGCTTGGCTGTCGATCGGCTGGCTTGAGCGGCAGGTTTTAGCAGGGCCATTCCCCTTCTCCCGCAAGGGGAGAAGAAAAAACGCCGCTCACCCGTGCATCACACAAACCATCAACCGCTTGCATTGCGCCCCGCACCCCGCGCCCTGAGCACGAAGGCGATCACTTCCGCCACCGCCTTGAACAACGCCTCCGGGATCTCCTCATCGAGCGCGACATGGCCGAGCGCCGCCGCCAGCTCCGGGCTGTCCTCGATGACGACGCCATGGGCGCGCGCCGTCTCGACGATGCGCTCGGCAAGCTCGCCCCGGCCGGTTGCCGTGACGCGCGGCGCCTCGCCCGCCGCCTCGTCATAGGCGAGCGCCACCGCGATCCGCTCACGGCGCGGCACGGCCTTGTCGCTCATGACGAGCGATCCACGAACAGCCCCGGCGGCGGCGGCTCGGGCTCCGGCACGATGGCGTGGCACTGCACCGTGTCCAGCGTCAGCCCGGCCGCCTCGAGCGCGGCGACCAGTTCCGGCAGATCGTGCTGGAAGCGCGCCAGCGTCGCCGCCCGCTCGCTCGACAGGAACACGCTGATCGTGCCGTTGCGGCAATTGATCTGCGAGAAAACCGGCCCTTCCTCCGGGCTGTCGATCGAAAACCGCATCTTCCACAGGCGCGCGGCTGCCGCTGCGCCTTCGCCGGCCTCGCCGCCCTCAGCCTCGCGCTCGTCGACGAGATGGAACTGGCCGATGCCGGTGCCGCCCGCCATGACGATCGGCAATTCGCACACCCATTGCCGCTCGGCAGGCCGCAGCGCATCGGGCTCGATCGCCGCGCCGCGCGAGGCGAATTGCGCCAGTTGCACGCGGGCCAGCGCCGCGCTCGCCTCGTGCTTCAAGGTGCCGATCACCTGCGGCAGCGGCGCCTCGGCATCGAAGCTCGGCCGGGCCGGCGGCTGTCCGAGCGGCAGGCCCTCGCGCAGCGGCGGCCGCGGCGGTGCCTCGGTTCTGGCCATCGGCTCCGGCGCATCGCGGAACTGATCCAGAAAACCCTTCAGTTGCAGCAGCAGCCGCGCGAGATCGAACCGGACCGGCAGCTCTGCGGCCGTCATCGCCGCCAGACCCGGCGCCGGACCCGGCACCATGCCTTCAAGCGCCTCCGTGCCGGCAAACGCCTTCGGCAGCGCGCTGGCCAGTGTCGCAGCCAGGGCAGCGGGGTCTGCCGGCGAGAGCCGGAGCGCCAGCAGTTGCGTCACCGTCTGGCGCAGATTGCCGGGCAGCGGTTGCAGCAGGGCCGCCTCCAGATCGGCGAAGAGCGGTGCCAGCGAATTCTGCTGCGCGGCGGCGACGCCGATCGCCGCCCGGAGCGAGACGGTGCCCGGCGCCACCCCCGCCGCCGCGATAGCCGCGCTCTCCGGCGGATCGGCGAGCCCGGTTGCTCCGGCTGCCTGCCCCGCCACGGCGACGAGCTTCAGCACCGGCAGCGGGTTGGCGCCCTTGGCCGGCGCCGGCTGGTCGGTTGCGACCTGCAGCGTCAGGGTCTGGCCGGCGGCGAGTTTCTGCGCCGGAGCGCTGCCGATCTCGAGCAGCGCCTGCAGCAATTGGCCCTTGATGGCGAGAAGCGCGTTGCCGTTGGCGGCGAGCGCCACCAGCGCCGCCTCGATCGTCTGGCCCGGCTGGAGCAGCAGGTCGCTGCCGGCCAGCCCGGCCCCGGATACGCCCCGGACGGGCGCGATCGTCGCCATCGTCACAGCCTCTTTCGGAACACCGACGTACCGTTGCGGATTCGAGCGCAAAACCCTTCAGATCCGGTTAACCTGCCGCTGCGCGATGCGCTATAGCTGCCGCCCAACCGACCCGCACAGGAAGCCCATCATGACCGAGCCGCACCCCAGCCCCGCTGACACCAGCGACGGGCCGCTCGAAAGCACCCGCTTCACCGGGCTCGAGCCCGGCCGCAAGCTCATGGTGCTCGGCGCCGTGCATGGCAACGAGACCTGCGGGCCGAACGCCATCAACCGCGCCATCGCCGATTGCCGCGCCGGCCGCATCCAGATCATGCGCGGCGAGGTCACCTTCCTGCCGATCGCCAACCGCCGCGCCTACCGGCAGGATACGCGCGAGGGCGAGCGCAACCTCAACCGCGACCTGCACGACAAGCCGGTGCCGCTCGACTATGAGGACCGCGTCGGCAACCGCCTGTGCGCCATGCTGCGCGAGCATGACGTGCTGCTCGACATCCATTCGTTTCGCGGCGAAGGCCGGCCCTTCGTGTTCTTCGGCCCCGAGGATAACCAGGGCACGCTCGAGCCGTTCCGCTTCGCGGCCAAGGAAGGCGCCTTCGCCGCCTGCCTCGGCACCGGCATGGTGATGTATGGCTGGCTCGACGTCTACCAGAAGCTGATCGCGGCGCGCGGCCGGCTCGGCCTGTCGCCGCTGAAATCGACCGAGGGCCACGGCACCACCGAATATATCCGCTTCAGCGGCGGCTATGGCGTCACCCTCGAATGCGGCGCGCACAAGGACCCGGCCTCGATCGAAGTCGGCTATACCGCGATCCTCAATGCATTGGCCGAACTCGAACTGACCGATGCGCCGAAGGCCATGCGCCGCGTGAGCGACATCATCCACGTCAACGACATCATCATCTGCGAGGCCGAAGGCGACCGGCTGGAAGGCGACTGGAAGACCGGCGACGCGATCGCCGCCGGCGCTGTCATCGCGCGGCGCGCCGACGGCACGCCGGTGATGGCGCCGACGCCCGGCTACACCGTGTTCCCCAACAAGACCGCCAAGCCCGGCGAAGGCATCTGCTATTTCGGCGTCGCCGGCACGCGGCGGCTCTGAAGCGGCGAGGATTGCGGCGCGAAATAAGACAAGCTATCAGTGGCGCCCCCGTGCATGTCCGGTGCGGTTCTGGCGCGAATGGCGAAAACCGGCCGCGCGCCACCAGAACATCACCAAGCCGCCATAACGGCTTGGGCCTGTAGCTCAATGGTTAGAGCCGGCCGCTCATAACGGTCTGGTTGCAGGTTCGAGTCCTGCCGGGCCCACCAACTATCTCAATGATATAAAGGCGCGCCGCGCTCCGCTACGCTTGGCTTGCCACGACGATGCCGAGACCCTTGGCAGACGCCAGCAACTCATCGACGACCGAGCGGCTGAGCAGGATGCCGTTGGCGCGCTGCTCGGCTTCGCGGCGGAACTCGATCTCGCCCGGCATCAGGATTTCCTTGACGCCCGGCGCCAGTTCGGACTGCTTCATCTCGCGAATATAGCCGTCGATGCGCGCCTTGAACGAGGGCAGGTCGATAAAGGCGGCGATGTTCAGCGCGATGACGAAATGGCCGTTGCCCTGCCCGGTATCGAGATCGTCGTAGAGATTGGTGAGGTCGCGCCCGAACGCGCCACCGGTCAGGATGCCGGTGAGGATTTCGCACATCAGGATCAGGCCCCAGCCCTTGTGGCCGCCGATCGGCAGGATCCAGCCGCCGTTCCTGACCCAGTTCGGATCGGTGGTCGGCGCGCCATCGGCATCGACGAGCCAGCCCGGCGGCAGCTCCAGCCCCTTCTCGGCATAATACAGGATCTTGCCGCGCGAACTCATGCCGAGCGCCGCATCGAGCACGATCGGGCGCTCCTGATCCGCCGGAACGCCGAAGGTGATCGGCAGCGGCCCGGTGAGCGGCGTCTTGCCGCCCCAGACCGGCATGATCGGCGAGCCGTTGGTGGTGGCGATGCCGACCATGCCGGCGCGCACCGCCTGCAACGCATAGGGCGCGCCCTCGCCATTATGGTTGCTGTTGCGCACGCCGACCGCCGCCACGCCGGTCTGGCGCGCCTTGGCGATGGCAAGCTCCATGGCGCGCGTCGTCAGCACGGCGCCGAGCCCGTTGCCGCCATCGATCAAGGCCGTGCCCGGCGTCTCGCGCACGATGTCGAAACGCGAAACGGGCGAAAAGCCACCCTGCTGCAGCCGCTTGATGTAGACCGGCAGGCGCAGGATGCCATGCGAGTTCATGCCGCGCGCATCGGCCGAGATCAGGCCGTTCGCCACGATGGCGGCATCGGCCGCCGGCACGCCGGTACGCTCGAGCATCGCCACGGCCAGCGCGGTGAGTTCCGCCACCGGCACGAGATAATCGCCGCCCTGCCCGTCTCGCAGCGCGAGCCGCATGGTTGTGGTCGTTTGCGCAGCACTCATGGACTATCCGCCTCCCGTATCGTCAGTTCAGGCTTGCCGGTCAGACCCGCCGCCGGATGAATTGCCGCAATTCCGGCGTCTGCGGATCGTCGAACATCGCCTGCGACGGCCCGCTTTCGTGGATATGACCACCGTGCATGAAGATCACGCGATTGGCGACATGCTGCGCGAAATTCATTTCATGCGTCACCAGCACCATGGTCATGCCCTCCTTGGCGAGGTCCTCGACGACGTGCAGCACCTCTTCCTTCAATTCGGGATCGAGCGCCGAGGTCACCTCGTCGAACAGCATCACCTTGGGCGATGCCGCCAGCGAGCGGGCGATCGCCACGCGCTGCTGCTGGCCGCCGGAGAGTTGCTCGGGATAGGCGTCGATCTTTTCCGACAGGCCGACACGCTCCAGCACGCGCTCCGCCACGGCACGCGCCTCGGGCAGCGCCATGCGCTTCACCACCGTGAGGGCGAGCGTGATGTTGCGCGCCACCGTCAGGTGGGGAAACAGGTTGAAATGCTGGAACACGATGCCGACATCCTGGCGCAACTGGCGCAGGTTGACGTCAGGCGCGCTGACCTCGTGATCGGCGACGTGGATCGTGCCGGAATCGATGTTCTCCAGGCGGTTCAGGCAGCGCAGCGCCGTGCTTTTGCCCGATCCGCTGCGCCCGATCAGCACCACAACCTCACCGCGCCCGACATCGAAGCTGACATCGTTCAGCACGCGTAACGCGCCGTAGCTCTTGACGACGTTTTCAACCTTGACGATGGGGGCCATGGCCGATCCAGCCTTCACAGGGTTTGACAAAAAGTGACGGTCTTGCGGGCGACCATCTCGCGCGTCGCCCGGTCGAACGCCGTGAAATGCGCGGCGCTGCAATGGGCGTCGAAAGCCGCGCGATCATCGTAGATCTCATAGAGCAGGATGCGATCATCCTCGCCATCCGGCCGCAGCACGTCGAAACGCCGGCAGCCCGGCTCGTTTTCGAGCGAGGCGCGGGCGTTGCCGAGCATCAGCGGCAGAAACGCCGCCATGGCGCCCGGCTTGGTGACGAACTCGACGATGATCGTGAATGGCTTCAACGCAGTGCCTCCCCCTGCCAGTAATAATCCGTGACCGCCTCGAGATGCTCGCGCATGGCGCGTTCCGCAGCATCGGGATCGCGCCGGGCGATCGCATCGAAAATGGCGCGATGCGCCTTGCACGCCGCGCGCTGCGACCCCTCGGCCTTGGCCGAGATCGACCTTTGCGCGCGCAGCCAGCCCGCGAACGCCGTGTTCAGCGTGGTGAAGATCGGATTGTTGGCGATGCGGGCGATCGTCAGGTGAAAGGCGACGTCGCTATCGGGAAACAGCTCCCGGTTCTCGACCAGCCGCTCGTTTTCCTCGAGACGGTCCTTCATGTGCTGCAGGTCCTCGGCGCTGGCATGCACGGCCGCGTAGCGCGCCAGGCCGATCTCCAGGAACGCGCGCGCATCCTGAAGCGAGCGCACGCCAGACGGCGTCGACAGGAAATAGCGCACCGCACCCGACAGTTCGTTGACCACCGTCGAGGCGGTCGGCGCGATCACCATCGCCCGCTCGCCGTTGGAGAGGCTGACCATGCCCATCTTCTGCAACGCGAACAGCGCCTCGCGCACCGCCGGGCGGCCGACCTTGAGCTGCTGCATCAGGTCGCGCTCCGAGGGCAGCTGCGATCCGGCCGGGAACTCGCCGGAAATGATCAGCCGCTCGAGCTGCTCGGCGATCTCCTCATACAGGCGGCGACGGCGAATGGGCTCCAAGTTCTTTTCCTATCATCCTGTGAGGCTATTGACCTATCATACCAGATAGCGCAATTTTCACGCAGCAATCAAGTCGGGCCGGAGCGAAGCCGACCGAAAGATTGCCAGGCATATTTCGCCAGCAGTGCGGGGACGGGTCGTTTCGAGATGAGCAATAATGCGTTTCAGATTTCCGTCATGCCGGGAGACGGCATCGGCATCGAGGTGATGGAGGCGGCAACCGCCGTGCTTCAGGCGGTCGAGAAGCGCCACAACCTCGGCTTCCGGCTCATCAATACGCCGGGCGGCGCCCATCACTACAAGGACACCGGCACGCCGATGCCGGAGAGCTCCTTCGAGACGGCCGAAAAGGCCGATGCCATCCTGTTCGGCGCCATGGGCTGGCCCGATATCCGCTTTGCCGACGGCACCGAGATCGCGCCGCAACTCGATCTGCGCTTCCGGCTCGAACTCTTCGCCGGTGTGCGGCCGATCCGCGCCATTCCGGGCGTGCCGCTGGCGCTGGCCTCGCCGCACGCATCCGAGATCGATTTCGTCATCCTGCGCGAATCGACCGAGGGGCTGTTCGCCTCGCGCGGCAAGGGCACGGTCGAGAACGACCAGACAGCGCGCGAAACCATGGTCATCACGCGCGACACCACCGAGCGCCTGTCGCATTTCGCCTTCCGGCTCGCCGAGCGCCGTGCCGAACGGCGCGGCCGCAAGGGGCTGGTGACGATCGTCGACAAGTCCAATGTGTTCCGCGCCTTCGCCTTCATGCGCAAGGTGTTCTTCGAAGTGGCGCGCGCCTATCCGCAGGTCGAGGCCCGGCATAATTCGATCGATGCGATGGCGCTCGACCTGATCCGCAAGCCGTGGGATTTCGACGTGCTGCCGATGGAGAACATGTTCGGCGACATCCTGTCGGATCTCGGCGCCGGCCTCGTCGGCGGCATGGGATTCGCGCCATCCGCCGATGTCGGCGCCAAGCACGCGATGTTCCAGCCGAGCCACGGCTCGGCCCCCGACATTGCCGGGCGTGGCATCGCCAACCCGACCGCGATGATCCTGTCGATGGCGATGATGCTCGACTGGCTCGGCGAACAGCATGGCAGCGCAAGCTGCATCGAAGCCGCCGCCGAGATCAGCACGGCGATCGACGCCGCCTTCGGCTCGGGCGCCGTGCGCTCGTGCGATGTCGGCGGGCAGGACGGCACCGGCGCCATCACGCGGGCCGTCATCGAACGCCTGGGCAAGACCGGCCACTGAACGGCGGGCACGAATCGAGGGACTGATGGATTACACGTTTCAGTTCGGCGAGGTTTTCCGGCACTGGCCGCTGCTGGCGCAGGGCGCGCTCTATACGATCGTGTTCTCGCTCGTCGGCATGAGCTGCGGCCTGCTGGTCGGCATTCTCGGCGCGGTGGCGCGCAGTTCCCGTTACCGGACGCTGCGGGCCATCGCCGGGACCTATGTCGAACTGGTGCGCAATACGCCGCTGCTCGTGCAGCTGTTCCTGTTCTTTTTCGCGCTGCCCTCGCTCGGCATCCGGCTGACCGCCGAGCAGGCGGCGATGCTGGCGCTGGTGTTCAACAATGGCGCTTACTCGACCGAGATCGTGCGCGCCGGCATCGAGAGCATCCAGCGCAGCCAGCATGAAGCCGCCGCCTCGCTCGGCCTGTCGCCGTTCCAGACCTTCCGCTACGTCACCATCCTGCAGGCGCTGGAACGGGTCTATCCCGCGCTGACCAGCCAGTTCATCCTGCTGATGATGGCCTCCAGCATCGTCTCGGGCATCGGCGCCGAGGAGCTGACGGCGTTCGGCAACCGCATCCAGTCGGAAAACTTCCGCTCGTTCGAGGTCTATATCGTCTGCGCCGTGATCTATCTCGGCCTGACCTTCCTCATGAAGCTGGGCTTCATCGGCCTGGCGCAAATCCTGTTCCCGCGCCGCCGCGCGCTGGCACGGGCCTGAGGGAGGCCGGCATGCGCCACTTCACCATCGATGATTTCTACTACCTGCTCTGGGCGCTCGAATGGACGGTGCTGCTCTCGCTGATGGCCTTCGTCGGCGGCGGGCTGGTCGGGGCGCTGCTGGCGCTGTTCCGCATCTCGCGCTGGCGGGCGCTGCGCATCGTCGCCACGATCTATATCCAGATCGCCCAGGGCACGCCGCTGCTGATCCAGCTCTTCATCTGGTATTTCGGCCTCAGCCTGTTCGGCACGAAACTATCGCCCTTCACGGCGGTCGGCATCGCCATGACGATGTATTCCAGCGCCTTCTTCGCCGAAATCTGGCGCGGCAGCATCGAGGCGATCCCGAAGCCGCAATGGGAGGGCGCCGCCTCGCTGGCGCTGACCTGGCTCGAGCAGCTGCGCTACGTCATCGTGCCCCAGGCGATCCGGCTTTCGCTGCCCTCGACGGTCGGCTTCATGGTCCAGGTCGTGAAGAACACCTCGCTCGCGGCCTTTGTCGGCTTCGTCGAACTCGCGCGCGCCGGGCAACTGGTCAACAACGTGACCTTCGAGCCGCTGCCGGTCTTCGGCTCGGTGGCGCTGCTCTACTTTGTCGTCTGCTTCCCGCTCTCGGTGCTCAGCCGGCGGCTCGAGCGGCGCTTCCACGGCGGGGGCATGCAGGTGATTTCGTCATGACCCCGAAGAAACCATAGCCAAAACAACGTAAACGGAGGGAAAGCTCATGAAAGCCTTATCACTTCTGCTCGCGGCCGGCCTGTTGGCGGTCGGCCTGTCGGGCGCGCGCGCCGACGCGCTCGACGATATCATCAAGCGCGGCAAGGTCCTGGTCGCCATCGATATCTCGGCGCCGCCCTTCGGCATCCAGAACACCAAGATGGAGCCCGATGGCGCCGACGTCGATGCCGCCAAGCTGCTGGCGAAGGACCTTGGCGTCGAGCTCGAGGTCGTGCCGGTGACCAGCGCCAACCGGATCCCCTACCTGCAGACCAAGCGCGTCGACCTGACGATGTCGTCGTTCAGCATCACGCCGGAGCGCGCCAAGGCGGTCGCCTTCTCCACGCCCTACGGCGCGATCAACGCCGTGATCTTCGCGCCCAAGAGCGTGAACATCAAAACCGCCGCGGACCTTGCCGGCAAGAAGATCGGCGTGGCGCGCGGCACCACCAACGAGACCGACCTGGTGGCGATCGCTCCTCCCGGCGCGCAGATCATCCGCTTCGATGACGAGGCCTCGACCATGGCGGCGCTCGGCGCCGGACAGATCGACGCCTATTCGTCGAGCGAGATCATCGCCAGCTCGATGATCCCGCGCTACCCGGACAAGCATTTCGAAAGCAAGCTGACGCTGCGGCGCGGCTATTACGGCATCGCCGTCCGGCGCAACGAGACCGAGCTGCTGCAATGGGTCAATACCTGGGTGTGGTTCCGCAAGAACAGCGGCGATCTCGACAAGATCTACCGCAAGTGGATCGGCGTGCCGCTGCCTGAACTGCCGACCCTGTAACGCTCCCCTGAGCGACCAGACAACAACCGATGGCGGCACGGCCCCCGGCCCGCCGCCATCCCCATGCTGCACCATGAGGCGAATGATGGATCTGCACCTGAACGGCAAGGTCGCGCTGGTCACCGGCGCGGGGCGCGGCATCGGCCGCGGCATCGCGCTGCGGCTGGCGCAGGAAGGCGCGACCGTCATCGTCAACGATCTCGCCGACGAGGTGGCGGTGGAGGCCGTCGTCAGCCGCATCGAGCAGGCCGGCGGGCGAGCCATGGCGGCGCTGGCCGATGTCGGCTCGCATGACGCCGTGCAGCGCATGGTCGATCGCGTCGTCGCGGCCCATGGCGCGGTCGATATCCTGGTGAACAATGCCGGCATCGTCTCGCGCAAGAGCATCCTCGAAGTGCCGCTCGACGAATGGGAGCGCGTCATGCGCACCAATTTCTCCGGCTGTTTCAACTGCTCGCGCATCGTCGGCCAGCACATGGTGGCGCGCGGCGCCGGCGGCCGCATCGTCAATATCTCCTCGATCCATGGCCGGCTCGCCAAGGCCGACATGGGGCCGTACTGCGCCAGCAAGGCGGCGATCGACATGCTGACCAAGCAGCTCGCCGTCGAACTCGCGCCCCATGCCATCGCCGTCAACGCGGTCGCCTGCGGCACGATCAGCACCGAAATCAACATCCCGCTCTACAAGAGCACGGCGCCGGCCGACATCATGCTGCGCGAGGCCGTGCTGAAGCGCGTGCCGGCCGGCCGCATCGGCGAGCCCGAGGATATCGCCTCGGCCGTCGCCTTCATGGCGTCAGCCGAGGCCGCGCGTTACGTCACCGGCACCATCCTCTATGTCGATGGCGGCTATACCGCCGAGGGGACGCCACGGGTCTGAGCGGGCGCGCGCCAGACCATATGTTCGCGGGGTGCCGGGACGGTGTGTCCCGCCCGGTCGCGACCACGGAGAAAACCATGCCGGATGCAACCATCACCGCTGCCGACCGCCACGCTCTTGCGCCCGGCGGCGCCCTGCGCGTCGCCATCGCCGTCGGGCCGGCACTGTCGCCGATGTGGACGATGCGCGATGCCGCGACCGGCAAGCCGCGCGGCGTGACCGTCGATCTCGGCGCGGCGATGGCAGCCGCGCTTGGCGTCTCCGTCGATTATGTCGAGCATGAGAGTTCCGGCAAGATCGTCGAGGCGGCGGCAAGCGGCAACTGGGACGTGACCTTCATTCCCGTCGACGCCGAGCGCAAGAAGGCGCTCGCCTTCGGCCCGAACTACTTTCTCGGCGAGAGCACCTATCTCGTCGCCGGCCGCACCGGCATCAAAACCCTGGCCGGGATCGACCGGCCGGATATCAGGATCACCGGCGTCGAAGGCACCGCGACCATCCGCAGCGCGCGCCGCACCATCGAGCAGGCGAGCGTGCTAGGCGTCACCGGGCTCGACGAAGCGCTCGCCCTGTTCGCTGCCGGCCTGAGCGATGCCATCGCGCTCGGCCGTGAATCCCTCGTGGAACTCGCCGGCAAATTCCCCGGCTCCCGCGTGCTTGACGGGCATTTCCATGCCGCCGGCATCGCCGTCGGCGTGCCGCTCGCCCATGATGGCGCGCTTCGCGCCGCATCCACCTTGCTGGAGCGCTTCAAGGCGGATGGACGGCTCCGGCAGATGTTCGACCGCAATGGCCTCGGCCATTGCGACGTCGCACCCGCCGGCTCGCAATCATAGGCTTTCCACCCCGTCTCGTCGCGCGCCCGTTCGCCCAAGGCTCCGCCACACCCGAAACCTAGCCGAAGCGGGCCGGGCTGTAGCGCGCGGCATCGAGGCCGGTTGCCTGCCTGTTGATCAGGTTGGCGACGAGACGGCCGCTCGGCGGCCCGCCCGTCATGCCGAAATGGCCATGGCCGACCGCCAGGAACAGGCCGGGATGGCTGGCCGCCTCGCCGAGCAGCGGCAGGCTGTCCGGCGTCGAGGGGCGAAACCCCATCCAGAAGCGGTGCTCCTGCACATTCACGGCCGGGAACATCGCGCGGACATTGGCGATCAGCGCCTTGGCCCGGCGTTCGTCGGGCGGCGCGTCAAGCCCGGCGATCTCGACGGTTCCGGCGACCCTGAGCCCATGTTCCATCGGGGTGACGCCGAAGGAGCGCGATTTGTTCGAGATCGTCGTGGTCAGCGACAGGCCGTGGTTGGGCAGCATGACGTGGTAGCCGCGCTCGGTTTCGAGCGGCACGCGAATGCCGAGCGGCTCGAGCAGGCGCGTCGCGCGCGCGCCTGCCGCGATCACGATCTGCGTCGCGTGATGGAAGCCGGCATTGGTCATGATGTCGTATCCGCCGCCCTCGCGCGGCAGGATCTTCATGACGCTTTCCGGCAGCAGCCGGCCGCCGGCCTCAACCACCAGCGCATGCAGCGTATGGACCAGACGCTGCGGGCTGACGGTATAGCCGTTGCCGGGCATCAGCACGCCGCGCTTCACCGCCTCGGAAATGCCCGGGAACATCTGGCGCAGGTCATTGGCGTCGAGCACCTGGCTCTCGATGCCCTGCCTTTCACGCAGGCGGCGTTCCAGCGCGGCGCCCTTGGTCTCGGCCTCGCTCTCCCAGACATGGACCTGGCCGACCGGCCGGATCAGGTCCGAGAAATTCTGCTGGCCGAGCATCTCGCGCCAGCAGGCGAAGGATTCGCGGTGCATGGCACGCATGGCATCGGAGATTTCGAGCACGCGCGGCATGCGCCCGGCGGCGATCCATTTCAGAAGCCACGGCAGCGCCTTGGGCAGGTAGGACGGCCGGATGGCGAGAGGCCCGAGCGGATCGAGCACCCAGGAGGGCACCTCGCGCAGCATGCCGGGCAGCGCGATCGGCACCGCGGTGTCGGCGCTGATCATGCCGGCATTGCCGAACGAGGCGCCGCCCGGCGGCGGCAACGGATCGAGCAAGGTGACGCTGCGGCCCGACCGCGACAGGTAGAGCGCCGTGGACAGGCCGACGACGCCGGCGCCGACGACCATGATGGGCGGGGTGTCATGCGGCATTGATGCGTCTCGATATCATGATCGGGCTCAAGGTTCGAACCGGCCAGCTCAGGCGCTGCGGGCCGCGTGCAAAGCGAGGCAGGTTGCCCGGTCCCGACCGGCGCGGCAAGCCCTGCCCGCAAACCGTGCTCGCCGATGCGCGGCGCGGCGGAAACGCACCATCTGGCGCCGCGCCGCCTTTCAGTAGACCAGTCGTTTGCGCGACAGGCGGCCGGCCAGCACGATCAGCGTCGTCACCACCAGAATCTGTACCGTCGAGGCGGCGGCGATGGTCGGGTCGCCCTGCCACTGGATTTCCGAGAAGATCTGCAACGGCAATGTGTTGGTGTTCGGCCCCGTCAGGAACAGCGAAATGTTCACGTCGCTGAAGGACAGGATGAACGCGAAGATGACGCCCGAGGCGATGCTCGAGCGCAGCAGCGGCATGACGACCTTCCAGAAGGCGAGCACCCGTGTGCAGCCCAGATTGACGACCGCTTCCTCGAGCGCCGGGTTCACCCCGGTGAGCCCGGCGCTGACGACGCGGATCACGAAGGGCACGCCGATCAGCGTGTGCCCGATCACCAGCAGCGAGAAGCTTCCCGCCAGGTTCAGCCGGGCGAACAGCAGGTAAAGCGCCGCACCCAGCAGGATACTGGGCACCAGCACCGGCAGCATGAACACGGATTCGACAAGCGCACGGCCGCGGAACTCGAAACGCACCAGCGCGATGGCCGCGAGCGTGCCGACCGTCGTCGCCAGTATTGCCGCCAGACAGGCCACCGGCAAACTCACCGCGAACAGCGCCCGCACATATTCGGCCCGCCCGAAGAACTGTTCGAACCAGTGCAGCGAAAACGAACTGAGCGAAATCTCGAAACGCGCGCTCGGATTGACCGAGACGCCGACGACGACGAGCAGCGGCAGCGTCATCAGGCAGAACACGCCGTAGACGTAGCATCTCAGGAGTTTGCTGGAGACGCTCATGCGACCTTCCTCCGCCCGAGTGTCAGCGCCAGCGACATCGCGATGATGATGCTGAGCACAAGGACGATCGCCAGGCTTGAGGCGAACGGCCAGTTGGCCGCTGTAATGACCTGATCGTAGATCTCGTTGCCGATCAGGCGACCACGCCGGCCGCCAAGCAGGGCCGAGATCACCACCACGCTGATCGCGATCGAGAAGCACAGCAGCACGC
This sequence comes from uncultured Alphaproteobacteria bacterium, assembly GCA_937988775.1. Taxonomy (GTDB): domain Bacteria; phylum Pseudomonadota; class Alphaproteobacteria; order Rhizobiales; family Beijerinckiaceae; genus CALKHP01. The sequence continues at coordinate 14,538 of CALKHP010000010.1, forward strand.
CGGAAATCAGCCCGGCGCGGCTGAGCGGCACGATCACCAGCCGGAACATGGTCACCGGCCCGGCGCCGAGCACGGTCGCCGCTTCCTCCATGCGCACCGAGATTTTCTCGATCGATGCGGTGAGCGGCAGCACCATCAGCGGCAGCAGGAAATGCACCAGCGCCAGCACCACCGCGCTCTCCGAATACAGGATATCGATGCGGGCGCTGAGGCCAAGCGCGGCGAGCGCATTGTTCGCCAGGCCACTACGGCCGAGAATGACGATCCAGCCGAACGAGCCGACCACGGCACTGACCATCAGCGGCAGCAGGATGATGAACATACCGATGGTCATCGCTCGCTTCGAGCAGCGCGCGAGATAATAGGCCACCGGATAGCCGAGCAGCACGCACAGGCCCGTCGTGATCAGGCCGATGCGGAAGGTGCGCAGCGTGATCGCGCTCAGATAGGGCGTGAAGATCTGGCCGTAATTCTCGACCGTCAGCGTCGGCTCCCAGATCGAGACCGGCGAATAGCGATGGAAGCTCAGCACCAGCACATTGGCGAGCGGCAGGGCAAGGAACACCACCAGCAGCGCCAGATACGGTGCGACCAGCCACAGCCAGGACGGAAGCTTACGCGGGGAGGATGTAGACATCTGCCGGATCCACGTAAGCCATGAGTGGCTGCCCGGGCGAGGGCGCGAAATCGTCGGTCATCTTGCGCGTCGCGAGCATGGGCTCCCGGCCGTCGACGAGCAGCTGGAAATGGGCGTCCTCGCCAAGATAGGTGCGGCTGCGGATTTCGGCCGGGAAACTGTTGCGGCGGCATTCGGGCGCTGCTTCGCCCGCCGTCAACCGGATGCGCTCGGGGCGGATCAGCGCCGTCAGCGGGCCTGGGCGAAGCGTGCCGGCCTTGGCGGCGAGCCGCAGCCCGCTTTCGGACACGATCTCGATCAGCGTGTCGCCGGCGCGCTCCGCCTGGCCGCTGACCAGGTTGGAATTGCCGATGAACTGCGCCACGAAGCGTGAGGCGGGGCGCAGATAAATCTCCTCCGGCGTGCCGATCTGCTCGATCTTGCCTTGCGACAGCACCGCGATGCGGTCGGAAAGCGCGAGCGCCTCGGTCTGGTCATGGGTGACGAAAATCGTCGTCATGTTCAGGCGCCGCTGCAGGGCGCGCAGTTCTTCGCGCATCTGCGTGCGCAGCTTCAGGTCCAGGCTGGACATCGGCTCGTCCAGCAGCAGCAGAGGCGGTTCCATCACCAGCGAGCGGGCAAGCGCCACGCGCTGCTGCTGCCCGCCCGACAACTGGCTCGGCATGCGCGCGACAAACTCGCCAAGGGCCACCAGTTCCAGCGCCTTTGCCACGCGCACGGCAATGTCCGCCCGGGGCACTTTCTGCAGCTTGAGGCCGAAGGCGACATTGTCGAAAACCGACAGATGCGGAAACAGCGTGTAGCTCTGGAACACCAGCCCGATGCCGCGCTTATGCGGCGGCACCTGCTCGATATTGCGCCCGCCCAGCACGATCTCGCCGGAATCGACGCTCTCGAAACCCGCGATGCAGCGCAGCGTCGTGCTCTTGCCGCAACCGCTCGGGCCGAGCAGGGAGAAGAACTCGCCATGGCGGATCGAGAACGACAGTGGGCCGACCGCGACATCGGACGAGTAGCGCCGGACGAGCCGGTTCACCGCGAGCGCGACATCGCGCTGCCCGTCATCGGGCACCACCCCGTCGGAATTGCCGCCGGTCAACGCTCGTTTTCCTGTCATCGCCCGATATCCTTGTCCCAGACGGGTGGTGTCATGGCCTTGCGCACAAGGCCATCCGACAATGTGCAGGCGGCGCTGGCAACCTGCCGCCATCCGGCTGGCCAACAGGGCGCAGGTGGCGCCCCTCCCGGTGGCTCGAGCATTTCGCAGAAACGTGGCTACCGGTCTTCTGCGGAAGAAATGCCCTGGTTACATGATCTGGCGGAGCGGCCCGGATCGACCGGGCCGCCCCCTGTTTTCAGCCATTCGGTGGCAGCCCTTGCCGGGCGCCCCCCGAACGGCCCTAGCTGAGAACCTCTTCGTTCCAGCGCTTCAGGTAGTCCGCCCGATGCGCGACGACCTTCTTCCAATCGAGTTGCACCGTATTGGCAAGCTGGGCGTCGGTGATGGCGATGCTCTCGAGTTCCGCCGGCATCTTCGCCTTGCGATTGGTCGGCGGATAGAGGTTCCAGGACGAGAACTTGACCTGGAGATCGGGCCGCAGCGTCAGGTTGACGAATTTGTTAGCTGCTTCCTCATGCGGCGTGCCCTTGGCGATCACGAAACCGGTGCCGAGGCCGAGCGTGCCGGGCACGGATTCGAATTTCACCGGCACGTCGCTTCGCGCAAGCTGGCTGGCGATGCCGTTCCAGAACGGGCAAAGCAGCATTTCGCCCTGTCCGAACATCTTGCGGGCGTGGTCGGCATTCTCGATGATGATGGCGTTGTTCTTCTTGACCGCTTGCGCCGCGAACTTGATGCCGGGATCGATATTATCCTCCGTGCCGCCGAGCGCCTTGTTGACGCCGTGCAGCCAGTTCATGCCGTACCAGCCATAGGCCGGAATGCCGATGCGGCCCTTGTAGGCCGGGTTGAGCAGGTCCTCGAACGTGGCTGGCGCCTTGGCGATTTCCTTGGTGTTCCAGACCAGGCCGAACAGCAGGAAGTTCATGGCGCAGTAGTGGTCGCCCATCTTCGCCGTATCGGGAACATCGGCGAGGTTGGGAACGAGCGATGGCACGTAGCTGAGCAACGCGCCGGCCTCATGCATCACCGCCACCTCGCTCTGGCCGTGACAGCTCACGTCGAAAGGCGGCGCACCCTTGGAGGCGATGATCTTGGAGGCAGCGACGCTCTCGAGCTGATAGGAGCTCGAAACGTCCAGTTTGGTCAGGGCCTTGAAGCCGCCGTCCTTGATGTAGATCTGGTCGATATGCTCGCCCCAGGCGCCGCCGGCCGATGCCGTAACGAAGTTCCTGGCGGCATTGGCGGGCGTCAGCAGGCCCGCCTCGATCAAGGCGATCGAGGCCGCCGTGCCGGCAAACAGGTTCATGACGTCTCGGCGTGAAAAGTCTCCCATAGTCTCCTCCTCTCATGGAACCGCTGTTGTTTTCTTTAACGCTTCCCCTCGATGCGACGCGTCTGGCGCCACCGGCCGGGTGCCCGTCTTTCAGGCGACGGCGGCCACGTCCATCGTCAGCATTTGCTCGAGCATTCGCGCCAGACGCGCTTCGAGTTCGTCGTCTGGCAGGCGGGCAAGCTCCGGCTCCAGGGTGATGCGATCGTACAGGAGCCCCCGCGCGTATTGGCGCAGCTCCGGCGGGCGTCCGGCGAGCAAGGTGGCGACAATATCCTGCAATGCCGGCGTCAGAACGCGCTCATAGTCGACACGCTCCGGCCCGAAGGTGAACTCCTCCGGCCCAGACGGCCGCTCGTGCCGGCGGCGCAGCGCCACGGTGGCAGCCTCATCGACGGCATCGCCGACGATGACCACGCCATAGACCTCACGCGCCTCGCCTTCCGTGACGAGGCCGTTCTGGACGTCGGCAAGCACCCCGGCCGGGTCGCGGTCGATCGCGACGCCGTAACCGCCGCCGCCCGGCGAGACGATGCGAACCGTATCGCCGCGCTTGAGCCGCAGGACCTCGATCTTGCCGCGCTGGCGCTCGTTCGGCGTGCCGGGATCGAGCGTGCAGTTTCCGAGCGGCCCGGGCTCGCCGCCCTTGCGGCCGAACGGCCTGATCTTGAACCGGTCCATGCCCCGGGCCGTCACGATCGCTTCGGAGGCGAGACAGGTGAATTCGAGCACCACCCCCGTGCCGCCGCGATATTCGCCCGGCGAGGCCTCCTCGACCAGCATGTAGCGCCGCACGAAGACCGGCGCCTCCAGTTCGATCGCTTCCGTCGGCACGTTGCGCAAGGTGCCGGCCGAGAAATTGACCCCGTCAATGCCGTCCTTGCCCGGCCGCCCGCCCGAGCCCCCCTGCATCGGCTGCAGCACGCTGACCTGATAGCCGCCGGTCGCCGGATCGATATAGGAGAACAACACGATCGCCACCTGCCCGGCCCCCGCCGCCGGGATCGCCGCCGGCACCGCCTTGCTCAGCGCGCCGAGCACGGCATCGGCCACGCGGTAACCGGTGACGTGGCGCACGCCTGTGGCGGCGGTGGCGGTCGGGTTGACCAGCGATCCCAGCGGCGCGTCGACGCCGACCGAACGCAGGATGCCGCGATTGAGCGGCAGGCTGCGGTCGGAGGTGCGCAGATAGTTGACGATGCCAAGCACCAGCCACTGATTGGCCCGGCCGAAGCTCGGAATGTTCAGCGCCGCCGTCACCTGCGGATCGGTGCCGGTGAAGTCGAGGGTGACGTTGCCGTCCTCGACCACGAGGCTCATGTTGATGCGCAAATGGTAGGGCGAAACATAGTCGCCCTCGACATAGTCATGGAACGGATAGATCCCGTCCGGCACCTGCCGCAGGATGTCCCTGGCGCGGCTCTGGCCGTAATTCATCAACCCGTCGATGCCCTTGTCGATGACGTCGAAGCCGTAGCGCTTGACGAGTTGGCCCATGCGCCGCTCGCACACCGTCAGCGAGGCGAGCATCGCCTTGATATCCCCCCAGTTCTGATCGGGGATGCGGCAGTTCGCCATGATCATGTCGCGCAGGTCCTCGTTGAGGACCCCCGCGCTGACCAGCTTGGTGGGCGGAATGCAAATGCCTTCCTGGAAACGGTCGAACGCCGCCGGGGAAATGCTGCCCGGCACCAGGCCGCCGACATCGGAGGAATGCACGAAGCACCAGGCGAAACACAGCAGCCTGCCTTCGAAGAACAGCGGCTTGTACAGCATGATGTCGGGCATATGCGTGCACAGGCCCTTGGTGGCGCGGGAATCGTTGGTGACGATGACGTCGCCGGGCTGATAGTCGTCAATGCAGGAAATCGCCGGCCCGACATCGATGCCGATCATATTGCCGACACCGATATTGCGCGGGTGGCTGAATATCTCGCCGCCGCGCGTGATCAACGACGTATCGAAATCCCATGTCTCCTTGACGAACACCGTATAGGCCGCCCGGTGGATGACATAGCCCATTTCCTCGACAATGCCGTTGAAATGGTTGTTGAAGATTTCGAGAAGGACCTTGTCAGTCGCCATTGTGAGCCTCCCCGATCAGATTGCCCTGCTTGTCGACATGGACACGGAAGCCGGGTGTGACGAAAACGGTGGTGTCGTATTGCTCGACGATCGCCGGACCGTCGAACGCGAAGCCTTCCGGCAAGTCGTCGCGGGCGAACACCTTGGCGCGCCACGTCTTGCCGTCGTAGAAAATCTCGCGTGCCCGCGGCACCGGCGCCTGCGACGGCGAGTTGAAGCGCGTCAGGGCCGGCCGCGGATTCAAGCCGATCACCGAGGCGCGCAGATCCAGGATCTCGAGCTTCGCTTCCGTGTCGGCATAGCCGTAAATCTGGGTGTAGACCTCGTGGAAGCGCTCGCGCAGCAGGCCGCCCGACGCATCGGCGAGCACCGCCTCGTCGAGCAGGACGGCGATCTCGAAAGACTGGCCGACATAGCGCACATCCGCGCGCGCCTCGAGCTGGCGCCCGATGAATTCAAGCCCGAGGGAATCGAGCCAGGCATTGCCTTCGCGCGACAGCGATTCCACACTTTTCCTGATGCTGGCGATGACGCCATTATCCGGCGTGAGCTGGCTGTGGATGGTGTGCACCAGATCCTTGCGGACATCCGCCGCCAACGAGCCCGCGGCGCATAGCGTACCGGGGTGGAGCGGGATCAGCACGCGGCGGATGCCGACATCGCTTGCCAGCATGAAGGCATGGCAGGGGCCGCCGCCGCCGAAGCCGAGCAGGAGATAGTCTTCGTAATCGATGCCCTTGCGCGCCAGCAGAGGCACGAGCGCCGAGTACATCTGCGACGTCGCCACGCGCAACACCGCCTCCGCCGTCCGGGTTGCCGTCAGGCCGAGCGTCTTGCCGAGCGTCTCGAGCGCCGCCGTGGCCAGCTCCGCTTTCAACGTCGTGGCGCCGCCGAGGAAGCGCTGCGGATCGATGATGCCGAGATGGACATAGGTGTCGGTCACCGTCGGCCTGTCGCCACCGAGACCGTAGCAGGCCGGCCCCGGCCGGGCGCCCGCGCTTTCCGGCCCGATCTTGAGCACGCCGCTGGCATCGGCCCAGGCGATCGAGCCGCCGCCGGCGCCGATCGAGGTCACGTCGATCGCCGGCAGGATGATCGGGAAGTCGCCGACCTGGCTCTCTGTCGAGTAGATCGGCGTGCCCTCGATCACGGCGACATCGGCGCTGGTGCCCCCCATGTCGAAGGTGACCAGCCGGTCGAACCCGGCGGTGGCACCGACATAAGCCGCGCCGATCACGCCGGCGGCCGGGCCGGACAGCAGCGTTTCCACCGGCCGCTCTCCGGCCTCGCCGGCGGGCATGGTGCCGCCATTCGACTTGGTCGACAACACGCGCGCGGTGATGCCGCGTTCGGCCACGCCGCGTTCGAGGCTGCCGAAGTAGCGCTGCATGCGCTGGCCGACATAGGCGTTCATCACGGCGGCGAGCGCGCGCTCATACTCGCGCATCTGCGGCCAGATCTCCGACGAGACCGAGACGTACAGGTCTGGAACGGCCTCGCGCAGGATATCGCGCGCCCGGCGCTCGTTTTCGCCGTTGCGATAGCTGTGCAGGAAGCAGATCGCCACCGCCTCGACGCCCTCGTCGCGCATGCGGGCGGCGACGGCGCGCACGGCGGCCTCGTCGACAGCGCGCTGCACCGTGCCGTCGCTCAGCATCCGCTCCGGAATCTCATAGGTGTGGCGGCGCGGAACGAGCGGCGCCGGCACGTCGGTAAAGAAATTGAACACGTCGGGGATGCGGTGCCGGCCGATGTTCAGCAAATCCCGGAAGCCGTCCGTCACCAGCAGGGCGGTGCGCAAACCGCGGCGCTGGATGATGGTATTGACGGCCAGCGTCGTGCCATGAATGAAGTAGCTGATCTCATCCGGCGCGAGCTTGTTCTCCGACAGGATATGATCGATACCATCAAATATGGACTGCTCCGGATTCTGAGCGTCTGACGGAACCTTTAATATATTCGCGGACTTCTCGATCTCGTCGATGATAAAAAAATCGGTGAATGTGCCACCAATATCGACACCGATCCTGTATCTACTCACGATACACCTCTGACGTTTCCTGATTATGTAATTATTTCGCGGGTGTATCCTGAAGATATACTCTAATCTTCTCTCCGCACTGTTGAGAGCCTAAGGTTGGATCGTCCGAGAGCAAAGCGATTTAATCTTCCCGCAGCATGAGTTAAAGTTATCGAACAACGAGGTCCGCCATGCGTCGCAATATCCCCTCCCTCAGCGCGCTCCAGGCGTTCGAGGCCGCCGGCCGCCTCGAGAGTTTCACCCGCGCGGCCAATGAGTTGAACGTGACGCAGAGTGCGATCAGCCGGCACATTCGCCTGCTGGAGGACGATCTCGGCGTCATGCTGTTCCGGCGCTCCGGGCATAACGTTTCCATCACGCCGCTCGGCAGCGTCTATCTGCAAAACATCCGCGCCTGCCTCGATGAGATCGAGGCCTCGACCATGGACCTCAAGGCCGGGCAGCAGGACGACGTCGTGATCAGCCTGATCATTCCGCCGGTCTTCGGCTCGCGCTGGCTGGTGCCGCATCTGCCCAAGTTCACCGCGCGCCATCCCCGCATCGATTTCCAGATCAGCCTGGAAGCCAACGCGATCGATTTCGGCGGCATCTCCTTCAACGACGCCGCGATCTCCTTCGGGGCGTCGCCGCCGGCCAGCATCGAATGGGAGTGGCTGACCCCGGGACATCTGGCATTCGTGTGCCGGCCGGAACTGATCGCAAATCCCCTGCCGAATTTCAGCTTCGCGCAGGTCGAGGGCCTGCGCTTGCTCGAACTCGGCGTCGTGCCGTCCTGGGAACGCTTCGTGCGCCAGGATCGCAACACCGGCTTCAATCCGAAAGCGGTGCGGCGCTACGAATATTTCGAGGCCGGGATCCAGTCGGCCATCGCCGGCGAGGGCGTCCTGCTCGCCCCGCCCTTCCTGATCCTCGACAGCATCCGCAGCGGCGCGCTTGTCAGCCCGTGGCGGGAAATGCTGAAGGTCGACATGGCGTATTATTTCTGCTTCCCGCGCCAGAAACGGCGGCGCAAGTCGATCGCCCTGTTCTGCCAATGGCTGGTGGAGGAACTGGCCAATACCGACGCCGCCGCCGCGGAAGCGATGGAAGCGCAGCGCCACCGCCTGTTCGCCTGAGCCGGGCGGCATTGGCGGCACGGCTCTAGCGCCTGGGCGAGCCGACACCCTGGCGGAAGTCTGCCAACGTCGCCACGACCCCGTTCCCGCATTCCGATCAGCGTGACGGATTCGGGAGCGGCGCGCGCTTCAGTGGCCGAGCGCGCGGGCGCGCGAACCGTCGGGCGCGCGCCTGTCCAGAGCCTGCCGCATGGCGCTGCGCGAGGGCAGATCATGTGGCGCGACCCAGTTCGGCTCGGCGCCGAGGAGACGGTCGAGGAACGCGATGGCATAGGCCGGCATTTCCGCGACGTTCTCGCGATAGGACCACCAGAAGCGCAGGTCGTCGGCGCAGGCGTCGATCGTCGGGGCGTGGCCGAATTCCTGCTCATGGACGGCCGCAACCGCCGCGACACAGAAATTCGTGTACAGGAAGCCTTCAGGCCAGAAGCGCACGATATCCGCCGCGCGCTGCACGCCATGCCGGCTGTCCGCATCCATCACGCGAACGGCCTTGGCCGGATTGCGCCGGATCAGTTCGCGCAGCGCCGTGCCGGCGGCGAAGACGATGAAATCGGCGCGGTTGAGCGCGGCAAACCGCTTGTCCGCCTCCATCGCCTCGACCCAGTCGAGGAAGGCGGCGGTCAGCCGGGGCTCGTCGATCTCGAAGCCGACGCCATGGGCGCGCGCGACCGCGCGTGCATTGGCGCGAAAGGTGTTGCGAAACCAGCGCATCCGCCGCAGACGGTGGCGCAGGTCGGGGATGCGGGCCAACTCATCCTTAAAGCCGAGATCCATCGCCAGCCTTCCTTCACGCTGATGCCGCAGATATTAGAGCATAATCCGATGAATTTGCTCGCTAATTTTGGCTCGGGCAAGTTCGCGGCAGACGAACTTGCCCGAGCATGCCGGTTCATTCCGGCCAATGGGCGCGATCGTCGCTTGACGGTCGGGGCGCCATGGCGACAATCGCCTCATCAGCCCGAGGCGAATGACATGTTGCGCGCAACCTCCGAGGACATGAGGGTCAACCTGAAGGACCGGCTGCGCGATATGCGCCATGTCGTGCGCCAGTACCGTCATGACAGCCCCGCGGCCGCCGCGCCCGCCGCGGCGCCGCAGGCGCGACCGCCCTTCCCGTTTCGCGAGATCGAAGACCTGTTCGGCCATGCCGTCAGCACCTTCGATGACGCCATGGCGATGGCGCAGACGCTGGTGCGGCGCACGCCTGCCGGCGGCGCGCGCACGGCAAAAGGCTTCATCGCGTATTTTCCACCCGGCGCACGCGACGGGCTCGCCGCCGAACGCGCCTTCCGGCGCGATATGTACGCGCTCGTGTGCACGGTGGTGGCGCGTCGCGGCATTGGCGCCGTGCTGGTGCATGAGGCCGCATTCGCTGCCGTCCATGCCGCCATGCTTCAGCACCGCAAGCCGCTCCTTGCCAGGCTCGGGCGCGTGGACGGTGCGGAGAAGATTTCGCTGGCCGCGCAACTCGGCGCCGCCCTGCTTGTCGAACTTCTTGCCCGCCGGCCGTTCCGCCTCGCTCCGGCACGACCATTCGCGCCGGCGCCGGGCGGCATCGCTCGCAGCGATGCCATCGCATGCCTCGCCCCGGTGGCGCTGGCCTGCGCATTGGCGACGGTCGACGGCGATGGCGGCGACGGCTCCGATCTGCTCGACATCGCCGTTCTCGTCACCGATGCCCGCCTCGAACGCGTGCTGCACGCCTGTAACGGCGCCAATCCGCACGCCGAATTGACGGCGCTGTTCGCGGTGCTGCTCGCGCATCTGCCCTGAGGGCTGAACCGCGCCGAGTTGCCGGCTGCTCAACCGATCAAGGCCGGCCGTTGCGGCATCTCCCAGAGACCGGCCTGCGGCCTGCAAACCTCGTGGATGGCGCGGTCGAGCCAGCCGAGTTCGTCGAGCAGGTCGAGCAGCGTGTAGCGACGGCGGATCAGGCGCGCCCGGCGGCAGTCGCGCGCCAGCTTGTCGAGCGTGACGCCGAGTTGCGCCGGATCGCAGGCCGCCTGGGCCGCGCCGAGCCATTGCTTCATCACGCGCGCCGGCACGATCGACGACTGCAGCCGCGCCTGCAGCGCCGTCCATGTCAGCGCCAGCGCATCGAGGCGCTCGCCGCGCCGGCCGGCGCGCTGGTGTTTGGCCATGACCTCGGCCCGTGCCGCCGCCGCCAGGGCCGGATCGGGAAATGCCAGCCTGACCTCTTCCTCGAGCGCCGCCGGATCGGAGGGCGGCAGCTCGCGGCAGGCCCTGACCCGCGCCGGGATATCCTGCCGCAGGAACCATTCGTACAGGCCGAGCATCGCCACGGTGCCGACGCCGACGCAGGCGCCATGCGCCACCGGCTCGCCGGCAAGCGCCAGCTTTTCCATTTCCCAGCAATGCGAAATCTGGTGTTCGCTGCCGCTCGCCGGGCGGGAATTGCCATAGGCCTGCATGGCGAAGCCGCAGATCAGCAGGCCCTCGATCAGCCGGCGGAGCGCATCCTCCCTGCCCTCGGCAAGCCGGGCCGGCTGCGAAAGCCAATCGCGGATATGATCCTGAACCAGCGAGAAGACCGCCTTGTCGATGGCCTCCTCGCCGAGCGCATCGGCCAGGACCCAATCCAGCCCGGCCACGATTTTTCCGGCGAGGTCGCCATAGCCCCACGGCGCCATCCGCTCCGGCGCCCTGGCGATCAGGTCGAGATCGGCCAGCACCGCCAGCGGCGGCGCACAGGCAAGCGTGCGCTTGAAGCCGCTATCCAGCATCGCCCCGCCCGAGGCGGCATAACCATCCATCGAGGCGGCCGTGGCGATGCTGACATAGCCAAGGCCAGCCAGCTCGGCCGCATATTTGGTGATATCGTTGATGACGCCCGAGCCGACCGCCAGCGGAAAGGCGCCGCCTTGCCTGAGCGCGGCCGCCACCTCACGCGCGGTTTCGGCGTGCGGTTTCAGGCGCGGCTTTTCGGTGAGCACCAGCGGTTCGTGCGCCTCGAGGCCCGCCTCGCGCAACACCGCCAGCGTCGCGTGGCCGGCCGCCGCCATCGTGTTGCTGTCCGCGACGATCTGAAACGGGCCCTTGAGGCCAAGCCCGCGAACAAGCCGGGGCAAGCCGGCAAGCGCGCCGCGCTCGACCACCGCGGCATGCGTCACCGAAGCCCGAGCGACGGCTTCGTCCAATACCGATCCAGACCTCGTCATCGCGCGCGCCGCCCCTCTTGAGATAATTGTATATTAGATATTACATCTGTATGGCATTGACAATTCAATCCTCACCGACGGTGATCCCGGATATGGCAGATTCGATGAAACCCCTCGCCGAACTCGGCTTCGACGCGCTGCGAAACGTCGAAATCCTGCTATCGGATATTGACGACACCATCACGACCGACGGCGTCCTGACGGCACAGGCCTATGGCGCGCTCGAACGCCTGCACCGGGCCGGCATCAAGATCGTGCCGATTACCGGCCGGCCGGCCGGCTGGTGCGATCACATTGCCCGCATGTGGCCGGTGGATGGCGTGGTCGGCGAGAACGGCGCGTTTTCCATGGTCTATGACCGCGCGCGCAAGGTCATGCGCCAGCATGCCTTTGCCGATGCGCAAACCCTGCGCGCCAACCGCGCCAGGCTCGACGCCTTGTCGCAACGCATCCTCGCGGCCGTGCCCGGCACCGGCTTGGCCAGCGATCAGCCCTATCGCCTCGCCGACCTCGCCATCGATTTCTGCGAGGACGTGCCGCGCCTGCCGGACGCAGCGATCGATCGCATCGTGGCGCTTTTCAAGGAAGCCGGCGCGCAGGCCAAGGTCAGTTCGATCCATGTCAATGGCTGGTTTGGCGATTACGACAAGCTGGCGATGACGCGGGTGCTGCTGCAGCACGAATTCCAGCGCGATATCGCGGCCGACAACCACAGGATCGTCTTCGTCGGGGATTCTCCCAATGACGAGCCGATGTTCGGCGCTTTCGCCCTGTCGGTCGGCGTCGCCAATATCCGCGCCCTGGCCCACCGCCTTCAGGCCAAGCCGCATTATGTCGCCGAAGGCCATTCCGGGCACGGTTTCGTCGAGTTGGCCGAACGTCTCCTGCAAGCCCGCGCGGCCTGAGCGGCGGAGCTTCAGCCGCGCGCGATCTCGGCCGCCGCCCGGGCGCAATTCTCGTCGCAGATCAGCACCGAGCCGAGGCCGGCGCGCAGCACGGCGGCCACGGCGGCGACCTTGTTCTCGCCACCGGCCGCCAGCACCACCGTCGGGATATGCGCCAGCTGATCGAGCGGCAACGCGATGGCGCGCCGGTTGAGAGGATGGTCGATCGGCCGCCCATAGGCGTCGATGAACTGACCGATCACATCGCCGACTGCGCCCGCCCGGCGGAGGTCCTCGATTTTGACGTCGCCCGTCAGGCCATACCGCACCAGCATCGAGCGATGGGTGACGTCGCCGATGCTCAGCACGGCGATGTCATTGGTCTCGATGCGCTGGAACGCCTCCCGGAACACGTCCTGCGCCATGATGATGTCATGCGATTGCGGGCTGCCGGCGTAGATCGGCGCCGCCAGATACTGGCATTCCGCGCCGAGCTTGCGCGCCAGCTCGCTGGCGATGGCGAAGGTGTTGATCTCGATGCCATGGGTCAGGCCGCCCATCATCGAGTTGACGCACAGGTCGGGATGGCGGCTCGAACGGATATGGCGCAGCATTTCGCGCAAGGTGCTGCCCCAGCCGACGCCAAAGCCCTTCACCACGTTGTTCTCGAGAAACTGCGACACGTAATCCGCCGCCGCGCGGCCGAGGATCACTGGCACCTGCGCGTCATCCTGCGGCGTCGGCACGATCACCGCCGCCTTCAAGCCGAAGCTGCCGACGAGCTCGCGCTCGAGCGCCACGCAACTCGCCAGCTCGGAGTTGAGCTTGATTTCGACGAGGCCGTTGCGCCGGGCATCGATCAGGATGCGGTTGATGCGCAGGCGCGTCGTCCCGAGCGAGCGGGCGATGTCGGCCTGCGTCATGCCCTCGATGAAATACAGCCACGCCGCGCGGACTTCCAGTTGCCGGTCAGCGTTCATGTCGGTCCCCAGCCGCGCAGCCAATGTTCAACGAAACAGGATCGCGGCGCGCCTCACCCCGTCTGCGCCAGCCGCTTGCCTTCGTAGCTGGTGATGCGGGATATCTTATCGGCGGACCGGCCGCCAGGGAACTGCACGGCAAGAAAGGCATCGACGATGGCCTTGGCGAGTTCCGGGCCGACGACGCGCGCCCCGATCGTGACGATCTGCGCATCGTTGCTGAGGCCGGCGCGCTCGGCCGAATAGGTATCGTGGGCCTGGGCGGCGCGGATCCCCGGCACCTTATTGGCCGAGATCGCCATGCCGATCCCGGTGCCGCAGAGCAGGATGCCACGCTCGTGCTGCCCGGCGATGATCGCCTCCGCCACCTTGAAGGCGATGTCGGGATAGAGCACCGCCGTCCGGTCGAACGTGCCGTAATCCTTCACCTCGAAGCCGCGCGACGACAGGTGCTCCCGCAATATCTCCTTCAGATCATAGGCAGCCTCATCGCAACCGATCGCCAGTTTCATCGCCGACCCCCATACGCATTGTCGCCTTGGCGCATATTATGGCGAGTTGCGGCCTTGCGCGAGGCTTTTTTTCAAATGCGTTTCGTGATTTACATTTGTAAATTCGCGCGTGGGAGGGGGAACGGGCCTTGGCTTACGTAATCGGCATCGATGGCGGCACGGAATCGCTTCGCGCCCATGTCTTCGACCTGGCCGGCACGAGCCTGGGCAGCGGCGTCGGCCGCTATCAAACCGACTTCCCGGCGCCGGGCCGGGCCGAGCAGGCGCCGATGGACTGGTGGGCGGCCCTCGGCGTCGCCGTGCGCGCGGCGCTCGCCGAGGCGCAGGTTCCGGCGCGGGAGATCGCGGCACTGTGCCTCGACACGACCTCGTGCACCGTGGTCGCCCTCGATGAAACCGGCCGGCCGCTGCGCCCCGCCATCCTGTGGATGGATGTGCGCGCGGAACAGGAGGCCGAGGCCGTCCTCGCCACGGGCGACGCCGCCCTCGCGCTGAACGGGGCCGGCCACGGGCCGATTTCGGCCGAATGGATGATCCCGAAGGCGCTCTGGCTGAAGCGCCACCAGGCCGCCCTCTACCGGCAGGCCGCGACGATCTGCGAGTATCAGGATTTTCTGATGCAGCGCCTTACCGGGCGTCTGGTGGCGAGCCTGACCAATGTCGCGATGCGCTGGCATTACCGCAAGAACGCCGGCGGCTGGCCTCTCTCCCTGCTCGAGGCGCTCGACCTCGCCGATCTGTTCATGAAATGGCCGCAGGAGATCGTGGCGCCCGGCGGCCTTGTCGGCACCTTGACCGCCGAGGCCGCGGCCCATCTCGCGCTGCCCTGCGCCACCAAGGTCATCCAGGGCGGTGCCGACGCGTTCATCGGCATGATCGGCCTTGGCGTCGCCGAACCGGGCCAGGTCGCCCTGATCACCGGATCGTCGCATCTGCAACTGGCGGTGTGCCGGCACGAATTGCGCGTCCCCGGCCTGTGGGGCAGCTATGCCGATGTCGTCTATCCCGGCCGTCACGTGCTGGAAGGCGGCCAGACATCCTCCGGTTCGATGATCGCCTGGCTCGACCGGCTGCTCGGCGAGGGCTACGACCTCGACAGGCTCAACCGCGAGGCGTCCGTCATTGCGCCGGGCGCGGACGGGCTCGTCGCCCTCGATCATTTCCAGGGCAACCGCAATCCATATACCGATGCCGCCTCGCGCGGCGCGCTGGTCGGGCTGACGCTCGGCCACGGGCCGGCGCATATCTTCCGGGCGATGATCGAAAGCATCTGCCTCGGAACCCGCCTGATTCTCGATCGGATGCGGGCCGCCGGCGTGCCGCTCAGCGAGCTGATCGTCGGTGGCGGGGCAAGCCGCTCGCCGCTCTGGCTGCAAATTCACGCCGATACCGCCAACCTGCCGGTGAAGGTGGCAAGCTGCACCGATGCGCCCGCCCTCGGCTCGGCCATACTGGCGGCGGTCGGCGCCGGCTTGTTTCCCGACGTCCGGGCCGGCATCGCGGCCATGACGACCATCGACCGCACCGTCACTCCCGATCCGGCGGCGGCAGCACGTTACGACGCGCTTCTGGCGCGCTATGTCACGCTTTACCAGGCGCTCAAGACGTGGCGCTCCGCGTTCTAGATTCCCTTCAGGCAGGCGAGCAGTTCGGCGTGCAGGTGGCCGTTCGACGCGACGCGCTCGGCATCGTCATCCCCGGCCTCGGACCCGTCGAGCCGCGTGATGCGCCCGCCGGCGCCACGCAGGATCGGCATCGCCGCCGCATGCGACACGATATCGGCCTTGATCGACACGAAGGCATCGAGCTTGGCGCTGGCGACCAGGCACATTTCCAGCCCGCCGGAAACGATGATGCGCACGCCGCGCGCCGCCTCGCCCAGCCGGCGGATGATCTCGGCGCTGCGCGCGACCTCCCGTGGCGAGAAATGCGAGGTCAGCACCACCGAGACCACGGCATCGGACAGCGAGGTAATGGCCGAAACCCGCGCCTCCTGGTCGTTGATGCGTGGCGGCGCGCCGTCCTCGAAGGTCGCCTTGAGGCGCGCAAGCGGCGCATCGACGATGCCGGCCCGCGTCACGCCGTCTTCCTGATAGGCCATCGTCACCGAGAACCACGGCAGGCCGGCCGCGTAATTTATCGTGCCGTCGAGCGGGTCGACGATCCAGCGCTTGCCGCCTTGCGGCCCGAGGATGCCGGCCTCCTCGGACAGGATGCCGGCATCGGGCGTCGCCGCGCGCAGGCCCTCGATCACGATGCGTTCCGAGGCGAGATCGGCCTGGGTGACGATATCGCGCAATTCCTTGCGGTTGGCGGCAAGCGCACCGCCCTGCATCTCGACCAGGGTGGCGGCGGCGCGCGCGGCAATGCGCTCGGCATGGCCGAGAATGCTTGAATAGGTCGGTCTCATGATTGTCCCGGATATTCCGCTGGCAGTTCGAATTCGTGGATCGGGCCGAACGCCCCGATCGGGATGATGTGGCTGACGAAACCATCCGTCGCCGAATAGCTGTGCACGGCGAAGCCGGGCGGCTCGTGAATCAGCCGCGTCGGTTGGCCGGGCCGCAAATCGAAGGCGACCTGATGGGCGGTGCCGGGCGCGACAAAGCCGATCGTGCCGGCATAGCGGCGCATAATCGGGCGATGATAATGCCCGGTGGCGATCAGGCCGATCTCCGGGTGATCCCGGATCAGGCTTTCGAAAGCCGGCGCGGTACGGCACATCATCGGGTCCATCGCCGGAACGCCGGTGCGAAACGGCGGATGGTGCATAACGATCAGCGTCGGCCGGCCGCCGCCTACCGCCAGCGCACCGGCGAGCCAGGCCTGGCGCGCCGGGCAGATGTCTCCGCCATGCGCGCCGGCGACCACGGTGTCGAGCGCGATCAGCCGCACCGGAAAATCATCGACCGCGTAATGCAGGAAGGCCGGGTCCTGCCTGAGCGTGGGAAAGCGCCCGCCAAGCACCGCGCGCATCGTCTCGCGGCGATCATGATTGCCGGGGATCAGGTAGCACGGCATCGCCAGCGCGGAGAGCGCCTCGGCCACCGCCTCGTATTCGGCGGCAAGCCCGCAATCGGTGAGATCGCCGCTGACGATGACGCAGTCCGGGCGCGGGTCGAGCCCGTTCACGGCGGCGATCGCCTGCCGCATCAAGGCGCAGGTATCGAGGCCCGCATAGGCCGCGACGCCAGCCGGCCGGGCATGGAAATCGCTTAATTGCGCAATCAGCATCGCATATCCCGGAAGATGGACCGGCAGCCACCGCGATGACGGTGGCTGCCGCTATCGTTACTTCATCAGCGCGGAGGTTTCCTTGACGAGGCGCGCGAGCCCGTCCTTGGGCTGGATGTCGCCGCGCATCACGCCGTTGATGATCTCGCGCTGCGTCCGCCAGATCCGCACCGAATTGCCGCCGGGATAACCCTGCCATGGCACCGAGCGGTCCATTTGCAGCGTCACCGTCTTGAAGTTCGGGTTGGCCGCGTAATACGGCCCGAGATAGTCGGGGCCGAGCGCGCGCTTGTTGGTCGGCAGGTAGCCGGTATTCTCGACCACCAGCTTCTGGGCCTCCGGCCCGGTCATGAACTTGACGAATTCCCAGGCCGCCTTCTGCTTGGCCGGATCCTTGGCGGTGATCAGCGCCGAGTTGCCGCCGGTCGGCAGGCCGCCCTTCGCCTTGTCGTCGAGCGGGAACACCGCGCTGCCGAGGGTGAACTTGTCGCCGATCAGGTCGGTATCCTGGCGCATGCGCGCCGGCGTATCGAAGAAGATGCCGATCTGGCCGGCGACGAATTGCTGGCGCGACTGGTCCCAGTCGATCAGCGGCATGCCGCCTTCGGTCACGAAGCGGCGCAGCATTTCGAGTTCCTTCAGGCCGACGCCGTCAAACGCGACCTTGTCGCCGGCCTCGTTCAGCATCGAGCCGCCGCCCTGCAGGACGATGCCGCGCCACAGCCAGTCATCGGGCCAGTCGTGGACGTTATAGGCCATGCCGGCGATGTTCGGCCCGAGCGCCTTGATCTTGGCGGCAAGCGTCACGATGCCTTCCCAGGTATCGGGCATATGCGCCGGATCGCCGCCGGCCTTCTTCACCAGTTCATTGTTGATATACATGATCGGCGTCGAGGCGTTGACCGCCATGCCGTATTGCTTGCCGTTGATCTGGCCGAGCGCCAGGATCTTGTCGGAATAATTATCGGCAACCCATTGCTTCGGCTCGCCGGCCAAAAGCGGCCCGAGCTCGAGCACCTGCTTGCGCTTTTCCAGCGTGTTCACCAGCTCCTGCTGCAGGTGGAAGCCGGAATAGAACACATCCGGCAACTGGTTGGTTACCGCCTGGCGCAGCATGGTCTGGTGGCCCTCGTCATAGCTCGCGGCCGGCGCCCGGAAATTGATCTTGATGTCGGGGTGCTTCTCCATGAAGGCCTTGGCGGCCGGCTCGTGGAATTTCGCGAAAGCCGGGAAGCAGTACAGCACGTCGAGCGTCACCTGCTGGGCGAGCGCCGGGGTCGCGACCAGCGAGGCAAGCGCCGCTGCCCCGAGCCATTTTGTTATGCGTCGCATGTCGGATCCTCCTGTTGGTACCAAGCGTTCTTGCCGGCCTGCGCGACAGCCGGATGACAGATGCGCCTACTTCACCCCCGTCATGGTGATGCCGTCGATGAAGCGCCTGCGCGCGAACAGGAACGCCACCACCAGCGGCGCGGTCAGGATGGTGGCGGCAGCGGTCAGCGCGCCGTAATTCGAGCCGGTCTCGGCATCGGCGAAGAACATCATGCCGAGCGGCGGCGGCGCGAGCTTCACGTCGGAGATCACGATCAGCGGCCAGTACAGGTCGTTCCAATGCGCCACGATCGAGAACACCGCGAAGGCGGCGATGGCAGGCCAGGCGCTCGGCGTGACGATGCGCCACACGATCTCGAATTCGCTCATGCCGTCGAGCCGGGCCGCCTGGATGATGTCATCCGGAAAGCCCTTGAAGAACTGGCGCAGCAGGAAGATCGCGAACACCGACAGGAAGAACGGCACCATGATCGCAAAATAGGTGTTGAGCAGCCCGAGATCGGCGAGCGCGATATAGAGCGGCAGCGCCGGCACCTGCACCGGGATGGCGAGCGCCAGCAGCGTCAGCACGAACAGCGTCTGCCTTCCGGGGAAGCGCAGCTTGGCGAGCGCGTAGCCGCACGGAATCGCCACCAGCAGCTGCACCACCAGGATGCAGGCGCAGATCAGCACGCCGTTCAGCGCGAAACGCAGCAGCGGCGCGCTGGTCAGGGCGAAGCTGTAATTCTCGTAGCCGTAGAACTGCTTCGGCCAGAAGCTCAGCGTCGCGGTGAAGATCTCGTCCGGCGGCTTGATCGAGGTCACCAGCATCCACACGAAGGGCAGCAGCATGAACGCCGCCCCCGCCAGCAGGAAACCGTGCACGAGCACGCCGCCGAGCAGCCGCCCGGCCAGCCTGACGATGCGGCCGGCCCCGGCCGGCTTTGCCTGCGCGGCGCGCATCAGTAATGCACCCGGCGGTCGAGCACGAAGGCCTGGATCACCGCGAAGGCCAGGATGAAGGCAAGGAAGATCACGGTAAGGGCGGCGGCATAGGCGGTGTGGAAATATTGGAAGCCCTCGAGGTAGATCGCGTAGAGCAGCACCTCCGACGAACCCATCGGCCCGCCGCGCGTCATCACGGCCACGGTATCGAAGATCTTGAAGGCGGTGATCGAGGTGGTGACGATGACGAACATCGTCATTGGCCCCAGCAGCGGCCAGGTGATGGTCAGGAACCGGTCGATGCCGTTGGCGCAGCCGTCGATCTCGGCCGCCTCGTACAGGTCCTTCGGGATCGACGACAGGCCGGCGAGGAACAGCACCATGTTGAAGCCGATCAGCTGCCACATGCCTATCACCGCGAGCGTCGGCAGGGCGAGCGAGGGCTCGCTGAGGAAGGCGTATTCGCCGGCACCGATCAGGCGCAGGAAGGCGTTGACCGGGCCGAGCTTCGGATGCAGCAGGAACTGCCACACCGTCGCCATGGCGATCAGCGTCGCGGTCACCGGCAGGAAATACACCATCTCGTAGAACGAGCGCGTGCGCTTGCGGCCATGCACCAGGATGGCGACGAGCAGGCCGAGCCCGACCGAGCCCGGCAGCACGATCGCCACATAAAGCAGCGTGTTCCACATCGAGCGCCGGAACACCGGATCGGCCATCGCCTTGCTGAAATTGGCGAGGCCGACATATTTGGCGTCGGTGCCGCCGAGTTCGTAATCGGTGAAGCTGAGCACGCCGAGCACGCCGAGCGGCACGAGGTCGATCAGCAGCAGCAGGATGATGGCCGGCGTCGCGAAGCCGATGCCGGTGAGCTTCTCGATCAGCGCCTGGCGGCCGCCGAAGGCCCGCCGCCCGGCCGGGGCGCGCGCGAGGCTGAGCGTGCTCATCGCTCGGTCCCGCCCGTCAGGTAGAGCCGCACCGGCTTGCCGGACGCGCGCTGCGCCAGGCCGGAAGGCTCGACCCGGTTGCCCTCGGCGTCGAAGACATGGGCCTGGGCCGCATCGAAGACGAGGTCGGTGCGCCCGTGCGTGCCATGCTCGTGATCGGCCGGCACGCGGCACAGCACCGGCTGGTCGCCGAGCCCCGCGACATCGAAATGCAGGATGAATTCGGCGCCAAGATTCTCGGCCCGTCGCAGCACGGCGGGCAGCGACACCTGGCCGGCTTCCGGCTTGCCGGCATCCGCCGGCGCGATCGCTTCCGGCCGGATGCCGACGGTTGCGCTCGAGCCGGCCGGCAGGCCCGTCGCCATCGGCAGGCGGCAGCCCAGCACCTCCGGCGCGCCATCCTCGCCGATCCTGGCCGGCAGCAGGTTGATCGCCGGGCTGCCGATGAACTGCGCCACCCTGACATTGGCCGGGCGGGCATAGAGTTCGGCCGGCTTGCCCAGTTGCAGGATATGGCCGGCATCCATCATCGCCACGCGGTCGGACATCGTCATCGCCTCGACCTGGTCATGCGTGACATAGATGAAGGTCGTCTTGAGCCGCGCGTGCAGTTCGGCCAGTTCGGTGCGCATGTGGACGCGCAGCTTGGCATCGAGATTGGACAGCGGCTCGTCCATCAGGAACACATCGGGGTGGCGCACCATGGCGCGCCCGAGCGCCACGCGCTGGCGCTGGCCGCCCGAAAGCGCGGCCGGGCGGCGCCCGAGCAGCGCCTCGATCTGCAACTGGCTCGCCACCGCGCGCACCTCGGCGCCGATCTCGGCCATCACCCGGCGCCGGCGCGGCGACAGCAGCTTGATCAGCGGCAGGCGCTCCCACAGCGAAAGATGCTGCATGGTGAGCGGCAGGCCGATATTGCCGGCCACCGTCATGTGCGGATAGAGCGCGTAGCTCTGGAACACCATGGCGACCCGGCGTTCATGCGGCCGCAAATGGTCGATCGGCGCGCCGTTGACCATCACCGAGCCGGCGCTTTGCGGCTCGAGCCCGGCGATGATGCGGATCAGGGTCGACTTGCCGCAGCCGGAGGCCCCGACCAGGGTGAGGAACTCGCCCTCGGCGATATCGAGATCGATGCCGTTGAGCACGGGCGCCGGCCCGAAATTCTTGGTGATTCCCTTCAGCGCGACTGTCGCCATCGGCCGTCTCCTCAGGCGGTCTCGCGGGGTGGGTAGACTTCGTGCAGCACGTCGTCGATCCAGAGCGTCGTCAGCCCCGGCACCTCCTGCCGCGTGATCGTCACCGCGTCGCCGGAGAAATCGTAGCTGACGGCGCCAAGGCGCGTGAGGCCCGGCATCGGCGGCTGGTTGGCCGGGCCGACGACGAAGCCGGACGAGCCGCCCCAGATGTAGCGGCAGCCGTTCACCTGCGCATCGTGCTCGCGGTGCAGGTGGCCGCTCGCCACGAAGGCGACGTTGTGCCGGTCGATCAGCGCGAGCAGCGGCGCGCGCTGCGCCGGCTTCACCGACCAGTAGCCGGTATCGCCTTCCTCGCGCGCCTCGATGAACAGCGGCTTGTGCAGGAACCAGCCGATCCGCCGCCCTTCGGCGCTGGCAAGCTGCCCTTCGAGCCAGGCGAACTGCTCGGCCTCATCCGGCACGCCCGCGCCGAACAGCATCGAATCGAGCCCGATCAGGCGCCAGTCCTCGAGATCCTTCACCCACCAGTCCGGGCCGAAATGCCGGCGCCATCGCGCGAGGCGCGTCCGGTCGACGGGCTGGAACGGGTGGTGCGGTTCGCCGACATCGTGGTTTCCCGGCACGCTCAGCACCGGTGCCGGCAGGCCGGCGAGCAGGCCGGCGCAATGGCGCATGTCCTCATCCTGGTCGGCGCCATCGACCGTCACGTCGCCGGTATGGATGATCAGATCGGGCTTCTGGCCCGCGACCCAGGCCGCCAGTGGCGGCCAGTTCACGGCGAAATGCGGCTTCGTGCGGCTGAGATGGGTGTCGGAAATCTGGACGACGCGCTGCATGGGCTTCCATCGCTAGAGAGGTCCGCCAGAAGCGAACAGGCTCCACAGTGTTGAACGACCGGGCCGAAAAGGCCGGCATATCGATGGCGAGCCGGTAAGGCGGCGGCATGACAGCCCTACGACGTCCCCCCTTCCATTGCCGGTTTTTACCGGTCTCTCCCACATAATATACAGATGCATTTTCAGAATGACAAATGAATATCGAACCCGGCAAGGCGTGATTCCAAGCCGTCCGGGCCAAGGCGGTCGATCGCCTTGCCACCGTGGCCGAGCCTCGAATCCGCGCTCCACGCGATGGCGACGCCGGATATGCAAGGGGTGGCCATCGTCTCTCTCCCGGGAAGATCGGTCGTCGTTGCACAAGGCCGCAAACCGGCGGCGGCTGGTTGCCGCCGGATTTGATCATGGCGCAAAAGCTCAATCAAATGATCAGTGCCGGAACATATACACGATTGCGGGGACGCCCGCGTCAAGCCGGAGGGGTCGGCCTCAGCACGCCAGCAGCATGCGCGCGGTCGTCTCGTCCGTCACCAGGCCGTTGACGAGGCCGCCGATCAGGGCCGCATGCAGCGGCACCACCTTGTCGGCGCCGCAGGCGACGCAGATATGGGGCCGATCGGCGCTGCCGTGCGGCGCCACGCTGGTCACGCGGCAGTTCAGCCCCTGGTCGAGGATGCGGCCGTCACGATCGAAAATCCAGCCGATGACCTCGCCGACGCCGCCGAGCCGCATGCTGTCGAACAACTCGTCCCGCGTGATGAAGCCGTCCCTGAGAAAGACCGCGTCGTGATCGATCTGGCTGATGCCGGAGAGCCGGATGTCGGCGTCGGCGGCAAGGGCGAAGATGCGGCGCACGGCATCGATGGCAAGCATCTGGTCGCGCTGCTCGGGCGTCGCGGCGTGCAGCGGCAGGGGCATCGGAAAATACTGCGCGCCCGTGATATCGGCGAGCTTGCCCGGCGCATCGAACCGGCTCGCCGAACCGTCGGGCGAAATGTTGCCGACCAGCGAAATCAGCCGGTGGAGCGGGTACTCCGCCGGCGCGACGCGCTCGACGCTCGCCCGCATCGAGCGCCCGGTGCCGAGCGCGATCGCCAGGCTGCGCCCCGAGCGCAGCATGCGCTCGAGATAGATCGCCGCCGCCTCGGCCATGCCGGTGAAGGACGTGGCGCGCGTGCCGTCCGCCGGTACGATATCGCAATGGAGCAGGCGATGGCGCTCGGCGAGCCGCGCCGCCAGTTCCATGCACGCCCCGATCGGATGCGTCATGCGGAAGGTGATGAGGTTCTCGGCGCGACACAGCGAAACCAGCCGCTGCGCCGTCGGGCGCGAGACATTGAGGCTTCGCGCGATCTCGTCCTGCGTGCGGCCGGCAATATAGTACAGCCAGCCGGCGCGCGCCGCATCGTCGAGCCGCGCATTGCCGCTTTCCGTCACGCCTTCGCCTCCAATCTCGCCAGCGATGCCGGCAATTCCGCGATCGCGCTCAGGATGCCATCGGCCCCGGCGGCCAGCAAATCCTGCGTGCGGTCGACCACGGAAAAATGGCTGCCGCCGGTAAAACCCCAGGCGGCCATGCCGGCGGCCTTGGCGGCGGCGATGCCGCTCACGCTATCCTCGATGACCAGGCATTGCGCCGGCGGGATCCCCATCGTCGCCGCCGCCAGAAGGAACAGGTCCGGCGCCGGCTTGCCATGTCTCACCATGGTGGTGCTGAACACGCGCCCGTCGAACAGATCCCACAGCGCGGTCTTGCGCAACATGAAGGCAATGCGCTCGCCGTCGCTCGATGAAGCGACGCAATACGGCACCGGCAGCGCCTCGACGGCGGCGCGAATGCCGGGAATGGCCAGCAAATCGCGCGCGAAGCGATCGAACAGCTCGGCGCGCCAGTCATGCACGAACGCCGCCGGCAAGGGCTGGCCGGAAAGGCGCATGTAATCGTCCGTGACCGCGCTGGCCGGCCGGCCGAGATAGCGCGTGAGCACCCATGGCAGGGTGCGCTCGAGGCCGTGACGCGCCAGCACGTTGACGAGGGTCGAGCAACTGATGACCTCGCTGTCGACCAGCACCCCGTCGCAATCGAAGATGACCAGATTGAAGGGGGCTGGTCGGCCAGCGCCGGCGCTTAGCATGGTATTCGGCCATCGATCGTGAGCATACGTTCGTCGATAGAATAAATGTTTGAACCTTGTCAAATTGGGTATAGGCTTTTCGACAATAAGCACCGGAACTTTCCTCGGCGATCCCTTGCGGGGCGCCGGCGTGTCGGCCGCCATCATGGCCGACCGGGAAAACGGCAGCACGAAACCGGCGAACGGAGGACGGGCCATGGGGCATGTTGCAAAACTGGCTGGAACTTTGGCGGGTCTGGCATTCGCCGCGCTCATGTCCGCGGCACCGGCGCGCGCCGAGACCGTGACCCTGAACGTGTTCTACTCCCAGCCTTCCTTCGCCAAATATCATGAGCCGATCGCCCAGGCCTTCATGAAGCAGCACCCCGATATCAAGATCGCCTTCCGGGCGCCCGCCGCGAATTACGATGAAGGCCACCAGGCGATGCTCCGCGAGGTCGTGACCAACCAGCTGCCCGACATCTACTTTCCGGGTTTCCACCTGCTGTCGGAACTGACGAAAGTCCTGTTGAAGCGCCAGCAGATCGTCGAGCTGACACCGCTTCTCGCGGCGGAACCGGAGGAGTGGCGCAAGAAGAACTACGCCGACAAGATCATCGATCTCGGCAAGGTCGACGGCAAGCTTTACGGCCTCGCGGTCAATGCCTCGCTGCCGATCATGTATTACAATACCGAGCTGGTGAAGAAAGCCGGCGGCGATCCGCAGCATATGCCCGATACCTGGGATGGCGTCATCGCGCTTGCCGCCAGGATCAAGGCGCTCGGGCCGAACATCGCCGGCATGGCCTATAACGTCCACGACTGGCCGGATGACTGGCTGTTCCGCTCGATCATCCATCAGGAAGGCGGCAATATGCTCGACCCTTCCGGCACCAAGGTCGCCTTCGACACCGATGCCGGCAAGAAGGCCATGGCCAATCTTCGCCGCTTCGTGACGGAGGGCGGCATGCCGCTGATCGATTTCGATGCGTCGCGCCAGCAATTCGTCGCCGGCCAGATCGGCCTGTTCTTCGATACGCCGGCGCGGCTGCGCCAGGTGACCGACCTGATCGGCACGCGCTTCACCCTCGGCACCGATGTCTTTCCGATCGACAACAAGCAGAGCGGCGGTATCCCGACGGGCGGTTGCGCCATCATCATCACGGCCAAGGAGCCCGCGAAGCAGAAAGCCGCCTGGGAATACGCCAAATTCATCACCGGCCCGGAGGCACAGAAGATCATCGTCGAGGTGACCGGCTATCTTCCGACCAACAAGCTCACATCCGGCCCCGATTATCTCGGCGCCTTCTACCAGAAGAATCCGAACTTCATGACGGCAGCCAGGGAAACCGACCGCGCCGTGCCGTGGCAGGGCTATCCAGGCGGCAGTTCCGTGCGGGTCTGGCGCCAGCAGCGCGAAACCATCAACGCCATCATGCGCGGCGAGATGCAGCCCGGTCCCGGCCTCGACAAGATCGCAGCCGACACCACGGCCTTGCTGAAGTGATCCCGCGCGATGCATGGCCCCGCCGCGCTCGATCCGATGCCACGGCGCCGGGTCGACACACACGGGTGCCGACGATCAGTTTCTGAATGACAGCACCAATGCGCCCCGTTTCGGGTCGTCTTCCCGGGGGCGTCTTCCGCCATGACCATCAAGCTGTCACGCGACACTCTTCCCGCCATCGCCCGGCACATCGCCGTTCCCGCCTATGATCGCGCCGCCCTCTCGGCCGGAATCCTGCATATCGGCGTCGGCAATTTCCATCGCGCGCATCAGGCCGTTTACCTCGACGACCTGTTCCACACCGGAACGGACTGCGATTGGGCGCTCGTCGGCGCGAGCGTGCGCGACAGCGACATGGCGATGCAGCACGATCTGCTGTCGCAGGATTTGCTGACGACGGTCGTCGCGCAGGAAGCCGACCGGGCGAGCGCGCGCGTCACCGGATCGATGGTGGCGTTCATCGCGCCGGCCGACACGGCGGCGATCCTCGAAAGACTGTGCGACCCGGCCATCCGCATCGTTTCGCTGACGATCACGGAAGGCGGCTATTATATCGATCCGGCTTCGCAAGCGTTCGACGCGGCGCATCCCGACATCGTCGCCGATTCCCGCGCGCCGGCGGCGCCGAAAACCGCGTTCGGCCTGATCCTCGCCGCCCTCGTCCGCCGCCGCAGCATGGCGATTGCCCCGTTCACGGTGATGTCCTGCGACAATCTTCCCGGAAACGGCGATGTCGCCGGCAATGCCGTCGCCGGGCTCGCCAGACTGATCGATGCCGATCTCGCCCAGTGGGTGCGCGAGCATGTAGCCTTCCCCAACAGCATGGTCGATCGTATCACACCCGCGACCACGGCGCGCGAACGCCGCCTGCTCGAGCAGACATACGGCATCGCCGATACCCGCCCGGTATTTTGCGAAGCGTTCAGGCAATGGGTGCTCGAGGACCGGTTTCCCGCCGGACGGCCAGCGCTCGAAAAGGTCGGCGTGCAATTCGTCGACGACGTCATGCCATTCGAACTGATGAAGATCCGCATCCTGAACGGCGGCCACGCCGCGATCGCCTATCCGGCCGCCCTGCTCGATATTCAGTTCGCGCATGATGCCATGGCCGAGCCGCTGATCGCCGGCTTCCTCTCGCGCCTGC
The DNA here is from genome assembly GCA_937988775.1 of uncultured Alphaproteobacteria bacterium. GTDB lineage: Bacteria > Pseudomonadota > Alphaproteobacteria > Rhizobiales > Beijerinckiaceae > CALKHP01. The sequence continues at coordinate 41,664 of CALKHP010000010.1, forward strand.
TCGATCGCGAGATCATTCCCATCGTGCCGCCGGTGCCCGGCACCGATCTCGGCGCGTATAAGCGGACGATCGAGCGGCGCTTCGCCAACCCGAAGATCGGCGACACGATCCGGCGCCTGTGTCTCGATGGCTCGAACCGCCAGCCGAAATTCATCCTGCCCTCGATCAGCGATCGCCTGCGCCAGGGCCTCGCCGTTGACGGGCTGGCCCTGTTGACGGCCTTCTGGTGTCGCTATTGTTATGGCGAAACCGAGAGCGGCGCCGCGATCGCGCCCAACGACCCGAATTGGCAGGCGTTGCAAGCGCTGGCGCGGCGCGCCAGGCACGCGCCGGAGGAATGGCTCGGCATGAGCCGCATCTTCGGGCCGCTCGCCGGCAATCCCGCCTATGTCACGGCTTTCTCGGCGGCGCTCGCACGCATCTGGCGCGAGGGTACGCGGAGCGCCCTGCGCAGCTATCTTGCCGGCGCTGCATGAGGCGGCGGCCATGGTGGACCGCGAAAAAGGATCGTGACGCATGCTTCTCGGCATCGATCTCGGCACGTCAGGCGTGAAGGCGGTGCTGATCGACGATGCCGGAGAGATGCTGGCGGAGAGCCTTGCCCCGCTCTCGATTTCGCGGCCACGGCCGCAATGGTCGGAGCAGGCTCCCGATGCCTGGTGGAGTGCCGTCGTTGCCGCCGTCTCCGGGCTTGCCGCGCGCCATTCCCTGATGCGCGTGCGCGGCATCGGGCTTTCCGGCCAGATGCATGGCGCGGTGCTGCTCGATGCGCAGCAGCGCGTCATTCGCCCGGCGATCCTGTGGAACGACGGCCGCGCATGGTCCCAATGCGGCGAACTCGAGCGCCGCGAGCCGGGCAGCCGGGCGATGACCGGCAACCTGGCCATGCCGGGCTTCACGGCGCCGAAACTGATCTGGGTTGCGGAAAACGAGCCCGACCATTTCCAGCGCATCGCCCATGTCGTGCTGCCCAAGGATTGGCTCCGCCTCAGGTTGACGGGCGACCTGGTCAGCGAGCCTTCGGACGCCGCCGGCACGCTCTGGCTCGATCTCGAACGCCGCCAATGGTCGGCGCCGATGCTCGCTGCATGCCGGTTGGAGGAGCGGCACATGCCGCGTCTTGTCGAGGGGCCGGATATATCCGGGCATGTCACGGCCGCCGCTGCTACCCAGCTCGGGCTGCGTCCCGGCATCCCGGTCGCGGGCGGAGGCAGCGACAATGCCTGCGGCGCGCTCGGCGTTGGTGTCGTCCATCCCGGCGAGGCCTTGCTGTCGCTCGGCTCGTCGGGCGTTATTTTCGTCGTCGATGACGCGGCCCGCCCCGACCCTGCCCGCACCGTGCATGCGTTTTGCCATTGCATTCCGGCGCTCTGGCACCGCATGGCGGTGATCCTGTCGGCCGCCGGCACATTGTCTTTCGTGACCGATCTTGTCGGCGCCGCCAGCGAAGCCGAATTCCTCGCCGAGATCGAAGCAGCGGGCATGCCGGCGGAGCCAGGCCGGCTGGTGATGCTGCCCTACCTGTCAGGCGAGCGCACGCCCCATAACGACCCTGCGGCGACCGGCGTGTTTTTCGGCCTGGAGAACGGTTCGCGCCGCGCCGATCTCGGCCGGGCGGCGCTGGAGGGCGTGGCCTTCGCGCTGGCCGACGGTCTTGCCGCGCTCGAGGCCGGGGCAGAGCCGATCGGCGCGCTGTCGGTGATCGGCGGCGGAGCGCGTTCGCGCTTTTGGGGGCGCATCATCGCTGCGGCGCTCAACCGCCCGCTGGTCTATCGCCAGGGCGGCAATGTCGGCCCGGCGCTCGGCGCGGCGCGCCTCGCGCGCATGGCGACCGACGGGGTCGCGCTTGACGAGGCCTGCCCGCAGCCACCGATCTCCTTCGTCCTCTCGCCCGAGCCCGCGCTCATCGACGCGCTGGCACCGAGACAAGCCTTGTTCCGGCAACTTTATCCCGCCCTGAAACCGGCCTTCCAGAATAGCCGCCTGCCCGCTTGCTGAGCGCCGCGAGAGAGGGCCGCAGCGGAAATCGCAAGCCCGCCATGCTCGGCATCGCCTTATCCTCCTGATGCCCAGACCCAGATCTCGCCCCCACGGCATGACCAATGTTCCGCCCCGATTCCGCGCAACGATTTCTTGGCTCGGGGCGGAACCCTCGCCCGCCGCGCGCGTCTCCCTAGCTCTGGATTTGCGAGGTCAGCCATGTTCCCCTCCTTCTTCAACCTGGCCATGCTGACCATCGAAGCGCAGCAGGTCATCTGGCTGCGCACGCTGAAACTGGCGGCGGGCGGCCCCGCGGCGCAGCGGGAGGCAACGCGCATGGTGGCCGAAAAGATGGCCGCCGGAATGAAGGCCGGCGCCCAGATCGCCACCGGCGCCAGCGCCGACAAGGTCATCAGGGGCGTTCGCGGCAAGACGCGCGCCAACCTGCGGCGCCTGAAACCCTGAGCGCGCCGCACCCGATAGCGATGCGGGAGCGTGCGGCGCCCGCCGGCGCTCAGCGAAAGGCCGGCATCGCCGGCTTCACGGCGGCCTCGTCCTGTTCGAGCGCCTGCAACTTCTCCCAGGCCAGGGTGACATGGGTGCGCAGGATGCGTGCGACCTCGGCCGCGTCATGGCGCTCGAGCGCCTGCAAAATCGCCTCATGCTCCTTGATGGCGCTTTCCCAGCGCTTGGTGCGCAGATTGGCGACGTAGCGCACGCGATAGACGCGCGCGTTGAGCAGGCCGTGCTGCGCGATGAGCGCGCCGTTGCGCGAGGCCCGCACCAGCGCCAGATGAATATCCTGGTTGCGATGGAAATAGGCGAGCCGGTCGCCGCGCTGATAGGCGGCCAGCATCTCGAAATGCAGCGCCCACATCTCGCGAAGCTCGTCCTCGGTGGCGCATTCGCACGCAACCTCCCCGGCATAGGCTTCGAGCGCGCCGAGCAGCCGCAGCACATCGCCCACCTCCTGGTCGCTCGGGGCGGCAACCACCGCGCCGCGATTGGGGTGGAGTTCCACCAGCCCCTCGGCCGACAGGATGCGCAGCGCCTCGCGCAGCGGCGTGCGCGACACGGCGAGGCGCTGGGCGAGCAGCCGCTCGCGGATCGGCGCGCCCGGCGGCAATTCGTCCTGAATGATCATTTCGCGGATCAGCGCGGCGACATGCGCGCCCTTCGCACCGGCCGCGCCCTTCGCGTCGGCCGCCCCCGTCACATTGGCCTTGCCGTCCGCCGGAATTCGCGCCGCCCGCGCCTCCGTGTCATCCTTCACGATCGCCTCCCGTTCGATGCGCGCATCATGGCACATGCCTTGGAATGGTATGCAAAGATCGCCGCTCCAGATACCGACATTCTCAACACGCCCCGGCATTATTTGTGGAAAGTTCCGCAGCTTGGGCAAAATTGCCACCGGGCGCGTTGACGCCTCCAAAATGGTATGCAAACGTCCGGCCGAATAACCATACAAGAGCGTGGGGAGAAAATCATGCGCCTCGGACTGGCACTATCATTGGCGATCGCAACCGCGATCGGCACGTTCACCACCAGCGCCCAGGCGGAAACCGTGCTGCGCTTCGCGCACACGCAGCCGACCAGCGATTCCCACCACCTCGCCGCCGAGCGTTTCGCGAAGCTGGTCGCCGAGCGCACCAAGGGCGAGATCAAGGTGGAAGTCCACCCCGCCGGCGAACTCGGCAGCGATCCCGCCACCCTCGAAGGCGTCCGGCTCGGCACCATCGACATCGGCCAGACCGGCAACCCGTTCTATACCCGCTTCGCGCCGCGCCTGAACGCGCTCGACCTGCCGTTCCTGTTCGCCAATGCCGAACACGCCTATCGCGTGGTGGATGGTGATATCGGCAAGGCCCTGCTCGGCGATCTCGAGGCCAAGGGCATGAAGGGGCTGGCCTTCTGGGAAATCGGCTTCCGCAAGGTCACCAACAACAAGCGCCCGATCCGCACCGTGGCCGATCTCAAGGGGCTGAAGATCCGCACCACGCCGAACCCGGCGCATGTCAAGGCGTTCCAGCTGCTCGGCGCCATCCCGACGCCGATGGCCTTCACGGAAGTCTACATGGCGCTCGAGACCGGCACCGTCGACGGCCAGGAAAATCCGCTCAACATCATCCGCTCGAACAAGTTCCAGGAAGTGCAGAAGTTCCTGTCCTTCACCGATCACGCCTACACCGTGTCGATCGTCTCGATGAACCTGCGCAAGTTCAAGGCGCTGACGCCCGAGCAGCAGAAAATCCTGCTCGATGCCGCCCATGAGGCGGCCGTCTATCAGCGCGGCCTCAACCGCGACCAGGCGGCATCGGACCTGAAGACGATCAAGGATGCCGGCACCGCCGTCAACGAGGATGTCGACCGCGAGGCCCTCAAGAAGGCGATCTACGAGCCGGTCAAGAAGGATTACACGGATCAGTTCGGCACCGAGCTGATCGAGAAGATCGAGGCGCTGCGCTAAAGCGGAAATCGCATGATCGGGTGTCAGCCGGCTCCCGATCATGCACTGGATTTGCGCGATAATTTCAACACGGCGCCGGACAAGCGGGATGTCCCCAATGCTGACAGGATCGGTGGTGTGGTTCCGGCGTCTTCTCGACGCCGCAGCCGCGCTTTTGCTGGCCGCCGTCACCGGCGTGACCTTCGTGCGCGTCGTGGCGCGCTACGGCTTCGGCCATGGCATGCCGTGGAGCGAGGAGGCGACGCGCTTCCTGTTCGTCTGGCTGATCATGATCGCGGCGGCACGCGCGGCGCATCTGCGCGTCGACCTTTTGACCGACATGCTGCGGCCGCGCGCCAGGCTGCGCGCCGAGATCGTCTTCGCCGCGCTCGGCATCGGCCTGCTCGGCTTCCTGATCTGGAAGGACCTGCCGCTGATCGAGCTGACCAGCGGCGACTACTACACCGCGCTCGGCATCTCGATCGAGTATCTGTACTGGTCGGTCGTCGCCGGCTGCGGCTTGTGGATCATCAGCATCCTGCTCGCCTTCTACCTGCCGCCCGATCCTGACGAAGAAATGTCCACCTCATGAGCCTCCTGCTGCTCCTCGGCCCGCTGCTGGTCCTGTCGCTGATCGGCGTGCCGCTGGTCTTCGCGCTGCTCGCCTCCTCGTTGATCACGCTGGTCATCACCAGCCCGTCGACGCCGCTCGAGGTCGTGCCGCAGCTCTTCGTGCAGGGCATGGATAACTTCCCGCTGCTCGCCATCGCGCTGTTCTTCCTCGCCGGAGAACTGATGGTCGCCTGCGGCATCACCGAACGCCTGCTGACCTTCGCGCAGTCGCTCGTCGGCCATCTGCGCAGCGGCCTGGCGCAGGTCGGCATCATCGCCTCGTTCCTGATGGCCGGCGTCTCGGGCTCGGCCGTCGCCGATGCGGCAGCAGTCGGCTCGATCCTGATCCAGTCGATGAAGAAGGCCGGCTATCCCGCAGGCTTCGCCGCAGCCCTCGTCGAGACGGCCTCGATCCTCGGGCCGATCATCCCGCCCTCGATTCCCTTCATCATCTATGCCGTGCTGTCGGGAACCTCGGTCGGCGCCATGTTCATGGCCGGCGTCATCCCCGGCATCATGATCGCCATCGGGCTGGCGCTCGTGGCGCGCTACCGTTGCAAGGACCTCGGCATCGTGACGATGCCGCGCGCCAGCCGCCAGGTCGTGCTCAGCGAGACCGGCCGGGCGAGCTTCGCGCTGCTGGCGCCGGTCATCGTCGTCGGCGGCATTCGCGGCGGCATCTTCACCCCGACCGAGGGCGGCGCCATCGCCGCGGTCTATGTCCTGGTCATCGGCCTGTTCGTGTATCGCGGCGTGCGCTTCGGCGAAATCTTCGGCTCGCTGGTGCGCGCAGCTCACGGCACCGCCTCGGTGATGGTCGTGCTCGGCGCCTCGTCGATCTTCGCCTGGATCATCGCCGACCAGGGCATCAGCCGGCAGTTCGCCAATTTCATCGGCGGCCTCGGCGCCGACCCCTGGGTGCTGGTGCTGCTGTTCAACCTGCTGTACCTCGCCGTCGGCATGTTCCTCGATCCGATCGCCGCGCTGATCATCCTGGTGCCGATCATGATGCCGCTGCTGCCCAAGCTCGGCCAGGACCCGATCCAGTTCGGCGTGATGATCGTGCTCAACCTGATGATCGGCCTGTGTACGCCGCCTGTCGGCTACCTGATCTTCATCACGGCCAATCTCGGCAAGATATCGACGACTGAGGTGATCAAGCATTCGCTTCCCTTCATCGGCGTGCTGATGGTCGTCCTGCTGCTCGTGTCATATGTGCCGGCCGTGACGTTGTGGCTGCCCTCGATCCTGGCCGGGCACTAGAGGATGTCATGAACAAGCCTTTGCAGATCGTCGATGCCCACCACCACCTGTGGGACCTGGAGCGCAACTACTATCCGTGGCTCTCGGACCACCCGGAGAAGGATTTCTTCCTCGGCGACTATTCGGCGCTCAAGCACAACTTCCTGCCCGAGGATTACCGCCGCGAAACCGCCGGCTACGACGTCGTGGCGACGGTGCATGTCGAGGCCGAGTGGGACCGCAACGCGCAGGTCGCGGAGACACGCTGGCTGCATGAGGTGGCTGACAAGTCCGGCATGCCCAATGCCGTCGTCGGCCATGCCTGGCTCGCCAACGACAATTGCGAGGAGGTGCTGGCGGGCCACGCCGCCTTCCCGCTGATGCGCGGCATCCGCTCGAAGCCGGTCACCGCCTTGCGCCCCGATCTCGTCGAGCCGGGCCGGCCCGGCACGATGCAGGACCCGAAATGGCTCGCCGGTTTCGCGCTGCTGCACAAATACGGCCTGACCTACGACCTGCGCGTGCCGTTCTGGCATCTGCACGAGGCGGCCGAGGTCGCGGCCCGCTATCCCGAGACGCCGATGGTCCTCAACCATACCGGCTTCCCATGGGACCGCAGCGAGGAAGGCCTCGCGGCGTGGCGCGAGGAGATGCGCATCATCGCCAGGGCGCCGCAGGTCTCGCTGAAAATCTCGGAGCTTGGCCTGCGCGACGCGCCATGGACGCTCGAGAGCAACCGCCGCGTCGTGCTCGACGCCATCGAGATTTTCGGCATCGAGCGCTGCATGTTCGCCAGCAACCTGCCGGTTGCCGGGCTGCGCGCCTCGTTCGCGACCATCGTCGAGGGCATCAGGCAGATCGTGTCCGGCTTTTCCGAGGACGAACAGCACGGCCTGTTCAGCCGCAACGCCGCGCGCTTCTACCGGCTCGACCTGCCGTAAGCGCCAGGGCGTGCCTGCCGGCGCGTCTCTCTTCCTCTCGCGCCTCCTCTCTCCTCATGCTGAGCTTGTCGAAGCATGATCCAGAATCCTCCGAAACATCCTTCGACAAGCTCAGGATGAGGAGGAGTTTATCGAGAGACGGAACTTCGAACGAGGCTCCGGCGATTCTTGCCGTTGCGATACCGGCCGGTCGTCTGTTGCTCCAGTAACGCCATAGACCGCGCGCGCATCGCGCGGCTAGCTTTTCTCGATGCCGTCATAAAGTGCGTTTTACCGCATTCTGCTTGGCAATTGGTGGAATTGACCTTGCCGAATCCCGCCCATCTGAATCATGATGGCGCGTTCGGCGCGCTGTGCCGATTTTCCCCAACGAGAGTACGGCATGGCGGACGACACATCGCTGGTATTGATGATCGTCCTGCCTTTTCTGGGTAGTCTTCTCGCAGCGTTCCTCCCGGCGAATTCCCGCAATGTCGAAGCCTGGCTCGCCGGCTTCGTGGCCATTGCCGGCCTCGTGCTGGCCGCGAGCTGCTATCCTGGCGTTTCCGACGGCGGCGTCATCCGCAACGACATCGCCTGGCTGCCCGCGCAGGGCCTGAACCTCACGCTGCGCATGGATGGTTTCGCCTGGCTGTTCGCCATGCTGATCACCGGCATCGGCTTCCTCGTCGTGCTCTACGCGCGCTATTACATGTCGCCGGAAGATCCCGTCGCCCGCTTCTTCTCGTTCTTCCTCGCCTTCATGGGCGCCATGCTCGGCATCGTGCTGTCGGGCAACGTCATCCTGTTGGTGGTGTTCTGGGAACTGACCAGCATCTTCTCGTTCCTGCTCATCGGATACTGGCACCGCAACGCCAATGCACGCGACGGCGCCCGCATGGCGCTGACGGTAACGGCGATCGGCGGGCTCGGCCTGCTCGCCGGCATGCTCGTCATCGGCCACATCGTCGGCAGCTACGATCTCGACCGCGTGCTGGCGTCGGGCAACCTGATCCGCGACAGCGATCTCTACCTGCCGGCGCTGCTGCTCGTCCTGCTCGGCGCCATGACCAAGAGCGCGCAGTTTCCGTTCCAGTTCTGGCTGCCCAACGCCATGGCCGCGCCGACGCCGGTCTCGGCCTACCTGCATTCGGCGACGATGGTGAAGGCCGGCGTGTTCCTGCTGGCGCGCTTCTGGCCGGTGCTCGCCGGCACCAACGAGTGGTTCTGGATCGTCGGCGTCTGCGGCATGGCGTCCCTGCTGCTCGGCGCCTATTTCGCGATCTTCCAGCAGGATATCAAAGGGCTGCTCGCCTATTCGACGATCAGCCATCTCGGCCTGATCACCATGCTGCTCAGCCTCGGCAGCCCGCTCGGCGC
>CALKHP010000011.1 GCA_937988775.1 uncultured Alphaproteobacteria bacterium
AGAGGGCTATGGCGAAAACGTAGTGATCATCACTATCGGTCGTGGCCCGCCAAACACCGCATCGCATGTCATGCCGACCGCCAGCGCCGCTTTTCAATGGGCGGGCTGCCGGCATCAGTTGCTGTCGCGCGCGGTGCCGGCCGGGGCGGGCCATATCTCGCCGCCGGTTTGCGGCGCGGGCACGCCGGTGGTGGTCGGCAGGCTGAGCGGCAGGGCGCGCAGGCTGCGCACCGCCAGATAGCCGAAGCATTGCGCCTCGAGGAAATCGCCGTCCCAGCCGACGCGCTCGACCGGCTCGACCGGCACGCCGAGCCGCGCGGCGAACAGGCGCATGAAGGTGCGGTTGAGCCGCCCGCCGCCGGCGACAAGCCAGCGCAGCGGCCGCTTCGGGACATGATCGAGCGCGCGCGCCGTCGCCTCGACGGTGAAGGCGGCAAGCGTCGCTGCGCCATCGGCATCGGACAGGATCTCGACCATGCCGGCGCGTTCGTGAAAATCCTGCCGGTCGAGCGATTTCGGCGCCGGGCGCGCGAAGAACGGATTGCTCATCAGGCTGGCGAGAATCTGCCGGTCGATGCGCCCGGCGCCGGACAGCCGCCCATCGGCATCGAAGGGCGCGCCGGTTCGCTGGCGCACGAAATCGTCGAGCAGCGCCGAGGCCGGGCCGGTATCGAAGGCGATCACCGTGTCGCCGTCGAGATAGGTGACGTTGGCGACGCCGCCGAGATTGAGCACCATCAGCGGCTGGGCAAGGCCGCTCGCCAGCGCCCGGTGATAGAGCGGCACCAGCGGCGCGCCCTCGCCGCCGGCGGCGACATCGGCATGGCGGAAGCGGTTGACCGTGGTGATGCCGGTCAGTTCGGCCGTCAGCGCGCCCAGGCCGAGCTGGCGCGTGACGCGGCGTTCGGGCCGGTGGAACACGGTCTGGCCGTGCAGCCCGAGCACGGCCACGCTGGCGCGCGCGAGCCCGTGCTCATCGATGAAGCGGTTGATCGCTTGCGCATGAGCGCAAGTGACTTGCGCCTCGAGCGCATCCAGCGCGGCATGTTCGGCGACTTCAGGCGTTGCGATGACCTGCCGGAGCTCTTCGCGCAGGCCATCCTCATATGGATAGCTCGCACCGGCGCCGGTCTCGACGCAGGCCGCGCCATCGGTCCTGATCAGCGCGACGTCGATGCCGTCCATCGACGTGCCACTGATCGCGCCGATCGCTGTGATCACGGGGCCATCCGCCATTGCCGCCCTTTCGCCGTATCCCCGTACCGCCGTCTTGCGCGGCTATAGGGGCAACGCGGCCGGCGGTCCAGCGTGTCAGTTGACCAGCACCGCGCCGCCGCAGCGGCTGCCCGTCACCCAGGTATCGGCCTGGCCGAGGCCGATGCCGAGCGCGGCGAGCAGCTTGGCCAGCACCTGGTCGAGCGGTGTCGTCGCCTGCTGCAGGGTCTGCGCCACGGCGCGATCGAGCCCTGACGGCAGGCCGAGGCCGAGCCCCAGCACATCGACCTTGAGTTGCAGGTCGCCGACAAGGCCGCTGACCAGCGTGGCGGTGAAGTCGGTGGTCGAGACGGTTTGCGGCGTGCCGGCCCGGATCGCATCGGCCGTGAAGTTGAGCATTGCCTCGGTACTGTTGCTCATCGTGACATGGGCGCGCCCGCTGACGCTCGCCAGCCCGAGGACGTTGAGCAGCGGCGCGGGGCCCGGAATGTTCGGGCGGCCGAAATTGTTGAAATCGCTCTGCGAGACGGTGCCGATCCAGGCATCGACCAACGCCGGCTTGACCGCCAGCGTCACGCCGGCGGCGGCGTTATCGCCAGGCCGGCAATCGATCGCGGCGAGCCTCGCCGTGCCGGCGGCGAGTTCGAGATAGAGCGGCAGGCCGACAAGGGCGGCCGGCGGGCTGCCGGCAACCTGCGCGCTGAGCAGCAGCCGCGTCTGCGCGGTGTGCACCACGGCGCCCGCGGCGCCGACGGCGATGATGGCGCTGCCGACCGGGCGCTCGCCGATGGCAAGCTGCAACGACAGGCCGGCCAGGCCCGGCAGGCCGAGATCGAGCCCGACCTGGACCTGGCGCTGGCCGTTGCTGATCTGGGCGAGCAGCGAGACGAGATCGAGCGCGCTGGCCGCGACGCTGACCGGCGCCGGACCGCCGACCGTGCGTGACCCATAGGGGCCGACGGAGAGCAGGCTTGCGAGCGTCACGGTGCGGTCGACCGGGATCGTGGCGGCGAGTCTTTCCAACGCGGCCGCAGCGACGCCACCGCCGGGATTGGCACGCGCGGCGGCACCGAGCGCGAGGAGCACATCCGGGAGCTTTGCCGATCCCGACAGGACCTGATCGTAGGTCGCGGCGCTCAGGCCGAGCCGACTCGCCAGCGCATCGGAGAACCCGAACAGGTCGATGCGGGTATCGGCGAGCGCCCGGTAGTCCATCACCGAGAGCGTCAGGCTGGTGCCGAGCAGGCCGCCGAGCAGCTTGTTGAGCAGGCCGCCGTCGAGCTGCACGAGCCGCGATCCGATGGCGAAGGCGGCGGTGTTTTCCGCCGCCGCCACGGCGCTGGTGCGCACCGTCACGCCATCCGTCACGGAGACGGTGCCGGCGGGCCCACCTGCCGCGATCGCCTTCGCCGGCATCAGGATCCGCCCGAAATAGAGCGGCGTGCGCGTGACCGCCGTGACGCGGACCGCATTGCCGCTGCCATAGACACCGGGCGTGAAGCGCTCGGCCGGTGCGAGATGGGGATCGGGCAGATAGATGCCGGTTTCGACATTGGCGAGCGCCTCCGGGCCGTAGCCGTTCAGCGCCAGCGTGGCGAGCGCGGCGGCGCGCGCCCGGTGGATATCGCCAGCGGCGGCGATGGCGGCGAGATCGCTGGCGGTCTGGAGCTTGCGCCGCTCGTAGAAGAAGCTGCCGGTATCGATGGCGAGCGCGGCGAAGCCGATGGCCGCGACGGAGGTCAGCGCCGCGAGGATCGCCGTCGAGCCACGCGCGTCGCGGGCGAAGGTCTGCAAGCGTGTCAGCATGAGCCCAATCCTCTCCTCAATAGCCGCCGCGCTGGATGGCGGCGGTCCTGACGATGATCGGCGAGGGCAAGGGCAGCATCTCGCCGATCTTGAACACGAATGAATCCGACATGTCGTAGCGGAGGTTGACCTGAAAGGTGCTGTTGCCCGGCCCGGATTCGGTGGTGGTGACGGTGAGCTTGGTGCCGTCGATAAACGGATAGCCGTCAGCGTTGCGCGCGATATAGCCGCGCGCGATCGTCGCGCGTTCGTTACTGTCGAGGCCGGCCACCGAGGCGCGTGTCGCCTCGGCCACGAGTTGCTGTAAGCCATGATAGGTGCCCAACAACGTCCCGAACGAGATGATGCCGAGCAGCAGCAGCAGGAAAGCCGGTGCCACAATGGCGAACTCGATGGCGCTGGTGCCATCCTGGCGCTGGAGGAGCGCGATGCGTCGTGATCGGTGTGATGACCAGGTGGTGCACATACCGAATCATATGCACGCATTAGTTGCGTGATACCTAATGCGCTCGTTTAACGATCAAATTAGAATTTTCTAAGGAACGCCCGCGCGGAATTAACCGTTTCTTAGCGTTTACCTTTCCTCAACCTTAATTCTTCGTTACATTCGTCGTGCTCATTCAAACGAGTGCGCATTCGGCCAATACGATGGGGCGGCACTCCAACATCGCGGCGGCGATTTAGTCTTCCTTGGAAGATCGGGCAGGCCATGATCGATTTCACGAAGAGAGACTTCTCTGACGGCACCCAGGAACATTCAGGAGATATTAAAGAGCGCGGCCTGTTCGATAAGTATGTGTCGCGGCAGTTGCCGGATGCGCTGCGGTTCCTTGGCGACAACTACAAGGAGCTCGATGTCTTCATCGACCCCAACCTGAAGGCGCTGCGCTGCTACATGCGGCCCGAGGGCCCGCCGAGCTTTACCTCGACCATGCTGCGCGAACTGGTCGTGCTGCATCGCGCGATCCAGGGCCTGTTCGCGTCATTGCCGCCGGGGGCGGAACCGCCATTCGGCTATTACGTGCAAGGCTCGCGCCTGCCGGGCATCTACAATCTCGGCGGCGATCTCGGTTTCCTGATCGACCGGATCGCGGCGAGCGACCGCGAGGCGCTCAGGCGCTACGCCTATGACTGCGTGCAGGCGGTCTATAACGCCGCCGTCGGTTTCGACCTGCCGATCGTCAGCGTGTGCCTGCTCGAGGGCACGGCGATGGGCGGCGGCCTCGAATGCGCGGTGTGCTGCAACTACGTCATCGCCGAGCGCGGCGTGCGCATGGGCATGCCGGAGATCATGTTCAACGCCTTCCCGGGCATGGGCGCCTATACGTTCCTGTCGCGGCGCATCGGCGGCGCGCTGACCGAGCGGCTGATCTTCAGCGGCCGGGTCTATACCGCCGACGAAATGTACGAGATGGGCGTGGTCGACAAGGTCGTGGAGGACGGGCGCGGCGAGGCGGCGGTGCGCGACTATATCCTCGGCGAGCGCCAGAGCCATACGGTGCGCCATGCCATGTACAAGGTGCGCCAGCGCGTCAATCCGGTGACGCTGGCCGAGTTGCGCGACGTCACCGATATCTGGGTCGAGACGATGCTCAAGCTCGACCCGGGCGATCTGCGCCGCATGGAGCATCTGCAACTGGCGCAGGTGCGCCGGCAATCGCGCGCCCGAACCGGCTGAGCGATCGGCCGATCCGGCGCCTCAGGCGGTCCGGCTCTGCCGGTCCTCGGCCAAATAAGCGTCGAGATGCGCCACGGCGATCTCGAAATCGCCGCGCAGCAGCGCCAGGAATTCCTCGCCGCGCAGCGCCAGTTCCTCCTGCGTGATGTCGCGCCAGGCGACGCAGCGTTCGAACACGCTCTGGGCGCCGATATTGGCAGCGCAACTGCGCAAGGCATGGATGCGCTCGCCGAAGGCGGCGAGATCGTCATTGGCGACCGCGTCATGCAACTGCGCCAGCATGGTCTCGGCCTCGCCGGTGAATTCCCGCACCAGTTCGGCGAGGAAATCCCGGCCGCCGAGCCGCAGCAATTCGCCGAGCGTGGTCTGGTTCAGGCCGCCGGTGGCCGATGCCGGCTGGAAGCGCGGATGGCTCTCGAGCGGCACCACGCCCTCGGTGGCCGCGATCATCTGGCCGTCGCCGGCGGGGATGAGCGCATCGAGCGTCTGGAACAGCACGCGCGGCTCGATCGGCTTGTTGAGGCAGTCATCCATGCCGGCCTCGGTGCAGCGGGCATGGGTTTCGGGCGAGGCATCGGCGGTCAGCGCGATGATCGGCACGCGTTTGCGCCCGACCGACATGAAACGGTACAGTTTCGTCGCCTCGATGCCGTTCATCACCGGCATGTTGATGTCCATCAGCACGGCGTCGAAATCATCCTCGCGCAGCTGGGTCAGCGCCTCCTCGCCATTGGCGGCAATGGCGACGCCGTGGCCGGCGCGCTCGAGCACCTTGCGGATGATCATCTGATTGGTGCGGTTATCCTCGGCAACCAGAATGCGGAAGGCGCGCGGCGGGCGCTGGTTCTCTTCCGCCGCCTCGCTCTGGCCGCCGCTGCCGACGAGCGCGGCGATGCGGATGGCGCCGGCCAGCGACGCACCGTCAAGCGGGCGCGCGATGGCGCTGACGAACAGCATGCAGGCCGAGGGGTCGAGCGCCTGTTCGGTCGCCGCGACATGGATCAGCGCGATGGGCTGCTCCGGATTGGCCGCGAGCAGCAATTCCGCCATGGCGGCGGCATCGCCTTCGCAGCATTGTTCGTCGATCAGCGCCACGACAGGCTCGGCGCCGCCGGTCGACAGGGCGAGCAGCGCCGCCTCGGCCTGTTCCGGGCCGGCCGCGACACGAAGCTCGCCGCCGATGGTCTCGCCAAGGGCAACCAGATCGGCATCGCGCGACACGATCAGAAGGCGCGGAATCACCGCCGGCGCCAGGCTGCCGGCATCGACGGCATAGTCGATCTCGAGCCAGAAGGTGCTGCCCGCGCCTATGGCGCTGTCGAGGCCGATACGCCCGCCATGCAGCTCGACGAGCTGCCGGGTGATGGCGAGGCCGAGGCCGGTGCCGCCGAAACGGTCGATGATCGTCTCGTCGGCCTGGGTGAAGCTCTCGAAAATGTGCTGCTGGGCTTCGGGAGCAACGCCGATGCCGGTATCGCGAACCTCGACGCGCAGGCGCGCCGTGTCCGGCCCCCGGCCGGCGACGGCAAGCGTGATCTGCACCCCGCCGCGATCGGTGAACTTGATGGCGTTACCGGCCAGGTTGATGAGGATTTCCTCGAGATGACGCCGGTCGCCGTTGAGCATGGTCGGCACGTCGGGCGCGACGAACAGGCCAAGACGCAGGCCCTTGCGGCGCGCCTCGACCGAGAGCAGTGCCTGGACATGGGCGGCGATCGCCGCCGGATCGAAGGCGATGACCTGCGACGGCATGCGGCCGGCTTCGAGGCGCGAGAAATCGAGCAGC
The DNA here is from genome assembly GCA_937988775.1 of uncultured Alphaproteobacteria bacterium. Taxonomy (GTDB): domain Bacteria; phylum Pseudomonadota; class Alphaproteobacteria; order Rhizobiales; family Beijerinckiaceae; genus CALKHP01. The sequence continues at coordinate 6,486 of CALKHP010000011.1, forward strand.
GCATTGATGAGGCCGAGCAGCGAGCGCCCGGCGCTGCCGATCATGCGCACCATCTCGTTTTCCTCGCGGGCGAAATTCTGCCCGCGCAGCAGGTCGCTGGCGCCGATGATGACATTGAGCGGCGTGCGCAATTCGTGGCTGACGCTGGCGAGGAACAGGCTCTTGGCGCGGTTGGCCTCCTCGGCCTGGCGCTTGGCGTCGGACAGCTTGCGGATCAAGGTGGAGCAATACAGCGGCAGGATCACCACGCCGGAGAGCAGGCCGACCGAAAGGCCGCGATGGTCGTCCCAGAAGCCGGTCTCGACCAGCGCCGCGCCGAGCCCGGCGAGCGAGATGCACATCGCCACGCGCAGATAGGGCACGCCGAAACGGAAGCCGTTGCCGAGGATGGTCCACAGATACAGCGGATAGAAGAAGGCCATCGTCTCGCCGCCGGCATAGGCGCCGAACGACACGATCGACAGGTCGAGCAGGATGGCGAGGTAGCGCCGCGTCGGCGAGATACCGGGCCGGTACAGGATGTGGGCGAACAGCGCCAGCGCGCCGGTGTAATACACCGCCGCGCCGACGCCGACCGTGCCGATCAGGCCGATGACCTCGTGATCGCCGCTCGCGGTGCCGACAACAAGATAGGCAACGACCAGCGTGGCGAAAACCAGCCGGTTGATGGTCATCTCGTGTTCGCTGTCGGGACGGTCGCGCAGCCGGCGGCGCAGGCGGGCGAGCAGGCCGGGCGGACTGTCCTTCGCCCTGCCGTCCCTGGGCCTGCCGCGCGCGATGGCTGGTGGCGGCACGCTCATGGCTGCCTCAGGCCGACCGGCGCAGGCCGGTGCCCTGCCGGATCAACTCGTGGAGCTCGGCGAGCGGCATCGGCCGGCCGAAATAGTAGCCCTGCAGCACGTCGCAGCCTTCCTGGCGCAGGTATTCGCCCTGCTCCGCCGTCTCGACGCCTTCGGCGACGATCTGCATGTTGAGGCTGTGGCCGAGATTGATCAGCGCCTTGACGATGACGCCGTCATTATAGTCGGTGGTGATGTCGCGGATGAAGGACTGGTCGATCTTCAGCCCGTTGACGGGGAAGCGCTTGATATAGCTGAACGACGAATAGCCGGTGCCGAAATCGTCGATCGAAATGCGCACGCCGAGCGTCTGGAGCTGTTGCAACTGCACCAGCACCGAATGCGTCTCCTGCATGACGATGTTCTCGGTCAATTCGAGATCGAGCAGACCGGGATCGAGCTTGGTGCCCGCCAGCACCTTGGCGACGAGCAGCGGCACGTCCTGGCGCTGGAACTGCACCGGCGACAGGTTGACGCCGACGCGGATCGGCTTGTCGGTCAGCTCCTGCCACGCCTTGGCATTGCGGCAGGCTTCCCACAGCGCCCATTCGTTGATCGGCACGATGAGCCCGTTCTCCTCGGCGCGCGGCAGGAAGCGGCCGGGCGCGACGATCTCGCCGGCGCCGTTGCGCCAGCGCAGCAGCGCCTCGGCGCCGATCACCGCGCCGGTCGTGGCATCGACCTGCGGCTGGTACATCAGCAGGAACTGCTTCTTGGCGATGGCGGCGCGCAGGTCGGCATCGAGCGTCACGCTGTCGCGGGCGCGGGTGTTCATGTCGGTGGCATAGAAGCGGTAGCCGTCGCCGCCCTCGCCCTTGGCGCGATACATGGCGAGGTCGGTCTTGCGCAGCAGCTCCTCGAAATCATCGCCGTCATTGGGGTGCATGGTGATGCCGATGCTGGCGCTGGTCGTCAGGCGCTCGCCCTGCAGCATGTAGGGCTGCGAGATGGCGCGCAGCACGTCGGCGGCCAGCATCTCGGCCTCCTCGGGCGCGCGCACGTCGGTCTGCAGGATGGCGAATTCGTCGCCGCCGAGCCGGGCGATGACGTCGCGCTCGCGCACGATGGCGCGCAGGCGCTGCGACACCGACTTGAGGAACTTGTCGCCGGCCGAGTGGCCGAGCAGGTCGTTGACGCCCTTGAAGCCGTCGAGATCGATCAGGTGCAGCGCGAAGCTGCTGTCGCCGCGCCGCGCCCGCACGATGGCGCGGCGCACGCGGTCGCGCAGCAGCATGCGGTTGGGCAGGTCGGTCAGGCTGTCGTGATGGGCGAGCTGATAGAGATGCTCCTCGGCGAGCTTGCGCTCGGTGATGTCGGTGCCGCAGGTCACGACGCCGATCACCGTATTGGTCGCATCGCGCAATGGCGTCTTGCTGGTCAGGAACACGCGCTTGGCGCCGGTGGAATCGGAAAACTCCTCCTCGACATCGGCGATCGGGCGGCCATGTTCGATCACCCGGCGATCGAGCGCGTTGCTGCGGATGCCGATATCCTCGCCGAGCACGCTGGCGGCGTCGACGCCGGCGATCGTCGCCGGATCGGCCTGGATGATGCCGGCCTGGCAGCTGTTGATGAACAGCAGGTGGCCGGACAGGTCGGTGGCGCGGATCAGCGAGGGCACGCTGTCGATGACCTGGCCGAGGCGTTCGCTGGAATCGCGCAGCGCCTGCTCGCTATGCTCGAGCCGCAGCTTGAGCACCTTGGCGCGGTCGGCGAGCTGCAACTGCTGGCGGCGCAGCTTGAGCAGGTTGCGCGCCCGCGTGACGAATTCCTGGTGGTCGACGGGGCTGTGCAGGAAGTCGGTCGCACCCGCCGACAGCGCCCGGAGCCTGAGGCTGCGATCCTCGAAGATGGTGATCACCACCACCGGCACGTCGGCGAGCGCCGGCTCCTGGCGCAGCCGGGCGATGAACTGGGCGCCGTCGAGATCCGGCATCTTGTAATCGGTGACGATCAGGTCCGGCGTATGGTCGTGCAACCAGGCGAGCGCCTCCAGCGGCGCGCCGAAAGTCTCGACGGTGATGTCGCTATCGATCGAGACGGCGAGCCGCGCGAAGATGTTGCGGTTCGTCGGCTGGTCGTCGACGATGACAACGAGGGCCATTCAGCCAACTCCCCTGCGGCAGTGCGTTGCCGGCCCGGCACGGCGCTGTCGCATGACGTTGGGGATCCTGTCGTTGGTGCGCGTGATGCTCATTGTCTCGGACGACGCCTGTTCCTGCTGTGCCCGTTCTGCACCCCATTCCCCTTCGGAACACTTACCCAGAGAGGTTAACGAACTGCGTCCGGCATGACGTGCAAAGCGGGGGTATCGGCGGTGTCTCAGGCCTTTTCGGCCGGCCATGTCCCGGCGGTGGCCGCCGCGTCGCGCGGCGCCGGGAAAACGGCGCCCCGGGCGACCCTGAGCCCGACCCGCTCGCCCATGGCGGGAAGCGCCTGATTGCTCAGGTCCACGTCGAGCGTCTTGCCGAGCCCGGCGACCGCGATCTCGGCATGGCGCGCCGGGCCGTTGCGGCGCAGCGCCGCCACCATGCCCGACAGGCCGGCACCGTCGGGGGCGACAATGCCGAGATGCTGCGGGCGGATATAGAGCGCGGCCGGGCCGGAGAGGCTGCGATCGGGCAGCCCCAGGACCGCCGTTCCGTTGAACAGCGCCGCGCCATCGGCGACCTCGACCGGCAGCCGGTTGGTGACGCCGAGGAATTCGCACACGAAGGCCGAGGCCGGCATATCGTAGACCTCGTCCGGCGTGCCGACCTGCTCGATGCGGCCGTCATTGAGGATGGCGACGCGGTCGGCGAGTTCCAGCGCCTCCTCCTGATCATGCGTCACGAACAGCGTGGCGTGGCCGAGCCGGTCATGCAGCGCGCGCAGCCAGTGGCGCAGGTCCTTGCGCACCTGCGCATCGAGCGCGCCGAACGGCTCGTCGAGCAGCAGCACGCGCGGCTCGATGGCGAGCGCGCGCGCCAGCGCCACACGCTGGCGCTGGCCGCCCGAGAGCTGCGAGGGAAACCGGTCGGCGAGCCCCGGCAGTTGCACCAGTTCGAGCAGTTCCGCCACGCGGGCGGCGATCTCGGGCCGCGAGGGCCGCTCGGCGCGCGGCCGCGCCCTCAGGCCGAAAGCGACGTTCTTCGCCACGCTCATATGCTTGAACAGCGCATAGTGCTGGAACACGAAGCCGATGCGGCGCTCGCGCAGCGACAGGCGCCGGCTGTCAGTGTCGTTAAACAGCACGCGGCCGTGCTCGATCGTCTCCAGCCCGGCGATCAGGCGCAGCAGCGTCGTCTTGCCCGAGCCGGACGGCCCGAGCAGGGCGACGAGTTCGCCCGGCTGCACGGCGAGCGAGACGCCGCGCAGCGCCGGGTAGGCGCCAAAACTCTTGGTGACCTGTTCGACGGTGACGGTGACGCTCACGCAAGGTTCTCCGTCAATGTCCGCGCGCGGCGGCGATCGAATCGGCGAAGCGCCATTCGAGGATCGATTTCAGCACCAGGGTCAGCAAAGCGAGCATGGCGAGCAGCGAGGCCACTGCGAAGGCGGCCGCGGTATTATACTCGTTATAGAGGATCTCGACCTGCAACGGCAGCGTCGCGGTGACGCCACGGATACGGCCAGAGACCACCGAGACGGCGCCGAATTCGCCCATGGCGCGCGCGTTGCACAGCAGCACACCATAGAGCAGGCTCCATTTCACGTTCGGCAGGCTGACATGCAGGAAGGTACGCCAGCCCGAGGCGCCGAGCATCAGGGCCGCCTCCTCCTCGCTGCCGCCGAGCGCCTGCATATGCGGGATCAGTTCGCGCGCCACGAAGGGGAAGGTCACGAACAGCGTCGCCAGCACGATGCCAGGCAGCGCGAAGACGATCTCGATGTCATGCGCCTTGAGCCACGGGCCGAAATAGCCCTGCGCGCCGAACAGCAGGATATAGACTAGCCCGGCAATGACCGGCGAGACCGAGAACGGCAGGTCGATCAGGCTGACCAGCAGCTGCCGGCCACGGAACTCGAAGCGCGCCACGAGCCAGGCGGCGGCGATGCCGATCACGACATTGAGCGGCACTGCGATCGCCGCCACCAGCAGCGTCAGGCGGATGGCCGAGCGCGCATCCGGGTCGGCGAGGCTGTCGAGATAGACGCCGACGCCGCGCGAAAACGCCTCGACGAAGGTCACCAGCAGCGGCAGCAGCAGGAACAGCGCCAGGAAGCCGAAGCACAGCGCGAAGAACAGCAGGCGGGCGGGGTCGCTCCGGCCGGACGATGCTCGCAATGAGAGGCGCAGGTCACGCATCGCCGAGCCTGTGCCTCGTCCAGCCTTGCAGGGCGTTGATCGCCGCGATCAGCACGAAGGCGACCACCAGCATCAGCGTGGCGATCACCGCCGCGCCGGCATAATCGAACTGCTCGAGCCGGATGACGATCAGCAGCGGCAGGATTTCCGAGACCATCGGCACGTTGCCGGCGATGAAGATCACCGAGCCGTATTCGCCGATGGCGCGCGCGAAGGCGAGCACGAAGCCGGTGAGCAGCGCCGGCATGACGCCGGGCAGGATCACGGTGAAAACGATGCGCATCCGGCTCGCGCCGAGCAGGGCGGCGGCCTCCTCGACATCGGTTTCGGCCTCGGCCAGCACCGGCTGCACGGTGCGGATGACGAATGGCATGCCGACGAAGACCATGGCGATGAACACGCCGGCCGGCGTATAGGCGATCTTGACGCCAAGCGGCGCAACCAGCCCGCCGATCCAGCCATTCGGGGCGTAGATCGCCGCCAGCGCCACACCCGCCACCGCCGTCGGCAGCGCGAAAGGCAGGTCGATTGCGGCATCGACCAGACGCTTGCCGGGAAACTCGTGGCGCACCAGCAGCCAGGCGATCATCAGCCCGAACACGGCATTGAGGAGTGCCGCCAGGAAGGCGGCGCCGAATGACAGGCGCAAGGCGGCCAGCGTGCGGGCCGAGGTGACGAGTTCCAGAATCTCGTTCGGGTCGGCGCTCGCCGCCCTGAGCAGCAGGGCTGCCAGCGGGATCAGCACGATCAGGCTCAAGCCGGTCAGCGTGATGCCCAATGACAGGCCGAAGCCCGGCAGGATCGAGGGCTTCGGCTTGAACGGGATCGCCAGGCTCATGGCGCTAGCGCTGCGGCTTGTAGAGTTGGTCGAAGGTGCCGCCATCGGCGAAATGCTCGGCCTGCGCCTTGTCCCAGCCGCCGAATTCACCATCGATCGTGACGAGATCGAGCTTGGCGAAGCGGGCGATGTCCTCGGGTGCCGCCGCCTCCGGATGGCGCGGCCGGTAGAAGTTCCTGGCGATCACGGCCTGCGCCTTCGGCGTGTACAGGAAGTTCAGATAGGCGCGCGCCGCTTCGAGCGTGCCTTTCGGCCCGGCATTGCCCTCGACGACCGCGACCGGCGGCTCGGCCAGGATCGACAGGCTGGGCACGACGATATCGAACTTGTCGGCGCCGAATTCGCGCTTGACCAGGAAGGCTTCGTTCTCCCACGACACGAGCACGTCGCCGATGCCGCGCTGCGCGAAGCTCGTGGTCGAGCCGCGCGCGCCAGTATCGAGCACCGGCACATGCTGGTAGAGCCTGGTGATATAGGCGCGCAGCTTGGCCTCGTCGCCGCCATAGGCGCGCTTGGCCCAGGCCCAGGCGGCGAGGTAGTTCCAGCGCGCGCCGCCGCTGGTCTTCGGGTTCGGCATCACCACCGCGACGCCGTCCTTGACCAGATCGCCCCAGTCCTTGATGCCCTTCGGGTTGCCTTTGTGCACCAGGAAGACGATCGTCGAGGTATAGGGCGCGGAGTTGTCGGGCAGCCTCTTCTGCCAGTCGGCCGGGATCTTGCCGGTGCGCCTGGCGATGGCGTCGATATCGGCGGCGAGCGCCAGCGTGACGACATCGGCGCCGAGCCCGTCGATCACCGAGCGCGCCTGCGAGCCCGAACCGCCATGCGACTGGCGGATGACGATGGTCTTGCCGGTCTTTTCCTTCCAGTCGGCCACGAACAGCGCGTTGATGTCCTTGTAGAGCTCGCGCGTCGGATCATAGGAGACATTGAGGAGCTGCTGCGTCTGCGCCCTGGCGGCGGAGCCGATGCCGAATGCGGCCGCGAGCAGCAGCGCGACCAGTGGGAGCAGGCAGCGGCGCAGGGCGCCGGCCGGTAGCCTCATACGCATGGTCCGGTCCCCTCCAGCGCGAAATCGGCGCCGCGGTCGCGCCCGATTGGAGTTCTTCAAAACAAACATATGGTACGTTATAAAGGTAACTACCGCAATCGGCCCGCCGCCCGATCTTGCTGGGCGTCGCGAATCTGCCAGAGCTTTGCGGCGCCGATTTGGCCTTTTCAGGGTCGCTGGAACCGCGCATTCTTAAGGCTTGGAGGATGGGTGAATCATGGCTCGGATTGTCGTTATCGGCGGGGGTATCACCGGCACGGCCACGGCGGAAGCGCTGGCGCGCCAGGGCGAACAGGTCACGCTGCTCGAAAAAACCGGCGTGGCCGCGATGGCGTCGGGCTGGACGCTGGCCGGCGTGCGCCAGTCGGGCCGCCACCCGGCCGAACTGCCGCTAGCGCAGGCCGCCGTGGCAATCTGGGCCGACCTGCACGAGCGCCTCGGCGCCGAGACCGATTACCGCCGCAAGGGCAATCTCCGGCTCGCGCGCACCGAGGCCGAGGTGCCGGTGATCCGGCAACTGGTCGCGGACCAGCGCGCCATGGGGCTCGATCTCAGCTATCTGCCCGACAATGCCGCCGTTCGCGCCGTGGCGCCGGCCCTGTCGGAACGGGTGCTTGCCGCCTCGCTATGCCCGAGCGACGGCCATGCCGATCCGGTCAAGACGACGCGCGCGTTTGCAGCCAGCGCCCGGCGCCATGGCGCGGTCATCCGCGAGGGCGTCGGGGCGCGCGCGATCCGTGTCGCGGGCGGGCGCGTCAGCGGCATTGACACTACGGACGGGTTCCTGGCCGCCGACAGCGTCGTGGTGGCAGCGGGCATCAACAGCGCCGCGCTGCTCAAGCCGCTTGGCCTCGCCATCCCGATCGCGGTCAAGCTCGTCTCGGTGCTGCAGAGCGAAGCCCTGCCGCCGCTGCTCGATCAGGTTTTCGGCGTCGCCAATGCCGATTGCGCCGGGCGCCAGCAGGTCGACGGCCGGCTGCGCGTCACCAACGGGCTCGGCGACTGGCCGGGCGATCCCGCGCAATGGAGCGAGGCGGCGCTCGCGCCCTCGCCCGACGATCTTGCCGCCCTCAGGGCGCTGGTGGCGCATTTCCTGCCCGCCATCGCCGAGGTCGACATCGCCCGCAGCTGGGGCGGCCTGATCGACCTGACGCCGGATGCGCTGCCGGTGCTCGACGCGCCGGAGGCGATTGCCGGCCTCGTCATCGCCGCCGGCTTTTCCGGCCACGGTTTCTGCCTCGGGCCGGTCAGCGGCGAGATTTGCGCCGCGCTCGCGCTCGGCCAGACGCCGCGCCACGATCTTGCCGCCTTCCGGCTCGGGCGTTTCGCCGATGGCAGCATCACGCCGGCCGAACTGTCGCTGCACGGCTGACCCACCGATAAGGACCGTTCCCGCATGCTCGACCCGAAAGGCCGCGTGATCCTGGTTTCCGGCGCCAATCGCGGCATCGGCCGGGCCATCGCCGAGACATTGCACGCCAAGGGCTACACGCTGAGCCTCGGCGTGCGCGATCCCGGAGCCGCCGCCGGCGCCTTTGCCGCCATGGCCGGCGACCGGCTGCATCTGGCGCGCTACGATGCGCGCGACTGGGCGACGCACGCGGCCTGGGTCCAGGCGGCGCTGGCGCATTACGGCCGCATCGACGGGCTGGTCAACAATGCCGGCGCGCATAGCACGAAAACCATCCGCGACATCGACGAGGCGACGCTCGACGAGGTCTGGGCGGTGAACTGCAAGGCGCCGCTCAACATGATCAAATGCGCGCTGCCGGCACTGGAATCCGGCGGCGCCGGCCGGGTGGTCAACGTCGCCTCGCTCTCGGGCAAGCGCGTGCGCAACGACAACATCGCCTACAACATGACCAAGTTCGCCGTGATGGCGCTGACCCACGCCACGCGCCGCCTCGGCTGGGACAAGGGCGTGCGGGCGACGGCGCTGTGCCCGTCCTTCGTGCTGACCGACATGACGGCGGGCACCACCAAGGTCGCAGCGAGCGCGATGATCGACGCCGCCGACCTCGCCGAACTGGCCGCGACGCTTATTGCACTGCCGAACACCGCCGCTATAGCCGAATTGCTGGTAAACTGCCGGCTGGAAGACACGGTTTGAGGCTTGCCAGCCGCCCCGAAATCCGTCCACACTCCCGCCTAACGATAATGTGGGAGTTGAATTCATGACCAAGGGGCTCACCCTCACTGCGGTTCTGGCGCTGGCGATGACCGCCACGCCGGCCCTGGCGCAGAAAACCACGCTGAACATCGGCATGGGCTCGGCCGATGCCGGCAAGCTCGATCCGCACATCGCCTCGGCCACGCCCGACAAGGGCCTGCTGCAATACATGTTCAACGGCCTCGTGCGCATCAAGCCCGGCCAGGTCAGCCCGGACTTCATCGAGCCCGATCTCGCCGAGAGCTGGGAATCGAACAAGGCCGCCACGGAGTGGACCTTCAAGCTGCGCCATGGCGTGCAGTGCCAGCACGACTATGGCGAGTTCACCTCCGCCGACGCGGTCTATTCGCTGAAACGCGCCTCCAACAAGGCGACCTCGTCCTATTCCAACGACTACTCCGGCGTGAAGGACATCGAGGCCCTCGACAAATACACCGTCAAGATCACGCTGAAGAACCCGATCGCCGGCTTCCTCGGCTATGTCGCCAACGTCAATGGCGGCAACATGGTGTGCAAGAAGGCGGCCGAGGAAATGGGCGACGGCTTCGCCAAGAAGCCGGTCGGCACCGGCCCGTTCGAGTTTGCCGAATACCGGCCGCAGCAATACGTCAAGCTCGTCGCCAACAAGAAGTATTTCCGCGGCGAGCCACAGATCAAGGAGATCATGTACCGCTATATCCCGGCCGATTCGAGCCGCGATCTCGCCTTCCAGTCGGGCGAGCTTGACATGATCTACGGCAAGCAGGACCAGACCTGGTACGACCGTACCGCCAAACTCCCCGACACCAAGGTGGTGGCGATGGAGCCGGCGGAAATGTCGACGCTGTTCCTCAACATCACCCAGAAGCCGCTCGACGACATCCGCGTGCGCGAGGCGATCGCCTATGGCGTCGACCGCAAGGGCATCGTCGCCTTCAAGGGCGCCGGCTCGTCGCGCGAGGCGGTGTCGGTGGTGCCGTCAGGCTATCTCGGCACTGACGAATATGCGCCGCTCTTCCCCTACGATCCGGCCAAGGCCAAGGAACTGCTCAAGGAAGCCGGCTATCCGAACGGCGTGACGGTCAAGACGATCCACACCACGCTGACCGGCATGCAGACCTTCATCGAGGCGATCCAAGCGCAGTTGAAGAAGGTCGGCATCAATCTCGACATCGAACTGGTCGAGCACGCGACCTACCACGCCCAGATCCGCAAGGACCTGTCGCCGCTGGTGCATTATCAGGCCGGCCGCTTCCCCGTCGCCGATGTCTACCTGACGCAGTTCTACGATTCGGCCTCGACCATCGGCACGCCGACCGCAGTGACCAACTTCTCGCACTGCAACGTGGCCGACAAGGAAATCCGCGCGGCGCGCGTCGAGACCGATCCCGTGAAGCAGAAGGAACTGTGGAAGACGGCGCAGGAGAAGATCATCAAGGCGGTGTGCGGCGTGCCCGTCTACGAGCAGCTCCAGCTCTGGGCCTGGCACACCAATCTCGATCTCGGCTACGACCTGAAGGGTTCGCTGAACCTGTCGCCGCCGATCACCGAGAAGACCCACTTCGTCAAGTAAACCCGTGGCCGGGGCGCCGCGAGGCGCCCCTGCTGCCCATGGTTAGACGATCATGACCGCTTTCCTCATCCGCCGCCTCGCCTTCGCCTGCGTCACGCTGTTTGCCGTGCTGACGCTGGTGTTCGTGCTGGTGCGCATCGTACCGGGCGATCCGGCGCAGCTCATTCTCGGCGACCAGGCGAGCCGCGAGGCGATCGTGGCGCTGCGCCATCGCCTCGGCCTCGACCTGTCGATCACCGAACAGTACCGCGTGTTCCTGGTCGGGGCGCTCAAGGGCGACTGGGGCGTGTCGATGGTGACCGGCCAGCCGGTGATCGCGGAAGTGCTGCGCGTGCTGCCGTGGACGATCGAACTGACCCTCGTCTCGCTCGTGCTCGGCGTCGCCGCCGGCGTGCCGATGGGCGTCTATGCCGCCATCCACCGCAACCGCTTCTTCGATTACGTCGCCCGCATCGTCTCGCTGCTCGGCCTGTCCTTCCCGGCCTTCGTGGCGGCGATCCTCTTACTGCTGATGTTCGCGATCGTGCTGCCGTGGTTCCCGGTGATCAGCGCGCGCTCGGGCAGTCCGACGGCGTGGTTTCAGTCGATCACGCTACCGGCGATCAATCTCGGCCTGATCTCGGCCGCCTACATCATGCGTGTCACCCGTTCGGCGATGCTCGAGGTGCTGTCGGAGGATTACGTGCGCACGGCGCGCGCCAAGGGCGTGCCGTGGCCGGTGATCATCTGGCGCCATTCGCTGCGCAACGCGCTGATCCCGATCATCACGGTGGTCGGGCTCTATCTCGGCATCCTGATCGGCAATTCGGTGCTGACGGAGATCGTGTTCAACCGGCCGGGCCTCGGCAAGCTGATCATCGGCGCCCTCAACCAGCGCGACTATCCGATGCTGCAGGGCATGATGGTGATCTATACCATGGTCGTGGTGCTGGTGAACCTGATCACCGATCTCACCTACGGCCTGGTCGATCCGCGGGTGAAGCTGCAATGAGCGCCACCGTCCCAGCCCACGAGCCGGCGCCGACGCCGTTCGCCTTCTTCATGCGCTCGACGCTGCGCGCCTTCAACACCAACAAGACCTCCTGGGTCGGGCTGGTGATCTTCCTGCTCGTCGTCGTGGCGGCGATCCTGGCGCCGTGGATCGCGCCGCACGATCCGCTCGAACAGGATGTGCTCAACCGGCTCAAACCGCCATCGGCCGCATTCTGGCTCGGCACCGACAATTTCGGCCGCGATACCCTGTCGCGCCTGCTTTACGGCGCGCAGATCTCGCTGATCATCGGCATCGTCTCGACCTTCTTCGCCATGCTGATCGGCACGGTGATCGGCATGGGGGCGGGCTGGTACGGCGGGCGTTTCGATACCGTCGTCATGCAGGCGATGGACGTGCTGCTCGCCTTCCCGTCGCTGATCCTCGGCCTGATCGTCGTGGCGATGCTCGGCCCCTCGATGACCAACATCATCATCGCCATCGCGCTGACCTCGATCCCGCCCTTTGCCCGCATCGCGCGCGCACCGACCATCGCCGTCAAGGAGCGCGATTTCGTCGAGGCGTGCCGCTCGCTCGGCTTCTCCGACCTGCGCATCCTCAGCGTGCATATCCTGCCCAACATCCTGCCCGAAATCCTGGTGATGGGCTCGCTGTGGCTCGCCAACGCGATCCGCACCGAAGCCTCGCTTGCCTTCATCGGGCTTGGCGTCAAGCCGCCGACAGCGACCTGGGGCGGCATGATCCGCGAGGGTTTCGAGAATATTCTGGACAGCTACTGGCTGGCAATGGTGCCGGGCGTTGCCATCCTGGTGGTGATTTTCGCGTTGAACCTGCTCGGCGACGGGCTCCGGGACGCGATCGATCCCAAGCTGAAAGGGGAAGCCTGACGATGACGGCACAGCCGGTTCTCTCGGTCCGTGGCCTGACGACGTCGTTTCGCGTCGATGGCGAATGGCGCTCCGTCGTGCGCGACATATCCTTCGATATCGGCCCGCGCGAGACGGTCGCCATCGTCGGCGAATCCGGCTCGGGCAAGAGCGTCACCGCGCTCTCGACGATGCGCCTGCTGCCGGCGGCCAACAGCCGGGTCGAAGGCCAGATCCTGCATGAGGGGCGCGACCTGCTCGCCCTCCCCGAGGACGAGATGCGGCGCGTGCGCGGCAATGCCATCTCGATGATCTTCCAGGAGCCGATGACCAGCCTCAACCCGGTGCTGACCGTCGGCTACCAGATCGCCGAGGCGCTGATCTACCATCGCGGCATGAACCGGGAGACGGCCGAGGCCGAGACGCTGCGCATCCTCGAACGCGTGCGCATCCCGTCCGCCGCCTCGCGCATCCACGAATATCCGCACAGGCTCTCGGGCGGCATGCGTCAGCGCGTGATGATCGCCATGGCGCTCGCCTGCAAGCCGAAGCTGTTGATCGCCGATGAGCCGACCACGGCGCTCGACGTGACGATCCAGGCCGAAATCCTCGAGCTGATCAAGCTGTTGCAGGAAGAAGAAGGCATGTCGGTCGCCTTCATCACGCATGACATGGGCGTGGTGGCCGAGATTTCCGACCGCGTCGTGGTGATGCTGCGCGGCGACAAGGTCGAGGAAGGCACCACCGCCGAGTTGTTCGCCAACCCGCGCCAGCCCTATACGCGCGCGCTGCTGGCGGCGGTGCCACGCCTCGGCTCGATGAGGGGCAAGCCCGACCCGCAGCGTTTCGCGCTCGTCGATCCGGTGACCGGCATCGCCACCGAGATGCCGGATGAGGTTTCCACCGCCAGGGTCGCCGAGCGGCCGGTGCTCGAGGTCGCCAATCTCGTCACCCGGTTCGAGATCAGGGCCGGCGTGTTCGGCAAGGTCGCGGCGCGCGTGCATGCGGTCGAGGATGTCTCGTTCTCGCTGCATGCCGGCGAGACGCTGTCGCTGGTCGGCGAATCGGGTTGCGGCAAATCGACGACCGGGCGCTCGATCCTGCGCCTGATCGAGCCGACCTCCGGCAGCATCATGTTCGAGGGCCAGGACGTGCGCGCGCTCGACAAGCAGGCGCTGCGCGCCACGCGCCGCAGCATGCAGATGATCTTCCAGGACCCGTTCGCCAGCCTCAATCCGCGCAAGACGGTCGGCAGCGCCATCGCCGAGCCGCTGATCATCCACAAGCTGTGCAACCAGGCGGAAGCCCGCGACCGCGTCGCGGCGCTGATGAAGCGCGTCGGGCTGACGCCGGACATGGCCGGCCGCTTCCCGCACGAATTCTCCGGCGGCCAGCGCCAGCGCATCTGCATCGCCCGCGCGCTCGCGCTGTCGCCGAAGCTGATCGTGGCGGATGAGGCGGTCTCGGCGCTCGACGTCTCGATCAAGGCGCAGGTCATCAACCTGATGATGGACCTGCAGGAGGAGTTCGGCCTCGCCTACCTGTTCATCTCGCATGACATCGCGGTGGTCGAGCGCGTCAGCCATCGCGTGGCGGTGATGTATCTCGGCGAGATCGTCGAGATCGGCCCGCGCGCCTCGGTGATCGACAATCCGCAGCACGAATATACCCGCAAGCTGATGGCGGCGGTGCCGATCCCCGAACCGTCACGGCGCGCCGTCCGGCGTGGCCTGTCGACGACGGAACTGCCGACGCCGATGCATGATATCGATTACGTGCCGCCGACGCGGGTTTACCGCGAGGTCGGCCCGGATCATTTCGTGCAGGTGATGAGCGCGTGAACGATAGAGGATAGCGGCCCTGTGACCGGGGCCTCTTCGCTTTTCCGATCGGGATCGGCCGGTCAAGCCGGCTGATGACAAGCGATACGGTATCCCCAACCCTCCACCGTCATGGGCCGGTTCAACCGGCCCATCCCGATGAGGAAGGGCGGCCGCGTCTCACCGCAACCGCTGAACCGCTTACGGCAGCGTGTAGGCGGTCTTGACGGTGGTGTAGAACTCCGCCGCGTAACGGCCCTGCTCGCGCGGCCCGTAGGACGAGCCCTTCCGGCCGCCGAACGGCACGTGGTAATCGACGCCGGCGGTGGCGAGATTGACCATCACCATGCCGGCCTCGGCATTGCGCTTGAAGTCGGAGGCATATTTCAGGCTGGTGGTGCAGATGCCGGATGACAGGCCGAACTCGGTGTCGTTGGCGACGGCGAGCGCCTCGTCGTAATTCTTCACCCGGATCACCGAGGCGACCGGCCCGAAGATTTCCTCGCGCGAGCTGCGCATGGCGTTGGTGGCGTCGACGAACAGCGCCGGCGACATGTAGAAGCCGGGATTCTCGCGGTTGATCAACTCGCCGCCGAGCGCCAGCCTGGCGCCCTCGTCGCGGCCGATGCCGATATAGGACAGGTTCTGCTCGAGCTGGGTCTTGTCGACGACCGGGCCGATATGCGTGCCGGCCTTCAGGGCGTCATCGACCAACAGCCCCTTCATGCGCTCGCTGAGTGCTGCCACGAACTTGTCGTGAATGCCCTCGGTGACGATCAGGCGCGAGGAGGCGGTGCAGCGCTGGCCGGTCGAGAAGAAGGCGCCGTTGGCGGCGCATTCGACGGCAACCTTGAGATCGGCATCGTCGAGCACGACCATCGGGTTCTTGCCGCCCATCTCGAGCTGGAACTTGGCCATGCGCGAGACGCAGGTCGCGGCGACCTTGCGGCCGGTGGCGACCGAGCCGGTGAAGGTGATGGCATCGACATGCTTGCTGGTCAGGAAGGCCTCGCCGACCACCGAACCACGGCCCATGACGAGGTTGAACACGCCGGCCGGAATGCCCGAGCGCGAGATGATCTCGGCGAGCGCATGGCCCGAGCCCGGCACGAGGTCGGCCGGCTTGAACACGACGGCGTTGCCGTAGCACAGCGCCGGCGCGATCTTCCAGGCGGGAATGGCGATCGGGAAGTTCCACGGCGTGATGATGCCAACGACGCCCATCGGCTCACGCGTGATCTCGACATCGACGCCGGGGCGCACGCTGGCGATCTTCTCGCCGGCAAGACGCAGCGCTTCGCCGGCAAAGAACGCGAAAATCTGGCCGGCACGCGCCGCTTCGCCGATGCCCTCGGGCAGGGTCTTGCCCTCTTCGCGCGCGAGCAGCCGGCCGAGTTCGTCCTTGCGGGAGAGGATCTCGTCGGAAATCTTCTTCAGCACGTCATAGCGCGCCTGCGGCGTCGAGCGCGCCCAGCCGGGAGCGGCGGCCCGCGCGGCGGCGATGGCGGTCGCGGCCTGCGCCGCATCGGCCTGGGTATATTCGCCGACCAGATCGTTGGTGTTGGACGGATTGATGTTGCGGGTCACGCCCGCGCCGGCGAGCCATTCGCCGCCAATGAAGTTCTTGTGCAAATCTTTGTGTCCCGTGTCCATGGTCTGCAATCCCAAGCCTCGAGTGTCGAAATCCTGCTCCGGGCCAAGGCCGCGCGAGCTTTGCTCCTGATGGCAGGAGTCTTAGAGCGGCATGGGCCGATTGCCAAATGCTTCCTGACCGAAAGGCTTTTGCCTTACGCCGCCGCGCCGCCGCCGGAGGTGTCGTGGCTGCGCGCGGCCGCCGGCGTTGCCTCATGCGCGGCGAACTGGCTGCGCGGCTGCAACAGCAGCGCGACCAGCGCGGTCCAGCCGGTCTGGTGCGAGGCGCCGAGGCCCTTGCCGGTATCGCCGTGGAAATATTCCGGGAAGATCAGCAGGTCCTGGAAGAACGGGTCATCCTGCTGCAATGCGCTGTCGCCGAAGAGCGGGCGCCGGCCATCGCCATCCTTGAGGAACAGGCCGGCGAGCCGCTGCGACAGCCGCAGCGCGATATCCTTCAGGCGCATGAATTCGCCGGAGCCGGTTGGATATTCGACACGGTAGGCCGGGCCGTAGAAGGCGTCGAACTTGAACAGCGCGTCGATCAACAAATAGTTGATCGGCATCCAGACCGGGCCACGCCAGTTGGAGTTGCCGCCGTAGAGGCGCGTCGTGCTGTTGCCGGGCGTGTAGCCGATCGTCAGCGTCTTGCCGTCCTGCTCGACGGTGAACGGGTGCTCGCGATGCTCCTTCGAGATCGAGCGGATGCCATGGTCGGACAGGAAGGCGCTCTCGTCCAGCATGCGCCGCAGCACGCGGTTCATGCGGTTGCGCCGCATCAGCGACAGCATGCGCAGCTCGAACTTGTTCTTCTCGCCCCAATGCGAGACGAGCAGCGACAGGTCGGCGCGATGCTTCAGGAACCATTCCAGGCGCGCGGTGAAATCCGGCAGGCCGGTGAGGAAATCCTGGTGCAGTACCTCGACCGCCAGCAACGGGATCAGCCCGACGAGCGAGCGCACGCGCACCGGCTGGCTGCTCCCGTCGGCGTTGTGCAGCACGTCATAATAGAAGCCGTCCTCGTCGTCCCACAGCCCGGTATCGGCATGGTCGCGGGTGCCGTGCATGGCGTGGGCGATATAAAGAAAATGCTCGAAGAACTTGGTGGCGAGGTCCTCGTAGACATGGTCGGCGAGCGCCAGTTCGAGCGCGATGCGCATCAGGTTGAGCGAGAACGTCGCCATCCAGGCGGTGCCGTCGGACTGGTCGAGCCGGCGCCCGTCGCTCATCGTGGCGCTGCGGTCGAACAGGGCGATGTTGTCGAGGCCGAGAAAGCCGCCCTGGAAGATGTTGCGGCCGAGCGCATCCTCGCGATTGACCCACCAGGTGAAGTTCAGCATCAGCTTGTGGAACATGCGCTCCAGGAAAGCGGTGTCGCCGACGCCGGAGCGGCGCCGGTCGATCTCGTAAATCTGCATGGCGGCCCAGGCATGGACCGGCGGATTGACGGCGTCGAAATCCCATTCGTAAGCCGGAAGTTGCCCGCTCGGATGCTGGGAGCGCGCCTGTGTCAGCAGCACGAGCTGCGCCTTGGCGAAGGCCGGGTCGATCAGCGCCAGGCTGACGCTGTGGAAGGCGAGGTCCCAGGCCGCGAACCAGGGATATTCCCAGTCATCCGGCATCGAGATCACGTCGGCGAGCGTGAGCTGCTGCCAATCGTTGTTGCGGCCGTGCCAGCGCGCCTCGGGCGGCACGGGCTGGCCCGGATCGCCCTTCAACCATTGCCGCACGTCGTAGCCGTAATATTGCTTGCACCATAACAGGCCGGCCAAGGCCTGGCGCTGCACGAGCCGGGCATCGGCCTCGGCGATGTCGTCCTGCAGCGCCGCGTAGAAGGCGTCCGCCTCGGCCCGCCGCGTCGCGACGATACGGTCGAAAGCGGCATCATTCCCGGCCGCCTCGCCGGCCGAGAGCCGCACGCGCACGCAGGCCGAGCCGCCTGCCGCGATCTCGAACGGATAATGCGCCGCCATCTTGGTGCCGGTGCCGGCCGGATTGACGGCGCCGGCTTCGCCCGAAACCAGCCAGTCGTTGATGCCATCCTTGCAGTAGCCGTTATTTTCCAGGCCATAGAGGCGGCGCCGGTTGGTCTCGTTGTCGCAAAACAGCAATCGGGCGGCGCCGGCACAGTGCAGCACCAAGGCTGGAACGCCCTCGCAATCGACCGCGACCCATTCGCCGCCCTCGGCGGCAAGCTGCGGTTTGCCGGCGTCCGCTTGCCACGACCAGGTATTGCGCGCCCAGAGCTGCGGCAGGATATGCAGCACCGCCGCATCCGGCCCACGATTATGCGCGGTGATCCGCATCAGGATGTCGTCAGGCCCGGCCTTGGCATATTCGATCTCGATATCGAAATAGCGGCGCGCGTCGAAAATGCCGGTCTCGATCAGCTCGTATTCGGGGTCCTCGAGGCCTCGCTCGCCATTGACGCGCAGCAGTTCCTCATAGGGAAACGGGCTTTGCGGATATTTGTACAGCATGCGCATGTAGGAATGCGTCGGCGTACCGTCGAGATAGTAATAGAGTTCCTTGACGTCCTCGCCGTGGTTGCCCTCGGCATTGCTGAGCCCGAACAGGCGCTCCTTCAGGATCGCGTCCTTGCCGTTCCAGAAGGCCGGCGCCAGGCACAGGCGCTGCTGGTCGTCGCTGAAGCCGCCAATGGCATCCTCGCCCCAGCGATAGGCCCGGCTGCGCGCGTGCTCATGCGAAAGATACGACCAGGCGGCGCCGTCGGCGCTGTAATCCTCGCGCACGGTGCCCCATTGCCTGGCGCTGACATAGGGGCCCCAGCGCCGCCAGCCGGCCGTGTTGGCTTCCGCCAGGCGGCACGCCTCCGCGGTGTGCGAGACGTCGACATGCGGCGCGTTGGGCGTTTCGATCTTCATGAGGCGCGCTCCCCTTTATCCGCCCACCGGGCGTTCAGGATAACGCGCCGCCAGCCGTTGCGTCACGGCCATGCGCGCCCGTGTCGCGGGCGCGGCCGGCAGTGGCCAAGAAAAGCGTCAGACGCCGAGATAGCGCTGCAGGATTTCGGGTTGCGCCTTGAGCTCGCTGGCCGGGGCTTCATGCACGACATGGCCATTGTTGATGATATAGACGCGATGGGCCAGCGCCAGCGTCGCCGCGAGGTTCTGCTCGACCAGCACGATGGTCTGCCCCGCCGCTGCCAGTTCGCGGCACGCCAGCATTAGGTCGCGCACGATGACCGGCGCCAGCCCCTCGAACGGCTCGTCGAGCAGCACGATCTTCGGGTCGCGGATCAGCGCGCGGCCGATGGCCAGCATCTGCTGTTCGCCGCCCGAAAGATCGGTGCCGCGACTGCCGCGCCGATCCTTGAGCCGGGGAAACATCTCGTAGATGCGATCGATCGGCCATTTATTGTCGGCACTCAGGCCGGCGAGGACTAGGTTCTCCTCGACGTTGAGGCTGCCGAAAATCCGGCGCTCCTCATGCACGAGCTGCATGCCGGCCTGGGCGATGGCATGGCTCTTCCGGCCGGCGAGGTTTTGCCCCTCGAGCTTGACCATGCCGCTACGCGGCGTGACCACGCCCATCAGGCTCTTGAGCGTGGTGCTCTTGCCGGCGCCGTTACGGCCGATCAGCGCCACGACCTCATGCTGCTCGACGCGCAGCGAGACGTCGAACAGGATATGGGAATCGCCATAATAGCTGTTCAGGTTCTCGACTTCGAGCAGGCTCATGCCGCCACCTCGTCCATGCCGCCGAGATAGGCTTCCTGCACGGCCGGGTTGGCCTTGATCTCTTCCGGCGTCCCTTCGACGAGCACGCGGCCCTCCTGCAGCACGGTGATGCGCTCGGCCAGTTCGAACAGCGCGTCCATGTCGTGATCGATGACGATCATGGTGCGGCCATGGGCGATCGATTTCAGCAGCTTGACGGTTTCGACGCGCTCCTGCGGGCTCATGCCGGCAAGCGGCTCGTCGAGCAGCAGCAGGCTCGGTGAGTTGGCGAGCGCCAGGCCGATCTCGAGCCGGCGCTTCTCGCCATAGGCCAGTTCGGACACCGGCACATCGGCGCGGCCGGCGAGATTGACCATCGCCAGCGTGCGCTCGACCTGCTCGGTCATGCCGGGCACGCGGTCGATCTTGCGGAACAGGTCGAGGCGGAACTTGCCGCGCAATTCGGCCAGCACGGCGATGATGACGTTCTCGCGCACGGTCAGGCGCGAGAACAGCTGGTTGACCTGGTAGCTCTTGGTCAGGCCGAGCTGGCACACGTCGGTGACGTTGCGCCCGGTAATATCGCTGCCCTCGAACACGATCTTGCCGGCGCTGGGAGGAACCTCGCAGGTCAGCATCTTGAAGAAGGTCGACTTGCCGGCGCCGTTCGGGCCGATGACGCCGCGCAACTCGCCGTGCTGCACCACGAAGTCGATATCGCTGTTGGCGACGATGCCGCCATAGCGCTTGGTCAGGCCGCTTGCCTGCAGGATGGGGCCGTCATGATGCGCCGGCACGCCTCTTTGCGCCGGCATCGCCAGGTTGTCCGCCGCGGTCGGCACCGAGGCGCTGACCGGCAGCGGCACGCCTTCGCGCAATTTCGCTTCCGTAGCGGCGCGCCGGCCGCTCAGCCAGCCATAGAGATCCTGCAAGCCGCCGACGATGCCACGGCGCAGGAAGCACACCAGCAGCACGAAGATCACGCCGAGCACAAGCTTCCACGCCGCGCCGAGCCCGAGCGCCGCTTGCAGGAAGTCCTGCAGGAACAGCCAGATCGAGGCGCCGACCAGCGGGCCGAACAAGGTGCCCGTGCCGCCGATCGCCGTCATCATGATGAGATCGGCCGAGGTCTGGAACATGAAGGCATCGGGTGGCATGAAGGCCTGCATCACGCCGAGCAGGCCGCCGGCGAAACCGGCATAGGCGGCGGCGATGACGAAGGCGGTCAGCTTGTAGCTGTGGATGTTGTGGCCGACCGCGGCGGCGCGCAGCGGGTTGTCGCGGATGGCGCGGAACACGGCGCCGACCGGCGAGCGCATGATGCGCAGGCCGATGACGATGCCGATGAAATACCAGAACGCCAGGAAACCGTAGAGCGACCAGCCACTGGTGAAGGTCACCTTGGTGAAGCCGAGATCGAATGACGGGCTCGGCACGCCGGGCAGGCCGTTCTCGCCGCCGGTCCAATGCGCGAGCGGATTGAACTCGACGAAATAGAACACCTCGGCGATCGCCACGGTGATCATGGCGAAATAGATGCCGGTGCGGCGCAAGGCGATCAGCCCGACGAGATAGCCGACCACCGCTGCGGCGACCATGCCGATGAACAGCGCCGTGACGACATGCGGGAAGCCGGTCCGGGTCAGCAGGTAAGCCGCGACGAAGCCGCCCGTGCCGTACAGCGCCGACTGGCCGAAGGACAGCAGCCCGGTGAAGCCGAACAGGATGTCGAAGCCGAGGCCGAACAGGCCCCAGACCAGGATGCGGTTGACCGTGTTCGGCGCGAAGCCGAGATACGGCAGGATGAACGGCGCGAGAATCAGCCCGATCGCCGTCAGCGTCTCGATGAGATAGGGGCGTTGATTGATCATGACGTGGCCGTTTCTATGCGCGGCCTTGCGCGCCAAGCAGCCCGTGCGGCCGCAGCACCAGCACCAGGGTCATGGCCGCGAACAGCATGACATAGGCATAGCCGGGGTTGATCATTGAGGTGATGGAGATGATCTCGCCGGCAATCAGCCCGCCGAGGATAGCGCCGGGGAACGAGCCGACGCCGCCGATCACCACCACCACGAAGGTCTGCACCAGGATCGCCTCGCCCATGTCGGGCGTCAGCGATACCACCGGGGCGTTGACGATACCGGCAAAGCCGGCCGCCATGGCGCCGATGCCGAACACCACCATGAACACGCGGTAGACGTTGATGCCGAGCGAATCGACCATCACCGCATCCTCGATGCCGGCACGCACGATCATGCCGAGCCGGGTGCGGTACAAGATGACGAACAAGACGAGCAGCGCCACCGCGATGATGCCGACCAGCGCCAGGCGATAGGTCGGATAGAACATGAAGCCGAGCGAGGTGATGCCCGTGAACATCGCCGGCGCCGGCACGGTCAGCGACAGGCTGCCGAAGAAGAAACGGATCGCCTCGACCATGACGATGCCGATGCCGAACGTCACCAGGAGCTGGTCCTCGTCCGGCCGGCCGTAGAAATGCCGGATGATGATGCGCTCCATAGCGATGCCGGCCACCATGACGAACACGGAGCCGGCAATCACCGCGAGAATGAAGCTGTCGGTGTAGCTATAGGCGACATAGCCGGCATAGCCGCCGAGCATGAACATGGCGCCGTGCGCGAGGTTGAGAACGCCGAGCGTGCCGTAAATGATCGTCAGACCGGAGGAGATCAGCGCCAGAAGGGCGCCGAGCACCAGCCCGTTGAACATTTGCGAAACAAGATTGGCCCAGTTGATCACGATTGACCTCGCGCACGGAAAGACATTGTCGGAACAGGATCAGGTATAGTCGCCGAGCTTGCAGCCGAACGCGTCCGGTTTCTGCATCAACCCGTCGCCGGGGACGATTTCGACGATGTCGTACCAGTCTTCCTTGTTCTTCATGTCCTTCTTGAGCTTACCCTTGACGATGATCACCGGGCGCACGCACTGGTGATCCTCGGGGCGGTAGTGAACCTCGCCCATCAGCGAGGGGATCTTCTCGCCCTTTTCCCAGGTCTTGATGATCGCCGGCGGATAGTAGCTGCCGGTCTCCTCGACCATGCGCGCCCAATCGACGATGGCCGCATAGGCGTTCTCGGCGCCCCATTCCGGCTTGTAGCCGTATTTCTTCTCGAACGCCTCGTTGAACATCTTGGCGAGCGGGTACTTGTCCTCGATCGTCCACCAGTATTCGGTGGCGGCGTAGACGCCCTCCATCAGGCCGCCGGTCTCACGCGCCAGGAACGGGATCTGGTAGGGCACGACCAGCTTCATCTTGTCGAAGATGCCGAACTGCTTGGCCTGCTGGATCGACAGCACGGCGTCATGGCCCCAGTTGACGTTGATCAGGATATCGGCGCCGGAATTGGCGACGTTGAGCAGGTAGGACGAATAATCCGGCGCACCCAGCGGCGAGACCTGGTTGGTCACGGTTTTCCAGCCCGCGGCCGCCGTCATGTCCTGCATCGACTTGGTGACGGTGTGGCCGTAGGTATAATCCGGCGTCATGTAGGCGACTTTTTTGTCCTTGCCGAACTCCTTGATCAGCACCGGCGCAATCGCCGCCGCCGCCGTCTGGCCGAAGAAGCACTGGCGGAAGCCGTAGCGCACGCAGTCCTTGCCGGTGGTGTCGTTGGAACCGGAGATCTGCGAGATGTAGAGAACCTTCTCGCGCTGGGCGAGCTTGTTGAGCGCCACCGCGACGGCCGACGAGGTCGAGCCGGTCATCAGCACCACCTTGTTCTCGGTGATGAAGCGCTG
>CALKHP010000012.1 GCA_937988775.1 uncultured Alphaproteobacteria bacterium
GTGTCATTCCCGGCGCGCGTGAGCGCGGCCGGGAATCCAGGAGCCGTCCGCGCTCTGCGTTCCTGGATTCTCGCCTGCGCGAGAATGACAACAGGAAATGTCTCATCCCGGTCTTGTGCCGGGACCCACCACCACAGAATCATGTAAGCCAAATCGCAACAGGCGCGTTTGCTTCAGGAGCCCCTTTGCCCGCGACGACCGCCACCCTGATCGGCCTCGGCGCCGTCATGCTCTGGGGCCTGCTCGCCCTGTTCACCACCGCGACGGCGGGCGTGCCGCCATTCCAGGTCACGGCGAGCGCCTTCCTGGTCGGCGGCGTGCTCGCCATGCTGATCGTGGCGCTGCGCGGCCGGCTCAGGCTGCTGCGCCAGCCGCCCGGCGCCTATCTGCTCGGCGTCGGCGGGCTGTTCGGCTATCACGCGCTGTATTTCGCCGCGCTGAAACTCGCGCCGGCGGCGGAAGCCAACCTCGTCAACTACCTGTGGCCGCTGCTCATCGTGCTGTTCGCCGCCTTCCTGCCCGGCGAACGGCTCGCGGCCCGCCATATCGTCGGCGCGCTGATCGGCTTTGCCGGCGTCGCGGTGCTGGCTTTCGGCAAGGGCGGCCTCGGCTTCGCGCCGGCTGCCGCCGCAGGTTATGGGCTGGCGGCGCTGGCCGCCTTCGTCTGGGCCGGCTATTCGGTGCTGTCGCGGCGCTTCTCGCATGTGCCGACCGATGCCGTCGCCGGCTTCTGCCTGCTGGCGGCGCTGCTGGCGCTGATCTGCCATCTGCTGTTCGAGACGACGGTTTGGCCGCTGAGCGCCACGCAGTTGCTGGCGCTGGCGGGGCTCGGCATCGGCCCGACGGGTGCTGCCTTCTTCCTGTGGGATATCGGCATGAAGCGCGGCGACATCCGCCTGCTCGGCGTCGCCTCCTATGCCGTGCCCGTGCTCTCGACGCTGGTGCTGGTGCTGGCGGGCGCGGCCTCCGCCAGCGCGGCGCTCGGCCTTGCCTGCGCCCTGATCGTCACCGGCGCCGTGATCGCCGCCAGGCGTTAACCGGCCTTTGCCATCGTATCGTAGCGATAGGCCTCGCGAAAACCGAGCGCGTCATAGGTCCTGATCGCCGGCGCGTTGCTCTCCTCAACCTGCAGGAAGGCCTGATTTGCCCCCTGCTCGCGCGCCCATGCCATCAGCCCGCCGACCAGCGCGCGCCCGAAGCCGCGCCCGCGCAGCGTCTCGTCGATGACGATGGCGCCGATCTCGGCCATGCCGCGCTCGGCGACGCTCATGCCGAAGCCAATGGCGCGCCCTTCCGCCTCGAGCGTCGCGAAGGCGGCCGGCAGCCGCACCCGGCCGACAATCGCCGCCAGCGCCGCATCCGCATCCTTCTTCGCGCCGGTCTGCCGCGCCGAGACGGCGCGGATCCAGGCCTGATCGGGCACGGGCGACAAAGCGAGGCGCCCGGCGCTCGTCGGCACGAAGCGATCGAGAGCGGCCACCATGCCGATCGCGCGATCGCGCAGCCGGAAACCACGCCGCGCCATCACGGCGCCGACGCTTTGGTCGCAAAGCGGCGTCAGGCGCAGGCAGGGCGGCAGGCCGGCCTTGCGATAGAGATGCTCGATCAGGTCGAGATTTTCTTCCGACAGCCGCGCGCCGGCCCTGATCGCCGACGCCGAATTGGCCCGGCTCGAATAGCCGCCGGCGAAACGCAGCACGAAGTCGCCGACCAGCAGCGTGTCGACGGCCGGCCAGGCGTTGACGATGCGCTCCTCGCACGCCTGGACGAGATCGAGATCGACCATGAGCCGGTCAGAACCGATTCTTGGCTTCCCGCAGTTCGGCAAAGCGCTTGCCCCCGCCGGCGCGCAGGAACGGGTTGGTGGCAAGCTCCAGCGCGATCGTCGTCGGCAGCGTGGCGGCGCCCTTGGCGCGCAGCGCCTCGACCTCGCGCGCCCGCTTCTGCAAGGCCGCGTTGTCGGGATCGACATGCAGCGCGAACTTGGCATTCGAGACGGTATATTCGTGGCCGCAATACACGATCGTATCGCCAGGCAGCGCCGCCATGCGCGACAACGAGGCCCACATCTCGTCATAGGTCGATTCGGAGACGCGGCCGCAGCCGAGCGCGAACAGCGTGTCGCCGGCGAACAGGATTTTGTCTTCCGAGAAATAATAGGCGATATGATCGCGGCAATGACCCGGCGTATCCCAGACCCTGGCGCTCAGCGTGCCGAGCCGCACGGTATCGCCCTCGCCGACATAGGCCGCAGCGCCCGGCACCTCGGCCCGCGCCTTCTCGGGCGCGGTGATGCGCGGGTGATGCGCCGCTACCAGCGCCGGAATGCCTTCGATATGATCGATATGGCGATGCGTCACGAAAATGTCGGTCAGCGTCCAGCCGGTTTCAGTGAGCGCCTTCTCGACTGCGGCGGCCTCGGGGGCGTCGATCGCGGCGGTGGCGCCGGAGGCGGGATCGTGGATCAGGACCCCGTAATTGTCGGAGCGGCAGAAGAACTGGTGAACGAGCGCGGGCATGATTATTCCTTGGACGGAGGCTTCGGGGAAGTTGCCTCGGAACTTAGCCGATCCTGCGCGAAGGCCAACCCGAAACAGCAAGAGAGCCTGGCATGACGCTCGATGTCGTCGACCTGAAAGGCTTCTACACCAGCCCGCTCGGGCTGGTGGCGCAACAGACGCTGACGCGCGCCATCCAGGCACGCTGGCGCGAGCCGCACGGGCTGGCGATCCTCGGGCTCGGCTTCGCCACGCCCTATCTCGAGGCGCTGCGGCGCGGCGCCGAGCGCACGCTCGCCTTCATGCCGGCCGAACAGGGCGTGATGCATTGGCCGGAGGCCGGACTGTCGGCATCGGCGCTGGTCCAGGCCGGCGACATGCCGCTGCGCGACGCGGCCATCGACCGGCTGCTGCTGGTGCATGCGCTCGAGGTTGCCGAGAGCCCGCTCGCCCTGCTCAGCGAAATCTGGCGCGTGCTGGCGCCGGGCGGGCGGCTGATCGCGGTGGTGCCGAGCCGGCGCGGCCTGTGGGCCAGGCTCGATGCGACGCCGTTCGGCCAGGGCCAGCCGTTCTCGCGCGCCCAGTTGACCGGCCTGATGCGCGAGGCGCTGTTCACGCCGATCCACTGGACGGAAGCGCTGTATTTCCCGCCGGTGCAGCGCCGCACCGTGCTGCGCGCCGCGCCGGCCTGGGAGCGCGTCGGCGCCACGCTCGGCCTGCCCTTTGCCGGCGTACATGTCATCGAGGCGACCAAGCAGGTCTATCGCCCGGTGGCGAGCCGCAAGCCGGCGCGCCGCTTCGCGCTCGCGCCGGCGCTGCTGCCCGGAAACTGACGCAATCCTGCGCAGGTGTAGGCGTCCCCGAAACGCTGCCCCCGCACGGAGCCACGATGCCGATGCTGAAAACCGCCCTGCTTGCCGCGTTCCTGTCGGCGGCCGCTTTCCCCGCCCTGGCCCAGATGGATCACGGCAAGATGGATCACGGCAAAACGAGCCAGGGCAGCGCCAAGGCCGCGCCCTCGACCAAGGCGTTCCAGGCCGCGGCCGCCAGGATGCACAAGGACATGGATATCAAATACAGCGGCAACGCCGATGTCGATTTCATGCGCGGCATGATCCCGCATCATCAGGCGGCGATCGACATGGCGAAGGTCGAACTGCAATACGGCAAGGATGCCGAGACCCGCAAACTCGCCGAAGAGATCATCAAGGCGCAGGAAGCCGAGATCGCCAGCATGAAGGCCTGGCTCGCCAGACACGCCAAGTAACGGCTTCAGTCGCGCCGGCTGAGCAGGAACAGCCCCTGCTGGCCGATGATGTTCCACGCCCACCATGGCAGGTTGAGCGTGATCGGCTTGCCGGCGTCATCGAGCGCCTCGGCGCGTTCCATGCGCGCGCCGATCAGGTCGACCAGCGCCAGGAAATCGCGGATCGTGCAGAAATGAATGTTCGGCGTGTCCCACCAGTTGAACGGCAGGTTTTCCGTCACCGGCATGCGGCCGCCGAAGAACACCTGCATACGCATGCGCCAGTGGCCGAAATTCGGGAATGACACGATGGCGCGCTGGCCGATGCGCAGCATCTGCTCGAGCACGCGGCGCGGATTGCGCGTCGCCTGCAGCGTCTGCGACAGGATGACGTAGTCGAAGGCATCATCTGGATAATCGTCGAGATCGGTATCGGCATCGCCCTGGATCACCGCGAGCCCGCGCGCCACCGCCTGCGCCACGCCCTCGCGCGACAGTTCGATGCCGCGCGCATCGACATTGCGCGCATCAGTGAGCAGCGCCAGCAGCGCGCCATCGCTGCAACCGACATCGAGCACGCGCGAGCCCGGCGCGACCATTTCGGCGATCAGCCGGAAATCGACCCTGACATCGGCCGAGCGTGCCCGCGCATCCGCCGCGCTCACGCGATGCCCCGCGCGCGCGCCGCCGATTCGAGAAACCCCCGCGCCGTCGCCAGCATTTCCGGCTCATGCAGCAGGAAGGCGTCGTGGCCCTTGTCGGATTCGATCTCGACGAAGGAGACCGAGGCGGCGGCCGCGTTGAGCGCATGCACGATCTGGCGGCTGTCGGCGGTCGGGAACAGCCAGTCGGAGGTGAAGGACATCACGCAGAACCGCGTTTTCGTGCCGAGGAAGGCGCGCGCCAGCACGCCGCCATGGTCGGCGGCGAGGTCGAAATAATCCATGGCGCGGGTGAGATAGAGATAGCTGTTGGCATCGAAACGCTCGACGAAACTCGAACCCTGATGGCGCAGATAGCTCTCGATCTGGAAATCGGCGTCGAAGGAGAAGGTCGGCGCGGCGCGATCCTGCAACTTGCGGCCGAACTTGCGCTGCAGCGCCGGCTCGGAGAGATAGGTGATATGCGCCGCCATGCGCGCGACGCCGAGCCCCTTGTCGGGCCGGGTTCCGGCCTCACGGTAGCGCCCGCCATGCCAGCCGGGATCGGCCATCACCGCCTGGCGGCCGACCTCGTTGAAGGCGATGTTCTGCGCCGAATGCTTGGTGGCGGTGGCGAGCGGCATCGCCGCGAACACGCGATGCGGGAAGCTTGACGCCCATTCGAGCACCTGCATGCCGCCCATCGAGCCGCCGGCGACGCAGAACAGCGTCTCGATGCCGAGCGCGTCGACCAGCATCGCCTGCGCCCGCACCATGTCGCGGATCGTCACCAGCGGCAGGTCGGTGGCGTAGGGGCGCCCGGTCGCCGGATCGAGCGAAGCCGGCCCGGTCGTGCCCATGCAGCCGCCAAGGACATTGGCGCACAGCACGTAGAAACGGTTGGTGTCGATCGGCTTGCCCGGCCCGACCATCGTCTCCCACCAGCCGGGCTTGCCGGTGATCGGGTGGGCGTTGGCGACATGCTGGTCGCCGGTCAGGGCATGGCAGATCAGCACCGCGTTGGAGCGCTCGGCGTTCAGCAGGCCATAGGCTTGATAAGCGATGGTCAGCGGCGCCAGCACCGCGCCCGAATCGAGCACCAGCGGCTGCCCGGCCGGAAAGCGCAGCACGAGGCTGTGCGGCTGGTCCGCCTGATCCTGCGCGATCTGAGACTCGAAACCCAAAATTTCTCTGCTCCACGGTGGTGATCGATAAAAAACACGAATTTCTTGGATCGTCCAGCATGTTCGTTCTATCGAACGCGCCGCATGAATCTTTGCCTTCGGCGGCCGAGGCCTATATCACACCTCTCGACGAGGATAAGTGTCGCCCATGACCGCGCCCAGCCTGCCGACCCTTCCGCAACTCCGCCAGGAGATCGACCGCATCGACAGCGCCATGCACGAGCTGCTGATGGAGCGCGGCCGCATCATCGACACGCTGATCGAGATCAAGAAGACCGCCGAATCGGGCTCCGCCTTCCGGCCGGGCCGCGAAGCCTCGATGATGCGCGAGATCGTCGAGCGCCATCGCGGCATCCTGCCGCTCGATACGGTCGAGGGCATCTGGCGCGTCATCATCGCGACCTTCACCTATGTGCAGGCGCCGTTCAGCGTGCATGTCGATACCGCCGGCGGCGATGCGGCGATGCGCGACAGCGTGCGCTTCCATTTCGGCTTTACCGTGCCCTTCATCGCCCATCTCGGTGCAGGGCCTGTGATCGCGGCCATCGCCGCCGCCAAGGGCGATCTCGGCATGGTGCGGCTCGACCAGGGCAGCGGCGGCGGCCCGTGGTGGCAGGATTTACAAGGCGAGGCGGCGCCGAAGATCATCGCGCGCCTGCCCTTCGTCGAGCGCCCCGACCACCCGGCCTCGACGCCGGTGTTCCTGCTGGCGAAGCCGCTCGCCGATGCCGCCGTGCGCGAGGAGATCGTCGCCAGCCTGCAGGTCGAGCGCTGGAGCCCGGCCCTGACGGCGGCCCTTGCCCAGCACGGCGTCGCCGTCGAAACCTCATGCGGCATTCCGCAGGGGCTGGCGCTGCTGGTCAGCCATGGCGACGAGGTTGACACGAACGCGTTTTTGCAGGCTCTCTCCGCCGGCGGCACGCCCGCGCGCTACGAGGAGATCGGCAGCCACGCCCGGCGCTTCGCCTTCGCGCGATAACGGTTGCGCACCGCATAAGGTTTGATGGAGTTTGTAAAGCGATGGATTCGGTGAAGGATCTCACCCGCCCCGCGCCGCGCGCCGGCGTGCTGGCGATCGAAGCCTATGTGCCCGGCAAGAGCGCGGCACCGGCCGGCGTCAAGCTGCATAAGCTGTCCTCCAACGAGACGCCGCTTGGCGCCAGCCCACGGGCGATCGCCGCCTTTCAGGCCGCAGCCAACAGCCTCGAATTCTATCCCGACGGCACCGCGAGCGCGCTGCGCGAGGCGATCGCCAGGCGCTACGGGCTCGATGCCGCCCGCATCGTATGCGGCGCCGGCTCCGACGAGTTGCTCAACCTGATCACCCACGCCTATCTGGGCCCAAGCGACGAGGGCCTCTATAGCGAGCACGGTTTCCTCGTCTACAAGATCGCTATCCTCGCCGCCGGCGGTACGCCCGTGGTGGCGAAGGAGAAGAACTACACCACCGATGTCGATGCCCTGCTCGCCAAGGTGAGCGCGCGCACCAAGCTGGTGTTCCTCGCCAACCCGAACAACCCGACCGGCACCTACATCCCGTTCGAGGAGGTCAAGCGCCTGCATGCCGGCCTGCCGCCGCATGTGCTGCTCGTGCTCGACGCAGCCTATGCCGAATATGTCCGGCGCAACGATTATTCCGCCGGCATCGAGCTGGTCGCGACCAGCGACAACGTCGTGATGACGCGCACCTTCTCGAAGATCCACGGCCTCGCCAACCTGCGCGTCGGCTGGGCCTATATGCCGGCCAATGTCGCCGATGCGCTCAACCGCATCCGCGGGCCCTTCAACATGAACGGGCCGGCGATCGCGGCCGGTGCCGCGGCCATCGCCGACCAGGCGCATATGGATGCAGCAGTTGCCCATAACGAGCATTGGCGCGACTGGCTCAGCGCCGAGATCGGCAAGCTCGGCCTGAGCGTCACGCCGAGCGTCGGCAACTTCATCCTGATCCATTTCCCGAAGGAGGCCGGCCGCACGGCGCGAGAGGCCGATGCCTTCCTGTCGGCACGCGGGCTGATCCTGCGTGCCGTCGCGGGCTATGGCCTGCCCGACGCGCTGCGCATGACGGTCGGCTCCGAGGAGGCCAACCGGCTCGTGGTGCAGGCGCTCCGCGATTTCCTGAAATAAACACCCCGAAAGCGCGCCTCGACCATGCCCGTTCTCTTTGACCGCCTCTGTCTCGTCGGCCTCGGGCTGATCGGCGCGTCGATCGCCCTGGCCGCGCGCGAGGCCGGCCTCGTCAACACCATCGTCGCGGTCGATGCCGATGAAGGCGTGTGCCGCCGCGTCGGTGAGCTCGGCCTCGCTGACGAGATCACCGCCGATGCGGCGGCGGGCGCGGCGGGTGCCGATTGCGTCATCATGTGCGTGCCGGTCGGCGCCATCGGCAGCGTCGCGGCGCAACTCGGCCCGGCCCTGAAGCCGGGCGCCATCCTGTCGGATGTCGGCTCGGTCAAGGGCGTCGTGCTGCGCGAGGGAGGCCCTCACGTGCCGGCGGGCGTGCATTTCATCCCGGCCCACCCGGTCGCCGGCACGGAATATTCCGGCCCCGATGCCGGCCTGGCCCGGCTGTTCCGCAACCGCTGGTGCATCCTGACGCCGCCGGAGGGCACGGAACAGGCAGCGCTCGACCGGCTCGCCGATTTCTGGCGCGCCATGGGCGCCAATGTCGAGTTCATGGGCGCCGACCATCATGACCTCGTGCTCGCCATCACCAGCCATGTGCCGCATCTGATCGCCTATAATATCGTCGGCACGGCGGCCGATCTCGAGGCGGTGACGCAATCGGAAGTCATCAAGTTCTCGGCCGGCGGTTTTCGCGATTTCACCCGCATCGCCGCCTCCGACCCGACCATGTGGCGCGACGTGTTCCTCAACAACAAGGACGCCGTGCTCGAGATGCTCGGCCGCTTCAACGAGGATTTGTCGGCGCTGCAACGCATGATCCGCTGGGGCGACGGCGATGGCCTGCACGCCCTGTTCACGCGCACCCGCGCCATCCGCCGCGGCATCATCGCCAGCGGCCAGGAAACCGACGCACCCGATTTCGGCCGCCAGCCCGGCAACGCGCCGAAGGACAGCTAAGGCGCTCGCTAACGTCATCTGTCATTCCCGCGAAGGCGGGAATCCAGAGCCGCATGCGCGCACGACCCCTGGATTCCAGACCGCGCTCACGCGCGTCGGGAATGACACGGAAGAACAAAGCCGTAACCGTTCCTGGATCCCGGCTCAGGGCCGGGACGAAACGGCTCAGCATCGCAACGGGTCTTTCCCCGGCCTTGAGCCGGGGCCCGGCGTCGCCCTCAATACAGCGGCTTCAGCGGCCAGGCGAACGGGCCGAAATGCGCTCTTCCGCCGTTGAGGCGCAGCGTCAGCTTGAGGCCGGGCGCGGCGCGGCCCTGTTTCTCGCCGCCGAGGATCGAGCCGAGCAGGCCGCCAAGCTGGCCGGCGCCGCCGCCAAGGCCGAAGCGGGCCAGCAACTGCTCGGCGCCGCTCACCCTGGTCTCGATCTGGCCGTTGGGGAAATGCCCGGCATCGACGCTGATATTGCCGATACCGTCAATGCTGATCGCACCCTTCTCGAAGCGCAGCCTGGCGACCTGCAGGCTGCCGCCCGCCAGACGCCAGGCCTCGAGCGCCGCCGGCGGATTGCGGCCGTCGAGGCCCGCGAGCTTGCTGGCGCTCGCCTGCAGCACCAGCCGCGCCGGATCGCTGGAGCCGGCCAGCGCATCGAGCAGCGGCACCTGAGCGCCTTCGATCGTGCTGGCGAAATCGTAAGCGCCCGTCTCGCCGCCCGGATGGGGCCGAATATGGATCTCGAGGCTTTTGGCGCGTCCCGCCGGTTCGGCAGCACCCGTCAGTTGCACGGCCGCATCGTCGGCGACCAACGAGAACGGGCCGAGATGGTCGGGCTTGCCCTCGACGCTGGCGCGCAGGCTGCGCCAAGTGACGGTCGCGCCGCGCCCGTCGGCGCTCTCGATCTGGAGCGGCCCGGTTAAGGTCGCGATCAGGCGATTGGGCTGGTAGACGAGCGCTTCGGCCACGAAGCCGCCGAGCCGGCCCGTCACCTGCACCGGCCGACCGTTCTCGCCCTTGAGCGGCCCGACGAAACTCGGCGCCGCGCAAGTGATCTGCATGCGGAACGGGTAGCCGTCGATGGTACGCTCCGGGCAGCTCCATGTGCGCCCGGCGAGCTTCTCGAGCGCCAGCCACGCATCGAGCGCCTGCTCGGCGCGGTGGCGG
The DNA here is from genome assembly GCA_937988775.1 of uncultured Alphaproteobacteria bacterium. Taxonomy (GTDB): domain Bacteria; phylum Pseudomonadota; class Alphaproteobacteria; order Rhizobiales; family Beijerinckiaceae; genus CALKHP01. The sequence goes on from CALKHP010000012.1 coordinate 9,812, forward strand.
GCATAGAACCAGAAGCCGCTCCATGCGACGATGATGCCCAACAGGATCGCGAAGGGCAGATAGAGGCCGGTACGGGAAAAACGCCGGGCGGGTGCCGAACCGGCTTGATCGGAATCACTCATCGCTGTCACATAGACCCTGTTGATGCGGCCAGACCATGGCCTTGCCCCTCGGATTGCGCAACTACCCTCCATGAGCCCCTCCCTCATGAGCCTCGACAACGTCGATCACGATGATTTGTGGGTATTCGGCTACGGGTCGCTGATGTGGCGGCCGGGCTTCGCGTTCAGCGAACGCCAGCCCGCCTTGCTGCGCGGCGCCCATCGCAGCCTGTGCGTCTATTCCTGGCATCATCGCGGCACGGCAGCCGCGCCCGGCCTCGTGCTCGGGCTCGATCGCGGCGGCTCGTGCCGGGGCGTCGCCTTTCGCGTGCCCGCCGCCGACCGTGCCGCCACCATGGCCTATCTGACCGAGCGCGAGCAGCAGAACTACGTCTATCGCGAGAGCTATCGCCCGCTACGGCTCGGCGATGGCCGCACCGTCACCGGCCTGACCTATGTGATGGATTGCGGCCATGCCCAATATGCCCAAGGGCTGACGCCGGCGCAGCAACTGGTCTTCGTGCGCCAGGGCCATGGCATTTCCGGCAGCTGCGCCGATTACGTGCGCAACACCCTTGCCCATCTCAGGGCGTCCGGCATCGAGGATGCGAGCCTCGCCTGGATCGTCGCCAATCTCTAGGTGGATTCCTGTCGGCGCGCCTCGGCGACGAGCCGGTCCGTTGTCGGCTCGATCTCGTGCTGCAACCTGGTCATGAACGCCTCGCGCGCCAGCCCCGGCGCGATCGGCGGCAGGTACTCGACGATGAGCCGGCCGGGAAATTTCAGGAAGGTGCGGCGCGGCCACACCACGCCGGCATTGAGCGCCACCGGCACGCAGGCGACGCCGATCTCGGAATGCAGGTGATAGACGCCGGACTTGTAGGCCGGCTTGGCGCCGACCGGCCGCCGCGTGCCCTCCGGGAAGATCACGAGCTGGCCGCCGCGCGCGATTGCCGCCTGCGCCTGGCGGTTGAGCTGGGCCACCACCGCCGCGCGCTTGCCGCGATCGATGCTGATCTGCCGCGATTTCCACAGATACCAGCCGAAAAGCGGAATCCAGAACAGCTCGCGCTTGGTGATATAGGTCGGGATCGGCAGTTCCGCGACGAAGAACAGCGTCTCGAACACCGACTGGTGCTTCGCGGCGATCAGGATCGGCCCGGCCGGAAGATGCTCGCGCCCGCGCACCTCGAGGCTCACGCCGCAGATCACCCGATGCAGCCACAGCCCGGTGCGCGCCCACGGCTTGACCGTCAGCCGCATGAACAGCGGAAACGGCAGCAGCAGCGTCGGGATGCCGATGATCACCCACATCGTGGTATTGCCGTAGAAGAACAGCGCGAAAACCAGGGAACGCAGGAAAATCATGTGTGGTCCGGCGGAAAGGGTCGGAAAAGAGGCGGCTCCGGGCACTAGACCGGCAGCAGGCTCATCAGCTGCATCCGGCACCAGGCCACGACGAACTTTCCGTACTCCAGAATAACCAGCCGCGCCACCGGCCCGTCGCGCCACCAGTTCTCGACGCTGACGCGGTCGCTGTTGACCGGGTGGCTGTAGAGCGTCACCCCGGGCATCGCCCGGCGGAACTCGATCAGCGCGCGTGGCATGTGAAAATTCGAGGTCACCACGATCAACGAATGGTAGCCGTTGCGCCGCATCCACATGCGGGCGGCAATGGCGTTGCCGACGGTGTTCTGCGCCGTATATTCAAGATCGGCGCAGCACGCCATCACCTGCCTGAACTGCGGCATCGGCTTGCCGAGCGTTTCGAGCGAGACGCCCTTCCTGACGCCGGTGATCAGCATGCGCCGGGCGCGGCCGCTCGCCAGCAATTCGACGCCGTCGCCGATCCGGTCGGGGCCGCCGGTCAGCACGACGATGCCGTCGGCGCGCTCGGGCAGCACGGCGGCGCTGCCATCGATGGCGCGGGCGAACAGCCACAGCCCGCCGGCAAACAGCACCATCGCGGCGAGCGCGACCAGCCCGGCGCGCCGCACCATGCGCCAGGCGCCATGTGCCGCGCCGGCCCTGACGGGCGCATCCGCCCGGCGCGGCATCGGCATATCCTCGCCCGAGCCTTCAGTCATGGCGTGCTCGCTTAAACGCAGTTTCGCGCCGGATTATGGCGCGCGCCGCCAGGCCGCCCGGGCCGGGCAGGGCTTTCACTCCAGCCCGCGCAGGTTGCGGAACACGGTCAGGCGCGAGACGACGGTGGTGATCAGCGCCACCACCCCGGCAATCACCACCACCGCGCCATAGCCGCCAAGCCCGAGCGAGAAAGTGCCGAACAGGGCATCGACCTGGTCGCCGCCCGGCGTCGCCACCCATTGCCGCGAAGCGAGGCCCGCCGCCACGAACACCGCGATCGCTGCCAGCCCGCCAATGCCGCCGCCCTTGAGGCCGAGGCGCAGGAAGTGGCGCTGGAACTGGTTGGCGATGAATCTGTCGGTGCCGCCGACCAGATGCAACACGTCGATGATCTCGCGCGTGCCGGCCATGGCGCCGCGCGTCGCGAAGGCGACCGCGAGCCCGCTCGCCGTCAGCACCAAGCCGAGGATCACCAGCCCGACCAGGATCATGGCATTCGCCATCGTCGAGAGCCGTGCCGTCCAGATGCGGTGATCGTCGAGCGAGACGCCGGGAATCTGATCGAGCGTCTTGCGCAGCGTGCCGAAATCGGGATGGCCGGAGACCTTGACCGCAATGATGCGCGGGATCGGGATCTCGGTCAGCTCGAAATCCTGCCCGAGCCAGGGTTCGAGCAACTGCGTCGATTGCGCCTTGCTGTAGACGTCCACCGCATCGACGCCGGCGCTCGCGCGCGTGATCGCGGCCGCCTGCTTCACGTCGGCATCGGTGTCGCGCCCGACCTGGGGCCGGACCTGGATCGTCACCTCGCGGGCGATCGCCGAGCGCCAGTTCGTCGAGGCGCTCGAGACGAGTTGCACCGTGCCGGCGGTCAGCGAGGCGAGAAACGCCATGATGGCGATGATGAGCACCAGCGCCCGGCCCGAAATGCTCGATGCCGGCAGCAACGCCGTATCGCGCCGCCGGCTGAGCCGCAGGCCCCGGTTGGCCGCGACCGCGAGCCCTATGGCCCGCACCGTGAGATCGCCGGTCGCGCGGGCGGCGATCGCGGCCGAGCGCGACGCCGAGCGCGATATGGCGGCCTTGTCGATCCTGGGCATTTTCAACTGAAGATTTCCAGATAGCCGTCGGCCAGCACGAAGCGGCGCGCGTCGAACTGGTCCATCAGGTCGAAATCATGCGTCGCCAGCACGATCGAGGTGCCCTGCCGGTGCAGTTCGGTGAACAGGCGCAGCAGGCGGCGCGCCAGCGGCGGGTCGACATTGCCGGTCGGCTCGTCGGCGAGCAGCAGGTCGGGCTGCACCATCACGGCGCGGGCGATTGCCGCGCGCTGCTTCTCGCCGCCCGACAGCACGGTCGGCGGCACATGCATGCGCTCGCCGAGCCCGACCCAGCGCAACAGCTCGATTACCTCCGAGCGATAGCTCGCCTCGTCCTTGCCCTGCACGCGCAACGGCAGCGCGACATTCTCATAGGTCGTCAGGTGGTCGAGCAGGCGGAAATCCTGGAACACCACGCCGATGCGCCGCCTGAGCCCGGTCATCTCGTCCTTGTCGAGCCGGGCCACTTCCTGGCCGAACAGGTTGATCAGCCCACGCGTCGGCTTCAGGGTCATCAGGATCAGACGCAGCAGCGTCGTCTTGCCGGCGCCGGAGGGGCCGGTCAGGAACTGGAAGGAATGCGGCTGGATCACGAAACTGAGGTCGCGGAGAATCTCCGGCCCCATGCCGTAGCGCAAACCCACATTCTCGAAACGCAGCACCCTGTCGATCTCCATCCCCGGCCGCCCGGCCGGTCTCGCCACGCGGGCGGTTTTGCGTGATTCGGCATTAACCGGCTATTAAGCATACTGGAGCAGCAATAGCCTTCGAAAGTCACGCTGAACGACGCCTGTGACAATGTCAGGGCAACCGGCCGAACCATGCCGATCACGAGCCCAAACCGATCATGACGCCATGCTGATCACTTGCCCCCATTGCGGCACCGACCACGAGGTGCCGGCGGACTTCATGGCTCCGGCCGGCCGCAAGGTCCGCTGTCGCGGCTGCCGCGAGATCTGGCTGGCGAGCGTGACTGTGCCCGAATCCGAGCCGGACGCAACGCCTTTGCCGGGCGATGCCGCCGAAACGGCGCAGGGCGAGGTGTTGCCGCCCGAAGCGCCGGCCGCGCCGCCAGCGCAAGATGCAACGGAAAACGCCCCGCAGGATGTTTCCCCCCCGCGCGCGCCACGCCGGCGCACGCGCAACACCGGTAACGCCCGCAAGGCGTCCGTGACCAGCACCCGGCCGCGCGTGATGCGCGCCGGGCTCGTCGCCACCGCGGTGCTGGTGGCGATCACGCTTCTCATCGCGCTCAGGGCGCCGATCGTGCGCGCGGCGCCCCAGACCGCGCGGCTCTATGCCGCGCTTTCGATGCCCGTCAACCTGCGCGGCCTCGATCTTAGCGCCTTCACCAGCCACCTCTATACCGAGAATGGCGCAAGGCTGCTGGTGGTCGAGGGCGCGATCACCAATGTCACGCGCCAGCCGCGCCCGGTGCCGGCGCTGCGCTTCGCCGTGCGCGACGCCAAGGGCGCCGAGCTTTACGTCTGGAGCGCCAAGCCCGACAAGGCCGAACTCGCCGCCGGCGAAACGCTGTCGTTCCGCAAGCGCCTCGCCGCGCCCCCTGCCGAGGGCCGCAATGTCGAGGTGCGCTTCCTCGACGAGCGCGAGCAGGCCGAGGCGCTGATGGCACGGGAGGGCGGCGCCAGGCCGCAGTCATGAATAACGTGCCGCATATCCGCCCGCTCTTCGACGCCGACACCATCGCCCGCCGCAACGCCGCGCTCGCCGCCGAGATCGCCGCGCGCCAGCCGCAAAAGCTGCTCGTCGTCGCCGTGCTCAAGGGCAGTTTCATGTTCGCGGCCGACCTGTTGCGCGCCCTCCATGGCGCCGGGCTCACGCCGCAGGTCGAGTTCCTGCATCTGTCGAGCTATCTGGAAGGCACGGTCTCCGCCGGCCATGTCACCATCCTGAAGGATATCGAGAGCGATCCCGCCGGCCGCGACGTGCTGCTGATCGACGATATCCTGGAATCCGGCCGCACCCTCGCCTTCGCCAAGGATCTGCTCAGCGCGCGCGGCGCGGCCAGCGTGCAGGTCTGCGTGCTGCTGGAAAAGCCCGGCAAGCGCGCCGTGCAGATCACGCCCGATTTCGTCGGCTTCCAATGTCCGGACCAGTTCGTCGTCGGCTACGGCATGGATGTCGCCCATTCCTTCCGCGAACTGCCCTTCGTCGGCACGCTCGAGACCTGAGAGGCAAGACCATGGCCCACATCCTGATTGCCGAGGACGACGAACCGGTGCGCGCCATCGTGCGCCGGGCGCTCGAACTCGACGGGCACACCATCGTCGCCGAGGCCGACGGCGCCGCCGCCCTCGAGCGGCTTTCAGCGAGCGGCGGCCGCTTCGACCTACTGCTCAGCGACATCCGCATGCCGCTGATGGACGGCATCGCGCTGTCGCTCGCCGCCGCGCGCGATTTCCCGCTGCTGCCGATCGTGCTGATGACCGGCTATGCCGACCAGCGCGAGCGCGCCCATGACCTGCTCGCGCTGATCGAGGATGTCGTCACCAAGCCGTTCAGCGTCGCCGAAATCCGCGCCGCCGTGTCGAAAGTGCTGCAACGCCGCAACGTCGCCGCCAGAGCTTGAAGGCACAGCCGCCCACTACCCTGCAAGACAGTTGACAGCGGCCCTTGAGGCTCCTGTAAGTCCTCCTCCTTTCCCCCGTAGCGCCCGCGCCCGGCCGCCAGCCCTCCGCCCGCGCCTCCCGAAATGAAGAGGCAAGATAATGGCAAGTTCCAAGCAGCCCTCACGCTGGACGAAGCGCACCCTGGCGGCGCAGGCGCTCGGCCGCACCGATGCCGCGACCGGCGCGGTCGTGCCGCCGATCCACGTCGCCACCACCTATCTGCGCGATGCCGACAACGCCTATAGCAACGGCTTCATCTATGGCCGCCCCGACAACCAGACCGTGCGCGAGGCCGAAGAGGTCATCGCCATGCTGGAGGGCGCGCCGGTGGCGATGCTGCTCGGCTCCGGCATGTCGGCGGCGATCGCGACCTTCATGGCGCTCTCGCCCGGCGACCATATCGTCGCGCCGAAAGTAATGTATTGGGGCCTGCGCGCCTGGCTGCTCGACGATGCCGCCCATTGGGGCCTGAAGGTGAGCTTCGTCGACATGAGCGACCTCGCGGCCGTCAAGGCGGCGGTCGAACCCGGCCGCACCAAGCTGATCTGGGCCGAGACGCCGGCCAACCCGACCTGGGCCATCGTCGATATCGCCGGCGTCGCCAAAATCGCGCATGAAGCGGGCGCAAGGCTCGGCGTCGATTCGACCTGCGCCTCGCCGATCCTCACCCGGCCGCTCGAACATGGCGCCGATATCGTCATGCATGCCGCGACCAAATATCTCAACGGCCATTCGGACGTCATCGCCGGCGCGCTTGCCACAGCCAGGCCGGATGAATTCTGGGACCGTATCCTGCGCGTGCGCAAGCAGGTCGGCACCATCCTCGGGCCATTCGAGGCGTTCTTGCTGATTCGCGGCATGCGCACGCTCGATCTGCGCGTGCGCGCGGCTTCCGCCAACGCGATGCACCTCGCCATGAACCTGCGCCAGCATCCGCTCGTCGCGCAGGTGCTCTATCCCGGTTTGCAGGATCATCCCGGCCACGCGGTCGCCGCGCGCCAGATGGCAGGCGGCTTCGGCGGCATGCTGTCGGTGCGCGTCAAGGGCGGGGAAGCGCGCGCCGTCGCCACCGCCGCGCATGTCGCGCTCTGGAAGCGCGCGACCTCGCTCGGCGGCGTCGAGAGCCTGATCGAGCACCGCGCCTCGATCGAGGGCGCCGGCACGCCGTGCCCGCCCGACCTGCTGCGCCTTTCGACCGGCATCGAGGACCCAGACGATCTCTATGCCGATCTCGACGCCGCGCTCAAGGCAGCTCACGCCGGCTAGGGATTCAGAGAAATCCTCGTTACGGCGGATGAGGGAAAGCCCTTCCGATCGGGATGGGCGCCCCGGCCGCGACGAAGCAGCGCGCCCCTTGCGACATGAGGGCAGCGAAAGCGGGCGACGCCACCGCGCCGCCCGCATCCGTCAGTTCAGCGTGACCTTTTCCGGCCGGGCCGCGCCGACGACGGTGTCGCCGACCAGCAGCCCGTCGGCAGCGGCCGAGACGGCGACGGTCTCGCCATCCTTGACCCTGCCGGCGAGGATCTGCTCGGCGAGCGGATCCTGCAGGTTCTTCTGGATCGCCCGCTTCAGCGGCCTTGCGCCATAGGCCGGATCATAGCCCTTCTCGGCGAGCCAGGCGCGCGCCGCCTCGTCGAGCGTGATGGTGATCTTGCGATCGGCCAGCAGCCGCTCGAGCCGCGCGAGCTGGATATCGACGATCGCCGCCATATGCGCCCGCTTCAAGCGGTGGAACAGGATGATCTCGTCGACACGGTTGAGGAATTCGGGCCGGAAATGCGCCCGGACCACATCCATCACCTCGCCGCGGACCGCGTCCGAATCCTCGCCCTCGGCCTGGCTGACCAGATACTCGGCGCCAAGGTTCGAGGTCATGATGATCAGCACGTTGCGGAAATCGACCGTGCGGCCCTGCCCGTCGGTTAGCCGGCCTTCGTCGAGCACTTGCAGCAGGACGTTGAACACGTCCGGATGCGCCTTCTCGATCTCGTCGAACAACACGACCTGATACGGCCGGCGGCGCACGGCCTCGGTCAGCGCACCGCCTTCCTCGTAGCCGACATAGCCGGGCGGCGCACCGATCAGCCGGCTAACCGAATGCTTCTCCATGTATTCCGACATGTCGATGCGCACCAGCGCCTGCTCGTCGTCGAACAGGAAGCCGGCAAGCGCCTTGGTCAGCTCGGTCTTGCCGACACCGGTCGGCCCGAGGAACATGAACGAGCCGATCGGCCGGTTCGGGTCCTGCAGGCCGGCGCGCGCCCGGCGGATCGCGGTCGAGACGGCGGCGACCGCCTCCTCCTGGCCGACGACGCGCTCGCCGATGACCTGCTCCATCCTGAGCAGCTTGTCCTTCTCGCCCTCGAGCATCTTGTCGACCGGCACGCCGGTCCAGCGCGACACGACCTGCGCGATGTGATCGGGCGTCACCGCCTCCTCGACGAGGGCGCCCCTGTTTTCGTTCTCCTCGATCGCTGCGAGCTTCTTTTCCAGCTCCGGAATGCGGCCATAGGCCAGCTCGCCGGCGCGCTGGTACTCGCCCTTGCGCTGCGCCTGATCGAGCGCGAGGCGGGCCTGCTCGAGCTCGCTCTTGATCTTCTGCGCGTCGCCGAGCTTGTCCTTCTCGGCCCGCCAGCGCGTGGTGATTTCGGCCGAGCGCTGCTCGAGATCGGCCAATTCCTTCTCGAGACGCTGCAGGCGGTCGCGCGAACCGGCATCGCTCTCCTTCTTCAGCGCCTCCTGCTCGATCTTCAGCCGGATCACCTCGCGGTCGATATTGTCGAGTTCCTCGGGCTTGGAATCGACCTGCATGCGCAGGCGCGCGCCGGCCTCATCCACCAGATCGATCGCCTTGTCGGGCAGGAAGCGGTCGGCGATGTAGCGGTTCGACAGCGTCGCCGCCGCGACGATCGCCGCGTCGGTAATGCGCACGCCGTGATGCAGCTCGTATTTTTCCTTCAGGCCGCGCAGGATCGAGATCGTGTCCTCGACCGTCGGCTCGGCGACGAACACCGGCTGGAAGCGCCGGGCAAGCGCCGCATCCTTCTCGACATGCTTGCGGTATTCGTCGAGCGTGGTGGCGCCGATACAGTGCAACTCGCCGCGCGCCAGCGCCGGCTTGAGCAGGTTGGAGGCGTCCATGGCGCCATCCGCCTTGCCGGCGCCGACCAGCGTGT
>CALKHP010000013.1 GCA_937988775.1 uncultured Alphaproteobacteria bacterium
ATTTCTACAAGCACGAGAGCTGCGGCCAGTGCACGCCGTGCCGCGAAGGCACCGGCTGGATGTGGCGCGTGCTGACCCGCATGGCCGAAGGCCGCGCCCAGAAGCGCGAGATCGACATGCTGCTCGACGTGACCAAACAGATCGAGGGCCATACGATCTGCGCGCTGGGCGATGCCGCCGCCTGGCCCGTGCAGGGGCTGATCAACCATTTCCGTCACGAGATCGAAGAGCGGATCGACCAGTATTCCGCCAACCCGCACGGCGCGCCCGTGCGGATGGCGGCGGAGTGAGCGAGGCCATGCGGACCGGGAGAGCAGGCATGCAAGCAGCCGTTCAAGTCATCGCGCGGGGCGCCGTCCTTGGCGCTGCCAGCCTCATGCTGGCCGGCTGCATTTCGTCGCGCCCGGCGGAACCTGCCGGTCCCGCGCCGGACGAGGCGCTGAGCATCGTCATCAACGCTCCGGCGCAGCGCGTGCAGCGCGCCATCATCAGCCGCGCCAGGGCGCGCGGCACCACGGGGCAGGCGGTCGATCAGCGCACCGTCGTGCTGGAGCGCGCGCTGCCGTCAAGCCCGCCGGCGCTCGAGGCGATGTGCGGGCCGCACCAGCTCGGGCGCGTTGTGCGCGTCGTCATCACCACGGACGAGGCGGCGGGCGGGCCGACCAAGGTGGTCGAGCGGCGCTTCGTCGTCGATCACGGCGCCAAGCCTTGCCCGGTCAAACTGTCGCCGGGCGACATCGAGAGCGGCAACAAGTCGCTGGACGAATTGAAGGCCCAGGTGGAAAGCCCTTCCGCGCGGCGTTGAGAGGATATAGGTCCGGGCCATGGCCAAGATAATCATCGACGGTATCGAGGTGGACGTGCCACCTCACTACACGCTGCTGCAGGCCGCCGAGACTGCGGGCTTCGAGATTCCGCGCTTCTGTTTCCATGAGCGGCTCTCGATCGCCGGCAACTGCCGCATGTGCCTGGTCGAGGTGAAGGGCGGCCCGCCGAAGCCCCAGGCGTCCTGCGCCATGGCGGTGCGTGACCTTAGGCCCGGCCCGAACGGCGAGCCGCCGGTGATGTTCACCAACTCGCCGATGGTCAAGAAGGCGCGCGAAGGGGTGATGGAGTTCCTGCTCATCAACCACCCGCTCGACTGCCCGATCTGCGACCAGGGCGGCGAATGCGACCTTCAGGACCAAGCCATGGCCTATGGCACGGATTCCTCGCGTTTCTACGAGAACAAGCGCGCGGTCGAGGACAAATATATCGGGCCGATCGTCAAGACCTCGATGAACCGCTGCATCCAGTGCACGCGCTGCGTCCGCTTCACGGCGGAAGTGGCCGGCGTCGGCGATCTCGGCGCCATCGGGCGCGGCGAGGACATGGAGATCACGACCTATCTCGAGCACGCCATGGCGTCCGAGTTGCAGGGCAACGTCGTCGATCTCTGCCCCGTCGGCGCGCTGACCTCGAAGCCCTACGCCAACAAGGCGCGGCCGTGGGAGTTGAGCAAGACCGAATCGATCGACGTGATGGATGCGCTGGGCTCGGCGATCCGCGTCGATGCGCGCGGCCGCGAGGTGATGCGCATCCTGCCGCGCATCAACGAGGCGGTGAACGAGGAGTGGATTTCCGACAAGACGCGCCACGTCGTGGACGGACTCAAGACGCAGCGCCTCGACCGGCCATATATCCGCGAGGGCGGGCGGCTCAGGCCGGCGACATGGGGCGAGGCGTTCGCGCTGATCGCGGCCAGGGTCAAGGCGGCGGCGGCCGAGAAGATCGGCGCCATTGCCGGCGATCTTGCCGGCGTCGAGGAGATGTTCGCGCTCAAGCTGCTGGTTGATGCGCTGGGAGTGAAGAACATCGATTGCCGCCAGGACGGCACGGCGCTCGACCCGGCCAATGGCCGCGCGAGCTACCTGTTCAACGCGACCATTGCCGGCATCGACGATTGCGATGCGGTCGCGATCATCGGTTCCAACCCGCGCCGCGAGGCTCCGGTGCTGAACGCCCGCATCCGCAAGCGCTGGCTGCGCGGCGACCTGCCGGTGGCGGTGATCGGCGAGAAGGTCGACCTGACCTACAGTTACGATTATCTCGGCGCCGGGGCGGACAGCCTGCCGGCGCTGGCCGAGCACGCCATCGCCAAGGCGAAGAAGCCGCTGATCCTGATCGGGCAGGGCGCGCTGGCGCGTGAGGACGGCGCGGCGATCATGGCGGCGATCGAGGCGGTGGCGGCCAAGTTCGCGCCGGCCGAGGATGGCTGGAACGGGATTTCGATCCTGCATACGGCGGCGGCGCGCGTCGGCGGCCTCGATCTCGGCCTGGTGCCGGGCGAGGGCGGGCTTGATGCGGGCGCGATGGCCAAGGGCGGCGTCGACGTGCTGTTCAACCTCGGCGCCGACGAGATCGAGATCGCATCCGGCCCGTTCGTGATCTACCAGGGCACGCATGGCGACCGTGGCGCGCACCGCGCCGACGTGATCCTGCCGGGCGGGGCCTACACGGAAAAATCCGCGACCTACGTCAACACGGAAGGCCGCGTGCAGATGGCCGAGCGGGCAACCTTCCCGCCGGGCGAGGCCAAGGAGGACTGGGCGATCCTGCGCGCGCTGTCCGATGTGCTCGGTCACAAGCTGCCCTTCGACAATCTCGGCCAGTTGCGCCAGGCGCTCTACGCCGCCCATCCGCGGTTCGCGGCGATCGACCAGATCGTGGCGGCGCCGGATGTGGCCCGCAAGAGCGTCAGGCACGGCGCGCCGAGCAAGGCCGCCTTCGTCTCGACGGTGAATGATTTCTATCTGACCAACCCGATCGCGCGCGCCTCCGCCGTGATGGCGGAATGCTCGGCGCTGGCGCGTGGCGCGCTCGCGGTCGCGGCGGAATAGGGGCCGGCCATGGCAAACGTCACAACCCCCCGCCAGCGCCCGTCCGGCACGCTCGGGCTCGTCCTCGCGGCGCTTGTCGGCGTGATCGTGCTCGCGGTCGCCGTCGGCGTGGTCATGGGCCTGCGCTGGCTGGTGCTGAACACCGACTGGTTCATCCCGGTGCTGATCATGGTCGGGCAGTCGCTGCTGCTGCTCGTCTGCCTGCTGGTGTTCGTGGCCTATATCCTGCTCGCCGACCGCAAGATCTGGGCGGCGGTGCAGATGCGGCGCGGCCCGAACGTCGTCGGCGCCTTCGGCCTGCTGCAATCCTTCGCGGACCTGCTCAAGTTCGTGCTCAAGGAACCGGTGATCCCGTCGGGCGCCAACAAGGGCATTTTCCTGTTGGCGCCGCTCGTCACCTGCGTGCTGGCGCTGGCGGCGTGGGCGGCGATCCCGCTCGCCGAGGGCGTGGTCATTGCCGATATCAATGTCGGCATCCTGTATATTTTCGCGATCTCGTCGCTTGCCGTCTACGGCACGATCATGGCCGGCTGGGCCTCGAATTCGAAATATCCGTTCCTGGCCGCGTTGCGCTCGGCGGCGCAGATGGTGTCCTACGAGGTCTCGATCGGCTTCGTGATCATCACGGTGCTGCTGTGCGTCGGCTCGCTCAACCTGAGCGACATCGTGCTGGCGCAGAAGGAAGCCGGGCTCGCGACGCTGATCGGCGTGCCGTGGCTGACCTTCCTGAACTGGTATTGGCTGCCGCTGTTCCCGATGTTCATCATCTTCTTCGTGTCGGCGCTGGCCGAGACGAACCGACCGCCCTTCGACCTCGTCGAGGCCGAATCGGAGCTCGTCGCCGGCTTCATGTCGGAATACGGCTCGACGCCCTACATGATGTTCATGCTCGGCGAGTATGTCGCCATCCTGACGATGTGCTCGATGACGACGATCCTGTTCCTCGGCGGTTGGACGGCGCCGATCGACCTGCCGCCCTTCACCTGGATTCCGGGTCTGGTGTGGTTCGTCATCAAGGTCAGCCTGGTGTTCTTCATGTTTGCCATGGTGAAGGCGTTCGTGCCGCGCTATCGCTACGACCAGTTGATGCGGCTGGGCTGGAAGGTGTTCCTGCCGATTTCGCTCGCCAGTGTCGTCATCGTCGCCGTGTTCCTCCAGCTTACGGGCTGGGGCGGCGCTTATATCAATTAAGGAGCAGCCTCGATGTTGCTGGCACAGGCCACAAAGGGTCTCCTGCTGAAGGAATTCGTCGACGCGCTCGTGCTGTCGGTGAAGTATTTCTTCCGTCCGAAATCGACCCTGAACTATCCCTTCGAGAAGGGCGAACTCAGCCCGCGCTTTCGCGGCGAGCACGCGCTGCGCCGTTATCCTAACGGCGAGGAGCGCTGCATCGCCTGCAAGCTGTGCGAGGCGATCTGCCCGGCGCAGGC
>CALKHP010000014.1 GCA_937988775.1 uncultured Alphaproteobacteria bacterium
TCGACGAGATCGACGCGGTCGGCCGCCATCGCGGCGCCGGCCTCGGCGGCGGCAATGACGAGCGCGAGCAGACCCTCAACCAGTTGCTGGTCGAGATGGACGGGTTCGAGGCCAATGAGGGCGTGATCATCATCGCCGCCACCAACCGGCCCGACGTGCTCGACCCGGCGCTGCTGCGTCCGGGCCGTTTCGACCGCCAGATCACCGTGCCCAATCCCGATATCATCGGCCGCGAGAAGATCCTCAAGGTGCATGTGCGCAAGGTGCCGCTGGCCCCCGATGTCGATCTCAGGGTGATCGCGCGCGGCACGCCGGGCTTCTCCGGCGCCGACCTGATGAACCTCGTCAACGAGGCGGCGCTGCTTGCCGCACGGCGCGGGCGCCGGCTCGTCACCATGGCCGAGTTCGAGGATGCCAAGGACAAGGTGATGATGGGCGCGGAACGCAAATCCGCCGCCATGAGCAAGGAAGAGAAGGAACTGACCGCCTATCACGAGGCCGGCCATGCCATCGTCGCGCTCAGCGTGCCCTCGGCTGATCCGCTGCACAAGGCGACGATCATTCCGCGCGGCCGCGCGCTCGGCATGGTGATGCAGTTGCCGGAAGGCGACCGCTATTCCTACAAGTACAAGTGGATGACCTCGCGCCTCACCATCATGATGGGCGGGCGCATCGCCGAGGAGTTGCAGTTCGGCAAGGAGAACATCACCTCCGGCGCGCAATCGGATATCGAGCAGGCGACCAAGCTCGCCAAGGCGATGGTGACGCGCTGGGGCTTCTCGGACGAGTTGGGAACCGTCGCCTATGGCGAGAACCAGGAAGAGGTCTTCCTCGGCTACTCGATGGGCCAGCGCCAGACGATCTCGGAAGCGACCTCGCAGAAGATCGACCAGGAAGTGCGCAAGCTGATCGACACCGCCTATGTCGAGGCGCGCCGCATCCTGACCGAGAAGCGCGCCGATTTCGAAACCCTGGCGCAGGGCCTGCTCGAATACGAGACGCTCTCGGGCGATGAGATCGTGGCGCTGCTGCATGGCGAAAAGCCGAAGCGCGACGACGATATCGATGCCAATTCGCCGCCGCGCGGCACGGCGGTGCCGACCGCCGGCACCGGACGGCCGCGCCCCGATGCCGGCATGGAGCCACAGCCCCAGGCCTGAACCGGCATCGGGCGAGGCTTTTGCCACCGCACTTATCCGCATGGCCGGCAGGGCTTTTTCCCCTGCCGGCGCGGGTTTTAAGCGCGGCTTTAGCAATCCGACATAAAATGTGACGCGTCTTTCGCCGCGAAGCGCTATAATTTTGATCCGTCGAGGCGGGGTTTCTACGCGATGACACGCAAATATTTCGGCACGGACGGTATCCGTGGCCGCGCCAACGGTCTGATCACGCCGGAGCTGGCGCTGAAAGTCGGCCAGGCGACCGGGCTGGTGTTCCGGCGCGGCGACTATCGCCATCGCGTGGTGATCGGCAAGGATACGCGGCTTTCCGGCTACATGATCGAGACGGCGTTGCAGGCGGGCTTTTTGTCCGTCGGCATGGACGTGATGCTGCTCGGCCCGATGCCGACGCCGGGCGTCGCCATGCTGACGCGCTCGATGCGGGCCGATCTCGGCGTGATGATCTCGGCCTCGCATAATCCGTTCGAGGATAACGGCATCAAGCTGTTCGGGCCGGACGGGTTCAAGCTCAGCGACGAGATCGAGGCCCAGATCGCCGAGCTGATCGATTCCGACCTTTCGGCGCAGCTCGCCGAACCGATCGAACTCGGGCGCGCCAAGCGCATCGAGAGCGTGCATGCGCGCTATATCGAATATGCCAAGCGCACGCTGCCGCGCTCGATGTCGCTCGACGGCCTGCGCGTCGTGGTCGATTGCGCCAATGGCGCCGCCTACAAGGTCGCGCCCGAGGCGCTGTGGGAACTCGGCGCCGAGGTGTTCCCGATCGGCGTCGAGCCCGATGGTTTCAACATCAATCGCAAAGTCGGCTCGACGGCGCCGGAAGCGCTGATCCACAAGGTACGTGAGTTGCGCGCCGATATCGGCATCGCGCTCGATGGCGATGCCGACCGCGTGCTGGTGGTGGACGAAAAGGGCCAGGTCGTCGATGGCGACCAGCTCATGGCGGTGGTCGCCCATAGCTGGCAGCAGGACGGGCGCCTGTCGCGCGAGGGCATCGTCGCCACGGTGATGTCCAATCTCGGGCTGGAACGCTATCTCGGCGGCCTCGGCCTGGCGCTGGAGCGCACCAATGTCGGCGACCGCTACGTGCTCGAGCATATGCGCCAGAACGGCTTCAATGTCGGCGGCGAGCAGTCCGGCCATATCATCCTGACCGATTATTCGACGACGGGCGACGGTTTCGTCGCGGCATTGCAGATCCTCGCCGTGCTGCATCGCGAGGGCAAGCCGGCGAGCGAGGTCTGCCACCGCTTCGAGCCGCTGCCGCAGATCCTGAAGAACGTGCGCTACGGGCACGGCGCGCCGCTCGAGCGTGACAGCGTCACCAAGGTGATCGCGGCGGGCGAAGCGCGCCTCAGCGGTCATGGCCGCCTGGTCATCCGGCGTTCGGGGACCGAGCCGGTGATCCGGGTGATGGGCGAGGCGGACGATCACGACCTGCTGCTGAGCGTCGTCAACGATATCGTCGACGAAATCGCCAGCGCCGCCGCCTGACAGCCGACAAGACGACCGCAAGAAGAGCGGAGCAACTGTTGCGCTATGGCAACGTCGCGCAGCGTTCCGGCGGCATCGCCCTGCGTGATTAACCCTAATCGTTAGGGTTAAGCCCTCTTTAAACAATTGCTGACAGCCTGTCCTCGTCGATTTAGCCCGTGCTCCCGGCGCGCGGCTCTGCATGAAGGACGAGGCCCATGGGCAATTTCAAGACACTCGCACTGGCGGGGGCATTGGCGGCGGCTGCCGCCGTGCAGGCCCAGGCCGCCGATCTGGCCTATGCGCCGCCACCGCCGCCGCCACCGCTCCAGGTCGTCGATGTTGGCGGCTGGTATCTGCGCGGCGATATCGGCATCACCAACCAGCAGGTCCGCAAGCTGACCAATCCGCTGGATGCGACCTATAACAGCGTCACCACGGTGTATAAGAACTTCGACAGCGCCTCGCTGTTCGGCGTCGGCGTCGGCTACAAGTTCAACTCCTGGCTGCGGGCGGACCTGACCGGCGAATACCGTTCCAGGGCGAATTTCCACGGCCAGCAGATTGCCGACGGCGGCGCTTTCGGGCTTAACCCAGACACCTATACCGGCAGCAAATCCGAGTGGCTCGGCATGGTGAACGGCTATCTCGATCTCGGCACCTGGTATGGCATCACGCCGTTCGTCGGCGCCGGCATCGGCTTCTCGCGCAACACGATCCACGATTTCACCGATACCAGCGTGACGGCGCCGAGCGTCGCCTTCGGCAAGACGCGCTCGCGGAACAACTTCGCCTGGGCGCTGCATGCCGGCCTGAGCTATCAGGTGACGCCGGGCTTCGCGGTCGAACTCGCCTATCGCTACCTGAACATGGGCTCGGGCCAGACCGGCGATCTGATCGCCGCCGACGGCACCAACCTGGTCTACAACCCGACCAAGTTCCACAACATCACCTCGAACGACATCAAGCTCGGCGTCAGGTGGATGCTGACCGACGTCTCGGCATCCGCGTTGCCGCCATCGGTGCCGCTCGTGCGCAAATACTGACATCGGCCTCTTCTTCGCCAATACCAAAGGCGCGGGCATTGCCCGCGCCTTTTTTGTGTTTATGCGGCAGGATTGATTAACCTTAACCGTTCGATAACCGCCTGGCCGTAGGGTTAACGGAGCGTTTTGTTTCGTACCGCGTCAGGAGGCCCCATGCCGAACCTCAAGCCGTTCCTTGTCGGGACGATGCTGCTCGGCTTTGCCCAAACCGCGACTGCCGGCGATATCGGGCACATGCCGCCCCTGCCGCAGCCGCCGACCATCCCCGAGATCGCCAGCATCGGCAGCGCGTGGTATTTGCGCGGCGATGCCGGCTACTCGACCTCGAACGACCCGAAGATGCTGGTGTCGCGCGATGGCGTGGCGGACAGTTTCGTTTCGTCGCGCCTCGGCAACGCGGCGACGCTCGGCGTCGGCATCGGCTATCGCGTCGCCAGCTGGCTGCGCTTCGACGCCACGCTCGATTATCGGCTGAAGGCCAATCTCAAGGGCGTCTATACCACGGCCGGCGACCCGAACATCGCGCGCGAGGACACCTCCGCCAAGATCAGCGCCGTGACGGGGCTGGTCAACGCCTATCTCGACCTCGGCACCTGGTCGGGGCTGACGCCCTATATCGGCGCCGGCATCGGCGCTACCTCGCTGCGCTTCGGCAATTATGCCGGCACCTATTTCATCAGCCCGGCCTATGGCGGGCCGAACCCGTGCGGCGCCGTGGCGACCTGCGCCTCGCCGAGCGTGTTTCCGGCCAAGTCGCGCACCAATCTCGCCTGGGCCTTGATGGCCGGCACGGCGATCGAGCTCGGCGGCGGGCTCAGCATCGATGTCGGCTATCGCTATCTGCATCTGGGCAAGGCCGAAACCGGCATCGATCCGAACCTGGCAAGCCTGACCGGCAGCGCCCAGAAGCTCAGGCTCAAGAGCGTCGACGCGCATGAGATCAGGGTCGGCCTGCGCTGGGAACTCGGCGCGCCGCTGGCGCGCGAGCACGAGGCCAGCGTGCTCGGCCGCAAGTATTGAGCGCCGGATGACGGCGAGGCGCCCCGGTAAACGGAATATTAGGGTTAATTGTTCATATTTCTTCTGCAACATGCCGGCGGCCCTTTGGCAGCCAAGGAGCACGATATGATGCGGACCCTGGCCATCGCGGCCGTGCTGATCGGCGCGACCGGAGGCGCGGCCCTTGCCGCCGACCTCTCCAGCCTGCCGCTGCGCGGCGCGATCTATGAATCGGGCGGAGGCTCCAATTGGAGCGGCTTCTATGCCGGTGCGCTGGCCGGCTATGGCAGCGCCGATATCAATATGGGCAATGGCGCGAAGAACGCCGCGGCGCAGGTGTTTCGCGGCACGACGCTCGAGGCCGACACCAATGCCTCGAGCCTGGCGACGGTCGCGAACCGGGACGCGCGCTCGGCGATGTATGGCGGCTTTATCGGCTATAACTGGGCATGGGACGGCGCCGTGCTCGGCTTCGAGGCCGATTACAACCACACCAAGCTCAAGGCGGATGGCTCCGACACGATCGGGCGCAGCTATGTCGATGCCTCGCATTACCAGTATAACTGGCAGGTCGACGCGCGCGCCAAATCCTCCCTGTCCGATCTCGCCACGTTCCGGGCGCGCGCCGGCTGGGATTTCGGCAATTTCCTGCCTTATGCGACCTTCGGCGTCGCGGTCGGGCGCGGCAAATATGACGGTTCGACCAACGTCACGCTCGCCGGCTGCCAGCAGGTCGCCGACATTAACGGCATTTATCAGCCGTGCACGCCGGTCGGCAGCACGCAGACCATCGGCTCGCCGAAGAAGAACACTTTCTCGGCCGGCATGGTCGGCGGCGTCGGCGTCGACATGCTGCTGACCGATGGCGTGTTCGCCCGGCTCGAGTACCAGTATATCCAGCTGTATAATTCCGGTGAGGCGCTGCACAAGATCAACATCGCCCGCGCCGGCATCGGCGTGCGCTTCTGAGCTTCGCGAGCGTGTGACGTTCACGGAAGGCGGCCCCGACAGGCCGCCTTTTTTGTTGCCTGATCGAATCCGCTTGACCGGCGCACGGCCGAGGCGTAGCGCCGCAAGCGGGCCACGTCTCCCCACCGAGGCGCGCCCATCTGCAAGGATGGATCAACATGACGAATACGCTGCCCGCCGCGCGCCCGCGCGTGCCCAACTTTTCATCCGGCCCGTGCGCCAAGCGCCCCGGATGGGCTCTCAAGAACCTGAACGGCGCGGCGCTCGGCCGCAGCCACCGCGCCAAGATCGGCAAGGCCAAGCTGAAACAGGCGATCGACCTGACGCGCTCGGTGTTGCAGGTGCCGGCCGATTACCGCATCGGCATCGTGCCGGCCTCCGATACCGGCGCGGTCGAGATGGCGCTGTGGTCGCTGCTCGGCGCGCGCGGAGTCGACATGGTCGCCTGGGAGAGCTTTGGCTCGACCTGGGTTTCCGACGTCCTCAAGGAGCTCAAGCTCACGGATGTGCGCGAGATCAAGGCGGGCTACGGCGACTTGCCGGATCTGCGCAAGGTCGACACCAAGACCCGCGACGTGGTCTTCACCTGGAACGGCACCACCTCCGGCGTGCGCGTGCCGAATGCCGACTGGATCGCCGCCGACCGCGAAGGGCTGATGATCTGCGATGCGACCTCGGCCGCCTTCGCGCAGCGCCTCGACTGGCCCAAGCTCGATGTCGTGACCTTCTCGTGGCAGAAGGTGCTTGGCGGCGAGGCGGCACACGGCATGCTGATCCTGAGTCCGCGCGCCGTCGCCCGGCTCGAGAGCTACAAGCCGGCCTGGCCGCTGCCGAAAATCTTCCGGCTCACCAAAGGCGGCAAGATCAACGAGGGCATCTTCCTCGGCGAGACGATCAACACGCCGTCGATGCTGTGCGTCGAGGATTACATCGACGCGCTGCTGTGGGCTGAGAAGGTCGGCGGGCTCGACGGGCTGGTGAAGCGCGCCGATGCCAATGCGCGCGCCATCGCAAGCTGGGTGCGCAAGACCGCCTGGATCGATTATCTCGCGGTCAAGCCGAAGACGCGCTCTAACACCTCGGTGTGCCTGAAGATCGTCGATCCGGCCGTGACGGCGCTCGATGCCGACGGCCAGGCGGCCTTCGCCAAGGGACTGGCGGCGGCGCTCGAGAAGGAAGGCGTCGCCTTCGATATCGGCCATTACCGCGACGCGCCTCCCGGCCTGCGCATCTGGTGCGGCGCCACCGTGCAGGCGCGCGACGTCAAGGCGCTGACGCTGTGGCTCGACTGGGCCTTTGCCCGCGCCAAGGCCGGCCTGAAGAAGGCGGCCTAGCGCCGCTTGCCGCCTGGCTCCCCTTCTCCCCTTGCGGGAGAAGGTGGCACGAAGTGCCGGATGAGGGGGAGTCGACGGCCCACCCCTCATCCGCCTGCCGGCACCTTCTCCCGCAAGGGGAGAAGGAAAAATACCTGCCGGGCGGGCGCCTTCGATTTCCTGTCATCAGACCCAATTTGGGAGCTTTCCCATGTCCGCCCCCCGCGTTCTCATTTCAGATGCTCTTTCTCCCGCCGCCGTGCAGATCTTCAAGGATCGCGGCATCGACGTCACCTTCGAGCCCGGCCTCGGCAAGGACAAGGAGCGCCTCGCCAGCCTGATCGGCGATTATGACGGGCTCGCCATCCGCTCGGCGACCAAGGTCACGGCCAAGCTGCTTGGCGAGGCGAAAAACCTCAAGGTGATCGGCCGCGCCGGCATCGGCGTCGACAATGTCGATATCCCGGCCGCGACCGGGCGCGGCGTCATCGTGATGAACACGCCGTTCGGCAATTCGATCACCACCGCCGAGCATGCCATCGCCATGATGTTCGCGATGGCGCGCCAGATCCCCGCCGCCGACGCCTCGACCCAGGCCGGCAAATGGGAGAAGAACCGCTTCATGGGCGTCGAGCTGACGGCCAAGGTGCTCGGCATCATCGGCTGCGGCAATATCGGCTCGATCGTGGCGCGCAAGGCGATCGGCATCGAGATGCGGGTGATCGCTTTCGATCCGTTCCTGTCGCCGGAACGCGCGCTCGAACTCGGCGTCGAGAAGGTCGAGCTCGACGATCTGCTGGCGCGCGCCGACATCATCACCCTGCACACGCCGCTGACCGAGAAGACCCGCAACGTGCTGTCGCGCGAAGCGCTGGCCAAGACCAGGAAGGGCGTGCGCATCATCAACTGCGCGCGCGGCGGGCTGGTCGACGAGCAGGCGCTGGCCGATGCGATCCGGGCCGGCCATGTCGCGGGCGCCGCCTTCGACGTGTTCACGCAGGAGCCGGCCGAGGCCAATCCGCTGTTCGGCGTCGAGAACGTGGTGTGCACGCCGCATCTTGGCGCCGCGACCTCCGAGGCGCAGGAGAATGTCGCGTTGCAGGTCGCCGAGCAGATGTCGGATTACCTGCTCAAGGGCGCGATCTCGAACGCGGTCAACTTCCCCTCGATCACTGCCGAGGAAGCGCCGCGCCTCAAGCCGTTCATCGCGCTCGCCGAGAAGCTCGGCTCCTTCGCCGGCCAGTTGACGGAAACCGGCATTTCCCACCTCCGCATCACCTATCAGGGCGAGGTGGCCGGCATGAAGATCAAGGCGCTGACCAGCGCAGCGGTCGCCGGATTGCTGCGGCCGATGCTCGCCGACATCAACGTCGTCTCGGCGCCCAGCGTGGCGCGCGAGCGCGGCATCGTCATCGAGGAGACGACCAGCGAATCGCCGGGCGATTATGATTCGCTCGTCACCGTCACCGTGGTGACGGAGCGCCAGGAGCGTTCGGTCGCTGGCACCGTGTTCGCCGATGGCAAGCCGCGCATCACCAGCATCAAGGGCATCAAGATCGACGCGGAATTCGCGCCCTCGATGATCTATGTCACCAACGAGGACAAGCCCGGCTTCATCGGCCGTTTCGCGACGCTCTTGGGCGATGCCGGCGTCAATATCGCCACCTTCGCGCTCGGGCGCGACAACGAGGGCGGCTCGGCGATCGCGCTCGTCGAGGTCGACGGGCCGGTGCCGGTGCCGGTGCTGGCCGGCATTCCGGCGCTGCCAGGCGTCAGGCAGGCCAAGCCGCTACGGTTCTAGGGATCGCGGCGGGCGGTGGGCCAACTCGGCCAACAGGATGCCGCCGACGACCAGCAGCAGGGCGAGCGCGTGGTGCAGGCCGAAGCGCTCGCCGAGGATCAGCACCGCCAGCAGCGCGCCGAATACCGGCATGAGATTGAAGAACAGCCCGGCCCGGCCCGGCCCGATGATCTCGATGGCGCGGATATAGTAGATCTGCGACAGGGCGGAGGGAAACAGCGCCACGAAGGCGAGCACGCCCCAGCCGAGCAGCGAATGCGGCCAGATCGCCTTGCCCATGGCGGCTTCCGCCGCGATGAGCGGGATTGACGACACGAAGGCGGCCAGGGCGATGACGCAGAACAGGCTGATCGGCGAGGCGTCGGGCTTGTCGCGCATCGCGATGGTGTAGCCGGAGTAGAACACGCAGGCGATCAGCAGCAGCAGATCGCCGTGGTTGAGCCGGAGCGTCAGCAGGACGTGGATGCTGCCGCCGCTGGCAAGCGTCGCGATGCCGAGAAGCGTGACCAGCAGCCCGGCCAATTGCCGTTTCGTCACCGGCATGCGGTAGAAGACCAGCATGCCGAGCAGCACGAGCGCCGGCACCGAGCTCTGCATGATGGTCAGGTTGATCGCCGTCGTATAATGCGCTGCCGCATAATACAGCGCGTTGAACGCCGTGAAGCCGAACGTGCCGAGCAGCGACAGGCGCAGCAGGCGCGGCTTGAGCGCCGGCCAGTCGCGCACGAGGTCGCGATGGACGAAGGGCAACAGCGCGACGCAGGCGAACAGCCAGCGACCGCCGGTCAGCACCATCGGCGACAGCTCGCCGACGGCCAGCCGGCTGGCGACGGCATTGCCGCCCCACATCAGCATGGTGAGTGCCAACAGCAGGTAGGGCCGGTCGTACAGCCGGAGCGCGGGGATGGGCATCGGAAGCTCGGGGAAGGCTTGAGAAGCGTGTGTGTTATTGTAGGATACGCATAGTATCCCCGCCAGTATCCTCGTCCTGATCCATTTCATTCACGGCTGCCATGGCTCTGCATCTGCTCGTCGTCGAAGGCAATACGCGCGCGGCGCGCGAGCGGCACCGCGCGGCGCTCGGCTACACGCCGAGCGAAGGTTATGCGGCGGTGCTTGAGAAACTCGCCCCCGATGCCGTGTGCGACCTGTGTTTTCCGGCCGATGAAGGCGCCAACCTGCCCGATGGCGCCGGGCTCGAAAGCTATGACGGCGTGGTGCTGACCGGCTCGTCGCTGCATCTGTGGGACATGCAGCCGGAAGTGATGCGGCAGGTCGAACTCGCGCGCGCCGTCTACCGCTCGCGCTCGCCGTTTTTCGGCTCGTGCTGGGGTATTCAGGTGGCGAGCGTCGCGGCCGGCGGCAACGCGGTGCGCAATCCGGCCGGCCGCGAGTTGGCGATTGCCCGCAACATCGCACCAACCGATGCCGGGCGCGCGCATCCGCTGCTCGCCGGGCGGCGCGCCGCCTATGACGCGCCTTGCGTGCATCTCGATATCGTCGGAGCCCTCCCGCCCGATTGCACGGTGCTGGCGAGCAATGCGATGGCGCCGGTGCAGGCGGCCGAATTCCGCTCTGAGGGCGGCAGCTTCTGGGGCGTGCAATACCATCCCGAGTTCAGCCTGACCCATGTCGCCAAGCTGTTGGCGATGAATGTCGAGGCGCTGGTCGCCGACGGTTTCTTCTCCGACAGCCAGGCGGCAACGACGCTGCTGGGCGATTGGGAATTGCTCGAGCGAGCACCTGCACGCGCCGACCTTGCCTGGCGCTACGGGCTCGGGCCGGACGTGACCGATGCCGCGATCCGCACGACCGAGATCGGCAACTGGCTCGCGCATCGGGTGCGACCGCAGGCGAGCGTGCGCGGCCGGGCGTGACGGGCGGCCGGATGCCGCACGGGTTTTGCTTTACCTTGGCCCGATCCTTCGCTAACTACCAACCGCAAAGCCTCGGCCTTGTGCCGGGGCTTTTTCATGTCGCGCGCTGCTCCTCGCGAAAGGGTGGATATTAGGTATGGCGAATGTGGTTGTGGTCGGCGCCCAGTGGGGCGACGAAGGCAAGGGCAAGATCGTCGACTGGCTCTCCGAGCAGGCGGATGTCGTGGTTCGCTTCCAGGGCGGGCATAATGCCGGCCATACGCTGGTCATCAACGGCACGACCTACAAGCTGAGCCTGTTGCCGTCGGGCATCGTGCGGCCGGGCAAGCTGTCGGTGATCGGCAACGGCGTGGTGGTCGATCCGGTGGCGCTTGCCGACGAGATCGACAAGCTGCGCGGGCAGGGGCTGACGATCACGCCGGAAAATCTGCGCGTCGCCGACAATGCCGCGCTGATCCTGCCGCTGCATCGCGAACTCGACGGATTCCGCGAGAACAGCGCCACCGGCACCAAGATCGGCACGACCAAGCGCGGCATCGGCCCGGCCTATGAGGACAAGGTCGGCCGCCGCGCCATCCGCATGATGGATCTCGCCGATCTCGACGCCCTGCCGGCGCGCATCGAGCGCCTGCTCGTGCATCACAATGCGCTCAGGCGCGGGCTCGGGCTCGAGCAGGTCACGCCTGAATCGCTGTTCGAGGGCTTGCGCGAGATCGCGCCCAAGGTGCTGCCCTTCATGGATACCGTGTGGCAGTTGCTCGATCGCGAGCGCCGGGCCGGCAAGCGCATCCTGTTCGAGGGCGCGCAGGGTGCGCTGCTCGATATCGACCACGGCACCTATCCTTACGTGACCTCGTCGAACACCGTGGCCGGGCAGGCGGCGGCGGGTTCCGGCCTCGGCCCGGGCGCGGTCGGCTATGTGCTCGGCATCGCCAAGGCCTATACGACGCGCGTCGGCGAGGGGCCGTTCCCGACTGAACTGTTCGACGAGACCGGCCGGCGCATCGGCGAGCGCGGCCGCGAGTTCGGCACCGTGACCGGCCGGCCGCGGCGCTGCGGCTGGTTCGATGCGGCGCTGCTGCGCCAGACGGTGAAGACCTCCGGCATCGATGGCATCGCGCTGACAAAGCTCGACATTCTCGACGGATTCGAGACGTTGCAGGTGTGCACCGGCTACACCGTCGATGGGCGCGAGGTCGACCATCTGCCGGCGAGCGAAGTGGCGCAGATGCGCGCCAAGCCGATTTATGAGACGATACCAGGCTGGAAGGGTTCGACTGCGGGGGCGCGCAGTTGGGCCGACTTGCCGGCGGAAGCGGTGAAATACGTGCGGCGCATCGAGGAACTGATCGCCGCTCCGGTTTCGCTGCTCTCGACCAGCCCGGAACGGGACGATACGATTTTGGTCCAAAACCCGTTCCAAGCTTGACTCTGGGGCTCAACGCAAACCACGAGAGCTGATGGCGAATTATTATCCTCTGCTGGCCCGCGCCGTTTCGGGCATGCAAGACAGCACTGCCGAACAGCGCACCGGCCTGTACGACCGTGCGCGCCACGCGCTTCTGGCGCAATTGCAGGCAGCCGAACCGCCGCTTTCCGAGAGCGACATCACGCGGGAACGCCTTGAACTCGAGGATGCGATCCGCCGCGTCGAGGACGAGGCGGCCGGCCTGCCGGCGCTCGCGCCGATTCCCGATCCGGCGCCTGAACCGGTTTTCACCGAGGAGCCGGCGGCCCAGCCTGAATACGATGACCTGCCGGCGCAGCCGGCCCGGCCGCGTGTCGAGGCGCGCCAGGGCGGCGGCCGCAAGCGTCCGTTTGCCTTCTGGCTCGTGCTGGGCCTGCTGGTGCCGGTCACGGCCGGCATGGGCTTCCTCGCCTATCGCCTGAACAAGACGGACCGGCCGCCGGTGGCGGCATCGGCGCCCGCCACGCCGGCGGTGCCCGAAAACAGCAAGGTGACCGAGCGCCTCGGCGGCGAGGCATCGGGCGGTACGCCGGCCGAGACACCGGGCCAGACCGTGGCCTCGGCGCCGTCCGCCGAGCCAGCGCAACCGGGCGTGGCGGTGGCGCAACGTGCCGTGCTGCTGCAGGAGGACCCGACCGACGCCCAGAAGGTGATCGCCAAGCAGGGCAACGTCGCCTGGCGCCTCGATACCGAATCGCCCGGCAGCGGCCAGCAGCTCGAAACCGTGGTGAAGGCGAATTTCGACTTCACCGACGAGAAACTGCACGGCGAAGTGGTGTTCCGCCGCAATACCGATCCGGCCCTGCCGGCCTCGCATACCGTGGAAATCCGCTTCACGCCGGAGGCGGGCAGCCCCGTGGGTAACGTCAAGGCGGTCGGCCTGCTGGAAGCGCGCGAGGACGATCATACGCGCGGCACCGTGCTCGGCGGTTCGCAATTCCCGGTCTCGGAAAACCTGTTCCTGATCGGCCTGTCCAATGCCGAGCCGATCCGCTCCAGCAATATCGAGCTGCTGCGCAACCGGAACTGGTTCTATCTCGAGGTGCAGTTCAGCAGCGGACGACGTGGCGCGGTCATTCTGGAGCGCGGCGATGTCGGCAAGCGCATCTTCAAGGAGGCGCTGACCGCCTGGCAGCAGTAGGCGCGAGCGCTTTGGCAAATTCGGGACATTGCGAAAGCGGTCTATCGGCCTTCGCACAATAAAAAGGCCCGCCGGGGATACCGGCGGGCCTTTGATTCTTGTCCGAGGCTTGAGCCTGTCCGTCAGGCGGCGGCTTGCTCCAGCCGTGCGACATTGCTGCGCACGGCGGCCTGAACCTTCTCGTAGGCGCGCACCTCGATCTGCCGGATGCGCTCGCGCGACACGCCGAACTCCTCCGACAGCGCTTCGAGCGTCAGCGGCTCGTCGAGCAGGCGGCGCGCCTCGAAGATGCGGCGCTCGCGCTGGTTGAGCAGGCCGAGCGCGCCGTCGAGCGCGGTGCGGCGGTTGCCGCTTTCCTCGCTCGCCATCAGCAGGGCTTCCTGGCTGGCGCCGTCATCGACCAGCGTATCCTGCCACTCGCCGTCGCCATCGATGCGCAGCGGGCTGTTCAGCGAACTGTCGCCGCCAAGCCTGCGGTTCATCTCGACGACCTCGTGCTCGTGCACGCCGAGGCGCTTGGCGATCACCTGCACCTGGTCGGGGCGCAGATCGCCGTCCTCGAGCGCGGAAATGTGGTTCTTGGCCTTGCGCAGGTTGAAGAACAGCTTCTTCTGGTTGGCGGTGGTGCCCATCTTCACCAGCGACCACGAGCGCAGGATGTATTCCTGGATCGAGGCGCGGATCCACCACATCGCGTAGGTCGCGAGACGGAAGCCGCGCTCCGGATCGAAGCGCTTGACGGCCTGCATCAGGCCGATATTGCCCTCGGACACGACCTCGCCGACCGGCAGGCCATAGCCGCGATAGCCCATGGCGATCTTGACCACGAGACGCAGATGCGAGGTGATGAGCTTGTGGGCGGCGCTGGTATCGGCATGCTCGCGCAAACGCTTGGCGAGCATATATTCCTGCTGCGGCTCAAGAAGTGGAAACCGCCGGATTTCGGCGATATAACGCGACAGGCTGCCTTCCGTACCAACGGCGGGAAGCGTAGCAGTAGTCATACTCTCTCCTCCTGGGTTCCCAAAATCGGCGAACCTCCGGTGGCCGCGCCAAGCGCATGCCACCTGTTTCCTTATACAAGCATCCGATCGTGACCGCAAAGTGGCATTGGAGCGCAGGTCGCGCCGGATCGAGGCATGGGCGGACCATGCCAAACCTGCCATGCCATGTCGGTGCGCCGCAGCACGATGGCCCGTTCAGGGGTGTCGCAGCGCCGCCATCAGCCGCGCCATGTCGGCCGGCGGCGCGGATTCAAAGCTCAGGACCTCGCCGGTCTCGGGGTGCTCGAAGCCGAGCAGCGTGGCGTGCAGGGCCTGGCGTCCCAACGCCGCCAACGCCTGTTGCGCCGGGGGGGAGAGCAGGGCGGCCTTGGTCTTGAAGCCGCCGCCATAAACGGCGTCGCCGAGCAGCGGATGGCCAAGATGCGTCATGTGCACGCGGATCTGGTGCGTCCGCCCGGTTTCCAGCTCGCAGCGCAGCAGGCTGGCGACGGTGGCGCCGCCGGAGACGCCGGCGAAGGTTTCCTCCACCGTGTAATGGGTGAGGGCGAAACGACCGTGATCCTCATCGACGACAGCCATTTTCTCGCGATTGGCGGAGCTGCGCTCGAGATTGGCCTCGATCGTGCCCTGCCGGCGCGCCAGATCGCCCCAGACCAGCGCCAGATAGGCGCGCATCAGCGCACCGGTGCGGCCGTGATCGGCGAATTGTGCCGCGAGGTGACGGTGGGCGGCGTCGGTCTTGGCGACCACCATCAGCCCGGACGTATCCTTGTCGAGCCGGTGCACGATGCCCGGCCGCTTCACGCCGCCAATGCCGGACAGGCTGTCGCCGCAATGGCCGATCAGGGCGTTAACCAGCGTGCCGCTGGCATGTCCGGCGGCGGGGTGCACCACCATGCCGGCCGGCTTGTCGATGACGATGAGGTGGGCGTCCTCATAACGGATGGCAAGCGGGATCGCCTCGCCGGCCGGTTCGGCGGCGACCGGCTCGGGCAGCGTGATCACGACCTGCTGGCCCGCTTTGAGCTTGCGCGCCGGATCGCGGCAGATGCCGTCGGCGACGGTGACGAAACCGTCGAGGATCAGGGCCTTGATGCGCGTGCGCGACAGCGTCGCGTCGGCGATGGCATCGGCGATGAACTTGTCGAGGCGCTGGGCGGCATCATCTGCATGCAGCAGGTGCGAGCGCGGGTCTGGCGGAGCGGCGATGTCGTCGGGCGTCATGGCGTGCCCTAGCATGAATGCCCCGCGAAAGCAGCGGGTTTTCGCGCAAAAGCGCACGGCGTCGCGCGAGCCGGGCCCGTGCGCCCCCGCCTGGCACGCCGGCGGCAACGCCGCCTGTCTGCCGGCGCTCTGGGACGCTTGCGTGCCGCGATATTCGCGGATATAAGCCGGGCTTCTTAAGCGCTGCTCCCTTCGTCTAGCGGTCTAGGACGTCGCCCTCTCACGGCGAAAACAGGGGTTCGAGTCCCCTAGGGAGCGCCAAGGATTTCCAGACTTGGAATCGCTTGCGTTGTCGGCGGTTGAAGCCCGGCGCGGTCAGGTTGTGCGTGGTTTTCACCATGGCGTTGGCCATCCCAAGCTAGACCATCGAGAGTTTGGCCAGCAGGTCGACGGTGTTCTCGACGCTGTATTTCTTAAGCAGGTTGGCGCGGTGGACGTGCACGGTGCGCGGGCTGATCTCCAGCTTGCGCGCGATCTCCTTGCTGCTGCTGCCCCCGAACAGCAGGGAGACGATGTCGCGTTCGCGCGGCGTCAGCGCGCCGCGGATGAGGGAGTGGATTTGCGGCTCGACCGATAGATCGACGAAGGTCCAGATCACGCAGTCATAAGGGGCGGAACGGTCGAGCGCGATGCCGTTGACGCGGCACCAGAATACCTCGCCGTTGCGGCGCTTCATCAGCCAGTTATCGGAATAGGTGCCGACCTCGCCGAGAATGGGCCCGACCTTCTGGCCGCGCTGATCGAAATCGTCGGCGCTGGCATAAAACCCGCTGAACGAGGTCCCGTTCAGCATTTGCGGCGTGCTGCGCCACATCTCCGCGAAAAGGACGTTGCAATCGGTGACGATGCGCGCATGCAGCACCGCGCAGGCGATCGGCGCGAGCCGGAACACCTCCGCGTAGTCGATCGCCGGGGCGCAGGTCGTGTTGCTGGTTTGAGCGCTCATGCCGTTTCCTTTCCGGTTTTATCCGGTCGTTTCCGATTTTA
This sequence comes from uncultured Alphaproteobacteria bacterium, assembly GCA_937988775.1. Lineage (GTDB taxonomy): Bacteria > Pseudomonadota > Alphaproteobacteria > Rhizobiales > Beijerinckiaceae > CALKHP01. Next base: position 16,484 of record CALKHP010000014.1, read on the forward strand.
CTTAGGTATCCGCGCGCTCTGGACTCGAGCGGCGGGCTGTTCGATCCTCCACGCTCTTACCTAATTACCTGCGTATATAGGTAAGGGCGTGTCGGCAGCTATAACAGATTCGGCAAAGCAGCTTGCCGGGGACACGCGACTGCGAAAACGAGACGTGCAGCGCTTCGGGACCGGGGACGGTCTTGGACCGAGGGAGCCCGGCCTGCCGACAGGCGGCATGGCAAGCGCCTGGACGTTGCTGAAGAGGTGTCGTTGATGGCGGATATGGTTCTGACCAACCTGAAGTTGCTGGATGTCCATCACGGCACCCTGAAGAGTGGCCTGAACGTCACCATTGCCGGCGATACGATCAAGGAGATCACCGATCGGCCGCCGCAGGGCGCCAGGACCGTCGATCTCGGCGGCCGCGTGCTGATGCCCGGCCTGATCGACTGCCATGTTCACGTCACCGCGGTTCAGCTCAACCTGGCGCCGACCCGGCAATTGCCGGTATCGCTCGTCGTCGCCGGTGCGTCGCGCATCATGCGCGAGATGATCCTGCGCGGCTTCACCACGGTTCGCGATGCCGGCGGCGCCGATCGCGGCCTGAAGCTCGCGGTCGAGCAGGGGCTGTTCGTCGGACCGCGCCTGTTCGTCTGCGGGCGCGCCATCAGCCAGACCGGCGGGCATGGCGACTTCCGCCCGCAGATCGACCAACCCGATCCTGGCAATCTCGAGCATCTGTTCGACGGCATTGCCCGCATCGCCGACGGCGTGTCGGAAGTGCGCCGCGCCGCGCGTGACGAAATCCGGCTCGGCGCCAACCATATCAAGATCATGGCGTCGGGCGGCGTGGCCTCGGTCGCCGACCCGATCGATTTCCTGCAATATTCCGAGGACGAGATCGCGGCCTTCGTCGATGAGGCGCGCCGCGCCCGCACCTATGTCATGGCCCATACCTATACGGCGGACGCGATCGAGCGCTGCGTCAGGCTCGGCGTGCGCAGTATCGAACATGCCAACCTGATCGATGAGAAAACCGCCGCGCTGATGGTGGAGCGCGATGCGTTCATGGTGCCGACGCTGAGCACCTATGACGCGCTTGCCCGCGAGGGCAAGGCGCTCGGCTTCTCGGAGATCGGCCTGTCCAAATTGAAGCGCGTGCTCGAGGTCGGCACCAGATCGCTCGAGATCGCCAAGGCGGCCGGCGTGAAGATGGCCTACGGCACCGACCTGCTCGGCGACCTGCATCGCTGCCAGTCGGATGATTTCCGCATCCGCAACGAAGTGCTGAGCGCGGCCGACATCATCCGCAGCGCGACCGTGGTCGGCGCCGAACTGATCGGCATGGAAAACCGTCTCGGCGTCATCGCGCCGGGCGCATTGGCCGATCTTCTCGTCGTCGACGGCAATCCGCTCGATGACCTGGCGTTGCTGCAGAACCAGGGCGCCAGCCTCACCGCCATCATGCAGGGTGGCCAATTCATCAAGAACGACCTCGCAAGCTCGGCAAGGGCGTCTGCATAACAAGAGCGTCTGCATACAAGCGCGTCCGCGGAACAAGGGCGCCGGCATCACGGGAGAAGGCACTATGACCGTCCATTTCAGATCGACCACGCTGCTCGGCGGCATCGCATTGGCCGCGAGCCTGATCGCCGCGCCGGCCATCGGCCAGGAGGCCTACCGCATCGGCGCGCTCAATCCCGTCACGGGCGCGGGCAACACCTATGGCTCGGGCATGCAGAAGAGCATCATCGCCGCGGCCGCGGAGGTGAATGCCGCTGGCGGCGCAGCCGGGCGCAAGCTGGAGGTGCTGGCGGAGGATGGCCAGACATCGGCCGAGCCCGCCGTGCTCGCCGCCAAGAAGCTGATCGAGGTCAACAAGGTCAACGCCATTCTCGGCACCTGGTCGTCGAGCGTCTCGCTCGCGATCCAGCCGATGACGCTCGCATCGAACATCATCCTGATGCACACGTCGTCGGCGCCGACGCTGTTCACGCAGAACCAGCGCAATCTCGACTGGGGCTTCCAGTCTGGCAGCAAGTATAACGGCCGTGCCATGGCCGCCGCGGTGAAGAAGGAAGGCTTCACCAAGCCGGCGATCATGTCGTTCAACAACGATGCCGCGATCAACAATGTCGGCTTCTTCAGGAAGGCCTGGGAAGCCGCCGGCGGCAAGATCGTCGCGGCGCTCACCTATGAGCCGAAGCGGACGAGCTACCGCTCCGAATTGCAGAAGGTGCTTGCGGCCAAGCCGGATGTGATCGCCCTGTCCGGCTATCTGCCGGATACGACCATCATCCTGCGCGAAGCTTATGAACTCGGCGCCACCGCCAAGTTCATCATTCCCGACTGGGCCGCCGGCCCGGCGCTGCTGAAGGCGCTCGGCCCCGACGTTTCGCAGGGCGTCCTCGTATACGGCACGGTGCCGAACATCGCCGGCGCCGCCTTCAAGACCTATAGCGCCGCGTACAAGAAGGCGCTCAACACCAGCGGCGAGGAGAATGTCTTCGGCGCCCAGGCCTATGACATGGTGATCTCGCTCGCGCTGGCGATCGAGAAGGCCGGCGCCTCGGCGGATAACGTCGCCATCGCCAAGGAAATCCGCGCCGTCTCGAACCCGGACGGCGAGAAGGTGACGAGCTTCGCCGAAGGCAAGGCGGCGCTGAAGGCCGGCAAGAAGATCAACTACGAAGGCGCGTCCGGCCCGCTCGACTTCGACGAGGACGGCAATGCCGTCGCCGACTTTGCCCTCTTCACGTATGACAAGGGACAATACGTGAAGCGCTACCTGCTGCAGTGAGGCCGGTCGTCTTGCGCGGCAACACCGCAACCGCCCGCGAGGGATGCCGGGGCCGATGACCGAGTATATCAACCTCGTCATCGCCGGTACCGTGCAGGGGCTGGTGATCGCGCTCGCCGCGCTCGCCATCTCCCTGTCCTTCGCGGTCGCACGCTTCCCGAACGCGGCGACCGGCGACACCATGACGGTGGGCGCCTATGTCGCCGTGCTCGTGCAGGCGGCCACCGCCGGATCGCTGCTCGCCGGCTCGATCGCCGCCATCATCGTCACCACGCTGGTTTCGGTCGCCTGCTACTTCCTCGTTTTCAAGAAGCTGGAGCGGCGGCCGCTGGTCGCCTCGCTGATCGCCTCGATCGGCATCGCATTCTTCCTGCGCAGCATGCTGACCTTCTTCCTCGGCTTCGAGCAGCACGTCTTCCAGATCCCGATCTCGCGGGCGCTCAATTTCTCCGGCATCCGCATCATCCCGATCGATCTCTGGCTCTCCGGCATCGCCATCCTGGTGCTGGCCGCCACGTTCGTCTTGCTGTTCCTGACGCCGCTCGGGCGCCGCATGCGCGCGGTCGCGGCCGACATGGACCTGGCGCGCGCCAGCGGCATCCGCTCGGGCCGGGTGATGATCGCGCTTTGGGCGATTTCCGGCGTGCTGAGCGCGGTCGCCGGCATCATGGTCGGCATCAAGACGGTGGTGACGCCGGACCTCGGCTGGGACCTGCTGCTGCCGGCCTTCGCCGCGGCGATCCTCGGCGGCATCGGCAGTCCGGGCGGCGCGGTCCTCGCCGCGATCCTGCTCGGCGTCGCCCAGGAAGTCTCGACGCCTTTCGTCGGTTTCACCTACAAGATCGCCCTGTCCTTCGTCGCGCTGATCGCGGTCCTCATCGTCCGCCCGGCCGGCTTGTTCGGTCAACCGGAACGGGTGCGCTGACATGCTGCCCTATCTCGTCACCATCGCCATCATGATCGGCATCTACGGATTGCTGACGCTCGGGCTCAACCTGCAATATGGCTATACCGGCCTGATCAATTTCGGCCATGTCGCCTTCTTCGCCATCGGCGCGTACACCTCGGCGCTGATCAGCCTTGCCGGCTATCCGATCGCCCTCGGCATGGCGGCGGGAACGGTGCTTGCCTTTCTCGCGGCCTATCCGCTCGGGCTGCTGTGCCTGCGGCTGCGTGCCGACTATCTGGCGATCGTCACGCTCAGCTTCTCGGAGATCATCCGCACGGTCTTGATCAGCGAGGAATGGCTGACCGAGGGAACGCAAGGGCTCCCCGGCATCCCGAAGCCGTTTTCCTCCCTGTCGCAAGGCAATGCCGACCTCGCCTATCTGGCGCTCGTCGCGACGGCGATGCTGGTCGCCATCCTGTTGATGTGGCGGCTGTCGCACAGCCCGTTCGGGCGGCTGATCCGCGCCGTGAGGGATGACGAGGACGCGGTTCGGGCGGTCGGCAAGGATCCGGCGCAGCTCAAGATCAAGACCTTGATGCTGGGTGCGGCCCTGGCCGGGCTCGCCGGCGCCTTCTACGCGCATTATGTCGGCTACATCTCGCCGGACCAGTTCCTGCCGCTCGTGACCTTCTATGCGTGGATCGCGCTGATCATGGGCGGCGCCGGCACGATTACCGGAGCCATCGTCGGCTCGTCGCTGCTGCTGTTCATCCTGGAAGGCTCGCGCTTCCTGCGCGACGTCGTCCCGTTCGTCAGCGAAGTGCAGATGGCGAGCCTGCGCCTGGCGGTGATCGGCCTCGGCCTGGTGCTGTTCATGCTGTATCGCCCACAAGGGTTGATACCCGATCGCAGCCAGTCATGACGCTGGAATTGCGCAACATCAGCAAGCGGCTCGGCGGCATGCTCGTGCTGGATGGGCTGTCATTCTCAGCCGGACTGGATGAGTTGACCGGCATTATCGGCCCGAACGGCGCCGGCAAGAGCACGCTGTTTGCCGTGATCAGCGGCTTTCAGGGCGGCGATACCGGCAGCACCCGCTTCGACGGCGAGACGCTTGACGGGCTGCGGCCCGAGCAGCGTGTCGGCAAGGGGCTGGCGCGCACCTTCCAGGTGCCGCGCCCGTTCACCCACCTGACGGTGCGGGAAAACCTCGCCGTCGGGGCGCAGGACCAGGCTGGCGAAAAGCTCGTCGACCTGTTCGTGCGGCCGTGGCGCGTCCGTGCGCAGGACAAGGCAATCTTCGAGCGCGCCGATGCCACGATCGACTTCCTCGGCCTCGGCCCCGTCGCCCACAAGCCGGCCGGGCAGATCTCGGGCGGCCAGCGCAAGCTGCTGGAACTCGGCCGCGCGCTGATGAGCGAGCCACGCTATATCCTGCTCGACGAGCCCTTTGCCGGCGTCAACCCGGTGCTGATCGAGCAGATCTCGGAGCGCATCGTCGAGGCGAAGGCGCGCGGCGTCGGCTTCCTGATCGTCGAGCACGATCTTTCCGCGCTGTCGCGGCTGGTGTCGCGGTTGCTGGTGATGGATCGCGGGCGGCTCATCGCCGACGGCGCGCCGGGGCAGGTGCTCGACGACCGCACGGTGCAGGAAGCCTATATGGGCGGTGTCGTGTCATGAGCCTGCTGTCGATCGAAAACGTCTCAGCCGGCTATGGCGAGATCGACATCGTTAGCGAGATGAACCTGACGGTGGCCGAGCGCGAGATCGTCACCATCGCCGGCACGAACGGCGCCGGCAAATCGACGCTGGTGAAGGCCATCATGGGGCTTGCGCCGCGCTGCAACGGCGCCATCGCCTTCGATGGCCACGATCTGCTGAAGCTTAGCGCTGAGGACAGGATTTCCGTCGGCATCAGCTATGTGCCGCAGGTCGCCAACGTGTTCGCGCCGCTGACGGTGACCGAGAACCTGCAACTCGTCGAAGCAGTTGCCGACCAGCGCGCCCGCATCCAGGAAATCTTCGATCTGTTCCCGGCGCTCGCGGCCCGGCGCCGGGCCACGGCGGGCTCGCTTTCGGGGGGCGAACGCCAGCAGCTTGCCTTCGCGCGCGCCCTGATGCCGAAGCCGAAGCTGATCCTGCTCGACGAGCCGACAGCGGCATTGTCTCCCGCCCTGGTGCTTCAGGTGCTCCAGCTCATCCAGACCCTGCCGGGCCTGGGAAGCGCGGCGCTGGTCGTCGAACAGCGTGCCCGGCAATGCCTCGCCATCAGCGACCGCGGCTACATCCTCGACAGCGGCCGCATCGTCATGGCGGGCGAGGCGAGGGCGCTGCTCGCCGACGAACAGATGACCAAGCATTATCTCGGCCGCGCCTGAGCGCCGGGAGTCATCGTGCGGCCATTGACATGACGATCGATCATCGCATTGCGAAACTCGGCGACCTGCCGCTGCAAAATGGCGGCGTCCTGAAGGGAGCGCAACTCGCCTACAAGGTTTTCGGCGCAGCGTCGCCCGGCCGCCCCGTCATCGTCTATCCGACATCGTTCGGCACGACCCATCGCGACCTGGAATGGCTGATCGGCCCGGGCCGGGCGCTTGATCCCGAACGCTATCTGATCGTGATGATCAACCTGTTCGGAAACGGCCTGTCATCCTCGCCGAGCAACGCGGCCGAGGGCCAGCGCGGCGGCGCTTTCCCGCCCCTGACCATGTATGACAATGTCGCAGCGCAGCATCGCCTCATCGCCGACTTGCTCGGCATTGGCCGCGTCGCGCTCGTCGTCGGCTTCTCGATGGGCGCGCAGGCGGCGTTCCACTGGGCGGCGCGCTACCCGGACTTCGTGCAGCGCATCGCGCCGATTTGCGGCTCGGCGCGCACATCGCATCACAATGTCGTCTTCCTGGAGGGCGTGAAGGCCGCCCTGACCGGCGACCGGGCCTGCGAGGATGGCGCCTTCACCGCGCGGCCGGGCCAGGGCTTGCGCAACATGGCGCGCGTCTATGCCGGCTGGGGCCTGTCGCAGGCCTTCTACCGCGAGGAAATCTATCTCCGGCTCGGCTTCACCTCGCTCGAGGATTTTATCGTTCGGGACTGGGAGGCGCGGTTCCGCCATCACGACGGCAATGACCTTCTCGCCATGATCCAGACCTGGCAGAGCGCCGATATCGGGTCCGGCACGCCGTTCGACGGCGATCTCTTGCGGGCGCTTGCGGCGATCAGCGCGCAGGCGCTGGTCATGCCGAGCGAGACCGACCTCTATTTTCCCGTCGAGGATAGCCGCCGTGAGGTCGCGGCCATGAAGGCGGCCCGCCTGCTGCCGATCCCGACCATCTGGGGGCACCGCGTCAATAATCCAGCGCAAAATCCGGATGATGCGGCCTTCATCGACCGGGCGCTGCGGGAATTTCTCGCCGAGCCGTAGCCCGACTTGCCCCTGATGGCAGGCGGGGCAGGCCCGCAACGGACGAACCTGCTTCTAGCTTCGTTTGAGGAGGTTGCCGGCAAGCGTGCTGCGCAGCCATTTCACGAAAGCCGCGTCCTGGACGCCGCTGCGGAAGCCCTTGGGCCGCACCAGGTAATAGGAGGTCGTCTCGAGGCTGGTCGAGGAATCGTCGAGCGGCGCGATCAGCCGGCCGTCGCGGACCTCGTCCTCGGTGAGGATTTCGCCCTCGAGGATGACGCCGCGTCCGGCAACGGCGGCGTCGATCGCCATGCTCGAGCGGTC
>CALKHP010000015.1 GCA_937988775.1 uncultured Alphaproteobacteria bacterium
TGGTGCTGATCGTGCCGATCGCCATGGAGGAGAAGCTGCGCTTCGCCATCCGTGAGGGTGGCCGCACCGTCGGCGCCGGCGTCGTCGCGACGATCGTCGAATAAAGACCAGAGCACAGGTCGCGCGGGACATCGTTCCCGATCAACCGCGCGACTTCTTCTGTTGAAGGGTTCGGGGCCGTTACTGGAATACGGACCCTTTAAAGGAAAGACCGATGAACGGACAGAATATCAGAATACGCCTCAAGGCGTTCGACCACCGCGTGCTCGATGCGTCGACGCGTGAGATCGTGTCGACGGCGAAACGGACCGGCGCGCAGGTACGCGGCCCGATCCCGCTGCCGACGCGCATTGAAAAGTTCACGGTCAACCGTTCGCCGCACGTCGACAAGAAGTCGCGCGAGCAGTTTGAAATCCGGACCCACAAGCGTGTTCTCGACATCGTCGATCCCACGCCGCAGACCGTCGACGCTTTGATGAAGCTCGACCTCGCGGCCGGTGTCGACGTCGAGATCAAGCTCTAAAGTTTTGGACCTCCTCTGGAAGGGATATGAGACCATGAGGTCGGGTGTTATCGCTCAGAAGGTCGGCATGACCCGCGTCTTCAATGACGGCGGCGAGCATGTTCCGGTCACGGTGCTGAAGCTGGACGGCTGCCAGGTCGTCGCGCATCGCACGAAGGACAAGAATGGCTATACGGCCGTGCAGGTCGGTTCCGGCCTTGCCAAGGTGAAGAATGTGACGCGCGCCGAGCGCGGCCATTTCGCCACGGCGCAGGTCGAGCCGAAGCGCAAGGTGGCCGAGTTCCGCGTCGACGAGAACTCGCTGATCCCGGTTGGCGCCGAGATCACCGCCGACCACTTCCTGGTCGGCCAGTTCGTCGATGTCACCGGCACCTCGACCGGCAAGGGCTTCGCCGGCGGCATGAAGCGCTGGAACTTCGGCGGGCTTCGCGCCTCGCACGGCGTTTCGGTGTCGCATCGTTCGATCGGTTCGACCGGTGGCCGTCAGGACCCGGGCAAGACCTTCAAGAACAAGAAGATGCCGGGCCATCTCGGTGTCGATCGCATCACCACGCTCAACCTCAAGGTCATCCGCACCGATGTGGAGCGCGGGCTGATCCTGGTCGAGGGCGCGGTGCCCGGCACCAAGGGCGGCTGGATCTACGTGCGCGACGCCATCAAGAAGGTCGCGCCGAAGGACCTGCCGATGCCTGGCAAGTTCAAGCTCGCCGGCGACACCGCCAAGGCCGAGACGGCCACGGAGGCTCCGGCCGCCGCGGCGCCCGCCACAGACAACACGGAGGCGTGAGGGTCATGAAACTCGCGATCACCACGCTCGAAGGTAAGGACGCCGGTTCGCTCGACGTCTCGGACGAGATTTTCGGTCTCGATCCGCGCGCCGACATCCTGCACCGCATGGTGCGCTGGCAGCTTGCCAAGCGCCGTGCCGGCACCCATGCGGTCAAGAACCGCTCGGATATCGCGCGCACCACCAAGAAGATGTACAAGCAGAAGGGCACCGGCAATGCCCGCCACGGCGCGATGAGCGCGCCGCAGTTCCGCGGCGGCGGCCGTGCCTTCGGCCCGCAGGTTCGCTCGCATGAACACGACCTGCCGAAGAAGGTGCGCGCCCTGGCGCTGAAGCATGCGCTCTCGGCCAAGGCCAAGGACCAGGCGATCATCGTCATCGATACGGTCGAATTGTCCGAGCCGAAGACCAAGGCCCTGAAGACGCATCTCGGCAATCTCGGCCTCGCCAACGCGCTGATCATCTCCGGCGCCGAGGTCCAGGAGAACTTTGCCCTTGCCGCGCGCTCGATTCCCTATATCGACGTGCTTCCGGTGCAGGGCATCAACGTCTACGACATTCTGCGTCGCGACAGGCTGGTCCTGTCGAAGGCGGCCGTCGATGCGCTGGAGGCGCGCTTCAAATGAGCATTGATGCCCGCCATTACGACGTGATCGTCTCGCCGGTGATCACGGAAAAGGCGACGACCGCCTCCGAGCACAACAAGATCGTGTTCAAGGTGGCGCGCACGGCGACGAAGCCGCAGATCAAGGAAGCGGTCGAGAAGCTGTTCGATGTCAAGGTGAAGAGCGTCAACACGCTCGTTCGCAAGGGCAAGATCAAGCTGTTCCGGGGGCGCCCCGGCCAGCGATCCGACGTGAAGAGCGCGATCGTGACCCTCGTCGAGGGCCATTCGATCGACGTCACGACCGGTCTCTAAGGGAACTGAGCGATGGCACTCAAACACTACAAGCCGATGACCCCTGGCCTGCGCCAGCTTGTCATCGTCGATCGTTCAGCGCTCTACAAGGGCAAGCCGCTCAAGGCTTTGACCGAGGGCAAGTCGAGCGCCGGCGGCCGCAACAACCGTGGCCGCATCACGGTGCGGTTCCGGGGCGGCGGTCACAAGCGGACCTATCGCTTGGTCGACTTCAAGCGGCGCGACCAGCTCGGCAAGCCGGCGGTGGTCGAGCGGCTCGAATATGATCCGAACCGTTCGAGCTTCATCGCGCTCATCAAGTATGAGGACGGCAAGCAGGCCTATATCCTGGCGCCGCAGCGGCTTTCGGTTGGTGATTCGGTGGTGGCCGGCGAGCAGGTCGACATCAAGCCGGGCAACGCCATGGCGCTTGCCAACATGCCGGTCGGCACGCTGGTGCATAATGTCGAGCTGAAGATCGGCCGCGGCGGGCAGATCGCCCGTTCGGCGGGCACTTACGCCCAGATCGTCGGCCGCGACCAGGGCTACGTCATCATTCGCCTGAATTCGGGCGAGCAGCGCCTGATCCACGGCCAGTGCTTCGGCACCGTTGGTGCGGTCTCCAACCCGGACCACATGAACACCAGCATGGGCAAGGCCGGCCGCAGCCGCTGGCTTGGCTTCCGTCCGCATAACCGCGGCGTGACCATGAACCCGATCGACCACCCCCATGGCGGCGGCGAAGGCCGCACCTCGGGCGGCCGGCATCCCGTCACTCCGTGGGGCAAGCCCACGAAGGGCAAGAAGACACGCTCGAACAAGCGGACCGACAACATGATCGTGTCGTCCCGCCATCAGCGCAAGAAGTAACGGAGCAGCCTCGATGCCGCGTTCAGTTTGGAAAGGTCCGTTCGTCGACGGATACCTTCTGAAGAAGGCGGAGGCCTCGCGTGCCTCCAGCCGCAACGACGTAATCAAGATCTGGAGCCGTCGCTCCACGATCCTGCCACAGTTCGTCGGCCTGACCTTCGGAGTCTATAACGGTCACAAGCATGTGCCCGTTTCGGTCTCCGAGGAGATGATCGGCATGAAGTTTGGCGAGTTCTCGCCGACGCGCACCTTCTACGGCCATGCGGCCGACAAGAAGGCGAAGAGGAAGTAAGCCATGGGACAGACATCCACGCCCCGTGCGCTTCCGGATAACGAGGCGAAGGCCGTGACGCGTAACATCCGCGTCAGCCCGCAGAAGCTCAACCTCGTCGCGCAGCTCATTCGCGGCAAGAAGGTTGCGAGCGCTCTGGCGGACCTCGAATTCTCGCGCAAGCGGATTGCCAAGGACGTCAGGAAGACGCTGGAAAGCGCCATCGCCAATGCCGAGAACAACCATGATCTCGACGTCGACGATCTCGTGGTGGCGCAGGCCTTCGTCGGCAAGGGCATCGTCATGAAGCGGTTTCATGCCCGCGCCCGCGGCCGTGCTTCGCGTGTCGAGAAGCCGTTCGCGAACCTCACCATCATCGTCCGCCAGGTCGAGGAGAGAGCATAATGGGTCAGAAGGTCAATCCGATCGGCCTGCGCCTCGGCATCAACCGGACGTGGGACAGCCGTTGGTACGCCAATAGTGGCGAATATGGCCGCTTGCTGCATGAGGATGTCGCGATCCGCGCCGCCCTGATGAAGCAGCTCAAGCAGGCTGCAGTCTCGAAGATCGTCATCGAGCGTCCGCACAAGAAGTGCCGCGTCACGATCCACTCGGGTCGTCCCGGCGTGGTGATCGGCAAGAAGGGCGCCGATATCGACAAGCTGCGCAAGTCCGTCGCCAAGATGACGAACTCGGAAGTGGCGATCAATATCGTTGAGGTGCGCAAGCCCGAGGTCGATGCCGTGCTGGTGGCCGAGTCGATCGCGCAGCAGCTCGAGCGTCGCGTGGCCTTCCGCCGCGCCATGAAGCGTGCCGTGCAATCGGCGATGCGGCTTGGCGCCGAGGGCATCAAGATCATCTGCGCCGGCCGTCTCGGCGGCGCCGAGATCGCCCGTACGGAGCGTTATCGCGAAGGCCGCGTGCCTCTGCATACGCTGCGCGCGGATGTGGATTACGGTGAGGCGACCGCGCACACCGCCTATGGCACGAACGGCATCAAGGTCTGGATCTTCAAGGGCGAAATCCTGGAGCACGACCCGATGGCGTCCGAGCGCAAGGCGACGGACGAGGGCGGTCGCTCGCAGGGTCGCCGCGCGGTCGAGCCCCGCGAGGCGTGAAAAGGACTGAACGATGCTTCAACCTAAGAAAACCAAATTCCGGAAGCAGTTCAAGGGCCGCATCCGGGGCGAATCGAAAGGCGGCGTGACGCTGGCTTTCGGCGAGTTCGGTCTCAAGGCCGTCGAGCCGGAGCGCGTGACCGCGCGCCAGATCGAGGCCGCGCGCCGTGCGCTGACGCGCCACATGAAGCGCGCCGGCCGCGTCTGGATCCGCGTGTTCCCGGACGTGCCCGTCTCGAAGAAGCCGACCGAAGTCCGCATGGGCAAGGGCAAGGGCGCGATCGAGTTCTGGGCCGCCCGCGTGGCGCCTGGCCGCATCATGTTCGAGATCGGCGGCGTGCCGGCCGATCTCGCCCGCGAGGCGCTCGACCTGGCCGCTGCCAAGCTGCCGATCAAGACGCGCTTCGTGCAGCGCATTGCCGAGTGAGGACAAGCGGGATGAAAACGACACAGCGTCTCAGCGACCTCAAGGTTCTGACCAAGGACCAGCTCTCCGACGAGCTTGTGAAGCTCAAGAAGGAGCAGTTCAACCTGCGCTTCCAGCGGGCCACCGGCCAGCTGGAGCGGACCAGCCGTATCGACGAGGTGCGCAAGGATATCGCGCGCATCAAGACGATCCAGCGCCAGAAGCTCGCCGAAGCGGCCAAGGCGTAAGGGGAAAGATCATGCCAAAACGCGTTCTCCAGGGCGTCGTCGTCAGCGACAAGCAGGACAAGACCATCGTGGTCAAGGTCGAGCGGCGCTTCACCCATCCGCTCTTCAAGAAGACCGTGCGCCGGTCCAAGAACTATCACGCCCATGACGAGGCGAACGGGTTCAAGGTCGGCGACCAGGTCGAGATCGAAGAGACCAAGCCACTTTCCCGGCTCAAGCGCTGGGTCGTGGTTGAAACGGCGCCGAAAGCCTAATAAGGCTCGCGGCGCAAACCGCCGGGGGTTCGCTCCCGGTTCAGGCGTAGTCCGGCAGGAAGGCCTGACCGGAAACCGATCTGAGAGAAAGGAAGGATCAGTCTCATGATCCAGATGCAGACAAATCTCGACGTAGCCGACAATTCCGGCGCGCGCCGCGTGATGTGCATCAAGGTGCTCGGCGGCTCCAAACGGAAGTACGCGGGCGTCGGTGACATCATCGTCGTTTCGATCAAGGAAGCCATTCCGCGCGGTCGCGTGAAGAAGGGCGACGTCATGAAGGCGGTCGTCGTGCGCACCGCCAAGGATATCCGCCGCGCCGATGGTTCGGTGATCCGCTTCGACCGCAATGCGGCCGTGCTGATCAACAACCAGAAGGAGCCGGTGGGCACGCGTATCTTCGGACCGGTTCCGCGCGAATTGCGTGGCAAGAACCACATGAAGATCATCTCGCTCGCGCCGGAGGTGCTGTAATGGCTGCCAAGATCAAGAAGGGCGACAAGGTCGTCGTTCTCAGCGGTCGTGACGCCGGCAAGTCCGGCGAGGTGCTGGAAGTGCGCCCGAAGGAGACCCGCGCCGTGGTGCGTGGCGTCAACCTCGTGAAGCGTCACCAGCGCCAGACCCAGAACCAGGAAGGCGGTATCGTTTCCAAGGAAGCCGCCATCCATCTGTCCAACCTCGCGCTGGCCGACCCGAAGGACGGCAAGCCGACCCGCGTCGGCTTCAAGACGCTCGACGACGGCCGCAAGGTGCGTGTCGCCAAGCGTTCGGGAGAGATGATCGATGCTTGATACGACCAAATACGAGCCGCGGCTGCGCCAGCATTATCGGGACGTGATCGTTCCCGAGATGCAGAAGCAGTTCGGCTACAAGAACGCCATGCAGATCCCGGCGCTCGACAAGATCGTGCTGAACATGGGCGTCGGCGAATCGACCGCCGATTCGAAGAAGGCCTCGGTCGCCGCCGCTGATCTCGCGCTGATCGCCGGCCAGAAGCCGGTCATCACCAAGGCGCGGCGCGCCATCGCCACCTTCAAGGTGCGCGAGCACATGCCGATCGGCACCAAGGTGACATTGCGGCGCGCCCGCATGTATGAGTTCCTGGACCGTCTCGTGACGATCGCGCTGCCGCGCGTCCGCGACTTCCGGGGCCTCAATCCCAAGAGCTTCGATGGCCGCGGCAACTATGCCATGGGCATCAAGGAACACATCGTTTTCCCCGAGATCAACTACGACAAGGTGGAATCGGTGTGGGGTATGGACGTGATCGTCTGCACCACCGCGAAGACCGATGATGAAGCGCGTGCGCTTCTGAAGCTCTTCAACTTCCCGTTCCGGCAGTGAGCCGGGCCTGAACAGCCCGTTTCAAACGCGGAAACCAGAAGGATTATTTCGATGGCGAAGAAAAGCTCGATCGAAAAGAACAAGAACCGCACCCGGCTCGTCGCGCAATATGCCGGCCGCCGCTCGCGGTTGAAGGCAATCGTACAGGACCGTGACGTCTCGATCGAAGAGCGTTTCGCGGCGACGCTGAAGCTGGCGGAACTGCCGCGCAACTCGGCGAAGAACCGCATCAGGAACCGTTGCGAAGTCACGGGCCGTGCCCGCGGCTTTTACCGCAAGCTGAAAATGAGCCGTATCGCCATGCGCGACCTCGGTAACAAGGGGCTCGTTCCGGGCCTCACGAAGTCGAGCTGGTAAGGAGGGCGGGATGGCTGTGAACGATCCAGTGGGCGATATGCTCACCCGCATCCGCAATGCTCAGATGCGCCGCAAGTCGAAGGTTTCGACGCCGGGCTCCAAGCTGCGCGGCCGAGTGCTCGACGTGCTGCAGACGGAAGGCTACATCCGTGGCTATTCGTCGACCGAGTTTGGCAATGGCCGGACCGAGTTCGAGATCGAGCTGAAATATTTCGACGGCCAGCCGGTGATCCGCAAGATTGCGCGCGTCTCCAAGCCCGGCCGCCGGGTCTATGTGTCGGTGAGCAATATGCCGCGCGTGGCGAATGGTCTCGGCATCACGATCGTCTCGACGCCGAAGGGCGTCATGGCCGATCACGATGCACGCGAGAACAACGTCGGCGGCGAATTGCTCTGCACCGTCTTCTAAGCCGGACGGAGGAACGAAAAACATGTCACGAGTCGGCAAGAAACCGGTGGATATTCCGGCAGGCGTCCAGACCCGCATCGAGGGTCGGACGATCACCGCCAAGGGGCCGAAGGGCGAATTGTCCTTCGCCATCCCCGAGGAGGTCGAGGTCAAGGCGGAGGGGAATGTGATTACCCTTGCCCCGCGCTCGGAAAGCAAGCAGGCCCGCTCCTCCTGGGGCATGAGCCGCGCCATGGTCGACAACATCGTCACCGGCGTTTCGAAGGGCTTCGAGAAGAAGCTCGAGATCACCGGCGTCGGCTACAGGGCAGCGATGCAGGGCAAAAGCCTGCAGCTTTCGCTGGGCTACAGCCACGATCTGAACTATGCGATCCCGGCGGGCATCACGATCACGACGCCGAAGCCGACGGAAATCGTCGTGGCCGGCATCGACAAGCAGCAGGTTGGTCAGGTGGCCGCCGAAATCCGCGAGTTCCGTAGGCCGGAGCCCTATAAGGGCAAGGGCGTGAAATACGAGAACGAGTTCATCTTCCGCAAGGAAGGCAAGAAGAAGTAAGGGCAGACCATGGCAAACGATGTTGCAGCGCAGAGCCGCCGTCGGGCGCGCGTGCGCCGCGCGCTCAAGGCCGTCGCCTATGGCAAGGCGCGGCTGTCGGTGTTCCGGTCCTCGAAGCAGATCTATGCGCAGATCATCGACGACGCCGCCGGCAAGACGCTCGCCGCCGCCTCGACGATCGAGAAGGATCTGAAGGCGAAGCTGAAGACCGGCGCCGATGTCGATGCGGCCAAGGAGATCGGCAAGCTCGTCGCCGAGCGCGCCATCAAGGCCGGCGTCAAGGACGTGATCTTCGATCGCGGCTCGTATATCTATCACGGCCGCGTCAAGGCGCTGGCCGAGGGTGCGCGTGAAGCGGGCCTGAAGTTCTGAGCCCTGACGGTCCCCGCGCAGGCGGGAATCGTCGTTGACCGGGTTTACAGAGATGCTTGCCGGAGATATCCGGCAGGCATGACGTGTTTCTGGCGTGCCGCTTTCTGCGACCGACAGCGACAGACATAGCCGAGCGAGCGGCCGGGTGCGCCGCGCCAGTGTAGGAGCCAAGCATGGCAAGAGAACCCCGAGAGGGTGGTCGCGGTCGCGACCGTGAGGAGCGCGACAACGAGTTCGTCGATCGCCTCGTGCATATCAACCGTGTCGCGAAGACCGTGAAGGGTGGCCGCCGCATGGCGTTCGCCGCGCTGGTCGTCGTCGGCGACCAGAAGGGCCGCGTCGGCTACGGCCACGGCAAGGCCCGCGAAGTGCCGGAAGCGATCCGCAAGGCCACCGAGAGCGCCAAGCGCGGCCTGATCCGCGTGCCGCTGCGCGAGGGCCGCACCCTGCATCATGACGTCAACGGGCGTCACGGCGCCGGCAAGGTCGTGCTGCGTTCGGCGCCGGCCGGTACCGGCATCATCGCCGGTGGTCCGATGCGCGCCGTGTTCGAGAGCCTCGGCATGGCCGACGTCGTCGCCAAGTCGATGGGCTCGTCGAACCCCTACAACATGGTGCGCGCCACATTCGACGCCTTGAAGGCCGAGGACAGCCCCCGTTCGGTGGCCGCCCGTCGCGGCATCAAGGTCTCGACCCTGCAGTCGCGCCGCCAGGGCATCGCCGATATCGATGCCTCCGGCGACGCGTGAGGGAGGGTGACATGGCCAAGACACCGAACAAGACCGTCACGGTCGAACAGACCGGCAGCCCGATCCGTCGGCCTGTCGCGCAGCGCCAGACCCTGGTTGGTCTCGGCCTGAACAAGATTGGTCGCCGCTCCGTGCTGCAGGACACCCCTGCCGTGCGTGGCATGATCGCCAAGGTTGCGCACATGGTGCGCGTCGTCGAAGAGTGAGGAGAGCATCATGAAACTCACCGATCTCAGGGACAATCCTGGCGCGGTCAAGGAACGCATGCGCGTTGGCCGCGGCATCGGCTCCGGCAAGGGCAAGACGGGCGGACGTGGCGTCAAGGGCCAGAAGTCGCGCTCGGGCGTCGCGATCAAGGGCTTCGAGGGCGGCCAGATGCCGCTGCATCGCCGCCTGCCGAAGCGGGGCTTCCACAACCACCACGCCCGCGACCTCAACGAGGTCAATGTCGGTCGCATCCAGCTCGCGATCGACGCCAAGAACCTCGACGCCGCGCAGCCGATTACGGTCGATGCGCTGGTCGCCGCCGGCATCTGCGCGCGCAAGCGTGACGGGGTGAAGATCCTCGGCGTCGGCGAACTCAAGGCTAAGGTCGCCTTCGAGGTGTTCGCCGCCTCGAAGACCGCGGTCGCGGCCGTCGAGAAGGCGGGCGGCTCGGTCAAGATCCTGGCGCCGGCCGAGGCTCCCGCCGAAGCGTGAACAAGAAAACGTGCCGCAGGTGTCAAACGCCTGCGGCATGATTATGTGGAAGACTTCTTCCCCCTCATAGAGGCGCGGGTTTCCGCGTCGCGCTGCGATAGGCGTCAAGATGGCTTCCGCTGCCGAACAGCTTGCACAGAACCTCAATTTCGGAGCTTTCGCCAAGGCGAGCGAGCTCAAGAAACGCATCTGGTTCACGCTGGGCGCGCTGCTCGTCTACCGGCTCGGCACCTATGTGCCGCTGCCCGGCATCAATCCGGACGCGATCGCCGGCATCTTCAAGCAGGCGCAGACCGGCATCCTGGGCATGTTCAACATGTTCTCGGGCGGCGCCGCCGGGCGCCTGGCGATCTTCGCGCTGAACATCATGCCGTATATCTCGGCATCGATCATCATCCAGCTCATGACCTCGGTCAGCCCGACGCTGGAGGCGCTCAAGAAAGAGGGCGAATCCGGCCGCCAGGTCATCAACCAGTACACGCGCTACCTGACGGTGGTGCTGGCGCTGTTCCAGTCCTACGGCATCGCGGTCGGCCTCGAGGGCTCGCCCAATGTCGTGCACGATCCGGGCATGTTCTTCCGCATCTCGACCGTGATCACGCTGACCGGCGGCACGCTGTTCCTGATGTGGCTCGGCGAGCAGATCACCTCGCGCGGCATCGGCAACGGCACCTCGCTGATCATCTTCGCCGGCATCGTCGCGGAACTGCCGGCAGCGATCGCCGGTACGCTCGAACTGTCGCGCCAGGGCGCGATCTCGATCGGCGTCATCCTCATCGTGCTGGTGATGGCGATCGCGGTCACCGCCGTGATCGTGTTCATGGAGCGGGCGCAACGCCGCATCCTGATCAATTATCCGAAGCGGCAGGTCGGCAACAAGGTCTACGAGGGGCAGACCTCGTTCCTGCCGCTCAAGCTCAACATGTCGGGCGTGATCCCGCCGATCTTCGCCTCGTCGCTGCTGCTGCTGCCGACGACGATCGCGCAGTTCTACGCCACGAGCGGCCCGCAATGGCTGCAGACGATGACTGCCGCGCTCGGCCAGGGCCGGCCGCTGTTCATGACGCTCTATACCGCGCTGATCGTGTTCTTCACGTTCTTCTACACCGCGATCGTGTTCAACCCGACCGAGACGGCCGACAACCTGCGCAAGCAGGGCGGCTTCATCCCCGGCATCCGGCCCGGCGAGCGCACGGCGAGCTTCATCGATCAGGTGCTGACCCGCATCACGGTGCTGGGCGCGGCCTATCTGGCGCTGGTCTGCCTGTTGCCGGAAATGCTGATCTCCTACGTTGCGCTGCCGTTCTATTTCGGCGGAACCTCGCTTCTGATCGTGGTCAGCGTTACCATGGACACCGTTGCGCAGATTCACGGCTATCTGCTGGCGCATCAGTATGAAGGGCTCGTCAAGAAGGCCAAGCTCAGGGGCAAGAAGAGATGAGGCTGATTTTGCTTGGGCCGCCGGGGGCGGGCAAGGGAACGCAGGCGGCCAGGATGGTCGAGACATACGGAATTCCGCAACTTTCGACCGGCGACATGCTGCGGGCGGCCGTGCAGGCCAAGACCCCGGTGGGGCTGAAGGCCAAGGCGGTGATGGAGGCGGGGGGGCTCGTTTCCGACGACATCGTCATCGGCATCGTCGCCGACCGCATCGGCGAGCCCGACGCGCGCAACGGTTTCATCCTCGATGGTTTCCCGCGCACCGTGGCGCAGGCCGAGGCGCTTTCGACCATGCTCGATTCGAAAGCACTGGCGCTCGACGCGGTGATCGAACTGGAAGTCGACCAGTCGTTGCTCATCGATCGCATCATGACCCGCGCCGCCGAGGCCAAGGCCAACGGCCAGCCGGTGCGCAAGGATGACGATCCGGACGTTTTCAAGACCAGGCTTGCCGCCTATAACCGCGATACGGCGGTGGTGGCGCCTTACTACCGCAAACATGGCCTGTTGCGCACGATTGACGGCATGCAGCCGATCGATGCCGTGACGGCGGCGATCGATCATGTCTTGACAAAAGGTTGACGCGGCGCTCCCGAGCCTATATAGGGCGCGCTTCGGCTTCATCGTCGCGCGCCGGAGGTCTTCTCGCGAAGATCCTCCGGAGTTTTGCGTTGCAAGCACCCCGCAAGGGCCGGGCTCCACCGGCGCGGGTTTTCTGAACGCCCCCATGAGGGGCCTAAATGGAGATGGACAGTGGCTCGTATCGCCGGCGTAAACTTGCCAACCCAGAAGCGCGTGGTCATCGCGCTGCGTTACATTCACGGCATCGGCCCGAACAAGTCGGCCGAGATTTGCGAGAAGGTCGGCATCCCCGCCGATCGCCGCATCAACCAGTTGACCGATGCCGAGATCCTCGCGATCCGCGAGACGATCGATCGCGATTACGTCGTCGAGGGCGACCTGCGCCGCGACACCGCGATGAACATCAAGCGCTTGATGGATCTTGGCTGCTATCGCGGCCTGCGTCATCGCCGTGGCCTGCCGGTGCGTGGCCAGCGCACGCATACCAATGCGCGCACCCGCAAGGGCAAGCCGAAGGCGATCGCCGGCAAGAAGAAGTAATCTTTTCCGCTAAACCTGTGGCCGCCGCGCGCGGCCACGCATCCCCAGCGCCTGGCGTGACGGGCGCGTCTGAAGGATTTTTGACAAGATGGCAAAAGAAGCTCAGCGCGTGAAGCGCCGCGAACGCAAGAACATCGTTTCCGGCGTCGCGCATGTGAACGCCTCGTTCAATAACACCATGGTCACCATCACCGACGCGCAGGGCAACACGATTTCGTGGTCCTCGGCCGGCACGATGGGGTTCAAGGGCTCGCGCAAGTCGACGCCGTACGCGGCGCAGGTCGCGGCCGAGGATGCCGCCCGCAAGGCGGCCGAGCATGGCATGCGCACGCTCGAGGTCGAGGTTTCCGGGCCTGGCTCGGGGCGTGAATCGGCGCTGCGCGCGCTGCAGGCCGCCGGTTTCCAGGTGACCTCGATCCGTGACGTGACGACGATCCCGCACAATGGTTGCCGGCCGCGCAAGCGTCGCCGGGTGTGATTTTCAGCCAAGACTTTTCACTTTCTGATTCAAATCATCCTTTCGGTCGCTTCCTCCTTTTTCGGAGCCTGGCGACAACCGTGATCCTGAAGGTGCCGAAGTGATCCAGAAGAACTGGCAAGAACTGATCAAGCCGACCAAGCTCGAGATCGTCGGTGGCGACGATGCCAAGCGCAATGCGACCCTCGTCGCGGAGCCGCTGGAGCGCGGCTTCGGGTTGACGCTGGGCAATGCGCTCCGGCGCATCCTGCTGTCGTCGCTGCAAGGCGCCGCCGTGACCGCGATGCAGATCGACGGCGTGGTGCACGAATTCTCGTCGATCCCCGGCGTGCGCGAGGATGTCACCGACATCGTGCTCAACGTCAAGGACATCGCCATCAAGATGCAGGGCGACGGCCCGAAGCGCATGACGCTGCGCAAGACCGGGCCGGGCACGGTGACGGCGGGCGACATCAATGTCGTCGGCGACATCGAGGTGCTCAATCCGGAACTGGCGCTGTGCACGCTCGATGACGGCGCCGAGATCCGCATCGAATTCACCGTCGATACCGGCAAGGGCTACGTGCCGGCCGAGCGCAACCGCGCCGAGGATGCGCCGATCGGGCTGATCCCGGTCGACAGCCTGTATTCGCCGGTGCGCAAGGTATCGTACCGCGTCGAGAACACCCGCTCGGGCCAGGTGCTCGACTATGACAAGCTGACCATGGCGGTCGAGACCGACGGTTCGATCACGCCGGAAGACGCGGTCGCCTATGCCGCGCGCATCCTGCAGGACCAGCTCGACGTGTTCCTCAACTTCGAGGAGCCGAAGCGCGAGGAGACGGCGCCGGCCATTCCGGAGCTCGCCTTCAACCCGGCGCTGCTCAAGAAGGTCGACGAACTCGAACTGTCGGTGCGTTCGGCCAACTGCCTGAAGAACGACAACATCGTCTATATCGGCGACCTGATCCAGAAGACGGAAGCCGAGATGCTGCGCACGCCGAACTTCGGCCGCAAGTCGCTCAATGAGATCAAGGAAGTGCTGGCGCAAATGGGCCTGCACCTCGGCATGGATGTCAGCGGTTGGCCGCCGGAGAACATCGAAGAGTTGGCCAAGCGTTTCGAAGAACACTACTGAGCAAATTGCGCGGGTAGGGGAACGCTCTACCCGCGATAATCCCGGCCGTACCTTGGCACGGCGGCCGCAATCAAGGAGTTAGCCATGCGTCACGGTTTCAGGGGCCGCCGATTCAACCGCCGCGTCGAGCACCGCAAAGCACTGTTCCTCAACCTGTCCTCCGCGCTCATCACGCATGAGCAGATCGTGACCACGCTGCCGAAGGCGAAGGACCTGCGTCCCGTCGTCGAGAAGCTGGTGACGCTCGCCAAGCGCGGCGACCTGCATGCCCGCCGCCAGGCGATCGCCACGTTGCGCGATCCGGACGTGGTCAAGAAGCTGTTCGATGTGCTCGGCCCCCGCTACAAGGAGCGCAACGGCGGTTACACGCGCGTGCTCAAGGCCGGCTTCCGCTTCGGCGACAACGCGCCGATGGCGGTGATCGAGTTTGTCGAGCGCGATGTCGACGCCAAGGGCAAGGCCGACCGGGAGCGCGTTGCTGCTGAGGCGGCCAACGCTCCGGCGGATGCCGCCGCCTGACCCCAGGCGCATCGCGATGCTTTCAAAAGGCGGCTTCGGCCGCCTTTTTCATTGCGCCGGCCGGGCTGGGGCGGAGCCGGAGAAACCGATTCCGGAAAATACGCCAGGTGGTTGTTCCAGCGTGGATTCGGGCGCGGGCGCCCGGCGGCGATGTTCACTTGGATTACGCCAACTGAACCATTGCGAAGGACATGGCGCAGGACTAGCGTGACGCCTCCCGGTTGGGAGGGAACGCAATGCGAAAATTGGTAGGCTTGGCGCTGTCGGTCGCGATGGCGGCGATGGCGGGTGCGGCAGCGGCTGAGACGCCGGTCGCGCGCGGCAGTTATCTCGTCAACACGGTGATGACGTGCCAGAACTGTCATACGCCGAAGGGGCCGACCGGCGATATCGTCAACAAGGCGTTTTCGGGCGGGCTGTCATGGGATGAGCCGCCGTTCAAGGTCACGGCGCCGAACATCACGCAGGACAAGGCGACCGGCATCGGCAACTGGAGCGACGCCGAGATCAAGACCCTGATGCTCACCGCCCGGCGCCCGGATGGCACCGTCATCGCGCCGCTGATGCCGACGGGCTATTACAATATCCTGACGCCGGCCGATCTCGACGCCATCGTCGCTTATCTGCGCACCATCAAGCCGATCAGCAACAAGGTGCCGGCGCCGGTGTATCGTGTCGCGATGGCGCAGGAAATCCTGCCCGGCGCCGAGAAGCCGGTGGATCCCGCCAGCCTTGGCGACAAGGTGAAGCGCGGCGCCTATCTCGGCACGATCGCCCATTGCATGGAGTGCCACACGCCGCTCGACAAGGGGCGCCATCTGTTCGAGACCAGCCTCGGCGCGGGCGGGCAGGCATTTCCGGGGCCGTGGGGCACCTCGGTCTCGCGCAACATCACCTCGGACAAGGCGGCCGGGCTCGGTAACTGGAGCGACGCGGAGATCAAGCGCGCCATCACGCATGGCGTCAGCCGGGACGGCGAGCGGCTCAAGCCGCCAATGGGGTTCGGCTATTACGCGAAGATGAGCGATGGCGATCTCGATGCGATCGTCGCCTGGCTGAGGACGGTGCCGCCGAAGCCATAAATTGGCGGCCGCCTTCATTTGGCACCGCAGGCTGGGTATAGTCCGGCAACTGTGACAGCTATCGGATTCGCCTGCATGCCCTTCAACCGCCCGCTTATCGGCTTGTGCTCGGCGCTTGCCGTCATCGTGCTGACGCTTGCTCAACCAGCCAGGGCGCAAGAGTCGCGCGTGCCGTCCTCGGCGGCCGAACTCAAGCTGTCCTTCGCGCCGGTGGTCAAGGAGAGCGCGCCGGCGGTGGTCAATGTTTACGGCACGCGCCGCGAGCAGGTGCGCAATCCGTTCCTGGACGATCCGTTCTTCGAGCAGTTTTTCGGCGGGGGCAGGGGCGGCACGTCGCGCGAGCGGGTGGCGAAATCGGTCGGCTCTGGCGTGATCGTCGGGGCGGACGGCATCGTCGTCACCAACTATCACGTCATCGACGGCATGACCGAGGTCAAGGTCGCCCTCTCCGACAAGCGCGAATTCGAGGCGGAGATCGTGCTGCGCGATCCGCGCACCGATCTTGCCGTGCTGCGCATCAAGGCGCCCGACAAGCTGCCGACCCTGCCGCTCGGCGATTCTGATACGCTCGAGGTCGGCGATATCGTGCTCGCGATCGGCAACCCGTTCGGCGTCGGCCAGACGGTGACGCAGGGCATCGTCTCGGCGCTCGCGCGCACGCAGGTCGGCATTTCCGACTATCGCTTCTTCATCCAGACCGATGCGGCGATCAATCCCGGCAATTCCGGCGGCGCGCTGGTCGATATGAAGGGCCGGCTCGTCGGCATCAACAGCGCCATCTACTCGAAATCCGGCGGCTATATGGGCATCGGCTTCGCCATTCCGGTGAACATGGTCAAGACGGTGGTGGAAAGCGCGCGCGGCGGCGGCACGTCGGTGCGCCGGCCGTGGTTCGGCGCGCGCATGCAGGCGGTCAGCGCCGACATGGCGGAGGCGCTCGGCCTCGACCGGCCGACCGGGGCGCTGATCGTCTCGGTCGTCAAGGGCAGCCCGGCGGCCGAGGCCGGCCTGAAGAGCAGCGACGTCATCCTGTCGATTGACGGGCAGAATGTCGATGATCCCGATTCCTTCGGCTATCGCATGGCGACCAAGCATCTCGGCGGCACGGCCTCGCTCGGCATCCTGCGCGGCGGCAAGCGTCTCGTGGTGCCGGTCAAGCTCGAGGCGGCGCCCGAGGTTCCGCCGCGCGACACGCTGGTATTGAAGGGCCGCAATCCGCTCGCCGGTGCGACGGTGGTCAATCTGTCGCCGGCGGTGGCGGAGGAAATGTCGCTCGATGCCAGCGAGCAGGGCGTGGCGATCACCGACATCGCCGACGATTCCTTCGCGCAGCGCTACGGCTTCCAGAAGGGCGACGTGCTGCTCGAGATCAACGGCGTGAAGCTCGTCTCGACCAAGCGCCTCGAAAACCTTGTCAAGGAGCGCTTCCAGGGCTGGCGCCTGAAGATCGACCGTGGCGGCCAGGTGATCCAGACCATCCTGAACGGTTGAGTGGCTGGCTTGCACGAAGCCTAGGCGTTATTGTCGCCTAATGTCCGATCTGTTCACCAGTGCGGGGCTCGAGCGCGAAGCGCCGCGCCCGCTTGCCGACCGCCTGCGCCCGCTCGTGCTGGCGGATGTCGTCGGCCAGGACCACCTGACGGGCGACGACGGCGCGCTGAGGCGGCTGCTCGCCTCCGGCACCATCGGCTCGCTGATCTTCTGGGGCCCGCCCGGCACCGGCAAGACCACCGTGGCGCGGCTGCTGGCGCATGAGACCAAGCTGCATTTCGAGCAGATCTCGGCGATCTTCTCCGGCATTGCCGACCTGAAGAAGGTGTTCGAGGCGGCGCGCGGGCGGCGTTCGATCGGCGAGGGCACGCTTCTATTCGTCGACGAGATCCACCGCTTCAACCGCACGCAGCAGGATAGTTTCCTGCCGGTGATGGAGGACGGCACCATCACGCTGGTCGGGGCGACGACCGAGAACCCGTCCTTCGCGCTCAACGCGGCGCTGCTGTCGCGGGCGCGCGTCATGACGTTCCTCGCGCTCGACGAGCCGGCGATCATGCGCCTGTTCCAGCGCGCCGAGGAGGCTGACGGCGCGGCCTTGCCGCTCGACGAGGACGCGCGGCTGGCGCTCGCCGCCATGGCCGATGGCGACGGTCGGGCGGCCCTGACGCTGGCCGAGGAAGCGCGCCGCGCCGCCAAGCCCGGCGAGGTATTCGACACGGCGGCGCTGACGGCGGTGCTGCAACGGCGCGCGCCCGTCTATGACAAGTCGCAGGACGGCCATTACAACCTGATCTCGGCGCTGCACAAGGCGATCCGCGGCTCGGACCCCGACGCCGCGCTGTATTATTTCGCGCGCATGGTCGATGCCGGGGAGGACCCGCTATTCCTCGCCCGGCGCCTGGTGCGCATGGCGTCGGAGGATATCGGCAATGCCGATCCGCAGGCGCTGCAAGTGGCGCTCGCCGCCAAGGAAGCCTATGATTTCCTCGGCTCGCCCGAGGGTGAACTGGCGCTGGCGCAGGTCGTGGTCTATCTCGCCACGGCGCCGAAATCGAACGCGGTCTACAAGGCTTATGGCGCGGCGCTGCGCACTGCCAAGGCAGGCGGCTCGCTGATGCCGCCCAAGACCGTGCTGAACGCGCCGACCAAGCTGATGAAGGCGGAAGGCTACGGCGCCGATTACGCCTATGATCACGACGCGCCCGACGCTTTCTCGGGCCAGGATTACTGGCCGGAGCGCCTTGGTCGCCAGCGTTTCTACGACCCTCCGGAGCGCGGCTTCGAACGCGAGATCAGGAAGCGCCTCGAGTGGTGGGAAAAGCTGCGCAAGGAGCGGCGCGGCGGTTAGCCGCTGAATGCGTGTAGTGTCATTCCCGCCTTCGCGGGAATGACATAAGGGTATGCCTTGCCCCGGCCTTGAGCCGGGGCCTAGTTGCCTTCTTCCCGCAAACGATTGACTTTTCAGTGCCAGGCCCACACTTGCCCCAGATCATGACCGACATTACCGACCAGCACACGCCCAAGCCCGGCGTCACCAGCCTCACCGTCGAGGAAGACGAGGCCGGCATGCGGCTCGACCGCTGGTTCAAGCTGCATTTCCCGGAGCTTGCCTTCGGCCACCTGCAAAAGCTACTGCGCACCGGCCAGGTGCGCGTCAATGGCGGCCGCGTGAAGGCCGACACCAGGCTCGAGCAGTGGCAGGCGGTGCGCATTCCGCCGCTTGGGACCACGCCGGCAGGTGCCGCACCGGGCGCGCCGAACAGGCCCGGCGCCGCGCGCGGCATCTCGGCGCCGATGCTCGGCAAGGGCGCGCGCAAGGGCGAGATCATCGACGACGCGAGTTTCCTGCGCTCGATCACGCTTTACGAGGACCGCGACGTATTCGTGTTCAACAAGCCGCACGGGCTGGCGGTGCAGGGCGGTTCCGGCCTCCACCGCCATATTGACGGCATGTTGCCGGCGCTCGCCTCGCAGCGCGGCGATATTCCGCGCCTCGTGCACCGGCTCGACCGCGACACGTCCGGCGTGCTGGTGGTGGCGCGCACGCGCAAGGCTGCGGCCGATCTCGGCAAGGCGTTCCGCGAGCGCGAGACCAAGAAAATCTACTGGGCGCTGGTGCGCGGCGTGCCGCGCCTGAAGCAGGGCCGGATTTCGAGCTATCTCGTCAAGGGCCAGGACGAGGCGACCGGCAACGACAAGATGCATATCGCCAGGCATGGCGACGCCGGCGCCGATCACGCGCTGACCTATTACGCGGTGGTCGATCGCGTCGCGGAAAAGCTCGGCTGGCTGTCGTTGCGCCCGGTGACCGGCCGCACGCATCAATTGCGCGTGCACACCGCCGAGATGGGGCATCCGATCGTCGGCGATCCGAAATATTTCAACATCGACAATTGGGAGTTTCCCGGCGGCATCCAGAACAAGCTGCACCTGATGGCGCGCCGCATCGTGCTGCCGCTGCCTTCCGGCAAGCTGCTCGACGTCACCGCGCCGCTGCCCGCCCATATGCAGCAATCGTGGAACCTGCTCGGGCTCGACGCGAAACAATATGACCCGATCGAGGATGCGCCGGAGCGGTGATGACGAAACTTGTTCTCCTCGATGTCGACGGCACGCTGGTCGACAGCGCGCGCATCATTCTCGATTCGCAGGCGGAAGCTTGCGCCGAGCATGGCGTGGCGTTCCCCGGCCGCGAGATCGGGCTCTCCGTGGTCGGGCTCAGCCTCGAGATCGCGCTCACTGAGTTGACCAGGCGCGCCGATCTCGCGCCGGCCATCACCGAAAGCTACAAGCGCATCTTCCATGAAAAGCGCCAGGACCCGAACTACACCGAACCGCTCTATCCGGGCGTGAAGGACACGGTCGAGGCGCTGCTGGCGCGCGAGGATGTGCTGCTCGGCATCGCCACCGGCAAGTCGCGGCGCGGCGCCAACTATATTCTCGAGCGTGAGGGCTGGACGCGCCGCATGGCGATCATCCGCACCGCCGATGACGGGCCATCGAAGCCGCATCCGGCGATGATCCTTGGCGCCTGCGAGGAGCTTGGCGTGGCGCCCGATCGCACGAGCATGGTCGGCGATTCGGTGTTCGACATGCAGATGGCCAAGGCGGCGGGCGCGCGCGCCATCGCGGTGTCCTACGGTTTCCAGCCGGTCGCGGCGCTGGAGGCGGCCGGCGCAGATGCGGTGATAGACCGGTTTGACGAACTGACCGGGATGCTTCGCGATGCCGCGTAACGACTGGTTTCCCGAAAACGTCGATCCGGCCGCCTATGATCCGGTGCGCGCGGCGCGCGGCGACAAGCCGAACCTGCCGACGCGGTTCTACACGCGCGCCGAGGCGGGCGAGGGGGAGGCGGGCTTCCACCTGCTGCTCGACGGCAGGCCGGCGCGCACGCCGGCCCGCAAGCCGCTGGCGTTGCGCGTGCGTGCTGCCGCCGATCTGCTGGCGGCGGAATGGGCGGCGCAGGCCGAGGTGATCGACCCGGCCGCGATGCCGCTGACCCGCATCGTCAACGCGGCGCTCGACCATGTCGCCGAGCGCCTCGACGAGGTGCGGGCGGATGCGGCGAAATATGCCGGGTCCGACCTGCTGTTCTATCGTGCCGAGGAGCCGCAGCGGCTGGTGGCGCGCCAGCAGGAACTGTGGGACCCGGTGCTGGCATGGGCGGCCGAGCGCTATGGCGCGCGCTTCATGCTCTCGGCCGGCATCAATTATGTCGAGCAGCCGGCGCGGTCGCTGCAAGCGGTGCGCGCGGCGATCGATGCGATTGCCGACCCGGCCGCTCTTGCCGCGCTGCATGTCATGACGACGCTGACCGGCTCGGTGCTGCTGGCGCTGGCCGTGGCCGAGCGCCGGCTGACGCCGCAGGAGGCTTTCGCGCTCGCCGAACTCGATGCCGATACGCAGCGCGAAATCTGGGGCGCCGACGCGGAAGCCGATGCCGCGCGCGCCCGCCGCGAGCGCGAGATGCTGGCGGCGGCGGCGCTCTATCTGGCGCTTGCGTAAGATACGAAGGCGCCGGATGGATGGCGCTCGCGGAAACTTCGCGATATCAGGGAAATCCCACCCGTCAGAATACTCCTTCCGAAGGCCCGGTCCGCGATGAAAGACATTCTCGAAAAGCTCGAAGCGCGCCGCGAGGAAGCCAGGCTCGGCGGTGGCGAAAAGCGCATTGCCGCCCAGCACGCCAAGGGCAAGCTGACGGCGCGCGAGCGCATCGAATTGCTGCTCGACGAGAACTCCTTCGAGGAGTTCGACATGTTCGTGCAGCACCGCTCGACCGAATTCGGCATGGAGAAGAGCAAGATCCCCGGCGATGGCGTGGTCACCGGCTGGGGCAAGGTCAATGGCCGCGTGGTGTTCGTGTTCGCCAAGGATTTCACGGTGTTCGGCGGCTCGCTGAGCGAGGCCCATGCCGAGAAGATCACCAAGATCCAGGACATGGCGCTGAAAATGCGCGCGCCGATCATCGGACTCTACGATGCCGGTGGAGCGCGCATCCAGGAAGGCGTCGCAGCGCTCGCCGGTTACGCCGAGGTGTTCAAGCGCAACGTCATCGCCTCGGGCGTGATCCCGCAGATTTCCGTGATCATGGGGCCATGCGCCGGCGGTGACGTGTATTCGCCGGCAATGACCGATTTCATCTTCATGGTGCGCGATACGAGCTACATGTTCGTCACCGGGCCGGATGTCGTGAAGACCGTCACCAACGAGACCGTGACGGCGGAGGAGCTTGGCGGCGCCAGCATCCACGCCGTCAAGTCGTCGGTGGCCGATGGCGCTTATGACAATGATGTCGAGTGCCTGCTGCAAATCCGCCGGCTGATCGATTTCCTGCCGTCCTCGAACGAGAGCGGCGTGCCGGAATGGCCGAGCTATGACGACCCGGACCGGGTCGAGCCGAGCCTCGACACGCTGGTGCCGGAGAATGCCAACAAACCCTACGACATGAAGGAACTGATCCTGAAGGTGGTGGACGAGGCTGATTTCTTTGAGATTTCCGAGAAATTCGCCCAGAACATCGTCACCGGCTTCGGGCGCGTCGAGGGGCGCACGGTCGGCGTCGTCGCCAACCAGCCGATGGTGCTGGCCGGCGTGCTTGATTCGGATGCCTCGCGCAAGGCGGCGCGCTTCGTGCGCTTCTGCAACGCATTCGAAATCCCGATCCTGACCTTCGAGGATGTGCCAGGCTTCCTGCCGGGCACGGCGCAGGAATATGGCGGGCTGATCAAGCACGGCGCCAAGCTGCTGTTCGCCTATAGCCAGTGCACGGTGCCGCTGGTCACGGTGATCACGCGCAAGGCCTATGGCGGCGCCTATGACGTGATGGCATCGAAACATATCGGTGCCGACATCAACTATGCCTGGCCGACGGCGCAGATCGCGGTGATGGGCGCCAAGGGCGCGGTCGAGATCATTTTCCGCAAGGATATCGGCGACAAGGACAAGATCGAGGCGCGCACCAGGGAATATGAGGACCGTTTCCTGTCGCCTTTCGCGGCGGCCGAGCGCGGCTATATCGACGAGGTGATCCGGCCCCGCTCGACGCGCCGGCGCATTGCGCGCGCGCTCGACATGCTGCGCGCCAAGCAGGTCGAGATGCCGTGGAAGAAGCACGACAACCTGCCGCTGTGAAAGAGGTGTTGTGCCGGGCCTGATCGGGCACGCAGCATGACGGCCAGTGTCATTCCGGCGCAGGCGGGAATCCAGCAACCGGGATGCGAGTGGCCTTCTGGATTCCCGATCGCGCTGACGCGCGTCGGGAATGACATGAGCGGGGTGGGGTCCGGCTCAAGGCCGGGGCAAGACGCGCGGGGAAACGCTGCCGTCTTGTGCCGGGCTTGACCCGGCACCCAGGCGTCATCCTGCGAGATTGAATCCGACTCGTGCGCTATCGCGCTGGTTTGGCGCGATTTTCTCGCTCAGCCGACATCCAGCGGCGTCGTGCCGGTTGGCTTGCCGTCGGCGGAGAGCGTGATCTTCTCGATGCGCATCTCGGCCTCTTTCAGCAACTGTTCGCAGCGCGCCTTG
Organism: uncultured Alphaproteobacteria bacterium; assembly: GCA_937988775.1. GTDB lineage: Bacteria > Pseudomonadota > Alphaproteobacteria > Rhizobiales > Beijerinckiaceae > CALKHP01. The sequence goes on from CALKHP010000015.1 coordinate 23,147, forward strand.
AGCGCCTCGCCGCGCTCGTAGATCGCGATCGATTCCTCCAGCGAGACCTTGCCCTGCTCGAGCTTGCTGACGATCTGCTCCAGCTCTTCGAGCGCCTTCTCGAAGGGCAGGGCGGTGACGGAAGGGGGGGCGGATTCGCTCATGGCTCCTTCATAAGCCATCGGCCGGCTGTGCTCAAACCGAATTGCCAGTCAGACGAAGCAGCGGAAGGCGCGGCGCAATTCGCCGGCGGCATTGCGCTCGTACCAGCGGCCATGGGCGAGGATGATGCGCGCAGGGTCGGCAGCCAGCATGGCGCGCATGGCGGCACCGGCCTCCTTGCGGCGCAACAGCAGGTTGATGGCGAGATCATGCGGCGCCTTGCCGTCTGGGTCGGCGACGCCGCCGAGCCGGACCAGCAGCCGCAGCGGCCGGCAAGCGATGCGCGCAGGCTCGAAATTCTCGATCAGGTCGGTGAGGATCAGCGTGCCGCTCGGCCGGTGCAGGAAATCGACCTCGCTCAGCCATGCCCCCGGCACGAGGAATTGCGTGAAGGCGCCGCCCCATTCCGCCGGCGCCTCGGCTCCAAGATCGGCGTCGAAGGCGGTGAAGCGTCGCTTTGCCGATTGACGCACGCCGGGCGCCGCGTAGGCGCGCGCTTGCGGGAAGCGCGCCTTCCAATGGCTGACCCACCAGTAATGCAGCCGGTTGGGCGCGATCAGGAAGCGCGGCTCGCCGAGCGCCGTGACCTGCTCGATCAGCGGTTCGGTGAGCGGCGTCGGCGAATGCACCCACAGGCCGCCGTCGGCCATGCGGATCAGCGTCATCCGCGTGGTGAACGGAAAGCCGAAACCGAGCGCCGCCATGCGGATTTCCGGCCCGTCGACGATGAAGACATCATCGGCGACCGGTTTGAGCGTGTTGATCGGCTCGTAAAGCTGGAGGCAGGACAAGCTGGTCTCCAAACCGGCTCCCAGACCAAGTTCGCCTGTTGCGAACTTGGCCCACCATAAAATTCACTCTGGCATGTGCGTCACGATATCGTTGCCGATGGAATGAATTCAATTCGTTTTTGTCGTGGCCGGCGGCCTTGCCCCGCGCGCGGGTTTGCTCCAGCGTCGCGGTTCCCGTTCCACGCGCCGGCCGGCGCGCAAAGGCGTTTCCCAGTCATGGATTTCCACAGCGTTCTCGGCGGTATCGTGTCGGGCAGCGATCTGCGTCCGCTCTGGGTGGTGATGATCACGCTGGCCGCGGGCGCCTCGCGCGGTTTCAGCGGCTTCGGCTCGGGCATGATCTTCATCCCGCTGGTCAGCGTGCTGTACTCGCCGCTGCTCGCCATCGTGCTGCTGTTCGTGATCGATTTCATCTGCACGACGCCGATGCTGCCGCCGCATTTCCGCAACTGCAACTGGCGCGAGGTGCTGCCGCTGCTGGTCGCCTCGTCGATCACCTTTCCGCTCGGGCTGTATTTCCTGACGCGGCTCGATCCGGTGATCGTGCGCTGGTGCATCAGCCTGTTCATCGGCTTCATGGTGGTGGTGATGGTGTCGGGCTGGCGTTATCGCGCCACGCCGACGGCGCCGACGGTGCTGGGCATTGGCGGCCTCAGCGGCTTCGTCAGCGGGGCGATCGGCACTGGCGGCTCGCTCATCGTGCTGTTCTGGCTCGGCAGCCAGGCGCGCGCCGCGCGCGTGCGCTCGAATATCTTCGCGTATTTCGGCCTGTTCGGCGTGGTCAACGCCATTGGCTACTGGCTGAACGGCATGATGACACGGGACGTGCTGATCGCGGCGCTGGTGCTGCTGCCGGTCTATCTCGTGCCGATTTTCCTCGGCCAGCACATCTTCAACCGCTCGAGCGACGCGATCTACCGGCGCGTATCGCTGACCTTTTGCGGCGCGGTCTCGCTGATCACGCTACCGCTGTGGGAGCGGCTCGGCTTTTGAGGCCAGCGCCTCGAAACGGGCCAGGAAGCGCTGCTCGGCGGTCTCGGTCGGCCACGGCTCCAGCAGGGCGAGCACGGGTTTCGGCAGCGCCACCGGCTTGCCGAAGAAGCGCACGGTTTCTTCCGGGCTGAAGCCGGCGAGCAGCCTGGCCTCGTAATGGGCAGCGATGATATCGGCATCCTTGGCGAGCCTGGCCACGTCGCGCCGCATCGTCGCCGGCAGGCCGAAGCGCAGCATGACCGCACCGAGAATGCGCTTCTCGACGCCCTTATAGGCATCGCCGAGCACCGCCTTGAACGGCGAGATGATGTCGCCGATGACATATTCGGCCGCATCGTGCAGCAGCACGGCGAGGCAGACATCGGGCGGCAGTTCGAGAACGAGATGATTGGCGACCGCCTCGACGAGCAGGGAATGCTGGGCGACGGAATAGCTGTGCGGGCCATTGGTCTGGCCGTTCCAGCGCGCGACGCGGGCGAGGCCATGGGCGATGTCGGCGATCTCGACATCGAGCGGCGAGGGGTCGAGCAGGTCGAGCCGCCGGCCCGAGAGCATGCGCTGCCAGGCGCGTGGCGGTGGCTTGGCCATTAGCGGGTTTTCGCCAGTTCCGCGCATTCGGCGTGGCGGAAGCAGCCGGTCAGGTGGTCGTTGACCATGCCGACCGCTTCCATGAAGGCATAGACAATGACCGGGCCGCAGAACTTGAAGCCGCGCTTCTTCAGGTCCCTGGCGATGGTTTGCGCCAGCGGCGTTTCGGTCGGCACCTCGGCCGTGGTGCGGAACTGGTTCTGGATCGGGCGGCCGTCGAGAAAGCCCCACAGGTAGTTGGAGAAGCCCTGGCCCTCCATGATGTCGAGATAGACGCGCGCGCTCGAGACGGCCGCCTCGATCTTGGCGCGGCTGCGGATGATGCCGGCATCGTTGAGGAGCGCGTCGATTTTCTCCGGCCCGTAGCGCACGATCTTTTCCGCCTCGAAGCCATCGAAGGCGCGGCGGAAATTGTCGCGCTTGCGCAGGATGGTGATCCAGGACAGGCCGGCCTGGAAGCCGTCGAGCACCAGCTTCTCGAACAGGGCGCGGTCGTCGAACTCCGGCACGCCCCAATCGGTGTCGTGATAGGCGAGATAGAGCGGGTCCGTGCCCGGCCAGGGGCAGCGATATTTGCCATCTTCACCCAGAATGGCGGGGGTTGCCGGTCGTGCCATTGCCAAGCTGTAGCGGTGGGCGCGGCGCGGTGGAAGGGGAAATCCTTCTCCCGCCTGCGGGAGAAGGTGTCTGCGCAGCAGACGGATGAGGAGAGAGTAGCTGGCTCTTGCCCTCACCCGCCTGCCGGCACCCTCTCCCGCAGGCGGGAGAGGGGAAATCATTCTGCCGCCGCCAGCGCACCGGCGCCTAACGCCAAGCGGTGCGGCCCGCTTGCGACAGGTCGCTCTCGAGCAGGATTTTCAGCAGCGCCTGCACCGGGCGGCCGGCATTGCGCGCGGTCAGCGCGATATATTCGATCTCGGGCAGGGCCGGCAGGCCGCGCAATGGCACGAGCCCGGCAAAGCGCATCTGCTCGGGCAGGGCGGTGATGCCGAGCCCGGCGCGCACAGCCGCCGCGCAGCCGGTATAGCCGGACGAGTTGCAGGTGATGCGCCAGTTGCGCCCGGCGCGGGCGAGTGCGTCCAGCGTCTGGGCGCGCGTGATGCTCGGCTCGGCCAGCATGGCGAGCGGCAGCGGCCCGTCATCGAGCACCATGCCCTCATAGCCGAACCAGACGAGCGGCTCGCGATAGAGCGTCTGGCCTTGCGGCTCGCCCTCGCGCCGCTTGCCGGTGATGATGTCGAGCTGGCCGGCATCGAGCAGCGGACGCAGCATGTCGGTGAAGCCGACGGTCAGGTCGAGATCGACCTCCGGGTAGAGCCGCTTGAAACGCGCGAGCGCGACCGGCAGCGGCCCGAGCGCCATGTCGTCCGAGGTGCCGAGGCGGATATGTCCGCGCAAGGTCGGGCCGGTGAACTGCAATTCGGCGCGGGCATGGGCATCGAGGATCAGGCGGGCATGGATCAGCAGGCTGGCGCCGTCGCTGGTCAGCGCCAGCGAATGCGTGTCGCGCACGAACAGGCGGCGGCCGAGCTGCGCTTCAAGCCGCGCGACATGATCGCTGACCGTCGATTGCGTCAGGCCGAGGCGGCGGCCGGCCTGGGTGAAGCTGACCAATTCGGCGGCGGTGACGAAGGTTCTCAGCCAGAGCGGATTGAGCATGCGAATACCGTTGGTCATCGGGTTTGGCGATGACACTCACCATAGTCCGGCCACTTCCCGATCGGAAGCAACTCCGGCATAAGGGGCTGCTGTTCGAGGGGTTCCGATGCGCCGCTTCCTGCCTGACAATTTCGTGCTGTCGCTGCTGGCGACGATGGCGGTCGCTTCGCTCCTGCCGGCAACCGGCCAGGCCGGCGACTGGGTCAACATCGCCAGCAAGCTGGCGCTGGTCGTGCTGTTCTTCCTGCATGGCGGCCGGCTGCCGGTCGAGGCGGTCGTCGCCAGCCTGAAGCGGCCCGTGCTGCATGCCTCGATCCTCGCCTATACCTACATCATGTTCCCGATCATCTGCCTGCTGTTCCAGGCGGCGATGCCGTGGCTGCTGCCGCCGGAACTGTGGCTTGGCGTGCTGTTCGTGTGCTGCCTGCCCTCGACCGTGCAATCCTCGATCGCCTTCACCTCGATCGCGCGCGGCAATGTGGCGGTGGCGGTCGGCGCGGCGACGGCCTCGAACATTGCCGGCGTGTTCATCACCCCGGCGCTGGTGTCGCTGCTGATGCATCGCGAGGGCGCCGGCGGCGGCCTCGGCGATGCCGGCCGCATCATGTTGCAGATTCTGCTGCCCTTCGTGGTCGGCATGGTGCTGCGGCGCTGGGTCGGCGGCTGGATCACCGCGCATAAGAAGCTGGTGTCGTTCGTCGACAAGGGCTCGATCCTGCTCGCGGTCTATGTCGCGTTCAGCCAGGCGATCGAGAAGGATATCTGGCACCTGTTCAGCCCGCAGCAATTGCTGGTGCTGGTCGGCGTCAACGCGGTCATCCTCGCCGCCGTGCTGCTGATCACGACCTATGTGAGCCGCGCGACGGGGTTGGCGCGCGAGGACGAGGTCGCCGTGGTGTTCTGCGGCTCGAAGAAATCGCTCGCCACCGGCGTGCCAATGGCGGCGATCCTGTTCGGCGCCAGCGCCGGCATCACCGTGCTGCCGCTGATGATCTTCCACCAGATGCAGCTCATGGTGTGCGCGGTGCTGGCGCGCCGCTATGCCCGCAACGCCGATGCGGAGGAGGGCGTTGCCTCCGGTGCGCCCGCGAAAGAAGTGGCGTAGAGGCGATTTGAGGGGCGGGCTTGACCGGCGACCGGTCCGCTGCCGGTGGGTGCCGGGTCAAGCCCGGCACAAGACGGGGGCGTCTATTTTGACGTCTTGCCCCGGCCTTGAGCCGGGGCCTACCGATAGTCGCTGAATTGGCTCTCCGGCTCTCAGCCTGCCAGGAACGCCCTTGCCGCCAGCACATCCTCATCCGTCAGGCCATGGCCGGCCGCCAGTTCCTGGTGGGTCACCTCGGCGCCGTGCGCTGCCAACTGCGTCGCGAGCGTCGTGGCGGCCGCAGCCGGTACGATCGGATCGGCGCGGCCGGATAGCAACAGCACGCGCTTGCCGGCGAGGCCGGAGCCTTCCGGCGGGCGACTCAACGGCGGCATGGCCCTGATCAGCACCGCGCCGGCGAGCGCTTCGGAATGCAGTAGCAGCAGCGCCGCCGCGATATTGGCGCCATTGGAGAAGCCGACCGCGATGGGCGCCGCCAGCCCGTAACGCGTCCGTGCCCCGGCGATGAACCCGGCGAGCGCTCCGGCCTGCGCCACGAGATCCTGCTCGTCGAAAACGCCTTCCGCCAGCCGGCGGAAGAAGCGCGGCATGCCGTTCTCCAGCACGCGGCCGCGCGGCGACAGCAGCGCCCGGCCGGGCGCGATGGCCTGACCCAGCGGCAGCAGGTCGCTTTCGTCGCCGCCGGTGCCATGCAGCAGCAGGAGCGGCGCGCCGGCCGCATTGGTGCCGGGCTCGAAATGGTGCAGGAAACCAGGTTCAGTCTTCGTCATTGCGTCGGTCATCTCGCCTCCTTTGGCGGCGCGTCTCTGGCGCGCCGCCGCTTTTGGGGTCGTTCAGCGCTCGAGTGTCGGCAGCGCCGCTTCGATGCGGCCACGCTCGGCTTCGAGCCAGGGCGGCAGCATCAGCTTCTGCCCGAGCGTTTCGCGGGTTTCGTCGATGGCGAAACCCGGATCGTCGGTGGCGATCTCGAAGATCACGCCGCCGGGCTCGCGGAAGTAGACGGAGCGGAAATAATTGCGCTCCTTCTGCTCGGTGGTCTGCACGCCGACACCGCGCAGCGCCTCGGCCATCGCCGCCTGCGCTGCATCGTCGGCGGCGCGGAAGGCGACGTGATGCACGCTGCCCGGCCCCATGCCGGCCTGTCGCGCATCTTCCGCCAGTTCGAGGTCGATCTGGTTGCCGATCACGCCATCCGGCGCGGCATAGCGCTGGAAGCGGCCCTCCTCGCCGGTCTTGCGCCAGCCGAAGGCGATCTCCAGCACCTGGGCCGTCGGCCCCTGACGCGCCAGCACCAGCGTGGTGCCGGCAAAGCCGCGGATGCTCTGTTCGGCACCGACGCCGGCCGCTGCCCGTCCAGGCAGCGCCTCGGCGCCGGGGCGCGCCACCAGCACGAGCCGGATGCCGTCAGGGTCGCGCAACGCAATGCGCGTCTCGCCGAAGCGCTTCTCGGGCACGTCATGCGGCACATGAAGCGCGCTCAGCCGGTCGAGCCAGAACGCCACCGCGGCCGGCGGGATGATGAAGGCGACCTCGCCCGTCTCGCCGGCGCCACGCCGGGCAAGCGGCATGTTGGCCCATGGGAAGAAGGTCAGAATCGTGCCGGGATGGCCGTCCTCATCGCCATAATACAGGTGATAAGTGGCCGGATCGTCGTAATTGACGGTCTTCTTGACCATGCGCAGCCCAAGCACGTCGGTGTAGAAGGCGACGTTGGCCTGTGCATCGCGCGCGATGGCCGTGACGTGGTGGATGCCAGGGGAATGCGGCATGGCGTGTTCCTTTCGCTTTGCGGGAGGCTCCCCGCGCTGCCGGTAATCTGGGCCTGCCGGGCCGCCGGATCAGCAGGCGAAAGCTGGCTTTGCAGAAATGAAAGCATCTAGGGTTCGTCAATTGGTTATCGCGCCGGAAACCATGGATCGTGACCGGGCTTTAACGCTGAAAACAGTGCTCTTGAGCGTATTAGGCGCTTCTAAACACGTCTGACCTAACCCTTAACGCATAACAATGGTCGAAGAGCCCTGAAGGCGTCAAACGGGGTCTGAAATGCATAGTGATAAATCGCGCGATATCTTTTCGTCTGTATTGCAGTCGAAAGCCGTTTCGAAGCATGACATGGCCGAGATACGGTCCGTCATCTTCGAGAGCGGTCTTGCTGATCGCGCCGAGGCCGAGGCGTTGCTGGCGCTCGACCGCGGCCCGGCTGCGCGGATGCCGGGATGGGGCGCCTTCTTCATCGAAGCGCTCACCGATTTCGTGCTGTGGCAATCGCGCCCGACCGGCCGTGTCACGGAGAGCGATCTCGACTGGCTGCTCGGCTGCATCGGTGACCGGCCGAGCGCCAATGCGGCGGCGCTGCTGAGCGCGATCGGGCGCGATGCGCATGAGCCGCCGGCGCGCTTGATGGCGGCGATGCGGCGTTGCGGTGCGTGATCGGCGAGCGGCCCGGGTGCGAGCCGGACGCATTTGCTGGCTTGAGATGATTTGCTTCGCCGGAAATCCGGGCTAGATCATGCGGACCTACGCAAAGGAAGGCCCGCATGTTCAAGAAGATCCTGATCGCCAACCGGGGCGAGATCGCCTGCCGCGTCATCAAGACGGCGCGCAGGATGGGGATTGCGACTGTCGCGGTCTATTCCGACGCGGATAAGGACGCCGTCCATGTCGCGATGGCGGATGAGGCGGTGCATATCGGCGCGCCGCCGGCGACCGAATCCTATCTCGTCATCGAACGCATCATTGCCGCCTGCAAGGCGACCGGCGCCGAGGCGGTGCATCCGGGCTACGGTTTCCTGTCCGAGCGCGAGGCTTTCGCCGTGGCGCTGGAGGAAGCCGGCATCACGTTCATCGGGCCGAACCGCCACGCCATCGCCGCGATGGGCGACAAGATCGAATCGAAAAAGGCGGCGGCCGCCGCCAAGGTCTCGACCGTGCCGGGATTTCTTGGCGTGATCGAGAGCCCGGAGCATGCCGTGACCATCGCCGACGAGATCGGCTATCCGGTGATGATCAAGGCCTCGGCCGGCGGCGGCGGCAAGGGCATGCGCATCGCCCACAGCGCCGGCGAAGTGGCGGAGGGCTTTGCGCGCGCCAAGTCGGAGGCCGCCTCGTCCTTCGGCGATGATCGCGTATTCGTCGAGAAATTCATCGTCAATCCGCGCCATATCGAAATCCAGGTGCTCGGCGACAAGCACGGCCACGTCATCTATCTCGGCGAGCGCGAATGCTCGATCCAGCGCCGCAATCAGAAGGTGATCGAGGAAGCGCCGAGCCCGCTGCTCGACGAGGCGACGCGCAAGAAGATGGGCGAGCAGGCCGTCGCGCTCGCCAAGGCGGTGAACTACGACAGCGCCGGCACGGTCGAGTTCGTCGCGGGGCAGGACCGCAGCTTCTTCTTCCTCGAGATGAACACGCGCCTGCAAGTCGAGCATCCGGTGACGGAAATGATCACCGGCATCGACCTTGTCGAGCAGATGATCCGGGTCGCGGCCGGCGAGAAGCTGGCGCTGCGCCAGCAGGACGTGAAGCTGACCGGCTGGGCGGTCGAATCGCGTGTCTATGCCGAGGACCCGACGCGCAGCTTCCTGCCCTCGACCGGCCGGCTGACGCGCTACCGGCCGCCGGCCGAGGGCAGGGCGGGCGAAGCGACGGTCCGCAACGATACCGGCGTCGAGGAGGGCGGCGAGATCTCGATCTATTACGATCCGATGATCGCCAAGCTCGTCACTCATGCCGGCAACCGCGCCACCGCGATCGCGGCGCAGGCCAAGGCGCTCGACGCTTTCGTGATCGAGGGCATCCGCCACAACATTCCCTTCCTGTCGGCGCTGATGGCGCATCCGCGCTGGCAGGCGGGCAAGCTCTCGACCGGCTTCATCGCCGAGGAATTTCCCGACGGGTTCGTGCCGCCGGAACCCGATGGCGAGGCGGCGCTGCACATGGCGGCGGTGGCGATCGCCGTCGACCACCTGCACAACCTGCGCAAGCGCCAGATCAGCGACCAGGGCAGCAGTTCCGGGCGCTTCTCCTTCACGCGCGACCGCGTGGCGGTGCTGGGCGCCAAGCACTATGCCGCGACGGTGTCGGGCGATGTCGATCACGGCGCGCTCTACGAGACGGCGATCGCCTTTGCCGGCAACCGGCATTCGATCAAGACCGTGTCGAACTGGAAGCCGGGCGAGCCGGTGTGGCAGGGCATCGTCAACGGCCGCGACATCGCGGTGCAGGTCACGCCGATCCTCAACGGCTATGCGCTGCGCCATGCCGGCTTCGCCAGCAAGGCGCGCGTCTACACGGCGCGCGAGGCGGAACTGGCCGGGCTGATGCTGGAGAAGAAGCCGGCCGACACCTCGCGGCTGCTGCTGTGCCCGATGCCGGGACTGGTCAAGGCGATCGCCGTCAGCGAGGGCCAGGAGATCAAGGCCGGCGAGACGCTGGCGGTGGTCGAGGCCATGAAGATGGAGAACGTGCTGCGCGCCGAGCGCGACGTCACCATCAAGGCGCTCAAGGCGAGCGAGGGCGACAGCCTGGCGGTCGATGCCGTGATCATGGAATTCGCCTGACCATCCGCAACGGAGAGGAGCCGATGCCGGCGCTGCGTCTCAGGATTTTCGGCCGGGTGCAGGGCGTCGGCTACCGCGCCTTCGTGGCCGACGAGGCGCGCCGGATCGGCCTTGGCGGCTGGGTCCGCAACCGGGCCGATGGCTCGGTCGAGGCGGTGGTGGCCGGCGATGACGCGACGATTGCGACGATGATTGCCGCCTGCCGGTGCGGCCCGCGCTTTGCCGCCGTGGAGCGGATCGAGGAAGCGCCCTGCGAGGAAGCCGGCCTGCCGGTGGAGTTTGCGATCCGGCCGACAGTGTAGGGGCAGGGCGTAGCCGAATTCCCGGCCGTTTACGGCGCACGCGGCCCGACCCAAAGGCAGGTTGCACGGATAAGGGGGGCGAAGCGTTGAGCCGGTTTTCAACTGCAACCGTCGCATACATCGGATCGGGATCGGCCGGTCAAGCCGGCCCATGACGGTTGAAATGTTATTGCTATCACCGCCGCCGTCATCGGCCGGCTTGACCGGCCGATCCCGATCGGAAAGGCGCTCCGGTTTGCATCGGGCCGGCTCACACCCGGAACCAGCCGATGACGCTCAGACAGTCGGGCCGAAAATCAGCTCGAAATTCTGGCGCAGCGCGGCGTCGGCATCGTCCATGGTCACTGGCAGGCCGAGATCGACCAGGCTGGTGACGCCGAAATCGGCATTGCCGACGCCGCATGGCACGATGCCGCCGAAATGCGACAGGTCGGGCTCGACATTGAGCGCGATGCCGTGGAACGTCACCCAGCGCCGCACGCGGATGCCGATGGCGGCGATCTTGTCCTCGGCGCCGGCGGCTTTCTCCGGCCGGCGCACCCAGACGCCGACGCGGTCCTCGCGCTGCTCGCCGTGCACGTTGAAGGCGGCCAGCGTGGCGATCAGCCAGTTCTCCAGCGCAGCGACGAAGGCGCGCACATCTGGTTCGCGCTTCTTGAGGTCGAGCATCACATAGACGACGCGCTGGCCGGGGCCGTGATAGGTGAACTGGCCGCCGCGTCCGGTGTGATACACGGGAAAGCGCGCCTCGCGCAGGTCGGCATCGCGGGCCGAGGTGCCGGCGGTGTAGATTGGCGGATGCTCGACGAGCCAGACGCATTCGTCCGCCTCGCCGGCCGCGATCGCCTCGGCGCGGGCCTCCATGAAGGCAACGGCCTCGTCATAGGGCGTCAGCCCGCTGGCGAGGCGCCATTCGACCGGCGGCTCGCCGGCCGGTTTCAGCATTTTCGGGTGCAGCGCCTGACGCACATTAACTCCGCATTGACCATATCGTGAAAGGTTTGCCGTAAGGCTGGCCGGTTCACGGTGCCCTCCGGCACCTGTCCAGATTCGGACGCCTTGAGGAGAAGCACGCGTGGGGCCGCTCGACAAGATTTCCCTTGATGTCTCGATCGTTCTGGGCCGTTGCCGGATGCCGATCCACCAGATTCTGCGCATGGGACGCGGCGCGGTGATCACGCTCGACGCCACCGATGGCGACGAGGTCGAGATTCTCGCCAACGACATGCCGATCGCGCGCGGCGTGCTGGTGGTCAATGGCAGCAAGATCGCCGTCGAGATCACCGATATGCTGCGCCGCCCGTCCGGCAACTCCGTCGCCGAGGCCGTGCTGGAGGATATTCCGGCGTAACGGACGCAGAAAAGAGCGTTGCACGCGGGCCGGCGCAACGGCTGAGCAAATCAAAATACGAAAGCCCGCCAACATGTTGGCGGGCTTTTCGAATTCGATTTTGGTGCGGTCAAGAGGACTCGAACCTCCACGGGTCTCCCCGCTACCACCTCAAGGTAGTGCGTCTACCAATTCCGCCATGACCGCACACAAAAAGCCTCGCCCAACGCAACGCGGCGAGGCCGGTCGGATAGCAAATCGCCAGTGCCAAGGCAAGGGTGCGTATCGCAAATTCGAGGATTAGCTGGGGCGTTTGCAACGCCGCCTGTTGGCCTGTCAGCCTTTTGTGAAGAAGGTCAGGAGAACCTTGCCCTTTTCGCCGATGATGCACAGCATCTGGCGCGGCTTGTCGGTCTTGTCGGTCTTCAGGTAGGCGTCGCCGTAGATGATCGTCTTGACCGGCGTATCCTCGATTTTCGTATCGGCCTGCGCGATCATCAGGCCGTCGAGGTCGAGAATGACCTCCTTGATCTCCGGCGACGTCTTTTGCAGGGCGATGACGGCGGAGGCCTTGCAGGCAGCGACCTCCGGCGGCTGCTGCGCCCAGGCCGGTGCCGCGGCGAAGGCGAGCGTCGCCAGAACCAACAAGATGCGCATGAACATGTGATTTTCTGCCTCGTGCGGTGATGTGGAATGGAAACCGGCTTCGTGGCGGTTCGTTCCCGCGCAGCCTCCGCGAATTGTTGCGGAACCCGTGCGACGAGCATTCGTTTCCGTGTGGTGAGATTGCTCCCCGATGCCGGGCAGGGCGATGTCAGCCGGCGAGCGAAGGCGTGGCCTTTCGCGCCTCTTCAGGACCACAGGGAAGGGTAGTGCATGATATTGCTGTGCGAAGCGTGTGAGAAACCGTTCAGGCTATCGCGCTTCGTGGGAGCGCGTAACACGCAGCCTGGCCGCAGTATCGGCTGCCCCTATTGCGGGGCGCGGCGGGATATGGCGGAGCCCGGCTATTACCGCTCGCTGCAACTCGCGCCCGATCAGCACAGCTATTTCCTGCAGCAGATCAGGCAGCGCCCCTCACGCGTGATCGGCACGGCCGAACTCGCGGGGCCGGAACGCGACTAAAACGGCTCGTCGCGATGCGGGCCGCCTATGAGGCGATGCGCCAGGCGGCAATGTATGACAGGCCGATCAGGAGCAGAAGTCCGAGAGACAGGGACATAAACGCCTCCTTTTCAGGTTGATTGCCGCATCAGGCGCGGAAAACCCGGCATTTCTGTGAAGCGCGCCATGCTGATGGCGTTGGCGATTTCCCCCTCGGCATGGCGTTTTGGAGCCGCGCCAGAGCGCTCCACCGCAGCGTCCACTACGCCGCGCAACATTGCTTGACGTGTTTACCTTGTCGATTAAAGCTCTCTTATCGATTTCAGGCCAATTGAATCGGTATGTCGCAGCTTTCGCGCCCGTCGTTCCGGTCCTTCCTGCCCCTGTTTGCGGGGGCAGCGGCTTTGTCTTTCACGCTCGGCGGCTGTTCCGTCACCGAGCCGGTCACGCATAAGCGCAGCGCCATGCGTGTGTCGCATGTCGTCGGCGATGCGAAGCCCCATCCGGGCGTGGCCCATGCCAAGCGCTATCCGATCCACGGCATCGACGTGTCGAAATGGCAGGGCGATATCGATTGGCAGGCCGTCAAGCGCTCCGGCGTCAAGTTCGCCTTCATCAAGGCGACGGAAGGCGGCGATCACGTCGACGAGCGTTTCGAGGAGAACTGGGCCGGCGCCAAGGCGGCCGGCGTCTCGCGTGGCGCCTACCATTTCGTGTTCTGGTGCCGGCCAGCCATCGAGCAGGCGGCCTGGTTCGAGAAGCATATCCCCAATGATCCGGATGCGCTGCCGCCGGTGCTCGATGTCGAGTGGAACCCGCAATCGCGCAATTGCCCGGGCAAGATCAGCCCGGAACTGGCGCGGAAAAAGATGGCGATCATGCTGAAGCATCTCGAGCGCCATACCGGCAAGCGGCCGATCATCTACACCGACATCACCTTCAACCAGGAAGTGCTGGCCGGCGGCCATTTCGAGGATTACCCGTTCTGGGTGCGCTCGACCGCGGCCGACCCGAAGGAGCGCTACGACGACCGGCGCTGGGCGTTGTGGCAGTATACCACCACCGGGCGCATCCCCGGCATTGCCGGCAATGTCGATCGCAACACCTTCAACGGCACGCAGCAGCAGTGGCTCGCCTTCATGGACATGCCGAAGAGCCATCGGCCGAGGATCGACGCGCCGATCGACAATGGTATCGATTCGATGACCGCTCTCGCCATGGCGCCGCTCTAGCGGATATCCTATAACCGGGAGCCCCACCGGGGCTGCTCGGGAGGATATTCATGCTCGCCAACGCCGCGCGCGCGTTCAATTTCGATCTCGGCGACACCGCCGACCAGATTCGCGACCTGACCAGCGATTTCGCCAGTGCGGAGATCGCGCCGCGCGCCGCCGAGATCGACCGGACGAACCAGTTCCCGCGCGATCTCTGGCCCAGGATCGGCGCGCTCGGCCTGCATGGCATCACGGTCGAGGAAGAATATGGCGGTTCGGGCCTGGGCTATCTCGAGCATTGCATCGCCATGGAGGAGATCAGCCGCGCCTCGGCCTCCGTCGGCCTGAGCTACGGCGCGCATTCCAACCTGTGCGTCAACCAGATCCGCCGCAACGGCACGGCCGCGCAAAAGAAGAAATATCTGCCGAAGCTGATTTCAGGCGAGCATGTCGGGGCGCTTGCCATGTCGGAGCCAGGTTCGGGCTCGGATGTGGTCTCGATGCGCACGCGCGCCGACAAAAAGGGCGACCGCTATCATCTCAACGGCAACAAGATGTGGATCACCAACGGTCCCGTCGCCGAGACGCTGGTGGTCTATGCCAAGACCGATCCGGCGGCCGGGCCGCGCGGCATCACCGCCTTCCTGATCGAGAAGGGCATGAAGGGGTTCTCGACCCACCAGAAGCTCGACAAGCTCGGCATGCGCGGCTCCGACACCTGCGAATTGCTGTTCGAGGATTGCGAGGTGCCCGAGGAAAACGTGATGGGCACGGTCGGCAAGGGCGTCAACGTGCTGATGTCCGGGCTCGATTACGAGCGCGCCGTGCTGGCGGCCGGTTCGCTCGGCATCATGCAGGCCTGCATGGATGCGGTGATGCCCTATGTGCACGAGCGCAAGCAGTTCGGCCAGCCGATCGGCAGCTTCCAGCTCGTGCAGGGCAAGATCGCCGACATGTATGTCACGATGAACGCCTGCAAGGCCTATGTCTATGCGGTGGCGAAAGCCTGCGACCGGGGCGAGACGACGCGCGAGGATTCGGCCGGCGCCATCCTGATCACGGCCGAGAAGGCGACGCAGATGGCGCTCGACGCCATCCAGCTTCTCGGCGGCAACGGCTACATCAACGATTACCCGACCGGCCGCCTGCTGCGCGACGCCAAGCTGTACGAGATCGGCGCCGGCACCAGCGAAATCCGCCGCATGCTGATCGGGCGCGAGCTGTTCGAGAAGACAGCGTGATAGGACCGCTCAGTTATCGTTGCGTCTTGGCGTAGCGCCGCTCCAGCGCCTGCGCGCGCCGGCGAGCCCGGCCAGTTGCGCCCGTCACTTCGGGCGCGCCATGGGGAACAACCTGCGCCGGCCGGAAGTTTCGATACGTGAACGCCACTGTCGGACCGGTCGGGACGGCGAACCGGGAGCAGCGACAGGTTTTGCGGGCACATCCTTCAACACGCGAATCCGAAGCCGGATGGGCCGGCATGGCGGCGCTCGCGCTGGCGCTGGCCGTGGTGCTGGCCGTCACCAGCGTTGCCGAGGCCGCGTCACGTCAGCGCAAGGCCAAGGCCAAGGCGTCGCGGTTCGATGGCTGGGTTTCGGTCGAACCGCGGCGCTGGCCGGTCGAGCCGGGCAGGGATGCGGCGGCCGGCTTCCCGCCGCTGCCGCCACGGCGCCCGGCCGAGCTTGGCAGCGCGCCGGCGCCGGTCGCGCCGCCGCGCGAGGTGTGCGTCGAGAGGCTCGCGGCGCAAGGCATCGTGGCGCAGCCCGGCGACGTCAAGGAGCCGACCGATGCTTGCCGCATCGACGAGCCGGTGCAGCTTAAGTCGGTCGGCGGCGTGACGATCGCCGGCGAGCCGCTGGTGGCCTGCGCGATGGCCGAGACCTTCGGCCTGTTCGTGCGCGATGTCGCGGCGCCGCTGACCAAGGGCGCCACCGGCAGCGCGCTCAAGAGCATCGCGGTTGGCGGCGGCTTCGAATGCCGGCCGCGCAACCATGTCGCCGGCGCCAAGCCGAGTTCGCACGGGCGTGGGCTGGCGATCGACGTGATGAGTTTTGGCCTGGCCGATGGCCGGCGCATCTCCGTCGAATCAAATGCGGACGCGCCGTTGGTGCGCGGCCTGCGCATGGCGGCCTGCGGCGCGTTCACGACCGTGCTCGGGCCGGGGGCGGATGCCGCGCATGCCACGCATCTGCATCTCGACCTCGAGAAGCATGGCAGCAGCGACCGCTACAGGATTTGCCAATAGATTTAGCGAGATTTAGCGGCGCGCCAGCCAGCGCTCGAGCCAGTTGGCGAAACGGTCGATATCGGCCTCGTCGTTGTAGACGCCGGGGCTGATGCGCAGCATGCCCTGCCGGATGGTCACGAAGATGTTGTCGGCTTCCGCCGCCGCGACGAGCCCGTCGCGCTGTTCGGGTGGCAGCGCCAGCCCGAGGATATGCGGTACGCGCAACCGGCGCGGCGCGACGGTGAGCCCCGCCGCTTCCAGCCGCTCGGCCAGCCTGTCGGTGAGCATGCGCAGGCGCGCGGCGATGGCCTCCTGGCCCCAGCCCGTGACGAGCTTGAGGCCGGCATGGGCCATGGGCAGCGTGATGAACACGTCGCGCTCGCCACGGTCGAAGCGGCGCGCGCCGGGCAGCATGGCGAAGCTGGCGGCGGGGGCGGCGAGCGCGGAATCGTAAGCGATGCGGTTGGAGCCGTGCTCCTCGAGCGGGCGGCCGGCATGATGGTGCGCCGCCACATACAGGAAGGCGAGGCCATACGGTCCGAGCAGCCATTTATAGCTCGGCATCAGCATGAAATCGGGATCGAGCGCCTGGACGTCGAGCGCGGTGACGCCGGCCGCCTGCGTGGCATCGAGGATCAGCGCCGAACCCTGCCGGCGCAGCGCGGTCGCGACGGGCTGCATGTCGATGGCGGTGCCGTCGCTCCAGTGCGAGGGCGACAGGCCGGCAACCGCGACGCGGGCCGCGCCCGGCCGCTCGATCGCCGCCAGCACGGTGGCGGTATAGTCGCGGTCGGCCGGGCGGTCGATGGTCTCGAGCACGGCGCCGTGTTCCGCGGCGAAACGGGCCATGCCGAGCGCCAGCGAGGCGTGCTCGGCCTCGAGCACCAGCACGCGCTCGCCCGGTTTGGCGGAGAGATTGGCGCAGGCGGTGGCGACGCCGTGGCTCGCCGCGCCACCAATGGCGATATCATCGGCGGTTGCATTGACGAGCGAGGCGACGAGCGCGCGCGCCTCCTCGACAAGCGCCACGTTCGGCGGCCAATGGATGCGCCACGGCGCGACCTTGAGTCCGATGCCGGCCTCGCCGGCGAGGCGGACGCTGGTCGGGATCGGCGAGAAGGCGGCACCGTTCAGGTAGGCGATGTCGGCGGGGATATCGAAAGCCGCGCGCTGGCAGGGCAGCATGGTCAATTCCGGAACATGCCGTTGCGAACCTTGTCGCCCGGCTTCAGGCCGATCTTCGCGGATGTGCCGGCATTGATCTCCAGCACGGCGCGCACCGGGCCTTCCGACGACACGGTATGCTCGGAGAGCGGTTCGGTATTGGCAGCGATGTTGCGCACGATGCCCTTGCGGTCGATGAACACCATGTCGAGCGGGATATAGGTGTTCTTCATCCACATCGAGACCGGCTCATCGTCCTCGAAATCGAACAGCATGCCCCGGTCGGCCGGCATGAAGCGGCGCTCCATCAGGCCGCGGGCGCGATCGGCGTCGCTCCTCATGACCTCGACCTGGAAGGCGTGCTCGCCGCTGGCCGTGACCAGCGTGAGCATTTCCATGCCGGAGGCGGCCGGCTTGGCGCTGCTTTCGCCGAACGGCCAATGCGCCAGATTGGTGAAGAGGGCGAAACCGGTCAGCAGCACCAGCACGGTCACGAAAATGGCAACCGTGATACGGCCGTTCTGGCGGCCTTCGGGCTTGTCGATCTTCTTGGCCATGATTGTGCTCGGGCGCGGCTCGCGCGGATCAGTGTGACGACGGCAACTTGTCGCCGCCGAGCGGCCGGACCTCGGCCGCCATCAGGCCCTTCACGCCGGGCCCATAACGCACCAGCACTGTATCACCGGGCTTGAGTTCCGCCAAACCGTAGCGGCGCAGGGTTTCCATATGCACGAAAATGTCGGGCTTGCCTTCGCCCTGGGTCAGGAAGCCGAAGCCGCGCAGCCGGTTGAACCACTTCACCGTCGCCTGCTCGAGGCCGCTGGTCGGCGTGACGGTGAGGTTGGTGCGCGAGGGCGCCTGCGAGGGATGCACCGCCTTGCTGTCATCCATGGACAGGATGCGGAAGGCTTGCAGGCCGCGCGAGCGCTCGAGCGCCTCGCACACGATCCGGGCGCCTTCATGCGCGGTCTGGAAGCCGTCGCGGCGCAGCACCGTGACGTGCAGCAGCACATCGGCGCCACCGCCATCGGGCACGATGAAGCCATAACCCTTGACAACGTCGAACCATTTGACCGCGCCGGCGACCACGACGATATCGACCGGATCGCCGGGGGCGATATCAAGGCCGGCATCGCTGATTTCGGATCGCCGTGACACCATCAGCGGCAGCGCTCCATGTTGCGTTACGTCATCCGAACCCATCGGCGATAGCCCACCCGTAGCGAATCTCGTCTTCCGATTCACGTTCCGGGAGGATAACACCGCAACGGCTGCTGCAAACTCCAAATTCGCCTTTTTTACGGTCTCGCACAGCAATCCACATCTATTGCGGGAAAGGGCGCGAAAAGGCCGTCGACGGGTCCGATGCCGCCTTCAATCGAGCGGCAGCAGGAACGCCTTCTCCGTTGCGGGCCGTGCGGCAAGCGCGTCGTACCAGCGGCGCGCATGCGGCGTCGGCTGGCGTTCGACCGGCATGTGCAGCCAGCGATGCACGCTGGAGCCGAGCACGACATCGCCGAAACTCAGGCGGTCGCCGGCGAGGAAGGCGCGGTCGGCGAGGTGCTCGTCGAGAATTCGCATCGCCGCCTCGGTCCTGGCATGGGAGGCGGCGATCTCGGCGGTCGGGCGCGAGCCGGGCGAGCGAACGAGACCATGGAAGGCGGGGCCGAAGGCCGGGTTGAACACGCTGAGCTGCCAGTCGCACCAGCGGTCGGCGAGAGCGCGCTGCCGGGCATCCTCAGGCCACAGGCCGCCGGCATCGTAGGCGGCCGCGAGATAGCGCACGGTCGCGTTCGATTCCCACATTACCAGATCGCCGTCCTTGAGCACGGGGACGAGGCCGTTCGGGTTCATCGCCAGATATGCCGGCGTGTGGTTGATGCCGTAGGCAAGGCCGGCCTCGATGCGCTCATAGGGGAGCGCCAACTCCTCCAGGCACCACACGACCTTCTGCACGTTGATGGAATTGGCGCGGCCCCAAAGCGTCAGCATGGCGGTTCCCTCCGATGTTGGTCGTGCCTGCTCGCCTAGCGGATCAGGCGCTGCACGACGTCCTCGCCGAAGCCTTGTGCGAGGTAATGCTCGCGCGTCCGGTCGATCTTGGTGAAGACATCCTCGTAGCCGACCGCCTTGCCATGGGGATCGACATAGACATAGCCGCCGGTGACGTGGAACCAGGTGATCATCTCGTCGACGCCGTCGGGCACGACCAGCGTGTGGGTCTCGCCGGGCGCCTCCATGATGTAGCTGCCGGCCTCGGCAACCCAGTCATGCTCGAGATAGTACCATTTGCCCTTCATGACCTGGGCATGCACCGGCCCGGCATGGCGGTGGCGCGACAGCACGCCGCTTTTGCGCACGCGCAGCAGGTTGATGTAGTAGCCCTGCGTGGTGTTCAGGCATAGCGGCTTGAAATGCACGCCCTCGGCCTGCGGAACCCACAGGCGCTCATCCGGCCCGAACACGTCGGGCAGGATGATCTCGGAACGCGCATCGGGCGGGAAGGGCAGTTGATAGGGGACACGCGCCTCATCGATTGGCTTGTCGGCGATATCCATGGCCTGGCCCTTTCCTGTTCGCCTCCGGCTGCCGCTTCCTCACGTGGAGGCGGGCGTGGCGCTGCCGCCGCGACGGCTGGAGAAGCGGCGGATGATGATGAAGAACAACGGCACGAAGAAGATGCCGAGCGTCGTTGCCGCGATCATGCCGCCGATCACGCCGATGCCGATGGCGTTCTGGCTGCCCGAGCCGGCGCCGTTGCTGATCGCCAGCGGCGTGACGCCGAGGATGAAGGCGAGCGAGGTCATGACGATCGGCCTGAGGCGCTGCTGCGCCGCGAGCAGCGTCGCCTCGAGCAGGTCCATGCCGGCCTCCGCCCGGTCCTTGGCGAATTCGACGATCAGGATGGCGTTTTTCGCCGCCAATCCGATGGTCGTCAGCAGGCCGATCTGGAAATAGACGTCGTTGGACAGCCCGGCCATGGTCGCGGCGACGATGGCGCCGAACACGCCGAGCGGCACCACCAGGATGACCGAGAACGGCACCGACCAGCTCTCGTAGAGCGCCGCCAGCGACAGGAACACCACCAGCAGCGAGATGGCGTAAAGCGCCGGGGCCTGCGAGCCCGACAGGCGTTCCTGGAAGCTCAGGCCGGTCCATTCATGGCCGAAGCCCTGCGGCAGCTTGGCGAGAATTTCCTCGGCATAGTTCATGGCGTCGCCCGAGCTGATGCCCGGCGCGGCCGCGCCCTGGATTTCCACCGCCGGCACGCCGTTATAGCGCTCGAGGCGCGGCGAGCCGTAGGTCCATTTGGTCTGCGACACGGCCGAGAGCGGCACCATGCCGCCGCTGCCGTTACGCACATACCACAGGTTGAAATCCTCGGGGCCGTTGCGGAACGGCGCGTCGCCCTGGACATAGACCTTCTTGACGCGGCCGCGATCGCTGAAATCGTTGACATAGGTTCCGGCCCAGGAAACCGAGACGGTGTTGTTGACGTCCGACAGCGACAGGCCGAGCGCGCCGGCCTTGGCCTGGTCGATGTCGAGCTGGAATTGCGGCGTGTCGTCGAGGCCGTTCGGACGTACGCCGACAAGGCGGTGATCCTGCGCCGCGAGGCCGAGGAACTGGTTGCGCGCCTCCATCAGCTTGTTGTGGCCGGCGCCCGAGCGGTCCTGCAGGAAGAAGTCGAAGCCGTTCGACTGGCCGAGACCCTGCACGGCTGGCGGGGCGAGGGCGAAGACCAGCGCCTCGCGGATCTTGGAGAAGGCGGCCATGGCGCGTTGCGCCACCGCCGGCGCCTTGAGGGATTTGTCCTCGCGAACGCTCCAGTCCTTCAGGCGAATGAAGGCGAAGCCGGAATTCTGGCCCGAACCGCCAAACGAGAAGCCGGCGACCGTGAAGATCGATTCGACCGCCTTTTTCTCGTCGTCCAGGAAGTGGTGCTGTACCTTCTCGAGCACGGCGTTGGTCTGTTCCATGGTGGCGCCGACCGGCAGCTGCACCTGCGTGAACAGGATGCCCTGGTCCTCGTCGGGCAGGAAGGAGGTCGGCATCCTGACGAACAGATAGGCGAAGCCGGCAACGATCAGCACATAGATCAGACCGAAACGCAGCGGGCGTCCGATGATGCCGGCGACGCCGTTGTGATAGCCGCGGTTGGTGGCGGCGAAGCCGCGGTTGAACAGGCCGAGGAAGCCGGTCGTGCGGTCCTTGTGGCTGGATTTCAGGATCGTGGCGCACAGCGCCGGCGTGAACACCAGCGCGACGATGACCGACAGGGTCATGGCCGAGACGATGGTGATCGAGAACTGGCGGTAGATCACGCCGACCGAGCCGCCGAAGAAGGCCATCGGCACGAACACGGCCGAGAGCACCATGGCGATGCCGATCAGCGCGCCGGTGATCTCCTGCATGGATTTTCGCGTCGCCTCTTTCGGCGACAGCCCTTCCTCATGCATGACGCGTTCGACGTTCTCGACCACGACGATGGCGTCATCGACGAGCAGGCCGATCGCCAGCACCATGCCGAACATGGTCAGCGTGTTGATCGAATAGCCCGCCGCCGCCAGCACCCCGAACGTGCCGAGCAGCACCACCGGCACCGCGATGGTCGGGATCAGCGTCGCCCGGATGTTCTGCAGGAAGAGCAGCATGACCAGGAAGACGAGGATCACCGCTTCGACCAGCGTCTTCACCACCTCCTCGATGGAGAGGCGCACGAAGGGCGTGGTGTCGTAGGGATAGACGACCGTCAGCCCCTTCGGGAAGGTCTGCGAGAGCTGGTTGATCTCGTTTTTGACCGCTTCCGAGGTGTCGAGCGCATTGGCGCCGGTGGCGAGGTTGACGGCGAGGCCGGTTGCCGGCTTGCCGTTGTAGCGGGTGGCGAAATTGTAGTTGTCGCTGCCGATCTCGATGCGCGCGACATCGCGTAGGTAGACCGACGAGCCGTTGCTGGCGGTGCGCAGGAAGATGCCGCCGAACTGGCTCGTGGTGCGCAGCCGGCTCTGCGCCGTGACGGTGATGTTGAGCTCGGTGCCCGGCACCGACGGCAGGCCGCCGATCTGGCCGGCCGAGACCTGCGTGTTCTGCGCCATCAGCGCGCTGGTCACGTCGGTCGGCATCATGCCGTATTTTTCGAGCTTGGCCGGATCGAGCCAGATGCGCATGGCGTATTGCGAGCCGAACAGCTGGATATCGCCGACGCCCGGCACGCGGCTGATCGGATCCTGGATATTGCTGGCGACGTAGTCCGACAGGTCGGTCGCATCCATGCTGCCGTCGCTCGAGACGAAGCCGAGCACCATCAGGAAGCTGGAGGATGCCTTGGTGACGCGCACGCCCTGCTGCTGCACGGCCTGCGGCAGCAGGTTGGTGGCGAGTTGCAGCTTGTTCTGCACCTGCACCTGGGCAATGTCGGCGTTGGCCTCGGGCGTGAAGGTCAGCGTGATGCGCACGCTGCCGTTCGAGTCGCTGGTCGAGGCCATGTATTGCAGGTTGTCGAGCCCCTGCATGTTCTGCTCGATGACCTGCGTGACGGAGGATTCCACCGTCTCGGCCGAGGCGCCCGGGTAGGTCGCGCTGATGCGCACCGTCGGCGGCGCGATCACCGGATATTGCGACACGGGCAGGCGCAGGATCGACAGCGCGCCGGCCAGCATGATGACAATGGCGATGACCCAGGCGAAGATCGGCCTGTCGAGGAAAAAGCGGACCATGCTGCGACCGTCAGTTCTTCTTGGCCGCGGCGCCGTCGCCGGGCTGTGACTCGGCGAGATGCGCCTGGACCTCGACCGGCTTGACGGTGACGCCGGCGCGGATCTTCTGGAGGCCGTCGACGATCAGGCGATCGCCATCATTGACGCCCTTTTCGACGATCCAGTCCGGCCCGCGCGTCTGGCTGACCACGATCGTGCGCTGCTCGACCTTGTTGTCCGCCGTGACGAACAGCGCGGTGGCCAGGCCGCGCGGATCGCGCGAGACGCCGCGCTGCGGCACCAGGATGGCGTTCGGGTTCGAGCCGACTTCCACAATGGCGCGCACGAACATGCCCGGCAGCAGGATGCGGTCGGGATTGGCGAAGGTGGCGCGCAGCGTCACGGTGCCGGTGCTCTGGCCGACAGTGACGTCGGTGAAATGCAGTTCGCCCTCTTCCTTGTAGGTCGTGCCGTCATCGAGGAGCAGCCTGGCCTTGATCGCGCCGGGCTGGCGCTGCAACTGGCCGCTCTCGATCAGGCGGCGCAGCTTGAGGATTTCCGTGCTCGACTGCGTGACGTCGACATAGATCGGGTCGAGCGACTGGATGGTGGCGAGGGCATTGGTCTGGTTGGCGGTGACGAGCGCGCCCTGGGTCAGCGATGAGACGCCGATGCGGCCGCTGATCGGTGCCGTCAGCCGGGTGTTGCCCAGGTTGATCCTGGCGGCTTCGAGATTGGCTTGTGCCGAGGCGACATCGGCCTTGGCCTGCTCGGCGGCGGCGACGGCGGTCTCGAGGTCCTGCTGGCTGACGACGCTGCGGTTGGAGAGTTCGTCGTAGCGCTTCGCCTTGGCCTGTGCGCTGATGAGCCCGGCATTGGCGCGCGCCAGCGCCGCGACCGAACTGTCAAAGGCGGCCTGATAGGGGGCAGGGTCGATCTGGTAGAGCAGGTCGCCTGCCTTGACTTCCGAGCCTTCCGTGAAGGCGCGCTTCTGGATGATGCCGCTGACCTGCGGGCGCACCTCGGCGATCAGGCTGGGCACCGTGCGGCCCGGCAACTCGTTGGTGATGTCGATGCGCTGCGTGTGGAGCGTGACGAAACCGACCTCGGGCGTAGGAGGCGCACCAGCCTGCTGCTGGGCCTTGTCGTTGCAGCCGGTGAGGGCGAGCGTGGCTGCGAATACCACGGCGATCGCCGAAGTGCGCTTGCGCATGAAAACTCCTACAGGCGTTGCCGATTCGAGCAGGCCGCCGTTAATAAACCCGGCAGAAACATAATCAAGGCAGCGCACATGGCCAGCACCGTTTTCGATTCCCTTCTCTTCCGCAACATGTTCGGCACGGAGGAAATGCGAACGATATTTGGCGACGAGGCTCTGGTCGGGCACTACCTCGAGGCCGAAGCGGCGCTTGCCCGCGCGGAAGCGGGGCTTGGCGTCATCCCGGCCGCGGCGGGCGCAAGGATCGATGCCGCCGCGAAGCAATTAAAACCCGATTTCGCGCGCCTCGGCAAGGAGACCGAGAATGTCGGCTATCCGATCCTGCCGCTGGTCCATCAACTGGCCGAGGCGGCCGGCGAGGCGGGTCGCTACGTCCATTGGGGCGCCACCACGCAGGACATCATGGACACGGCCAGCGTGCTGCAACTGCGCGCCGCCTTCGCCATCATCACGCGCGAATTGCAGGCGCTGCGCGGCCATCTGGCAAAGCTCGCCGCCAAGCACCGCAACACACCAATGGCCGGGCGAACCCACCTGCAACAGGCGCTGCCGGTCACTTTCGGCTACAAGGTCGCGATCTGGCTTTCGGCGATCGACCGGCACATCGCGCGCGTGGACCAGGCGTTGCCGCGCATTCTCGTCGGCGAATTCGCGGGCGCCGCCGGCACGCTCGCCTCGGTCAGCGAGCACGGGCTCGCCATCCAGGAGGCGTTCTGCCGCGAACTCGATCTCGCCCAGCCGGTGATCACCTGGCACGCGGCGCGCGACGGTTTCGCGGAGGCGGTGAGCCTGCTCGGCCTGATCACCGGCACGCTCGGCAAGATCGCCACCGACGTGATGCTGATGATGGCGACCGAATTCGGCGAGGTCGCCGAGCCTTTCGTGCCCGGACGCGGCTCGTCCTCGACCATGCCGCAGAAGCGCAATCCGATTTCCTGCGAGTTGATGCTGGCCGCCGCGAAAGGTGTGCGCCAGCACGTTGCGGGCATGCTCGACAGCATGATCCATGATTTCGAGCGGGCGACCGGGCCATGGCATCTCGAATGGGTGGTGATCCCCGAGAGCTTCATGCTGGCTTCGACGGCGCTCGCCAACGCCAATTTCATGCTGGCGGGGCTGGTGGTCAACGAGGCGCGCATGCGCCGCAACCTCGACCTGACCGGCGGGCTGATCGTGGCCGAGGCGGTGATGATGGCGGCGGCGGCGAAGCTTGGCCGCCAGCACGCCCATGACGTGATCTACGATGCGTGCCGCAAGGCGATCGAGGAGGGCGGCACGCTTGCGGAACGGCTCGTCGCCATGCCGGAGGTGGTCGAGGCGCTGGGCGGGCGCGCGGCGGTCGAGCGCTGCTGCGACCCGGTGAATTATCTCGGCCTGTCCGGCGCCATGGTCGACCGGGTGCTCGGCCGCTGATGCTTCTTCCTTGCGGAAAGCCGCTCGCGCCGCTCTATTGCGGCCTGCTCATATCATCCCGGTTGCCGTTTCGAATTGTCAGGAGTTCGCCATGTCCGCACCGCTCGTTACCGCCAATGGCGCCGCCATCCCCGCCATCGGCCTCGGCACCTTCAAATCGACCGGCGATGAAGGCATCAAGGCGGTGCAGGCGGCGCTCGCCGCCGGCTATCGCCACATCGACACTGCCCGCATGTATGGCAACGAAACCGAAGTCGGCGAGGGCCTGCGCAGCGGCGGCGTGCCGCGCGAGCAGATTTTCGTCACCACCAAGGTGTGGTGGGAGGATATCGCCGACGGCGCCTTGCAGGCCTCCGCCGAGGCGAGCCTGAAGCGGCTCGGGCTGGCGCAGGTCGACCTGCTGCTGATCCACTGGCCGAACCCGGATGTGCCGCTGAAGGACTCCATCAAGGCGCTGTGCGAGACCAAGGCGCGCGGCCTCACGCGCCATATCGGCGTCTCGAACTTCCCTGTCGCGCTTCTGGATGAGGCGGTGGCCCTGGCCAGCGAGCCGCTGGTCGCCAACCAGTGCGAGTACCATCCGCTGCTCGACCAGTCGAAGGTGATCGCGGCCTGCCGCCGGCACGGCATGGCCTTCACCTCCTATTGCCCGATCGGCCGCGGCGCGCTCGACAAGCAGCCGGTGATCGACGCGATCGCGGCCCATCACAAGAAGAGCGTGGCGCAGGTCGTGCTGCGCTGGCACACGCAGCAGCAGGGCGTGGTCGCGATCCCGAAATCCGCCAATCCCGGTCGCATCGCCGAGAACCTGGCGATTTTCGATTTCACCCTGAGCCCGGACGAGATGAAGGCGATCCACGGGCTCGCGCGCGCCGATGGCCGCCTGATCAGGCCGGCCTTCCATCCGCAATGGGACGAGGCGGCCTGAGCGCGCCGGCGGGCGCCTGCGGTTGCAAATGCCGGTAAAAAATGAACCAATAAGCGGTTGGTTGCGTTTCAACCCAAAGCGTATCTCGCAAACAGGAGTTTGAACATGCGTCGTTTGGCAATCGCGGGCTTTGCGCTCGCGGCCTCAGCCGCCTTCATGACGGGCGGCGTGCAGGCACAACCGCTCGGTTTCGACAGCAGCGTGGCGCAGGCCGCTTCCGGCGCGCAGGTGGAAACCGTGCAGTTTCGCCGTCGCCATGGCGGCCACCATGGCGGTGGCTGGCACGGGCCGCGCCGTCACTATGGCGGCGGGCATTATCGCCGTGGCTGGGGCGGGCCGGGCGTTGCGGCCGGCGTCGCGGGCCTTGCGGCCGGCGCGATCATCGGCGGCGCGATCGCCAGCCAGGCGCAGCCGGTCTACGAGCCCTATCCGGTCTATGGCGCCCCGGTCTATGGCGGCGATGCCGCGGCCTATTGCGCCAACCGGTTCAAGTCATGGGATCCGGTGAGCGGAACCTATCTTGGCTATGACGGGTTGCGTCATCCCTGCCCATAAGGCTGGCCGACTACAGCGAAACAGCGCCCGTCCGGGGTTCCGGGCGGGCGTTTTCGTTGTCAGGGACGTTTGGCGTCAATCCTGCCGGACGGGGCCGAGCCGATAGAGGCCCTTGAAATCGTTCGGATCGGCCTGCTTGCCCTTGCGATAGACGGCCAGGCGGCCTTCATTGGCGAGCCGCACCGCGATGCGGCGCACGGCCGGCATCAATGCGCCCCAGGCATCGCCGGCGGGGCCGGCGAGCGCCCGCGCGATCTCGGTCGGATCGATGGTCTTGCCGGGTTCGCAGGCGGTGACGCGGCGCAGCATCGTCTCCTCCAGCGCGGCCAGCGTTTCGGGCGGGGTGATGCGGGGCTGCGCGGTCGAATCCATGATGCGTGTTGCTGCCGCCCGCGCGCAGCCCCGTCAAGTGACGATGTTGGCATCGGCACTTGTTCGTATCGGCATTGTTCGTATCGGTACTTGCGTTCGGGCGGCCGAGGTCACATCGTCAGCCGAGCGAGACAGAAGGACATGCCATGCCACAGACCATCACCAGAAGCGTCAAGTCCCTGGTCCAGGAAGCCGAGAAGCATATCGAGACCCTGTCGGTCGCCGAGGCGCGCGCGCTGCTCGGCAAGGACGAGGTCGTGTTCGTCGACCTGCGCGATCCGCGCGAACTGGAGCGGGAGGGCCGCATGCCCGGCGCCTTCCATTGTCCGCGCGGCATGCTGGAATTCTGGATCGATCCGGAGAGCCCCTATGCCAAAGCGCAGTTCCAGCAGGACAAGCGCTTCGTGTTCTTCTGCGGCGGCGGCTGGCGCTCGGCGCTCGCGGCCAAGACGGCGCAGGATATGGGCCTGAAGCCGGTCGCCCATGTCGCGGGCGGTTTCGGCGCCTGGAAGAAAGAGGGCGCGCCGGTCGAGCCCGGCAAGGCCGGCTGATCGCCGGTGTTTCACGGGGAGGGGCCGGCATGAAGCTGGTGATCGGCAACAAGAATTATTCGTCGTGGTCGCTCAGGGTCTGGCTGGCGATGGCGGAGGCGGATATCGCCTTCGAGGAGGTGCTGATCGTGCTCGACCAGCCCGATACCAAGGCGCGCATCGCCGAATATTCGCCGTCCGGCCGCGTGCCGACGCTGGTCGACGGCGATGTCGTGGTGTGGGAGACGCTGGCGATCCTCGAATATCTCGCCGAGCGCTTTCCCGACAAGCAACTGTGGCCGGCCGAGAGAAAAGCCCGCACCATGGCGCGCGCCATTGCGAGCGAGATGCATTCCGGTTTCATGGCGCTGCGCGCCGCCGCGCCGATGAACCTGTGGCGGCCCATCGAGGCTTTCCCGCGCGAGCCCGAGGTCGAGGCGGATGTCAGGCGCATCACCACGCTGTGGCGCGAGGCGCGCAGCCGCTATGGCGCCGGCGGGCCGTTCCTGTTCGGGCGCTTCTCGAATGCCGATGCGATGTATGCGCCGATCGCCACGCGCCTGCGCACCTACGCCATTCCGGTGGACGAGGTTTCCGCCGCCTATGTCGAGACGATCCACGCCATGGCCTCGTTCAAGCGCTGGCGCGATGCCGGGCTGAAGGAAACCTGGCTGATCGCCGGCGACGAGCGCGACTGGCCGACCGTCAAACGGGTGTAAGGCCGGAGGCCGACCCACTCTTCCTTCTCCCGTGCACGGGAGAAGGGAATAATCCTGTTTTTGGTGAATTCAGCGCTGGAAGCCGAGCAGAGTGATCCAGCACAATGCGCCGGGGTCGCTCAGCGCCACCGTCACGTCCGCGTCGTCGCGGTGGTCGAGGGCGACGGTGAGGGCGCCGCCGCGCCGCTTGCCGTGATGCACCTTGCCGGTGGCGCGCTCCGTCACGGTGAGGGTCGGCTTGCTGCACCCGGTGCCGGGCACGGCGGCCACGACATGCTGGCCGGCCGGCGCGTTGAACAGGAATGGCCTGTCGCGCGCGTTGAGGTAGCGCTCGCCGGGCAGGCGGTGGTAGCCCTGCTTTTCCAGTTGCGCGCTCAGGCCGGCAACGGCGGTGTTGGCGGGAGCGGGCACGGCCGGTTTCGCCTTCGGGTCCGGCCCGCCGAACGGCACGACGGTCTTCACCTGTGCGCTGGCCGGCCCGGCAAGCGTCAGCCCGAGCGCGGCCGCCGGAGCAAGTCCCCACCATTTTCGTGCCATGATCGTCCTCGTTGCGCGTGGCGTGATGGGCAAGCGTTAGCGCCGGATTGCGGCAGGACCTCAACCGATTGCTCAGGTGACAGCCGTTTCCTGCCTAGCTAAGCATGGTGCAGCCGTCCATTCCAAGCGCAGGTGTTTCCCGTGGCCGTTCTCAAAACCTCCTTCGATCCGTCATCGGCGGATGCCAAAGCGATTGCGGCCGAATGGCAGGTGCTGCGCCATGACCTGCTGGAGCGGCGTGCCGCTGCGGCGGTCGGTGGCTCGCTCCGGGTGCGCGAGCGCCATGTCGGGCGTGGCAAGCTGCTGCCGCGCGACCGGGTGACCGGGCTGCTCGATCCCGGCTCGCCGTTTCTTGAGATCGGCTCGCTGGCTGCCAACGGCATGTATGGCGGCGATATCCACGCCGCCGGCATGATCGCCGGCATCGGCCGCGTCGAGGGCCGCGAAGTGATGGTGGTGTGCAACGACTCCACCATCAAGGGCGGCACGTATTTCCCGCTGACGGTAAAGAAGCACCTGCGCGCGCAGGAGATCGCGCGCGAGAACCGGCTGCCCTGCGTGTATCTCGTCGATTCCGGCGGCGCCAACCTGCCGCACCAGACGGAAGTGTTCCCGGACCGCGAGCATTTCGGCCGCATCTTCTACAACCAGGCGACGCTCTCCGGCCTCGGCATCCCGCAGATCGCCGTGGTGATGGGCTCGTGCACGGCGGGCGGCGCCTATGTGCCGGCCATGTCCGACGAGACGATCATCGTGCGCAACCAGGGCACGATCTTCCTCGGCGGCCCGCCTTTGGTGAAGGCCGCGACCGGCGAGGTCGTCTCGGCCGAGGACCTCGGCGGCGGCGACGTGCATGCGCGCATCTCCGGCGTCGCCGATCATCTGGCCACCGATGACGGCCATGCGCTGGCGCTGGCGCGCCGCATCGTCGCCAATCTCAACAGCCGCAAGGAGATCGACATCGCCTTGCAGGCGCCGGCGGCACCGGCGCATGATATCGCCGAACTCGAAAGCCTGGTGCCGACCAACCGCGCCAAGCAATACGACGTGCGCGAGGTGATCGCCCGGCTCGTCGATGGTTCGGTGTTCGACGAGTTCAAGGCGACGTTCGGCACCACGCTGGTCACCGGTTTCGCGCATCTCAACGGGCTGCCGATCGGCATCCTGGCCAATAACGGCATCCTGTTCTCGGAGAGCGCGCTCAAGGGGGCGCATTTCGTCGAATTATGCTGCCAGCGCCGTATTCCGCTGCTGTTCCTACAGAATATTTCCGGCTTCATGGTCGGCCGGCAATATGAGGCGGAAGGCATCGCCAAGCATGGCGCCAAGCTGGTGACGGCGGTCGCCTGCGCCGCCGTGCCGAAGATCACGCTGCTGATCGGCGGCTCGTTCGGCGCCGGCAATTACGGCATGTGCGGGCGCGCCTACGGCCCGCGCTTCCTGTTCACCTGGCCCAATAGCCGCATTTCGGTGATGGGCGGCGAGCAGGCGGCCAGCGTGCTGGCGACGGTGAAGCGCGACAATTTCGAGGCCGACGGCAAGGTGTGGTCGGCCGAGGACGAAGAGGCGTTCAAGACGCCGATCCGCAACCAGTACGAGACGGAGGGCTCGCCCTATTACGCCACGGCGCGGCTGTGGGACGATGGCATCATCCTGCCCTCCGAGACACGCCGCGTGCTGGCGCTCGCCTTCTTCGCCACGCTCAACGCGCCGGTGCCCGAGACGAAGTTCGGCGTGTTCAGGATGTGAACCGGCGCCTGGGCCCCGGCTCAAGGCCGGGGCAAGACGCGCGTGGACACGTAACGGTCTTGTGCCGGGCTTGACCCGGCACCCAGCCACTTTCCAACCTTGCTCTCCATCCGCCGTTTCCGCACTATGCCGCCAACTCATTTTAGGAGAACTCATTCATGAAAAGCCGTGCCGCCGTCGCCTGGGAGGCCAACAAGCCACTGACGATCGAGACGGTCGAGATCGGCGGGCCGAAGCCCGGCGAGGTTCTGGTCGAGATCATGGCGACGGGCGTGTGCCATACCGACGCCTATACGCTGTCGGGGCTCGATTCCGAGGGCAAGTTCCCGGCCATTCTCGGCCATGAGGGCGCCGGCATCGTGCGCGAGATCGGCGCGGGCGTGACCTCGGTCAAGGTCGGCGACCATGTCATCCCGCTCTACACGCCGGAATGCCGGTCCTGCAAAACCTGCCTGTCGCAGCGCTCGAACCTGTGCACCGCCATCCGGTCCACGCAGGGGCAGGGGCTGATGCCCGACAACACGTCGCGCTTCTCCTGCGATGGCGGCGAGGTGTTCCATTACATGGGCTGCTCGACCTTCTCGAACTTCACCGTGCTGCCCGAGATCGCGGTGGCGAAGGTGCGCGAGGACGCGCCGTTCGACAAGATCTGCTATATCGGCTGCGGCGTCACCACCGGCATCGGCGCGGTGGTCTACACCGCCAAGGTGTGGCCCGGCGCCAATGTCGTGGTGTTCGGCCTTGGTGGCATCGGCCTCAACGTCATCCAGGGCGCGCGCATGGTCGGCGCCGACAAGATCATCGGCGTCGATCTCAATCCCGCCAAGGTCGAGATGGCGAAGAAGTTCGGTATGACGCATTTCGTCAACCCGGACGAGGTCGGCCGCGACAAGGTGGTCGAGGCGATCGTCGACCTGACCGGTGGCGGCGCGGATTTTTCGTTCGAGTGCATCGGCAATATCCACACCATGCGCCAGGCGCTGGAATGCTGCCATCGCGGCTGGGGCGAGAGCATCATCATCGGCGTGGCGCCTTCCGGCACCGAAATCTCGACGCGGCCGTTCCAGCTCGTCACCGGGCGCGTGTGGAAGGGTTCGGCCTTCGGCGGCGCGCGCGGGCGCACCGACGTGCCGAAGATCGTCGACTGGTACATGGACGGCAAGATCAACATCGACGACCTGATCACCCACACCATGCCGCTCGACAAGATCAACGATGCGTTCGACCTGATGCATGAGGGCAAGTCGATCCGCAGCGTGGTGCTGTACTAAAGGATTGTCGCCCTTCTCCCCTTGCGGGAGAAGGTCCCGGTAGGGGGATGAGGGGGTGGCGCGAGGTACCCCTCATCCGGCGCTTCGCGCCACCTTCTCCCGCAAGGGGAGAAGGAAGGTTGCGGGGCTTGTGAGAATAGCGCGAGGAGCCAGGTTCGATGCTTGAAAGCGTGCTGATCGCCAATCGCGGCGAGATCGCCTGCCGGATCATGCGCACGGCGCGCCGGCTCGGCATGCGCACCATCGCGGTCTATTCCGAGGCAGACAGCCACGCGCCGCACGTGAAGATGGCGGATGAGGCTTATCTGATCGGCCCGGCGCCGGCGCGCGACAGCTATCTGCGCGGCGACGTTATCCTCGAGGTGGCGAAGAAGGCAAACGCCGCCAGCATCCATCCCGGCTACGGCTTCCTGTCGGAGAATGCCGATTTCTCGGAAAGCTGCGCCGAGGCCGGCATCGTGTTCGTCGGGCCTCCCGCTTCTGCCATCCGCGCCATGGGCCTGAAGGATGCCGCCAAGGCGCTGGTCGAGAAGGCGCGCGTGCCGGTGGTGCCGGGCTATCACGGCGAGCGTCAGGAGCCGGCCTTCCTGCGCAAGCATGCCGAGAGCATCGGCTTCCCGGTGCTGATCAAGGCGGTCGCCGGCGGCGGCGGCAAGGGCATGAAGCGCGTCGACAAGGTAATCGAGTTCGAGGAGGCGCTGAACTCGGCCAAGCGCGAGGCCGAGAGCGCGTTCGGCGACGGCCGCGTGCTGGTGGAAAAATACGTCACCGCGCCGCGCCATGTCGAAATCCAGGTCTTCGCCGATGGGCACGGCAATGTCGTGCATCTGTTCGAGCGCGACTGCTCGATGCAGCGCCGCCACCAGAAGGTGATCGAGGAAGCGCCAGCCCCCGGCATGCCGGCGGATGTGCGCGCTGCGATGGGCAAGGCGGCGGTCGAGGCGGCGCGCGCCGTCGGCTATGTCGGCGCTGGCACGGTCGAGTTCATCGCCGACGGCTCGAAGGGCCTGCGCGCCGACGGCTTCTTTTTTATGGAGATGAACACGCGCCTTCAAGTGGAGCATCCGGTGACGGAGGCGATCACCGGGCTCGATCTGGTCGAGTTGCAGTTCCATGTCGCGGCCGGCGGCACGCTGCCGTTCCGGCAGGAGCAGCTTGCCATTAACGGCCATGCCGTCGAGGCGCGCGTCTATGCCGAGGACCCGGAAAAGGGTTTTCTGCCATCGACCGGTCGCCTGTGGGCGCTGAAGCTGCCGGAGGGCAAGGGCGTGCGCGTCGATAGCGGCGTCGTCGAGGGCGGCACGGTGACGCCGTTCTACGATCCGATGATCGCCAAGGTGATCGCGCATGGCGCAACGCGCGACGAGGCGCTCGACCGGCTGAGCGCGGCGCTTGGCGATACGCTCGTCGCGGGGCCGAAGACCAACGTCGCCTTTCTGCGCAAGCTGATCGACCACGCGGATTTTCGCGCCGAAAAGCTCGATACCGGGCTGATCGAGCGCGATCTCGAGGGGCTCGGTGCCGTGCCGCAGCCGTTCGATCTCGGCGTGGTCGCCGCAGCCGGCGAAAGGCTGTTCGAGCGCGAGATGGCGCGGCTTGCCGGCATCGGTGCCGCGCGCAACGCGATCGCGGATGATCCGTGGAGCGCGAGCGACGGGTTCCAGCTCTCCGGGCCGCGCGGCGGCGCTTTCGCGGTCGAGGCCGATGGCGAGAGCGTCGTGCTGTCGCTGAGCTTCGTGGCCGGGCATGCGCAGGCCCGTGCCGAGGGCGTGGCGGCGCTCGATGCCAAGGATGCGCGCTTCATCACGGCGGGCGATGCCTTGCTCGCCGTGCATGGCGGCCGCCAGGTCCGCATCCGGCGCAAGGACATGCTCGACGCCGATCTCGATGCGGCCGAGGGTGCTAGCGCTGGCGGCGCGATCAAGGCGCCGATGCACGGCAAGCTGATCGCGCTGATGGTGGGCGAGGGCGATGCGGTCGAGAAGGGGCAGAAAATTGCCGTGGTCGAGGCGATGAAGATGGAGCACGCGCTTGTTGCGCCGCGCGCGGGCCGTGTCGCCAGCGTTGCGGCAGAGGTTGGCGCGCAGGTTGCCGAGGGCGCGACGATTCTGATTGTTGAAGCCGGCGCGTAGGGGACTGGGTCCCGGATCAAGTCCGGGACAAGACGGTGGCGTTTCCTCGGCCGATCTTTCCCCGGCCTTGAGCCGGGGCCCAGGAAGCCGGGCGCGCTTTTCTCCTCCAGTGTCATTCCCGCGAAGGCGGGAATCCAGAGGCCATTGCGCAAACGACTCCTGGATTCCCGATCGCGCTGGCGCGCGTCGGGAATGACAATGACAGCATGCCAGTGGACGCTTCAGCCCGGCACTCTGCCGTTCCCTGTGGTTTTCCGTCACTGGCCGCTTGTCCGCGCGCGGCGAGGCATTACAACGGGGCCATGCCCCTTCACCTGCTGAAGCTCTGTGTCGGCACCGACTCCATCCAGGACCTCGAGGACTGGATCGAGGAGATGCGCACGCATGACCACCGCCTCGGCCGGCCGTACGAGCAGAAGCACACGACGCGCATGGTGCCGAAGCGGCTCGGCGAGATCGCCGGGCAGGGCTCGCTGTACTGGGTGATCAAGGGCCAGCTTTCGTGCCGGCAGGCCATTCTCGCCATCCGGCCCTTCACCGACGAGGGCGGCATCGGGCGCTGCCATATCGTGCTCGAGCCGGTGGTCGTGCCGGTGAGCCCGCGCCCGGTCAGGCCGTTCCAGGGCTGGCGCTATCTGGCGGCCAAGGATGCGCCCGCCGATATCGGGGCGCGTGGCGACGATGTCGGCCAGATGCCGGAGGAGTTGCGGCGCGAACTCGCGCTACTCGGCCTGCTGTGAGCGTTGTGGCGGCACCGGCGCTCCTGTACCATCATGGACCTTTCCAAGCAGCCAATGTCGCGGGGACCATGTATCGCTTCCTCCTGTTCGCCGCCTGCGCCGGCCTGTCGGCCGCGCCGGCTTTCGCGCGTGATTGCAAGCCGGTCGAGACCGCGCCGGGCGTGACCTCGCTGCCGCGAGGATGCCGCGCGCCGGTGCAGGCCGGGGGGCCGGCCGTGGCGGCATCACGCAACGACAGCCGCCATATCCGTTTCGGCAATACCGAGCTGCGCGTCGGCGGCCGCGTAGTCATCGAGGCCGGCATCGAGAGGTCGCGCTGATGGGTGGCTCGCGAGGTGTCGCGCCGTGACACTGTTCATTGTCCTGGCCGTGGCGATCGTGCTGTGGGCGATCGGCAAGGGCTACCTGTCCGCCAAGCCGATGGCGCTGGCCAAGCAGGGCCGCAAGCTCGCCGGCGTCGGTGCGCTGGCGCTTGGCGGCCTGCTGGCGGTGCGCGGCCGCTTCGATATGGGCATCGTGCTCGGCGGCGTCGGTGCGTGGCTGCTCGGCCACGACAATCTCAAGGTGGCGATCGACCGCTGGACCGGGTTTGGCGGCGCCGGCAAATCCCACATCCGCACGGCGCTGCTCTCGGTCGAGGTCGATCCCCGTTCCGGCGCGATCAACGGCGAGGTGCTGGCCGGGCCGCTCGCCGGCCGGCGTCTCGACCAGTTGACGCGCGACGAGCTGGTTTCGCTATTGCGCCTGGCCCAGCGTGCCGATGTGGCCGCCCTCGGTTTCCTGGAAGCACATCTCGACCGCCGGTTTGCCGGCTGGCGTCAGGACTTCCAGTTCGATGCGGACGAGGGGCAGGGCGCTGCGGCGAAGCCGTCCGTAATGGCGCCGCAGGAGGCCTATGAGATCCTGGGCCTTCAGCCGGGCGCTTCGGCTGAAAGCATCCGTGCCGCTTACCGGGCGCTCATGAAGAAACTGCATCCCGACCATGGCGGGACGACGTATCTGGCGGCCCGGATCAACGAAGCCAAGGACGTTCTTCTGAGCCGACATCGCTGAATACTCCACGCGACGATGCTTGCGGTTGACGGGGCGAGAGCGGTGTCCGCCCTAGACCTTCTGGGCGAAACAGTGGAAGCCGACCTTCTTCACGGCGCGGCACGCCGCCTGCGCGTCGTCGCTGTCGTCGAAGCCGGCGAAGCGCGCCCGATAGAGCGTGGAGCCGCCCTTGACGACGACGCGCTCGGTGAACGGCTCGGCCCCCTTGAGCGGGCGCGCGGCCTTCGTCTTGGCGGCGTCGAGCAGGTCCTTGGCCTTGGCTTCATCCTCGGTCGCGGCAATCTGGATCACCCAGCCGCTGCGCTGCGCGGCGGCGGCCGGCCGCTTGCCGATCGAGGCGGTGGTCTCGGCCTTGGCCGGCTCGGCGGACGCAACCTTGGCGGGCTCGGCAGCCTTGGGGAGCGGCTGCGCATTGCCGGTCGCGATCGAACGCTGGGTGATCGAATTGGTGAACGGCACGGCGCCCGGCGGGATCAAGTCGCTCCGGTCGATGCCCTGCGCGAGATGCTGCTGCAACGGCCGGCCGGCCGGGCCGGTGATCCAGCGCATCGCGGGGCCGGTCGGCGTGACGCTGGCGGTCACCGGGCCGGTCGCGCCGCGAATGGCGGTGCTGCCGCTTTGCGGCCGGATGCGCAGCGGTTCGCCGGCCACGCGGGTGTCGTCGGCGGCCGGGCGGGTCAATTCGGCGACCACGGCGGGTTTGGCGCGTTCGGCGGGCAGCGGAACCGCCTCCTTCGCCACCGCCTCGCGGGTCGAGCTTGCCTGCGGCGGCGCGCTGCGCTCCTCGCGTTCGGCCTTGGGAAGGACCGAGGCGACGGCGCGGCCGGCATAGGCCTCATCGAGATTGTCCTCCAGCAGCGAAGCCATGCGCTGGTCGCGCCAGCGCGAGGTCTTGCCGCCGAGCACGACGCCGATCAGGTGGCGGCCATCGGTGCGGATCGAGGTCAGCAGGTTGAAGCCGGAGGCGCGGGTATAGCCGGTCTTGATGCCGTCGACGCCTTCGACGCTGCCGACGAGCCGGTTATGGCTCGGAATGACGTGGCCGCGAAAGGTGAACTTGCGCGTCGAGAAATAACGGTACTGGCGCGGAAAACGCTCCTGGATGGCGCGCCCGAGCACGGCGAGATCGCGTGCCGTGGTCACCTGCTTGGCATCGGGCAGGCCGTTCGGGTTTTCGTAATGCGTGCTGTTCATGCCCAGCTCGCGCGCCTTGCGGTTCATCATCGCGGCAAAGCGTTCCTCGCTGCCGCCGATATTCTCGGCAATGGCCATGGCGACGTCGTTGGCCGATTTGGTGACGATCGCCTTGATGGCATCCTCGACATCGATCGTCTCGCCGGGCTTGAACCCGAGCTTGGATGGGGCTTGGGCGGCGGCCTTGGCCGAGACGCGCAATTCGGTGTCGAGGGTGACGCGCTTGTCCTCCAGCGCCTCGAACAGCAGGTAGAGGGTCATCACCTTGGTGATCGAGGCCGGAAAACGCTTGGCGTCGGCGTTGGTGGCTTCCAGCACCTTGCCGGTATTGGCGTCGACGACGATCGAGGCGTAGGGCGGCGAATAGGGCGCGGCGGCGGCGTGCCGTTTATGCGCGTGATGGCGGCGGCGGGCGTCGGCCGGATTGCTGGAGATGATCACCGCACCCGCGGCGAAAACGCACAGCATGAAATACGAGACAAGGCGGGTGGAGCCACTCGCGACGCCTACTCTAAGCATACTCGTTACCCTCGAAACACGACGCGACCGGCTGTGAAGCCGAACGTCAGGACCGCCGCCCAGGCCGCCTGTTGCACATTCGCCACGACTTCGAAGGGTAATGCAGACGACGTTACAAATCGGTAAATTGCCACGTAATTCGCCGGTTGCCGATTGTTCGCGCTGCATCGCAAACAGGGCTTGACATTTATTGTGCGATGCAACATATACGGTTCATCGACGGTGTGGCTTTCCGGGCTGCCACCGCCTCACGCAGCATGAAGGAGAGCGTCATGGTCCAGGGTTTCGAGAATTTTCAGAAAATCAGCAAAGAGAACGTCGATGCCACGGTGAAGAGCCTTGGCGCCGTTTCGAAGAGCGTCCAGACGATCGCCACCGAATCCGCCGAGTACTCGAAGAAGTCGTTCGAGCAGGGTTCCGCCGCTCTCGAGCGCCTGCTTGGCGTCAAGACCTTCGACAAGGCCGTCGAAGTGCAGACCGATTATGCCAAGGCCGCCTATGAGGGTTTCGTGGCCCAGGCCACCCGCCTCGGCGAGCTCTATACCGGCCTTGCCAAGGAGCTTTACAAGCCCTTCGAGACCGCGGTTGCCAAGGCTGCCGTCAAGTAATCTTCTTCGATAAGATTGTTGGCCGGGGTTCGCGACGCGAACCTTGCGCCACGGTCCTTACAAGCCCGGCTCCGCCGGGCTTTTTTGTTGTCTGGCGATGACCTGCTGGAAACCGCTCCGCCTTTCGCATCGGGATGGGCCGGTCAAGCCGGCCCACGACGGCGGAGGAGAAGGCGCGAACATTTCAGCCGTCATCGGCGGACTTGATCCGCCGATCCCGATCGGTGAGGTGCGGCGATTGCTGCTGGGTGCCGGATCAAGTCCGGCACAAGACGGTGGCGTTTCCTCGCGCGTCTTTCCCTGGCCTTGAGCCGGGGACCAGGCGGAGATGGCGCCTTCTGTCCAGACCCGCATTCAGCGCCCGGCCGCCATGCGCGCCGCACCTACTGGAAGAAAGCCCGCTGCATCCCTAAATCTCGGTATGACCGGTGCGGGGGTGCTTGAGTGCAGGGTGATTTTGCCGCAACCTTCCGTGCGGAACCTGGATTCATCGGAGCTATCAGTGCCGGAATTGGCTCAGCCTCGCCGTGATCTTACCACGATCGCATCGGACAAACGACGTGCGCCCGGCCAGGGCGACGACGGCAACGGAACCGTCGTCGCGACCAAGACGAAGACCAAGACCAAGCGGCCCAGCCTGTACCGGGTGCTGATCCTGAACGACGATTACACGCCGATGGAGTTCGTCGTGCATGTGCTCGAAAGGTTCTTCAACAAGGATCGGGAGGCCGCGACGCAGATCATGCTCCATGTCCATCATCACGGCGTCGGAGAGTGTGGCGTCTACACATATGAGGTGGCGGAAACCAAAGTGACGCAGGTGATGGATTTTGCCCGCAAGCACCAGCATCCGCTACAATGCATCATGGAAAAGAAGTGAGGTTCCCTTGCCCTCGTTCTCTCGCAGCCTCGAACAGACCCTTCACCGCGCGCTGGGCTTCGCCAACGAGCGCCGGCACGAATATGCGACCCTCGAACATCTGCTGCTGTCGCTGATCGAGGATCAGGACGCGCTCGCGGTGATGCGTGCCTGCAATGTCGATGTCGATGCGCTGCGCAAGGCGCTGGTCGAGTATATCGACGGCGAGCTGGCCGGGCTGGTGACCAACGGACGCGAGGAATCCAAGCCGACCGCCGGCTTCCAGCGCGTCATCCAGCGCTCGGTGATCCATGTGCAGTCGTCGGGCCGCGAGGAGGTGACCGGCGCCAACGTGCTGGTGGCGATCTTCGCCGAGCGCGAGAGCCATGCCGCCTATTTCCTGCAGGAGCAGGACATGACGCGCTACGATGCCGTCAACTACATCAGCCATGGCATCGCCAAGCGCGCCGGACTTTCCGAAAGCCGGCCGCC
This sequence comes from uncultured Alphaproteobacteria bacterium, assembly GCA_937988775.1. Classification (GTDB taxonomy): domain Bacteria; phylum Pseudomonadota; class Alphaproteobacteria; order Rhizobiales; family Beijerinckiaceae; genus CALKHP01. The sequence goes on from CALKHP010000015.1 coordinate 62,910, forward strand.
CAAGGGCGCCGACGACGAGGAGAACGAGGCCAAGGCCAGCGAGGGCAAGAAGGAAAAGAAGCAGGACGCGCTCAGCGCCTACTGCGTCAACCTCAACGAGAAGGCCAAGATCGGCAAGATCGACCCGCTGATCGGGCGCGAGAGCGAGGTCGCGCGCACCATCCAGGTGCTGTGCCGGCGCCAGAAGAACAATCCGCTGCTCGTCGGCGAGCCCGGCGTCGGCAAGACGGCGATCGCGGAGGGCCTCGCCCGCAAGATCGTCACCGGAGAGGTGCCGGAAGTGCTGGCCGATGCGACGGTGTTCTCGCTCGACATGGGCACGCTGCTTGCCGGCACGCGCTACCGCGGCGATTTCGAGGAACGCCTGAAGCAGGTGATGAAGGAGATCGAGGCCCACCCGAAGGCGATCATGTTCATCGACGAGATCCATACGGTGATCGGCGCTGGCGCGACGTCTGGCGGGGCGATGGATGCCTCCAACCTGCTCAAGCCGGCGCTGGCCTCGGGCTCGCTGCGCTGCATCGGCTCGACGACCTACAAGGAATTCCGCCAGCATTTCGAGAAGGACCGCGCGCTGGTGCGGCGCTTCCAGAAGATCGACGTCAATGAGCCGTCGGTGCCCGATACGGTCGAGATCCTCAAGGGGCTGAAGCCGTATTTCGAGGAGTTCCACAAGCTCAAATACACCAACGAGGCGGTGCGGGCGGCGGTGGAATTGTCGGCGCGCTACATCCACGACCGCAAGCTGCCCGACAAGGCGATCGACGTGATCGACGAATCGGGCGCCTCGCAGATGCTGCTGCCCGAGGCGCGGCGCAAGAAGACCATCGGCATCAAGGAAATCGAGAGCACGATCGCCACCATGGCGCGCATTCCGCCGAAAACCGTGTCCAAGGACGATGCGGAAGTGCTGCAGCACATGGAGACCACGCTCAAGCGCATGGTCTATGGCCAGGACAGCGCGATTTCGCAGCTTGCCGCCGCGATCAAGCTGTCGCGGGCCGGCCTGCGCGATGGCGACAAGCCGATCGGCAGCTACCTGTTCTCCGGCCCGACCGGCGTCGGCAAGACAGAGGTTGCCAAGCAGCTTTCCCAGGTGCTCGGCGTCGAGCTGCTGCGCTTCGACATGTCGGAATACATGGAGCGTCACACGGTCAGCCGGCTGATCGGCGCGCCGCCGGGCTATGTCGGTTTCGACCAGGGTGGCCTGTTGACCGACGGTATCGACCAGCACCCGCATTGCGTGCTGCTGCTCGACGAGATCGAGAAGGCGCATCCCGACCTGTTCAACATCCTGTTGCAGGTCATGGATCACGGCAAGCTGACCGACCATAACGGCAAGCAGGTCGATTTCCGCAATGTCATCATCATCATGACGACGAATGCGGGCGCGGCCGACATGGCCAAGGCGGCGTTCGGCTTCACGCGCGCCAAGCGCGAGGGCGACGACACCGAGGCGATCAACAAGCTGTTCGCGCCGGAATTCCGCAACCGGCTCGACGCGATCATCAGCTTCGGGCAGTTGCCGGTGCCGGTGGTGGCGCAGGTCGTCGACAAGTTCATCATGCAGCTCGACGCGCAGCTCTCCGAGCGCAACGTGTCGATCGAACTGACGGACGAAGCGCGCAACTGGCTGGTCGAGAACGGCTATGACGAGACGATGGGCGCGCGTCCGATGGCGCGGCTGATCCAGCGCGACATCAAGACGCCGCTCGCCGACGAGGTGCTGTTCGGCCGCCTGAAGGGCGGCGGCACGGTGCGGGTCATGGTGGTCAAGGATGAGGCCGGCGCCAAGAAGCTCGGCTTCGTCTATCCCGACGGCCCGATGCTGCCGCGTCCTGAAAAGGCGGTGCAGGAGGCCTCGGCCAAGCCGAAGCGCAAGCGCAGCCCGCGCAAGAAGGCCGCCGCCAAGATCCTGCCCAAGCCGGAGCCGGAAGTCTCCGGCCGCAGCGGCAAGGGCGGACGCGGCTCGGTGCCCAAGGTGCCGTTGAAGACGTGATCGGGCAGGTGCCGGGCGAGGCCTGGCACAGGCTCTGCGTTTCCTCCACGCTCTTGCCCCGGCCTTGAGCCGGGGCCCAGGCCTCATATGATGCTGGGTCCCGGATTAAATCCGGGACAAGGGGGCGGATAGTGGCCTTACGCCGCCGCCAGTTGCGGCTCGGCGCGGCGCGTGCGGATCATCAGCGCCAGGATCGCGGCGATCAGACCGGTCAGGCCGGCGATGACGAAGGCCTCGAGATAGTTGCCGGTCTGGGTGCGCATGTAGCCGGCGAAGAACGCCGCGCTCGCCGCGCCAAGCTGGTGCCCGGCCAGGATCCAGCCGAACACGATCGGCGTGTCGGCATCGCCGAAATTCTCGTTGGCGAGTTTCAGCGTCGGCGGCACGGTGGCGATCCAGTCGAGGCCGTAGAACACGGCGAAGATCGCCAGCGCGTAGAACGAGAACCCTGAATAAGGCAGGTAGATCAGCGAGATGCCGCGCAGACCGTAATAGATGAACAACAGCTTGCGCGCGTCGAACCGGTCGGTGAGCCAGCCGGAGGCGGTGGTGCCGATCAGGTCGAAAATGCCCATCACGGCGAGCAGCCCGGCGGCCTGCACCTCGGCGATGCCGTAATCGCCGCACATCGCGATCAGATGCGTGCCGACGAGGCCGTTGGTGGTGAAGCCGCACACGAAGAAGGTGGCGAACAGCAGCCAGAACGCCTTGGTGCGCGAGGCGCGGCCGAGCACGCCGAAGGTGCGCGCGATCAGGTTCTGCGCCGGGATGGCGGCCGGCGGCGGCGTGCCGGGCGCGGCGCCATAAGGCACCATGCCGACATCGGACGGGCGCTCGGGCACCAGGAAATAGGCGAGGGGAATCAGGGCGGCGCTGACCGCCGCCATGGTCAGCACCACGGCCTGCCAGCCGCTATATTGCGCGAGCGCGGCGAGCAGCGGCATGAAGACCAGCGTGCCGGTGGCGGTGCTAGCGGTCAGCAGCCCCATCACCAGGCCGCGATTGCTGACGAACCAGCGGTTGACGATGGTGGCGCCGAGCACGGTCGCGACGCAGCCGGTGCCGAGGCCGCTGAGCACGCCCCAACTGGCGATGAGCTGCCAGGATTCGCTCATGAAATAGCTCAGGCCGGCGGCGCTCGACATCAGCACCAGCGCGCCGATGATGGTGCGCCTGATGCCGATCTGCTGCATCAGCGCGGCGGCGAACGGGCCGATGAGCCCGTAGAGCAGGATGCCGATCGCAGCCGAAAGCGAAATGATGTCGCGGTTCCAGCCGAAGGCGCGCTCGAGCGGCAGCATCAGCACGCCGGGCGTCGAACGCAGGCCGGCCGAGACGAGCAGCGCCACGAAGATCACGCCGACGACGACGAAGGCATAGTTCTGGCCAAGGCGCCGCTTCGGGATTATAAGCTGTGTCATGTGACTGACCGGTACGTTACGGTCCGCCCAACTGCGTACCGATCGGTAACATTGTCAAGCTGCCTTGTGCGTGGGCGGCGGATTTCGAGTGTCATATGTCACAATTCAGCAAGCGATCGGAAACCGGCGGTTCCATGCCGAAACGCGCCGCCGAGCGCATTCGTGATACGGCGCGCGCGCTGTTCTACAAGGAAGGCATCCGCGCGGTCGGCGTCGAGCAGATCGTCAACCGCGCCGGCGTCACCAAGCCGAGCCTGTACCGCAGTTTCACCTCCAAGGACAGCCTCGCGGTTGCCTATCTGGAGGATTACGACTGCGATTTCTGGGTGCAGTTCGACGCCGAGATGGCGCCCGGCGCCGCTGACCCGCGCCAGCAGATCATCGGCTATTTCACCCGGCGCGCCGGCTATGCGCTGCGGCCGGGCTATCGCGGCTGCGGCCTGACCAACGCGGTGCTGGAATATCCGCAGGAGGGCCATCCGACCCATGCGATCGCGCTGGCCAACAAGCAGCGCCTGCGCGCGCGCCTTGCCGCCATGGCGCGCGCCATGGGCGCGGCGCGGCCGGACGAACTCGGCGACGGCCTGCTGCTGCTGCTCGAAGGCCTGTTCGTGTCCGGCCAGCTTTTCGGCCCCGGCGGCCCGGCCGGCTCGGTCGCGGCGGTGGCGGCCGCCCTGATCGACGCGCATCTGGCCGAGGCCGGTGTTCGGCCCGTTCCAGCGGCGGAATAAGCCGGCTTGACCGGCCCATCCCGCTTGGATGGCGGGAGGTTGCCTGGGCCCCGGCTCAGGGCCGGGGCAAAACGTTGAGGAAACGCAACCGTCTTGTCCCGGACTTGATCCGGGACCCAGAGTCACTCGGCCGGGATTTTCGTGGCGAGGATCTTGTCGATGCGGTGGCCGTCCATGTCGACGATCTCGAAGCGCCAGTCCTCGTAGTCGAACTGCTCGCCGGCCTCGGGCAGGTGGTCGAGGCATGACAGCGCGAAGCCGGCGACGGTGTGGAAGTCGCCATCCATGTCGCGCACCTTGAGCCCGAGCCTGTTGAACGCATCGTAAGCCAGCATCATGCCGTCGATCAGCAGCGAACCGTCCTTGCGCTCGACGACGTCGGGCTGTTCGTCGGCGTCGGGCAGGTCGCCGGCGATGGCCTCGAGCAGGTCGGTCTGGGTGACGATGCCCTCGAGGCTGCCATACTCGTCGATGACGATGGCGAGGCGCACCGGCGCCTTCTTGAAGCGATCGAGCACCTGGAAAACCGGTGCCCATTCATGCACCACCAGCGGCTCGCGAATGATCGCCAGCGGTTTCAGCGGCTTGCCGTCGAGAGCCTGGTCGAGCAGGTCGTGCTTGACGATCAGGCCGATCGGGTCGTCGATGCTGCCGCGCCCGACCAGCAACTGCTCGTGGCGCGCTTCGCGGATCGTCTTGAGGATTTCCGCCTGATCGTCCTCGATGTCGATCCAGTCGACCTCGCGCCGCGGCGTCATGATGTCGGCGATACGCCGGTTGCCGATGGTGAAGACCCGGTCGACCACCTCCTGCTGCGAGTGGAGCAGCAGGCCGGCCTCCTGGCTTTCAGCGACCAGCATGCGCAACTCCTCGGCGGAGTGCAGCGAGCCCTCGCCGGTGCCGGGCTTGAGCCCGAACAGGCGCAGCACGAGGTTGCCGAGGCCGTTGAGCGACAGGATCGCCGGGCGCAGCAGGAACAGGAACAGCGTCAGCGGGCGCACGACCCACAAGGCCGTCACCTCGGTGCGTTGCAGCGCCAGGCTTTTCGGCGCGAGTTCGCCGAGCACGATATGCAGCGCGGTGATGATGATGAACGAGATCGCCACCGCCACGGTGTGCGAGGCGGCGACCGCCATCTCGTGCGGCAGCATGCCGAGCAGCGGCTGGATCAGATGGGCGAGCGCCGGCTCGCCGACCCAGCCGAGCGCCAGTGACGAAATCGTGATGCCGAGCTGGGTGGCCGCGAGATGGCTGTCGAGATGGTCGACCGCGCGTTGCAGCGCGAGCGCGTTGGTCCTTCCGGCGCCGACCAGTTCCGCAACGCGGCTGCGGCGCACCGAGACCAGTGAGAATTCCGCCGCGACAAAGAAGCCGTTGGCGAGGACGAGAATGAATACGGCGAGAATTCCGATAAGGTCGGAATAACTGCCAGCCGGGTCGGGCATGGGTCTCCTCATGGGGCGGCGGAGGCCGCTCGGACTGCCGATACAGCTTCCAGCCTAGCACGGGAAGCCCCCAATCCGCGAACGGCTCCGGATCGTGGCGGCAGGTGAGCGCCCGCTGTGGTATTTTGCGCCGCGATCGGTTAAGACGCCGGCCATGACAGAGCTTGTGCGCCAGAAGTTGCTTCCGCCCGGTGGCGAGACGAAGGTCCTGCTGCATTCATGCTGCGCGCCCTGTTCGGGCGAGGTCATGGAGGCGATGCTGGCCTCGGGCATCGACTACACGATCTTTTTCTACAACCCCAACATCCATCCGCTGAAGGAGTACCTTCTGCGCAAGGATGAGAATGTGCGCTTCGCCGAGAAGCACGGCGTTGCCTTCGTCGATGCCGATTACGACAAGGAAAACTGGTTCGCGCGCGCCAAGGGGCTGGAATGGGAGCCGGAGCGCGGCGCCCGCTGCACGATGTGTTTCGACATGCGCTTCGAGCGCACGGCGCTGTACGCCCACGAGCATGGCTTTCCGGTCATGACGAGTTCGCTCGGCATTTCGCGCTGGAAGAACATGGCGCAGATCAACGATTGCGGCCAGCGCGCCGCCGGCCATTACGACGGCCTGTCCTATTGGGATTTCAACTGGCGCAAGGGCGGCGGCTCGGCCCGCATGATCGAGATCAGCAAGCGTGAGCAGTTCTACCAGCAGGAATATTGCGGCTGCGTCTATTCGCTGCGCGACACCAACCTGCACCGCCGCAACATGGGCCGCGAGCCGATCGCGCTTGGCAAGCTGTTCTACGGGCAGGAGCCGGGCGAGGGCGACGACCCGAAGCAGGCCGGTTGAGCAGGGATACCTGCGGGTTGAAAAGCGAAAAATGACGCAGTTTCAGGCTTATCGCTTCTCCATTGCGCCAATGATGGACTGGACGGACCGGCATTGCCGCTTCGTCCATCGCCTGCTGTCGCGTCATGCGCGGCTCTATACCGAGATGGTGACGCCGGGGGCGGTGATCCATGGCGATCGCGCGCGCCTGCTCGGCTTCTCGCCTGAGGAAAGCCCGGTCGCGCTGCAACTTGGCGGATCGGACCCCCGGACGCTGGCCGAGGCGGCGAAAATCTGCGCCGATCTCGGCTATGACGAAATCAATCTCAATGTCGGCTGCCCGTCCGACCGGGTGCAGGGCGGCAATTTCGGCGCCTGCCTGATGCTGGAGCCGGCGCGGGTGGCCGCTTGCGTCGCGGCGATGAAGGCGGCGGTTGCCGTGCCCGTCACCGTCAAGTGCCGCATCGGCGTCGATGAGCAGGAGCCGGAGGCGGCGCTGTTCACGCTCGCCGGCGAGGTGCTGGCGGCCGGCGCCGATGCGCTCACCGTGCATGCGCGCAAGGCCTGGCTCAGGGGCCTCTCGCCCAAGGAAAACCGGGAGGTGCCGCCGCTCGACCACGCGCTCGTCTACCGGCTCAAGCAGGCCTATCCGCAGGTGCCGATCGCGATCAATGGCGGTATTGTCTCGCTCGATCAGGCGCTTGGCCATCTCGCGCATGTCGATGGCGTCATGCTCGGCCGCGCCGCCTATCAGAATCCCGGCCTGCTGCTCGATGTCGATTCGCTCATCTTCGGCGCGCCGGCGCCGTTCGACGACGCCCTCGATGCGCTTGCCGCGCTGGAGCCGTATCTGGCGGCGCATCTGGCGGCCGGCGGCCGGCTCCACGCCGTGACGCGCCACCTGCTCGGGCTGTTCCAGGGCCAGCCCGGCGCGCGCGCCTGGCGCCGGCATCTCGCGGTGGAAGGCGTCAAGGACGGCGCCGGTATCGAGACGCTCGCGGCCGCGCTGGTCCATATCCGGCGCGGGCGGGAATGGCTGGAAGCGGGTCGGGCGGAAGAGGTCGAGCGCGTCGCCTGATCTTGCGCGCGGAACATGCTTAACAAGGCGTTGCTGCGATCAAATACGCCAGCCCGTTGCTCCATCAGAATTTCTTATTGAATCAGGCGTATTGACCTTACGGAATGGGATGTTTCGTTTGGTCAGGCTTGCACATGCTGGATTTTCTTACTCGACGGCTGCGCCGTTTCAGGAAAGAGACCGCAGGTAACGTTGTCGTCATCTTCGCGCTGTCGCTGCTGCCGCTGACCGGCCTCGCCGGCGCGGCGATCGATTACAGCCGCGTCAACGCCGAACGCATGAAGCTCGACAACGCCGCCGATGCGGCTGCGCTGGCCGCAGTCACCAAGAGCGCGCGCAACAATCTCGCCCTGCCGGACCAGGCGGAAATCCAGACCTATTTCAAGGCGCTCGCCCAGATCCCGTCCGATGTCGTGCTGACCGAAGTGAGCGCCACGCCGCGCACCAGCGTCACCAGCGTCTTCGTGACCGTGAGCTACACGGCCACGATCAAGACCTCCTTCCTGGCGGCGCTCGGCTTCGACAAATTGACGTTCGGCGGCTCCTCGACCTCGGCGGCCGACAAGCCGAAATTCGTCAATTTCTACCTGTTGCTCGACAATTCTCCCTCGATGGGGCTCGGCGCCACGGACGATGATATCGCCAAGCTGCAATCGGTTACGCCGGATTCCTGCGCCTTTGCCTGCCACCAGCATACATTCGACAGCAAGGGGCGCATCACGGGCGACAGCACCACCGACTATTACACCATCGCCAAGAAGAACAACGTCACCACCCGCATCGACGTGCTGCGCTCGGCCACCAAGAACCTCGCCCAGAGCGCCTTCAACGCGCAGCAGATGACGAGCCAGTTCAAGATGGCGGTCTATACGTTCAGCGATACCGTGCAGACGATCAGCGACCTGAGCGGAAATCTCACCACCGGCGCGCCGAACGTTAAGGACATGGCCTCCGGCATCGACCTTGCCTATGCCTACTACAACCAGCGCGACACGCAGACCTCGTTCGACACCGCGATGACGCATATCAATACCAACATGCCGGCGCCCGGCGACGGCTCGACCGCGAACCAGGCCATGCAGTTCCTGTTCCTGGTGACGGATGGCGTGCAGGACCAGCCGGTCGGCGCGAGCCCGGACGGCAACGCCTCCGGTGCCGCGAATACGGCCGATCCGTACGATCCGAAAAAATATACGCCGCCGAATGTGGTGACGCAGTCGAACCTGCTCTCCTACAAGGCTGGCAACGTGCCGGTCAGCGTGACGATCAACGGCAAGAAGAAGACCGTCTACAACCGGCTCATCACCACCATGGACACGACCCTGTGCGACACGGTGAAGAACCGCAACATCCGCATCGCCGTGCTCTACACGCCGTATCTGCCGATCCCGAGCAACGGCTTCTACAACAGCTACGTCGCCCCGCTGGCGCCGGCGATCCCGACCAAGCTGAAGGCCTGCGCCTCGCCCGGCTTCTATTTCGAGGTCACGCCGACGCAGGGTATCGACGAGGCGATGCAGGCGATGTTCCGGGCGGCGCTGTCGGCGGTGCGCCTGACGCAGTAGGGGCGGGCGGGTCGGCCGGCCGCTTTACGGCGGCGGGTTTTTGGCGCAAGAGCGGCCTCGCCTGTTCCCGCCGCCGGCTGTTTTCGCCTGATGATTCTCGGTATCCCGCTGCAAGAAGTCGTCGTGCTCGCCGTTGCGCTGATCGCGGCCGGCGCGATCACCGGCGTGCTCGCCGGCCTGTTCGGCGTTGGTGGCGGCGCGGTGATGGTGCCGGTGCTTTATGAAGTTTTCCGCCTGCTCGACGTGCCGGAGGCGGTGCGCATGCCGCTTTGCGTCGGCACCTCGCTGGCGATCATCATCCCGACCTCGGTGCGCTCGTTTCAGGCGCATCGCGCGCATGGCGCGGTCGATATGGCCATCCTCCGGGCGTGGGCGGTGCCGGTGCTGGTCGGCGTGATCGGCGGCAGCATGATCGCGCGCGTGGCGCAACCGTTCGTGTTCAAGCTCGCCTTCGTGCTGGTGGCGGGCATCACCGCGACCAAGCTGCTGTTCGGCCGCGACTCCTGGCGCCTTGGCGCCGATCTGCCCAAGGGGCCGCTGATGCATGCCTATGGCGCGGTCATCGGCGTGCTGTCCTCGCTGATGGGCATTGGCGGCGGCGGGCTGTCGAACCTGGTGATGAGCCTTTATAACCGGCCGATCCACCAGTCGATCGCGACCTCTTCCGGCGTCGGCGTGCTGGTCTCGGTGCCCGGCATGTTCGGCTACATTTATGCCGGCTGGCCGAAAATGGCGCTGCTGCCACCGCTCTCGCTCGGTTTCGTCTCGCTGATCGGCCTGGTGCTGATGATGCCGAGCACGATGCTGACCACGCCCTATGGCGTGCGGCTGGCCCATGCCATGCCCAAGCGCCGGCTCGAACTGGCCTTCGGGCTGTTCCTGATCACCGTCGCCGGCCGCTTTGTCATCCAGATGGTGTGAAGATTTTGAATCGACTTTCCTCTCCACCTTTTTGATCTAGCGGATTTTCTTCGCAAGATTGGCTGTGCCATCCTTCGGAAGATGCTTTACCGCGCCCTGAGGATCAGCCGGTCGCCCTCGACGGTGTAGGAGCCGAGCCGCGACAGGAAGCTGTGGCCGAGCAGGTTGGTGCCGAGCGTGCCGGTGCGCGCCACCAGCGCGCGCACGTCATGCAGCGTGATCGGCCCGACCGACAGGCTCGCCAGCATCACCGGCGCGGCCGTGGTGCGGCCGTTGGCGGTCGAAACCGGCACGTCGAAGGACAGTCCGGCGGTGGCGATGCCGAAGCTGCCCGCATCCTCCTGGCGGATCACCACCGTCGAGGCGCCGGTATCGAAGATGAAGCGCGCCGGCTTGCCGTTCACCCGGCCGGAAATGGCGAAGGTTCCCGCGCCGTTGCGGGTGATGACGGTTTCTCCGCCCGCCTCGCCGATGGCGAGGCCCGGCACCAGGCTGCCGAGCACGCGGTTGGCGATCGCCTGCAACTCGAACCGGTAGCTGTAGCCGGCGACCAGCGCCAGGATGATGAGCAGCCATACGGCGATCGCCTGCACCGCCTGCGGCAGCCGGCCGCGATAGCCCCGCAGCACGCTGCCGCCGATGAGCAGCGCGCAGCCGATCGAGATGGTGATGCCGGCGATGGTGTTGCGCTCCAGCCCCGCGATGGAGCCCTGACCCGGCATCAGCACCAGCAACGCGATGGTGCCGAGGATCAGCGCGAGGGATATGCCGAGCCGCATGGCTGTTTTGCCTCCTTGATTTCAGCCAGACGGGGCGCAAGCTCGGCCAGCACGCTGGCGCGCGCGGCCGGCGCCAGCCCGCTCCAGGCGGTGATTTCAGCGATGGTGCGTCCGCAGCCGAGGCAGAAGCCGCTCGCCTGGTCGATCACGCAGATATTGACGCAGGGGCTGTCCAGGGCCACGCCGGAGCTTTCCTGTTATATGAACAGTCGATATAGCAGCAGCTAACCCCATAAACGAGCCCCAAGAAGCCCATCATGACGCATGCCGGCCTGCCTTTCGACGATATTCGCGCCCTGGTGCGCATGATGCCGGGTCCGGATGAGGAGGCGCTCGCGACCGTCGCCGAACGCGAGGCGACGCTGATCAAGGCGCCGGGCAGCCTCGGCAATCTCGAGACGCTGGCTGCCTGGGCGGCCGGCTGGCAGGGCAGGGCGATGCCGAGCACGCACCGCCCGCTGGTGGCGATGTTCGCGGCGAGCCACGCCATCGCGGGCCGCATGGCCGCGGCGGATGCCGCCATGACGACGCGGCGTCTGGTCGAGGCTTATGCCGCCGGTGGCGGTGCGATCAACCAGGTCTGCGCCGCTTACGATTTCGGCCTCAAGGTGTTCGATCTGGCGCTCGACCTGCCGACGCCCGATTTCACCGGCGCCGATGCGCTCGACGAGGCCGGTTGCGCCGCCACCATGGCGTTCGGCATGGAGTGCATCGCTGGCGGCGCCGACCTGCTTTGCGTCGCGGCGCTCGGGCAGGGCGGCAGCGTTTCGGCCGCGGCAATCGCCTGCGCGCTCCATGGCGGTGAGGCCGGGGATTGGGTCGCTCCCGGCGATGACGGCGCGGCCGCTCTGGTGAGCGCGGCGCTCGCCCATCATCGCGGGCGGCTCGCCGATCCGCTCGAGGTGCTGCGCCGGCTCGGCGGGCGCGATATCGCGGCGGTCGCCGGCGCCATCCTCGCCGGGCGGCTGCAACGCATCCCGGTCATCCTCGACGGCTATGCCACGGCCGCTGCCGCCGCCGTGCTGCATGCGCTCGACAGCAGCGCGCTCGATCATTGCGTCGCCGGGCACGCGGCCGGCCCGGCCCATGCGGCGCTGCTCGCCCGGCTCGGGCTCCAACCGCTGCTGCGGCTCGATATCGCCAGCCCGGAAGGGGTCGGCGCGTCGCTCGCCTGCGGCATCCTCAAGGCGGCGATCGCCTGCCATAACGACATGGCGACGCGCCAGCAGGCCGGCTGGCTGGCGGACGCCTGAGGGCGGGAGCGCCCTGCGGGTTCCGGCTATTCCCGCGTAGGCGGGACGGAGCGCCCTTCGCATCGGGATGGGCCGGATGAACCGGCCCATGACGGTGGAGGAGAAAGCACAAACATTTCAGCCGTTATCGGCCGGCTTGACCGGCCGATCCCGCTTCTGAAAAGCGCCATCGCATCCGCTGTCATTCCCGCGCAGGCGGGAAAGCAGAGGCCACTTGCGCGACGACTCCTGGATTCCCGATCGCGCTGGCGCGCGTCGGGCATGACATCAGGGCGTCCGTCACATCTTTCCGGTGCCGGGTTTTCTGTCTTCAGCCGCCTCACGCACGGCGGCGCAACTGCGCCGGCGGCTCCTTGTCGAGGGGGCCGAGGGCTTCCATCACGCGCTCCGGCGGGATGGTGATGATGACCTCGGTGCCTTCGCGGACCTTCGATTTCAGCGTGAAGCTGCCGCCATGCAGGTCGATCAGGCTCTTGACGATCGGCAGGCCGAGACCGGTGCCTTCCTGGGCGCGCTTGATGGCGTCGGCGCCGCGCCCGAAACTGGTCAGCACCACCGGGATTTCCTCTTCCGGGATGCCGGTGCCGGTGTCGCGGATCGACAGGAACTGACCGCCGCTCACCGTCCAGCCGACCTTGACGGTGATTTCGCCGCCGGGCGGCGTGAACTTGATGGCATTGGACAGCACGTTGAGCGCGACCTGGCGCAGCGCACGCTCATCGGCCCAAATGCGCGGCAGGCCCTTTTCGAACAGCGCCTTGACGGTGAGATTGCGGCCGTGGGCGCGCATTTCGAGCATGTGCAGGCAGTCCTCGACGATCGCCGTCAGGTCAACGACTTCCTCCTGTAACTCGTAGCGCCCGGCCTCGACGCGCGACAGGTCGAGGATCTCGTTGATGACGTTGAGCAGGTGCTGGCCGCTGGCATGGATATCGCCGGCATATTCCTTGTACGAAGGTACGGCGTGCGGGCCGAACACCTCGTTCTTCATCACTTCCGAGAAGCCGAGGATGGCATTCAGCGGCGTGCGCAGCTCATGGCTCATCGTGGCGAGGAAGCGCGATTTAGCCATGTTGGCCTCTTCGGCGCGACGCCGGGAATCGTCGGATTTCGCCTTCTGCTGCTCGAGTTCGGCGATCAGGGAATCCTTTTCCGCGCGCGCCTCGAGGCTTTGCACCGCATTGGCGTAGAGCCGCTGCGTCAACAGCACAAACAGCGCCTGCGCGCCGAGCGCGATCACCGAAACCATCGAGAAATTCGCATCGGCGCTGACGCGGGCGGCGGCGATCATGCCGATGCCGAGCGGCACCAGGGCGCTGTAGGATACGGCGGGAATCGTCGCCGAGATCATCGAGCCGATGGCGCCCAGCACCAGCATGGCGAAGATCGTCAGGATCTTGGCCATGTCGCCGTCGCTGCTGCCGACGATGCTCAGGATGGTCGCCCAGCCGATGCTGTGCACCAGTTCCGCCGCCACGAAGCGCAGCCGCCAAGTATCGACCCGCACCGCCTCCTGCGGTAGCCGCAGGAAATAGCGGCACAGCGCAGCCATCAGCGCCATCACGCTGACCACGACGGCGCACCAGATCAGCAGCGGCGTGGCCGAGACCCAGTTGCTGAGGCCGAGCGCAAGGGCGGTCGCCAGGGCGAACACCATCAGGCCCGGCGTGGCGCTGATGCGGCTTTGGGCGAACTGACGGGCGAGATCGTAGTCGAAGGCGCGGTTGAGGCCGCTGGAGGAGGTCAGCTTTTCGCGCGTGTCGCGAACCCGGCGCTGCAATTCGCGCCGTCGCAGCGAGGCCTCGGCTTCGGCGCCGTGCTTCCGCTCGATCATTTCGGCGGTAATGCCGCTCATCGACTGGTCCGATCAACGCAAACGCAACAATAACCGGGCGCGGGACTGGCATCGCGCGCCATGGCACAATTCCTGTCAGTTATGGCTTACGAAATATTGATAAATGCCAAACGCCGGTGATGAATGTCGCTGATGTCTCTGCGATTCCCGGCGGTTGTTCGCGCCACCCTCGTGCTGGCCGCCATCATGGCGCTCGCCCTCGCGCTGACGCGCCAGGACGAGACCGCAAGTACCGGTTTCGCGACGGCGATCGATGGCGATTCGTTGCGGCTCGATGGCGTCGAAATGCGGCTCAAGGGGCTCGACGCGCCGGAACTCGGCCAGACCTGCCGGCGTTCGGACGGGCTCGACTGGCCGTGCGGGCGCGAGGCGAGGGCGGCGCTGCGCAAGCTGCTTGGCCGTGGCCTCGCCACCTGTATCGGTCAGGAGCATGATCTTTACGGCCGGCTGCTCGTGACGTGCCGCATGCGCGGCGCCGACATCAACGCCGAGTTGGTGCGGCAGGGCCACGCCGTTGCCTATGGCGGCTACACGGCCGAGGAGCGCGAGGCGCGCTCCGATGCGCGCGGCGTGTGGAGCGGTAGCTTCCAGCGCCCGGCCGAGTGGCGCAAGGCGCATCCGCGCGAGCCGGGGCGGTGAGGAGCGGCTTCTCGCACCGCTGTCATTCCCGCGCAGGGGAATCCAGGGGGCCTTGCGTGACGACTCCTGGGTCCCGGCGCAGGGCCGGGACAAGACGGGAGGCGGAAATGCACCGGTGTTTTGCCGGGCTTGACCCGGCATCCATGGCGGACGCGCCATGCCGCCCGTTGCTATCGAAACGGCTGCGTGATCCATTGGCCGCGAACGGCCAAGGGAACGGGAATCATGCGACTTTACAGTGCCACGCGCGCCCCGAACGGGCGGCGCACCGAGATGTTCCTGATCGAAAAGGGCATCGACGTGCCGATCACGCGGCTCGACCTCGCCGGGCATGAGCAGCAGAGCCCGGCCTTCACCGCGCTCAACCCGTTGCAGCGCATTCCGGTGCTCGAACTCGACGACGGCACGGTCATCACCGAATCGATCGCCATCTGCCGTTATTTCGAGGCGTTGCAGCCGGAGCCGGCGCTGTTCGGCCGCACGCCACGCGAAAAGGGCCAGGTCGAGATGTGGAACCGGCGCATGGAACTCGAATTCTACCTTGCCGTGCAACACGCGTTCCGCCATCTCCACCCCGGCATGGCGGGCTATCAGGTGCCGCAGATCGCCGCATGGGGCGAACATAACAAGCAACTGGCGCTGGCTTTCCTGAGCATCGTCGATGCGCAACTGGCCAAGGGGCCGTTCATCTGCGGCGAAACCTTCTCGGCCGCCGACATTACCGGCTTCGTGGCGCTCGAATTCTGCAAGCCGGCCCGCATCGCCGTGCCGGAGCAGTTCGGCGCGGTGAAGCGCTGGCATGCCGCAATTTCGTCGCGTCCGAGCGCCAGTGTGGCCTGACGCATGCGCTTTCAACCGTTCCTGATTCTCGCAAGTTTGCTGGCTGCCTGGCCTGCCGTCGCGCAGCAGGCCGCGCAACAGCCTTTGCCGCCGCCATCGCAGATCGAGGGCAAGCCGCTGAGCGGCGACGAATTGCGCGCGCTCGTCACCGGCAATACCGTCTCGGGCCATCATGACAGCGGCATGCCCTATAGCGAATATCATTCGCCCGACGGCCGCGTGTTCGGCCATAACAACCACGATCCGGTGACGGATGGCTGCTGGCGCGTGCGCGGCGACAGCATCTGCTATAGCTATGAGAGCGGCAAGGCGCCGGGCCTGTTCTGCTGGCGCTTCTACCACGCCAAGGACGGCAATTATCGCATTCTGCTGCCGGCGACCGGCACGACGGGCAGCGCGCTCGTCGCCAAGGGCAACCCGGAACACCACACGGATAACGGAAAACCATGGACCTGCCAGGCACTTCTCTCGATGCGTTGATCGACGAGATCCGTGCCTGCCGGGTATGCCGCGATGCGCCGCGCTACGGCGCGCCCCTGCCGCATGAGCCGCGCCCGGTCATCCAGGTGTCCGGCACGGCGCGGCTGTGCATTGCCGGGCAGGCGCCGGGCACGCGCGTGCACGCCTCGGGGCGGCCGTTCACCGATCCCTCCGGCGTCAGGCTGCGCGCCTGGCTCGGGCTGGACGAGGAAACCTTCTACGATCCGGCCAAGGTCGCCATCATCCCGATGGGCTTCTGCTTTCCGGGGCTCGATGGCAAGGGCGGCGACCTGCCGCCACGGCGCGAATGCGCCGAACTCTGGCATGCGCGCCTGTTCGCGCAATTGCCGCGCATCGAACTGATGCTGCTGATCGGGCAATATGCCCAGCGCTGGCATCTTGGCCGCAAGGCGGTCGCCGGCGGCCTGACCGAGACGGTCGAGCACTGGCGCCTGTATTACCGCGACGGCGCGCCGCGCCGCATGGTGCCGCTGCCGCACCCGTCATGGCGCAACAATGCCTGGCTGAAGCGGAACCCGTGGTTCGAGACGGAGTTGCTGCCGGTGCTGCGCGAAGATGTGGCGAGGCTGGTCGGGTAGGGCCGCTGTCATTCCCGCGCAGGCGGGAATCCGGAAATATCAAGGAAACCGCCCCTGGATTCCCGACCGCGCTGGCGCGCGTCGGGAATGACACTCACAAAACCGTCTTGTGCCGGGCTTGACCCGGCACCCAGCCGCGACCGCCGCGCTCCATCCACCGCGCTCCTGGGCCCCGGCTCAAGGCCGGGGCAAGAGTGTGCTTGGAAGGGCGTGCTCGGAAAGTGGTTTACTTCCCCAGCCGGGCGAGCAGGGCGGAGGTGTCCCAGCGGCTGCCGCCGAGCTTCTGCACGTCGCTGTAGAACTGGTCGACCAGCGCCGTCACCGGCAGGCTCGCCTTGTTGCGGCGGGCTTCTTCCAGCGCGATGCCGAGGTCCTTGCGCATCCAGTCGATGGCGAAGCCGAAATCGTACTTGCCCTGGTTCATGGTCTTGCCGCGGTTCTCCATCTGCCACGACCCGGCGGCGCCCTTGGAGATCACGTCGATGACCGCGTCGATGTCGAGCCCGGCCTTCTTGCCGAAATGAATGCCCTCGGCGAGGCCCTGCACCAGCCCGGCGATGCAGATCTGGTTGATCATCTTGGTGAGCTGGCCCGAGCCCGAAGCCCCGAGCAGCCGGCACGAGCGGGCGAAGCTCATGATCACCGGCTCGGCCTTGGCGTAGGGCGCGGCATCGCCGCCGCACATCACCGTCAGCACGCCGTTCTCGGCGCCGGCCTGGCCGCCGGAAACCGGCGCATCGATGAAGGAGAAGCCGGCCTTGCCGGCGGCTTCGTGCAGTTCGCGCGCCACATTGGCGCTCGCCGTGGTGTTGTCGATGAAGATCGCGCCCTTTTCCATGCCGGCGAAGGCGCCGTCGGCGCCCAGCGTCACCGAGCGCAGGTCGTCATCGTTGCCGACGCAGCAGAACACGAATTCCTGGCCCTTGGCCGCCTCGCGCGGCGTGGGCGCGGCCTTGCCGCCATTCTCGGAGGCCCATTTATCCGCCTTGGCGCCGTTGCGATTATAGACCGTGACCTCGTGGCCCTTGGTCTTGAGATGCCGGGCCATCGGGTAGCCCATGACTCCCAGACCGATGAAAGCAACCTTCGCCATTGCGGAATTCTCCCTGCTTGTCCGACAACTGAACCTGTCAATCGTCGTGCATAGCGGATCGGTGGGCCATGCGCAAAGCCAACAGATGGGCGGGCGCGATTCGCATGGTGAGAATCGACCAAAGATGCAGGCGCAGCCGGCTTCACAGCGGCAAAACGGCATGCGATCAATGCGCAGGCGGCACGCGATGCCGTGCAATGTATCGCCGCTCGGGGCACAAGGGCGCGCGATCCTGACAACAGAGGAACGCCAGGATGAAACGCCGTCAATTTATCAAGAGCGCCGCACTCGCTGCCGCTGGCTCCGCCATCGCCGCACCGGCCATCGCCCAATCCTCGCCCGAGATCAAATGGCGCATGGCGTCGAGCTTTCCGAAATCGCTCGACACCATCTATGCCGGCGGCGAGGTCATGGCGAAGATGGTCGCCGAACTGACCGACAACAAGTTCCAGATCCAGGTCTTCGCCGGCGGCGAACTGGTGCCCGGCCTGCAGGCGCTCGACGCCGCGCAGAACGGCACGGTCGAGGCGGCCCACACCGTGTCGTATTACTATGTCGGCAAGGACCCGACCTTCGCCATCGCCTCCTCGGTGCCGTTCGGCCTGAACGCCCGCATGCAGAACGCCTGGCTGTTCCAGGCCGGCGGCAACGAGCTCTTCAACGAGTTCTACAAGAAATACAACGTCTACGGCACGCCGTGCGGCAATACCGGCACCCAGATGGGCGGCTGGTTCCGCAAGGAGATCAAGACCGTCGACGACCTCAAGGGCCTCAAGATGCGCATCGGCGGCATTGCCGGCCAGGTGTTGCAGAAGGTCGGCGTCGTGCCGCAGCAGCTCGCCGGCGGCGACATCTACCCGGCGCTGGAGAAGGGCACCATCGACGCGGCCGAGTGGGTCGGCCCCTATGACGACGAGAAGCTCGGCTTCAACAAGGTGGCGCCGTATTACTACTATCCCGGCTTCTGGGAAGGCGGCCCGACGGTGCACGCCTATTTCAACCTCGACAAGTGGAACGCCCTGCCGAAGCACTATCAGTCGGCGCTGATCGCCGCCTCGACCTATTCCAACACCATCATGGGCGCGCGCTACGACGTGGTGAACACGCCGGCGTTGAAGCGCCTCGTGGCGGCGGGCGCCCAGCTTCGCCCGTTCTCGGTCGAGATCATGGATGCCTGCCAGAAGGCGTCCAACGAGCTCTACAGCGAGATCAGCGCCACGAACCCCACCTTCAAGAAGGCGATCGAATCGATGATCGCCTTCCGCAACGATGAATACCTGTGGTGGCAGGTCGCCGAGTACACGTTCGACTCCTACATGATCCGTTCGCGCGCGCGCGGCTGATCGCCGGGAACCTATACCGGGAAAAGGCCGTGCGATCCGCGCGGCCTTTTTTCTTTCGCGGTTGAATAACGCCGCCTTCGGCCTAAAATGGCCCGCGATGGCGATGGGGCTCGCCGATAACCGCCTGACAAGGCTGATAGCTCCTGCCGCGAGAGCGTGGAAAGCGCTCGCCGTGCGCAGGGGTGTGGCAAAACCTGCTCGCAGCGTGCGCTTGCCGTGCCGATCCAGTGAGGAAAGGGCAAGCGATGTTGGCTGTGTTGTTGGTTTTTCTGGGCGCCGGCCTTGGCGGCGCGTTGCGCCATGGCGTCAATATCGGCGCTGCGCGGCTGTTGGGCGCCGGTTTCCCGTGGGGCACGCTGACGGTCAATGTGGTCGGCTCGCTGGCCATGGGGCTGCTCGCGGCGTGGTTCGGCCTGCGCAGCGGTTCGTCGCAGCACATGCGGCTGTTCCTCACCACCGGCATTCTCGGCGGCTTCACGACATTCTCGACCTTCTCGCTCGATAGCGTGGTGCTCTACGAGCGCGGCGAGGGCGGCGTGGCGCTGCTGTATATACTGGCGAGCCTGCTGTTGTCGGTGGCGGCGTTATTCGCCGGGCTCTATGTCGTGCGCATGGTCTCGGCCGGCCAGTGAACGCCGGCCGCGCCGGTGCCGTGCCGGTGCCTCTTGCGAAATCCCGCCAGCTATACCACTCTCTATGGGACCGTGGCGCAGCACGGGTTTGCTGATGCGACGGTCTGATTCCCTGCAGACCCAAAAACGCGACCGCCCGGAACTCCCGGAGGGCGCCGAAAGTTTGTGAGAACGAGATAGAGCAATGGACAAGATCCCGATGACGGCCAAGGGCTTTGCCAGCCTTGAGACCGAACTGAAATTCCGCCAGCAGGAGGAGAGACCGCGCATCATCGCGGCGATCCAGGAGGCGCGCGCGCATGGCGATCTGTCCGAGAACGCGGAATACGCGGCTGCCAAGGAAGCGCAGTCGATGAACGAGGGCCGCATTGCCGAGCTCGAGGACAAGATCACGCGCGCCGAGATCATCGATGTCGCGAAACTGACCGGCAGCACGATCAAGTTCGGCGCGACGGTGAAGCTCGTCGACGAGGATACCGAGGAACACAAGACCTACCAGATCGTTGGTGATGTGGAGGCCGATGTGAAACTGGGCCGTGTCTCGCTGTCCTCGCCCATCGCCCGCGCCCTGATCGGCCGGACGGTCGGCGATCGGGTCGAGGTGAACACGCCCGGTGGAGGCAAGAGCTATGAAGTGGTGGATGTCGCCTTCGTTTAAGATCGCGCTGGGGGCAGCGGCACTCGCCGTTGCCACCCCGGCGCTTGCCCAGACGCATTATTCCGGCATCTCGGTCGATGCCCGGCGCATCGCGGCCGATGACGGCGCGGCCGTGGCGCGCAATCTGTCGCGTTTCATGCGCGCCGACCTGCAACAGTCGTTCGGCGACCTGCTGACGCGCGACCGCAACGCGCCGAGCCTTGTCGTGCGCCTCACCGGCCTCAAGACGCCGCCGCTGCCGGACCGGAGCGACACGTCGGATTTCATGCAGGGCGAGGCGCTGGTCGTCAGTCCGGGCGGCCATATCCTGGCGCGCCACCCGATGCAGGCCTCGATCAGCGCCAGCTATAGCGGCGCCTGGTACCTGCCCAACAATGAGCGCCTGCGCCTGCAGAACCTGAGCCGGAGCTATGTGTTCTGGCTGCGCCGCGAGGTCGCCGGACGCTGAACGCCCGCTCCCGCTTACCGGCTCGCGAGCGCGCCGCCGGAGAGAACCTGCACGCTGACCGGTGCGACGCCCGAATGGATCATGCCGATATGCTTGGCGGCGCCGCGCGACAGGTCGACGACGCGGCCGCGCTTGAAGGGGCCGCGATCGTTGACGCGCACGATGACGCTGCGTCCAGTGTTCTTATGCGTCACCTTGATGCGCGTGCCGCAGGGCAGGGTGCGGTGCGCGGCGGTCATGGCGGCCGGGTTCATCTTCTCGCCGCAGGCGGTGCGGCTGTGCAGCGCGTACCACGAGGCGAGGCCGGACTGGGCCGCGGCCGGGGCGATGCCGGCAATGGCCGACATGGCGAGAGCGGACATGGCAAGCCCGGTGGATGCGATGAACGTGCTGGTTTTCATGAATTATTCTCGTTGTTTGGCGCGTTGACCCGCATGGGTGCGCAAGCCGTCGCGACCGGGCGTTCCGGCGCTCATTGACGGCAAAAAGCCCGAACGGCTGGCGCGGCCCGACACCTGGTCGAGCCTGAAAAACACCGTGCCAAATCGACGATTGGAACCCGCTTTCCGTGCCGGTGGCATCTCGATGGAAAGCGCGCGGGTCCCGCCCGGACAGCGAAGCGGGCGAAAAGCCGTAGAAATGTGACGATTTCCGGGCCGCGGGCCGCGGGGTGGCCGAACGCAATGTCGCAGGCGGCCGTGCGGCCGCGCGCGGAAGGGCGCTAAACCGGACGCGCCGGCGTGTGCCCGGCAGGCAAACGCTTCACTGTTTCGGCGGGTTCAGGCCGGGCGGATTCAGCCCCGGAGGGTTGAGGCCCGGCGGGTTCAAGCCAGGAGGGTTGAGGCCCGGCGGGTTGAAGCCGGGCAGCCCGCCCGGCGCGCCGTCACCGGGTGTGCCGAAGCCCGGCAGCATCAGGTTCTTCAGCGTATCCTCGACCTTGCTGTTGTCGATCTTCACCTGCTGGCCCTTGTAGACCATGACGATCTGCGGGAACAGGATGACGATGCCGACCATGATGACCTGGATGACCACGAAGGGAATGGCACCCCAGTAGATCTGGCCGGTCGTCACCGGCTCCATGCGCTTGCCGGTGATCTTGTCGGTATAGCGTTCCCTTGGCGCGACGGATCGTAAATAGAACAGCGCGAAACCGAAGGGCGGATGCATGAAGCTGGTCTGCATGTTCACGCTCAGCACCACGCCGAACCAGATCAGGTCGATGCCGAGATGCTCGGCGGCGGGGCCGAGCAGCGGAATGACGATGAAGGCGAGCTCGAAGAAATCGAGGAAGAAGGCGAGCACGAAGATGAAGGCGTTGACGAAGACCAGGAAGCCGGTGCTGCCGCCGGGCAGGCTGACCAGCATCTCCTCGACCCATTTATGGCCGTTGACGCCGTAGAAGGTCAGCGAGAACACGCGCGCGCCGAGCAGGATGAAGATCACGAAGGCGGACAGTTTGGCCGTCGAGTCGACGGCCTGCCGCGTCAGGTCGAAGGTCAGCCGCCGCTTGGCGAGCGCGATCAGCATGGCGCCGGCGGCGCCCATGGCGCCGCCCTCCGTCGGCGTGGCGATGCCGATGAAGATCGTTCCGAGCACGAGGAAGATCAGGCCGAGCGGCGGCATCAGCACCAGCAGCGTTTCCTGAGCCAGCCGCGACAACAGCTTGAGATCGAACAGCTTGTTGGCGACCGCCACGAAATACACCAGCAGGAAGCCGGCCAGCGCCGCCAGGATCGGCTCCGAACCCTTCTGGACGTGGTTGGTGAGTTCGCGTTGCAGGCCGCCGAAGATCGGGTGCACGTCGGCGATCCGGCTCGCCAGTTCCGAGGATGGATGGTGCAGGATGCCGGCAAGCTGGAACAGCGCGCCGGGGCCGAAGGCGACCAGCACGGCGATCACCAGGCAGACGATGAGCGAGGTGGCGCCGCGCCCGAGCGTGCGCGCCTCGACGGGCAGGGCGGGCGCGGCGTTCGGCGCGACGATCGTGATCAGGAAGATGTAGCCGGCATAGAGGCAGGCCAGGATGATGCCGGGAATGAAGGCGCCGGCATACATGTCGCCGACCGAGCGGCCGAGCTGGTCCGCCATCACGATCAGCACCAGCGAGGGCGGGATGATCTGCGCCAGGGTGCCGGAGGCGGCGATGACGCCGGAGGCGACGCGCCTGTCATAGCCGTAGCGCAGCATGATCGGCAGCGAGATCAGCCCCATCGAGATCACGGAAGCTGCCACCACGCCGGTGGTCGCGGCGAGCAGCGCGCCGACGAAGATCACCGCGTAGGCGACGCCGCCGCGCACTGGCCCGAACAGTTGGCCGATGGTATCGAGCAAATCCTCCGCCATGCCGGAGCGTTCGAGGATCAGCCCCATGAAGGTGAAGAACGGGATCGCCAGCAGCACGTCGTTGTTCATCGTGCCGTAGATGCGCTCGGGCAGGGCTTGCAGGAACGAGGGCTGGAACAGGCCGAGTTCGATGCCGATTACGGCGTAGATCAGGCCGTTGGCGGCGAGCGCGAAGGCGACCGGATAGCCAAGCAGCAGCAGGAACACCAGCGATACGAACATCACCGGGGCCATGTAATGCGCCAGCCAGCCGGAGAAGCTGCTGCCGTCGGCGGCGAGCGCCGGATCGATGCCAGCCATGAAGACGAGAAGCGCCGCGGTGGCGACGAGACACGCCGGGCGGCGGAGCAGGAGAGTCATGGCGTGATCCGCTCTTCTTTGGAGGCGTTCAGGAATGGGGGGCGGCGTTCTGCAGCAGGCGCTCGGCTTCCGCCTCGAGCGCGGCCTGATGGCTGTTATCGGCGGTCTCGTCCGGGATGATGCCGAAGATGATCGCGAGGCGCTTGATCAGTTCCGAAAGGCCCTGGAGGAACAGGAAGATAAACCCGATCGGCACCAGGAATTTGGCCGGCCAGAGATAGAGCCCGCCGGCGTTCATCGATTGCTCCCAGGCGGGCACCGTCTGCACCACGCGATAGGGCGGCGTGGTCCAGATCGACATGATCAGGTCGCGCAGCGTCAGCCAGGCATTGTGGGTGATCACCAGCAGGCCCGGCAGCAGCGTGCCGGGGTCGTCGCTGATCGAATGCAGCGCGAAGGGCACGCCGTAATAGATGATGACGGCGCAGAACGGCAGCAGGAAGAAGATGTGGCCGACGACGTCGATCCAGTCGCGCACCGCCTTGGGGAAGTACCCGTTCACGATATCGATGCGGATGTGCTCGTTGCGCAGGAACGTATAGGCCGCGCATAGCATGAAGACGGCGCCGAACAGGTACCATTGCGTTTCGAGCCAGGCATTGGAACTGGCGTTGAACGCCTTGCGGATGACGGCATTGATGCTCGAGACCAGCACCGCCACCAGGATAAGCCAGCTCACCGTCTGTCCGATGCGCGTGTTCATGCGATCCACGAAACGGCTGAAACCGAGCAAGGCTTGCACGTGGACCCCCTCTCCTGAGGCTGCGGTGGCGGCGTTCAGCCGCGCGGAATCTTCCTTAACCGGTCTGCGGTTCGGCCACAATTGCGCCTAAAGTCTTGCATGTCAGCTATATCATCGCCGTGTCGGGCTGCCAACGCGCGTCACCTTGCGCACGCGCTCGCGATGCGCGGTGTAGGTGCCGCTCGCCACGATCAGCACGACGCCGGCGAGTGCGAGCGGCGCCGGCACGTTTCCGAATACCAGCAGGCCGGCCAGCATCGCCCAGGTGACGCTGGTGAAGCGGAACGGCGACACGGCCGAGACATCGACGTCGCGGAAGGCGAGGATGACCAGCGTCGTGCCGGCCACCAGCAACACGGCCGCGCCGAGCAGGTAGCCGATGGCGCGCGGGCTCGGCATTTGCCAGGCGGGCCAGAACGGCGTCAGCACCACCGCGATCACCGTGGTGGTGAGCGTGGTCGCGAGCGCGACGAAAACCGATGGCAAGGTCGGCGGCAGGCGGCGGGTCACGATCTCGCGGATCGCCACGCCGCAGGCGCTCGCGAGCCCGAGCAGGCCGGCGAGCTGGAAGCCGCCGGCGCTTGGGCGCACCACGAGCAGCATGCCGGCGAACCCGGCCGCGACCGCGAGCCAGCGCCGCCAGCCGACGCTCTCGCGCAGCAGCAGCGCCGAGAGGATGGTGATCAGGATCGGCGAGACCATCGAGATGGCGGTCAGGTCGGCGATCGGCATCAGCGGCAGCGCGGTGATGAAGGCCAGCGTCACGAGCGCGTCGATCGACGAGCGCAGGATGACCAGCGGATGGGTCAGCGTCGCCCTGGCGCCGGTGTGCAGCGAGAGCGCGACGATGCCGAGAAAGAACAGCGAGCAGGCGACGACACCGCGCATCACGATGATCTGCACCGTGGGCAAACCTTCCTCCGCCGCGAGTTTGACCAGCGTGTCGTTGCCGACAAAGATGCACATGCCGACGCAGATCGCGGCGATGCCTCGGCCGTTGCGTGTCAGGGACATTGCCGGCAGACCATCCGAATCATAGCTTGTAGTCCGCTTAGCGCATTTTGCGGCCGCGGGGCGAAAATTCCCGGCTGGTGCGGATTTATGCAAGAGTTTCAAGCCGTTTCAGCGATCTTAAGGCCGCTTTAATGATGAATCGGCCATGTTCGGGCGAACTGGCCCGATCTGTCGCGAAGAGGCGATCCATAGACATGCTGACGCAAGACGATGTGAACAGGCGCGCCGCCGCGCTGCATGTCGACGAGGGCACGCTGGCGCTGGCGCGCGATCTCGCCGCCAGCATCGAGGTCGCGTTCGCGGATCGCCTGCGCGAGCATGGCGGCGAGCTCGCGCAACTGCCGGGCTACACGGATTTCGTTGCCCGGTTCGATGACGAGATGATCGCGCTTTCCGAGCAGCATTACCTCGCGCTGTTCCGCAACGGTTTCGGGCCGGGTTACATCGAGAGCGCCATTGCGCTTGGCGAATGCGAGGCGCGCACCGTCTTCGACGTCCGCGCCAGGCTCGGCAAAATCCTGTTGCTATGCGAGCTGGCGTTCACGCGCATCGGCCGGCAGAAGCGGTTTTCCGGGCGGGGCGCGGCGCAGGCCTGCATCAAGCTGGTGCCGTTGCTGATCGCGGATTTCGGCAATGCCGTGCAACTGTCGCAGGCCGGGCGCGAGCGCGCCGTCGCCGAACGCCAGGCCCGCCTCGGCGTGATGACCGGCAATTTCCGTGGCGAGGTCGAGCAGCTGTCCTTTGCCTTCTCGGGCGGCGCGGTGGCGCTGTCGGAGGAGGCGGTGCGCGCCGGCTCGACCATCGAGCGCGCCCGGCACGCCGTGCTCGCCAATGCCGGGGCGATCGAGGATTCGCGCGCAGCGACCGCGATGACCGCGGCGGCGGTCGAGGAGCTTGCCGCCTCGATCGCGGAAATCCGCATGCGGGCCGAACAGAGCACCCGCAAGGCCGATGTCGCGGTGTCCGACGCGACGGCGGCACGCGCGGCGGTGGCGACGCTGGCCGAGGCCGCCAACCATGTCGGCTCCATCGTCTCGACCATCACCCAGATCGCCGAGCAGACCAATCTGCTCGCGCTCAACGCCACCATCGAAGCCGCGCGCGCCGGCGAGGCCGGGCGCGGCTTCGCGGTCGTGGCGGCGGAAGTGAAGTCGCTCGCGACCCAGACCGCGAGCGCGACCGGCGAGATCGGCGCGCAGATCGCCGCCATCCAGCGTGCCGCCGCGACCTGCGTCGACCAGATCTCGCGCATCGAGAACTCCGTGCTGGCCTCGTCCGAAATGGCGGTCTCGATCGCCTCCGCGGTGAATCAGCAGACCAACGCGACCTCGGAAATCTCCGCGCAGGCACAAGCTTCCCACCTTGGCGCCGAGCGCATGGGCGAGGCGATCGACGCGCTGAGCGTCGCCATCGAAGGGTTTGCGCTGGTTTCGACGCGGATCAGGGAAGCCTCGGCCGGGCTCGGCGCGCAGGGCACGAGAATGTCGGATCGCGTCGAGGAATTCGTCTCGGAATTGCGGGGCGCGTAAGGCGAGCGGGTTAGCCGCCAGTCACGCTCATGTGGCGTGACACGGCCGGGTGCTGCGTCGTGCGGTCGATAACGAAATCATGGCCCTTCGGCTTGCGTGAGATCGCTTCCGCCATGGCCGCGAGCAGCGGGCCGTCGCTTTCGGAGCCGCGCAGCGGCTTGCGCAGGTCGGCGGCGTCTTCCTGGCCGAGGCACATGAACAGCGTGCCGGTGCAGGTGACGCGCACGCGATTGCAGCTCTCGCAGAAATTATGCGTCAGCGGCGTGATGAAGCCGAGCCGGCCGCCGGTCTCGCGCACCCGGACATAGCGCGCCGGGCCGCCGGTGCGGTAATCGATCTCGTCGAGCGTCAGGTGCTGGGCCAATTCGGCCCTGAGCCGCGACAAAGGCAGGTACTGATCGACGCGCTGGCCGTCGACCTCGCCGAGCGGCATGACCTCGATGAAGGTCAGGTCCATGCCGCGGCCATGCGCCCAGCGCAGCAGGGCGAGCGCCTCGTCATCGTTGACGCCCTTGAGCGCCACGGTGTTGATCTTGACGGCGAGCCCGGCTTTCTGCGCGGCGTCGATGCCGGCCATCACCTTGCTGAAATCGCCCCAGCGCGTGATGCGGGCGAATTTTTCCGGATCGAGCGTGTCGAGCGAGACGTTGATGCGGCGCACGCCGCAAGCGGCGAGCGCCTCGGCATAGCGGGCGAGTTGCGAGCCGTTGGTGGTCAGCGTCAACTCGTCGAGCCGGCCGCTGGCAAGATGGCGCGACAGGGCCTCGAACAAGGTCATGATGCCGCGCCTGACCAGCGGCTCGCCGCCGGTGATCCTGAGCTTGCGCACGCCCTGGCCGATGAAGGCCGTGCACAGCCGGTCGAGTTCCTCCAGCGTCAGCAGCTCCTGCTTGGGCAGGAAGTGCATGTTCTCGGACATGCAATACACGCAGCGGAAATCGCAGCGATCCGTGACCGAGACGCGCAGGTAGGTGATGGCGCGCCCAAACGGATCGATCATCGGCCGCGCGGCATCGCTTCCCCTGGCGATCGGGGCGGCGGTTTCGAGGTTGGACGGGTCCCTGAGCATGACGCTCCTATAAAGGGCGCGCCGACGCGATTTCGCAAGGTGGCAAACTGTCTGGCTTGCGCGCAACCGCACCTGGGGGCGCACCGGCACCGATCATGACGGCCGGCGGAAGCGCTTTTCGAGTCGGGATCGGCGGAACAAGTCCGCCGATGACGGTCCGGGTGGGATTGGCCGTATCACGCATTCTCAGCCGCCATCGGCCGGCTTGATCGGCCGATCCCGCTTCGGAAGGGCGACGGCTGGATTCCGACCCGCAGCAAGAGATCGGCATGCAGGTTGAGAGTGTCATTCCCGATGCGCGTCAGCGCGATCGGGAATCCAGGAGTCGTCTGCGCCTCGGCCTCTGGATTCCCGCCTGCGCGGGAATGACACCAGTGTCCTAAGTGTCCTAGCGCTGTACGACCACGCGGGCGCCGACTTTCACGCGCGCATAGAGGTCGATCACATCCTCGTTCATCATGCGGATGCAGCCCGAGGAGACCGCCTGGCCGATGGTGTCGGGCTCGTTCGAGCCGTGGATGCGATACAGGGTCGAGCCGATATAGAGGGCGCGCGCGCCGAGCGGATTTTCCGGGCCGCCGGGCATATATTTCGGCAGGTCGGGGCGGCGCTTCAGCATCTGCGGCGGCGGCGTCCAGCCCGGCCATTCCGCCTTGCGGGTGATGGTCTTGCTGCCGCCCCATGCGAAGCCGGGCCGGCCGACACCGACGCCGTATTTCAGCGCCTTGCCGTTGCCGAGCACGTAATACAGCCGGCGCTCC
The DNA here is from genome assembly GCA_937988775.1 of uncultured Alphaproteobacteria bacterium. Classification (GTDB taxonomy): domain Bacteria; phylum Pseudomonadota; class Alphaproteobacteria; order Rhizobiales; family Beijerinckiaceae; genus CALKHP01. The sequence goes on from CALKHP010000015.1 coordinate 91,324, forward strand.
TTGGTCGAGACAATGATCGTGCCGGCGCCGTACGGACCGTTGTAATCCACCGTTTCGCGCGGAATGGCGGTCGCCATGGTGCGGGCGTCTTCCTGGAAGGTCGCGATCGGCTGATGCGTCAGCGGATCGATGACCTCATAGGCCAACGCGGGCGAGAGGATTGCCGCGAATGAAAGGGCGGCTGCCGCAATGCCAAGCCGGCGCATGCTGAATGATCCTTGTAGCTGGGTGTGGAAATGCCGGGTGTGTCCCCGGTTCATCCCGACCATGCATCCGGTGGCGCATTGAACACAATGGCGCAAACAGGTCACGAAGCCGCGAGCAATCCGTTCTGGGATCGGCGTGGTTTCTCGGCAACAATTTGCAACAGCTACAGTTTTACTGATCTTGCGGCCAGCAAATCGGATCAGGGCTTGAGGATGGTGGGCGCGACAGGGATTGAACCTGTGACCCTTCGCGTGTGAAGCGAATGCTCTCCCGCTGAGCTACGCGCCCATCCTGGCAGGAGCGTCCTTCTAGCAGGCGCGGCGCGCCCGTCAAGAATGCATGGCAAGCTATTTCGCGTCGGCGCTGGCGGTCTCGTGCGCCGCGACGGCCCGGCGGCGCGGCAGCACGACGACCTGTCCCTCGCGGGCCAGAAACGAGCCGGGCTTCATCGCGGCGATGATGCGCTCGAGTTCTTCGAGCTTCGCGTCGGTATAGGCGGGATGATGGTGGAAGGCCGCCATCTGGCCGACATGGGCGCGCTCGCACAGCGCCACGCCCTCGGCCTGCGTCGAGTGGCCCCAGCCCCGGCAGCTCGGGTATTCGGTGGGGCACAGCATGGCATCGTACACGATCAGATCGGCATCGTGCAGGAAGCCGCAAAGCTTCTCGCACGGGCCGGTATTGCGGTGCTCGACATCGGTGACGACCGCCGCCGTGCGGCCCTCGGCCTCGAAACGATAGGCGGTCGAGCCGGCCGGATGCAGCAGCGGGTGCGTCTTGACCTCGAGCCCGTCGGGGAAGGTCAGCGTCTCGCCGGCCTTGAAGCCGACGAAGCGCACCTTGGCCGGCAGGTCGTCGAAGGTGATCGGGAACAGCGGCGGCGAGAACAGGCGGCGCAGCGGCGCCTCGGCGGTTTCGCCGTCGAGATTGCCGCAATAGATCGTGATCTCGGCATCCGGCTCGTAAAGCGGCTTGAAGAAGAACAGCCCCATGACATGATCGTGGTGCAAATGGCTGAGCAGGATGTCGATCTTGCGCACGCGCTTGTCGCGCAGTTCGAGGCCGAGCGGCACGATGCCGCTGCCGGCATCGATGATGAACAGCCGCTCGCCGACCCGCACCTCGATGCAGGGCGTGTTGCCGCCGAAGCCCATGCTGTCGGCGCGTGAAATCGGGATGGAGCCGCGGACGCCCCAGAACCGGAGGCTCAGGGCGGCGTCGTCGGCGCGGACTTCGCCAGGCTTTCCGTGGCGGAGCGCGTCAGCCTCGATGGCTCGCACGCGTTTCATCTCAGACACCTGTACTCATGTTGCGGGCGATCCTAGCGCGTCCGGCGGGCATTCTGGAAGTGGCCGCCCCTGATGCGTTCGGTTGTACTCCCGCTTACCATCACAGATAATCATCAATGATTTCCGTCGGGGTGCGCAATGGCACCCATAAACGAATCAGATCAATCCGAGCGCACGCACCGCGCCGGGCAATCGATCGAAATGCTCGATGACCAGATCGGGATCGAGTTCAGCCACCGGCGTGTCGGTATAGCCGAACGGCACCGCGATCACCGGGATGCCGGCCGCCTTGGCGGTATCGATATCGGTGCGGCTGTCCCCAACCATCACGGCGCGGCGCGCGTCGCCGCCGGCCCGGGTGATGGTTTCGGTCAGGTGGCGCGGGTCGGGCTTGTGGAACGCGAACGTGTCGCGCCCGGTGATGATGGCGAACCGTTCCGCCGCATCGAGCGCTTCCAGCAGCATCACGGCGTGGCGCTCGACCTTGTTGGTGCATACCGCCAGCGTGCAGCCGGCCGCCGTCAATTGCCCGAGCGCGTCGGCGACGCCCGGAAACAGCACCGAACTGTCGGCGAGGTGGTGCTGGTACAGGTCGAGGAAGCGGTGGAACAGGTCCTCGTGGTGCTGCGGCGTGAGGTCGCGGCCGGAGGCGGCGAAGCCGCGCGCGATCAGCGCCTTGGCGCCGGCGCCGATCAGGTCGCGCGCCGATTTGAGCGGCACCGGCTCAAGCCCTTCCTCTTCCAGGATCAGGTTGAGCGTGCCGATCAGGTCGCCGGCGGTATCGGCGAGCGTGCCGTCAAGATCGAACACGACAATCGGGGAGGGCATGGCGGTTTCCGTTTCTTATCAGGTGGCGGTTCAGCCTCTACCGCATAAACTGGGCATATTCGATTCGCATGAGGCCTAGCGATGCCGTTGATCACACGTCTCACTTTCGCCGCCGCGCTGCTGGTCGGTTTCGTAACCTCGGCTTCGGCTGAAATCTATCAGTTCGTCGCCACGCCACACACCTCGCTGAACCGCATCTACCGCGTCGATACCACGACGGGAGAGATGGGTGCGTGCCAGTTCGGCCTCAAGGACAACACCGTCGGCGTGACGCTGTGCTATCCGCCGGGCGAGGGCGCCGGCCCACAAGGCCCGAGCGATTACGGGCTCGTCGCCTCCAACCACCAGCAGGAGGCCGGCGTGTTCCGCATCAACAAGCGCACTGGCGAGATGAGCATCTGCTACGTGCTGAACGACGAGAAGATCGTCTGCACGCCGGCGGCAAAATAACTTTGCGGGCCGGCCTGCCGCTCTCGAACGGGAATGGCTGGCGTGATACGACGATGCGCACTATCTCAGGCTCATCACCGTATGGAGATCCCGCAATGCTCGACCGCAAAGTCAATTCGCTCGCCGCAAGGTTGAAGGACGCCTCGCTCCTCAAGGACCAGTGCTACGTCAATGGCGTGTGGGGCGGCGCCGGCGTCGAGGCGGTCCACAACCCCGCGACCGGTGAGTTGATCGGCAAGGTGCCGAGCTATGGCGCGGCCGAGTGCACGGACGCGGTCGAGAAGGCGCAGGTCGCCTTCAGGAGCTGGTCGAAGCTGCTCGCCAAGCAGCGTTCCGCCATCCTGCGCAAATGGTTCGACCTGATCCTCGCCAATGCCGAGGACCTCGCCGTCATCATGACCAGCGAGCAGGGCAAGCCGCTCGCCGAGGCGCGCGGCGAGGTCGCCTATGCCGCTTCCTTCGTCGAGTTCTACGCCGAGGAAGCCAAGCGCATCTATGGCGAGACCGTGCCCTCGCCCTTCCCGAAATCGCGCATCATGGTGGTGCGCCAGCCGATCGGCGTCATCGGCGCCATCACGCCGTGGAACTTCCCGGCGGCGATGATCACGCGCAAGGTATCGCCGGCGCTCGCCGCCGGCTGCACGGCGGTGATCAAGCCGGCGCCCGAGACGCCGCTGACCGCGCTGGCGCTCGCCGAACTCGCCCACCGCGCCGGCATTCCGGCCGGCGTGCTCAACATCATCACCGGCGATGCGCCGGCGATCGGCAAGGTTTTGTGCGAGCATCCGGCGGTGCGCTTCGTCGGCTTCACCGGCTCGACCGAGGTCGGCAAGATCCTGATGCGCCAGGCGGCGGCCGGCGTGAAGAAGATGGGGCTGGAACTCGGCGGCAACGCGCCGTTCATCGTGTTCGACGATGCCGATCTCGATGCGGCGGTCGAGGGCGCCATCGGCTCGAAATACCGCAACATGGGCCAGACCTGCGTGTGCGCCAACCGCATCTACGTGCAGGACGGCGTCTATGACGCGTTTATCGCCAAGCTCACCGAGAAGGTGAAGGCGATGAAGGTCGGCAACGGCCTCGAGGAGGGCGTCGTGCAGGGCCCGCTCATCACCATGGAGGCGGTCGACAAGGTCGAGCGCCACATCAAGGATGCGCTCGGCAAGGGTGCCAAGCTGGTGACCGGCGGCAAGCGCAGCGCGCTCGGCCACAGTTTCTTCGAGCCGACGGTGCTGGCAAACGTCACCTCCGACATGGTGGTGACCAGCGAGGAGACGTTCGGCCCGGTCGCGCCCGTGTATCGCTTCAAGACCGATGACGAGGTCATCGAACTCGCCAACGCCTCGCAATACGGGCTCGCCTCGTATTTCTACGCGCGCGATGTCGGCCGCATCTTCAAGGTCGCCGAGGCGCTCGAGTTCGGCATGGTCGGCATCAATGCCATCACGCTCGGCACCGAGGTCGCGCCGTTCGGCGGCGTCAAGGAGAGCGGGCTTGGCCGCGAGGGCTCGATCCACGGCATGGAGGAGTTCGTCGAGATCAAGTACATGCTGCTCGGCGGCCTGCACTGAGGCCGGGACGCAAGCGGCTCCTGGATTCCCGATCGCGCTGACGCGCGTCGGGAATGACACTCACAACGGTGAGGCTTTCCGAAGCGGGATCGGCCGGTCAAGCCGGCCGATGACGGCTGACATGGTGGCGCATAATCCTCCACCGTCATGGGCCGGTTCGTCCGGTCCATGACGACCAGAAGGGCTGAACGGGATCGGGGCCTCCGCCTTGTCATTGCCGCGCAGGCGGCAATCCAGAAACCCGATGCGCAAGCAGGTTCTGGATTCCCGGCTGGCCTGACGGCCACCGGCAATGACATTGAAAAGTAAGCGTCCGCTATTGCGGCCTTGCGGCGTGTATCTGTCCGGCCAGTTCCTGGCGCGGCGCCTGGGCGGCCGAGGCGGCGACCTGTTCGCCGAGCAGCCGGCCGATGCAGGCATGCACGCCCTCGGTCATGTGCAGCCCGTCCTTTTCCGTCAGGCCGGCGGCGCCGGCGGCGTTGCCGGCCAGGCGCTGCATCAGGTCGAAGCGCTGGAACAGGCCGGCATTCTCCTGCTTCGCCACGCGCCCGATCATGCCTTCCATGGCGTCGTGGCTCGCGGCGCGCAGCACGCGCGGCGCATATTGCAGGTCGAGCAGGATCACCGGGATGCCGCGCGCGCGCATGTCATGCACGGCCTTGCGGATCGCGGGTTCGAGGCCGGCGATTTCGGTTTGCGAAAACCGGAACAGGTCGTTGACGCCAAGCTGCCAGACCACGAGATCGGGCTTGAGCGCGTAGATGTCGCTGTCGAAGCGCCGCAGCATCTCGGGCACGGCTTCGCCGCCGACGCCCTTGTTGACGACCTCGACCGCCTTGCTGCCCCAGCGCCGCTGCAAGGTGCGCGCCGCCGCCGCCGGATAGGTGCGCGAGCGATCGTCCGGGTTCGGTCCGGCGGTCGAGGACGAGCCCAGCACCACGATGCGCAGCCGTTGCCCGGCCGCGACCCGGGCCGCGAGGCCGGGGAGGGCGATGCCGAGACTGGCGCCGCTGAGATCGGCATGCGGCTGAAGGTTGCGGCATGGGTGGTCGTCGCGCGCGGTTTCGCCTGCCGCCGGCAGGGCGAGCAACAGCGCCGCCCCGACGAGAGCCGCGCGGGAAAGCGCTTTGAGAGGAAGCAAGACCAATAACGCCCCGATAGTTCTCTTATTCTCGTTGGCATTATTTGTGGGTACGGCTTGGCTCTGGTCAAGCGAAACATCTTGCTCTAGATGCGGGCGCATGAGCCATGACGCCCGCAAACGCGCCGCCGCCGCCGCCGCGCTGACCCTGGTCGAGCCCGGCATGCGGCTTGGCCTCGGCACCGGATCGACCGCCCGCCACTTCGTCGATTTGCTCGCGGCCAGGGTCGCGGCCGGCCTTGCGGTGATTTGCGTGCCGACCTCGGAGGCGACGCGCGCCCAGGCCGAGGCCGGCGGCATTACGCTCACCACGCTCGACGAGACGCCGGAACTCGACCTGACCGTCGATGGCGCCGATGAGCTGGACGACGAACTGCGCCTGATCAAGGGCGGCGGCGGCGCCTTGCTGCGCGAGAAGATCGTCGCGGCGGCCTCCAGGCGCATGGTGGTGATCGCCGACGATTCCAAGCTGGTCGATTGCCTGGGGCGTTTTCCGCTGCCGGTCGAGGTCAATCCTTTCGGTTATCGCGCGACGCTGCACGCGCTGAAACAGACGTTGGCCGGGCAGGGATTCGACGGCGTCGCGCTCACCCGGCGCCAAAAGCCCGATGGCGCGGCCTTCGTCACCGATGGCGGCCACTGGATCGTCGATTGCGCCTTGCAGCGCATCGCGGCGCCCGAAGCGCTGTCGCGCGCGCTGCTGCAAATTCCGGGAGTGGTCGAGCACGGCCTGTTCCTCGGCCTGTGCCGAAAGGCCTATGTTGCGACGGAGACGGGGCTTGCCGAGATTGGCCCGAATGCGTAAGCGTCGCCTCCCGGAGTATGCTGCGACATGGTGGCGAGGGTTCTGGCTGCCCGGCATGCGCTAATTTATCTGGCATCGATCACGTCATCTGCCTTTTGATATCTCGCCGAAGGGCAGCGTGATCTGGCGGTCAAGTCGAAGGAGTCCTTGTCAATGATGGCGTATCGCTCGCCTTTCGCCGGCCTTGTCCTGGCGTTATCCGTCCTGGCCGCGCCGGTTGCGTGGGCACAGACGCCCGCGCCCGCGCCTGCCCAGGCGCCGGCCGCGGCACCCGCGACCGAATCGCAGCTCGCCGCCGCGCGCGACCTGATCACCTCGTCGGGCGCGCAGCGCACCTTCGACAGCGTGCTGCCCTCGGTCATCGGCCAGGTGCGCCAGACCTTCAGCCGCCAGCATCCCGACATGATCAAGGATATCGAGGCCTCGCTCGCCGTCATCGAGCCCGAGGTCGAGGCCAAGCGCGCCGATATCCTCGATGTCGCGGCCAAGGTCTATGCGGCGCGGCTGAGCGAACAGGAGCTCAAGGATTCGGCCGCGTTCTTCAAGAGCCCGACCGGCCAGAAATACGTGCAGGCGCAGCCGGCGATCTTCGACGATCTGTTCAGCGAAGTGCGCAACTGGATGGGGCAGGTCAGCGATTTCGCCGTGTCGCGCCTGCGCACCGAGATGAAGAAGCGCGGCCACGACATCTGAGGGACCGCTCCGGAGCCTTGGCACCGAGTGGCCGACCGCCCGGTTGAGGGGTGTCGTTTTCCTCAGTCCTCATCCTGAGCTTGTCGAAGGATGGTCCCGAGCGCACTGGACCATCCTTCGACAAGCTCAGGATGAGGGAGAGTCCTCGAAAAACGAAATTTCGAGTGGGGTTCTCGGGATGAGGGCTGCGAGAGACTCTCAAACAGCCTCCAGGGGCGGAGCGTGCGGCAGCGCATGACGATCGGCCGCTTGCATGCCTAACTATGCTGCGCAACGTCGGCGCGGGCCAGACGCATCGAGGGTGAGGGATCATGAGCGATTTCGATGTCGATCTCTTCGTGATCGGGGGCGGTTCCGGCGGCGTGCGTGCCGCCCGGATCGCGGCCGGGCACGGCGCCAGGGTGATGCTGGCGGAAGAGTTCCGCATGGGCGGCACCTGCGTCGTCCGTGGCTGTATCCCGAAGAAGCTGCTCGTCTACGCGGCGCGCTTCCAGGATGCGTTCGAGGATGCGGCCGGTTTCGGCTGGAGCGTGCCGGCGCCGCAATTCGACTGGCCGGCGCTGATCGCCGCCAAGGATCGCGAGATCGCCCGGCTCGAGGGGCTCTACACCACGGGCCAGGTCAATGCCGGCGTCACGGTGGTGAAGTCGCGCGCCGTGTTCGAGGATGCCCACACGCTGCGGCTTGTCTCGGACGGAAGCCGCATCCGTGCGCGCCATGTCCTGATCGCCACCGGCGGGCGGCCCGACATGCCGGCGATCCCCGGTATCGAGCGCGCCATCAGTTCCAACGAGGCGCTTGACCTGAAGCACCTGCCGAAGCGCATCCTGATTGCCGGCGCGGGCTATATCGCGCTCGAATTCGCCGGTATCTTCGCCGGGCTCGGCAGCGAGGTCACGGTGATTTATCGCGGCGACAAGGTGCTGCGCGGCTTCGACGAGGATCTGCGCGACGCCTTGACCGAGGCCTATCGCCGGCGCGGCATCAAGTTCATCTTCAACGATGTCGTCGAGCGCCTTGAAGCGGCGCCCGATGCCGATGCAGGCGTGGTCGCGGTGACGCTCGGCGGCGAGCGCCTTGCGGTCGATCAGGTGATGTTCGCCATCGGCCGCTCGCCCAATACGGCCGGGCTCGGGCTGGAGGCGGCCGGCGTGGTCACGGGCAAACGCGGCGCCGTCAAGGTCGATGCGCGCTCGCAGTCGAGCGTGCCGCATATCTATGCCGTCGGCGATGTCACCGATCGCGTCAACCTGACGCCGGTGGCGATCCGTGAGGGCCATGCCTTCGCCGACAGCGTGTTCGGCGGCAAGCCGTGGCAGGTCGAGCATGCCGATATCGCCACCGCCGTGTTCTCGACGCCGGAGATCGGCACGGTCGGGCTGAGCGAGGAGCAGGCGCGGGCGCGTTACCGGGTCGTCGATATCTACAAGACCGATTTCCGGCCGCTGAAGGCGACGCTGTCGGGCAGCCAGGACCGCATGCTGATGAAGCTGGTCGTCGATGGCGAGAGCGACCGGGTGCTCGGCGTGCATATCCTCGGCGAGGACGCCGGCGAGATGGCACAGTTGCTCGGCATCGCCGTCAAGGCCCGGCTGACCAAGGCGCAATTCGACGAGACGATGGCGGTGCATCCGACGGCGGCGGAGGAACTCGTCACCATGCGCAGCCGTACCGCGCGTTACCAGCGCACCGAGCCCGTTGCCGCTATTTGATGTTCTGCGGATTTGACGGGCTCGCCGGAACCGGCGGCTCGGCGAGCTGGTCCGGCGGTTCGCGCAGCCGCACGCGCCAGCCGACATAGGCGATCAGCACGACATGGCACAGCGCGTTGACCGCGAACAGCATGCGGTCGCCGAGCATGTCCATCAGCCATGAGGTCACGAACGGGCCGATGATGCCGCCGATGCAATAGAGCAGCAGCAGCGTGCTCGAGACGACCACGACCATCTCCGGTCCGGCGCGGTCGTTGGTGTGCGCCGCGAGCAGCGAATACAGGATCGAGATCGAGCCGCCGATCCCGTAGCCCAGCACATAGAGCAGCGTCAGCGAGGGCGCGCGGAACAGGAACAGCAGCAGCTCGACGATGCAGGCGACCAGCGAGACGCCGATGATCACCCAGCGCCGGTCGACCATGTCCGAGAGCCGGCCGATCGGGTAGGGCGCCGTCGCCGAGCCGATGATCACGGCGGTCATGAAATTCGCCACCGTGCCGGGGCCAAGCTGCATGCGCTCGATCACCGCCGGCACCACGGTCCAGAACGTGCCGTTCGACAGGCCGACGAGCAGCACGCCGATCACGCCCATCGGCGCCAGCCGATAGAGGCCGAGCACGTCGACCTTGCCCTTGGCCGGCGGTGCCGGCGGCTCGGCGCGGGCCATCGCCATCGGCACCAGCGACAGCACGAAGAAGATCGCCGAAAGCGAGAAAAGCACGAAGGAACGCGGATCGAAAACGCGGAGAATCTGCTGTCCGATCGTCGAGCCGGAGAATTGCAGCATGTTGTAGAGGGCGAGCGCCTGGCCACGGTTCTTGTTGTGGGCGCGCGCGTTCACCCAGCTTTCCATGGTGTTGTACAGGCCGGCAATGGCAAACCCCATCACGCAGCGCAACCCCGCCCAGACATTGCTGTCGACCGCCAGCGCAAAGCCGAGAACCGACACGGTGGCGAGCGCCGCGCAGGCCGCGAAGGCGCGGATATAGCCGATGCGCCCGATCAGCGGCGGGATCGTCCAGCACCCGGCCAGCATGCCGATGAAATAGGTCGAGCCGATGAAGCCGATCTCGGGCCGCGAAAAGCCCTCGATCGCCGCGCGCAGCGGCACCAGCGTCGAGACCAGTCCGTTGCCGGCGGTCTGGATGAACAGTGCGGCAAGCACCGGCGCGATGGCGAGATAGACGGCGGGCATGGCCTTGGCTTCAGTCGTCCCGTCAAAAGACGCGGCGAAGACGAATCTCGTCGGCCGCATGGCGTAAAGTGCACGTCATGCCTGTTGAATACAAACGCTACTGCCTGATCCTATTGATAAATCGCGTGCGGGCTCATGCTTTCGCGACGCCGCGCCGGAAGAAGGAGCGCCTGTCATGCTCGAGCAGGCCGCTGGATTGCCGCAGCCGCAGCAGGTCCTTGCGCGCGACGAGGCCGACCAGCTTGCCGCTCTGGGGATCGACGATGGGAATGCGGCCGACATCGCAGGCGATCATCACGTCGGTGACGCGCCCGACCATGTCCTCGGGGTAGGCGACGGGAAGCGAGGCATCGGAGGCGATGTCATACAGGGTCTGGCCGGGATGATCGGCCTCCTCGCGCCAGCGCAGCGCCTCGGCGCGCGAGACCATGCCGACGAGCCGGCCGTCCTTTTCCGTCACCGGGTAGGAGCGGTGCTTGTTGCCGCCGGCGGCGAAAAACGCAACCGCTTCATCGACCGGCATGTCCGCCGGCAAGGTGTCGACGGCCTTGACCATGATATCGGCGGCGCGCGTCAGCTCGAACGGGTCGATGCCGTATTCGCGCGTGATGTGCTGGCCGCGCCGGGCGATCTTCTCGGTCAGGATCGAGCGGCGCAGCAGCAGCACGGTGAGGGCATAGGCCGCCGTCGAGGCGGCGAGCAGCGCCGGCAGCATGCTCATGTCGCCGGTCAGTTCCACCGCGAACAGCGCGCCGGTCAGGGGTGCGCGCATGGTGCCGCCCATCATGCCGGCCATGCCGACCAACGCCCAGAATCCGGGCGCGCCGGGCAGGGCGAGCCCGACGAGCCAGCCGAGCGCGCCGCCGAGAATCAGCAGCGGCGCGAGCACGCCGCCCGATGTGCCCGAGGACAGCGCGATCAGCCAGATGACCGCCTTCACCAGCAGGATGACGAGCACCGCCTTGGCCACCAGATGGCCGTTGAGCAGATCGGCGATGACATCGTAGCCGACACCGAGTGCGCGCGGCTCGACCAGGCCGCCGAGGCCGACGGCGAAGCCGCCGATCACCGGCCACCACATCCAGTGAAGCGGCAGCCTCTCGAACGTGTCCTCGATCTTGTAGAGCAGCAAGGTCAGCAGGCCCGATTGCAGGCCGGAGACGACGCCCATGCCGGCGCAGAGCAACAGCCCCCACCATGGCATCGTCATCTGGAAGGTCGTCGGGAACAACGGTCCCGTGCCGAACATCATCGGCCGCCACATGAACGAAACCGTCGTCGCCACCACGACCGGGATGAAGCTGCGCGGTTTCCATTCGAACAGCAGCAACTCCACGGCCAGCAGCACGGCGGCGAGTGGCGTGCCGAATATCGCCACCATGCCGGCGGCGGCGCCGGCCACCAGCAAGGTCTTGCGCTCGGCGGCGCTGAGCCGGAAAAACTGCGCGAACAGCGATCCGATCGCGCCGCCAGTCATGATGATCGGACCTTCGGCGCCGAACGGGCCGCCGGTGCCGATGGAGATGGCGGACGAAATCGGCTTGAGGATCGCGACCTTCGGCGACATGCGGCTGCCGCCGCTGAGGATCGCCTCGATGGCTTCGGGAATGCCGTGGCCGCGCAGTTTTTCGGACCCGTAACGCGCCATCAGGCCGACGATGAGGCCGCCGATCATCGGCGCCAGGACGATCCAGGGCGTATGGGCGATGTCACCCATATTGGCCTGTTCGACGCTGACGCGCTGGAACCAGACGAGATTCGTCGTCAGCCGGATCAGGTCGATCAGGACCCAGGCCGCGAAGGCGCCGGCCGTGCCGACGACGACGGCCATGGCGATCAGTTTCAAGACGCGCTGGTCGGCGGTGAAATCTGCTAGCCTGGTCCTGGGCGGCGCTGTGGTGAAACCTGCGGCGTTTCGAGTATTGGAGGGCGACCCGTCCATGGGTAATCCTTGGAGTAATTCTTGAGACAATTCTTGGGGCAATCCTTGGGGCCGATCCTTGGGCGCACGTGCGGCGCCGCGCGGGTTGCGCCGTCGAATCTGCTGGCTGAGCCCGTGCAGATATATCGTGTGACGACATATTACAACGTCGATCGACGCTTGAGCGGGGGAGGGTGACATTGACCGGGGATAATGGCTCGAAAGCACAGCGATCCTTGACGCTGCGCGACTATCAGGCGCTTTCCAACCTGCGCTACGCCCTGCGCCGCTTCCTGGCCTTCAGCACCGTCGCCGCGCAGCAGGCCGGCCTGCCGGCGCGCCAGCATCAGGCGCTGCTCGCCATCAAGGGCAAGCAGACCGATGGGCCGATGACGATCGGCGCCCTGGCCGAGCGGCTGCTGATCGCGCCTCATTCCGCGACCGAACTCGTCGGGCGGCTGGTCAAGGCCGGGCTGGTGGTGCGCAGCGACGATGCCAACGACCGCCGCAAGCAGGCCCTGAGCCTGACCGATAGTGCCGAGGCGATCCTGCAATCGCTGACTCTGGCGCACCTGCATGAAATCAGGGAGATTGCCCCGGTGCTGATGGAGGTGTTGCCGGCCCTCGACCCGGGGAAGCCGCCGCCGGCATAGCCTGATCGGTTTCATCACGGCAGCGAATTGGCTTCCCGTCCGGCCACGTATTATTGCGGATGCCAACCAGGCACGAATACAGACGGGGAGCAGCAGCCGATGGCGATGATTTCTTACCTCACGACGATCCGCTTCGATGTCGGCGCGATCAAGCATCTGGTCGAGGATATGGGCGCCGCCGGCATCACGCGACCGTTGCTCGTCACGGATAAGGGGCTCTCCAAAACCGGCATGGCCGCGCGCATCCTCGAGTTGCTGCCGGCCAAGGACAAGACGCCGGTTTTCGACGACACGCCGTCGAACCCGACCGAAACCGCGGCGGATGCGGCGCTGGCGCTCTATCGCGCGCATGATTGCGACGGGCTGATCGCACTCGGCGGCGGCTCGCCGATGGACCTCGCCAAGGCGGTCGGGCTGCTCGCGACCCATCCCGGTCCGTTGCGCCAATATGCCATGGTGATGGGCGGCGTCGCCAAGATCACCGACAAGGTCGCGCCGGTGCTGGCCATCCCGACCACGTCGGGCACCGGCAGCGAGGTCGGCCGCGCATCGCTGATGAGCTTCAATGACGGCCGCAAATTCGCAATCGTCAGCCCGCATCTGATCCCGCGCCGCGCGATCTGCGACCCCGAACTGACCTATGACCTGCCGGTCGGCCTGACGGCCGCGACCGGCATGGATGCGCTGACGCATGGCATCGAGTGCTTCATCTCGGGCGTCGAGAACCCGCCGGCCGGCGCCATCGCGCTCGACTGCGCCGTGCGCGCCGCCAGCCATATTGAGCGCGCCGTCCAGAACGGCAAGGACAAGCAAGCGCGCTGGGAAATGATGATGGCCTCGATGATGGGCGCCATGGCCTTCCAGAAGGGGCTTGGCGCCGTGCATGGCCTGTCGCACGCGCTCGGCGGCCGCAAGGAGGTGAGCTTCCATCACGGTACGCTCAACGCCGTGCTGCTGCCGGCGGTGCTGCGCTACAATGCCGGCGCGGTCGGCGATAAATACGCGACGCTGGCGCGCTGGCTGAACATTCCCGCCACGCTCGGCATTGACGGCTTCATTGCGCAATTGAACGAGCGCCTCGGCATGCCGAAGGGGCTCGGCGCCATGGGCATGCGCGCCGAATGGTCGGCCGAGGTCGCCGCCAATGCGATGGAGGATCACGCGACGCAGACCAACCCGCGCAAGCCGACGGTCGCCGAGTACCAAGCCCTGCTTGCCGAGGCGATGTGACATGCCCGCTGTGAATGCATCCGCGCCCAAGGTCGCGCTCGTCACCGGCGCGGCGCGCGGCATCGGCCTCGCCGCCGCCCGGCGCTTCCTCGCCGAGGGCTGGCGCGTCGCGCTGCTCGATATCGATGGCGACAATCTGAACCGGGCCGTGGCCGGGCTGAACGAGCCCGAGCGCACGCTTGGTGTGACCTGCGATGTTTCGGACGCGGCCGGCGTCGCCGCCGCGATGGCGGCCGTCGCCGCGCGTTTCGGCCGGCTCGATGCGCTGGTCAACAATGCCGGCGTCGCGGTGTTCAAGCCGCTGCTCGAAACCACGGACGAGGAATGGAACCGCGTGCTCGCCGTCAACCTGACCGGGCCGCTGCTGTGCACCAAGGCGGCGGCGCCGCTGATGCGCGAGCACGGCGGCGGCGCCATCGTCAACATCACCTCGATCTCGGGCGTGCGCGCCTCGACGCTGCGGGTCGCCTACGGCACCAGCAAGGCGGGCCTCGCCCACCTGACCAAGCAGATGGCGGTGGAACTGGCGGCGATCGGCATCCGCGTCAATGCCGTGGCGCCGGGGCCGGTCGAGACCGCGATGGCCAAGGCGGTGCATACGCCGGAAATCCGTGCCGACTATCATGACGCGATCCCGCTCAACCGCTACGGGCTGGAGGAGGAACTCGCCGAGGCGATCTTCTTCCTGTGCGATGCGCGCTCGAGCTACATCACCGGGCAGGTGCTCGCCGTCGACGGCGGCTTCGAGGCGGCCGGCATCGGTCTCGCGACGCTGCGCGGCGAGAGGCGGAACGGGTAGAGGTCAATTCTCCACCCTCATGCTGAGCTTGTCGAAGCATGGAGGATCTAGCGCCAGGCTGGATCATCCTTCGACAGGCTCAGGATGAGGCGGATTAAGGCGAGGCCCCCCCTCATCCCCTGCCGGGACCTTCTCCCGCAAGGGGAGAAGGAGATAATTCTGCTGGCTTTGGGCGCGAAAACGCCCGCGAGGGACACACCATGTTGACGGGCATTCTCGCGGGGCTCGCCACCGGGGCGCTATGGGGGCTGACTTTCGTCGCGCCGCGCGTCGTCCAGCCCTTTACCGAACTCGACATTTCCATCGGCCGCTATGCCCTGTTCGGCATCCTGTCCTTCCTACTCATGCTGCATCCGCGTTTTCGCGCCGGCGGCATCAGCCGCGCGCGCATCGGCGCCGCGCTGATGCTCGGCGGCATCGGCTATGTCGGCTATTACCTTTGCGCCGCCTATGCGGTCGGCCTTGCCGGGCCGGCGATCCCGCCGCTGATCATCGGTGCGCTGCCGGTGCTGCTGGCGATCGTCGGCAACTGGCAGGATGGCGGCGTGCGCTGGCGCCGCCTGATCGTGCCGCTGGTGCTGATCTTCGCCGGGCTGAGCGTGGTCAATCTCGGCACGCTCGACAGCGCGGCCACGCCCGAGGCGCGCTCGCGCATCCTGATCGGCGCGCTCTGCGCCTGCGCGGCGCTGGTGATCTGGATCATCTACGGCGTGTGGAATGCGCGCATCATGCGGGCCAGCAACCCGCCGGACGCGCTGGTCTGGACCGGATTGCAGGGGCTTGGTGCGCTGCTTTTCACCCTGCCGCTGTTCCCGGTCAGCTACGTGACGGGAGCCACCGCGCTGCCTGCCTATGGCTTTGGTTCGCCGGAGGGGCAGCGCTTCTTGATCTGGATCGCCATACTCGCCATCTTCGCGTCGTGGCTGGCGACCTGGTTCTGGGTCATCGCCTCGCGGCGCCTGCCGCTGGCGCTTTCCGCGCAACTGATCGTGTCCGAGACGGTTTTTGCCTTGATCTATGGCTTTGTCTATGAGAGGCGCTGGCCCTATCACGCGGAATGGCTTGGCACGGGGTTGCTGATTGCCGGCGTCATTGCCGGTGTCGGGGTGTTTGCCCGCACCGAGCCTCGGCGTGATGCCAATGGCCGGCTTCAAGCCGGCGGTATATGATAAACGCCCGATTTCGTGGCTGAGGTCCGGGCAAGGAGTATGAGATGACGAGCCCCGCAATGTCCAAGGCGCATTGGACCCCTTCGAGCTGGCGCGACAAGCCGATCGCCCAGGTTCCCACCTATCCCGACGCTGAAGCGCTCGGTGCGGTGGAGGCACAGCTTGCAAGGTTTCCGCCGCTGGTTTTTGCGGGTGAGGCGCGCAAGCTCAAACGGGCGTTGGGCAAAGTTTCCGTGGGCGAGGCGTTCCTGCTGCAAGGCGGCGACTGCGCCGAGAGCTTCGCGGAGCATTCGGCCGACCAGATCAGGGATTTTTTCCGCGTCTTCCTGCAGATGTCGGTCGTGCTCACCTTCGCGGCGGGCAGCCCGGTGGTCAAGGTCGGCCGTCTCGCCGGTCAGTTCGCCAAGCCGCGCTCGGCCCCGACCGAGACCGTCGACGGCGTGGAACTGCCAAGCTATCGCGGCGACATCATCAACGAGATCGACTTCTCGGTTGAAGCGCGCACGCCCGATCCGCGCCGGCAGATCGCGGCCTATCGGCAGTCGGCGGCGACGCTGAACCTGATCCGCGCCTTCGCGACCGGCGGCTATGCCAATCTCGACAACGCGCATCGCTGGATGCTCGGCTTCGTCAAGGATTCGCCCGCCTCGGGCCGCTACCAGGAGGTCGCCGACCGCATCACCGAGGCGCTCGGCTTCATGCGCGCCATCGGCCTCGATCCGGAGACGCATCCCGAGTTGCGCGCCACCGATTTCTACACCAGCCACGAGGCGCTGCTGCTCGGCTACGAGCAGGCGATGACGCGCGTCGATTCCACGACCGGCGACTGGTACGCCACCTCCGGCCACATGCTGTGGATCGGCGATCGCACGCGCCAGCCCGACCATGCCCATGTCGAGTATTTCCGCGGCATCCAGAACCCGGTCGGCCTGAAATGCGGTCCGAGCCTGACGCCGGACGGCCTGATCGGCCTGATCGACGCGATCAATCCGGCCAACGAGCCCGGCCGCCTGACGCTGATCTGCCGCTTCGGCGCCGACAAGGTCGGCGAGCACCTGCCGGGCCTGATCCGGGCGGTCGAGAAGGAAGGCCGCAAGGTCGTGTGGTCGTGCGATCCGATGCATGGCAACACCATCAAGGCGGCGTCCGGATACAAGACGCGGCCGTTCGATCGTATCCTTCAGGAGGTGAAGAGCTTCTTCGCCGTGCATGAGGCGGAAGGCACCATTGCCGGCGGCATCCATCTCGAGATGACCGGTAACAACGTCACCGAATGCACCGGCGGCGCGCGCGCCATTTCCGACGAGGATCTGCGCGACCGCTATCACACCTATTGCGACCCGCGCCTCAATGCGGAGCAGGCGATCGAGATGGCCTTCCTAGTCGCCGATCTGGTCAAGCGCGCGCGTCTGGCGCGCGGCCATTCGCGGCCGGCGGAAGCGGCCGAGTAAGCAAACGACCAAGCGGGGCAGGCGGTTTTCCGTCTGCTTCGCCGAGTCTTGTCGCGCAGGGTGCGTCCAGCGATATCTGGAGCCTCCTTCGAGACGCCGCCAGGGCAGCGCCTCAGGAGGAGGCTTAAGAGATTCAAAACAAGCTCTTAAGCATGTTGCTTCAGATTTCGGTAACGCGCGCATCGTTAAAATTCTAACGGGTTTGGGAGGTTTCTCGATCCGGGAGAGCACCTGTGCGCATGTCATCCAGGTTCAATGAAATCGCCATCGCAGGTGCGACGGCCGCGTTGTTTGCCGGCATGATGGCAAGCGCTGCGCCGGCTCAGGCGCGCGATGGCTGGAACGGGGCGATCGCGGGCGGGGCCGCCGCCGGCATCATCGGCGGGCTGGCCGTGGGCGCGATGCTGAGCGGCGGACCGCGTCCGGTCTATGTCGAGCCGGAGCCGATCTATGTCGGGCCGCGCTATGAGCCGGCGTGCCATTTCGAGCGCCGCCGCGTCTGGATCGGCCCGTACGATTACACCTATCGCCGCGTCGAAATCTGCGACTGAATGCGTTCAGATTTTCTGTTCGGGATGGGCCGGTCAAGCCGGCCCTTGACGGTGGAAAAGGCAGCGCATGGCTTTCCGCCGATTCCGTTCCGGAAAAGCTCGAGCGCGTCCGGAAAGCTGAATGGCGGCTTCCGTTTCCGTTCATCTTTGAGCCAGATTCACGATGCTAGATAAGCTCCGTCGAGGATGATCCGCCCAAGACGCGGACGTCCCCAAGTTTTGATGGAGGCGAAGATGACTCGCTCTGTGATGAAGACGGTATTCGCTGCCGGCTTGGCGCTTGCCACCGTTGGCGCGACCATGGCCGCGACGACTGGTTCGGCCGAGGCGCGCTGGCGCCACGGGCGCGGCTGGGGCGTCGGTGCCGGCATTATCGGTGGCCTCGCCGCCGGCGCGCTGATCGCGGGCGCCGCTCGCCCGGCCTATGGCTACGGCTACCCGGCCTATGGCGGCGGCTATCCGGTTTATGGTGAGCCGGCCTATGAATACGCGCCAAGCTGCTACATCCAGCGCCGCAAGGTCTGGATCGACGATTACCGCTGGACGGTCCGCCGCGTGCGCGTCTGCGAGTAACTACGCCGGCGGCGACGGCCGTCGCGTTTCGCCTTCCTGAACAAACGTCCCCGTGTCGCGGCTTGTTGCCTTGGCGCGGGGCGTTTGCTTTGGAAAGGACGTTGTCGGAAATGTGCTGTGCGCCATCCGTCTTTCACTTTGGCGCGACCTGCTCTAGATGATCGGCCATGACCGAGACGTTCAGGCTGGCGCTCGCCCAGATCAACCCAATCGTTGGCGATATCGCCGCCAATCTCGCCAAGCTGCGCGAGGCGCGCGCCGAAGCCGCGCGCCAGGGCGCGGAACTGGTGATGTTCACCGAATTGTTCCTGGCGGCCTACCCGCCGGAAGATCTGGTGCTGAAGCCGGCCTTCGTCGATGCCTGCCGCGCCGCGCTCGAGGAGATCGCGCGCGATACCGCCGATGGCGGGCCGGGTGTGCTGGTCGGCCTGCCGTGGCAGGAGGGCGGCAAGGTCTATAATGCCTATGCCGCGCTCGATCAGGGTCGCATCACCGCCATCCGTTTCAAGCACGACCTGCCGAATTACGGCGTGTTCGACGAGAAGCGCGTCTTCGCCGCCGGGCCGCTGCCGGGGCCGTTCTCCTTCCGCAACAAGCTGCGCATCGGCATGCCGATCTGCGAGGATATCTGGGGGCCGGAGCCGGTCGAATGCATCGCCGAGACCGGCGGAGACATCCTGCTGGTGCCGAACGGCTCGCCCTACGAGGGCGACAAGATCGACACGCGGCTCAACATCGCCGTGGCGCGCGTCACCGAAAGCGGCCTGCCGCTGGTCTATCTCAACCAGGTCGGCGGCCAGGACGAACTGGTGTTCGACGGCGCCTCGTTCGGCCTGAACGCCGATGGCAGCCTCGCCTTCCAGTTGCCGGCCTTCGAGGAAGTCGTAGCCGTCGTCGACTGGCGGCGCGAGAGCCACGGCTGGGTATGCGCGCCCGGCCCGAAGGCGCTGGTCGTCGAGGGCGACGAAGCCGATTACGAGGCCTGCATGCTCGGCCTGCGCGATTATGTCGGTAAGAATCGCTTTCCCGGCGTGGTGCTCGGCCTGTCGGGCGGCATCGATTCTGCACTGTGCGCGGCGCTGGCCGTCGATGCGCTCGGGGCTGAGCGCGTGCATTGCGTGATGCTGCCCTATCGCTACACCACATCCGAGAGCCTGAAGGATGCCGAGGACTGCGCGCATGCGCTGGCGGTGCGCTACGACATCGTGCCGATTGCCGGTGCCGTCGAGGGGCTCGCCGCCGTGTTAGCGCCGCTTTTCGCCGGGCGTGAGCCCGACATCACCGAGGAAAACATGCAGAGCCGGGCGCGCGGCACGATCCTGATGTCGATCTCGAACAAGTTCGGCCCGATGGTCGTCACCACCGGCAACAAGAGCGAGATGTCGGTCGGCTACGCCACGCTCTATGGCGACATGAATGGCGGCTTCAACCCGATCAAGGATCTGTACAAGATGCAGGTCTTCCGGCTGTGCCACCTGCGCAACCGCTGGAAGCCGGCCTCGGCCAAGGGGCCGGACGGCGTAGTGATCCCGGAACATATCATTAGCAAGCCGCCATCGGCCGAGTTGCGCGAGAACCAGACCGATCAGGACAGCCTGCCACCTTACGAGGTGCTCGACGACATCCTGCAATGCCTGGTCGAGAACGAGATGCGCGTCAGCGACATCGTGGCGCGCGGCCATGACCTCGACACCGTGAAGAAGGTCGAGCGGCTGCTTTACCTCGCCGAATACAAGCGCCGCCAGTCGGCGCCCGGCGTGAAGGTCACGCCGAAGAATTTCGGCCGCGACCGGCGCTACCCGATCGTCAACCGCTTTCGCGACGATGGCGCCGCACCCTTCAAGCCGGACCCGGCGCTCGGCCCCGATGCGGTGATGGCGCTCGGCGCGGCCGATATCTGACCGGCTTCGCTTCCTGCCGCCACCTCAACTCGCTTTGGGCATCGCCTTGGGCTGAGCGTCCATCGGCTTGCCGGCCCGATTGGCGGGAGTTGTCGCCGCATCGGCCTGGGCGATTTCCTCTCGGAGTTCTTCGGTGTTCTGGTTCATCGCGTCGGCCGCATGGGTGACGGCGCTTTCGAGCGAGGTGGCGATGGCGACGAGCGGCGAGGAGCGCCGGGTCGCCTCCGCATAGACGTGGAACGGCAGGAACGGCGCGTGCAGCGCGATGTGCAGCGCGGTCGATTGGTAGTCGGCCATGGCGCGGAACAGGTCCTCGCTCTTGCCGAGATGGGTGATCTCGCCCATCCGCTCGATGAACGGCGTCGGGTCGATGTCGAGATATCCGGGCTGCTGGCTGATCGGGGTTTCGCTGGCTGTCATGGCAAATCTCCTCGTTGTCGGAAACACGAGATGAGACGATGCGCGACGTCATTGCCGTTTGTGTGACGGGCCCTTAAAAAGCCGCGCATGACCATGCTCGTTCGTTTTGCGCCTTCGCCGACAGGCTATTTGCATATCGGCAACGCCCGTGTGGCGCTGTGGAACTATCTGCTGGCGCGCAGGGCCGGCGGGCGTTTCATCCTGCGGCTCGACGATACCGACCAGGAGCGCTCGCGGCCGGAATTCGCCGAGGCGATCCGCGAGGATCTCGGCTGGCTCGGCATCGCGCCGGATGTGTTCGTGCGCCAGTCCGACCGGCTCGAGCGCTATGCGCTCGCCTTCGAGCGCCTGAAGGCGGCCGGCCACCTCTACCCGGCCTACGAGACACCGGAAGAGCTCGACCGCAAGCGCAAGCGCCAGCAGGCGCGGGGCCAGCCGCCGATCTATGACCGCAGCGCGCTCAAGCTGAGCGCCGACGAGCGCGCCAGTCTGGAGGCCGGGGGGCGCAAGCCGCATTGGCGCTTCAGGCTGTCGGGCCATACCGTACGCTGGGACGATGCCGTGCGCGGCCCGGCGCATATCGAGACGGCGGCGCTGTCCGATCCGGTTCTGGTGCGCGCCGATGGCACCGTGCTCTACACCTTCGCCTCGGTGGTCGATGATGTCGATATGGCCGTCACGCATGTACTGCGTGGCGAGGACCATGTCGCCAACACGGCGGTGCAGATCGAGTTATTCGCGGCGCTTGGCGCCGGATCGCCGATTTTCGGCCATCTCAACCTGATCGCGGCCGCCGATGGCACGGAAATGTCGAAGCGCACCGGCAGCCTGTCGATCCGCTCGTTCCGCGCCGATGGCATCGCGCCGATGGCGGTGGCGAGCGTCGCCGTGCTGACCGGCACCTCCGAGCCGCTGCATGCCGTCGCCTCGCTGGAAGAGTTGGCGCCGCTCGTCGATCTGGCCAAGGTGTCGCGAGCGCTGACCAAGTTCGACCCAGCCGAGATCGTCCATCTTTCGGCCCGCCTGATCCATGACAAGCCTTTCGTGGAGGTTGCCGATGACCTCGCGGCGCTCGGCATCGCTGGTGCGACGGCCGAGCCGTTCTGGTACGCGGTGCGGGGCAACCTCACCCGCGTTGCCGAGGCGGCGGCGTGGTGGCCGGTCGTGGCGGGCATCATTACGCCGGTCGTCGAGGAGGCCGGTTTCCTGGCCCGCGCGGCCGAACTGCTGCCGCCCGAGCCATGGTCGCAGGAGACGTGGCACGCCTGGACCGAAGCCGTGAAGCAGGCGAGCGGCCGCAAGGGAAGGGCGCTCTACATGCCGCTGCGGCTCGCGCTCACAGGCCGCGCCGAGGGGCCGGAACTCAAGCTGCTGCTGCCGCTGATCGGCCGCGCGCGCGCGCTGGCGCGGCTCGCGGCCGTGTAGGGCACGCGAGAGGCGCCTTGTTGCCATAAACCTTATGAGCAGGCGCGGCACGGCGCCCGGCGATCCGAGGCTCAGCGCCGCAACGTCGGCGAGATGACGCGCACGCCTGAGCGGCCGGTCGGCGCGGCCGCTTCTTCGTCGGGGGCGAGGTCGAGGGCGGCATCGTCATCATCGAGGTCGGGGGTGATCGGCGCGGCGGCTCTTCGGCCGGCCTTTGGCGTCACCGGGCGCGCCATCATTTGCGACTGTTCCGGCGTCACGACGGCATCGCTGTGGCGTCCGCCATCCAGCAACTGCTCCGCCGGCTTCAGCAGCGCCGCCCAGCTTTCCCCCGGTGCCTTGCAGGTGCAATCGGGCGAGATGCTCTTGCGGTATTGCAGCGCGCTTGGCAGGGCGGTGTAGTTCTGGCCGCTATTGCTGACTGCGCCCTCGATCTCGCCGCCGGGGGCCATGAAATATACTTCGGCCTTTGCCTCCGGGCAGAGCGCCTGGCACAGTTGATCGCCCTCGGCTCGCGCACGGCCGGTGCCGATATCGAGCGGGAAGTAATAGCCGTCGCAGGTCCGCACGCAGACTGGCTTCGAGCCGCCGCGCGCGGTTGCGCCGTTGCTGATATCCCCGCCGCCGCGCATAGCACCGTCGGGCGTCACTTCGAGCGTCTCGGGGCCGCTGTTGCCGCCGAACAGCGATTCGAACAGACCGCGCTGCTGGGGCGGCGCGCCGGCGCAGCCGTAGCTTTGCAAGGCGGCCTGCAACTGGTCCCGGCGCTGGCGCGTGGCATAGGGGTTCGCGCCGCTCGCCGCGAGCGCTTCCTGCGCGCGTTGCAGGCGGACGGAGAGCGGACGGCATTGCGGCGGGGGCGGCGATCCGAAAATCAGGAACTGGCGCTGGTCGCAGCCGATCGAACTCATGTAGCGCGACAGCCGCTCGACCTCGGCGCGCGCGCGGGCTGCCTGCCGCGCATTCTGCCCGCCACGGTCGAGGGTCGCCAGTTCGGCGCGGATCGCGCGGCAGGCATCGCCCTGGGCCTGGGCCGGCACCGCCATGGCGCCGCACGCCAGCATCAGCAGCACCGGACCGGCTTTGCGGATGTATCGGGAGAACAGCATCGACAACCCTTGGCGCGTCGGCCCGCCGCGCAATCGGGCGCGACCTGCCAGCCTTGGGCAAGGATCATGGCCAAATTGGCGCGCAGCCGACGGCGCTTTCGTCGCGGGCAGCGAATCAGCCACGCAGCAGCCGGATCATCAGGTTGTCGTAGGAGAAATCGCCGATCTGCCACCACAGATACTGCTCGTCGCGATAGGCCATGTAGGATTCGAGCGTCTTCTTGAACAGCGGATTGGTGGCGGCGATTTCGGCATAGTAGTCGTTGGCGGCCTTGTAGGCGGCGACCACGGTATCGGCCGGGAAGGGGCGCAATTCAGTGCCCTTGCCGACAAGGCGCTTGAGGGCGGGCGCGTTGACGCTGTCGTATTTCGCCAGCATCCAGTTATTCGCGGCTTCCGATGCGTTGCGCACGATGGCTTGATAGTATTTCGGCAGGCTGTTCCATTTTTCGCTGTTGACGCAGAGATGCAGCATGGCGCCGCCCTCCCACCAGCCGGGATAGTAATAATATTTCGCGACCTGGCTGAGGCCGAGCTTCTCGTCGTCATAGGGGCCGACGAACTCCGCCGCGTCGATGGTGCCGCGCTCGAGCGCCGGATAGACGTCGCCGGGCGCGATCTGCGTCGGCACGACGCCGAGCTTGGCGAGCACCGCGCCGCCCATGCCGCCGACGCGGAATTTCAGCCCCTTGAAATCCTCGACCGTCTTGATCTCCTTGCGGAACCAGCCGCCCATCTGGGTGCCGGAATTGCCGCAGGCGAAGGCGATGGCGTTGAAGCGGGCGAGCCCCTCGTTGATCAGGTCGGCGCCGCCCTGAAAGTGCCACCAGCTATGTTGCAAGCGGGCATTGAGCCCGAACGGCACGCCGGTGCCGAAGCCGAGCGTCGGCTCCTTGCCGATGTAGAAATACACTGGCGTATGCGCCATCTCGACCGTGCCGTTGCTGACGGCATCGAGCGCCTGCAGGCCGGGAACGATCTCACCGGCGGCGAAGGATTCGATCTGGAACTTGTTGTCGCTCGCTTCCGCGACGTATTTCGCGAAGGTCTGGGCGGTGCCGTAAATGGTATCCAGCGTCTTGGGGAAACTGGAGGTGATGCGCCATTTCAGCGTGGGAGCGGCCTGCGCGATCGCCGGGCTGGCGATGGTGGTGCCGGCAAGGCCGGCGACGGCCGCGCCCTTCAACAGTTCTCGTCTTTTCATGGCAGGCTCCCTGACCGTGCGCCGATGGAATGCGCTGGCAACAGTTGCGGCAGGTCGCCGGCAAGATCAACCCAAGCACGCGCGGTTTCCACGCTCTTCGGACGCTATTCGTCTAGAAGCGGGGTTGTGGTTGTGCTGCGCTCTTTCCATGTTCAGGGACTGTGAGCTTGCGAGGAGTTTTCCTGATGGGTCGGACAATTGCGGTTTGCGCGGCGCTGATGCTGCTGCTGGTCAGCGCGGGCACGGCGGCGCGGGCGGACGATGTCGAGTTGATCTTCAGGAAATCGACCGTGTGGAAGTTCCTGACGCCGGATGACAAGCTCGCCACCTACGCCATCGACGATCCGGAAGTGGCGGGCGTGACGTGCTACTTCACCGTGCCGGAAAAGGGCGGCCTGTCGGGCGCGCTTGGGCTCGCCGAGCAGCGCTCCGAGATTTCGCTGGCCTGCCGTCAGGTCGCGCCGATCAAGTTCAAGGGCAAGGTCGATCAGGGCGACGTGGTGCTGCGCCAGTCGCGCTCGCTGTTCTTCAAGCGCATGCAGATCGTGCGCGGCTGCGACGCCAAGCGCAACGTGCTGGTCTATGTCGTCTATTCCGACAAGCTGATCGACGGCAGCCCGCAGAACTCGACCTCGACCGTGCCGGTGATGCCGTGGGGCGCGGCGGCCGATATCCAGCGTTGCGGTGATTTCATCAAATAGCGCGGGTTATTCACCGCAATTGATGACGAATGCCTGCTGTTGCGGCGCCAGTTGCGAGGTGGAGGCCGTGATCTCCTCGGCGGCCGCCTTGTGGAAATCGAGAGAGGCGGAAAAGCCGCGCGACTCGCACAAGGCGTCGGCCACGACCTTGCCGCATGGCATGCCTTCGGCGAGGCAGGCGCTGGTGCCATAGCCGTCATCGCCGCCGATCAGCAATGTGTGGGAGAGTTCGGCCCGCGCGGGCAGGGCGACAAGAAGAACGGCGGCCGAGAAACACGCGACACGCGACATTGTGCACAGGGACATCTGGGAAGACTCGAGGGGCTTCAGTAGAACCGTGCCCATAGCCTGCGGCGTCATGGTGAAGGAAGTGCTAAGATGATCGCCGAATTCCTGACATGGTGAGTGTCGCCTTAAAGTGTCACTTGACGCCCGGCCGGCGATGCGGCATTTGCCGTTTCATGACGACGCAGGTTTCGGGCATTATCCGGATCATCAGCATTTGCGGCTAGCGTAAAGCGCTGGCCGGATGCCGTCTGTTTTCATTTGAAAAGACAACGCGACTCCCCGGCCGGCGGCATTGCGCACGCATGGGAAGAGACGCATGGCAGAGACGTTCAAGGGCCTCAGGCTGCACAACACGCTGACGCGGACGAAGGAGGATTTCGTTCCGCTCGACGACGATCATGTGCGCCTCTACGTCTGCGGTCCGACGGTGTACGACTTCGCCCATATCGGCAATGCGCGCCCGGTCATCGTGTTCGACGTGCTGTTCCGGCTGCTGCGCCACCTTTATGGGCCTGAGCATGTCACCTATGTCCGCAACGTCACCGACGTCGACGACAAGATCAACAAGCGCGCTTTCGAGCGCTGGACGCGGCAGCGTCCGCTCACCGCCGAGATCCGCGCGCTGACCGACGATACGCTGCGGCAGTTCCACGCCGATGTCGATGCGCTCGGCGTGTTGCGGCCGACGCATGAGCCGCGCGCCACCGACTTCATCGCGCGCGGCGATGGCACGCTCGATATGATCGCGGTGATCGCGCGCCTGGTCGAGAAAGGGCACGCCTATGAGGCCGAGGGCCATGTGCTGTTCCACGTGCCTTCGATGCCGAATTACGGCGAGTTGTCGCGCCGCCCGACGGACGACCTGATCGCAGGCGCCCGCGTCGAGGTCGCGCCCTACAAGCGCGATCCGATGGATTTCGTGTTGTGGAAGCCGTCGGACCGTGACACCGAGCCCGGCTGGGACAGCCCGTGGGGCTATGGCCGGCCCGGCTGGCACATCGAATGCTCGGCGATGTCCGGCAATCTGCTCGGCGAGGTCTTCGACATCCATGCCGGCGGGCTCGACCTGATCTTCCCGCATCACGAGAACGAAATCGCCCAGACCTGCTGCATGACCGGCCTGCCGCGCATGGCGAATTACTGGCTCCATAACGGGTTTTTGCAGGTGGAAGGCGAGAAGATGTCGAAATCGCTCGGCAACTTCCGCACCATCCGCGAGGTGCTGGATGATTGGCCGGGCGAGGTCATCCGCCTCAACATGCTCAAGACGCATTACCGCCAGCCGATCGACTGGACGCTGAAGGGGCTGGAGGAAAGCGAAAAGGCGCTCGACGGCTGGTATCGCCGCGCGGGCGATATGTCGGCCGCCGGCAGCCTCGATGCGGACGTGCTCGACGCGCTGGCCGACGACCTCAACACGCCGCTCGCCATCGCCAGGCTGCACCAGATCGAGACGCCTGAGACGCTGAAGGCGTCCGCCGGGCTGATGGGCTTCCTGCCCGAGACCGCCAGCGCACGCGAGGCCGGACGCACGGCCAGGGCCGGCATCGATATGGCGGCCGTCGAGGCGCTGGTTGCGGCCAGCACCGCGGCGCGCGCCGCGAAGAACTGGGCCGAGAGCGATCGCCTGCGCGACGAGCTTGCCGGCATGGGCATCCAACTCAAGCAGGGCAAGGACCCGGCAACCGGCCAGCCCGTGACGACCTGGGAGGTGAAGCGGTGACCACCTACAAGCTTCGCCCCTACCTGCCGCGCGATGTGCCGGCGCTGGCCGCGATCTTCCAGGATGCAGTCGAGGAGTTGGCGGCTGACGATTATGACGCTGATCAGCGCGCCGCCTGGGCCACGGCGGTCGCTGATGAGGAGGCGTTCGCCGCCCATCTCGCCACGTTGCTGACGCTGGTCGTCGAGGCTGACGGCGTGCCGGCCGGCTTCGCCGCGCTCGAGGATAACGCGATGATCGGCCTGCTCTACGTGCATCCGCGCCACGCCCGCAAAGGCGTCGCGACGACGCTGTGCGATGCGCTGGAGAAGCTTGCCGCCGCGCGCGGCGCCAAGACGATCACCACCGACGCCAGCGACACGGCCCAGCCCTTCTTCGCCGGGCGCGGCTATCAACCGATGCGGCGCAACACTGTGATCCGCGACGGGCATTGGCTCGGCAATACCACCATGCAGAAAACGCTGCAGCCTCAAGGCGACGCATCATGAAACAGCGGGTCTATCTGTTCGACACCACCTTGCGCGACGGCGCCCAGACCACGGGCGTCGATTTCTCGCTCGCCGACAAGCAGGCGGTGGCGAAGCTGCTCGACCGGCTCGGCATCGACTATATCGAAGGCGGCTATCCCGGTGCCAATCCGCTCGACACCGAGTTTTTCGCGCATAGGCCCGAGCTTGCCAACCGCTTCGTCGCCTTCGGCATGACCAAGCGCGCCGGTATCTCGGCCTCGAACGATCCGGGCCTTGTCGGCACGCTTGCGGCGGATGCCGACGCGGTTACCTTCGTCGCCAAGGCGTGGGACTTTCACGTCCACACCGCGCTCGGCTGCACGCTTGAGGAGAACCTCGCCGGCATTCGCGAGAGCATCGCGGCCGTGGTGGCGCAGGGGCGCGAGGCGATGCTCGATTGCGAGCATTTCTTCGACGGCTACAAGGCCAATGCCGCTTATGCGCTCGCCTGCGCCCGTACCGCCCACGAGGCCGGCGCGCGCTGGGTCGTGCTGTGCGACACCAATGGCGGCACGCTGCCCGACGAGATCGAGCGTATCGTCGCCGAGGTTGCGAAGGTCGTGCCGGGCGATGCGCTTGGCATCCACGCCCATGACGATACCGGCAACGCGGTCGCCAACTCGCTCGCGGCGCTCCGCGGCGGCGCGCGCCAGATCCAGGGCACGCTGAACGGCCTCGGCGAACGCTGCGGCAATGCCAATCTGATCACGCTGATCCCGACATTGAAGCTCAAGCCGGCACTGTCCGACTTGTATGAGATCGCCGTCACCGACGCGGCGATGGCGACGCTGACGCAGGTTTCGCGCGGTTTCGACGAGTTGCTGAACCGGCAGCCGCGCCGGCAGGCGCCCTATGTCGGGGCATCCGCCTTCGCGACCAAGGCCGGCATCCACGCCTCCGCCGTGATGAAGGACCCGCGCACTTACGAGCATGTGCCGCCCGAGAGCGTCGGTAACCTGCGCCAGTTGCTGGTCTCGACCCAGGCCGGCAAGTCGAACGTGATCGCGGAACTGGAGCGGCTCGGCCTCAGAATCGAGAAAAGCGATCCACGCCTTGCCCGCCTGTTGGAGGCCGTCAAGGACAAGGAGGCGCAGGGCTATGCCTATGAGGGCGCCGACGCCTCATTCTTCCTGCTCGCCCAGAGCGTGCTCGGCCGCGTGCCGGATTATTTCACGGTGGCGCGCTTCCAGGTCAGTGTCGAGCGGCGCTACAATTCGAGCGGCGATCTGGTGACCTTCTCGGAGGCGACGGTGAAGATCATCGTCGACGGCCAGGAACTGATCTCGGCGGCCGAGGGTGATGGTCCGGTCAACGCGCTCGATCGCGCCTTGCGCAAGGATCTGGGCCGCTACCAGTGCCATATCGCGCAGTTGCGGCTCAGCGATTTCCGCGTGCGCATCTTCGAGGGCGGCACCGATGCCGTGACGCGCGTGCTGATCGAATCGACCGATGAAACCGGCGAAAGCTGGACCACGGTCGGCGTCAGCGCCAACATCATCGACGCCTCGTTCCAGGCGCTGACCGATTCGATCGTCTACAAGCTGATGCGCGATGGCGTCGCCTGAGGCGATCGTTCAAGTGGAGGCCGTAAGCCCATGAAAATGTCCGCGATCCCGTTTTGCACCGTCGATTGGGCGGCGGTCGAGCCGACGCGGCACGAAGGCGAGGAAGGCCATGCTCTGTGGCGCACGCAACAGTTCGGGCCGCAGGACAACCGCATCCGCGTGCGCATGGTCGAATATTCGGCCGGCTACATCTCGGATCACTGGTGCTCCAAGGGCCATGTCCTGCTTTGCCTGGCGGGCGAGCTTGAGACGACGCTCGCCGATGGCCGCGTGTTCACCTTGAAGCCCGGCATGAGCTATCAGGTCGCCGACAACGCGGAAGCCCACCGCTCCCGCACTGCCGCCGGCGCGACGCTGTTCATCGTCGATTGAGGGCCGGCGTCAGGCTGTTGTTTTCGTGATGGCGCGCGTTCCCAGCATCGGGATGGGCCGGACAAGCCGGCCCATGACCGTGGAGTGGATGACACTTCGGAAGGGCTTCCCGCCACCAGCGTCACGTGTAGGTCTGCGTGCTGGCGCGCGCCGTCAATCCGTCAGGCGGATCGTCTTGTCCTTGCAGGCGTCGGTGGTGTTTTCCGATTGCCCCTCATCCGCGAAACCGGCCGTCACCAGCACCTCGCATTCGCCGCTGCGTATCAGCTTGACGGTGGCGCGCTTGCCGGGGTCCAGCGGCGCCGTGAGCCCGCCGATCTGGGCGCCTTGTCCGTCCGAGATCACCAGTTCCGTCAGCGGTACGTCGCGCTGATTGATCACGGTCAGCACGAGTGCTGCCTTGGGCGCGTGCTTTTTCGGCGCGGCCAGCACGGCGGCGGCTGGCAACAGCGCCAGGCAGCAGCCCAGCACGAGTGTGTTCCGGAATCTGTGTTTTCCCATGGTCGTCTCCCCGCGATCCGGCCTTTTCGGCACTGACGGGATCATGCCGATGCGTGCCGGGCTTTGCCAGCGGGAAAATAGTCCTCGGATGAGTGTTCCAGAGGAATCGATCGTCGCGCTCTTCCGAAGCGGGATCGGCCGGTCAAGCCGGCCGATGACGGTGCGAAAGGCGTTGCGGCTGGGCCGGGCTTCACGCTCGGCGCAGCTATGTCGCGGTTCCTCAGAAGGCGATCTGTCCGGCTTCGGCCTGGCCGTGGCGGGCGGCGGCCGCTTCCAGCATCGGCAGGATGTCGGCGATCTTTTCCGCGACCAGCGTATGGACCTCGAACCCGGTGCGGATGAAGCCGCTTTCGCGCATATGCGCCAGCAGCACGAGCAGCGGTTTCCAGAAACCGGCGATATTGGCGATCAGCACCGGCTTTTGATGGCGCCCGAGCTGGGCCCAGGTCAGCATCTCGATCAGTTCTTCCAGCGTGCCGACGCCGCCGGGCAGGGCGACGAAGGCGTCGGCCTTCTCGAACATCAACTGCTTGCGCTGGTGCATGTCCTCAGTGACGATCAGGTTATGCACGTCGCCGAGCACGCGCTCCTTCTTCTTGAGGAATTCCGGGATGATGCCGGTGACGTCGCCGCCGCCGTCCAGCACGGCCTTGGCCACGGTGCCCATCAGCCCGACATTGCCGCCGCCATAGACCAGCCCAACGCCGGACGCAGCCATGCGCGCGCCGAAATCGCGCGCGCTTTCGGTGAAGAGGGGATCGTTGCCGGCGGCCGAGCCGCAATACACACAGATGGAGCGAATCAAGGTCATCCTGCTATGGGCCATGGATCGATGGCGACTGCAAGGCGGATGCAAGGGGTGCAATCGCCGCCGCGCCCGCCTATATCGGCTCTGTAGAATGTTGGAATGATTTTCATGTCGTCGCAAGCAGGCGCTACCGGCCGGCGCGCAGGCCCCGCCGGGCGCACCGGGCTGGTCGCCACGATCATCGCGATCTGGCCGTATCTGTGGCCATCGGACCGGCGCGACCTGCAGCGCACGGTGATGCTGTCGCTTGTGCTGATGGTGGTGGCGAAGGTCGCCACCGTCGCCATGCCCTTCACCTATAAATGGGCGACCGACGCGCTCGTCGCCGCATCCGGCGGCAAGGTGCCGCTCGGCGACGCGGCCGGCTGGATGATCGGCGCGCCGATCATGGCGACCGGCCTTTACGGCCTGTCGCGCGTGCTGATGTCGGCCCTGCTGCAACTGCGCGAGGGCATGTTCGCCGAAGTCGCGATGCATGCCGTGCGCAAGCTCGCGCTCGAGACATTCGAGCACATGCACCGGTTGTCGCTGCGCTTCCATCTCGAGCGCAAGACCGGCGGCCTGACGCGGCTGCTCGAGCGCGGCCGTAACGGCATCGAGGAAATCACGCGCATGACGCTGATGACCCTGGTGCCGACCATCGTCGAATTCGCCATGGTGATCGGCGTCTTCGCCGTGGCATTCGACTGGCGCTACATCGCCGTCACCTGCGTAATGATCGTCGCTTATCTCGCCTTCACCATCCACGCCACGAACTGGCGCATCGCCATCCGGCGCACGATGAACGAGAGCGATACCGATGCCAACACCAAGGCGGTGGACAGTCTGCTCAACTACGAGACGGTGAAGTATTTCGGCGCCGAGCAGCGTGAGGCCACCCGTTATGACCGCTCGCTCGCGATTTACGAGCGCGCCTCGATCCGCACCTATACCTCGCTCGCCTTCCTGAATTTCGGGCAGGTGGTGATCTTCACCGCCGGCCTGACGGCCTGCATGGTGATGGCGGCGCTGGAGGTGATGGCCGGGCGCTATTCGGTCGGGCATTTCGTCATGGTCAACGCCATGCTCGTGCAGCTAGCCGTGCCGTTGAATTTCATGGGCATGGTCTATCGCGAGATCAAGCAGGCAGTGATCGATATCGAGCAGATGCTGGACATCCTCGCTCAGACCGAGGAAGTCGCCGACCTGCCCGGTGCCAAGCCGCTCGCGGTCGCGGGTGGCACGGTGACCTTCGAGAATGTGTATTTCCATTATCAGCCCGAGCGGCCGATCCTGAAGGGCATCGATTTCGAGATTCCAGCCGGCCACACGGTTGCGGTCGTCGGCCCGTCCGGCGCCGGAAAATCGACCCTGTCGCGGCTGCTGTTCCGCTTCTACGACGTCGCTTCCGGGCGCGTGCTGATCGACGGGCAGGATATCCGCACCGTGACGCAGACGTCGCTGCGCGCCGCCATCGGCATGGTGCCGCAGGATACCGTGCTGTTCAACGATACGCTCGGCTATAATATCGGCTACGGCCGGCCGGGCGCCACCGAGGCCGAGATCGGCGAAGCGGCGCGCCTCGCCCAGATTGACCGGTTCATCGCCCTGCTGCCGGAGGGCTACGAGGCGCAGGTCGGCGAGCGCGGCCTCAAGCTGTCGGGCGGCGAGAAGCAGCGCGTCGCCATTGGCCGCACCATCCTCAAGGCGCCACCGATCCTGGTGCTGGACGAAGCGACCTCGGCGCTGGACAGCTTCACCGAGAAGGAGATCCAGGACGCGCTCGACCGCATCAGCCGCGGGCGCACCACGCTGGTCATCGCGCACCGGCTCTCCACGGTGATTGGCGCCGACCGCATCATCGTGCTCGACCAGGGCCGCATCGTCGAGCAGGGTACGCATGGCGAGTTGCTGGAATTGGGCGGCACTTACGCCGCGCTCTGGAACCGCCAGCGCGAGGCGCGCGAGGCGCAGGAGACGCTGAAACGCATCGCGGAGACGGAAGGCGAGAGCCTGCGCGTCAAGCTCGACGGCGAGGTTGCGCCCGGCGATGTGGAGGCGGCCCCGCTCAAGGTCGGCGAGATGATCCGGCCGTAGGGCATGCTGCGAAAAAGCGGCAACGGCTTTTCGCGACCGGGCATGCTCCAACTTATGGGATCAAGCGGCGCGGGTCATCCGGCGCCGTTGAGCGCCTGCCGGATGCGCGCCGCCTGCTCGGCGAGCAGGCTCGGCTCGGCCATGGCGCCGGTATGGGGCTTGAGCGCCACACCGTCGAAGCGCGGCAGGATGTGCATGTGAATGTGGAACACCACCTGGCCGCCGGCGCTTTCCGAAAACTGCTGGATGGTCAGGCCGTCGGCGCCCATCGCCTGCTTCGCGGCGATGGCGATCTTCTGCG
Organism: uncultured Alphaproteobacteria bacterium; assembly: GCA_937988775.1. Lineage (GTDB taxonomy): Bacteria > Pseudomonadota > Alphaproteobacteria > Rhizobiales > Beijerinckiaceae > CALKHP01. The sequence continues at coordinate 124,465 of CALKHP010000015.1, forward strand.
TCTTGATCATAAGGTCGGCGAGCGCATCGGGCGCGATATCGAGGATGTTACGGGCAGGGGCCTTGGGCACGACCAGCACATGGCCGTCGGTGCGCGGCATGATGTCCATGAAGGCGAGCGTGCTGTCGTCCTCATAGACCTTATGAGCCGGAATCTCGCCGCGGATCATGCGCGCGAAAATGTTGTTGTGGTCGTATGCGGTCATGGCTGTCCCCTTCAGCCCCTGTTTGCCACGGCACGCGCCGTGGTCAAGCGCGTCATTCGGTTTCGGCGACCGCACCCTTGCGGAACGGCAGATAGGCGTCCAGCTCGCTTTGCGCTGCCTCGACATAATCGCGTTCGCGCACGAGATAGTTGGCGACGGCGCGCCTCAGGCCCGGATCGGCAATGTCATGGGCGGACCAGGTCAGCACCGGCCGATAGCCGCGCGCCAGCTTGTGCTCGCCCTGCGCGCCGGCCTCGACGCGCTTCAGCCCGCGCGTGATGGCGAAGTCGATCGCCTGATAGTAGCAGACCTCGAAATGCAGGAACGGGTGCTGCTCGATGCAGCCCCAGTTGCGGCCATACAGCGTGTGCCGGCCAAGGAAGTTGATGGCGCCGGCGATATAGCGCCCGTTGCGCTTGGCCATGACGAGCAGGATGCGCGCGGCCATGCGGGCGCCGACCTCGCTGAAGAAGCGCCGGTTGAGATAGGGCCGGCCCCATTTGCGGCTGCCGGTATCCATGTAGAAGCTGAAGAACGCGTCCCAATGCGCCTCGGTGATATCGGTGCCGGTCAGGCAGTCGATGGTGATGCCGCCCTCCAGCGCATCGCGGCGCTCGCGGTGGATGACCTTGCGCTTGCGCGATGACAATGCCGCCAGGAAGGCGTCGAAATCGGCATAGCCCTCGTTGAACCAGTGGAACTGCTGGTCGGTGCGCAACAGGTAGCCGGCCTGTTCGAGATGCTCCGCCTCGGCGTGGGTCGCGAAGGTGACATGGGTCGAGGAAGCGCCAAGCTGGCGCCGCAGCGCCGCCAACCCCTGGATCAACGCCTGCCGGGCGAGCGCCCGGTCCGGCCCCGGTGCCACGAGCAGGCGCGGCCCGGTCACCGGCGTGAACGGCACCGCGACCTGGAGCTTGGGATAATAGTGGCCGCCGGCGCGCTCATAGGCATCCGCCCAGGAGGCATCGAAGACATATTCGCCGCGCGAGTGGCTTTTCAGGTAGCACGGCGCGGCGGCGAGCATGCTGCCCGGCTCGCGCTCGACGATCAGGTGCGCGCTCTGCCAGCCGGAGCGCCCGTCGACACAGCCCGAGACCTCGAGCGCCGCGAGAAAATCGTGCGACAGGAACGGGTTGTCCGGCTCTTCCTGAGATTCTGAATCAATGCAGCCATGGCCCGTCGCGCAGGCATCCCAGCGGGCGGCATCGAGTCCGGCCAGCGCGGTGACGAGGCGAACGGAAAGCTGCGTTTCATCCGGGGGCGGCATGGGCCGAACCTAGCCCATTGCGGGCGCCGGTGGATACGGGGCCTCGTCAAAATGTCGCGGATGCGCTGTGCATGCAGCGAATCTTGCCCTGCTCGCGCCACGATAGCATCCTTGATGCGAAGCCGGTTTCCTACCCCCCCGAGTCGCGGAGCCTTTCTTGCGTAGTTTTGTTCTCCCTTGCCTTGCCGCTGCCTTCGCCGTCTCGATTTCCGGTTTAGCCGGCGCGGCCGCCGCCCCGGCGACGCCCGAGCCCGTGATCCTGACGCCGCACAAGGCGAGCTACGACCTGACGCTGGGCGTCTCGCGCAGCAGCGGCAAGGGCATCGCCTCGGCCGATGGCCGCATCGCCTTCGAATTCACGGGCGATGCCTGCAAGGGCTACAAGACGAATTTCCGCCAGGTGACGGAAATCGACGATGGCGAGGGCAGCCAGCGCCTGTCGGATTTGCGCACCACGACGTGGGAAGAGGGCCAGGGCAAGGATTTCCGCTTCAACATCGTCGGCTACACCAATGGCGCGGTGACGCAGCGCAGCGAGGGCAAGGCGGCGCGCGGCAACGGCGACGTGGCGATCAAGCTGGCGCGCCCGAGCCCGATCCGCCTCGATCTCGATGAGAATTTCTCGTTTCCGAGCCAGCATATGCGCCACCTGATCCAGGCGGCGCGCGCCGGCAAGCACATGCTCGACATCCGGTTCTACGACGGTTCCGAGGGCGGGCAGAAGGTGTTCGACACGTTCGCGGTGATCGGCGCGGAAATTCCCGCCGGCAGCGACGACAAGCTCGCCGGGCCGGCGCGCGAGGCCGGCCTCGCGGCGATACGGCGCTGGCCCGTGCGGCTGAGCTATTTCGAGCCGGGCGACGGCGACCGCCTGCCGCTCTACACGCTGTCCTTCATGATGTTCGAGAACGGCATCAGCGGCGACATGATGCTGGATTTCGGCGGCTTCACGCTCAAAGGCACGATGCGCTCGCTCGCCCTGCTCAAGAGCGCCACACCCTGCAAACGGTAGGGTGCGGGCCGCCTTCCGGTGGTGGCGCGTAAACGATTTAGCCGTCATCGGACGGCTTGTCCGGCCGATCCCGACGCGAAGCGCGTTACGCCGGCGGGGTGCGGCCCTTGGGCGGTGCGAGGCCGATGCCGCGCCCGACGGCGGCCGCGCCGAAGCGGTCGCGCAGCCGGTCTATGGCCTTTTCGGTCGCGGCCTCGCGCGTTGCCGCGACATCGACGAGGTCGCCCTTGTCGGCGAGCGCCGGATCGCACAGCCCCGTGACGCCGACGCCGATCAGCCGGTAAGCGACGCCCGGCGGTTCCGCGGCCAGCAAGCCGCGCGCGTGATCATAGATGCGCTTGGCGAGCTGCGTCGGCGCCGGGAGCGAACGCGCGCGGGTCCGGATGTGAAAATCGGCGGTTTTCAGCTTCAGGGTGATGGTCGCACCGGCAAGCTCCTGCTTGACGAGGCGGGCATGGACCTTCTCCGACAGCCGCCACAGGATCGGCAGCAGCGCCTGATGCGCGACGATATCGGTGTCGAAGGTCGTCTCGGCCGAGACGCTCTTGGTGTCCTGGTCGGGTTCGACGGCGCGCGTGTCGATGCCGCGCGACAGCCGGTAGAGCCGCTGCCCATCCTGGCCGAAGCGGCGCATCAGTTCGATTTCGTCCAGTTGCTGAAGATCGGCGATCATGCGGATGCCGGCCTTGTTGAGCCGCGCCTCGGCGACCTTGCCGACGCCCCAGATGCTGCCGACCGAGCGCGCGGCGAGGAAAGCGAGCGTCTCGGCCCGGCCGATGATCGAGAAGCCGCGCGGCTTGTCGAGATCGGAGGCCATCTTGGCGAGGAACTTGTTATGCGACAGGCCGATCGACACGGTAATGCCAAGCTCGCGCTCGACGCGGGCGGCGAAGCCCGCCAGCGTGCGCGCCGGCGCACCGTGATGCAGCAGCGCGGTGCCGGTCAGGTCGAGGAAGGCTTCGTCGATCGAGAGCGGCTCGACGAGCGGCGTCATCTCGCGCATCAACTGGCGTACCTCGCGGCCGACGCGCGAATATTTCTGGATATCGGGCTTGAGCACCGTGGCGTGCGGGCAAAGCTGGAGCGCCTTGAACATCGGCATGGCCGAGCGCACACCATAGGTGCGCGCGAGGTAGCAGCAGGTCGAGACCACGCCGCGCTTGCCGCCGCCGATGATCAGCGGATTGTTGCGCAACGCCGGATTGTCGCGCTGCTCGACGGCGGCGAAAAACGCGTCGCAATCGACATGGGCGATGCAGAGCTGGTCACGCTCGGGATGGGCGAGCAGGCGCGGGCTGCCACAGGCCGTGCAGCGCAGCGGCGAAGCGCTGCGGCTCAGGCAATCGCGGCACAGGCTGGTTTCGTCATCGGCCATTTTCAAATGCCTGCCAGGGATGCGCCTTCTTCATAACCTGCCGCCTTGTCAGCCGCGATACGATCGGCGACAACGACGGGGATATTTTTGCGAGAGGAACGATTATGAGCGTCGTCGAAAGCAAGTTGCGGCAACTCGGCATCACTTTGCCCGACCAGGTGCCACCGGTGGCCAATTATGTGCCTTTCGTCATCACCGGCAACCTCCTGGTGATTTCCGGTCAGGTTTGTTTCGGCCCCAACCGCCAGTTGGCGGATGCGCATAAGGGCAAGCTCGGCGGCGAGGTCGATATGGCGGCCGGCCAAGCGGCGGCGCGGCTTTGCGCGATCAACGTGCTGGTGCAGGCCAAGGCAGCGCTCGGCGACCTCGACCGCATCGTGCGTTGCGTCAGGCTCGGCGGTTTCATCAATTCACGTCCTGATTTCGCACCGCTGCCCATGGTGATGAACGGCGCTTCCGACCTGATGGTCGAGGTGCTCGGCGATAAAGGCCGGCATGCGCGCACGACGGTCGGCGTGGCGGAACTGCCGCAGGATTGCGCCGTCGAGGTCGAAGCGATGTTCGAGTTCGCCTGAGCGCGATGACGGCTCCCGGCTGGGTCACGGCGCGACCGATCGCCCATCGCGGCCTGCATGATGTTCGACAAGGCGTAATCGAAAACACCCGGCCCGCCTTCGCGGCGGCAGTTGCGCACGGTTTCGCGATCGAATGCGACGTGCAACTGACGCGCGACGGCGAGGCGGTCGTGCATCACGATTTCGAGCTCGGCCGCCTGACCGAGGGCAGCGGGCGGCTCGACCGGATGAGCGCGGCGGAGCTTCGCGAGGTTCGGTTCCGGCACGGCGAGGGGCGGATCGAGCCGCTCGCCGACATCCTGCGCTTCATTGCCGGGCGCGTGACGCTGGTGGTCGAGATCAAGAGCGCCTTCGACGGCGACTTGCGCCTGACACGACGCACTGCGGGAATCGTGCAGGCGGCAGGCGGGCCGGTGGCGCTGAAATCCTTCGATCCGAACATTGTCGCGGCGTTGCGCATGTTGGCGCCCGACGTGCCGCGCGGCATCATTGCCGAGCGCCATTACGAGGGCGAGGAATGGGCGGCGCTCAACGCCGCGCGCCGCGACATCCTGTCGAGGCTCGGGCATTTGCCGGAGACGATGCCGGATTTCATCTCATATCGAATCAACGACCTTGCCGAAAGCATTGGCTTTCTTCGCGAAACCGCACCCGGCCTGCCGATCATGAGCTGGACCGTGCGCACGCCCGAGCAGCGTATGGCGGCCGAACGGGCGGACGCGCAGATCGTGTTCGAGGGGTTCGTGCCGGTTTGATTCCGCGCGCCGGCTGGATCATCCTTCGACAGGCTCAGGATGAGGCGGTGCTGAAATTCTCCGAGACCTCATGCTGAGCCTGTCGAAGCATGCTCGATAAGGCGCGCCTGCCAGCTCTACAGCACGACGATACCGTGATGCTTCGCCTTTTCTTCCGGCTCGACATGGATGATGACGCGCGCATCCTTGATCTCGGCGCGCAGCGCCTGTTCCAGCCGGTCGCAAATGGCATGCGAATCGGTCACCGACATCGCGCCCGGCACGACGAGATGGAATTCGATGAAGATGGCACGGCCGACCTGGCGCGTGCGCAGGTCATGGGCCTCGACCGCACCCTCGGCGTGGCAGGAGATCAACTCCTTGATGCGGCACATGACATCGGCCGGAACGGCGGCATCCATCAGGCCGTTCACCGATTGGCGCACCATGTGCCAGCCCGACCACAGGATGTTGAGCGCGACGAGCGCGGCGACCAGCGGATCAAGCGCCAGCCAGCCGGTCGCGCCGGCGAGCGCCACGCCGGCCACGACCCCGACCGAGGTCCAGACATCGGCGAACAGGTGTCTGGCGGAGGCTTCGAGCGCGGGCGAGCGCCAGCGCTTGCCCCAGCGCAGCAGCAGCATAGCCCAGCCGCCATTGACTATGCCGGCGGCGATATTGACGGCAATGCCGGCGGCGGCGGCCTCGATCGGCTGCGGCCGGATCAGGCCGAGATAGGCCTGCCAGAGGATGGCGAGCGCGGCGCCGACGATCATGATGCCTTCGAGCACGGCGGAAAAATACTCCGCCTTGTAATGGCCGAACGGATGCTCGTCGTCGGCCGGCTTGACGGCGATATGCAGCGCCACGAGCGCGGCGCCCGCGGCGGCGACGTTGATGATGCTTTCGAGCGCATCCGAATAAAGCGCAATGCTGCCGGTCAGGCGCCAGGCGACGAGCTTCAGCGCCAGGACGACAAGTCCGACGCCGACACTGGCCAGAGCGACCTTCTGGGCACGATCCATGAAACGAACGATCCGATGATTTTGCGCGGGGGCTCGCCCCGCGTTGCGTCCGCGCCCCTAACCCGGCGGGCCGCGTTGAGTCCACAGCAGGATTTGTAGCCTGGGCTACCGGGCGCAGTTTTCCCGCGCGCTCAGCCGCCGAAGCTCTGCACCAGGGAGCCCGCGACCAGCGACCAGCCATCGACCAGCACGAAGAAGATCAGCTTGAACGGCAACGACACCGTGACCGGAGGCACCATCATCATGCCCATCGAGATCAGGATCGAGGACACCACGAGATCGATGATCAGGAACGGCACGAACAGCAGGAAGCCGATCTCGAAGGCGCGGCGCAGTTCGGAGATCATGAAGGCCGGCACGAGGATCTGCAGCGGCGTCGCATCCGGCGTCGCGGGCGGCGGCTGCTTGGACAGGTCGAGGAAGAGGCCGAGGTCCTTCTCGCGCACGTTGCGCAGCATGAAGACCTTGAACGGCTCGGCGGTGCGCTCGAAGGCCTGCTGCTCGGTGATCTGCTGGTCGAGCAGCGGGCGGATGCCGTTATTATAGGCCTGCGTCAGCGTCGGCATCATCACGAAGCCGGTCAGGAACAGGGCGAGCCCGGTGATGACCGAGTTGGGCGGCGCGGTCTGCGTGCCAAGCGCCGTGCGCAGCAATGACAGCACCACGATGATCCGGGTGAAGGAGGTCACCATCACCAGGATCGACGGCGCCAGCGACAGCACCGTCAGCAGCGCGATGAGTTGCAGGGCGCGCTGGGTCACGCCGGTGCCGCCGGCGCCGAAATTGATGCTGAAATCGGGCTGCTGCTGCGCCAGCGCCGCCGTGCAGCCGATCAGCAGCAGGCCGCAGGCCAGTGCGCCCGCGCGCGTGCCCTGGCGAAGGAGCCCCTTACACCGGCGCCCACGCCCAGGCCCGCGCCCCTTTGGCGTCACAGCTTGTCGCCGAGACCGCGTCCGAGCAGCTTGGCCATTTCCTCTTCCAGTGAATCGAACGGATTCTTGGAGGCGGGAGAGGCAGCGGGAGCCGTGGTGGGGGATTTGGCGGCGGGCGCTTCGGCAGGCGCGGGAGCGGGTGGCGAAGCCTTGGCCGGCGGCTGATCCGGTGCGGATTTCGCGGCGGGCGAGAGCGAAACGCTCATCGGAGCGCTTGGGTGCGGTGGCGCGGGCGGCGCTGCGCTTGGCGCAGGGGCGGCGGGTGCCGGCGCCGGCATGGTCGGCGTCGCCATACTGCGCGGCTTCAGCACGTCGGCGAGCAGGTCGGGCAGGCGGGAAGCCGGCTTCGCCGGCGGTTCCGGTGCCTTGACCTCGGGCACGTTGGTCTCGGCCAATGGCGCCTTGGCGCGCAACGCATCCTCGAACGCGGATTTCGCCGGCGGCTCGCTCGGCCGGGGCGGCCGGGGCGGCAACGGCTTGCGCAGCACCTCATCGAGCCGCTGGGCGAGGTGGTCGCGCGGCACGTCGCCGACGGGCGTGCGATCGTTCACGGGCGGTGGCGTCGGAATGCGTGGTTCGGGCGTGGCCGGCGGTTCGAAACGCGGCTCGGCGACGGGCGGGCCTTCCGTGAATTCGTGCGCCGGCAGCGGTCGCGTGGGCGGGACCGGCTCGGGCAGGGGCGGCAGCGCCTCGTCGAAACGGGCGCTCTCGCGGCTCTCGACGCGCGGCGCAGCGCGCTCGCCACGCTGGATGCTCGATTCGATCAGCACGTCGTTCGGACCGCCGATCAGTACGAGATGCTCGACATTGTCGCGCCGCACGATGACGAGGCGGCGGCCCTGCCGGTCGAGATTGAAGAATTCGGTGACGCCGAGACGGGGCGCACGGCCACGTCCCGCGCCGCGCTCGCTCATGTTGAGCCTGGTTCCCATCAATGCACGCAGGCCGCGCAGCACGACCACGGCGAGCACGAGGACAATGACGAAGGCGATCAGCCACCAGACGATCTTCGAGCCTTGAGCGCCGAATATACTTTCAAGGAATTCCATGTCGCACGCGCTCCAAAGCCGTCGATCCTTCGAGAATCGCCACGGAGGTTAGCATGGATTCGGGTTTTCACGCCGAAGCTCCATCGGGGGCGCCTAAAATTTCAGGGGATTACGATGTGCGCAAGCCCGATTAACCGGCCGTTAACCATGCGGGCGGCAAAAATTGCCGGGTTCATACAAGGGTGCGGCCATGCTCGGCGATCTTCCGGTCTTCTCGATTCTCAAGGCGCGCATGGACTACCAGCAGACACGCCAGAAGGTGCTGGCCGAGAATATCGCCAACGCCGATACGCCGGGCTACCGGGCGCGCGACCTGCGCCGCTTCCAGCCGCCGCAGGCGAATGACCTCCTGACCACGGCGAGCGTCCGGCCTGCCGTGACGCAGCCCGGCCATATGGCGGGCCTGCTCTCGAGCGGTGTTTTCGATGCGCCGGGCACCACGAAGGGCACCGCCTACGAGACGACGCCGAGCGGCACCGCCGTCAGCCTCGAGGACGAGATGATGAAGCTCTCCGCCAACCAGGCCGACTACCAGGCGGCGGCGACGCTGTATTCGAAGAGCCTGGCCTTCCTGAGAATCGCCATTGGCCGTTCGGCCTGAGGAGAGCACGCGTGGACTTCTTCAAATCGCTCAGCATCGCCGCCTCGGGCCTCAAGGCCCAGACCGGGCGCATGCGCATCATCGCGGAGAACATCGCCAACGCGGATTCGACGCCCGCCAGGCTCGGCGAGAACCCGTATCGGCGCAAGATCGTCACCTTCCAGCGCGTGTTCGACCGCCAGCTCGACGCCGATGTCGTGAAGCTCGGCCGGGTCGCGACCGACCGCACGCAATTCGGCTCGCGCTTCGAGCCTGGCAATCCGGCGGCCGATGCGCGCGGCAACGTGCTGACGCCGAACGTCAACAGCGTGATCGAGACCATGGACATGCGCGAGGCGCAGCGCACCTACGAAGCCAACCTGAATGTCGTCACCGCGACGCGGCGCATGATCAGCCGCACGCTCGATATCCTCAAGGCCTGAAGGGTTTAACCGATGGCATCCCCGACTTTCGCGGCCGGCGCCTATGCCGCCGCCCAACGCCTCGCCAGCAACGATATCGGCCGTACCCTGCTGCAGAAGCCGGAGAGCGGCGAGGGCGGCTCCTTCGCCGAGATGGTCAAGACGGCGGTCGGTGGCGTCGCCGCGGCCGGGCACAAGGCGGATGCGCAGTCGCTCGCAGCCGCCACCGGCAATGCCGACCTGGTGCAGGTGGTCACGGCGGTGGCCGAGAGCGAAGCCGCGATGCAGACCCTGGTCGCTGTGCGCGACAAGGTGATCTCGGCCTACGAAGATATCATGCGCATGGCGATCTGAGATGACCGGTCCCGAAGTTCTCGACATCGCCCGTGAGGGCATCATCGTGTTCCTGAAGGTCTCGATGCCGGTGATGCTGATCGGCCTCGCGGTCGGCCTCGCCATTTCGGTGGTGCAGGCGCTGACGCAGATCCAGGAGCAGACCCTGATCTATGTGCCCAAGATCATCTCGATCTTTCTCGGGCTGATGTTCCTGATGCCGTTCATGAGCGACGCGCTCGCACATTACATGACGCGGATCGCCTCGCGAATCGCCACGGGCGTGTAGAATGGCGGCCGCCGTCGCAAAAGGATGCACCAAGGCGCGCCATGACCATCACCCTGCTGCCGGCGCTTGCCGCGGCCTTCATCATCGTGCTGACGCGCATCGGCACCATGGTGATGCTGCTGCCGGGCATTGGCGAGAACACGCTGCCGGCGCGCATCCGGCTTTCGCTGGCGCTGCTGCTGACCCTGATCATGCTGCCGGGCGTCAGGCCGCTGCTGCCGATCGACGTCAACAAGCCGGGCAGCCTGGTGGCGCTGCTCGGCAGCGAATTCATCATCGGGCTGATGCTGGGCATGACGGCGCGTTTCGCGTTCTCCGCATTGCAGGTGGCGGGTGTCGCCATCGCGCAGCAGCTTGGCCTTGCCTATGCGATGACCATCGATCCGGGGCAGGGCGGGCAGGCGGTGGTGGTGAGCAATTTCCTCACTATCCTCGCCATGACGCTGATTCTGGTCACCGACCTGCACCATCTCAGCCTCGCGGCGATCTATGACAGCTATCGCGCCCTGCCGCCGGGCCAGTTGCCGGCGACCGGCGACATGGCCGAGATGCTGGTGCGGGCAACCGCTTCCGCCTTCTCGATCGGGGTGCAGATCGCCGCGCCGATCCTGGTGTTCTCGGTGGTGTTCAATCTCGGCCTTGGCATCTTGTCCAAGCTGATGCCGCAGATTCAGGTGTTCTTCGTGGCGCAGCCGGCCGCGATCATCCTCGGCGTCATCATCCTGATCGGCGTGCTCGGCGTGATGATGAACGTCTTCCTCGGCTCGATGGAGCGCGTGCTGAGCACGCTGCTTTCGGGGTAGGGCGATGGCCGAGGGCAGCACCACCGATCCGGAAGACAAAACAGAAGAGCCAAGCCAAAGGCGGCTGCAACAGGCGGTCGAGAAGGGCGACGTCGCCAAGTCGGTCGAGATCAACAACCTGTTCGTGCTGGCGGCCGGCACGCTCGGCATCATGATCGCCGGCGGCGCGGTGAGCCGTCATCTTGCCATGCAGTTGCGCGGCCTGATCGAGCATTCCTACCAGATCACGCCACAGGGCGACGCGCTGTCGGCGGTGTGGACGCATGCCATCTCGGCCGGGTTGCTGGCGCTGGCCCTGCCGCTCGGCTTCATCATGCTCGGCGGCATCGCCGCCAACCTCGTCCAGCACGGGCTGGTGTTCAGCACCGAGCCGCTGATGCCGCAGGTTTCGCGCCTGTCGCCGCTGGCGGGTTTCAAGCGCATTTTCGGCAAGCAGGCCCTGGTCAACCTGATCAAGAGCCTCGCCAAGCTCGCCATCGTCGGCATCGTAATGTGGAGCGTGTTGCGCGGCGACAGCGACCGGCTCGATGCGCTCACCCGCACGGAGGTTTCCGGCATCCTGCCGCAGACCTACGCCATGGTGCTGAAGCTGTTCGGCTCGGTGCTGGCCGTCTATGCCTTCATCGCGCTCGGAGATTACGTGTTCCAGCGCTTTTCCTGGCACAAGCGCCAGCGCATGTCGCGCGAGGAGCTGAAGCAGGAATTCAAGGAAACCGAGGGCAGCCCGGAGGTCAAGGCGCGCATCTCGCGGCTGCGGCGCGAGCGCGCGCGCCGCCGCATGATGAGCGCCGTGCCGAAAGCCTCGGTCGTGATCACCAACCCGACGCATTTCGCGGTCGCGCTACGCTACGAGGCCGGCATGCCGGCGCCGGTCTGCGTCGCCAAGGGCATGGACGCGCTCGCCCAGCGTATCAAGGAGGTCGCCGGCGACCATGGCGTGCCGATCATCGAGAACCCGCCATTGGCGCGCGCGCTGCACAAGACGGTCGAGATCGATGATGAGGTGCCCGAACAGCACTACAAGGCCGTCGCCGAGGTGATCGGGCTGGTGATGCGCCTCAAGCGGCGGCGCGCCTGAGGGGTGGCGTGTTGCCGGGCCGGAAGGAACTGTCGAGAAGCTGCTGCGAACTGTGGAGTTTCTCGCCAAAATCAGGCAGATAGAGTCGTGATGCTGGCGCGCCCCATGCGAAGGACTTGTTGAGTGAGCACGAGCAACGTCTCGGAGGAGAGCGTGAAAACCGCCCATCCCGCCAAGGTCGGTTCCGGCGGCAGGCACCTGGCCAAAGCCGGCCCGACGGCGACCGCTGTCGCGGGTGAAGCGCCCGATCAGCCGCTGGCCGCCGTCGATCGCGCGGAGCGTTCGGGCTCGACGCTGCTTGTGCTGCTGCTGGCGGTGCTGCTGCTCGGCGCGGTGTTCTTCTCGAGCTATCTCGAGGGCGACCTGCGCGGCCAGTTCATCCTGTGGTTCCTGGCGGCGCTGGCTTCGATCGGCATCGCGGCGTTGTTTCTCTATGCGATCGGCCTGCTGCATTTCGCCGGGCGCGGCAACCGCAACGACATTACCAAGCAGGTGGCGGATGGCTTCGCCGACGGGCTGATCGTCACCGAAGGCGAGCGGCGCATCGTCTATGCCAACGCGGCCTACCAGATGCTGGCCGGCGCCGGCGGCGAGGCGGAGTTGCGCACCGTCGAGCGGCTGTTCACCGGCGCGCCGGAGGTTTCCGAAGCGATCTACCGGCTGGCGCAGACGGCGCGCGAGGGACGGCGCGGCTCCGAGGAAATCCGCCTCGTTCCGGCGCTGACCGGTGCGGCCGGTGCCGGCTGGTACCGCGTGCGCGTTGCGCCGCTGGAGGAAGGTGCACACCGGCGCACATTGTGGAACGTCACCGATATCACGCGCGAGCGCGAACGGCATGAGAACGTGTTCCAGGAGCTCCAGAACGCGGTCGATTATCTCGACCACGCGCCGGCGGGCTTCCTCTCGGCCGAGCCGTCGGGCGCCATCGTCTACATGAATGCGACGCTGGCCAACTGGCTCGATTACGATATCGCGCAGGTCGGCACCGGCGGGCTGACGCTGGGCGACATCGTGCCCGGCAGCGGCGTGGCGCTGCTCGCGGCCGGAAACGGCGTGCCCGGCACCGTCAAGACGGAAATCCTCGACCTCGACCTCAAGCGGCGCGGCGGCCAGACGCTGCCGGTCAGGCTGTTCCACCGCATCGCCCATGCCAGCGACGGCACGCCCGGCCCCTCGCGCACGCTGGTGCTCAACCGCTCGCAGGGCGAGGATACCGCCGAGGGTCAGCGCGCAGCGGAAGTGCGCTTCGCGCGCTTCTTCAACAACTCGCCGCTCGCCATCGCCACCGTCAACCGCAGCGGCGGCATGGTGCTGACCAACGCGCCGTTCGCCAAGCTGTTTGCCGGCATTTTCCGCACCGAATCGGCGGCCGGGCGCAACATCCTGGCAACCGTCGGGGAAAAGAATCGCGCGGAACTGGAAGCGCTGCTCGGCGAGGCGGCGGCCGGCAAGAGCGACCTGGCGCCGCTCGACGTGGTGCTTGCCGGGGAGGGCAACCGCTCGGCCAGGTTCATCGTCTCGACCGTCGAACATGACGGCGACGGCGATGGCGAGGCGGCCGTGATCTATGCCATCGACACCACCGAGCAGCGCGCGTTGCAGGAGCAATTCGCCCAGGCCAACAAGATGCAGGCGGTCGGCCAGCTTGCCGGCGGCGTGGCGCATGACTTCAACAACGTGCTCACCGCCATCATCGGCTATTCCGACCTGCTGCTCGCCAACCACCGGCCGACCGACCCGTCCTTCCAGGACATCATGCAGATCAAGCAGAACGCCAACCGCGCCGCCAGCCTGACGCGGCAGCTGCTGGCCTTCTCGCGCCGGCAGACGCTGCGCCCGCAGGTGCTGCAACTCACCGATACGATCTCCGACCTGTCGATGCTGCTCAAGCGCCTGCTCGGCGAGAAGATCGAACTCGACGTCAAGCATGGCCGCGATCTTTGGCTGGTGATGGCCGACGTCAACCAGTTCGAGCAGGTCGTCATGAACCTGGCGGTCAATGCGCGCGATGCCATGGCGGAGGGCGGCCGCCTGTCGATCCGCAGCCAGAACGTCGCACCCGGCGAGGCGCGCGGCCTCAAGCCGGAATTGTCGCCCGCCGACGCGGACTGGGTGATGATCGAGGTCGCCGATACCGGCAGCGGCATGCCGGCCGATGTGCTGGAGAAGATCTTCGAGCCGTTCTTCACCACCAAGGAGATCGGCAAGGGCACCGGGCTCGGCCTGTCCACCGTGTACGGCATCGTCAAGCAGACCGGCGGCTACATCTACTGCGATTCGGTGATCGGCCAGGGCACGAGCTTCCGCATCTTCCTGCCGCGCCATGTGCCGGACCCGGCCGTCGCCGTGCCGAAGCTCGAGGAAAAGCAGGCCGTGACGCAGGATCTGACCGGGCAGGGCACGATCCTGCTCGTCGAGGACGAGGAGGCGGTGCGCGCTTTCGGTGCGCGCGCCTTGCGCTCGCGCGGCTATACCGTGCTGGAAGCGGCGTCCGGCGTCGAGGCCATGGCTGCGATCGAGGAGGTCGAAGGCCATCTCGATCTGGTGGTTTCCGACGTGGTGATGCCGGAGATGGACGGGCCGACGCTGCTTGGCGAGTTGCGCAAGCAATATCCCGATCTCAAGGTGATCTTCGTCTCGGGCTACGCCGAGGAAGCCTTCAAGAAGAACCTGCCGGAGGGCGCGCAGTTCGCCTTCCTCCCCAAGCCGTTCAGCCTCAAGCAACTGGTCGAGGCGGTGAAAGGCATGATGGACTGAGGGCAGGCCGCTGTTTCGTTCAGCCGTCCATGGGCGGGCTGGCCCCGCCCATCCCGATGAAGGGCGCCGGTGATGGAGCCAGGCGCGCTTGCGGTCTGACGTGGCGGATGGCTTCTTCGGCTGCCGGCAAGCCGTGCGCCTGCGACCATGAAAATGCCCGCCTTGCCGTTTCGACTGGCGGCAAGGCCAGCCACATGAGGAGCACCGCATGCCCAACACCATCCGCCTGCACCGCGTTCTGGCAACCAGTCCGGAGAAGGTCTATCGCGCCTTCCTCGAGGCGGATGCGCTCGCGAAATGGCTGCCGCCGAACGGCTTTGTCTGCACGGTTCATCACCATGAGCCAAAGGTCGGCGGAACATTCCGCATGTCCTTCCGGAATTTCACGACAGGCGAAAGCCACGCCTTCGGCGGCGCCTATGTCGAACTGGTTCCGGGCGAGCGCCTGCTCTACACGGACAAGTTCGATGACCCGGGCCTGCCCGGCGAGATGCAGGTCACGGTGACGCTAAGAAAGGTGTCGGTCGGCACCGAACTCAATGTCGAGCAGGCAGGCGTGCCGGATGTGATTCCGCCCGAGGCCTGCTATCTCGGCTGGCAGGAGTCGCTGCGAAACCTGGCGCGGCTCGTGGAACCCGAGATCAAGCAGTAGGTACGGGGACCACCCGCCGCTGATTCGGCCAGACGCTCGGGGTCGCGGCGGCTGGTACCTCCCCTTGCCCCCAAGGCGCTTGGAAATTCTCGAAAAGAACAAAAAAAGAACTTGAAAAAGAGAACAAATAGGGAATTATGGGGACAAGGATGAGGATTTTCTCGTCCCCATCTGAGGAATCGCTGCTATGAGTCAGGCTTTACTCCGCCTCGTCGAAGGAAGCTCCATGGACAAGACCAAGGCTCTGGACGCAGCGTTGAGCCAGATCGAACGTGCGTTCGGCAAGGGCTCGATCATGCGGCTCGGAAAGAACCAGAAGGCGGTCGAGATCGAAACGGTCTCCACCGGCTCGCTGGGACTTGATATCGCACTCGGCGTCGGCGGCTTGCCGCGTGGCCGCGTCGTCGAGATTTACGGTCCGGAATCGTCCGGCAAGACCACATTGGCCCTGCATACCGTCGCCGAGGCCCAGAAGAAGGGCGGCGTGTGCGGCTTCGTCGATGCCGAACATGCGCTCGATCCGGTCTATGCCCGCAAGCTTGGCGTCGATCTCGAAAACCTGCTGATCTCGCAGCCCGATCATGCCGAGCAGGCGCTCGAGATCGCCGACACGCTGGTGCGCTCGGGCGCCATCGACGTGCTGGTGATCGATTCGGTCGCGGCCCTGGTGCCGCGCTCCGAGATCGAGGGTGAAATGGGCGACGTGCAGCCGGGCTCGCAGGCCCGCCTGATGAGCCAGGCGCTGCGCAAGCTGACCGGTTCGATCTCGCGCTCGAACTGCATGGTGATCTTCATCAACCAGATCCGCATGAAGATCGGCGTGATGTATGGCTCGCCCGAGACGACGAGCGGCGGCAATGCGCTGAAATTCTACGCATCCGTCCGGCTCGATATCCGCCGCATCGGCGCCATCAAGGATCGCGACGAGGTGGTCGGCAACACCACCCGCGTCAAGGTGGTCAAGAACAAGGTCGCGCCGCCCTTCAAGCAGGTCGAATTCGACATCATGTATGGCGAGGGCGTCTCGAAGATGGGCGAGCTGGTCGATCTCGGCGTCAAGGCCGGCATCGTCGAGAAGGCGGGCGCCTGGTTCTCCTATGACAGCCAGCGCCTCGGCCAGGGTCGCGAGAATGCGAAAACCTTTCTCAAGGAGAACCCGGAACTCGCGGCCCGCATTGAGCAGCAGATTCGCCAGAATTCCGGGTTGATCGCCGACAAGATCCTCGACGAGGGCGAGCCGGAGGCTGATGCCGAAGGCAGCGATCCCCTGGCAGGCTGAGCAGGGGCGCGTGCCGGACTTGCGCGGGCGGGTCTGAGCGCTCCACCCGCGACCCGGAGCTCTCCGACAAGGAACATGGACAGAGCCCGGGCACATGATTAGAAAAGCGGGCCGGCTGTCACAAGAGCCGGCCCGTTTGACGTTTCGAGCGGAAAATCTATGCTTTGGGGCGGCTGAAACGGGCCGTTCGTGGTCTGACTGATGAGTGGCGTCAACGAAATCCGGTCGAGTTTCCTGTCGTTCTTCGAGCGCGAGGGGCACGAGATCGTGCCGTCGAGCCCGCTCGTGCCGCGCAACGACCCGACGCTGATGTTCGCCAATTCCGGCATGGTGCAGTTCAAGAACGTCTTCACCGGCGCGGAGAAGCGGCCATATGTGCGTGCGACCACGGCGCAGAAATGCGTGCGCGCCGGCGGCAAGCATAACGATCTCGACAATGTCGGCTATACCGCGCGTCACCACACATTCTTCGAGATGCTCGGCAATTTCTCGTTCGGCGATTACTTCAAGGAACGCGCCATCGACATGGCGTGGCGGCTGATCACCAAGGAGTGGGGCCTGCCGCGCGACAAGCTGATGGTCACGGTTTACTCCGAGGACGATGACGCCCACGCGCTCTGGAAGAAGATCGCCGGGCTGCCCGACGACAGAATTGTCCGCATCGCGACCTCGGATAATTTCTGGCGCATGGGCGATGTCGGCCCGTGCGGCCCGTGTTCGGAGATTTTCTACGATCACGGTGATCACATTCCCGGTGGCCCGCCCGGCTCGCCGGATGAGGATGGCGACCGGTTCATCGAGATCTGGAACCTCGTTTTCATGCAGTTCGAGGAGCAGGCGAGTGGCCGGCTGGTGCTGCCGCACCCCTCGATCGATACCGGCATGGGGCTCGAGCGCATCGCGGCGGTGATGCAGGGCACGCATGACAATTACGAGATCGACACGATGCGCGCGTTGATCCG
The DNA here is from genome assembly GCA_937988775.1 of uncultured Alphaproteobacteria bacterium. Lineage (GTDB taxonomy): Bacteria > Pseudomonadota > Alphaproteobacteria > Rhizobiales > Beijerinckiaceae > CALKHP01. The sequence goes on from CALKHP010000015.1 coordinate 141,794, forward strand.
CGCCGTTGCCGATGTCACCGGCGTCGATCCGGACGGGCCGCAGAAGGCGAGCCACCGCGTCATCGCCGATCATCTGCGCTGCTCGTGCTTCCTGGTCGCCGATGGCGTGCTGCCCTCGAACGAGGGCCGCGGCTATGTGCTGCGCCGCATCATGCGGCGCGCCATGCGCCACGCCCAGTTGCTGGGCGCGCGCGCGCCGATCATGTGGCGGCTGGTGCCGGCGCTGGTGCGCGAGATGGGGCAGGCCTATCCCGAACTGCTGCGCGCGGAAGCGCTGATGACCGAGACGCTGCGGCTCGAGGAGACCCGCTTCCTCAAGACGCTCGAGCGCGGGCTGGCGCTGCTGGAGGAGGAGACGCAGAAGCTCGGCAACAGCGGTACGTTGGCCGGCGAGGCGGCGTTCCGGCTGTACGACACCTATGGCTTCCCGCTCGACCTGACGCAGGATGCGCTGCGCGGCAAGGGGCTTTCCGTCGATGTCGAGGGCTTCAACGGTGCCATGGCGCGCCAGAAGGCCGAGGCGCGCAAGGCGTGGTCGGGTTCAGGAGAGGCCGCGACCGAGACGGTGTGGTTCGGCATCAAGGAGAAGACCGGCACGAGCGAGTTCCTTGGCTACGATACCGAGACCGCCGAGGGCGTGGTGCTGGCGCTGGTCGCCGACGGCCATGAGGTTTCCGAACTCAAGGCCGGCCAGAGCGGCGCGGTGATCGTCAACCAGACGCCGTTTTATGGCGAATCGGGCGGCCAGGTCGGTGATCGCGGCGTGTTGCGCGGCGAGGGCGTCACGTTCCGTGTCGAGGATACGCAAAAGAAGCTCGGCGACCTGTTCGTGCATCTCGGCACGGTCGAGGAGGGTAACCTGAAGGCCGGGACAGCGCTGTCGTTGCAGGTCGATCATGCCCGTCGCAGCGCGATCCGCGCCAACCATTCCGCCACGCATCTGCTGCATGAGGCGCTGCGCCAGGTTCTCGGCGATCATGTCGCGCAGAAGGGCTCGCTGGTCGAGCCGGGCCGGCTGCGCTTCGACATCAGCCATCACAAGCCGGTCAGCGCGCAGGAACTGGCCGCTGTCGAGGACCTCGCCAACGCAATCGTGCTGCAGAACGCTCCCGTGGTGACGCGGCTGATGGCGGTGGACGAAGCAATCGAGAGCGGCGCACGTGCGCTGTTTGGCGAGAAATACGGCGAAGAAGTGCGCGTCGTCTCGATGGGTGTCGAGCCGGATAGTCTCGGCAACGGCAAGGCCTATTCGGTCGAGCTTTGCGGCGGCACCCATGCCGCGCGCACTGGCGATATCGGCTTGATCTCCGTGGTCGGCGAGGGCGCGGTCGCGGCCGGCGTGCGCCGCATCGAGGCGCTGACCGGCGCCGCGGCGCGCCATCACCTCAGTGGCGAGAGCCACCTGCTGCATGCCATCGCCGGCAGCATCAAGGCACCGGTCGGCGAGTTGGCCGAGCGCGTCACGGCGCTGATGGACGAGCGCCGCAAGCTGGAGCGCGAACTGGCCGACGCCCGCAAGCAACTTGCCATGGGCGGCGGTGCGGCCGGCGAAGAGCCGGTGCAGGAGATCGGCGGCATCCGGTTTTTCGGCCGTTCCGTGCATGGCGTGGCGATGAAGGACCTCAAGGGCGTGGCGGACGAGGCCAAGAAGCGCGTCGGCTCCGGTATCGTCGCCATTGTCGGGGCATCCGAGGATGGCAAAGCCGGCATTGTCGTCGCGGTGACGCCGGACCTGACCGGCCGCTTCAATGCCGTTGATCTGGTGCGCGCCGGCTCGCAGGCGCTCGGCGGGCAGGGCGGCGGTGGCCGGCCCGACATGGCGCAGGCCGGCGGGCCTGATGCCAGCAAGGCCGATGCGGCGCTGGCGGCGGTGGCGGCGGTGCTGTCGGCCGGCTGAGGCTGGGCTGACCACTCGAGGGGCACCTTCCGCCCCCTCATCCGTCTGCTTCGCAGCCACCTTCTCCCGTGCACGGGAGAAGGGTTTCGCCGCAAACGGGCTTTTCAGTCGTGGTCGGGATGCTGGCGCGAGGCGTAGCGCGCCAGTTCCACTGCGGGAATGCCGTCTCCCGTGCGCGAGCCCGGCAGATGCGCGATCGCGGCAATGAACGGCATGCGGCCCTCGACGCCATGCGCGTGGTCGGGCGCGGCGCGGGCCGGATCGTCGAGGCTGCCCGCCGTCACCGAGATGCGGCCCTTACCGTGATATTTGAAGGTGAGCGGCGTGCCGCAGGCCGGGCAGAAGCCGCGCTCGGCCGCAGCGGAGGATGCAAAGGTCGCCGGCTTGCCCTTGGTCCAGGCGAGTGCGTCGTCGGGCACCGTGGCGAAAGCGGCGAAATAGTTGCCGCTCGCCTTCTGGCACATGCGGCAGAAGCACACCGACATCGCGGGGTCGGCTGAGAGCGCATATCGGACCGCGCCGCACTGGCAGCCGCCTGTCGCGATGGTGCCGCTGTTGGTCGCCATCATCACCTCCCTGACAAAAAAAGCCCGGCCGGAGCCGGGCTTTCTTAGCATGGAAGCAGCGGTGCCGTCAGGCGGCCATGGCCTTCTTGAGGTTGTCGTCGACCTTGTCGAGGAAGCCGGTGGTCGAGAGCCACTTCTGGTCGGCGCCGACGAGCAGCGCGAGATCCTTGGTCATGAAGCCCGACTCGACGGTATCGATGCAGACCTTTTCGAGCGTGGTCGAGAACCTGGCCAGCGCCTGATTCTCGTCGAGCTTGGCGCGATGGGCGAGGCCACGGGTCCAGGCAAAGATCGAGGCCATCGAGTTGGTCGAGGTTTCCTTGCCCTTCTGGTGCTCGCGGTAGTGGCGCGTCACGGTGCCGTGGGCGGCCTCCGCCTCGACGGTGTTGCCGTCCGGCGTCATCAGCACCGAGGTCATCAGGCCGAGCGAGCCGAAGCCCTGGGCGGCGGTATCGGACTGCACGTCGCCATCGTAGTTCTTGCAGGCCCAGACGTAGCCGCCCGACCACTTCAGGCAGGAGGCGACCATGTCGTCGATCAGGCGGTGCTCGTAGGTGAGGCCGAGCGGCTGGAACTTCGCCTTGAACTCGGTGTCGAACACCTCCTGGAAGATGTCCTTGAAGCGGCCGTCATAGGTCTTGAGGATGGTGTTCTTGGTCGAGAGATAGACCGGGTATTTGCGCGCGAGCCCGTAATTGAGCGAGGCGCGGGCGAAATCGCGGATCGATTCGTCGAGGTTGTACATCGACATCGCCACGCCGGCGCCCGGGAACTTGAAGACTTCCTTCTCGATGACGGTGCCGTCATCGCCCTCGAACTTGATGGTCAGGCGGCCTTTGCTTGGCACCTTGAAATCGGTGGCGCGATACTGGTCGCCATAGGCGTGGCGGCCGATGACGAAGGGCTGCGTCCAGCCCGGCACGAGGCGCGGCACGTTCTTGCAGATGATCGGCTCGCGGAAGATCACGCCGCCGAGGATGT
>CALKHP010000016.1 GCA_937988775.1 uncultured Alphaproteobacteria bacterium
TTTTCGTCAAAACACACTGACAGCGCAGCGCGCATTACGATCCGCGCGCTGCGCCAGCAAAATCGACCAGCAGCGCGATCTGCTGCTGCGCGGTCGTGACAAGCTCGACGGGTTGATCGCGCAGCATCTGCGTGATCGCATCGAGCGACTGCGCCACCTCCGTCTGTTCGTCATCCGCGAACAAATCAGACAAATGGAACTCGAGAGCTGGCTCGGGAAAACTGGGCAGCGGGGATAAGTGGATTTTCGGCCTGAACGCGGCATGATTGCCGTGAACAGGAGCGGATATGACGAGACGCGTTCGCCGGAACCGCAGCCCGGCTTTCAAGGCGAAGGTTGCATTGGCTGCGATCAAGGGCGAGAAGACGCTGGCCGATCTGGCGCAGCAGTTCGACGTGCCTCCCAACCAGATCACGCAATGGCGCAGCCAGCTGCTTGAAGGGGCAGCCGGCGTGTTCGGGTCCGAAGTGAAGTCGGAGGCCACGGTGCCCACGATCGACGTGAAGACGCTGCATGCGAAGATCGAAGAGCTGGCGCTGGAGAATGATCCCCTATCAAGTCGGGGACAAGCTTTTTGTCCAACGCGCTCGGGCCAAGGCCGGCCTTCTGAGCGCAAAGCGATGATCGATCGCCATCACGATCTGCCGCTCAACCGGCAAGCCAGAGCGCTCGGGATCAGCCGAGGCAGCGTCTATTATCTGCCCCGTGCGGTTCCAGCCGCCGACCTGGTGTTGATGCGCCGGAGCGACGAGCTGCATCTGGAATACCCCTTCGCCGGCAGCCGCATGTTGCAGGGGCTGCTGCTTGCGGAAGGTTACGCCACTGGGCGTCTTCACGTCGCGACGCTGATGAGGCGCATGGGGATCGAGGCGCTCTATCGCCGGCCGAACACCTCGAAGCCGGCGCCGGGGAACAAGATCTTCCCCTATCTTCTGCGCAAACTGCTGGTGACCCGGCCCAATCAGGTCTGGGCGATGGACATCACCTATATCCCGATGGCGCGGGGCTTCGTCTACCTGACGGCCGTCGTCGATTGGTTCAGCCGCAAGGTCCTGGCCTGGCGGCTCTCGATCACCATGGACGTCGCCTTCTGCGTCGAGGTCGTCGAGGACGCCATGGCCCGCTTCGGCAAGCCCGAGATCTTCAATACGGATCAGGGCTCGCAGTTCACCAGCCGCGCGTTCACCGCCCTGCTGATCGGCACAGGCGTCAAGATCAGCATGGACGGCAAGGGCGCCTGGCGCGACAACGTCTTCGTCGAGCGCATCTGGAAATCGGTCAAATACGAGGAGGTCTATCCTCACACGCCTACGCCAGCGTGTCCGACGCGCGCGCCTCAATCGGCCGGCATCTCGCCTTCTACAATGGCCGGAGGCCTCACCAGAGCCTGGGACGGCAAACACCCGATCAGGCCTACTTCAACGCGCGGCAGCCAATCCCGGTTGCGGTATAACAAGGCCAAAATCCACTTAGCGACAGACCCGAAACTGTTCAGAAAAACCGAGCCAGCTCTTTTCAAAAGTGGATATTAGGCTTACAGCTTTGAAGCCTCACACGAAATAGCGGTATCCAGCATCGCCGTCGCGCCTGACCTGCTCGACGAGGCCAACCTCCCAGGTGAGATACTTGCGCAATTCGCGTTCGATCGCCGCCTTCTGCTCGGGCGAAGAGGCACCGCCGGAATCCGGGGCCCGAAGTGCGCCGGGGGCGATGGTATTGACCGGCAATCTGGCATCGGCCCACCCGGCCGCGCCGCCTATCAGAACCCGCAATACGGCATGAGTTGTAAGGGGAACCAGGCTCCGCGCGACCGCATGGGCCACGGCGTCATCCTCGGCCGCGATGACGAGGACATCGAGGTTTGAAAAATCACCCAGCAGGTTGTTGAGCGTCTGCGGCGTGGCCCAGACGGAGCCAGGGATATGGCCCCGGCAATATGCTTCATCGGCGGCGAGATCGACAACCATCACAGCCATGCTGGATTTCGCCAACGCCTGCAACGCCAGTGGCGTGATCTCCGCGATCGGGCGCGCGGTATCCGGCGTGCCCGGATTTCGCGCCTCGGGCTGGCTCAGCGGACCTGCCAGGGCATTTTCCAGAACGACAACATCCCGCCAGCCGAGTTGCATGAGCCAGGAGGCGGTCATGGTCGCGCGCACGCCATTATCGTCAGCCAGCACGATGCGGGCGCCGATGACGCCGACGTAATCATCCGTTGCCTGAACAAGCTGCCCGCCAGGCGCCGGGCGAAAGCCGGCCGGATGCCCCGCGTTGAACTCCTCGGGCGCGCGAACGTCGAACAGGTAAAGCGTCCGGCTTTCCTTTTCGGACTGCCACACGGCCAACTCTGCGTGTGTGATCCGCCTCACGTCGAAACGCCGGGCCACTGCTTCCGCCGCGTTGCGCGCGCGCGAAAGCCCCGCTTCACTTGCCACCGGAATGCGGCGGTCGCTGCCGCGCTCCAATTCGAAACCGGCAAGCTGCCAGCCGGCAGTGCCGTCCTTCAATGCGAAGACAGGGTTGGGAATGCCGGCATTGATCAAGGATTGCGCGCCGATGATCGAACGGGTCCGTCCGGCGCAGTTTACGACAATGGTTGTCGTGGAATCAGGCACGACATCGGCGATGCGGTAGACGAGTTCCGCTCCCGCCACCGGAATGGCGGATGGGATGTTCATGCGGTGGTATTCATCGAAGGGCCTGGCGTCCAATATCACCAGATCGGCGCCTTTACGGACAAGCGCATCGAGTTCGGCGGCCGAGACATGCGGCGTGCCGTAGGTCAACTCCACGAACTCTCCGAAAGCCTTGCTCGGCACATGGGTACCCGAGAACTTCTCGAAGCCGCCGGCCATCGCTCCCTCGAGCCCCCTTTCCAGCACCAGGACCTCGGTATACCCCATAGCCGCCAACAGCGCCGCGCCGCTCCCGACCAGTTTCGCATTCCCGCCATCCATCAGGACAATGGGCGCGCCACGCCGCGGCACCAGGGTTTCGATGCGCAGTTTCAACCGGCTCAGCGGAACGGAGCGGGCGTGAAACAGATGGGCTTCGATAAAATCACCCTCATCGCGCAAATCGATGATCGCCAGTTCCGCGCCTGACCGGATGCGGGTCTTGAGGTCCTGCGGCGTGATGAATTCAGGCATGGAAATTCCAGTCTGACATGGGACTTCAATTCAAATGGACGATCGGCATTCGAACCGGCGCCATCCGCTCATTCGCGGCGCGACCCAACCAGGCCGTGGCGCTTTAGTGGCCCGTACCGTGCGTCGAGCCGGCATAACCGAGCTGCTTCGATATCTTGGCGGCGGCGTTACGGACGGGGGGCCCAAGCTCCATCGCCTTGCTCACGTTCAACCTGTGTGATGGGCCTGAAACCCCGAGTGCCGCAATGACGTCGCCGTCACCATTGAAGACAGGAGCGGCCACCCCCGCCACGCCCTCCTGCCACTCATCGTGAACGAGCGCGAAGCCACGCTTGCGAACCTCCGCGATGACGCCTTCCAACGCGCTCTTGCTGGTAACGGTCTTGGCGGTGAAACGGGTAAGCCCGGCGCAGCAAAGCCGGTCCACGACATCGGGACGCTGGAAGGCGAGCAGTGCCTTGCCGTTGGCCGTGGCATGCGTCGGTGCCGTTCCGCCAATCCTCGTCCCGGCACGCACCGGCTGCGAGCTTTCAATCTGTTCCAGGTAGATGATGTTCTCGAAATCGAGGACGGCGAGAAGCAGCGTCTCGTCCGTGCTTTTCGCCAGGTCTCTCATGTAAGGCAGCGCCAGTTGGCGCACGTCGAGACGATCGACGACCTTGCTGCCCAGCTCCCACAGCCGCAGCCCCAGAGCGTAACGGGCGCCTGCCTCGGCCCGTTCGACGATCCCCAGCTCGACCAGGGTCGACAATATGCGAAATGCATTGCTTTTCGACCAGCCGCAAGCCTTGGCAAGATCGGTCACGCCACGGGGTTTATCGCTATTGGCCAGAACGGTGATCAACGCAAACGCCTTGGCTACTGTCTTATCCATATCCAACCCTTGCGATCGACTTGCGCAGCATCGCGTTGTGCGCCACCAGAACGGGAATTACCAGACAACCGACGGGCTGGCGCTGCCTCGGCTAAAACCGCCATCAGCGTGACCCCATGAGTTCAAACAGATCGACCACATTCGGCATGTGCTCTAGGTCGCGCACAGTATCGATCAAGCGCGCCTTCCGTAAATCGGAGAAGGGGATCTCGGAATAGCGGATGCAGCGCTCGAGCCGTTCCTCGATGAAATCGTCCCACGACATGGGATTATGCGGCGTACCATACATATGTTCGAGCTCGTGACGCCACACATCGCCCGACTCGAGTTCCACCTCGACCGTCACAGGCTCGAAACTCAACACGCCGCGTAGCGCCGGGGCGATACTGACCTCCACCTTGGAGGCGAGATCGAGCACCCTGGCATCGGCGAGTACCGCCGGTTCGAAATGCTGCGCGAACACATCTCCATGCAGAAGCGCCACCGCAATGTTGAAATCAACACTGAACTGCGCATCGACCTGCGGCGACCCATGCTTCTGCGCGAAAGGCTGGCCCGAGATCGCCATGCAGCCCTCGGAAACGAAAACCCGCACCTGCCGTATGGCCTCGACCGCGAACGGATGCTGCTGCCTGAGCCGGATGATGGCCTCGATCGGCCCGTTCGCACAGCGGCAACTCGGGTAGCGCTTGACGCTTGAGGTCGCCCCTAGGAACTCCCGGCCAATGTCACGCCGTATCGTCGCCACATCATGCTCACCGCCGTTGAAGACCTGGAACAATCCGCCCTCACCCGCGATCAGCTTCATATGACCGCCCACGCCGTTGACGGCCAGTTCCACGGCCCGCACGCCGTCACCCGCATTGAATGCCGGCGTGAGCCGTTTCATCAGCGCGCCATCGGGCTGGGTCTGCGTCGTGCCGCTCGACTGACAGAAAGCGAGGCCAAGCGCGTCCAGCACGGTCTGCCTGGAGCGGCCCTGCACCTTGCATACGGCAGCAGCAGCGGCGAGCGTGGCCAGGCGCGCCTTGTGGTAGCCGAGATAGTACATGCGCCGCGTCGCAAGCCCCAGCCGGTGTTTCAGATCGGCGGCAATGGTCACGGCGGCGAGAAATCTCTTGCCGTCACACCCACCTGCCATCTCGGCCGCTGCGAGCCCACTCCAGAAAGCCGGCGCCAGGGCGTGCGTACAGGCGGTGTCGTGGAACTCGTCAAGCTCGAGCGCGTGGCAGATCATGACGTTCGCGCTCACCGCATTGTGCATCGGCAGGCGCGTGCCGAAGATCGCGGTCGTCGCCTGGGGCGCCCCGCCCCAGTAGGCGAACAGATCGAGCACCTCCCGCACCATCGGCGCGCGCGAGCCCGCAATGGTGGTCGCGATGAGGTCGAGAATGAAGCGCTTCGTCGTGTCCACCGTGTGCGAGGGGAGATCGCCGAAGGTCGTGCTGTCGACGTAGTCCGCCAGCAGCTCGACGGGATCCAGCTCCTGGCCGCGGCATATGAAAGCCTGGTCATTCATCTGTATTTCCCGTCGCATTGGCGTCTACTGAGAATAGCGGCTCGAAGAGGTCGAAGGGGTCATTGCCCGAGGTTGGTTTGCTGGCTCTTGCGAGAGTGTTCTGCGCGTCAACGGAGACGCCGGGCGAGCGCGACAGCATAAAGCGGCCACGCACACTCCACACATGATGAAGATCGCTGGTCAGCGGGCGAGGATCCGGGCTTCGCGAAAACAGTTTCAGGAAGCTGAACTCACCGCTGGCAACCCTGCGCACACCGGTCACACCGACACTCGCCAGCATGACCGATTTCAGGCCGTCGCCGACATTGAAGGCGATTTGAAGCTGGTCACCGCTGGCATGGTCGCGCGTGGCCTGCGTCGTACCGGCCGCCTGCGACAGCATAATGCCGAGCGCATTGCGCAAAGCATCGCTTGAAAAGCCGCGCAACTTGGCCGCGCATGCGGCGGCAACAAACCCGGCATAGATCGCGTCGTGGTGGCCCTGCGCGCCTGCATCCGGCGTCGCCTGCTGTAGGCGGCGGCCAAGATCAACCGACAAGGCGATCGCTGTGGTAAATGCCGCGGCAGGCACACCGCCAAGCGCATCGGATGTCGCCAAGGCGCTCCACACCGCCGGCGCAACGAAACGTCGGTCGTCCCGGTCCGGCATCCATGAGGCAGCGACATTGAAGGTCGCCGCCTCATGCGCGGGCAACCGGAAGCCCCGTCCCGCAACCCGGCTTTCGGGTCTGCCGCCGACATGCAGGAGCGTATTGTGCAGGCCCCGCACCGCATCCCGGTCGAGGTCGCGGTCCAGTTCCGCCACGCAACGCTGTATGCCGGCTTCGACCTCGCGTGCCAGATCCCGCGGCATATCGCATGGTCCCAGGGTGACGATGCGCCGGCAAAGCACATCGATCGGATCCATGTCGCCCTGGGCAGTCCAACGGAACGCGCCATCTGCGGTCATGCGGCCGCGCTTTCCTGCTGCGCCACGCCCAGAAGCTTCATCTGCAACTCATGATCTGCCGCAAGTTCAGCCGCCCTTCCCTCGTAGGCGACCTGCCCGTTCACCAGAACATAGGCGCGGTCGGAAAACGGCAGCACGAGATCCGCATTGTGCTCGACAATCAGGACGCTGGCCCGCTTGCGCAGTTCGCTCACCGCGAGCAGCACCTCGTCGACGATAGCCGGAGCCAGCCCCTCGAAAGGTTCGTCGAGCAGGATCAGGCGGCTCGGCACCATGAGCGCGCGCCCGATGGCGGCCATTTGGCGCTCACCTCCGGAGAGGCCCGAGGCGGCGGCGTTGTTGAGGCGCTTGAGCCGTGGAAACAACTCGTAGATCTCATCGACGCTGGCGCCGCCCTCCCGATAGGCAAGGGTCAGGTTCTCGCGAACGGTCAGATTGGGGAACAGGCGGCGCCCCTCCGGCACGAGCGAGATACCCGTGCGGTTGATGGCGTGCGGCGGCGCGCCCGTGATATCGACACCGCCGAACTCGATGCGCCCGGACGCCTTGGCGACCGTGCCCATGATCGCGCCGAGCGCCGTGGTCTTGCCGACACCGTTGCGCCCGAGAAGTGCCACCACCTCATTCTCGCGCACCGTGAGATTCACCCCGTCGAGCACGATGCTGCCGGCATAGCCTGCACGGACATCCTTGATCGCCAGTAGCGGCGCCTGTGCGGTCGGCGCAGGACCTGCGTCATGCACGATGGCGCCTTTTCCGCGCGCAGTGCCGAGATAAGCCTCGACGACCTGTGGGCTCTTCGCCACATCGGCAGGCTTGCCATCGGCAATCAGCTTGCCCTGATGCAGCACGGTAACGCGGTCGCTGATCGTCAACACCCGATCGATATCATGCTCGATCAGCAGCACCGAACGGACCTTTGCCAGCTTCTTCAGCAAAGCAGCGATGGTGTCCCTGTCGGCTGCCGCCAGTCCGGCAAGCGGTTCATCGAGCAGGATCAGCGGCGCATCGGTCCCCAGCGCGACCGCGATGTCCAGCAGGCGCTGCTCGCCATGCGACAGATCCTGGCACAGGACGGCGCCACGTTCCGCAATGCCGACCGCCGCCAAAATTTCCCAGGTGCGTGCGTTGATATCCTCGCTGAGATAGGCATCGCGCCATACGCCGAGCTTGGCCTCGCGTTGGGCCTGGACAGCGATCCTGACATTCTCGAAAGCCGTGAGATTCCGGAACAAGCTGATGATCTGGAACGAGCGCGCGATGCCGGCATTGGTGCGTTGATGCACCGGCAGCGCCGAAATATCCTGGCCTTTGAAGAGGACCTGGCCGGAATCCATACTCACCAAGCCGGAGATCAGATTGAACAGAGTTGATTTCCCGGCCCCGTTCGGCCCGATGATCGCGTGCAGGCGGTTGGATTCAACCTCGAGATCGATGCCGTTGGCGGTCACGAGCGAGCCGAAACGCTTCGAAACGCCCCTGAGCGAGAGAATGGGCTTGCCGGCCTCGACCGGGCTATCCGTGAAATCGAGCGGCGCGGATATGCTTTTCCGCTCCGGCACTCCGCGCCGGATCAGTGTCCAGAAATCCCGCCGCCGGATTTTCTGAGCGATGCCCTGCAGGCCCTCGGGCGAGACCAACGCGAAGAAAACGATGATCGGCGCAAAGATCAGCCACCAATGCTCGGTGATGGCGCTGAGCTGGTCCTGGAGCAGGATGAACGAGATCGCGCCCCAGAGCGGGCCGAGGAAGTGGTGCACGCCGCCGAACACGCTCATCAGCAGCGCATCGCCTGCATGCTGCCAGCTCAGCGGGTTGGCATAGGCGCCGCGCAACAGCAGAGCCAGCAACCCGCCCGCGAAACCAACCGCAACGGCAGAGTAGAGGAACGCGACAAGCTTCGTGCGATATGTATCGTAGCCGAGGCAGCTCGAGCGCTGCTCGTTGTCGCGAATGGCCTGGAGGATGCGACCTGTCCGGGCATGGGCGAAGCGCCAGATCACGAACAGGCAGGTTGCCACCACGAGGATGGAAAACAGATGAAACGACCATGGCGAGCCGAACAGCGCGCGCGGAACGTTCTGCAGGCCGTTCTCGCCACCGGTCACGCTCGTCCATCGGAAGGCGATCTCGAAGGCGAGCTGTGAGAATGCCAGCGTCAGAAGCGAGAAGTACAAGCCCTTGCGTGTCAGGATCAGCAGGCCCATCGGCAATGCGAGGAGCAGCGAGAAGACGATCGCCCCGCCAAGTGCCACGAATTCAGTACCACCGACATGGATGGCGGTGAGCGCGGCTGCGTAGCTCGCACAGCCGAAGAATACCGATGCACCAAAGGGCACCAGCCCGGTATAGCTCACCAGGATGCCGACCCCGACACCGTAGAGTGCATAGATCACGATCTCCGTGACGCGCTGGACCGGAATCCCGGCGAGCACGGCGCCGATGGTCAACGCAGCAGTGACGACAAGAAACCAGGTTGTCGGATTGGCACGCATCTTCGCAATCATTCGAAGCGCTCCCATTGCTCTCCGAACAGTCCACGCGGACGAACGAGAAGGACGATTGTCATCAAGATGTACATCGCGGCGGCCGACGCCTCGGGCCAGAACTGGATCGTCAGCGCCGTGGTGACGCCAATCAGCAGGCCGGCGACGATAGCGCCGAGATTGGACCCGAGCCCGCCGATCGTGACCGTCACGAAGGCCGGCATCACGGCGGCCTCGGCGATATTGGGCTTCACGCTCCAAAGAGGCGCCGCAAGCGCCCCGGCTGCGGCGGCCAGCGCGATGCCGAACCCGAACGCCGCCGTCATCACCAGCGGCAGGTTGATGCCGAGCAGCGACACCATTTGCGGATCACGGCCGCCGGCGCGCAGGATCCGGCCATAAGGCGTGAAACGCAGAAACGCCCAGAATGCCGCCAGAATGACCGCCGTGATGACAAGCACCGCGACACGGTATTTCGTCGTCACGATCGGACCGAATTCGACCACCCCGGTCAGGATCGAGGGCGGGCTGAACGGTTGGCCTCCGGCGCCCCAGACCAGGCGAATGGCGGCCTCGATGAACAGCGCCGCGCCGAAGGTGACGATCAGGCTGAGCAGAGGTTCCTTGCCGTAGAGGCGGCGTATGAGCACGACCTCGGTCAGCATGCCGATGATGCCGACGATAAGTGGCCCGACAATGAAGCCGGCCCAGCCAATATACGAGCTGAGCATGATCGCGAAATATGCGCCGAGCGCGAAGAATGCGCCGTGGGCAAAATTGATGATGCCCAGCATCCCGAATATGATCGTCAGACCTATCGCGATCAGGACGTAAAGAAAGCCCAGGACGAGCCCGTTTACGACTTGTGATATCAGTACTTCTATCACGCGTATCCTCCGTGAAGAGAGAGTAGGCCTCTTCGTGCGCGATCATCGATGAGCATGCGCACCCATTCCGGGCGGGCACCCTGAGGGTATTTGCGAGGAAACGGAGCGCTGCCGCTTGCGGCAGCGCTTGCACAATGAGCGCCTAGAGGCTGCCCAGGGTACAGCCGACCTCGGCTTTCGAGCCGAACAGCGTGTCGAGGTCGCCAGGGTTGGCGGGAGACTGCCCGAGCAATTCGAGATAGTCCCATTTGTCGGTGATCTTCTTCTTCACGCGCAGCACGAGGTAGCGGTGCAGAAGCTGGTGATCCCAGTCGCGATAATAGGTCAGGGCCTCGCCATCGCGGACCTGGAGCGTCTCAAGACCGGCGACGATCTTTTCCGGCTCGAACGACTGCTCTTTCTGTATGGCCCCGATCAGCATCCGCATGGACTGCCAGCCAAGCCACGCCTTGTCGGAAGCGGGCCGCCCATGGGCCTTGCTGTAGGCTGCCGCGAACTCCTTGTCCGCCGGGGGATTGGACGGGTCGCTGAAATGCCAGGGCTTGCCGTAGATGCCGAAGGATGTCTCGGCGCCGATCGACCAAAGATCGCTGTCGCCGATGACCGGATTGCACACAGGGATCTTGTCCTGCAATCCGAACTCCTTGTACTGCTTCAGGAAGTTCGACAGATCGTTACCCTGGATAGCCAGCACGACGACATCCGGCTTCGCCTGGCGGATTTTCAGGATGAAGGAGCTGAAATCCGTGGTGCCGAGAGGCGTCTCGTCGAAACCAACCTCCTTTCCGCCCACGGCGTCCAGCTCGGCCTTCATCGACTTGTAGACGTCGAGCCCGAACACATAGGACGCGACCAGGAAATACCAGTTCTTGCCGATGCTCGCCAAATGCGGCGCGACGGCGCGGCAGGCGACCGGTGTGGTTGCCAGGGTCCGGAATGTATAGCGATTGCATTCCTTGCCGGTAATGTCGCGGGCTGCGGCATTGGCGGCGATGAATGGCATCTTGGAGCGCTTGGCGACAGACGCCATGGCAAGCGAGGTGCCGCTGTTGGTGCCGCCGATGACCGCGGAGACCTTCATCTCGTCGACCATTTTCTGCATGTTTTGCTGCGCGACTTGCGGGTTCGGTTCGTCGAGCCAGACGAATTCGACCGGCCGGCCGAGCACTTTGGAACCCACCTGTTCCAGGGCCACTTTCGCGCCATTGACCAGGTGTTCCCCCTGCTCTGTCCAGGTTCCCTGCTTCGCAAAGACCAAACCGACCTTTGCCGGCTCCTGCGCCCGCGCTGACGAGATGAATGGCGACGACAGGCTTCCGGCCGATGCAACCGCCAGGCCGGAGGCCGAAGTGATAAATGCGCGACGATTAAGGCGTCCGTCTTTCGCTCGTTCCTTAGGCATTCTTGCTCCCCATCGTTCGTTCCAAACGAACTAGTTTGTTCTGATATTCAGCACGCTACTCCAATTAATGGAACACGGCGCGTTTTTTGAGTCAATAGGCTACGATCCGCCACGGAGCTTTCATCCACGTGGTGCGGAATTCGGCCTCGACTGCAGCGTGGCGTGCTCCGATCGGATCCGACCGGTTTTGGCTGGAATTCTCACGATCCCTGGATGGGGAGAAGCAGGCTGAAGACGGAACAGCCGTTGGCGATATCTGCCGGAAAGTCGGGATATCGGAGGCGACGCCCTACAACTGCTGCAAGACGCGCTCTGACGCGCCGAAGTGACAAAGGACGTGGTATCGGCGACCGATCTGCCGGCCTCTCGGCAAAACCTGAAGGCCCCTGTCGGAAGGTTAGCCCTTGCCCGAACCTTCCCAATAAGGCGGATTGCCGAAAGATCGCCTGAGCCAATCAATCAGCGCCGCGACCTTGGCCGGCGCGCTGCTGGCGCGGGGGTAGCAAACGAACAGTTCGGCCCCTTCGGCCTCCGCCGAGACATCGACATGCACCAGCGATCCCGCTTCGAGTTCGGCATGGACGAAGAACGTCGGCAGCAGCGTCATGCCGAGCCCCGCCACCGCCGCGCCACGCATGATCAGGCCGTTATTGACGCGCAGGCATGCCCGCGGCCTGACCACCGTCCAGCCATCCGGCCCCGCGAAGCGCCAATCGGCCTCCCGATTGGCGTAGATGATGCCGTCATGCGCCTCAAGGCAGGCAAGCGATGCCGGCCTGCCGTGGCGCTCGAGATAGGTCGGGGAGGCAACCAGAATGCGGCGCGTGCTTGCCAGCCGTTTGGCGATCAGGCGCGTGTCGTTGATCGGGCCGTGCCGGATCACGGCATCGTAACCGTCCGCTGCGGCCTCCACAAAGCGATCGTCGAGATCGAGCGTCAGGTCGATACCGGGATGTTCGGCCAGGAAGGGGTAGAGCGCCGGTCCAAGATGAAGCAAGCCGAAGCCGACCGGGGCGGATATCCGCAGCGGCCCGGCGAGCGTTCCGCTGCGCTCGGCGATCTCGGATGCAGCTTCACGCACCTCAAGCAGGATGCGCTGTGCACGGGGAAGAAAACGGGTGCCGTCCTGCGTAAGCGACAACTTGCGCGTTGTTCGCTGGATAAGGAGTGCACCGAGAGAGCGCTCGAGTTCGGCCAGTCGTTCGCTCACGACTGATTTTGCATGGCCCAGGCGCTGGGCGGCGGCGCTGACCGACCCGGTCTCGGCGGCGGCGACGAAAGCGGCAATGCCCTCCAGCTTCATGTTGTTCGGTCCTCCCGAAAACCAGGATCGGCATCTGCCGGCTAGTGGTGACGATACACCGCAGGTAACGTCATGTGGTAGCGCCAAGCTTTGGCGCGCAACGGGGGAGCAACCATGCTTCGCATCGCGATGGCTGCCATATGGTTGCTTGCTGCCACACCGGTTTTTGCGCAAGTGCAACCTTTCCCGGCAAGCTTCGTCCAACAAGACATCCAGACCAACGGCACGACGCTTCACGTTCGTGTCGGCGGCAATGGACCAGCGGTTGTATTGCTGCACGGCTATGGCGAAACCGGCGACATGTGGGCGCCGCTCGCAGCGGACCTGATGCACGATCACACTGTTGTCGTGCCCGACCTGCGTGGGCTCGGCCTCTCGGACCGGCCGGCAGGCGGCTACGACAAGAAAACCCAGGGGCACGACATTGCCGGTCTGCTCGATGCGCTCAAGATCGGCGAGGTCGATCTCGTCACGCACGACATCGGCAACATGGTCGGCTATGCGTTTGCGGCGGAGAACCGCAGCCGCGTGAAGCGGTTCGTGCTGATGGACGCGCCGCTCCCCGGCATCGGACCGTGGGACGAAATCCTGAAAAGCCCGCTCCTCTGGCATTTCCGCTTCGGCGGGCCGGATATGGAACGCCTCGTCGCCGGCCGCGAGCGCATCTACCTGGACCGTTTCTGGAACGAATTCTCGGCGAACCCAGGCAAATTCAGCGAGGCGTCACGCGAACATTACGCCCGGCTCTATGCCTTGCCAGGCGCCATGCATGCCGGCTTCGCGCAGTTCGCCGCATTCGACCAGGACGTGATCGATGATCGTGCCTTCCTGGCGGAAGGCAAGCTCACCATGCCCGTGCTGGCAATCGGGGGAGCGGCGTCTTTCGGCCCGACCATGGCGGTGGTGATGCGCGCCGCGGCGACCAATGTCACGGAAGCGGTCGTGCCGGAGTCCGGGCACTGGCTGATGGAGGAGCAACCCGCTGCGACGGTGAAGCTCGTTCGCGAATTTCTGGACGCCGCCGGGTGACCAGCCCGCGCACAGGCATACACGCGCGACGTCAGCGCCGCTGACGGTCCTTCGCGCCATTCAGGAGAAACGCATGACGTCCTTTGCGCAACCTCGCGATCCGCGCGGCGACCATCTGCTCACGCCCGAGAACGCCGCGATCGTGATCATCGACTTTCAACCCATCCAGGTATCGTCGATCGCCTCACGGCCCAAGCGTGAGCTGGCCGCCAACAGTGCGCCATCATCCTGGTGCGACCGCTAGCTGTTTGATCCCACAGTGTGATGGCGTATCGTTATCGCGGTCAGAGAGAATGCGCTGTGGGCCGGGCTCTTCACGGGAGCGCCAAGACCACGCACGCTGTTCGAACGGAGCGCGCGCGGCGTTTCGGGATCAACGAAAGGACGGTGAGGACGTGGCGGTCTCGGCAGAGTGTCGAGGACGAGCCCCTGGGGTGGATATCGGATTGCTGCGGGCATTCCTGAATGCTGTAAATTCAACGCCTTGCAACCAACGCCCCATGGTCGAAGATCGGCGCATTTCTGCGTGTCGCATCCACGATTGCCTTGATGTTGGCGTTGCGCCTGATGGTGTCGCGCGCGGCGTTGATGATCAGATCCACCTGATCGCGCGGCAGTTTCAGGCGCGTCGGGATATTGTTCAAGCGCGCGAACAGTTCCGGAGCGGCCTCCCGAAAGGAGACATGTTCCGTCGTCACGGTCACATCCCGGCAGTCCCATTGCGCAAGCGTGCCGCGAAGCCTGAGCACCTCGTTGCGCGGAAGCCCGCACCGATACCGAACGAGCGCATCCTGCCACTGCTTGAGGGCGAGATCGACCGCATCAAAGCCGCTGCGCGACGCTGAAGCCAGCGCCGTGTCAGTGGCGGCGACGATCACTTTGTCGAGCCGGGTTGGGACAGGCGAGAGGCCCCAGCCATATTGCGTATGCACCCCGGCATCGGTGACGATGAACAGAAAATTGCGCAGCCGGACCGCCTGGTGAGGGGAAAGCGGCCCATGGGGCGTATCGGCCTTGGCGCGCTCCAGCGTGAGGCCGGTGATCCCGAGATTATCGGTCAAGCCTCCGTCAAGAAGGCGTACAAAGCCAAGGTCGGCGTTGGATTGGTATGAATCAAGTGCTCTCGCATAGGCCTGCAAGCGAATGGACGGGTTCTTCGCATCCAGCGCGTGCTGCAGCCAGCGTGGGCGGTCATACTGGCAATCCTCCTTGGGCGTTTGCAGCATCATCGGCGCAAACACGATCGGGAAGGCAGCGGAGGCACCGACCGCATTGGCGATCTTGAGATCGTCAATGTCGCTGCAAAGCGCGGCAAACGTGGTGCGCGTGAACAGGAACGGCGTGTTGTTGTAGATATCCGAGGCTGTCAGCCAGACGATCGGTCTGTCCGGCCTGCGGAAGGCGGCGAAGGTCGCCCGGTCGAAAAGCTTCTCGTCCAGCCAGCGGGCGAAACTGCTGCGATCGTTGGCGCCACCCGAGAAGGCCGCCTTGAGCAAGGTTCCCGGCAGCATGCTGGTCGCCATATAGGCTTCGGCATCCTGATACAGGAATCGTTCGCGAAAATCCCGATAGCCTTCCTTGCCCTTGTAGCCGAGATAAGCTGCCGTGACCGCACCGCCGGAGGTCCCGGCAACCGTGCGGACGTCATCGACCAGCGTGCGGCGGTAGGGAACCGTATCGATGACCATGGAATCGAGTTCCAGGAGCGCCCCGTAGGCCCAGGCCGCCGCCCGCATGCCGCCCCCGGAAAAGGCGAGCGCGACCACGGTCGAGCCGTCGTCGCCGGCATCGGGGATATAGGTGGGCGACGGTGCCCCGGGCCCGGTGCTGACGACGTTGATCGGTGTCGTGTCGATGGTCCCGCACCCGGATAGAGCGAGCGCCGCGCCCAATGCCATGGGCCGCAACGCCTTGAAAATCATGCCCCTCATACCGGCCCTTTGCTACGTGCCCCGTCGAAGTCGGCAAAGCCAAGGAACCCCTGCCACACCGTCGCCCCGGCATACACCGGGCGCGATGCTAGCCGACGCCGAGCGCCTCTTCCAGCCGCTCGAACATGACCTGCTCCCCGCTTCGTCCGCGCCTATGCTTTCAGGACGACCACTTTCGTCTTGACCGGCGTGCGGTCATAGAGGTGGATCATGTCCTGGCTGAGCAGGCCGACACAACCGCTGGTGACGCCGGAGCCGATCGATTCGGGGTCGCTGCTGGCGTAGATCGTGTAGAGCGTATAGACGCCGTTCTGATACAGATAGAGCGTACGGGCGCCGAGCGGATTGTCGAGGCCGCCCGGCATGCCGCGGGCGTATTTGGCCGCCTCGGGCTGGCGCTTGATCATTTCCTTGGGCGGCGTCCAGGTCGCCCATTCGCCCTTGCGCCCGACATAGGCATCGCCGCTCCACCGGAAGCCGTCGCGGCCGACATTGGCGCCATAGCGGGTCGCGTTCCCGTCGCCCTCGATGCGGTAGACGTAGTAATTGGCCGGATCGACGATGATCGTGCCGGGCGCTTCCTTGCTGTCGTAGCGAACGGTGCGGCGATAATATTTCGGATCGACCTTGCTGACATCGACCGCCGGGATCGGGAATTTCTCGTCGGGCACCGGCCCGTACATCTTCTTCGCCTCTGCAAGGCCTATGTAGTCGGTCGTCGCGCAGCCGGATAGGCCGAGCGCGCCGAGACCGACGGCGGAGCCGAGCAGAAACGCGCGGCGGCTGACAGGCCCGGACCGAAGCCCAGGCAGAGCGACTTCGTCCATCTCGCCGGCATCGGCGATCCCACCGTCCATAGTCATGATTTCGGAGTTTCCCTATGTCCTGTCGCCCGGCGAGCGGGCAATCCCGCATACACCCGCCGAACATCCTTGCCGAGCCGAGACTGCCGTCACATGGCCCGATTGGCAAGTCTGCACTTCGTTGCGCCGGCTTTCCGGAGACAAAAAAGCGGCGGCGCAGTGACGGCATGGTGCCAGCCCGCCGCCTCGTCACGGCGACCCAGCTGCCGCCCGATTATATCGGGTCACGACAAAAGAAGCATTGACAATGCATGTTTCTGGGGGGATTCACGGCGATGCGCTCCCTCCGGCGCAACCTGCGGAGGTGAAGAAAACGGGGCCTGCCATGGAAATGGCGACGGCACATCCATCAAGCGCGGCAAGACGGGACGATCAGGCGCTGGCGCGCGTCTTTTCCGCCTACACGATCTGCTCGGTCGCCTGGCTGCTCTTCGCGACCTTCATCGGCATCGTGCTCGCCTACAAGTTCGGCGCGCCGGATTTCGGCTCCGGGGCGTGGCTTACCTTCGGGCGACTGCGGCCGATCCACACCAACGCCACGTTCTACGGCTGGGCCAGCATCGCGCTCGTCGGGCTCGCCTATTACATCGCGGTGCGCAGTTGCCGCACGACATTGTACAGCACGCGGCTGGCCTGGGTCGGCCTGTGGCTGTTCAACCTGGCGGCAATCGCCGGCACCATCGCGCTCGATCTCGGCTATAGCGCCGGCGATCTCGAATATCGCGAATGGCCGTGGCCGATCCGCCTGATCTTCCTGGCGGCGCTCGGCGTCACGGCCTGGAACCTGGTGGCGACGGTGGCGCGGCGCACCACCGACGATATCTACCTGTCGAACTGGTACACGATGGGCGGCGTGCTGTGGACCTGCATCATCGCAATCGTGGCGATCCTGCCGTGGTACCAATACGGGCTCGGCCAGGTGTCGGTGTCGGGCTTCTACATGCATAACGCGGTCGGCATGTGGTTCACGCCGCTGGCGCTCGGCATGTTCTACTACGCGCTGCCAAAACTGCTCAATCGCCCGATCTATTCCTATGCGCTCGGCGTGTTCGCGTTCTGGACCAACCTGGTGTTCTACCCGATCATCGGCGCGCATCACTTCCTGTTCAGCCCGCTGCCATGGTGGTTGCAGACCACGGCGATCGTGTTCAGCGTGGCGATGCTGGTGCCGGTGCTGGGCGGCAGCGCCAACTTCCTGCTCACCATGCGCGGCCGTTTCGGCGAATTGCGCCACTCCTATCCGCTCGCCTTCATCCTCGTCGGCGTGATCGGCTATCTCGTCGGTTCCACGCAGGGCACGGTCGAGGCGTTCCGCTCGTTGCAGGCGGTCTGGCACCTGACGAACTTCACCGTCGGGCACTCGCACCTGACGATGTACGGTTTCGTGACCTTCGCCATCTGGGGCGGCGTCTACGCCCTGCTGCCGGCGGCAACCGACAAATATCCCGGCCAGATCGGCCTGGCGCTGCATTTCTGGCCGGCGCTGGTCGGCAGCTTCATCTACGTCATCTCGCTGTCGATCGGCGGCACCATCCAGGGGCTGGACTGGGTGCGTGAACTGCCCTTCATCCAATCGGTCGTCGACATGCAGCCGTTCTATGTCTGGCGCGGCGTCGGCGGCTCGCTGATGTTCCTGAGCCATTTCGCCTTCGCCTGGAACGTGTGGCGCATGACCTTTGGCCACAGCGCCAGGCCGATGGCGCTGGTCGCGGCGGCGGAGGAAGCGGCATGAACAAGCTGCTGCTCATCGCCGGCGGCTCTACGCTGGTCTATGGCGGGATCGCCATCCTGATGGGCGTGCTGCCCGGCATCACCCTGTCGCAGACGCCGGCCGGCCCGGGCGTCAAGCCGCTGACGGCGATCGAAGCCGAGGGCCGCGCGGTCTATGTCGCCAATGGCTGCAGCTACTGCCACACCCAGCAGGTCCGGCCGCTGTCGCAGGACAAGGTGTTCGGCCGCCCATCCGCGCCCGGCGATTTCGCCTACCAGACGCCGGAACTGCTCGGCTCGGAGCGCACCGGCCCCGACCTGACCAATGTCGGCGCGCGCCAGCCGAGCCCGGTCTGGCAATATATCCACCTCTACAACCCGCGCGCCGTGGTGCCGGCCTCGATCATGCCGTCCTTCTCCTGGATGTTCGATGTCGTCGACAAGGCCCCGGCCGGCGTCACCCCGGTGCCGCTGCCCAAGGCCTATGCCCCGGCGCACGGCGTCGTCGTACCCAAGCGCGAGGCGCAGGCGCTGCTCGCCTATCTGCTGTCGCTGAAGCAGGCGCCGCTGCCCACGGCCCAGGCCGCCGCAGCACCATCCGGGCAACCGATGGCCGCCACCGGCAAACCGGCGCACGCCCCGGCCGTGGCGGCGGCCCCAGCCGGCAGCGCCTATGACGCCGCCAAGGGCGAGCAACTGTTCAGCGCCAATTGCTCGGCCTGCCACCAGGCCACCGGCGAAGGCGTGCCGGAAGCCTTCCCGCCGCTCAAGGGCAATGCCGCCGTCAACGATGCCGACCCCACCCAGCACATCCGCACCGTGCTGTACGGGCTGGAGAATGTCGTGGTCGGTGGCGTCAAATACGAGAGTCCGATGCCGGAATTCGGCTCGATGCTCAGCGATGACGACATCGCCAACATCATCGATTATGAGCGCAGTTCCTGGGGCAATCACGGCAAGCCGGTGACGGCGCAGCAGGTCGCCGCCGAGCGCGCCAAGGGGAAATAAACAACAGGCACGTCATGGCACATCATATGGCCGGCCCACTGCTCGGCAATCTCGTCATCATCGCCCTCTCCGGCACGATCACGCTCGGCTGCTTCGTGGCGATGTTCTGGATGCTGTTCCGCCCCGGCGAGACCGACCGGCACCACCCGAAATATGATATCCTGCGTGACGACCGTTAAGGCGAAGGGGGAGCCATGGAAAACCCGCGCGTCCGCGTTTATCTGGATGGCGACAAACAGCCGATCGCCGACCAGGAACTGCCCACGGAGATTTCGCTGGATACCGCCGGGCTGAGCGATGGCCCGCACCGGCTGACGATTTTCGCGCGTGGCGAAAGCGGGCGCGAGGGCGTCGAGGAAATTCCGTTCGTGGTGCATAACGGGCCGGGCATCGTCGTTTCGGGGCTGCGCCCGCATTCGATCCGGCGCGGCAAGGTCCGCTTCACGGTCGATGCATTCAGCGCCGACGATCCGTTCGATCCGCGCCGCGCCGAGGCGCGCTCGTCGATCCCGGTCTGGGTCTGGGTGATGTCGCTGTTCATTCTCGCCTGGGCGGTGTTCTACGCCGCGCGCATGTGGGACGTGCCGGCGGAATTCGCGCACACCCCGACCTATAGCAGCCAGAGCCTAACCGGCGGTTAGGCGCCGCTGAGATAACCGAGTTGGCGGTTCGCGCAAGAGGACATCCGATGGCGAAATATTCCAAGGGCGACCATGTCGGCTGGAATTCCGAAGCCGGCCATGTCAGCGGCACGATCATCGCGATCCACGAGCAGGATTTCGATTACAGGGGCCACCGGCGCCACGCCTCGAAGGACGCGCCGCAATACGAGATCAAGAGCGACAAGACCGATCACATCGCGGCGCACAAGGAAGGTACGATAAGGAAGATCGACTGACCCATCGGCGGACTGCCCTCCGTCGGCGACGGCGCCGGATCAGCCCGGAGCCGCCAGGTTCTTTCGCGTTCGCACGGCCATCCCCATCTCAAGCCGACATCAAGGACGGCAAGTCGCGACATGCCGGCTTGTCGTTTGTCCCGCACGCTTAAGCGGCCCTTAAGGTAGCCGGGGTTGCTCGCAGGGTTTTCAAGAATCCGAAGGCTTTACCTGTTTTGACCAAGCTACTGTCCCCCCTCGTCGCCAGACGAGCATTTCTTCTCGGCGCGAGCGCGTCCGCTCTGGCGGGCTGCACGACGCTGCGCCAGCCGGTGGCGGAAATCGCGCCCGTTCCGCAGGAGCCCGCGCGGCCTGTCACCCCGCTGATGTACGCAGCCCTGCCCGACGAGCAGTTCCCAGTCCCCGCAGTCGATGTCTCCGAGGTCGATCGACGGTGGTGGCGCACCGAGGTCGCTTACCCGACCACCGAAAAAGCCGGCACGGTGATCGTCGATACCCCGAACCGCTACCTCTATCACGTCAAGGCGAACGGCAAGGCGATGCGCTACGGCGTCGGCGTCGGGCGCGACGGTTTCTCCTGGCATGGCCGGGGGCATATCCCATACAAGCGCAAATGGCCGCGCTGGAATCCGCCAAACGACATGGTCGCGCGCCAGCCGGCCTTGGAGCCCTACAGCATCGCTAACGGCGGAATGCCGCCGGGGCTCCGGAATCCTCTTGGCGCCCGCGCCCTATATATTCACCAGGGCAACCGCGACACCATCTACCGCATCCACGGCAGTCGGGAATTCGATACCATCGGCAAGGCGGTGTCCTCGGGTTGCATCCGGATGCTCAATCAGGACGTGATTCATCTTGCGGATAACGTCCGGGACGGCAGCACCATCGTCGTGATCCCGGACCCGGAGATGAGCCATCTCGGCGAGCAACTGGCGAACCGGTGATCCTGCCGCGGGCAGCGGTCGCCTAACCTGGCGAGGCGATACGGCATCCTCAGCCGTGCGACGGCGGCGCTGCGGCGATCATGGCGGTGAGGCCGCCGCCCGGGCGGTTCCGCAGCGACAGCCGCCAGCCGCTTCTCCCAAGCGCCAGTTCGGCGATGGCAAGGCCGAGTCCGCTGCCGACAGCCGCCTTGTTGCGGCCGCGGAAGAAGCGCTCGGTGACACGCGGCAGCTCTTCCTCCGGGATGCCGGGACCATCATCGTCGATGACGATCGAATCGCTCCCGGCGCTTCGCTCCGCATGGCAGAAAACCGCGCCGCCGGGGGGCGAATGGTTGACGGCGTTCTCGATCAGGTTGCGCGCCGCCAGGGTGAAGAGTTCCGGCTCGATGGCAAGCTGAAGATCATCGAGATCAGGTGCAACCGCCACGGTAACGCCGCGCGCGGCATCGGAAAGCTCGCCGGCGAGCGCGCGAAGCACCTTGCCGGCCTCCACCACGCCGTGATGATCGGAGCGCTCGCGCGCCTCGACGGATGAAATGTCCAGCAACTGGCGCACGAGCCGGCCGGTGCGGTCGACGCCGACCACGATCTGCCGCAGGGCCTGATCGCGAATCGCCCCGTCATTGCTGGCAAGCGCGACCTGCGCCTGCGTTTTCAGGCCGGCCAGCGGCGTGCGCAGCTCATGCGCCGCGAAGGCGGTGAAATTGCGCTCCCGGTCGCGCAGGCCGGCAACGCGCCCGAACAACCCGTTCAGGGATTGCACGACGGGCGCGATCTCCTGCGCCGTTTCGACCGCCGGCATCGGACTGAGATCGGCGGCATGGCGTCGTTCGAGATCATGCGCGATGCGGTTCAAGGGAGAAAGCCCGCGCTTCACGCTCAGCCAGATCAGGCCGGCCAGGAGCGGCAGAATCAGGAACATCGGCAGCAGCAACCCGCGAATGACGTCGTTCACGAGATGGTTACGAACCTTGAGCCGATCGCCGACCAGCACGCGCACGCCGACATCGGCATTGACGACCGCGTAGACGCGCCAGGTTTCCCCGTTGATCTCGGTTTGCGAAAACCCGGTATCGCTCGCGGTCAGCCGCTCCGAGGGCGCGCTTTCCGACAGGCCCACCAGGTCGCCGTTGAGCGACCAGATCTGGCACGAGAGCTGGCGGTCATAGCTCGCACGGCTCCGCGCCGTCAGTTGCGCCGTCAAATCCATCGGTCGACGGCTTTCGATTTCCCGGCTGGTTATCAGGGAACTCACCATGCGGCCGGCTTCCATCAGACGGGCGTCGAGGACACGCTCCACCTCCGCCCGCGTGCTGAAAAAAATCCATGCCGTGGCGAACAGCCAGACGACCCCGGTCGAGATGATGAGAATGGTGATCAGCCGGCCGCGGATGGACGCCATCAGGCTTCTCCCGCGATCCGGTAGCCGACGCCGCGCACGGTCTGGATCACGCCGGGTCCGATCTTGGCGCGCAGGTTATGGATATGCACCTCGACGGCGTTGCTTTCGATTTCCGCCTGCCAGCCATAGAGCTTGTCCTCGAGCCGGGATTTGGAAACGATCTGCCCGGGATGGCTCATCAGCACGTGGAGGATGGCGAATTCCCGGCGCGAGAGATTGAGCGGTTGCCGATCCTTCTCGGCCTCCAGCCGCGAGGGATCGAGAACAAGCCCCTGCCATTCGAGCACGGCCGAGGCGCGGCCCGCCGCACGGCGCAGCAGCGCACGCAGCCTGGCCGCGACCTCGTCGAGATCGAACGGCTTGCCCAGATAATCGTCGGCGCCGCTATCAAGCCCGGCGATCCGGTCATCGACCCCATCGCGTGCCGTCAGCAACAGGACCGGAATATCCTGCTGGCGCAGGCGAAGCCCTTTGAGAATGTCGAGTCCCGATCCATCCGGCAGCATGAGATCGAGGACAACCGCATCGAATTCACTGCTGCGCAACGCAGCGTCCGCCGCGGCACAGGTTTCGACCGCATCCGCCGTGAATCCGGCGAGGCCCAGGCCGACGCTCAGGCCGTCCCGAAGCACGGCGTCGTCCTCGACGATCAGGATACGCATGATGACCTCCAGCCCGGCCCATCCTTGGCCAGCCCCTTAAGGCAGCCTTAAGGCCGGCCGCCTTGTTGCGGCGCAAGCATGGAGAGTGTTTTAGCATGGCAGTCGAAAAGTCCGGATTATCAGATGCGCTCGCCACGGCCGGTATTGGCCAGGCCCCCTCTCGCGGCAAAGCCGGATTGACGAGAAGGGGTGTGCTGATCTCAGGGCTGGCGGCGCTCACGGCCTCCGTCGTTCCCCGCGAGGCCGCGGCCGCCGACGCCATCGTCACCAATGTCGCCGACTACAGGACCGCGCTCCGGCGCCTGTCCTCACGCTATCCCGCCGCGCTGGTGGATATCGGTGCCGACTGGTGCGCCTTCTGCAAGACGATCGACAGCCGCATCCTTCCCGATCCCCGCGTGCGGCTCGCGATGGCGCGCGTTGCCCTGGTCAAGGTCGACGTGACGCGGATCGATGGCGCAAGTCGCGCACTGCTGAAATATCTGCACGCCGATGGCCCGCCGACGGTTTTTCTGGTCGAGACGGCGCGTGGCGACGAATACCCGGAAAGCCGCTCGGTGGGCGCGTTTCGCGTCGAGCATCTGCTGCGCCGCCTTCGGCCATTCGCCTGAGCGCCGGGCTGGGGATTATCCCGGCCTCGACTGCTCATCGCTCCGCGCGACGGCCGGCTGATCGCGTTGCCGCAGCGCCTGATATCCGCCCGGTGGCGAACACCCAGATATCAGCGCGCATTCCCGTCATCGGAATAATCGGTTTCGGCGCGCTGGCGCGCGGACAGATGGGCGGCCGGCAAATGCCAGCCATAGCGGATCGCCATGAAGCGAAGCCCGAAACACAACGCCGCCCCGGCCGGGGCCGAGACGCCATAGGAGAGGCCGAGCCAGTCACCGATGACGACGATGGAAGCGCCGGCAAGGGCTGCGACGGCATATAGATCCGAACGCAGCACCTGCGGAACCTCGGCGAGAAGCACATCGCGCATCATGCCGCCGCCAATGCCCGTCAACATGCCCAGAAGCGCCGCCATGACCGGATTGAGCCCGAACTCGATCGCCTTCTGCGCGCCCGCGACCGCGAATAGCGACAGCCCGCCGGCATCGAACAGCAGCACGGGGCTGCGCAGCCGGTCGATGCCGGCATACCAGAAGAACGTGATCAGCCCGGCCATCACCGAAACCAGCAGATACAGGCCATCGGTCAGGGCGGCCGGCGGCACCGCGCCGATCAGCACGTCGCGCGTGATGCCGCCCACATTCCCGGCGACGAATGACAGCACGAGAATGCCGAAAATATCGAGGCGGCGATTGACGGCCGCGACCGCGCCGCTGATGGCGAAGACGAAGGTCCCGACCAGATCGAGGATGTGCACGAAGGTTTCGATGGCGATCATGCAAATCCCGTGACGAGCGGACACCGCGCGAACAATACCATACGCCGGAAATCCGATTCTTCAGGCCGAAAGACGCGATATGCGGCGACGTGGAACCAAGTCCGCAATGTGGCGTTGATCCTCCAAAAATATGGAGGCGACAATGTCCGTTCTCGATGTTTCGCAGCGTCAGCCGCGCCGTGCCCGCGAACAACTCGAAAACACCATCGCCGGCTTCTCGATCGCCTCGACCCTCGGCCTGCTCCTGGTCGGCTGGCTGATGCTGGCGCCGCTGTTTTCCTGAGGTAAACTCTCTACAGCCAGCCGCGGCGCTTGAACCACAGCAAGGGCAGCGCGGTGCTCAGGATGATGGCGAGCCAGGCGAGCGGGTAGCCCCAATCCCAATTCAACTCGGGCATGGTCTTGAAGTTCATGCCCCACACGCCGGCGAGCAGCGTCGGCGGCACGCCAATCACCGAGACGATGGTCAGGACCTTGAACAGGTCGTTCTGCTCGATCGAGATGAAGCCGAGCACCGCATCGAGCAGGAACTGCACCTTGTCGGACAGATGCGTCTCGTAATCGTTCAGGCTCGCGACATCCTTGGCAACGGCATCGAGCCGGGCGCGAAACGCGTCGGGTATCCAGTCCTGGGCGATGTCGCCGACGAAACTCGCCAGCCGCCCGACGCCGAGCAGCACGTCGCGGGCCTGCGCCAGATGCTCGCCATTCATGCCGATGCCGCTCAGGATCTGGCGCAGATGGGCCGTCGAGCGCGCGGGATGCCTGCGGCTGGAAGGGTTGCCGTGAAACACCGATTTGGAGACCTTGTCGATCCTGGCGCCGAGATGCTCGAGCATGTCGGCGCCGCGATCGACCATCGCCTCCAGCAGGGCGGCGAAGATGCCGATGCTGCAATCGAGCGTGTCGTCGGCGCGCACCTGCGCGGCGATGCTGTCAAAGGAGGCAAGCTGCGCATATCTTACGGTGACGAGAAATCGCGGCGCCAACACGAAGCCGACCGGCGAAATCTCGGGCCGGTCGAGATCGCCTTTCGCCACCGCCGGGGTGCTCAGATACAGCACGCCGCGCTCGACGATCAGCCGGCTCGAAACCTCGATCTCGCTCAGCATCTCCTTCGTTGGCAGCCGGATTTTCGTCAGGCTTTCGACGAGCCGGCATTCGTCATCGCTCGGATCGATCAGGTCGAGCCAGATCACCTGATCCGGCAGGGCCGCGCCTTGACGCCACTCGTCGCCGCTTTCGCGATAGGCCGTGAGCAAAACGCACAACTCCCAAACTGAGGACGCTATTCCGAATCGACGATAGCGGCGACCGGCCCTGTCGCGCCAGCATGACCATGGCGCGCGGCGCGACTTTCGACGCGGCCGGCGCGGTGAGCAGCGCCGGCGACGGCGGTTGCCTTCGCCATTGAACAGGCTAAAGCATGTTCCCTTGTGCGGCGCCATCGGTTGGCGCGGGAGCAATGTGCCTCGACCACGGAGCAACGGATTGAGCAGCGCGGAGCGTGGCGGAAACGCGGCGAGCGCGGGCGTGATCCACCGCGCCCACCAGCCCGGGGCCCAAGGCGCATGACGGCCCGGCTGTGGACCTTCGCGCGCACCGCCTTGGTGTTGCTCCTCATCTGGCAGGGCGCGGTGTGGCTGTTCGCGCCGCCGGGCTATATCCTGCCCTCGCCGCTCGAGGTGCTCGCCGTCTTCCTGCGCAGGCCGCTGTTTCTCGCCGGACACACGCTGACCACGATCATCGAAATCGCGCTCGGTTTCGCCATCGGCGCGAGCTTCGGCGCGCTCAGCGCGCTCGCGCTGGCCGCATGGCCGCGCCTCGGGCGCGCGCTGTGGCCGATCCTGCTCGTGCTGCAAGCCTTCCCCGTCTTCGTGATCGCGCCGCTGCTCGTGGTCTGGTTCGGCTTCGGCCTGACGTCGAAGGTCGTCATGGCCGTGATCATCATCTTCTTCCCCGTGACCTCGGCTTTCGCGGACGGCTTGCGCCGCACCGATCCGGAACTCATCGATGCCACGGCGCTCACCAGCGCCACGCATTGGCAGACCTTGCGCTATGTCAGGCTGCCGCTGGCCTTGCCGGCGCTGCTCTCCGGCCTCAGGGTCGCGGCACCGCTCGCGCCGCTCGGCGCGGTGATCGGCGAATGGGTCGGCTCGTCGGCAGGCCTCGGCTTCGTCATGGTGCAGGCCAATGCGCGGCTGCAGACCGACACGGTGTTCGCGGCCA
Organism: uncultured Alphaproteobacteria bacterium; assembly: GCA_937988775.1. Classification (GTDB taxonomy): domain Bacteria; phylum Pseudomonadota; class Alphaproteobacteria; order Rhizobiales; family Beijerinckiaceae; genus CALKHP01. Next base: position 26,636 of record CALKHP010000016.1, read on the forward strand.
TGGCGATACTGGCGATCCTCAGCCTCTCTCTGCGCCGCCTTGTCGACTTTTTCGGCCCGCGCCTCATACCATGGGCATCCGATCAGTGAGGCGACGCCTCAATTCGCAATCGAAGGACAGATTTCTCATGACATCGCGTTCGTTCCTGGCGGCCGGCCTCGTGCTCGCCTTGGCCTTCGCCAGCCCAGCCCGGGCGGCCGACAAGCTCAGCGTCATGCTGGATTGGTTCGTCAACCCCGACCATGCCCCGCTCATCGTCGCCGACCGGCTCGGCCTGTTCAAGCAGGCCGGGCTCGACGTCACGCTGGTTCCGCCCTCCGACCCTTCCGCCGTGCCGCGCCTCGTCGGCGCCGGCCAGGCCGATATCGGCGTCTACTACCAGCCCAATCTCTATCTCGATCATCAGGCCGGCGTGCCGATCAAGCGCTTCGGCACGCTGGTCGAGACGCCGCTCAACAGCGTCATCGTGCTCGCCGACGGCCCGATCAAATCGCTCGCCGATCTCAAGGGCAAGGCGATCGGCTACTCGGTGTCGGGCTTCGAGGATGCGCTGCTCGGCGCCATGCTCGAAAATGCCGGGCTGAAACTGTCCGACGTCAAGCTCGTCAACGTCAACTTCGCGCTCACCGCCGCGCTGCTCGGCGGCAAGGTCGATGCCACGATCGGCGGCTTCCGCAATTTCGAGCTGACGCAGATGAAGAAGGAAGGCCGCGCCGGCAAGGCGTTCTTCCCCGAGGAGCACGGCGTGCCGGCCTATGACGAGTTGATCTTCGTGGCGCGCCCGGCCCTGCTGGGCGACGACCGCCTGCCACGCTTCCTCGACGCGGTCGAGAAGGGCGCGCTCTACCTGACCAACCATCCGGACGAGGCCTGGAAACTGTTCATCGCCGCCTATCCCGACCTTGACGACGCGCTCAACCGCCAGGCCTGGATCGACACGCTGCCGCGCTTCGCCAAGCGGCCGGCCGCCCTCGACCGGCGCCGCTACGAACGCTTCGGCCAGTTCCTCGCCGCGCGCGGCCTGATCAAGCAGGCGCCGGCGGTGGAGGATATCGCGGTCGAGTTGAAGTAGAACGAAGTACCCTTCTCCCGCTTGCGGGAGAAGGTGGCCCACTCAAGTCGGGCTTGCCCGACCTGCGCATGATAATGTCGATCTCCAGCAAGCCGGAGATCGAAGGGCCGGATGAGGGGTAGCAGTGCGCAGCACCCCTCATCCCCCTGCCGGGACCTTCTCCCGCAAGGGGAGAAGGAGCATCATGCCGCCATCGTCGGGGGCCGGCGGCCCTCAGCCCGTCACCGCGCCCTGATTGGCCGGCAGTGCCAGCGCCGAGAACTTGGCCAGCACGCCGCGCGTGTAGCGCGGCTCCGGCTGCTTCCACGCCGCGCGCCGGCGCGCGATCTCGGCCTCGTCGACCTCCAGTTGCAGCAGCAGCTTATGCGCATCGATGGTGATGGTGTCGCCTTCCTCGATCAGCGCGATGGTGCCGCCGACAAAGGCTTCCGGCGTGACATGGCCGACGACCATGCCCCAGGTGCCGCCCGAGAAGCGCCCGTCGGTGATCAGCCCGACGCTCTCGCCGAGGCCGCGCCCGATGATCGCCGAGGTCGGCGCCAGCATTTCCGGCATGCCCGGCCCGCCCTTGGGGCCGAGATAGCGCAGCACGACCACGTCGCCCGGCCGGATCTTGTCGGACAGGATCGCGTCCATGGCCGAGGTTTCGTCGTCGAACACGCGCGCCGGGCCGGAAATCACCGGGCTCTTCAGGCCGCTGATCTTTGCGACGGCGCCATCGACGGCAAGGTTGCCCTTGAGGATGGCGAGATGGCCCTCGCGGTAGAGCGCCTTCGAGATCGGCATGATCACGTCCTGGTCGGCGCGCGGCTCGGATGGCAGCCCGGCCAGTTCCTCGGCCAGCGTGCGGCCGGTGATGGTGATGCACTCGCCATGCAGCAGCCCGGCATCGAGCAGCAGCTTCAGCACCTGCGGGATGCCGCCAGCCTGATGCAGGTCGACCGCCATATATTTGCCGGACGGCTTCAGGTCGCAGATCACCGGCACCTTGCGGCGCACGCGCTCGAAATCCTCGAGCGTCCACTCGACTTCCGCCGCATGGGCAATGGCGAGATAATGCAGCACGGCGTTGGTCGAGCCGCCGGTCGCCATGATCAGCGTGATGGCATTCTCGATCGACTTGCGCGTGACGATGTCGCGCGGCTTGAGGTTCTTCTTCACCGCCTCGACGAGCACGCGCGCCGATTCGGCCGTGTTGTCGATCTTCTCCTGATCCGGGCACGCCATGGTCGAGGAATACATCAGCGCCATGCCGAGCGCCTCGAACGAGGAACTCATCGTGTTGGCGGTATACATGCCGCCGCACGAGCCGGTGGTCGGGCAGGCATTGCGCTCGATACCGTCGAAATCCTCCTTGCTCATCTTGCCGGCCATGAACGAGCCGACCGCCTCGAAGGCCGAGACGATCGAGAGGTCCTGCCCCTTCCACTTGCCGGGCTTGATGGTGCCGCCATAGACATAGATTGCCGGCGCGTTGGCGCGCACGATGCCGATCATGCCGCCCGGCATGTTCTTGTCGCAGCCGCCGAGCACAAGCACGCCGTCCATCCACTGGCCCTGCACCGAAACCTCGACGCAATCGGCAATCACCTCGCGCGACACCAGCGAGTATTTCATGCCCTCGGTGCCCATCGACATGCCGTCCGAGATCGTCGGCGTGCCGAAGGTCTGCGGGTTGCCGCCGGCGGCCTTGATGGCAACGACCGCGGCATCGGCGAGCGGCTGCAGGCCGGCATTGCACGGCGTGATGGTGGAATGGCCGTTCGCAATGCCGATCATCGGCTTGTCGAAGTCTTCCTCCTTATACCCCATCGCGTAATACATCGCGCGGTTGGGCGAGCGCGCCACGCCCTGGGTAATATGCTTGGAACGTTCGTTGAAAGGCATGATTGGGCTTCCTCGATTTAAAACAAGACATGCAGCATCAGGCAGGCCCTGACTGCTCAAGCCCCGTAAATTGCTGGATTACGCCAAGGATGAATCGTTCGGCCGGTCTTGTCCAGAATTTGCACGCGCATCGGGCGAGCCAAATGGCCCCACCCTCGCGCGCGAAACCCGCCCGCTGTCGTCAGTGATAGCCGTGGCGCGCCTTGACCGCGGCAAGCGCGGCACGCGAACCGCCCTCGTTGCCGGCCGCACATTGGCTTTCAGGCTGGCGCATTTCCGAGATCATCGAGGCATGCACCTTCTCGCCGACATTGCCGGTTTCGAGATCGCTGTCGATGATCGTGCGGAAGCGCTCGATCTCGGCCGTGCAGGCGGCGCCGGCCGGCAGCTTGACGTGGGAGCGCGTCGCGACGGTGCTGCTCTGCTCAGGTGCGATCGCTTGCTGCGACGTGGTCTGGTTGCAGCCCGCCAACAGAAGGGCGGCGGACAGGACGAGAAAAGCGCGCATGCCGATCATGATCTCCGGTGACGTTGACAGGAAGGAAGATTCTTCGCGCGCCGTCAATGCCGGCAAGATGACGCAATCGCCGCGCTTGCCATCACCCCACCGCATCGGTTATGCAGGTTTCCTTGCAAATCCAGGGATATCCCGTGACGCTGACCGTCACCATTGCCGCCACCGACCGCCGCGCTGTTCAGCGCCTGGCGTCGCTTGCGCTCCTTGGCCTCCTCCTTACGCGCCCCTGAGGGCCGTCCGGGCTTGCCTGGGCTCTCAGGGGAGACGAGTGCTGCGACCATCAGACCTCCCGCGATTTTAAGGACTTTGCCATGACTGCCCAGACTCCCTCGACGAAAGACCGCGTCGTCATCTTCGACACCACGCTGCGCGACGGCGAGCAGTGCCCCGGCGCCACCATGACCTTCGACGAGAAGCTCGAGGTCGCCGATTTCCTCGATGCGATGGGCGTCGATATCATCGAGGCCGGTTTCCCGATCGCCTCCGATGGCGATTTCGAAGCCGTCACCGCCATCTCCAGGCGCATCAAGAACGCCACCGTATGCGGACTGGCGCGCGCCGGCATGAAGGATATCGACCGCGCCGGCGAAGCCGTGAAACATGCCGCCCGCCCGCGCATCCACAGCTTCCTGTCCACCTCGCCCGTGCACATGAAGTACAAGCTCCAGAAGGAGCCGGCCGAGGTGCTCGACATGGTGGTCGCCGCCGTGACGCGCGCCCGCAACTGGGTCGACGATGTCGAGTGGTCGGCCGAGGATGGCACGCGCACCGAGTTCGATTTCCTGTGCCGCTGCGTCGATGCCGCCATCAAGGCCGGTGCCACCACCATCAACATCCCCGATACCGTCGGCTACACCACGCCGGACGAATATCGCGCCCTGTTCCGCGCCGTGCGCGAGAACGTCGTCAATTCGGACAAGGCGGTGTTCTCGGTGCATTGCCATAACGATCTCGGCCTCGCCGTCGCCAACACGCTGGCCGGGCTGGAAGGCGGCGCGCGCCAGGTCGAATGCACGCTGAACGGCATCGGCGAGCGCGCCGGCAACGCCGCGCTCGAGGAGATCGTCATGGCGATCAAGACGCGCTCGGACGTGCTGCCCTACGAGACCGGCATCGACGCGAGCATGCTCAACCGCGCCTCCAAGCTGGTGGCGGCGGCGACCTCGTTCCCGGTGCAGTACAACAAGGCCATCGTCGGCCGGAACGCCTTCGCGCATGAAAGCGGCATCCATCAGGACGGCATGCTGAAGCACACCCAGACCTACGAGATCATGACGCCGGAATCGGTCGGCGTCACCAAGACCTCGCTGGTGATGGGCAAGCATTCCGGCCGCGCCGCCTTCCGCGACAAGCTCAAGCAGCTCGGCTACGAGCTGGGCGAGAACCAGTTGCAGGACGCCTTTACGCGCATGAAGGCGCTCGCCGACCGCAAGAAGCACATTTACGACGAGGATATCGAGGCGCTGGTCGACGAGCATATCGCGTCGGGCCAGGACCGCGTGAAGGTCGTGGCGCTGACCGTGATCGCCGGCACGATGGGGCCGCAATCGGCAACGCTGACGCTCGATGTCGAGGGCGTGCACAAGACCGTGCAGGCGACCGGCAACGGCCCCGTCGATGCCGCCTTCAACGCCATCCACCAGATCATGCCGCATGACGCCAAGCTGGCGCTCTATCAGGTCCATGCCGTGACCGAGGGCACCGATGCGCAGGCGGAGGTCTCGGTGCGGCTCGAGGATCGCCAGACCGGCAAGAGCGTCACCGGCCGCGCCGCCGACCCCGACACCATGGTCGCTTCCGCCAAGGCCTATATCGGCGCGCTCAACAAGCTCGACGCGCGCCGCAAAAGCCAGCACGCACAGCACGCCGTCGCGTAAGGGGCGTCCCGCTGTCATTCCCGCGCAGGCGGGAATCCAGAAGCCAATGCGCAAGCGACTCCTGGATTCCCGATCGCGCTCACGCGCGTCGGGAATGACACTGTGCGTCAACGCCCTCATCTCTCGGCCGCAAACACCGCCGCCATATACTCCGCTGCGAAGCCCGGCATGCGGGCCGGATCGATCTCGTCCGGGCCGCGCACGATGACGATATCGGCAAGTTCCTGTTCGGCGAGGCCGGGCAGCCGTGCGCGGATCATGGCGCGCGCCGCTTCCGCCGGAAGGCCAAGCCGCGCCGCCCTTAGGAACGCCACGCGCGTGCCGTCGATCACCGCCGTCCAGTCATCGCCGAAAACGACCTCGCTGGCGCACAGGCCGGTCTCCTCGCGCAACTCGCGCACCAGGCTGCCGGCGAGATCGACTTGGCCGTCGGCCGTGACATCGCTCATGTCCGGTGTGCCACCGGCGAAATAGATTTTCCCGGCATTGGCGGTGTGTTCGGCCATCTGGCCCAGCACGAAGGCGCCGTCGCTGGCGCGCAGCGCCGCCATGCCGAACCCGTTGCGCACCGGAGGGGCGGGCCAGCCGAAATCGCGCCAGGCGAGGAAGCTCGCATAGTCGACCGGCATATAGCCGGCGCGGTAAATGCCGTCCTCGACCCGCCAGCGATGCTGCACCAGCACCTCGCCGTTCCACAGTCGCGGATTGGCCTCGGTCAGCCGCGCCCAATGCGCCGCGATCTCGGGCGCGCGCACCGTGGCGAACGGCCAGGGCCGCGGCTCATAGCGCAGGTCGAGCCCGCGCAATGGCAGAATCATAATTCGATGGTGCCGCTCGCCACCACCACCGCCGCGCCGCCGACACGCGCGCCGGTCAGCACGCCGCCCTCGATGTCGAGGTCGAGCACGATCTGGCTCGGGCGCCCCATCTCGTAGCCCTGCTCGATGACGATCTGGTGCAACCCGTCCTCGGGCTGCTCGAAGGCGACCGCGGCGCCCGCGAAGGCGGCAGCGGCCGAGCCGGTCGCCGGGTCTTCGACAATGCCCATCACCGGCGAGAACATCCGGGCATGCACCTGATGCTCCGGCGCCACCGTCTCGCGCGTGTAGAGATAGGCCGCCCCCTTGCCGGTGGCGCCGAAGGCGCGCCGCCATGCCGCCATGTCGGCGACTGATGCCTGCATGACAAGCTCGCGGTTCTTCAGCGGCACCATGACGAAGGGCACGCCCGCCGACCAGGCCGAGAGTTCGTGCGCGTCGAAACCGATCGCCTCGAGCGGCACGCCGAGCGCAATGGCGGCAGCCTGGGCATCAAGCGCCAGGTCGAGCCGTTCCGGCAGCTTCGGCAGGCCGAACACGCCGCGCGCCGCGCGGCCCGGCCGCTGCGAGACCTCGACCTTGACCAGCCCGATTCTTTCCTCGAGCGCGATGGTCACGCCCTGCCCGTTCATGTGGTCGCTGGCGTGCAGCATGGCGAGCAGCACGCCGGTGCCGACCGTCGGATGGCCGGCAAAGGGCAATTCGCCGCCCGGCGTGAAGATGCGCACCGCCGCCGTATTGGCGGGATCGAGCGGCGCCGTGACGAACACCGTCTCGGACAGGTTGAACTCGCGCGTGATCGCCTGCATCTCGTCGCCGCTGAGGCGCTCGGCCTCGAGCACGACGGCGAGCTGGTTGCCGGCCAGTTTCTGCTCGGTGAAGACATCGAGCCGGTAATAGGCAAAGCGCATCGAACATCCTTTCAGGAGCGGCCGGGCTCCAATTGCGGCGTAATCGTTCGGCCATCGTTCATGTCGATCAATACAGGATATCAATTCGTCCGGAATAGGATGCCGCCACGGGCGGGCTATCCGGGCCTTGGCCTCGCCTGCCCGGCGGCGATGCCCTGCAATATTCGCCGGGCAATTCGGGAACGACCCATGAAACGCATCGCAACAGCCAGCGCCGTGTTAGCCGTTTCGCTTCTTGCCGCCCCCTTCGCCTTCGCGCAGGGGACCACAACCGCCCCTGCCAAGGCGCCCCCCGCCAAAGCCGCCCCGGCCGCCACGCCGCAAGGCCAGCTCGTCAACCTCAATACCGCTCCCGCCGCCGATCTCGACAAGCTGCCCCAGATCGGCGAGGCCCGAGCCAAGGCGATCATCGCCAAGCGGCCCTACAAGAACTGGGACGATTTCGTCGCCAAGAAGGTCGTTCCGGCCAATGCCGAGGCGGCGATCAAGGGCAAGGTCCGCTTCTGAGACAGAAACGGGGGCAGGCGTGTTCCGCCTGCCCCCGACTTTCGGTGCGGCCCCGGAGCAAGGCCGGGGCAGGAATGCGCTTCTCAGCTCGCCTTGACCTTCTTCACGAACGTATCGACGAAGGTCTTGGCGACATCGACCGTGACGTCCTTGAACGCCGGATCGAGCTGCTTGAGCGTCTGGTAGACGCTGTTCATGCCGTCGGCCGTCAGCACGCCGGTATGCGAGTAGCTCTGCATCGACGCCTTGACGGCGGCCTCGTACAGCTTGCGGTCGCCGAGCAGATATTCCGACGGCACGGTATCGGCGACATCGGCCGGCGTCGCCTTGGCGAGCCATTGCAGCGCCTTGTACAGCGCATTGACCAGAAGCTGCGAGGTGACCGGGTTCTGGGTGTAGAACTCGTTCTTCGCATAGAGCACCGCGGCCGGGTTGGTGCCGCCGAACAGCGCCTTGGTGCCGGCCTCGGTGCGCGTGTCGATCAGGATCTTGATGTCGCCATCGGCCTCGAGCTTCGAGATCACCGGATCGAGATGCGAGATGGCATCGACCTGCTTGTTCTTGACCGCCGCGACCGAGCTGGCCCCGCCGCCAACGCCGATGAACGAGGCGTCCGTCGCCTTCAGCCCGGCCTTGGACATGGCGTAGACCGCCATCAGATAAGTCGAGGAACCCGGCGCCGTCACGCCGATCTTCAGCCCCTTGAGGTCGGCGGCCGACTTGACCTTGTCGGCGAGGTCCGAGCGTACCGCGAGCACGATCGCCGGGAAGCGGCCGAGTTCGAGCGCGGCGCGGATATCCTGGCCCTTGGCCTGCATGCGGATGGTGTGCTCGTAGGCACCGGTGACGACATCGACCGAGCCGCCGACCAGCGCCTGCAGCGATTTGGCGCCGCCGCCGAAATCGTTGATCTCGACATCGAGCCCCTGCTCCTTGAAGAAGCCCTTGCGCTCGGCGATGGTCAGCGGGAGATAATACAGCAGCGGCTTGCCGCCGACGCCGAGCACCACCTTGGTCTTTTCCGGCTTGCCCTGCGCCAGGGCCGGCAGCCCGGCGACGAGCCCGCCGGCAGCGGCCGTGGCGGCGATGAGAAATTGCCTGCGTTCCATTGCGTAATCCTTCCCCTCAGCATGATGTGTCGGTCGCCGCATGGCCGATCCTTGCCGGCCATGCGCGCGATAATGCGGTTCGCGTCGCCTACGCCTTGACGTTCTTCACGAAGCGATCGTCGAAAGTCTTCTTCAGGTCGATCGTGGCGTCCTTGAAGGCCGGATCGATGGCTTTCAGCATGGCATAGATCGCCTGCTGTCCAGCCTCGGTGATCAGCCCGTCGCGCGAATAGCTCTCGAGAGAGGCTTTCACGGCGCGGCGATACAGGCCGGGATCGCCGAGCTGGTATTCCTTCGGCATCGCATCGGCCACCTCTTCCGGCGTCGCCTTCGCCAGCCAGTGCAGCGTCTTGACGAAGGCGTTGACGAGCTTCTGCATCGCCTCCGGGTTCTTTTCGGCATAGCTGTGCGGCGCATAGAGCGTCGCCGCCGGGCACGAGCCGCCGAACAGCGCCTTGCTGCCGGCCTCCGTGCGCGTATCGATCAGCACGACCAGGTCGCCGGTCTCCTCCAGCTTGGAGATGATCGGCTCGGCATTCGACATGATGTCGATCTCGCCCTTCTGCATCGCGGCGACCGCGCCAGCACCAGTGCCGACGCCGATGAAGGAGGCATCCTTGGCGGTGAGCCCGACCTTGCTCATGGCGTAGAGCGCGGTGAGATAGGTCGAGGAGCCCGGCGCCGAGACGCCGATCTTGCGGCCCTTGAAATCCGCCGCCGACTTGATCTGGTCCTTCAGGCTGGCGCGCACGCCGATGGTGATGCCGGAAAACCGCCCGAGTTCGCAGGTGGCGCGGATGTCCTGGCCCTTGGCCTGCATGCGGATGGTGTGCTCGTAGGCGCCGGTGACGACATCGACCGAGCCGCCGACCAGCGCCTGCAGCGCCTTGGCGCCGCCGCCGAAATCGTTGATCGTGACGTCGAGCCCCTCGCCGCTGAGAAAGCCTTTCCGCTCGGCGATCGACAGCGGCAGGTAATACAGCACCGGCTTGCCGCCGACGCCGAGCGTCACCGCGATGCGCCCTTGCGCCCGCGCCACGGCCGGGGCCGCGATCAGCGCACCCGCGCCGACGAGGAATGTTCTGCGTTTCATGACCATCCTCCCTGATTTTTCCGGCGGCGAACGCCGCCCGCCCTTATGCCGTTCACCCTTGCGCCGTCTGCGTCACCTGCCCCGGCCGCCACACCAGCAGCCGGCGCTCGATCAGCGTCACCAGCCCGTCGACGGCGATCACCACCACGGTCAGGATCAGCATGCCGGAGAACACGCCGGTGACGTCGAACACGCCCTCGGCCTCCTGGATCTTGTAGCCGAGCCCAGCGGACGAGCCGAGATATTCGCCGACCACCGCGCCGACCAGCGCGAAGCCGACCGAGGTGTGCAGCGAGGAGAACATCCACGACAGCGCCGAGGGCCAATAGACATGGCGCATGAGCTGGCGCTCGTTCATGCCGAGCATGCGCGCGTTCGACAGCACGACGGGGCTGACTTCCTTGACGCCCTGATAGACGTTGAAGAACACGATGAAGAACACCAGCGTCACGCCGAGCGCCACCTTGGACCAGATGCCGAGCCCGAACCACAGCGCGAAGATCGGCGCCAGCACGACGCGCGGCAGCGCGTTGATCGCCTTGACATACGGGTCGAACACCGCCGCCAACAGTTCCTGACGTGCGAACCAGAAGCCGATGACGATGCCGCCGCCGGCACCGATGACGAAGGCGAGGAAGGTCTCAGTCAGCGTGATGGCGAGGTGGTGCCAGATTTCCCCGCCCATCAGGTCGTGGAAACAACGGCTGAGCACGTCGATCGGCGTCGAGAAGAAGAATTGCATCTTCTTGGGATCGCCGATCAGCGCGGTCGTCGTCACCACATGCCAGAAGGCGAAGGCAAGCACCGCGACGAGGATTTGCAGGGCGAGCAGCCGGGTGCGGTTCATGCGTCCTTGCCTTCGCCGAGATCGTAGGCCTTCTGGACCTCGAGCTTCAGCGTATTCCAGATTTCCCGGTGCAGCGCGTGGAAGCGTGGCTCGGTGCGGATATCGGCGATGTTGCGCGGGCGCGGCAGGTCGATGCGGAAATCGCCGATCAGTTGCGACGATGGCCCGGACGACATCACCACCACCCGGTCGGAGAGCGCGATCGCTTCCTCGAGATCGTGGGTCACGAACATCAGCGCCTTGCGGTCCTGCTGCCACAGGCTCAGCAACAGGTCGCCCATGATGATGCGGGTCTGGGCGTCGAGCGGCCCGAACGGCTCGTCCATCAGCAGGATCTTCGGCTTGCGCGCCAGCATCTGCGCCAAGGCCACGCGCTTGCGCTGGCCGCCGGAAAGCTGGTGCGGGTAACGGTCGGCGAAGCTTTTCAGCCCGACCTGCTTCAGCAGGGCGCGCCCGGTTTCCAGTGCGTCGCGCCGCCGCGTGCCGGCGACCTCGAGCCCGATCGCCACATTGTCGAGCGCCGTCTTCCACGGCATCAGCGCATCCTGCTGGAAGAGATAGCCCGATTGCGCGTTGATGCCGCTGAGCGGCTGCCCGAAAATCTCGACGCTGCCGGATGACGGCTTGATCAGGCCGGCGGCGGCGTTGAGCAGGGTGGACTTGCCGCAGCCGGTCGGCCCGACAAGCGACACGAACTCGCCCTCCGACACCCACAGGTTCGACGGCGCCACCGCCTCGTAACGGCCACCGCCCTTAAGCGTGTAGGCGATCGAGACTTCGCCGAGGTGGACCGCCACGCGCGGCATGGCCGCCCGGTCCGCCAAACGGATCACCGTCTCTGGCATTCTCCCTCCCACACGGTTCCCTGGGAACTCGGAGCGAAAAGGGTAATGAAACCTGACCTAAGCAGCAAGACTATTCCTTGCCGCCGCCGTTCGACTTAGGTTGGCGTCTCGCGCGCGACAACGCCCCCCGACACGACAAAAGGCCGATGATGAACGGTGATCTCTGGCTCTGGCCGATTTGCGGCGCGGTCCTGCTGCTGGCCGGCTTCGTGAAAGGCGTGATCGGGCTCGGCCTGCCGACAATCTCCATCGGTCTGCTCGGCCTGGTGATGGCGCCGCTGCAGGCGGCCGCGTTGCTGGTCATCCCCAATTTCGTCACCAACATCCGGCAACTCGCCATCGGCGAGCCGGTCGGCGCCCTGATCCGCCGCCTGTGGCCCCTGCTCGCCGGCATCGCGCTCGGCACCTTCGCCGGCACACTCACGCTGCCGCTCGATTCGCCGGCCTGGGCCATCGCCGCGCTTGGCGTGGTGCTGGTGCTCTATGCCGGCGTCGGCCTGGCGACGAGCGAGCTTCGCGTGCCGCCCGCCGCCGAGCGCTGGGCCGGGCCGCTGGTCGGCTTCGTCACCGGGCTGGTCACGGTGGCGACTGGCGTGTTCGTCATCCCGGCCGTGCCCTACCTTCAGGCGCTCGGCCTGTCGCGCAACCTGCTGGTGCAGGCGCTCGGCCTGTCCTTCCTGACCTCGGCCATCGCCCTGACGCCGGCCATCGTCACCACCGGCGACCTGACCTTGCCGGTCGCCGCCGCCTCGCTGCTGGCGCTCGCGCCGGCACTTGCCGGCATGGCGCTCGGCCAGGTCTGCCGCGACCGCATCAGCCGCACGGCGTTCCGCCGCGCCTTCTTCGGCGGGCTGCTGCTATTGGGATTTTATCTGGCCGTACGGGTTGGTCTTTGAGGGGCATCGTCGCCTGCCATTGAGCGTTTGCCGGCAAGCACCTGCCGCGCAAAAGAAAACGCCTCGCGGGATTTCTCCCGCGAGGCGCCCAATCTCAATCGGCTAGCGCCGAAAAGCTTAGTTCTTTTCCTTGTCGACGAGCTTGTTGGCGCCGATCCACGGCATCATGGCGCGCAGCTTCTCGCCGACCACTTCGATCTCGTGGGCGTTGTTGCGGGCGCGCGTCGCCTTGAACGAGGTCTGGTTGACCTTGTTCTCGAGCATCCAGTCGCGCGTGAACTTGCCGGACTGGATGTCGGCCAGCACGCGCTTCATCTCGGCCTTGGTGGCGCTGTTGATGATACGCGGCCCCGAAACATACTCGCCATATTCGGCGGTGTTCGAGATCGAGTAGTTCATGTTGGCGATGCCGCCCTCGTAGATCAGGTCGACGATCAGCTTGACCTCGTGCAGGCACTCGAAATACGCCATTTCGGGCGCGTAGCCGGCTTCCACCAGCGTCTCGAAGCCGCCGCGGATCAATTCGACCAGGCCGCCGCACAGCACGACCTGCTCGCCGAACAGGTCGGTCTCGCACTCTTCCTTGAAGGTCGTCTCGATGATGCCGGCGCGGCCGCCGCCAATCGCCGAGGCGTAGCTGAGGCCAAGGTCATGCGAGTTGCCCGAGGCATCCTGCGCGATGGCGATCAGGCACGGCACGCCGCCGCCGCGCTTGTACTCGGAGCGCACCGTGTGGCCGGGGCCCTTCGGCGCGATCATCAGCACGTCGATGTCCTTGCGCGGCTCGATCAGGTTGAAATGCACGTTGAGCCCGTGCGCGAACAGCAGCGCCGCGCCGTTCTTCATGTTGTCATGCAGGTGGTCGCGATAGATGTCGCCCTGGAGTTCGTCCGGGGTCAGCATCATGATCACGTCGGCCCATTTGGCGGCCTCGGCGACTTCCATCACCTTCAGCCCCTCGCCCTCGGCCTTCTTGGCCGAGCCGGAGCCCTTGCGCAGCGCCACGACGATGTCCTTGACGCCGGAATCGCGCAGGTTGAGCGTATGGGCATGGCCCTGGCTGCCATAGCCGACGACAGCGACCTTCTTGCCCTTGATCAGGTTCAGGTCGGCGTCACGATCGTAATAGACACGCATGGAACGTTTCCTTTCGGGTACTTGTCAGGAGCCGGTTTTACCGGCGGGGGCTTCTGCTCCGTAAAGAGCGAAAAACTGGCTGGCTGCTGCCGCAGCGTCGGCTTCGATGCCGGCGGCGGTCAATGTCAGGCTGTCGCCGAGCAGCAGCCGGATATGCACGTCGCGCGCGATCAGGCCGAAGAAGGTCTGGAATGCGGCTTCGGCATCCACGAATTGCAGGAGGCCGGCGGCACGGCCCGCTTCCAGCACCGGCTTCAGCCGTTCGCCGAGGGCGAAGCGGCCATGCCTGAGCACGATGGCGCCGAGATGGCCCTTGTCCGAGGCCGCCTGCCCGATCGCCACGCGATTGAGCGCCAGCGAGGTGTCGGACGAGATCACGCTCAGCCATTTGGCGGCGAAATCCTCGAGCCGCGCGCTGAGCGAGGCGCGATCGATACGGGCCGGATCGACCGCCGGCACGTGCACGCGCGACGCCTGGTATTGCACCGTCGCGGAGAGCAGGCCGTCGCGATCGCCGAACCACTTGTACAGCGTTTCCTTGGAGCAGCTCGCCCGGCGCGCGACCGAGGCCATGGTCAGGCGATGGCCATCCTCGACGAGCAGATGCAGCGCCGCGTCAAGCACTTCGGCCTGTCGCGCATTCGGCTCGCTCCCGCTGGTCTGGCTGCTGTTCATGTCACGCTGAGAATTTACCGTACCGAACGTTACGGTTCGGAGATTTCTCTAGGAAATCCGGGAGCCCACGTCAATACGCTAATGCACGACGACATCGCTGAAGATCGGCCACAGCGAGGCCACCAGCAGCAGCGCCATGGTCACGTTGATGGCTCTGAGCGCGCGCGGGTTGTTGATCAGCCGGCGCAAGCCGACGCCGCACAGCGCCCACACGCCGATCGAGGGCAAGGTCACCACGCAGAACACCAGCACCACGATCGCCATCGAGAACAGGAAATGCTCGTGGCTGGTATAGGCGGCGCAGGCGCCGATGGCGATCACCCAGGCTTTCGGGTTGATCCACTGGAAGGCGGCCGCCTGCAGGAAACTCAGCGGCTGGCCCTTGGCCTTGCCTTCCTTGATGCCATGCGCGGTCGCGATCGCCCAGGCGAGCCACAACATATAGAGCGCGCCGGCATATTTCAGGATGGTGTAGAGCACCGGCCAATGCTCGAAAACCTGCGCGAGCCCGATGCCGACCATGGCGATCATGAAGGCGAAGCCGAGTGAAATGCCGAGCATATGCGGTATGCTGCGCCGAAAGCCGAAGCTCAGGCCGGAAGCCAGTACCATTGCGTTGTTCGGCCCCGGCGTGATGGCCATCACGAAGGCGAAGGCGACGAGCGCCGCCAGGAGATCAAGCGACATGAGCAAAGGTCCGTTGAATCAGAAGGTGAACGACATGAATCGATCCCTCAGCCCCCCACCCCAAGCCCTTGAGGTCGTTTGCTTCTGGCAAGAGGCCGGGCCGGAACGCTGGTTCGCCAAGAGCGATGCCTTCGACGCCGACATCCGCCGCCGCTTCCTGGCGCTGGTCGATGACGCCCAGGCCGGCGGCCTGTCGGACTGGGCCGCAACCGCCGACGGCACCCTCGCGCTGATGCTGGTGCTCGACCAGTTCCCGCGCAACCTGTTCCGTGGCAGCCCGCGCGCCTTTGCCGGCGACGCGCATGCCCTCGCGCTGGCCAATGCCGCCATCGCCAGGGGCTTCGACCGCCAGGTCGCGCCGGAACTCAGGCCGTTCTTCTACCTGCCCTTCATGCATTCCGAGGTGCTCGCCGACCAGGAGCGCTCGCTCGAACTCTATCGCATCCTGCACGCCGAGGGCGGCACCGACAACCGGAGTTTCGCCGACGAGCATCACGAGATCATCGCCCGCTTCGGCCGCTTCCCGCATCGCAACGCCGTGCTCGGCCGCACCACCACGCCCGAGGAACAGGCCTTCCTCGACGGTGGCGGCTTCAAGGGCTGAGGTCAGGCGGCGCAGCCTTGCGGCTTGAACACCCGCGCGCCGGAGGCCGGAAACCGTTCCAGCTTGGCTGCCGGACGCAGCGGGCGCGGCGCGAAGTTGCCACCGCAATTCGGGCAGATGCCGTGCAGCTTTTCCATGACGCATTGCATGCAGAACGTGCACTCGAACGAGCAGATCATCGCGTCGCGGCTGTCCGGCGGCAGATCGCGGTCGCAGCATTCGCAACCGGGCTTGAGCAGCAGCATGGGGTTTCTCCTTCCCTGCCGGGAGAAGCCATGTTGCCATCCCGTGCGGTTCGCTTGCCAATGACACTTTATGCTCGCGTCGATTGCCGTTGCTGATTGGCGCGGCGCTTTCGCGCCGCCTTCATTCACATGGCCTTTTTTCACATCCCCTCGGCGCCGCGCGCGATGGCCGCGACGCCGGTGCGCGACACCTCGACCAGCCCGATCGCCGCCATCAGCTTGATGAAGCGCTCGACATCGTCGCTGGTGCCGGTCAGTTCGAATACGAAGGATGACAGCGTCGCATCGACCGTGCGCGCGCCAAAGGCGGCCGCGAGCCTGAGCGCCTCCATGCGGTGCTCGCCGCTGCCGGCGACCTTGACCAGCGCCAGCTCGCGCTCGATCGACTGCCCGGTCATGGTCAGGTCGATGACGCGATGCACCGGCACGAGCCGTTCGAGCTGCGCCTTGATCTGCTCGATCACCGCCGGCGTGCCGCTGGTGATCACCGTCAGGCGCGAGAGATGGCTCTCATGCTCGGTCTCGGTGACGGTCAGGCTCTCGATATTATAGCCGCGCCCCGAGAACAGCCCGGCGATGCGGGCGAGAACCCCCGGTTCGTTATCGACGAGCACGCATAGGGTGCGCCGCTCGACGATCTGCGGGCCGGTCGGGTCGTTGTAATGCGATTTCATCATCGGCTCTTTCAAATTGTCCTCTGCGTCCTTCCGCTCAAGCGAGAGCGCGGCCGAGGCGCTCTACACCAGCATCTTGCCCTTGGCGTCGATGACGCTGCCGATATCTTCCGCCGTGTCGGGCAGGATCATCTCGTTATGCGCCTTGCCGGACGGGATCATCGGGAAGCAGTTCTCTTCCGCCGACACGATGCAGTCGAGGATCACGGGGCCTGGATGCTCGATCATCTCGAGCAGCGCCGCGTCGAGCTTGTCCGGATCGTCGCAGCGGATGCCCTTGCCGTGATAGGCTTCCGCCAGCTTGACGAAATCCGGCAGCGCGGCGGTGTAGCTTTCCGAATAGCGCCCGCCATGCAGTAATTCCTGCCACTGGCGCACCATGCCCATATAGCCGTTATTGAGGATGCACACCTTGACCGGCAGCCGATACTGCGCGGCAGTCGACATTTCCTGCATGTTCATCAGGATCGAGGCTTCGCCGGCGATATCGACGACCAGCGCATTGGGATGCGCCATCTGCACGCCGATGGCGGCCGGCAGGCCGTAGCCCATCGTGCCGAGCCCGCCGGAGGTCATCCAACGATTGGGCTCGTCGAAATGGAAATGCTGCGCCGCCCACATCTGGTGCTGGCCGACTTCCGTCGTGATGTAGGTGTCGCGCCCGCGCGTCAGGGCGTAGAGCCGCTGCACGACCTGCTGCGGCTTGATGACGTTCGGCGAGGTCTTGAAGCTCAGCGACTTGCGCGCCCGCCACTGGTCGATCTGCTTCCACCACGCGTCGAGGCCGGGCTTGGCGCCCTTGGCCTTGTCCTTCCACAGTTTCAGCATCGCCTCGAGCACATGGCCGGCATCGCCGACGATGCCGATATCGATATGCACGTTCTTGTTGATCGAGGACGGGTCGATATCGACGTGGATTTTCGCCGAGTTCGGCGAGAACCCGTCGAGCCGCCCGGTGATGCGATCATCGAAGCGCGCACCGATATTGATCATCACGTCGCAGCCATGCATCGCCATGTTGGCTTCGTAGGTGCCATGCATGCCGAGCATGCCGAGCCATTGCGGATCATTGGCCGGATAGGCGCCGAGCCCCATCAGCGTCGAGGTGACGGGAAATCCGGTCAGGCGCGCCAGTTCCTTCAGGGCGGCGCTGGCCTTCGGCCCGGCATTGATCACGCCGCCGCCGGTATAGAACACCGGCCGCTTGGCGCTGCGCATCAACTCGACCGCGGCGGCGATCTTGGCCATGTCGCCATCGACGCGCGGCTGGTACGATTTATGCGCGCTGTTCTCCGGCCCCTTGTAGATGCCGCTGGCGAACTGGATATCCTTCGGGATATCGACCACGACCGGGCCGGGCCGGCCATGCGTCGCGACATAGAACGCCTCGTGCAGCACGCGCGGCAGGTCCTCGATCTTCTTCACCAGGTAATTATGCTTGGTGCAGCTGCGCGTGATGCCGACGGTATCGCATTCCTGGAACGCATCCGAGCCGATCAGATGCGTCGGCACCTGGCCGGTGATGCACACAATCGGGATCGAATCGAGCAGCGCGTCGGTCAGGCCGGTGACGGCGTTGGTCGCGCCCGGCCCCGAGGTCACCAGCACGCAGCCGACCTTGCCGGACGAGCGCGAATAACCCTCCGCCGCATGCACCGCGCCCTGCTCGTGACGCACCAGCACGTGATGCACGAAATTCTGCTGGTACATCGCGTCATAGATCGGCAGCACCGCGCCGCCGGGATAGCCGAAGAGGGTATCGACGCCTTGATCCGTCAACGCGCGGATCACCATTTCCGCTCCGGTCATCGTCTCGCTCATCGTGGTCTCCGTCGGTTTCGTCTCTGGCATATCGGCTATCCTGGGGGCGTTTAAGGCAACAAAAAAGGGCCTCGAAAGGGCCCTTGGGGTCAGCGCTAGCGGCGGGATCAACGAAGCCTAGCTTCGTCCCGTCTCCAGCGCCGATCGTACAATAAGAATGCTGCGCACGTGTTGCGTTCCCGGATATAAACGTGCGCGGACGCTAGGCCCCTCGAAAGCGGCCGTCAAGGGTTTTATCGCAGGCATCGCGTCTCGCACGGGCTCGCAGGGCCTCGTCATCCCGAAACCTCCCCCTCATCCTGAGCCTGTCGCAGGATGCTTCAGCACGCGCAGCGCCTCGTCCGCCCCCTCGCACCACGCCCAGCCGGCCCCGGCCATGAATTTGCGCGCCCAGGTGAACTGACGCTTGGCGTAGTTGCGGGTATCCTGCTGGCCGAGGCGGATCGCCTCCTCCAGCGCCATCGCGCCGGCGAGGTGGCGTATCAGGTGCGGCACGCCATGGGCCTTCATCACGCCGCGATTGGCCGGCAGGCCACGCGCCCTCAACGCCGCGACCTCCTGCAACGCGCCCTGCCCGATCATCTGCTCGAAGCGCCGATCGATGCGCTGATAAAGCGTCTCGCGCGCCGGGGCGAGGAACACGCCGCGCCATGAGCCCGGCGCCAGCACCGGCGGCTGGCTGTGGCCGACCTGCCATTGCGCCAAGCTCGTCCCCGTCGCCTCGCGCACGGCGAGCGCGCGCTGGATGCGCGGGCTGTCGGCCGGCGCCAGGCGCGCGGCGCCTTCCGGATCGAGCCGGGCGAGCGCGGCATGCAGATCCTCGCCGCCAGCCGCCCGCGCCGCGATTGCCGCGCTGATCTCGAGCGGCACTGGCGGCGTCTCGACCAGCCCCTCGGTCAGCGCCTTGAAATACAGCCCCGTGCCGCCGACGAAAACGCGCGGGCGGCCGGGCGGCAGGGTGGCAACCGCGCGCAGCCACGCCCCGACGGTGAACTCCTGCGCGCCATCGACAAAGCCGAACAGGTGATGCGGCACGCCTGCCTGCTCGGCCGCATCCGGGCGCGCCGACAGGATGGCGAGATCGCGATAGACCTGCATCGAATCGGCGTTCACCACCGTGCCGCCGCACGCCTCGGCCAGCCGCACCGCCAGAGCGGACTTGCCGCTCGCGGTCGGACCTGCGATCAGGAACGCCTCAACCTCGCCCGCCAATGGATGCCCTCATGTCTCACGTCGTCACGCTCGTCTCTAACCCCGATCGGCCGATCCTGACGAGCACCCTCGTGAGCCGCGTGCGCGATTGCCTGCCGAATCCGGCCGAAAGCCGCTGGCTCGCCGAGGGCATTGCCGCCGATATCGGCTTCGCGCCATCGGGCGCCGATGCGCTCGCCGGCCTCGACGGCGCCATCCGCCACGCGCTCGCCGGCGAACCGGTCGATCTGTTCCTCCAGTTCGCCGCGACCCGGCGCAAGCGCCTGCTGCTCGCCGATATGGATTCGACGATGATCGGCCAGGAATGCCTCGACGAACTGGCCGATTTCGTCGGCCAGAAGGCAAAGGTCTCGGCGATCACCGAGCGCGCCATGCGCGGCGAGATCGCCTTCGAGCCGGCGTTGCGCGAACGCGTCGCGCTGCTTGCCGGGCTCGCGGCCGGCATTGTCGAACAGGTGCTCGCCGAGCGTATCACGCTGACGCCGGGCGGGCGCACCCTCGTTGCCACCATGCGCGCGCATGGCGGCCACACCGCGCTCGTCTCGGGCGGCTTCACCGTGTTCACCGGACCGATCGCCGCGATGATCGGTTTCGACGAGAATCACGGCAACGTGCTGGAGCTGGATGGGGCGGCGTTTCGCGGCACGGTGCGCGAGCCGATCCTCGGCCGCGAGGCCAAGCTCGCCAACCTGAAGCGGCTGCGCACGGAAAAGGGCCTGGCCGAAAGCGAGACGCTGGCGATCGGCGACGGCGCCAACGATCTCGACATGCTGCGCGAAGCCGGCCTCGGCGTCGCCTTCCACGCCAAGCCGGCGGTGGCGGCCGCCGCCCATGCCCGCGTCGACCACGGCGACCTCACCGCCCTGCTCTATGCGCAGGGCTACAGCCGCGACACCTTCGCCGGCTGAGCCGCTCTCCGATTGAAGAAGGCGTCAAGGAAACCGCGCGCCTTTCCGATCGGGATGGCCGGGACAAGCCCGGCCATGACGGTGGAGGGTGGGAGACAAGACCGGCCTCACCCGCGCCGTCATCGGACGGCTTGTCCGGCCGATCCCGATGCGAAAGGCGCGAGGCTTCGAGAATCCATCGAGACCGGGGGAAAGAGCCGGCCCAGCCGGGCCGGCAAGCTTCTCAGTCGAACGGCACCGCCACGAAGCGCAGGTCGCCGCTCTGCAAGGTGGCGACGAGCAGCAGCACGTTCTTCTTGCCGTCCTTCTTCAGCTTCTCGAGCTTGTCGGCAACCTCGCGCGGCGAGTTGACCGCCTCCTGCGCCACCTCGACCACGACATCGCCCGGCTGGATACGCTTCTGGCCGGCATTGGAATCGGGGTCGACACGCGTGACAACGACGCCCTTGATCCCATCCTTGATCGAATAACGCCGGCGCAGATCCTCGCTCATGCTGCTGAATTCGAGGCCGAGCGCCGAGTGCTTCACCGCCGGGCCCTGACTGCCGGGCTTTTCGGCGCTGGCCTGCTTGTCGCCATCCTCCAGCTTGCCGACCTTGACCTTCTTGACCTGCTCCTTGCCGGAGCGGATCACCACCACCTCGACTTCCTTGTCGATCGGCGTGTTGGCGACGATGCGCGGCAGGTCGTTGGAACTCTTCACATCGTGGCCGTCGAACTTGACGATCACGTCGCCGGATTCGATGCCGGCGGGCTTGGCCGGCCCCTTCTCGTCGACGCCGGCGACCAGCGCGCCGCGCGCCTTGCCGATACCGAGCGTCGCGGCCATGTCGTCATCGACATTCTGGATGCGCACGCCGAGCCAGCCGCGCCGCGTCTCGCCGAACTCGCGCAACTGCTTGACCACGGGCGCCGCCACCGCGGATGGCACCGAGAAGCCGATGCCGACCGAGCCGCCGCTGGGAGAAATGATCGCGGTGTTGATGCCGATCACCTCGCCATCCATGTTGAACAGCGGGCCGCCGGAATTGCCCTTGTTGATGGCGGCATCGGTCTGGATGTAGCTGTCGTACTGGCCGCCGATCTGCCGGTTGCGCGCCGAGACGATGCCGGCCGAAACCGACGACGAGAACCCGAACGGGTTGCCGATGGCGATCACCCAGTCGCCGACCTTGGCCTTCTCGCTGTCGCCGAACTTCACCGCGACCAGCGGCTTGTCGGGCTTGACGCGCAGCACCGCCAGATCGACCTTGGTGTCGCGCCCGATCAGCTCGGCCTTCAGCTTGGTGCCGTCATTGAAATTGACGGTGATCTCGTTGGCATCGGCGATGACATGGTTATTGGTGACCACGATGCCCGAGGCATCGATCACGAAGCCCGAGCCGAGCGAATTCGACTTGCGCTGCCGGGGCGCGTCCTTGCCCTCGCCGCGCCTGTTGAAGAAGTCGTTGAAGAACTCGTCGAGCCCGGGCGGCACGTTCGGCATCGGCACGGTGCGCGAGGCTTCCACCGTCTGCGAGGCGGAAATGTTCACCACCGCATCGGCGACCTGCTCGACCAGCGGCGCGAAGCTCTCCGGCGCCGCCTTGGCGAAAGCCGGCATCGGCGCCGCCAGCAGCGCCGCGCCGAACACCGCCGCGGCGAACGCCCGGCCGGGACGCCTGCCGACCGGGCCGGGATCGGATTTTGCGAGCTGGTTCATGTCTTGTCCTCTCTTGGGAAACGGCATGCTGCCGCGGCGCCGGCTGGATGGCGCCGCACTGATGCGATCAACGCAGGAAATCCGGCGGAAACACGGCCGAATGCCACGCATGTCCAGACACGTCTCGTCGCTCTGCGAGCATTCTCAGAGATTGAGGCCGCGCAACAGAAAAACGATCACAACTCCGATAGCCGCCGAGATCAGGCCGATCCGGCGCAGGAAATGGCCGTCGCTGGCCGCCACCTCCGCCATCGCCTTGCGCATCGCCTCCGGGAAGGCCGCCAGCAGCAGGCCCTCGATCGCGAAGACCAGGCCCACTGCTGTCAGGAAGTCGCGCATCCGGCCCCGACTACTGCGTTTTCGCAGGCGCCGGCGCCGTGCCGGACGGGTCGTTCATGAAGCGGAAGAACGCGGAGTCCGGCGAGATGACCAGCCGGGTATCGTCCTTGTTCAGGCCCTTCTCGTAAGCCTGCATTGAGCGATAGAACGCGAAGAAATTCCGATCCTGGTTATAGGCTTCGGCGAACACCGCACTGCGCTGGGCGTCGCCCTCGCCGCGCGTCACATCCGCCGTCTGCTGCGCTTCGGCGCGGATGACGGTGGCGCGCCGGTCGGCATCGGCCTGGATTTCCTGCGCGCGCTGCTTGCCGCGCGAGCGGATATCCGTCGCCTGCTGCTCGAACTGCGCGCGCATGCTCTTGAACACGCTGTCGGAGGTCTGCTGCGGCAGGTCGGCGCGGCGCAGCCGCACGTCGACCATGTCGATACCGAAACTCTTGGCCTCGGCATTCGACTGCTTCTTGATATCGGCCATCAGTTGCTCGCGCTTGTCGCGCACCACATCCGACAGGCGCACGCCGCCGAGCACACGGCGCACGGCCGAGATCAGCACCGGCTGCAACCGTGCCTCGGCGCCCTGCACCGTGCCGACGGTCTGGTAGAACAGCAGCGGATCGACGATGCGATAGCGCGCGAAGGCATCGACCACGAGGCGCTTGCGCTCCTCGCCGGCGACGCCGAGCTTGGCGGGTTCGTCGGCCGTGATGACCTCCTCGCCCTGCGGCCGGCTGCTGCCGGGCACGTCGACATCGAGAATCCATTTGTCGAGCAGCACGACGGTGTCGATCAGCGGCACCTTGGTCTTGAGACCCGGTTCCTTGATGACGGCCACCGGCTCGCCGAAGCGCAGCACGAGGGCCTGCTGCGTCTGGCTGACAATGAAGAAGGTGTTCCAGGCGAAGAATGCCGCGATCGCCAGAACGATCAGCGCGCCGGTTCCGAAGAAGCTGGATTTCATCATCTGTCTCCGCTTCTCACTGCTTCGCCGGGGCGACGGACGATTGCTTCGCCGGCGTGGCGGGCGGCGGCTTCTGCAACGCGCCGAGCGGCAGGTAAGGCACCGCGCCGCCCTTCTGGTCGAGAATGATCTTGTCCATGCCGCTGTAGACCCGCTCCATGGTTTCGAGGAACAGGCGCTCGCGCGTCACGTCAGGCGCCTTCTTGTACTCGCTGAGAACCTTGTCGAAACGCGCCGCCTGGCCGCGCGCCTCGGCGACGGTCGCCTCGCGATAGCCTTCGGCCGCGCGCGTCAGGCGCGCCGCATCGGCATTGGCCTCGGGGATGATGCGCGATTCGTAGGTGCGCGCCTGCGTGATGACCTGATCGGCCTCCTGGCCGGCGGCGTTGATGTCGCGGAACGAATCGATCACCGGCGGCGGCACGTCGAGCGTGCGCATGTTGACGTTGCTGATCGTCACGCCGGAGTTGAACTCGTCAAGCACGCGCTGCATCAGGGATTTGACGTCGGCCTCGACCTGCGACCGGCTCGCCGGGCCGGAGACGATCTTGCGCAATTCGCTGCGGCCGACCACCTCGCGAATGGCGCTTTCGGCCACGGCGCGGATCGTGCCGCGCGGATCCTTCAGGTTGAAGACGAAATCCTCGGGCTTGTCGGCCTGGATGACCCAGAACACCGTGAAATCGATATCGACGATGCGCTCGTCGCCGGTCAGCATCAGCGAATCCTCGCGCGTGGCCGGGCCACGCCTGCTGTCCTGCCCGGTCGCGCCGATCTGCATGGTGTTGACGTCGGTGACGCGCACCTTCTGCACGGCGCCGATTGGCGCCGGCCAGTTGTAGCGCAAGCCCGGCAGCGTCTTGCTCTCGTATTTGCCGAACACCATGTTGATGCCGACCTCGTTCGGCCGCACCGTGTACAGCCCGGTCAGCGCCCAGATCAGCAGCAGGATCAGGATGATGAAGGCAATGCCGCGCGCGCCGAAGCCGCCGCCCGTGCCGCCACCGCCGGGAAGGATATTGCGAAGCTGTTCCTGGCCGCGCCGCAGCAGGTCCTCGAGATTGGGAGGACCGCCATTATTCCCGCCTTGCGGACCTTGACCCCAGGGGCCTTGGTTTTTCGGCTGCCACGGGCCGCCGCCTTGGTTGCTCCAGGGCATAAATGTCCTCGTCGAAAGCGCGCTAGCGGCGCGGGGAAACTGGTTGCGTCGGGTTATATGTATCCCGGAAGACAAGCGCAATGAGCATGGCCGTCATGGCGGCTCAACGGCGCTCGTAATCGAGAAACGTGCAGGCGAATTCGTCATCCGGCCCGGCCGGATGGTCTTGCGTGCGCCGCAGCGCCCATTCCGCGCCTGGCAGCGCTGGGAACGTCGTGTCGCCTTCGGGCTCGGCCTCGACGCGCGTGATATAGGCGCGCGTCGCGAAGGGCAGCGCCAGGCGGTAGATTTCGCCGCCGCCGCCGACCACCATCTCGCCGGCCCCCATGCGCTCGGCCAATTCCGCCCCCTTGGCGAAGGCCGCCTCGAGAGCGTGGCAGACATGCACGCCGGCGGCGGAAAAATTCGCGTCGCGCGTCACCACGATGGTTTCCCGGTTGGGCAGCGGCCGGCCGATCGAATCGTAGGTCTTGCGGCCAAGGATCAGCGGCCGCCCGGTGGTCAGCGCCTTGAAGCGCCGCAGGTCGCTCTTCAGCCGCCACAGCAGCTTGTTGTCGCCGCCGATGACGCCATTGCGCGCCACCGCCGCGACCAGCACGATCGGCACGCTCACACCGCCACCGGCGCCTTGATATGCGGGTGCGGATCGTAGCCCTCGACCGCGATATCCTCGTAGCGGAAATCGAACAGCGAGCGCACGGCCGGGTTGAGCCGCAGTTGCGGCAGCGGGCGCGGCGCGCGCGAAATCTGCAAGCGCGCCTGATCGAGATGGTTGAGATAAAGATGCGCGTCGCCGAGCGCGTGCACGAAATCGCCCGGTTGCAGGCCGCAGACCTGCGCCACCATCTGCGTCAGCAACGCGTAGCTGGCGATATTGAACGGCACGCCGAGGAACACGTCGGCCGAGCGCTGGTAGAGCTGGCACGACAGCCGCCCGTCGGCGACATAGAACTGGAACAGGCAATGGCACGGCGCCAGCGCCATCTGCTCGATCTCGGCCGGGTTCCAGGCCGAGACGATCAGCCGGCGCGAATTCGGATTGCGGCGGATTTCCTCGACCAGCCAGGCGATCTGGTCGACCGTGCCGCCATCGGGCCTGGCCCAGGAGCGCCACTGCTTGCCGTAGACCGGCCCGAGCTCGCCCTCGGCATCGGCCCACTCGTCCCAGATCGTGACGCCGTTATCGCGCAGATACTTGACGTTGGTCTCGCCGCGCAGGAACCAGATCAGCTCGTGCACGATCGATTTCATATGCAGCTTCTTGGTCGTGACCAGCGGAAACCCCTGGCCAAGATCGAAACGCATCTGGTGCCCGAACACCGACAAGGTGCCGGTGCCGGTGCGGTCACCCTTGCGCGCGCCCTCGTCGAGGATGCGCCGGATCAGGTCGTGATAGGCTTGCATGGCTGCTTGTAACCTGATTCTGGCCGGGCAGACAGCGGCCAAACGCACGCGCCCACAGCGCTGTTGCGCCCAAGGCGGCGGCACCCTTCACCTCGACAGCGCCCGGCTCGCGCGTCTGCCGCCGGCATCCAATCCGCAGCGCGGGCGCGCCGACGGCCTGAACCGTGGCGCCCTTCGCACCGGGATCGGCCGGTCGAGCCGTCCGATGACGGCGGCGGGTGTGGCAACCGGCCACCCCTCCCCGCTGCCGTCATGGGCCGGTTCATCCGGCCCATCCTGGCAGGAAAGGCGAAGCGGCCGGCAATAGCCGCTATTCCGTCTTGAGCGTTATTTCGTCTTGGGGTGGAACAGGCTCAGCTTCTTGTAGTGCTCGGCCAGCAGATAATACACCGTGACGCGCGACTTCGAATTATCCGCCTTCATCTTGTCGAGCACGCCCTTCACCGCCGCGATCTGCTTGTCGTCGGCCTCGGTCACGGCGAGCTTTTTCTTGATGAAGTTGTCGGCAACGCGCTTGATCTCGGCCGGGTCGCTGGCCGAGACGAGCGAGGCGTCGCGCGAGCGCAGCGCAATGCCGCAGTGGCGCACCACGCCCGCGACCGCCGCCTCATCGACGCTGGCAGCATACTTCTTCACGTCGGCCACATATTTCGCGATATCAGTTGCCATGCTCTCGCTCCCTCAGCTTGTCCGTTCAAGACGACAATCGCCAAGCTAGTCAGGTTCTGGAGGCTGGTCTACAGCCGAAATCCGCGCCTTTGCCGGAAGCACACAGCAAATTTCCCGGCAAGCGCCGACGCACCTTTGAAAAGCCGCGCGCCGCGCGCTATATTCAACCTGCCACGTTCGCGTGGCTATGGTGATAAACGGCTATCGGAATAAACCTTTCGGACCCGGGGGCGGTACCCGGCGCCTCCACCCGAGCCCACCCGCGCGGCGGGTTCCGGCGGGGGCGAAACAGGATCGACGAGGGTGTAAAGGGTAGACTTTCACTCGGCATGGTACCACCGTCATCGGGCTAAACTGATAGTTGCGAATGACAACTATGCTCCGGCTGCTGTCGCCGCGTAAGCGGTGCCGGTAACGGAAATCAAGTCCTGAGGGGTAGCACTTTCAGGCGGGGTTCGGAGGCACCTGGCAACAGAAGCCTCCACTTTTCACAAATTCCCGGGTTTTCACAAATTCCCGGGGCTTTTGAAAAAAATTGCCCGGCCTCCCCTCGTCAGCGACGCGGAATCGACTAAACTTGGCATCATGACCGATCTCATCCGTTACGACCTCCTGGTTCAGGACGCATTGCGCGGCGTGGTTCGCAAGGTCATGAGCGACGTGGCGCGCAATGGCCTGCCCGGCGAGCATCACTTCTATGTCTCGTTCCGCACCCATGCGCCCGGCGTGCGCATCTCCAACCGCCTGCGCGAGCGCCATCCGGAAGAGATGACCATCGTGTTGCAGCACCAGTTCTGGGATCTCGGCGTCACCGAACATACGTTCGAGGTCGGCCTGTCCTTCGGCGGCGTGCCGGAGCGGCTGCTGGTGCCGTTCGATGCGCTGTCCGGCTTCTGGGACCCGTCGGTGCAGTTCGGCCTGAAATTCGAATCGACCGAGGCCGGCGAGGCAACCCTGCCCGAGGCCGGCGAAGCCCCGGCGGCCGACAGCCTCACCCCGCCCGAACCCGATGGCGGCCGCCTTGCCACGATCGAGGAAGCCGCAGGCAGCAACGATGCGGAGCCGACGGTCATGACGCCGAAGCCGGCCGCCCGCCCCAAGAAGCAAGCTGCCGCCGCGGCGCCCGAGAGCCCCGATGCCAAGGGCGAGGCCGGCGCGGAGGTGCTCAGCCTCGACGCGTTCCGCAAGAAGAAGTAGCCCGGTCGCCTTCATAGGATTTATTTCCTATTGTCAAGACGGGGGCCGCCGCGCTACAGCAGCCGGCAGATCGGAGGCCGGCGCCCACGCGCCCGGCCCGCTTTTGTTGGAGTTTTCCGCCGATGGCCGCCACCCGCACCGAAACCGATACCTTTGGGCCGATTGAAGTCGATTCGACCCGTTATTGGGGCGCGCAGTCGCAGCGTTCGCTCGGCAACTTCAAGATCGGCTGGGAGAAGCAGCCGACGCCGGTGGTGCGGGCGCTCGGCATCATCAAGCGCGCCGCCGCCGAAACCAACCTGGCGCTCGGCCGGCTCGACAAGGGCGTGGCCGAGACCATCGTCAAGGCGGCGCAGGAGGTCATCGACGGCAAGCTCGACGCGCATTTTCCGCTCGTCGTGTGGCAGACCGGTTCGGGCACCCAGTCCAACATGAACGCCAACGAGGTGATCTCGAATCGCGCCATCGAGATGCTCGGCGGCACGATGGGCTCGAAGAAGCCGGTCCACCCCAACGACCACGTCAACATGAGCCAGTCGTCGAACGACACCTATCCGACCGCCATGCATATCGCGGCGGCCGAGCAGGTGACCCATGACCTGCTGCCGGCGCTCAAGCACCTGCATCAGGCGCTCGACGCCAAGGCGAAGGCGTTCAAGGACATCATCAAGATCGGCCGCACCCACACCCAGGATGCGACGCCGCTGACACTCGGCCAGGAGTTTTCCGGCTACGCCCAGCAGGTCGCCAACGGCATCAGGCGCATCGAGAGCACGCTGCCGAGCCTGATGGAGCTTGCCCAGGGCGGCACCGCCGTCGGCACCGGGCTGAACGCGCCGGTCGGCTTCGCCGAGGGCGTCGCCGAACGCATCGCCAGGATCACCGGCCTGCCCTTCACCTCGGCGCCCAACAAGTTCGAGGCGCTTGCCGCCCATGACGCCATGGTGATGACGCATGGCGCCATGAACACGGTCGCCGCCTCGCTGTTCAAGATCGCCAACGACATCCGCTTCCTCGGCTCGGGGCCGCGCTCGGGGCTCGGCGAATTGTCGCTGCCGGAGAACGAGCCCGGCTCGTCGATCATGCCGGGCAAGGTCAACCCCACGCAATGCGAGGCGCTGACCATGGTCTGCGCGCAGGTGTTCGGCAACCAGTCGACCCTGACCTTCGCCGGCGCCTCCGGCCATTTCGAGTTGAACGTGTTCAACCCCGTCATGGCCTATAACTTCCTGCAAAGCGTGCGCCTGCTGGCGGACGCGGCCGTCAGCTTCACCGATCATTGCGTCGTGGGCATCGAGGCGCGCACCGACAACATCAAGGCGGCGCTCGACCGCTCGCTGATGCTGGTCACGGCGCTCGCCCCCAAGATCGGCTACGACAACGCCGCCAAGATCGCCAAGACGGCGCATAAGAACGGCACCACGCTGCGCGAGGAGGCGGTCGGCGGCGGCTACGTCACCGATGCCGAGTTCGACGCCATCGTGCGCCCCGAGAACATGATCTCGCCGCACTGAGCCCCGTCATGGCCGGGCCTGACCTGGCCATCCCGGCAGGAAAAGCGATTTCGTATCAGCAGATTAAGCAGATGTCCGGAATCAGCTTGGCAACTTGAATCAGTTTCTGAACAAGACCGGCAATTGACGAAGGGGCCACTCATGCGCATCATGCATGCGCATGGCACCTCGCAAACCCGTCAACCTGTCTCTCGATGCGGCGCTTCTTGCCGAAGCGCGCAGCCAGAAGCTCAATCTTTCCGGCATTCTGGAGGAAAGCCTGCGCGTGCGCCTGCGCGCCGCGCGAGCCGAGGCGTGGCGGCGCGACAACGCCGCTGCCATCCGTGACGCGAATGAGGAACTGGCGGCGAACGGCCTGTGGTCGGATGGCCTCAGGCTGCTCTGATGCGGCAATTCGATGTTCATGAACTGAGATCGGGCGCCGGCGGCCTCGTCCTGATCCTGCAAAACGACCTTACGGATATGCTGGATAGCTGCGTCGTGGCCCCCGTCATGGCCGGGCCGGGGATGCCGATCGCGAGACTTCGCCCGGCGATGACGTTTCAGGCGAGGGATGTTATCGTCGCGATCGATCGGATGGCGGCCATCGAACGACGTGCCATCGGCCGCTACGAGGGTACGCTTCGCGCCTTCGAGGCCGAATTCAAGGCCGCCATCGACCTGCTGTTTTTCGGATTCTAGCCATGGCCGAGATCGTCAATCTGCGAAAACTGCGCAAGGCAAAGACCCGCGCCGCCGACGAGAGCAAGGCGGCGGAGAACCGCGTGAAGTTTGGCCGCACCCGCCAGGAGCGCGACAAGCAGGCGGCGGAACAGGCGCTTGACCTGCGCCGCCTCGAAGGCCATCGCCGCACGCCGGATTCCGACAAGGCATGAGCAGCGCCATCCTCAAGCGCTCGCTCGCCATTGCCGGCCACCACACCAGCATCTCGCTCGAGGCGCCGTTCTGGGACGGGCTGAGGCAGCTGGCGCGCGGCCGGGGCATCAGCCTCGCAGCGCTGGTCGCCGAGATCGATGCCGGGCGCCAGCACGGCAACCTGTCATCGGCCATCCGCCTGCATGTGCTCGACGCCGCCAAGGCGGGCCGCCTCACCGTGGATTGACGCCGCCGGGACTGAGATCGAGCGGCGGCGGCAAGCCGCGCGGGTTAGGATCACGCACGGGCGTACGCGGCGGCAGCGGCACCGCCGGCGCCGCCGCAGGGGCCGGCACAGGAGCGGGCGCGGGTGCAGGGGCCGGTGCGGGAACCGGCAACGTGGCCGGAGCCGGGCTGTCCACATGCGGCGCGGCACCCGTCGCCGCCGGCTGCTGCTTTTCCGCCTCGCGCTTGCGCTCCGCGGCTTGACGGCGCGCGGCATCCTCCGCCTTGCGCTTCGCTTCCTCGGCCTGCTGGCGCGCAGCCTCCTCCGCCTTCAGCCGGAGGGCCTCTGCGTCGGCCTTCTGGCGCGCCGCGGCCTGTTCGGCGGCTTCCTGGGCCTGCCGCTTCGCATCCTGCTCCGCCTTGCGTTTCGCGTCCTCGGCCCGCTGGCGCGCGGCATCCTCCGCCTTCTGGCGCGCCGCGGCTTGTTCGGCGGCCTGCCTGGCGGCGCGCTCGGCGGCTTCCTGCGCCTGCCGCTTCGCGTCCTGCTCCGCCTTGAGCCGCGCTTCCTCCGCTGCCTTGATACGCTCCTCCTGCTGGCGCTTTGCCTCCTCGACCTTGCGTTTCTCGGCTTCCAGCCGGGCGCGCTCCTCGTCGGAGGCCCGCTGGCGCCGCACGAAAAATGCGCGTTCGCGGGCATCTTGCTCGAAAATCTGGATGCGCTCGAGGTCGCGCGCGATGGCGATCGCGGCAAGCCCGTTGGTCAGGACGGTGGTGTCGACCGCCCGCGCCGGCGCGAGCAGCGGCCCGGTCCAGGACACCGTGGCCGAGGGCGGCCGGCCGGCCCAGCCCTCGGGCTGGGTGGCGAGGCGATACTCGGCGCGCGCATCGAGGCGCAGCTTGGCGATATCGGCGGCGAGCGTCAGTTCCACCTCGCCCTTCTCGCCCGGCATCGTCACCGGCGACAGGCGCAGCACGCCTTGCGCCAGCGTGGCGCCGACCTCGCCCGAGGGCAGCGCCATGGCGCCGCGCTGCGCCTCCTGCGCGAAGCGGGCGTTGATGGCTTCCGGCTCCGGCTGGCCGTCGGCACCGGCAAACGCGGCCAGCGTGCGGCGCAACGCCTCCGGGTCGAGATCGGCCACGGCGATGCCGGTGTGGCGGAAGGTGCCGCTGCCGGCCAGCGAGGCGACGAGATCGGCGAGGCTGGTGCCGACGCCGGAGGCCGAGAACTTGCCGGCCAGCTGCCCGCTCAACGCACCGCGACCACCGCCGAACGGCAATTTCAGCCCGTCCGAGCCGAGGTGGAGATCGGCGCTGACCTTGTTGTCGCTGCGCCGCAGGCCGAGATCGCCCTTGATCCAGCCGGAGCCGCTCAGCGCCTGCAGGTTCTCGAAACCGACGAAGCCGTTCTCGAAGCGATAGACGAAACCGGCCTTGTCGAGCGCCGTGTCGTCGCTCAGCCACAGTTTCGGCGTCTCGATCCAGACATCCCCGAAAAATGGCGGCGTTTGCGGCACGCCGAAGCCGCGCTTGTCCCAGCCGCCCTTCTGGAAGAGCGCATAATCCGGCCCGAGCACGATCGCCGCCAGCAGCCGGGCATCGACGCTGCCGAGCGACAATTCGCCCTTGATGCGCTCGTCACGGAGGAAATCGATGGCGAGTTCCCCACGCAGCGCATCCTTGCCGAGATGGCCGTCAAGCCCGCCAAGCGTCAGCTTGCCGCCGGAAAACAGCGCCCTGCCCTTCACGCTTGCGGCGAACCCTTCCGGCACCGGCGGGTAGGCGATGGCCATGGCGCGCGTCGCCACGGCGAGATTGGCGGTCTCGAGGCTGAACGTGCCCTCGAACGGCTTGAACAGGTCGGTCGGCGTCATTCTGCCCTCGAGGGAGAGCTTGAGGCCGGCGAGCAACCCGGTCGCCTTGACGCTGAGTGCCTTGCGCAACTCGCCCTGCACGGCAAGGTGCAGGCGGCCGGGCCCGGCATCGATGCGCAACGTCTCCGGGCCGAGCTGCGCCAGCAATTCGGCGCTGTTGGGCGAGTTGAGCGACAGGTCGGCGACGATGCCGGATTCCGGCAAGCCCCAGTCGCTGCCTTGCGGCGTCGACCAGCGCATGCTGCCTTGTAGCTTGGTCTGGCCGGTAGCGCCCTCGATCTGCAGCGCGTTCATGAACGTGCCGTTGTCGAGCCGGCTATCGCCGCGCACCACCGCCTTGACCGCGTTGAGCGCCGGCGCGCGGTGCTGGATCGCCGCCGCCACGGCCGGATAGCCGAGCCGCGCGAACACATCGGCGACGCCGTCGAGGTTGCGGGCATCGATCTCGGCATAGAGCCCGCCGCCGACCTGGCCGAGCGAACTGCGCCCCTTGATCGCAAGGCCGGCAAGATCGGCGATGTCGACATTGTCGAGCACCAGCCCGGCCGGGCTGCGCGTGGCATGCAGCTTGACCCTGCCGGCCGAGAGCGCGCCGACGCGGATATTCGACAGGTCGAGATCGAGGTCGAGGTCGTCGCGGGTGCCGCCGGGCAGCAGGATGCGGCCCATCTCCAGCGGCAAGCCGCTGCCGCTGAGCTTCGCCTTGATCGCCGGCACGCCGGAAAAGCCGATCGCCCTGCGCTCGAAATGGCCGCTGATCCGGCCGTCGTCGATGCGCAACTCCGAGGCATCGAGCGCCAGCCGCTCCGGCGAGACATCGACGGCAAGTTCGCCCGCCACCTTGCGGATCGGAATATCCTGCACCCCGGAATACCAGCGGATCAGGCGGCGTGCATCGCGCGCCTCGAGCCCGACCTTGCCGACGAAGCGGGCGCCGCCGCGATCCTCCAGCACGCCGGATGCGGTGATGGCCGTATCGCCCGGCGCCTCCCCGGAAAGCTGCGCCAGCGCGATGACGCCGTTCTGCAAGGTGCCGTTGGCCGAAACCCCGATCATCCGGTCGCCGCCGAGCAGCACGGTGCCGGCGCTGAGATCGAAGCGCAGGCGGCCGGGGCCGGCGACGCCGGGCAGCTTCAGCCCCTTGGCAAGGCTCGCCGCGAAGGCGAGCGCCTCGCTCGGGCGGTGCTCCGTCGGCTGCTTGCTGTCATTGGAGAGCAGCCGGTCGAGATCGATCTGCTTGGTCGACAGGATGATGTTGGTGTCCTGCCCGGCGCCGAAATGCTTCTCGGCGAGGCCGGAGAACTTGACCGCATCGCTATCGTTGCCAAGCGTCAGTTCGAGATTGTCGATCTGGATCGCGCTGGCGGTCGCGGTCGCCGGCCCCTGCAAGTGCCACAGCACCTGCGCGAAGCCATTGTCGCGCGGCAGGGCGAAATTGCCGCTCGCACCGAACTGGCCCTCGTAGATCCTGCCCTTGTCGGCGGCGGTCGGGAACGGCGTCACCTGCCCGTCGAGATCGTAGCGTATCGCATGCGCGCCATCCTCGATCAGCGCCTTCATGCGCAGCTTGCCGCCCTCGAACTTGCCGCTGGCAAAGCTGAAATTACGGCGCCCTTCGGCGGTCAGGAAGCGCGAACGGCCCCGGAAGGGGCCGGCGAGCGAGGCGGCTTCGGCATCGACATACAGGTCCGTCAGGTCGAGCGAGGACTGGCCGGGCCGGATCACCGTCACGCTGCCCTGCGCGATGCCAATCCGGTCGATCGAGACATCCTCGGGCGCGATCCGCGAGCGGATCTGCGGCAAGCCGGCAATCGAACCATCGGGCCGCGTCACGATGGTGATCGCCGGCTTCTCGACCGCCATCGCCGTGATCTCGATCTTGCCGCGCAGCAGCGCCGTCAGCGACAGGGCGCCGTCGAGGGACGCCATGCTGGCATGGCTCGTCTCGGGCCGCCCGATGGCGACGTCGCGCAGCGACAGGCTCGGCGTCGGCAGCAACGTCACCTTGATCGGGCCGGAACTGGTGACCGGCACGCCGAGCGTATGCGACAGCCGCTTCTCGATCTGCCCGCGATGGCTGTCCCAATCGACGACATGCGGCCCGACCAGCGCTGCGCTCAGCAGCGCGATCACCACGATCGCAAGTCCCGTCAAGATGTCGCGCAATCTGTCACCGGTTGCGCCGGCGCCGTTCCGAAACGGGCTGCCGGACTGCTTTTGAGGTCACCTTCGGTTCTAGGCGATGATTCTGCAAATAGCGAAGCGGTTTTCGGGAAACATCATGGCCAACAGAAAGATACGGCGCGAGCCTGATTCAACACATACGGCCTGGAGCAAGTTCGTCTGCCGCGAACCTGCTCCTCGTTAAAACTATCGAGCAAATTCATCGCGCTATATGGAGTCGAACGACTCGATATCGCGCGATCTTGCTCCGGGGTTGAAAATCCGCCGGGTCATGCGACAGGCTTGAGCACCTTGCCGGGGTTCATGATGTTGTCGGGGTCGATCGCCTGCTTGATGGCGCGCATGACGTTGAGCGTGCCGGCGCCCAGTTCCGCCTCGAGATATTTCATCTTGCCCTGGCCGACGCCGTGCTCGCCGGTGCAGGTGCCGTCCATGCGGATGGCGCGCGCCGCGAGCCGCTCCAGGAAACGCTCGGCGCTGGCGATCTCGGCCGGATCATCCATCATGATCATCAGGCCGCAATGGAAATTTCCGTCGCCGACATGGCCGACGATCGCCCCGACGATGCCGCTGTCGCGAATGTCGTCATTCGTCTCGGCGATGCAATCGGCCAGCCGCGAGATCGGCACGCAGACATCGGTCGAGATGCTTTTCGCGCCGGGCCTGAGGCCGAGCGTCGCCCAGTAGACGTCGTGGCGCGCCTGCCACAGGCGGTTGCGGTCCTCGGCCTTCTCGGCCCACTGGAACTCGCTGGCACCGAATTCATGCGCGATATCACTGAAGCGCTCGACCTGCTCCTTGACGCCCTGCTCGGTGCCGTGGAACTCGACGAGCAGCAGCGGTTGCTCGGGCATGTCGAGCTTGGAATAGGCGTTGCACGCCTTGACCTGCAACGCGTCGAGCAACTCGATGCGCGCGATCGGCAGGCCGGTCTGGATCGTCATGATCGTCGTGTCGCAGGCATCCTTGACGCTCGGGAACGAGCATGTCGCCGCCATGATCTTTTCGGGGATGCCGTGCAGCCTCAGCGTGATCTCGGTGACGACGGCGAGCGTGCCTTCCGAGCCGACGAGCAGGCGCGTGATGTCGTAGCCGGCGCTCGACTTCTTGGCGCGCCTGGCGGTGGTGATGATCTCGCCGCTCGGCAGCACCGCCTTGAGCTGG
Organism: uncultured Alphaproteobacteria bacterium; assembly: GCA_937988775.1. Taxonomy (GTDB): domain Bacteria; phylum Pseudomonadota; class Alphaproteobacteria; order Rhizobiales; family Beijerinckiaceae; genus CALKHP01. The sequence continues at coordinate 62,219 of CALKHP010000016.1, forward strand.
ATGACGTTGTCCTTCATCGTGCCGTAGCGGACCGCATTGGTGCCGGAGGCGCGCGTCGCGGTCATCCCGCCGATCGAGGCATCGGCGCCGGGATCGATCGGGAAGAACAGGCCCTTGTCGCGCAGGTGCTCGTTGAGTTCCTTGCGGGTCACGCCGGCCTCGACCACCACATCGAGATCCTCCTCATGCACGGCGACGATGCGCTTCATCAGCGTCAGGTCGATGCACACGCCGCCATTGGGCGCGTTGACATGGCCTTCGAGCGAGGTGCCGGTGCCATAGGGAATGACCGGAAAGCGCGCCGCCGCGCACAGCTTGATGATCTCGCTCACCTCTTCGGTCGTCTGCGGATAGACGACGATATCGGGCGCCTGCACCGGCAGCCAGCTCAGCGTGTGGCCGTGCTGCTCGCGCACGCTGTTCGAGGTGACGCAGCGATTGCCGAATCGCTGCTGCAAGGCGCTCGCCATGGCGGCGACGGCGGCGGCATCTGGGCGAACGGGCGGAACGGAAGCTTTGATGTTCATGATGTTTCCACTGACTGGCTCGGGCCGGTTATAGCAGCAGGGTCCGCGCCTGTCGCGGGGCGCGGGCAGCAAAACACCGGCGAGACTTGTCAGGCGCGCGCCATCTCCCTAACCCTGCTGGCCGAGCATTGCATGCCCCATCCTGCCGAGGAACCTCACCGAAAATGCCCCCGACCTTCTCCAAACCGATCCCCGTGCCGTTCGTCTCGAAACCGATGCATGTCGAACCTGGCTGGATCGACCTGAACGGCCACATGAACCTTGCCTATTACCAGGTGCTGTTCGACCGCAATTTCGACGACGTGCTGGCCTTCGCCGGCTTCGGCCCCGATTATCTCGCTGCAAGCAACCACTCGATCTTCGCCGGCGAGGTGCATATCTGCTACCGGCGCGAGGTCAGGCTCGAGGACCCGGTCGTGGTCAGTTGGCACCTGCTCGGCCTCGATGCCAAGCGCCTGCATTTCTGTTCGGAAATGCATCACGCCACCGAGGGCTGGCTGGCGGCGACGAGCGAGAACCTGTCGCTGCATGTCGATATGGCGGCCCGGCGCGTCGCGCCCTTCCTGCCGGGATCGGATGCCGTGCTCCGGCGCATCGCCGAAGCCCACGCCACACTGCCACGGCCGAAATTCGTCGGCCGCCACGTCGCCATGCCGGCGCGGCCGGCGTGAGCGCCCGTTTTCCATGTCATTCCCGCGCAGGCGGGAATCCAGAGGCCAAGGACGCAACGACTGCTGGATTCACGATCGCGCTGATGCGCGTCGGGAATGACACTGAAAGCTACGCGCCTTCCGAAACGGGATCGGCCGATCAACTCCGCCGATGACGGCTGAAAGGTTTGCGCTGCCCTTTCCACCGTCATGGGCCGGCTTGACCGGCCCATCCCGATCGGAAAGACGCGCCGGCCTCCATGGGCGCTGGCGCATGAACGCGCCTCTTTTCGCGCATCGCCTGATTCGGACCTATATAAGGGGCGAAACCGGATTCGGATTTTTGAAACAGGACAACCGTGTCGGACCCTTTTGCCATCGATGACGTGCCGGCTCCGCGTGCCGGCGGCCTTGCCGCCCGCGCCACGGCCGGCGCGCAGCCGGCGCGCTACCTCGCCGGGCTGAACCCCGAGCAAAGGCTAGCGGTCGAAACGCTCGACGGCCCGGTGCTGGTGCTGGCCGGCGCCGGCACCGGCAAGACGCGCGTGCTCACCACCCGCATCGCCCATATCATCGCCACCGGCCGGGCCTATCCGAGCCAGATCCTCGCCGTGACCTTCACCAACAAGGCCGCGCGCGAGATGAAGCACCGCGTCGGCACGCTCGTCGGCGCCGTCGCCGAGGGCATGCCGTGGCTCGGCACCTTCCACGCCATCGGCACCAAGCTGCTGCGCCGCCATGCCGAGCTTGTCGGGCTGAAGAGCAATTTCACCATCCTCGACACCGACGACCAGATCCGCCTGCTCAAGCAGGTCATCCAGGCCGAGGATATCGACGAGAAGCGCTGGCCGGCGCGCCAACTGGCGATGCAGATCGATTCCTGGAAGAACCGCGCGCTGACGCCCGACAAGGTGCCCTCCGGCGAGGCGGAAGCTTTTGCAGGCGGGCGCGGCCGCAAGCTCTACGCCGCCTATCAGGAGCGCCTCAAGACGCTGAACGCCTGCGATTTCGGCGACCTGCTGCTCGAGGCGATCCGCCTGTTCCGCGAAAACCCGGATGTGCTCGCCGATTACCAGCGCCGCTTCCGCTTCATCCTCGTCGACGAGTACCAGGATACCAACATCGCCCAGTATCTCTGGCTGCGCCTGCTCGCCCAGGCCGGCACCGAGCGCGGCCAGAACATCTGCTGCGTCGGCGATGACGACCAGTCGATCTATGGCTGGCGCGGCGCCGAGGTCGACAACATCCTGCGCTTCGACAAGGATTTTCCCGGCGCCAAGGTCATCCGGCTTGAGCGCAACTACCGCTCGACCGGCCATATCCTCGCCGTCGCCGCGCGGCTGATCGCCCATAATGACGGCCGCCTCGGCAAGACGCTGTTCACCGATGGCGAGGATGGCGAGAAGGTGACGCTCGCCGGCGCCTGGGACAGCGAGGAGGAAGCGCGCCAGATCGCCGAGGAGATCGAGGCGCTGCAGCACAAGGGCCACGCGCTCAACGAGATCGCCATTCTCGTCCGCGCCTCGTTCCAGATGCGCGAATTCGAGGAGCGTTTCATCACCACCAGCGTGCCGTATCGCGTCATCGGCGGCCCGCGTTTCTACGAGCGCATGGAAATCCGCGACGCGCTCGCCTATCTGCGCTGCGTCGCGCAACCCGCCGACGATCTCGCCTTCGAGCGCATCATCAACACGCCGAAGCGCGGCCTCGCCGATGCCACGCTCAACACGCTGCACGCCTATGCCCGCGCGGAAAGCATGCCGCTGATGCAGGCGGCGCGCTTCGTCGTCGAAACCGAGGAACTCAGGCCGAAGCCGCGCCAGTCGCTGCGCGACCTGCTCGACGCCTTCGCGCGCTGGTCGAGCCTGATCGAGACGACACCGCATCACGAACTCGCCGAAACCGTGCTGGAGGAAAGCGGTTATACCGACCACTGGAAGAAGGACCGCTCGGCCGAGGCCGCCGGCCGGCTCGAAAACCTCAAGGAACTCGTGCGCTCGATGGAGGAGTTCGAGAACCTGCAAGGCTTCCTCGAGCATGTCAGCCTGGTGATGGAAGCGGCCGAGGGCGACAGCGACGACCGCGTCACCATCATGACGCTGCACGCCGCCAAGGGCCTCGAATTCGAGACCGTGTTCCTGCCGGGCTTCGAGGAGGGCCTGTTCCCGCACCAGCGCTCGCTCGACGAGAGCGGCCGCGCCGGGCTCGAGGAGGAGCGGCGACTCGCCTATGTCGGCATCACGCGCGCCAAGCGCCGCGCGAAAATCTACTTCGCCTCGAACCGCCGCGTACACGGCCTGTGGCAATCGACCATCCCCTCGCGCTTCGTCGACGAGTTGCCCGAGGACAATGTCGAGGTGCTGGAGCAGCAGGGCCGAGGCTATGGCGGCCAGGGCAATTACGGCGGCCAGAGCCGCTTCGACCGGGCGCTGCCCTTCTCGGGCTCGAGCTACCAGACCCCGGGCTGGCAGCGCGCCGAGAAGAACCGCGATGCCTTCCGACGCGAGCCGCCTGCCCAGCCCGGCCGCGGCGCCATGACGATCGAGGGCGAAGTGCTCGCCAAATCGACCGGCTCCGCCTCGCGCTTCGGCAAGGGCGGCCGCGTCTTCCACCAGAAATTCGGCCCCGGCACCGTCTCGGCCGTCGACGGCAACAAACTCACCGTCGATTTCGACAAGGCCGGCCGCAAGATGGTGCTGGAGAGTTTCTTGCAGGCGGGGTGAACCCGAAGCGGGCCGGGCGACAGCTCAGCATTTCAGGAGGTCTTGTGACGAACGCGTTTCTCCACGGCACTGTCCATGAAGCAGGCGAAGACCTTCAGGCAGCGGTCCGATCGGATTCGAAAGTCCTGGCGTTATGGGAAAGCCTCACGCCTCTCGGCCGCAATGAGTTCATCTGCTGGGTCGAAGACGCGAAACAGACGGTGACGCGCCAGCGTCGCATCGAGCGAACCCGCGACGAATTGCTGGAAGGAAAGAAGCGGCCTTGCTGTTGGGTCGGCTGCATTCACCGCACCGACAAGGCGCCAAGCCGATGGCAACAGGCGGTCCTAATCGACAAGAAGGACAAGAGCCGTCCATAGGCCGGCCGTTGAACGGCGCCATTTCAGCGCCCGGTAAACCGCTCGACCCGTTCGCAGGTTGAGTACAGGCCTGAGCTGGGGTGTTTTCCGATCAGAACGGAATGCCCCGGCCTGCCTTGGCAAGCACCCTGTCGGGGTCTAGCATGCACGGAACATGGAGGCTTCGATGACATCAAGCTTCAGTGTCCACGATGCGGCTGGCTATGAGCAACTCATGGGCCGCTGGAGCCGGAAACTCGCGCCCCTGTTCATCGACTTCGCGCGGCTTGCCAAAGGCGGCAATGTTCTCGATGTCGGCTGCGGCACCGGTAGCCTGACCTTCACGCTGGCGAAGGTCCCTGACCTCGCCGCGATCAGCGCCATCGACTATTCTCCGGTTTTCGTCGAGACGGCGAAACGGCGCAACACCGATCCGCGCATCACTATCCAGCAGGCGGACGCCTGCGCCCTGCCCTTCAAGGATGATGCGTTCGACGGCGCGTTGGCGCTGCTCGTGCTTCATTTCGTGCCAGAAGCCGGCAAGGCCGTCGCCGAGATGCGCCGCGTCGTGCGGCCGGGCGGCGTCGTCGCAGCTGTCGTGTGGGACCATCTTGGCGGCATGCCCGGCATGCGCATGATGGTCGATACGGTGGCAGCCCTCAGTGAGCGCGGGCGCCAGCTACGCAACCGCTATTGCTTCCAGCCGATGATGCAGCCGGGCGAAATGAAGCGGACGTTTAGCGAGCAGGCGCTCGCGGACGTTACGGAAACCGAGTTGATGATCCGCATGGACTATCAGAACTTCGACGACTTTTGGGCACCGATTGCCGCCGGCGAAGGACCGCTGGGCCAATATATCGCGACGCTGGACGCGGCGGAGCAGGCGCGAACCGCCGTCGCCGTGCGCGATGCCTACGAGGCCGGCCGGCCAGATGGCCCGAGGTCCTTTGCCAACGTCGCCTGGGCCTGCCGGGGTATTGTTCCCTGATGTTGGAGCAGCGCTTTCCGTGCCAGGGTAGCGCTACAAAACTCGGCGTTTGAAACAAGGGAGCATCGCCATAGAACCGATCGCGTTTCGCACCGCCGTCGCGGCGGACCTGGCCGATATTGTCGACCTGCTGGCCGACGATAAACTGGGAAGGTCGCGCGAATCCCCCGGCCTGCCGCTCGACCAGCGCTACCTGGATGCATTTGCCGCCATCGCGGCCGATGCGAACCAGCAACTGGTGGTCGCGGTCGCCGGCACTGAGGTCGTCGGCACGCTGCAATTGTCGTTCATCCCCGGCATCGCGCGCCGGGGCGCATGGCGCGGGCTCATCGAGGCGGTGCGCATCGCCGCGCCCTATCGCAGCGCCGGGCTCGGCCAGCAGATGTTCGAATGGGCCATCGCGCGCTGCAAGGCTAGGGGTTGCAGCCTCGTCCAGTTGACCACCGACAAGGCGCGCGCCGACGCGCACAGGTTTTACGAGAAGCTCGGCTTCGTAAGCAGCCACGAAGGCTACAAGCTGATCCTTTCAGCCTGAAACGCTCTGGAATGCCCGGGTCAAGGCCGGGCACCCGCCGGGTCGTGGAGTAGGCCTCAGCCCGCCTTGCCTTCTTTCATGCAGTTGGCGCGGAACGTCTTGCGCTCCTTGCCGTGCAGCTTCTTGGCATCGGCATCGGCCGAGCATTTCTTGGAAATCGCGCTGCGCTCCTTCGGTGCCGCCTTCGCGGCGGGCGCAGTTTTCATCGTTGGCGCGGCCTTGGCGGCCGGCGCGGGAGCCGCGGCCTGCGCGAACGCGGCGCCGCTCGCCAGCATGCCGCCGAGGCAGATGATGCCGAGACATTTGCCGACACCAAGAGAGACGCCAAGAGATTTGCCGATGGTCATCATGGATTTTTTCCGTGATTGCTCGATTGCCGGTACGGACTGTGCCGGTTGCATCAGAACTCCATCGGATTACGGCGAAGGAAAGTCGCTTTCCGGGCCATACCAGCGCGATTTCACGATAAATGCACCGACACGCCGGGTTGCCTTGCGAAAGCCGTAATTCCCTGTATGCTGTAGGCTCGATTTTGGCCGGACTATTGGGCCGCCCAGCCTTGGCATGGGTAGACGTTCAGAAGACCCCTCCCCAAAATATCGACTTGTCGAAACAGGTTTGCGCGTCATGGCGCATCTGAGCGGTCGCGCGCATGTCGCGCACAGAAGAAGGACTACCCCCATGGCCACAGGTACCGTCAAATGGTTCAACGCCCAGAAGGGCTATGGCTTCATCGCCCCCTCCGATGGTTCGAAGGACGTTTTCGTGCATATCAGCGCCGTTGAGCGCGCCGGCATGTATGATCTGCGCGAAGGCCAGAAGCTCAACTACGAGCTCGTCTCGGACCCGCGTTCGGGCAAGACCTCGGCCGGCAATCTCGCCGCCGCCGAAGAGTAAGCCCAACGCGGCTGAAACGAAAAAGGCGCCGCGAGGCGCCTTTTTTCATGTCGCCCGGCCGATTGCTCCCGGTCAATAGTGTAATCTAACGGCTTGATCGCATGCGTGAAGGTCTCCTGCCCAACAGCGCCACCAGCGTCTGCCGCCTCGCCGCCGACGAGCGCACAGCGCGCGCCGTGGCCGATATCCTGTCCGAGGCGCTCGATCCCGAGGAGACGGCGGCGGCCGCCTTCGAACTGCCCGATGGCAGCAGCTGGGCGCTCGAGGTTTATTTCGCATACCCGCCCGACGAAGCCGCCATCCGCACCCTCGTCGCCGAGATCGTCGATCCGCAGGCCGCGAGCGCGCTGGTGTTTTCCCGCCTCGAGGCCAAGGATTGGGTCGAGGCCTCGCTCGCCGGCCTTGCGCCGGTGCGCGCCGGGCGCTTCCTCGTGCATGGCGCGCATGACCGCGCCGGCATCCGCGCCAACGACATCGCCATCGAGATCGAGGCCGCGCTCGCTTTCGGCACCGGGCATCACGGCACGACGCGCGGCTGCCTGCTGATGCTCGATGCCATCCTCAAGCAGCGCCGCCCCCGGCGCGTCGCCGATGTCGGCACCGGCACGGGCGTGCTCGCCATCGCGGCGGCGCGCGCCCTGCGCCAACGGGTCGTGGCCGGCGACATCGACCCGATCTCGACGCTGACGGCGCGCGAAAACGCCCGCGCCAACGCGGCGGCGGCCTATGTCAGGCCGGTGACGGCGATTGGCGTGCGCGGCGCCGCCATGCGGGCACAGGCGCCCTATGATCTGATGTTTGCCAATATCCTGGCGCGGCCGCTGCGCCTGATGGCGCCCTCGCTCACGGCCCTTGCCGGAGGCGATGCCGAACTGGTGCTTTCCGGCCTGTTGCCGCGCGACGTGCCCGGCATTTTATCGGCCTATCGCCCCCATGGCTTCGCATTGGCACGCCGCCGCGATATCGAGGGCTGGGTGACGCTTTTGCTGCGCCGCAACGGGGCCGCTCAGCGGCCCCGCCGGGCATGGCGGACGGTTAGAAACGCTGCATCTCGAAGCGCCGGCTGATCTCGCGCTCGAGCGAATCCGTCAAGGCGCCACCATTGAGGGCAATGTAGCGGGCGATCTCGCGCTCGGCCGCCCGCTGGCGCGCCTCGACGAACGATTTCATCAGCTTATTCCAAAAACCCTGCTTCGGGGCCTTCTGCGAACGGTTGCTCTCGAAAGCTTCCGGAACCAGACGGGCATCATGTGCGATATAGGTCATCGGTCCAACTCCTGCTCGTGTTCGGGACGCCGCGGGAAACCTTGGACCCCCGCGATCCGTTGCCCTGAACATAAGCAGTTTGTGCGCCGCAACAAGAGATGGCGCGGCATGTCGGTCATGCAACGAACGCATGACACGCCGATCACGCCAGCCAAGCAATGCGCTGAACGAATGACAATGCGCGCGCAACGGCCGCGAGCACCAGCTTGATCGACGATTGAGGAATGCCGGTTTCCGTGGCATGTCTTGTCGCATGTCACGCAGCGCCTTGCAGAGTTTCACCGTGCATTCCGACCCCAGCGAGGGCCCGATCCATCTTGCGGCGCTGCGCGAGGCGCTCGCCGCACAGAAGCTCGACGGCTTCCTCGTGCCGCGCGGCGACGAGCACCAGGGCGAATATGTGCCGGCCTCCGAAGCCCGGCTCGCCTGGCTGACCGGCTTCACCGGCTCGGCCGGCCTCGCCATCGTGCTGGCCCGCAAGGCGGCGCTGTTCGTCGACGGGCGCTATACGCTGCAGGCGCGCGAGCAGACCGACCCGGCGAGCTTCAAGGTCGTGGTCATCCCCGAAACCACGCCGGAAGCCTGGATCGCGAGCCATCTCGGCGCGCGCAAGCGCCTCGGCTTCGATCCGGCGCTGCACACGCTGGACGAGGCCACCCGCTATCGCGCCGCCGCCCAGCGCGCCGGCGCCACGCTCGTCGCCGTGGACAGCAACCCGATCGACGCCGTGTGGAGCGAGCGGCCGGAGCCGCCGGCGGCCGCGATCACGCTGCACCCGCTGGAATTTTCCGGCGAGGAGGCCGCCGCCAAGCTCGCGCGCATCCGCGCCGCACTGGGCGAGGAGCGCTGCGACGCGCTGCTGGTCAGCGACCCGCATGCCATGGCCTGGGCCTTCAACATCCGTGGCGGCGATGTCGGCCACACGCCGCTGCCGCTCGGCTACGGCCTGATCCCGGCGGAGGGCCGGCCGACCTTGTTCCTCGATGCGCGCAAGCTCTCCAACACCATTCGCGTCGAGCTTTCGAGCCTTGCCGACATCGCCGAGCCGGCGACGCTCGGCGACGCCCTGCGCGAACTCGGCGCGGCCGGCAAACGGCTGCGCCTCGATGCCGCGACCGCCGGCGTCAAGCTGAAATACGCCATCGAGCAGGCCGGCGGCACGGCCGATATCGGCAAGGACCCGATCGCGCTGATGAAGGCGGCCAAGAACCCGGTCGAGATCGCCGGCAGCCGCGCGGCGCACCGGCGCGACGGTGCGGCGATAGTGCGCTTCCTGCACTGGTTCGACACGGAGGCGCCGAAAGGCGGGCTGACCGAGATTTCCGCCGCCGTGAAGCTGGAAGAGTTTCGCGCCGCCACCGGCAAGCTGAAGGACCTGTCCTTTCCCTCGATCTCGGCCGCCGGCCCCAATGCGGCGCTGCCGCATTACCGCGTCAGCGAGCATTCCAACCGCGCTATCGGCCCCGGCATCTACCTGATCGATTCCGGTGCGCAATACGAGGACGGCACCACCGACATCACCCGCACCATCGCCATCGGCGAGCCGAGCCCGCGCATGCGCGACCGCAACACCCGCGTGCTCAAGGGCATGATCGCCATCGCCCGCGCCGTGTTCCCCAAGGGCACCAGCGGCGCGCAGCTCGACAGTTTCGCGCGCCAGTTCCTGTGGCAGGCCGGGCTCGATTTCGAGCACGGCACCGGCCATGGCATCGGCAGCTACCTCTCGGTGCATGAGGGGCCGCAGCGCATCTCGAAGGCCGGCGCCGCGCCGCTCCTGCCCGGCATGATCCTGTCGGACGAGCCGGGCTACTACAAGGAAGGCGCCTTCGGCATCCGCATCGAGAACCTGCTCGTCGTCGAGCCGCGCACCATCCGCGGCGCCGAGCGCACCATGTATGGCTTCGAGACGCTGACCCTGGCGCCGATCGACCGGCGCCTGATCGTGCCGCGCCTGCTGACGCGCGACGAGCGCCGCTGGCTCGACGCCTACCACGCCCGCGTGCTCACCGAGATCGGCCCGCTCGTCGAGGGCGCGGTACGCGCCTGGCTCGAACAGGCGACCGCGCCGCTTTAAGCGCTCCCCCCTACGACCCTGCCCCACCCGTCACATTTTTGAATTTGTCGCCGGGCAGCGGCTCTGGCAGGTTCTCCGACGACGCCATTTCGGCCGCCCCTGCCCGACGGACCCATGCACGCGCCCGCCCCACCGGCCCATTCCCCGCTGACATTGCCAGTGCTCGTGCTCGTCTCGATGATGGGGCCGCTGGCGCTCAACATCCTGATGGCCTCGATGCCGGGCCTCGTCTCGACGCTCAGCACGACGCGCGAGATGGTGCAGCTCACCATGTCGCTGTTCCTGATCGCGCAGGCGATTTCGCAGCTTTTCATCGGCCTGCTCGCCGACCGCTTCGGGCGCCGGCCGGTCCTGATCAGCTGCATCGCGCTCTATGTCGTCTCGAGCCTTGCTGCCACCTTCGCCGCCAATATCGAGCAATTGATCGCCCTGCGCGTGTTGCAGGCGTTCGGCGCCACCGCCGGGCTGACGCTCGCCCGCACCATCGTGCGCGATCTCTACCATCGCGACGCGGCGGCGGCGATGATCGGCTATGTCAGCATGGGCATGGTGGTGGCGCCGATGCTGGCGCCGACGATCGGCGCATTTCTCGACGCGACCTTCGGCTGGCGCTCGATCTTCCTCGCCTGCGCCATGCTCGGGTTGACCGGGCTGGTGCTGACCGTGCTCATCCTGCACGAAACGCGCCCCATCGCCGCGCATGGCGCCACGGTGCGCCTGGTTTTCACGCGCTCCGGCGAATTGCTGCGCGATCGCCGCTTCCTCGGCTATGCCGGGGCGACCGCCGGCAGCTCGGCGATGTTCTTCACGTTTCTCGGCGCCGCGCCCTTCGTCACCATCGAGTTGCTGCGCATGCCGCCGCAGGAATACGGCTTCTGGTTCACGATGATCGCGCTCGGCTATATGTTCGGCAACTTCCTCTCCGGCCGCCTCAGCCGCCGGCTCGGCATCGACCGCATGATCCGGCTCGGCAATCTCGCCTCGGTCGCCATCACGCTGGCGCTTCTGGTGCTGGTCCTGTTCGGCGTCGTCCACCCGCTCGCGCTGTTCCTGCCCGCCATAGCGATGGAAATCGCCAACGGCCTGATCATGCCGAACGCCATTGCCGGCAGCGTCAGCGTCAACCCGGCCGCCGCCGGCGCCGCCTCCGGGCTGACAGGCGCGCTGCAACTGGGCATCAGCGGCGTTTCCAGCTATTTCGCCGCGGTGTGGAGCACCGAGAGCGCGCTGCCCATGGCGGCGATCATCGTATTCTGGGGCCTGTTTTCCCTCACGGCCGCCGAATGGGGCCGGCGCGCCATCCCGTAGGCGTTACTCCGCCGCGTGGGCCGCGGCTTCGGCCCCGGCCGCGCGCGCCTGGTCGATGGCATTGGCCAGCGTCTCGGGCGCTTCGGCGCCCGAAACCGCATGTGTGCCGCCGAAAATGAAAAACGGCACGCCGCGAATGCCGAGCCGGCCCGCCGTGGCGATCTCGTCCTGCACGGTGTCGATATCGGCTTCCGTCTCGTAGAATTCGTGCAGCATCGCGGCATCGATGCCGCATTCGGCGCCGATGGCGATCAGCGTGTCGCGGTCGCTGAGATCGCGCCCGTCGATGAAGAAGCCGCGAAACAGCGCCTCGACCACCGCCTCCTGCCTGTCGAGCCCGTGCGCCCAGCGGATCAGGCGATGCGCATCGAGCGTGTTCGGCGAACGGGTGATGCGCTCGAAGGCGAAGGCGATGCCCTCGGCCGCGCCGACGGCCGTGATGCGGGCGTGGATCTCCGCCACCTTCTCGGCGCTGCCGAACTTGCCCTGCATATAGGCGGCGCGCGCCATGCCCTCGGGCGGGATGGTGCCATCGAGCTGGTACGGCCGCCAGTTGATCACGACAGGCACATCCGGCCGCAGGCGCAGGGCCGCCTCAAGGCGGCGCTTGCCGATGAAGCACCACGGGCAGACCACGTCCGACACCACGTCGATGGTCAGGGCTTGCGCGTTTTCGCTCATCTTGGTCCGTCCTCTTCTTCTCACGCCCTCATCCTGAGCCTGTCGAAGGATGCTGGATCCAGCGCAATCCGGCGCGAACTGGAACATCCTTCGACAGGCCCAGGATGAGGTGGAACAGGCAAAAAATCCAACTTCAGCCAGGCAAGCTCACGATAAGGGCTGAGGGACGTGCAATCTACCCGCAGCAGCGTGGCCGGAATAGGCCCATCCTTTGGCGATCACGCGCCTTTTACACTCAACCGATCAATGCCAGCCACTCGTCCTCGCTCATGATCTGGATGCCGAGGGTGCGGGCGGCGTCGAGCTTCGAGCCGGCGCCCGGCCCCGCCACGACGATATCGGTCTTCTTCGACACCGAACCGGACACCTTGGCGCCGAGGCTCTCGGCGCGCGCCTTGGCCTCGTCCCGCGTCATGCGCTCGAGGCTGCCGGTGAACACCACCGTCTTGCCGGCGACCGCCGTATCCTGCTTCGGCTTCTCGGCGTCGCGCACGCTCAGTTCGGCCGCCAGCCGCTCGACCATGCCGAGATTGTGTTCCTCGGCGAAAAACTTGGCGACGGCCTCGACCACCGTTTCGCCGATCTGGTCGAGCGCATCCATCTCGGCCGCCGCCGCCGCGTCGCCGCCGGCAATGGCGAGCGCTGCCTGGTGGAAGGCGCCCCAGTTGCCATAGGCGCGCGCCAGCACCTTGGCCGTGGTCTCGCCGACATGGCGGATGCCGAGCGCATAGATCACGCGTTCGAGCGCGATATCGCGGCGCTCGTTGATGGCGGCGAACAGGTTGCGCACGCTGGTCTTGCCGAAACCCTCGAAATTCTCGATTTTCGTCAGGCTCGCCTTGTCGCGCGCCTCCAGCGTGAAGATGTCGGCCGGCTCCTTGAGCAGCCCCTTGTCGTAGAAGAACGCGATCTGCTTCTCGCCGAGCCCCTCGATGTCGAAAGCGCGCCGCGAGCAGAAATGCCGCAAATGCTCGACGCGCTGGAAGGGACAGGCGAACTCGCCCGAACAGCGCCGCACCTTGGTTTCCTCACCGGTGCCGGTCGTCTCGCGCATCACCGGCGTCTTGAGGTGACACGGGCAAATGGTGGGAAATTCATAGGGCTCGGCGCCGGCCGGCCGGCGCTCCGGCACGATGGCGAGCACTTGCGGGATGACGTCGCCGGCGCGCTGCACGATCACCGTGTCGCCGATACGGGCGTCCAGCCGGGCGATCTCATCGGCATTATGCAGCGTGGCGTTCGAGACCACGACGCCGCCGACGGTGACCGGCTTCAGCTTGGCGACCGGGGTCAGCGCGCCGGTGCGGCCGACCTGGATTTCGATGGCGGTGAGCTCGGTCTGCGCCTTCTCGGCCGCGAATTTATGGGCGCTCGCCCAGCGCGGCGAGCGCGCGACGAAGCCGAGCCGGCCCTGCAACGCGAGGTCGTCGACCTTGTAGACGACGCCGTCGATATCGTAGCCGAGATCGGCGCGCATCTCTTCGATGGCATGGTAATGCGCCACCAGTTCCTCGGCGCCGCCGCACAGCCGCATCAGCGGATTGACCGGCATGCCGAAGCGCGCGAAGGCCGCGACCATCTCCATCTGGGTCGTGGCCGGCATGGCGCTCATCTCGCCCCAGGCATAGGCGAAGAAGCGCAGCGGCCGCCGCGCCGTGATGCTGGCATCGAGCTGGCGCAGCGAGCCGGCGGCGGCGTTGCGCGGATTGGCGAACACCTTGGCGCCCGCCTCGGCCTGGCGCGCGTTCAGCGCGGCGAAATCGGCATGGGCCATATAGACCTCGCCCCGGATCTCGCAGATCTCGGGCACGTCGGCGCCCTTCAGGCGTTGCGGGATCTCGGCGATGGTGCGGACATTGGCGGTGACGTCCTCGCCCTCGCTGCCATCGCCGCGCGTCGCGGCCACGGCCAGCCTGCCGTTCTCGTAGCGCAGGCTGCATGACAGGCCGTCGATCTTCGGCTCCGCCGTGAAGCCGAGCGGCTTGTCCGCCGGCCAATCGAGAAAGCGCCGGATGCGGCCGACGAAATCCAGTACATCCTGATCGCTGAAACTGTTCGACAGCGACAGCATCGGCACGCCATGGCGCACCTTGGCGAATTTTTCCGATGGCGCCGCGCCGACCTTGCGCGTCAGGCTGTCGGCGCCGGAGAGCGCTGGAAACGCCGCCTCGATCTCGTCATAGCGCCGGCGCAGCGCATCGTATTCGGCATCCGACACGGTCGGCGCATCGTCCTGGTAATAGCGCTGGTCGTGGCCGGTGATTTCCGTGGCGAGGCGGGCATGCTCGGCCGCCGCCTGCTCGGCGCTGAGATCGGCCACGGAAGGAATCGGCGCAGTCATGACGCCGTTATAGCGCTCTGCGCGCCATGCAACAGCCTCTCGGCGGCAGCGCGCGCTTCCGCCGTCACGGTCTCGCCGGCCAGCATGCGCGCCAGCTCCTCGCGCCGCTCAGCCGGCGCCAGCGGCGAAACGCGCGTCGCGACGCGGTCCTCGCCGGCAATCGCCTGCTTGGCGATCAGCAGGTGGCTGTCGGCGCGCGCCGCGACCTGCGGCGCATGCGTCACGGTCAGCACCTGCACCGTGTCGGCCAGGCGCCCGAGCCGCTGGCCGATCGCATCGGACACCGCGCCGCCGACGCCGGAATCGATCTCGTCGAACACCAGCGTCGGCGCCGAGCCGCGATCGGCGAGCGCCACTTTCAGCGCCAGCATGAAACGCGAGAGTTCGCCGCCGGAGGCGACCTTCATCATCGGGCCGGGCCGCGTGCCGGGGTTGGTCTGGACCCAGAACTCGACGCGATCATGCCCCTCCGGGCCGGGCGCCGCCTCGCCAAGTTCGCACACGAAACGAGCGCGCTCGAGCCTGAGCGGCGGCAGTTCGGCGTTGACCGCCTTGTCGAGCGCAGCCGCCGCCTTGCGCCGCGACGCGGTGAGTTGGCCCGCCGCCGTGGCATAGGCGGCAGCCAGTCGCGCCGTCTCGGCCTCAAGCACGGCGCATGCGGTTTCGCCGGCCTCGAGCGCCGCGATATCGGCCTCGAACTTCTCCGCGAGCGCGGCCAGCCCATCGACCGGCACGCCATATTTGCGCCCCGCGCCACGCAAGGCGAACAGCCGCTCCTCGACCGTTTCGAGTTCGCCCGGCTCGAAAGCGGCGGCGCGCAGGGCCTCATCGACGCTGCGCGCCGCCTCGTCATAGGCGACGAGCAGCACGTCGAGCGCCTTCACCACCGGCTCGATCAGTTCCGGCGCCTGTACGCCGCGCCGCTCGAGCCGCCGCATCGCATTGCCGAAGGCCGGTCCAGGCGCCTGCTGGCCGGTGAGCAACTCGCCAGTGTCGCGCAGGTCCTGCGTCACCTTTTCCGCCTGCTGCATCGCCGTGCGGCGCGCGGCAAGCGCATCCTCCTCGCCGGGTTCCGCGCCAAGCTTGGCAAGTTCGGCCGCCGCATGGCGCATGTAATCGGCGTCAGCCGCCGCCTTGGCGATCGCCGCCTGTTTCTCGGCCAGTTGCGCCTCGGTCGCGCGCCAGTCGCGCCACAGCATCGTCAGCGCCGCGACCTTGTCGCCGAGCCCGCCAAACGCGTCGAGCAGGCCGCGATGCGTCACCGCATCGATCAGCGCCCGGTCGTCATGCTGGCCATGGATCTCGACCAGCATCTCGCCAATGCCGCGCAGCACCTGCACGCTGACCGGCTGGTCGTTGACGAAGGCGCGCGTGCGCCCGTCGGCCAGTTGCACGCGGCGCAGGATCAGGTCGCCATCGATCGGAATATCGGCCTCGGCGGCAAGCCGCAGCGCCGGGTGGTCAGGCGGCGGGTCGAACACCGCCGTGACCTGGCCCTGTTTGGCGCCGGCGCGCACCAGCGAGCCATCGCCGCGGCCGCCAAGCGCCAGGCTGAACGCATCGAGCAGGATGGATTTGCCGGCGCCGGTCTCGCCGGTCAGCACCGTCATGCCGGCCGCGAGAGCGAGGTCGAGCCGGTCGATCAGGACGATGTCACGCACCGCGAGCTGGATCAGCATCGCCGGCTCACGCGGACGCGCGCGGCGCGCCCGAAGCGCACCCCGCCTGCGGCCGGCCTAAAGCCCGACGATGCTGCCGGCGCCGCGGAAGGCCCGGCTGATCCAGGACCCCTTGTTCTCGCGCGGCTCGGTGCCGCCGGACTGCAGCAGGGCATAGGCATCTTTATACCATTTGCTCTCGGGGAAGTTATGTCCGAGCACCGCGGCGGCGGTCTGCGCCTCGTCGACGATACCGAGCGCCATATAGGCTTCGGTCAGGCGCTCGAGCGCCTCCTCGACATGGCGCGTCGTCTGGTATTTCACCAGCACGTCGCGGAAGCGGTTGATGGCGCCGGTATAGTTGCGCTGCTGCAGATAGTAGCGCCCGACCGTCATTTCCTTGCCGGCGAGCTGGTCGCGCGCCACGGCGACGCGATATTTGGCATCGTCCGCATATTCGGATTTCGGCCAGCGCCGCAGCAATTCGTCCATCGCCTGCAGGGCCTTCGCGCTGCGCTCCTGATCGCGCGTCACGTCCGGGATCTGGTTGAAATACGACATGCCGACGAGATACTGCGCATAGGCCGCATCGGGCGTCGCCGGGTAAAGCTGCACGTAGCGCTTGCCCGAGTTGATCGCCTCGGAATAGTCGCCGCCCTGATAGGACGAATAGGTGCTCAACAGCAGGCCGCGCCGCGACCAGCCTGAATAGGGATACTGCTTGTCGAGCTCGGAAAACTTCTTGTTGGCGTCCTCGTAGCGGTCCTTTTGCAGCCGGGCCAGGCCGTCATTGAACAGCTTGTCGGCCGGCTGATCCTCACCGATATCGCTCTTGGCGCCCTTATCCGCAAACGGATTGATGCTGGAGATCGTCTCGCAGGCGGCAAGCGGCAAGGCCGCCACGACCAGGATGGCGAGCCGCGGCAACATGCTGCGCGAAACACGAACCGACATTCCTACTCCAGACCTTGTTCTCGCGCGCGCCCCGCGAATACGCGAGCACGCACAGATAACGCCACCCTGCCAAAACGGGGCGGAAAGTGCCACGACGCCCTCGCTTCGGCAAGCGGGGATTTCGGCTCCGCGCGCATCGCGCACAAGTCTTGCGCGCGAATGTTCCCGCTTGGCAATACGCGGCAAACCGGCTCGGCGGTCCAACCCGCCGAACCGTCCGCGATTTCGATGTCAGTTGGTCTCGGGCGCGAAGGCCGGTGCCGTCATCACCACGCCGGCATGGCCGCTCTCGCGCACCGGACGCTCGTCGACCAGCGCATAGGCCGTGCGATCTTCCATCAGCTTGGCGAGCACCTTGGCGTTCAGCGTGTGGCCCGGCCGGTAGCTGCGGTACAGCCCCTGCAACGGCGCGCCCGACAAGGCGAGATCGCCGATGGCGTCGAGCGTCTTGTGGCGCACGAACTCGTCCGCCCAGCGCAGGCCTTCCGGGTTGACGATACGGTCCTCGCCGATCACCACGGTGTTGTCGAGCGAGGCGCCGAGCGCGAAATTGTTCTTCCACGCCATCTCGACATCGCGCATGAAGCCGAAGGTGCGGGCGCGCGCGATCTCGCGGCGGAACACCTGCGGCGTCAGCGTGGTGATGCGGCGCTGGCGGCCGATCAGCGGCGTGTCGAAATCGATCTCGACATCGAGCTTGAAGCCCTTGTCGGCCGGGCGAAGCTCGGCAAAGCCCGCGCCTTCCTCGACGCGCACCGGCTTGAGCACCTTGATGAAGCGCCGGTACGACGCCTGCTCGACAATGCCGACCTGATCGATCGCCGCGACGAAGGGCGCCGACGACCCGTCGAGGATCGGCATTTCCGGGCCGTCGATCTCGATGGTGAGATTGTCGATGCCGAGGCCGGCCAGCGCCGCCATCAGATGCTCGACCGTCGCCACGGAAGCGCCGCTCTCGTCGCGCAGAACCGTGCACAGCTTGGTCGCGCCGACGGCGTAATGCCTGGCCGCGATCAGATGCTCGCGCCCGCCATCGGCAAGCCCGGTGCGCAGGAACCAGATGCCACTGCCGGCATCGGCTGGGTGAAGCACGAGACGAACGGGTTTTCCGCTATGGACGCCGACACCTTCGAGGGTGACACGATCGCGGAGGGTTGCTTGTCTCAAAATCCGATATCCCTTTTCGGAATCGCCCGCCGCTTTGCCTGCCCCAGGGTGGGCCGGCTGGCTGACGCTCCGTTTCTTGTCCCGCGCCTTGGAGCACGTACCGCCATGTTCCGCGGCCGCTGCGCTCTCCGGCGCGCCAGCCAGGCGCGTCATCGCCCTTGCTGGTCGAGCGCAACATAGTGCCGTGGCCGAGTCTGGCAAAATCACGCTTTGTGACGCTGTGTTACACGTTTCGGCCATCGGGGCACACGTTTCGCCTGTCTGCGCAACCCATTGTTATTCAACAGAATAAAGCCCCGGCGTCACCCGCCGGGGCCTTGATCTCGTCACACTCTGGCAGCGTCAGTTTGCCTGACGCCGCAGGAAGGCCGGGATTTCGAGCTGATCGTCCTCCGCCGGGCGATTCGGCGCCGGCTGGCGACCATGCTGGTCGAGCCGCCCCTCGGCCGGGCGATAGGCCTGCTGCGGTGCCGGGCGCCGGGCATATTCGGCATGCACCGGCGACGGCGCCACCGGGCGCGGCAGCGGCGCCGGCTCATGATGCGGCTCCTGACGGGCCTGGCGCGGCGCCTCCTGGGCATGCTCCTCCTCGCGCCGGCCAAGGCCGACGGCGGCAAGGCGCTGCAGCAGCGTCATGCGCTTGGCTTCCGCGGCATGGGCCGGCATCGCCTCGGGCGCGGGCGCCTGCTGCATCTGGCTGCGGGCCGGGCGCGGCAACTCGTCGACGCTCGGCATGCGCACCGGGCGGATGACCTGGCGCTCGGGCGCCGGCGGGATGAACGGGCCATCATCGGCACGCTGCTCGGCGACAGGCGCCGGCTCGGCCGGGTCCATGATCAGCACCTGGCGCGGCGCGCTCGGGCGCACGACCACATCGCCATCGGCGGCGGGCGCTTCCGGCATCTCGGGAGCGGCGGGCTGCTGGCGCGCGGCCGGGGCCGCCGGCACGTTGAGCGGCGAGGGCAGCACGGTCGCCTGCTGGGCGGCCTCGGCGCGGGCGGCGGCCTGGGCGCGCAGGCGCTGGGCGACCTCTGCGATCTTGGCGTCGGCGGCGAGCGGCTGCTCGTCGGTGATCTCGCGATCGATGCCGGTGGCGACGACGGAAACCCGGATGATGCCGTCGAGGCTCTCGTCCTTGGTGGCGCCGAGGATGATGTTGGCCTCGGGGTCGACTTCCTCGCGGATGCGGGTCGCGGCCTCGTCAAGCTCGTAGAGCATCATGTCGGCGCCGCCGGTGATCGAGATCAGCAGGCCCTTGGCGCCGCGCATCGACACCTCGTCGAGCAGCGGGTTGGCGATCGCCGCCTCCGCCGCCTCGATGGCGCGCCGTTCGCCGGTCGCCTCGCCCGTGCCCATCATCGCCTTGCCCATGTCGCGCATCACGGTGCGCACGTCGGCGAAGTCGAGATTGATCAGGCCGGGCTTGACCATCAGGTCGGTGATCGAGGCCACGCCCGAATACAGCACCTGGTCGGCCATCGAGAAGGCCTCGGCGAAGGTGGTGCGCTCGTTGGCGACGCGGAACAGATTCTGGTTCGGGATGACGATCAGCGTATCGACATGCTTCTGCAACTCGCAGATGCCGGATTCCGCCAGCCGCATGCGGCGCAGGCCCTCGAACTGGAACGGCTTGGTGACGACGCCGACGGTGAGGATGCCCATCTCGCGGGCAGCCCGCGCCACGACCGGGGCGGCCCCGGTGCCGGTGCCGCCGCCCATGCCGGCGGTGATGAACACCATATGCGCGCCGGTCAACTGGTCGCGCAGCTCGTCGAGCACCTCTTCCGCCGCGGCACGGCCGACCTCGGGCTGCGACCCGGCGCCGAGGCCCTCGGTCACCTGCAGGCCCATCTGGATGATCCGCTCGGCCTTGGTCAGGCTGAGCGCCTGCGCGTCGGTGTTGGCGACCACGAAATCGCAGCCGACCAGCCCGGATTCGATCATGTTGTTGACCGCATTACCGCCGGCGCCGCCGACGCCGAACACGGTGATGCGGGGCTTCAGTTCCCGCACATCGGGCATCATCAGGTTGAGTGTCATTGTCGCTGCCTCTTGCAATGAGCGCCCGCCGCGGCGCAGGGGTTTGGGTTGTCTGGATTAAAAGCTGTCTTTCAGCCACCGCCCCACGCGGGAGAAGTAACCGTCGGTTCCGGTTCCAAGATGGGCGCTTGCGCGCCCGGCCTCGAAATGTTCAAGCCCCGCGACCTGCGGGTAGACGAGCAGCCCGAGCGTCGCCGCGAAAGCGGGGCTCTTGGCCGATTCGGGCAGGCCATGCACGCCGACCGGACGGCCGATGCGCACCTGCTTGGAGATGATGCGGCGCGCCAGTTCGGGCAGGCCGGTGAGCTGGCTCGCGCCCCCCGTCAGCACCAGCCGGCGCCCGGCCTCGCTGGCATAGCCCGACGCCTTGAGCCGGTCGCGGATCAGTTCGAGGATTTCCTCGACGCGCGGCTTGACGATGCGGGTAAGCTGCGTGCGCGCGACGTGGTTCGCCGCCTCGCGATCATCCTCGCCGACCTGCGGCACGCAGATGATCTCGCGATCGTCCGACATGCTGTCGATGCACGAGCCCGACAGGCACTTGATGCGCTCGGCATCGCCGACGCGCGCATTGAGGCCGCGCGCGATATCCATGGTGACGTGGTGGCCGCCGACCGCGATCGCATCGGCATGCACCAGCGCACCGCCGGCGAACACGCTGAGCGAGGTCGTGCCGCCGCCGAGATCGATGCAGGCGACGCCCATCTCGGCCTCGTCGTCGATCAGCACCGACAGGCCGGACGCATAAGGCGTCGCCACCATCGCCTCGACGCCGAGATGGCAGCGCTCGACCGCGAGCAAGATGTTGCGCGCCGCCGCCGTATCGCCCGAGACGACATGCATGTCGGCACCGAGCTTGTCGCCGATCATGCCCTTGGGATCGCGCACGCCGGAAGCGCCGTCGAGCGCATAGCCGGTCGGCAGCGAATGCAGCACGGAACGGCCCGGCATGATCGAGCTGGCGGTTGCAGCCTCCATGACGCGACCAAGATCGCTGTCGGAGACGCCGCGCCCGTTAATGGCGATCTGCGCCGTGAAATGCTGCGAGCCGAGCCGGCCGCCGGTCATGTTGACGATGACGCTCTCGATCTGCACGCCGGCCATGCGCTCGGCCGCGTCGACCGCGAGCCGGATCGAGCGTTCGGCCTCGTCGAGATCGATGACCACGCCGCCCTTGAGGCCGCGCGAGCGCTGGTGGCCGATGCCGAGCACGCGGCAGGAGTGGGTGCGGCCGGCAAGCTCGCGGCTCGGCTCGACCGGCTCGAGCCGCGCCACCAGACAGGCAACCTTGGTGGTGCCGATATCGAGCACCGACAGGATGGCGCTCTTGCGCGCCGAGAGCGGGCGGAGCTTCGGCGTGATGCCGTTTCTGAAGGTGGGGCTCATGTGGGCTTCCTCGCCTTCGATGGGTATTTCTTGTCGAATGCCGCGTTGCGGGCGGCAGCGGCTTCTTCCGTCAGGCGGAAGGCGACGCGGCCCGGCACGCGCAGGTCGACCAGGATGATGTCCTTGGACAGCACGCGATCCGTCTTGTTGAGGAAGGCGAGCTTGCGCAGGGCGTCGGCGGTGTTCTCCTCGGGCAGTTTCACGTCGACGCCGTTCTTGAGCTTCAGGGTCCAGCGCCGCTCGGCGATCAGCATGCCGGCGCGCACCTGCGAGCGGATATCCGGCACCGCCTCGAGCAGGGCGGCATATTCCTTGACGCGCTTGTTGGCGCCCGGCCCGACCACGAACGGCAAGCGGGTAAAGCGCTCGTCGCGCAGGTCGTCGATCACCGTGCCGTCGGCGGCGATGACCTTGACCGCGCCGTCGAGCTGCCACAGCGCGAAGGGCTGGCGCTCGGTCACGTTGATGGCGAGCTTGTCCGGCAGCAGCTTGCGCACGTCGGCATCGGCGATCAGCGGCTCGCGCTTCAGCGTGTCGCGCACCGCGCCGACATCGAGGAAGGCGACCGAATCGCGGCCCGACAGGCCGCTCAGCGCCACGACCTCTTCACGCGAAAGCTCCTTGTTGCCGGTGACGACGATCTCGTTGATGCCGAAACCGGCGGCGCGCGCCAGCATGTCGGCGACGCTGCCATGCTCGGCGCGCAGCCGGTCGAGATGGCCGCCCATCACGAAGCCGGTGGCGCCGACGATGGCGAAAAGGGAAAGCGCCGCGATCGAGCCGAGCCCGCGCGGCGGCCACACCAGCCGCTGCAGGTTGCGCAGCCGGAGGCCGCCACGCACCGGGCGTGCCGGCCAGTCCTCCGGGCTTTCGCGCTCGGCGCGACCGAGCAGCGCCCGCAGCGCCGACGCTGCGAGAAAGCCCCTGAGGGCCGTTAACGATCCAAGGAGGCGTCCTCCACCATCCATGTCACGAGCTCACCAAACGATAACCCATCATGGGCTGCCAGATCCGGCACCAGCGAGGTCTCGGTCATTCCGGGCTGCGTGTTGACCTCCAGGCAGACCAGCGTGTCGCTTGCTGGGTCGTACCGGAAGTCCGCACGACTCACGCCGCGGCATCCGAGGGCCATGTGGGCCGTTAACGCCATTTCTTGGACCTGTTGGTAAACATTTGGTTTAATTTTTGCGGGCAATATGTGGATTGACCCGCCCGGCGCATATTTGGCGTCGTAGTCGTAAAATTCCCCGGTGTTCGAAGCGATCTCGATCACGCCAAGCGCCTTGTCGCCCATCACGGCGCAGGTCAGTTCCAGCCCGTCGATGAATTCCTCGACCAGCATTTCCTCGCCGAGCGGCCAATCCGCGCGACCCGCCTCCTGCGGCGGATGCGCCCTGTCCTTCTTGACGATGATCACGCCGAAGGACGAACCGTTGGCGACGGGTTTGGCGACATAGGGCGGCGGCAGCACATGGCGGCGCGCCACCTCGAACCGGCTCGCGGTGACGCCGCGCGCCACCGGCACGCCGGCCGCCGCCATGATGATCTTGGCGCGGTCCTTGCGCATGGCGAGCGCCGAGGCCAGCACGCCGGAATGGGTATAGGGCAGGCCCAGCACCTCGAGGATGCCCTGGATGGTGCCATCCTCGCCGAACGGCCCGTGCAGCGCGTTGAACACCACGTCCGGCTTCAGTTGGCCGAGCACCGTGGCCACGCTGCGGTCGACATCGACGCGCGTGACGCGAAAGCCCGCCCCCTCCAGCGCATCGGCGCAGGCCTTGCCGGAATTCAGCGACACCGGCCGCTCGGCGGACCAGCCGCCCATCAGGACGGCAACATGCTTGCTCATGGTGGGCCTTCTCCGCTTCTCGCGCCAATTCCGCCCCGCAAGCCTAAGGCCGAGGGGTGACGGCGAAGTTAACGGAGCATTGATGGCAAAACTGCAATGCGCGCGGATCGCTTAACCAAGCCAGCCTCGGATCGTCGCGCTCACGGCTCCCATGTCGCGCACAACTCATCTCACAGCCCTCAGGGTGAGGGTTGTGAGATTGGCTAGTGTCATTCCCGACGGCCGTTAGGCCGATCGGGAATCCAGGAATCGCTTGCGCCAGCGGTTCTAGATTCCCGCCTGCGCGGGAATGACAACTGGTGGGACGGCGCCGTCGCGGCCATGCCATGCATGCCCACCCTACGCCTCACCCCACCCCGACGCGCTTGATCTCCCAGTGCAGCTCGACGCCGCTCGTCTCCTTGACGCGCGCCCGCACCGTCTCGCCGAGCGTCTCGATATCGGCGGCGCTTGCCGCGCCGGTATTGATCAGGAAGTTGCAATGCAGTTCCGAGACCTGCGCCCCGCCGACGCGCAGGCCACGGCAGCCGGCCTTGTCGATCAGGTGCCACGCCTTGCCGCCGGGCGGATTCTTGAAGGTCGAGCCGCCGGTCTTCTCGCGGATCGGCTGCGCCGCCTCGCGCGCCTCGGTGATGCGATCCATCTCGGCCGCGATCGCCGCCTTGTCGCCGGGCCGCGCCTGGAACAGCGCTGAGGTAAACACCAGCCCCTCGGGCGCGCCGGAATTGCGATAGACGAATTTCATCTCGGTGTGCGGCAGCACATGAACCCTGCCCTGCCGGTCGAGAGCGCGCGCCTCGATCAGGCAATCGGTCGTCTCGCCGCCATGCGCGCCGGCATTCATGCGCAACGCGCCACCGATCGAGCCGGGAATGCCGCGATAGAAGGCGAGCCCGTCGAGCCCGGCCTCGGCGGCGGCACGCGCCACCTTAACATCCGGCACGGCGGTGCCGGCGCGAACCCTGTCGCCGTCCTCGATAGTGATGCTGCCGAAAGCGCGCCCGCCAAGCCGGATCACCACGCCGGGAATGCCGCCATCGCGCACGATCATGTTGGAGCCGAGCCCGACCGGATAGACCGGGATCTCGGTCGGCAGCCGCTCAAGAAAATACGCGAGGTCTTCCTCATCCGCCGGCGTG
Source organism: uncultured Alphaproteobacteria bacterium (assembly GCA_937988775.1). GTDB lineage: Bacteria > Pseudomonadota > Alphaproteobacteria > Rhizobiales > Beijerinckiaceae > CALKHP01. The sequence goes on from CALKHP010000016.1 coordinate 86,740, forward strand.
AACAGCACCTGCGCCGGCCCGCCGACGCGGAACCACGTCAGCGCCGCCATCGGCTGGTTGGCCAGCATGCGCCCGCGCAAGGCGGGCATGGCGGCAGCAAGGGCAGGCGTGATGTCGGGATGGGTCATGACAGGTCCGGCAGCGGCTGCGGCTTGCCGTCCTTGCCGATGGCGACGAAGGTGAAGGTTGCTTCCGTGACCTTGAATTCTTGCCCCGCCTCGCGCCGGCGCCGCCACGCCTCGATCTTGACCTTCATCGAGGTGCGGCCGGTCGAGAGCACCTCGCCATAGAAGCTCACCTCGTCGCCGACCAGCACCGGCAGCAGAAAGCTCATCGCCTCGACCGCCGCCGTGACGACGCGCGTGCGCGCCCGCTCGATGGCGAGCGAGGAGCCGGCAAGGTCCATATGCGCCATCAGCCAGCCGCCGAAAATATCGCCGGCCGGGTTGGTATCGGCCGGCATGGCGATGGTGCGGATCAGGGGAACGCGGTTGTTCGGCATCGATGGCTTCCCTTCTCAGGCCAGCGCGGCCAGTTCGCCCGGCAGCGCATAGGCCCAGTTGGTGATCGAGCCGGCGCCGAGGCAGATGATGTAATCGCCCGGCTTGGCGACTTTCGAGACGATGCCGGCAAGCGCTTCCGGCCCCGGCAGCGCCACGACGTTGCGGTGGCCGCGCGCCTTGATGCCGGCGACGAGATGGTCGCGGTCGGCGCCCTCGATCGGCGCCTCGCCCGCCGCATAGGTCTCGGCGACGATCACCATGTCGGCATCGTTGAAGCAGCTGGCGAAATCGTTGAACAGCGAAGATAGCCGCGTGTAGCGGTGCGGCTGCACGACGGCGATCACCTGGCCCCTGGTCGAGGCGCGCGCGCCGCGCAGCACGGCGGCGATCTCGACCGGGTGATGGCCGTAATCGTCGAAGATGATGGCGCCGTTCCACTCGCCGGTACGGGTGAAGCGCCGCTTGACGCCGCCAAAACCGGCCAGCGCCGCCCGGATCGTCTCGACGGGCACGCCGAGATCATAGGCGACGGCGATCGCGGCGGTGGCGTTGAGCGCATTGTGATGGCCGGGCATCGGCATCACCAGGTCGCGGATGACGATGTCGGTTTCGCGCTTGCGGTCGCGCGCCAAGAGGGTGAATTTCGAGCGCCCGCCGGTGAGGTCGATGTCGATCAGCCGGAAATCGGCCTGCGGGTTCTCGCCATAGGTGATGACGCGCCGGTCGGTGATCTGCCCGACCAGTTCCTGCACCGCCGGATGATCGAGGCACATCACCGCGAAACCGTAGAACGGCACGTTCTCGACGAAGCTGCGGAACGCCGCCTTGATCGCATCATAGGTGTGGAAATGGTCGAGATGCTCGGGGTCGATATTGGTCACGACCGCGACATCGGCCGGCAGCTTGAGGAAGGTGCCGTCGCTTTCATCCGCCTCGACCACCATCCAGTCGCTGGCGCCCAGCCGCGCATTGGTGCCATAGGCGTTGATGATGCCGCCATTGATCACGGTCGGATCGAAATTGCCGGCATCGAGCAGGGTCGCGACCAGCGAGGTCGTCGTCGTCTTGCCATGCGTGCCGGCAATGGCGACGCTGGTCTTGAGGCGCATCAACTCGGCCAGCATCTCGGCGCGGCGCACCACCGGCAGGCGCAGCTCGCGCGCCATCATCAGTTCGGGATTGTCGGGCTTGATCGCGGTCGAGACGACGAGCACCACGGCGTCGGCGACGTTCTCCGCCTTGTGGCCGACGAAACAGGCAATGCCCTTCTCGCGCAGCCGCTTGACGTTGGCGCCGTCGGCGGCATCCGAGCCCTGCACCTTGTAGCCGAGATTATGCAGCACCTCGGCGATGCCCGACATGCCGATGCCGCCAATGCCGACAAAGTGGATGGCGCCAAGCTCGCGGGGAAGTTTCATCGGTCAGGTCTTTCGGGCAACGGGAGGGGATTCGTGTGCGGATTACGCCATCGCGACGCGCAACACCAGATCGGCGAGGCGCTCGGCGGCGTCCGGGATGCCGATGCTGCGCGCGCGCGCCGCCTTGGCCTCAAGCGCCTGCGGAGCGGCGAACAGCGTCGTGAGTTCGTCCGTCAGCCAGGCCGGCGTGAAGGCCGGCTGCGCCACCACGGTCGCGGCATCCACCGCGCCGAGCACGCGGGCATTCGCGGCCTGGTCCTGATCGAGCGCGCCCGGCAGCGGCACCAGGATCGCCGGCCGGCCGATGACGCCGAGTTCCGCCACGGTCGAGGCGCCGGCCCGCCCGATCACCAGATGCGCATTGGCGACGCGCTCGGGCAGGTCGGCGAAGAACGGCGCCACCTCGGCCTCGATGCCGGCCTGTTGGTAGAAGGCGCGCACGCGCGCCTCGTCCTCGCCGCGCGCCTGCTGCACCAGCGCCACGCGCGCCTTCAGCGCCGCGGGCAGCGCGGCAATGGCCGGCGGCACGACGTCGCTCATCACGCGCGCGCCCTGGCTGCCGCCGGACACCAGGATATGCAGCATGCCGCCGGTGGTCGGCGGGGCGTAGGGGATCGCCGCCGCCTTGAGCACGCGCGCCCTGACCGGATTGCCGACATGCGTGGTCTTGTCCGGGAACACCGCCTCGCTGAGCGGAAAGCCGGTGGCGATCGCCGTGGCGCGCTTGGCGAGGAAGCGGTTGGCCCGGCCCATGACCGCGTTCTGGTCGTGGATGATGGTCTTGTAGCCGGACAAGGCCGCGGCGAGCAGCGGCGGCACCGTAGGATAGCCGCCGAAGCCGACCACCACCGCCGGATTGATGCGCCTGACGATGCCACGCGCCTGCACCAGCCCGCTCGCCAGCCGCACCATGCCGCGCAGCTTGCCGTAGAGGCTCGCGCCCGTCACCGTGCCGGCGGTGATGCGATGCACCGCCTGCGCCGGAAACGCCTTGGCATATTGGTCGACGCGCTGATCTGAAATCAACTCGACACGGCAGTCGCGGGCGCTCAGCACCTGCGCCAGCGCCTCAGCCGGAAACAGATGGCCGCCGGTGCCCCCGGCCGCCAGCAGGATCGTGGCAACGCTCATCGCCCAGCCCTCATGCCCCCACCCTCATTGGCTTGCCCTCACGCCGGCGCGACTTTCAGGCTGTGCGAGGGCAACGGATCGATGATCTCGGCGCGCGGCCGCTTTCGCGTGACGGCGAGCAGGAAGCCCATGCCGAGCGCCAGCGACATCAGCGACGAGCCGCCATAGCTGACGAAGGGCAGCGTCATGCCCTTGGGCGGCATCAGCCGCAGGTTGACCGAGATGTTGATGCAGGATTGCAGGCCGAACAGCAGCGTCAGGCCGGCGCCCGCCAGACGGCAGAACGCGTCCTCGTTGCGGCGCGACAGCCAGAAGCCACGCATCACGATATAGGCGAACACCAGGATCAGGCCGATGCACACCAGGATGCCAAACTCCTCCGCCGTGACCGCGAAGATGAAATCGGTATGGCTGTCGGGCAGGATGCGCTTCAGCGTGCCCTCGCCCGGCCCCTTGCCGAGCCAGCCGCCCGAGGTGATGCTTTCGAGCGCGGTATCGATCTGGAATGTGTCCTGCGTGCCCTTGTCGGCCAGGAAGCGGTCGAGACGCGCCGTGACATGCGGGATGAACTGGTAGGCGAGATAGAGCCCGCTCGAGCCGGCCGCCATCAGCCCGCCGACCCAGAACCAGTGCAGGCCGGCGAGGAAGAACAGCCCGCCCCACACCGTCGCCAGCAGCATGGTCTGGCCGACGTCGGGCTGGAGCACCAGCGGCGTCAGGGTCAGCGGCAGCAGCAGCACCGCGATGATGCCGCCGGGCAGGTCCTTGCGGCGCGCGCCCTCGGAGAAGGCCCAGGCCGCCATCACCACGAAGGCCGGCTTGACGAATTCGGACGGCTGGATGCCGAGGATCCAGCGCCGCGAGCCCTTGATATCGGCCGAGAAGAACAGCGTGCCGACCATCAGTACCACACCGATCAGGAAGATCGGCAGCGCCACGCGCCGCACGTAGCGCGGCGACAGGAACGAGGTCAGGATCAGCAGCGAGATCGCCGGCACCAGATAGATCGCCTGCCGATTGACGAAATGGAAGGTCGAGACATGGATGCGCTCGGCCACCGCCGGGCTCGCCGCCATGCCGAACACGATGCTGCACAGCATCAGGATACCGATGCAGAACAGGATGGAGCGGTCGACCGTCCACCACCATTCCCCGAAAAGCGTGCGTTCGGCGCGGGACATCATGGCATCGCTCCTTGCTCGTTCATCTCGACCCCCGGCAGCGCCCGCACGAGATTGCGGAAGGCATCGCCCCGCACCTCGAAATTCTTGAACTGGTCGTAGGAGGCGCAGGCCGGCGACAGCAGCACCACCGGCTCGGCCGCGCCGTCCTCGGCCGCGTCGGTGGCGGCGGCCTCAAGTGCCTTGTCGAGCGTCCCCATCGCCTGATGGCGCACGGCCTTGCCGAGCGTCGCGGCAAAGGCCTCGCTCGCCTCGCCGATCAGGTAGGCCCTGGCGATGCGGTCGAACAGCGGCGCAAGGGCGGTGATGCCGCCCTCCTTCGGCTTGCCGCCGAGGATCCAGTAGATGCGGTTGAAGGAGGACAGCGCCTTTTCAGTCGAATCGGCGTTGGTCGCTTTCGAATCGTTGATGAACAGCACGCGGCCACGCCGGCCGACCTCCTCCATGCGGTGCGGCAGGCCGGGAAAGCTCGGCAGCGCCTCGCGGATGGTGGCCGCGTTGACGCCAAGCGTTGACACGGCGGCGATGGCAGCCGCCGCGTTCTGGCCGTTATGGCGGCCGCGCAGCGAGGGGATGCCGGCAAGGTCGGCGATCGGCAACTCGCGCCCGCCGCGCGCCAGCGTCACCACGGAACCGTCGGCATAGATGCCGGCCGACAGTTCGGTCTGGGCCGAAACCTGCACCGTCGGGTGGCCGGCGGCGATGCGCCGCTCGGCCATGGCGCGGCTTGCCGCATCGTCGACGCCGACGACCGCCGTCTCGGCGCTGGCGACGATACGCTCCTTGATGGCGGCGTAATGCGCGAGCGTGCCGTGCCGGTCGAGATGGTCGGGCGCGATGTTCAGCATCACCGCCACCGTCGGCTGCAGCGAAGGCGCGAGATCGATCTGGAACGACGACAGTTCCAGCACATGGAAGCGCCCGTTGGCCGGCGGCTCGAGCGACAGCACGGCGCGGCCGATATTGCCGCCCATCTGCACGTCAAACCCGGCCTTCTCGAAAATATGCCCGATCAGCGCCGTGGTCGTCGACTTGCCGTTGGTGCCGGTAATGGCGACGAAAGGCGCGTTCGGCGCGGCCAGCATGCGCTCGCGGCAGAACAATTCGACATCGCCGATGATCTCGACGCCGCTCGCCCGCGCCCGCTCGACGCTCCAATGCGGCTTGGGATGGGTCAGCGGCACGCCGGGCGCCAGCACCAGCGCGGCGATATCGCTCCAGTCGGCGGCCGAAAGATCGGTGACGCTGAGCCCGGCGGCGACAGCGCGCTCGCGCGCGGTCTCGCTGTCGTCCCAGCACAGTACGTCGCAGCCGCCGGCGACCAGCGCCCTCGCCGTGGCGAGCCCCGATTCGCCGAGCCCGAACAGCGCCGCGCGCCGGCCCTTGAAGGTGGTGCAGGGTGTCATTGCCTCACCTCAGCTTCAGCGTCGAGAGGCCGATCAGCGCCAGCACCACGGCGATGATCCAGAAGCGGATGACGACCTGCGGCTCCTTCCAGCCCTTTTTCTCGAAATGGTGATGGATCGGCGCCATGCGGAACACCCGCTTGCCGGTGAGCTTGTAGGAGCCGACCTGGATGATCACCGAGGCGGCCTCGAGCACGAACAGCCCGCCGACGATGACGAAGACGATCTCGTGCTTGGTGGCGACCGCGACCGTGCCGAGCAGGCCGCCGAGCGCCAGCGAGCCGGTATCGCCCATGAAAATCTGGGCCGGCGGCGCATTATACCACAGGAAGCCGAGCCCGGCCCCGACCAGCGCGCCGAGCACCACGGCGAGTTCGCCGGTGCCGGGCACGAAATGGATTTGCAGGTAATTGGCGAACAGGAAGTTGCCCGAGAGGTACGCGATCACGCCGAAGGTCGCCGCCGCGATCATCACCGGCACGATGGCGAGCCCGTCGAGCCCGTCGGTCAGGTTGACCGAATTGCCGGCCGCGACGATGACGAAACCGGCAAACGGCACGAAGAACCAGCCGAGGTTGAACAGCCATTCCTTGAACACCGGCACGGCGAGCGACGTCGAAAGATGGGGCGCCGCCGGCGAATTGATCGCCGTGATCGAGATGGCGTAGCAGGCGATGAACGCGATCAGGAACTCGATGGCGAGCCGCGCCCGGCCCGAGAATCCGGCCTGGTTCTGGCGCTTGACCTTGAGATAATCGTCATAAAAGCCGATCGCGCCGAAACCGACCGTCACGAACAGCACGATCCACACGAAGGGGGAGCGCAGGTTCGCCCACAGAAGCGTGGTGGTGATCAGCCCGGACAGGATCATCAGGCCGCCCATGGTCGGCGTGCCCTTCTTGGTCAAAAGGTGACCTTCCGGCCCGTCCTCGCGGATCGGCTGGCCCTTGCCCTGCCGGATGCGCAGCGCGGCGATGATCGCCGGGCCGAACATGAACACCAGCAGCAGCGCCGTCACGGTCGCGCCCGCCGCCCGGAAGGTGATGTAGCGGAAAACGTTCAGCGGGCTGTAAAGTGAGCTGAACTCCGACAGGAAAGCGAACATTACCCCTGGCCTTTCACTGTCCGGCACCTTGCGCGGTGGCGCCGGCCAGGCGCTGCTTCAGCAGCGTGACCAGCGGCCCCATGCGGCTGCCGAACGAACCCTTGATCATCACCGCATCGCCCGGCCTGAGCGCCGCGACCAGCGTCTCGCCCAGTTCCGACGAGGCGCTCGCATAAGCGCCGCGCCCGGCGGCCGGCAAGCCGTCCCAGAGATGCTTCATCTCAGGGCCGCACGCGAAAACCAGATCGATGCCGTTCTCGCGCACCGCATCGGCGAGCGCGCTATGATGACGCGCCGCCTCGGGCCCAAGTTCCAGCATGTCGCCCATCACCGCGATGCGCCGGCCGGCGCTGCCGAGCGGCACCCCCGCCAGCACGGCAAGCGCCGCGCGCATCGAGGCCGGGTTGGCGTTGTAGCTTTCGTCGATCAGCGTGATCTCGCCGGCGCCCAGCGGCAGCCGCACGCGCGCGCCACGGCCCTCCGGCGGGCTGAGGTCGGCAAGCGACAGCGCCGCCTCCGCCGCATCGCCACCAAGCGCCGCGACGGCGCCGAGCACGGCGAGCGAATTCATCACCGTGTGGCGGCCGGGGCTGCCGATGCGGTAAGCGAGCGGCCGGCCGAACAACGTGACCGACACATCGCTCGCTTCAGGCCCGATGCCGGCCGAGACCAGCCGGATATCGGCCGCCTCATGCGCGCCGAAGGTCACGATGCGCCCGGCCGGGCTCGCGGCCGCGTGCGCCGCGAGGCGGGCGAAATGCGGATTGTCGCGGTTGATGATCGCCGTGCCGCCCGGCATCAGGCCGGAGAAGATTTCGCCCTTGGCATCGGCAATCGCCGCGATGTCGGGAAAATACGCCAGATGCACCGGCTCGACCGTGGTCACCACCGCGACATGCGGGCGGACCATGGCGGTAAGCGGCAATATCTCGAACGAATGGTTCATGCCGATTTCGAAGATGCCGTAGGCAGTCTCAGCCGGCATGCGCGCCAGCGTCAGCGGCACGCCCCAATGGTTGTTGTAGGAGGCGACCGAAGCGTGCGTCGCGCCCTGGCGCGCCAGCACATGTTTGAGCGCTTCCTTGGTGCCGGTCTTGCCGACCGAGCCGGTCACGGCGACGATACGCGCCATGCTGCGGCGGCGCGAGGCCCGCGCCAGCGCGATCAGGCCGGCCAGCACATCCGGCACCGCCAGCAGCGGCCCGCATTCGCGAAGCGCCTCGGCATGGGCCTCGTCGACCACGGCGAGCCCGGCGCCGGCGGCAAACGCATTGGCGACGAAATCATGGCCGTCGCGCGCCTCGCCCTGGATGGCAAAGAACGCGTCGCCCGGCAGCAGGCTGCGCGTGTCGATCGACAGGCCGCCGATGCCGGCCGGCAGCGCACCGAGCGCGCGCGCCTGCATCTGGGCGGCGATGTCGCCGCCGGTCCAGAGCATGCTCATTGCCGGGCCTCCTGCATGGCGGCCCGCGCCACCTGATGATCGGAAAACGGGAGCACCGTGTCTCCGACGATCTGGCCCGTTTCATGACCTTTGCCGGCGATCAGCACGATATCGCCGGGCCGCGCCATCGCCACCGCCTCGCCGATCGCCTGTTTGCGGTCGCCGATCTCGATGGCGCCCGGTGCCGCCGCCATGATCGCCTGCCGGATCGCGACCGGGACCTCGCCGCGCGGATTGTCGTCGGTGACGATGACGATATCGGCGCCGGCCACCGCCGCGGCGCCCATGAGCGGGCGCTTACCGGCATCGCGGTCGCCGCCGCAGCCAAACACGATGATCAGCCGGCCCTTGGCATAAGGGCGAAGCGCCGCCAGTACGTTGACGATCGCTTCCGGCTTATGCGCGAAATCGACGATCACCGCCGCGCCGTTGACCGTGCCGAGATTGTCGAGCCGGCCCGGCACGCCCTCGAGACGGGCAAGGGCCGCGAAGACCCCGGCTTCGTCCGAACCGGTCGCGACGCAGAGCGCGGCGGCGGCAAGCGCGTTCCACGCCTGGAAATCGCCGATCAGCGGCAGTTCAATCGTCTGGCGGCGTCCGAAGAACTCGACCGCGAGATGCTGGCCGGCGGGCGTGCGCGTCACCTCGCTCAGCACGACGTCGCTGTCGGCGGCACCGATGGTGATCGGCATCAACCCATGCGCGCGCGCAGCCGCCAGCGCCGGCTCGCGCCACGGCGCGCCGAGCGCGATCACCGCCGGCCGGCCGGGGCCGAGCAGGTGCGAGATCAGCCGCAGCTTGGCGGCGAAATACGCCTCCATCGTGCCGTGATAGTCGAGATGGTCGCGCGACAGGTTGAGGAAGGCGCCGGCCGCCAGCCTGACGCCATCGAGCCGGTGCTGCTCGAGCCCGTGCGAGGAGGCTTCCATCGCCAGATGCGTCACGCCCTCGCGGGCAAGCCCGTCGAGCGTCTCGTGCAGCAGGACGGGATCGGGCGTCGTCAGCGCGCCATAGGTCGCGCCATCCGGCTTGACCACGCCGATGGTGCCGAGGCTCGCCGCCTGCACGCCGAGCCGTGCCCAGATCTGGCGCGCGAACACCGTGGTCGAGGTCTTGCCCGAGGTGCCGGTGACGGCGACGATCGTCTCGGGCTGGAGCGGATGCAGCCGCGCCGCCGCCTGCGCCAGCGCCAGGCGCGCGTTGGGCACCGGCACGAAAGCGACCCTTGCCGGCAACCCCGCCGGCTTCTCCTCGGCGACGATGGCGACGGCGCCCGAGGCTACCGCGCCCGGCACATAGGCGAGCCCGTTCGCCCTCGCGCCCGGCACGGCGACGAACACGAAGCCGGGCTTGACCTCGCGGCTATCGGCGCTCAGCCCGACGACCATGCGCGTATCGGCCTCGGGGAAGAGTTCGGACAGGCGTGGCATCAATGCGTGCCCCAGGCGCCGATACGCACCATTTCGGGGAACGGGCGCACCGGCGGATCGAAGCGCGGCCGCACGTCGAGCATCGGCCCGACGCGCTCGATGATGCGCCCGGTCGCGACGCCGGCATTCCAGGCCGCGGTCGCATAGCCATAGGTCTCCGGCAGGCCCTGCGGCTCGTCCATGGTCGTGACGAACAGGTAGCGCGGCTTGTCGGCCGGGATCACCGCCATGAAGGTCGTGAACAGCCGGTTATGCACGTAGCGCCCGTTGAACACCTTCTCGGCCGTGCCGGTCTTGCCGCCGACGTAATAGCCCGGCACGTCGGCCTTGCGCGCCGAACCCTTCTCGGCGTTGAGCCGCATGATGTAGCGCAGCGCCTCGCTGGTTTCCGGCTTGATCACCTGCGGCCCCGGAGTCAACTTGGCCGGGTCCTGCTTGAGGAACGTCGTCTTGACGAGATGGCCGCCATTGAGCAGCGCCGCCACCGCCGCCGCCGCCTGCAACGGCGCCACCGCGATGCCGTGGCCGAAGGCGATGGTGATGGTGTTGATCTCGGTCCAGCGCTTGGGCACGATCGGCTCGGCATTTTCCGGCAGTTCCGTTATCATCCGGTCGAGCAGGCCCATCTTCTTCAGGAAGGCCTTGTGGCCCTCGACGCCGACCAGCATCGCCTCGCGCGCCGAGCCGATATTCGACGAGTGCAGGAACACCTCCGGCACGGTCAGCAGGCGGTTGGTGCCGTGATATTCGTGGATGACCTGCCGGCCGTAGCGCAGCACGCCGCCGCGCGTATCGAAGGTGGTGTTGATGCCGGCCTTGCCGGAATCGAGCACCATCGCCGTGGTCAGCGCCTTGAAGGTCGAGCCCATTTCGTAGACGCCGACCGTCATGCGGTTGATATTCTCGGGCTTCAGCGCATCGGCCGGGTTGTTCGGGTCGAAATCCGGCAGCGACACCAGGCTGATCACCTCGCCGGTATTGACGTCCATGATCGCGCCGGCGGCCGCCTTCGCCTTGAAATGGGTCAGCGCCCAGGACAGTTCCTCGCGCATCGCATGCGTCACGCGCAGGTCGAGCGAGAGCCGCACCGGCTTCAGATGCGTGCTGTCGGTCGGGAAGCCGAGCTTGCGCAGGTCGTTCAGGCCCTGATTGTCGATCCATTTCTCGATGCCGGCAATGCCGACATTGTCGATATTGACCGCGCCCAGCACATGCGCGCCGATCGCGCCGTTCGGGTAGACGCGCTTGTTCTCGGGCAGGAAGCCGACGCCGGGCACGCCGAGCCGGTAAAGCTCCTCCTGCTGGCGCGGGTTGATCTCGCGCTTGATCCAGATGAAGCCCTTTTTCGAGGACAGCTTCTCGCGCAACTCCTTGCCGTTGAGCTCCGGGAACACCGAATTGATCGCCTCCGCCGCCTCGTCGCGGTCGACGATGCGGCGCGGCTCGGCATAGACCGAAACCGTGCCGATATCGGTGGCGAGGATCTCGCCGTTGCGGTCGAGGATCACCGGCCGCGCCGTGGCGATCTCGCCCTTGGCCGCCCGGCTCGCCGTGACGAGATCGTCCGGGCTCAGGCCGAAATGCACCAGCCGGCCGATCATCACGCCGTAGCCGACGAGGAAGGCGAGCATGACGAGCAGGATGCGCCCGCCCGATTTGTCGATCCGGGTCGAGAACAGCGCGTGCAGATGGCGCTTCAGGAACGGGCGGCGACGCGGCGGCGCCACCGGCGCCTCGGCCGGCATGTCCGCAAAACGCTCCGCGGCAACCTCATCGGGCATCCCGGCCGGGGTTTCGTCATGGGGCAGCGCTTCTTGGGGCAGGGTTTCTTGGGGCAGGGTCTCTTGCATGATACTCCCCTACCGTCTGTCCGGCGTGCGCGGCGAGGTACCCTTGCCACGCGGCGTGGTGCTGCCGGTGAGCAACTGGTCGAGCTTGTCGCCGATCTCGTCGCTCGGTGGCGGCCGGTCGGGCAATTCGGACGCCTTGATGATCTGCCTTGCTTCCAGCGGCTTCGAATCGAGGAACTTGTTGGCAAGGCCCTGCAGGCGCGCCGGCTGGTTCAGATACTGCCACTCGGCTTTCAGCACGATGATCGTGGCGTTTTCCCGGTCGAGCTTGTTCTCGAGCTTCTTGACCTGCTCGGCGAAATAGATCGTCTCGTATTTGATCGAGTAGACCCAGACCGCCGTGCCGATCAGCGCCACGACCGCGACGAAATTGAGGATACGGATCATCGGCGCGTCCTCCGGCTCTCGGGCAGCATGGCAAGGTGAAGCACGGCCTCGTCGGGCGGGCCGGCGGGCGCGTCGCTGCGGATGCCGGCGCGCAGCTTGGCCGAGCGGGCGCGCGGATTGGCGGCGATTTCAGCCTCGGACGGCGCGACCGGCCATTTCCCCGCGATGCGGAAGGTCGGTTCAGGCCCCCGCGCCTGCGGCGCGTGCCGCGAGCCGCCGGCGCGGCCGGAGCGGTTGGCGAGGAACTGCTTGACGATGCGGTCCTCGAGCGAATGGAACGTCACGACGGCGAGCCGCCCGCCGGGTTTCAGCGCGCGCTCGGCCGCATGCAGCGCGCGCACAAGCTCGCCGAGTTCGTCATTGACGGCGATGCGCAGCGCCTGGAACACGCGGGTCGCCGGATGGATCTCGCCCGGCTTGCCGTGGATGATGCGCGCGATCATCTCGGCCAGTTGCTTCGTCGTCTCGAAGGCGCTCGTCTTGCGGTCGAGTACGATCGCCTTGGCGATCAGGCGCGAGCGCCGCTCCTCGCCGAAATGATAGAAGATGTCGGCAAGCCGCTCCTCGCTCTCGCCGTTGACGAGGTCGGCAGCACTCGGCCCATCGCCGCCCATGCGCATGTCGAGCGGCCCGTCGAAGCGGAACGAGAAGCCGCGCCCGCCCTCGTCGAACTGCATCGAGGACACGCCGATATCGAGCACCACGCCATCGAGCGGCGCCAGGCCGGCATCAGCCGCCACCGCGTCAAGGCGCGAAAAGCGGTCCTCGACCAGCGTGAGCCGCCCGGCCGAAGCCTGCACGAGATCATAGCCGCCAAGGATGGCGGAAGGATCGCGGTCGATCGCCAGCACATGCGTGTCGGGCGCCGCATCGAGCAGCGCGCGCGTATAGCCGCCGGCGCCGAACGTGCCGTCGAGATAGCGGCCGCCGGGTGCGATGACGAGCGCATCGAGCGCTTCGTGGAGCAGCACGGGAATGTGTCGGGCCGGTCCGCCTGCGGCTGGGGGGTTGCCTTCGCCGCGGCCCGTCATCATTCCCGTGCTCCACGTTGTGCCGGAGAGCCTACCTCCGGCGGAATCGGGGTTCCGAGGCTTTTCTTCATCTGGCGCACGCGCTCCCGGGCCTCCGAGAGATGCGCCTGGAACCGCCCCGGCTCCCAGATCTGGAACTTCGAACCCTGGCCGACGAAACTCACCTGATCGACGATGCCGGCATAGGCTTTCAGCGTTTCGGTCAGGACGATCCGGCCCTCCGGATCGACCTTCAGCACTTCCGATGTCCCAAGGAGCGCCGTGGAGAACAGGTCGCGCTCGTCCGAGAACAGCGGCTGCTTGTCGAGCAGCGCATCGATTTCCTGGAGCAGCGCCTGCCCCCCGCAATCGAGCGCTTCCCGATCGAGAGACGGATGCACGTAGAGCCCTTCGAACCCGTCGCGGGCCAGCACGCCGCGAAAACTCGCCGGAATCGACACGCGCCCCTTGGCATCCAGCCGGTTCGTGAAGTGCGAAACGAAGCGATCCATAGAGATCGGCGACCCCTGTGAACCACGCCCGCGCCACCGTGGCCGACTGTACTCCCTGCCCTGTCCGACGGACCGAAACGCAGGTTGCGCGAGCCCGATCGGCAGCACGGTGGCTGCCGTCGATGGATTGCGAACCAGGTACGCCGAACGGGATGTCTTGGGCTAACATGGGACTTTATGGGCGTCAATGGGCAAGCGAGCACGCGACGCACCTTTCGCGTGCTGCCCTGGATTACGGGCGGTTAACGTTAAAAATCTATTGAGAGGGGCTGAGAATTTCGCTTGGCGCGCTGCGGCACCGTCGCACGTCAGCAGCCACCTTTTCCCGGCCTTGCGCCGGGAGCCAGTGAACCGCAGTTCTTATCCGCGCTGGGCCCCGGATCAGGTCCGGGGCAAGGCCGGTGCGTTTTCGCCAACGCCCTCGCCGCCGAACTGCAAGGCGTGCAGCCGGGCATAGCTGCCGGCGCGCGCCAGCAGGTCCGCGTGGCTGCCGGTTTCGACGACGCGGCCGGCATCCATGACATAGATGCGGTCGGCATTCATCACCGTGGCGAGCCGGTGCGCGATGACGATCGTCGTGCGCCCCTGCATCAGCGCCAGCAGCGCCTGCTGGATGGCGGCGTCGGACTCGGAATCGAGCGCCGAGGTCGGCTCGTCGAGCAGGATGATCTCGGCATTCTTGAGAAACGCGCGCGCGATCGAGACGCGCTGGCGCTGGCCGCCGGAGAGCTGCCCGCCCGCCTCGCCGATCTGCGTATCGTAGCCCTGCGGCATGGCGCTGATGAAACCATGCGCATGCGCCGCTTGTGCCGCCGCGATCATCTCCGCCTCGGACGCGCCGGCGCGGCCCTGCATGATGTTGTCGCGGATCGAGCCGGCGAACAGGAACGTATCCTGGCTGACGAGCGCGATGCGGCCACGCAGCGAGGCGAGCGTCACGGCGCGCAGATCCTGGCCGTCGATCGTCACGCGGCCGGACTGCGGGTCCCAGAAGCGCATGATCAGGTTGAGCACCGAGGATTTGCCGCTGCCCGAGATGCCGACCAGCGCCGTCATGCTGCCGGCCGCCGCCTCGAGATTGACGCCATCGAGCGCCGCGCCGCGCGCGTCATAGCCGAACGAGACGTCTTCCAGCCTGATATGGCCCGGCCCGGCGCCAAGCGGCCGCGCGCCCGGCCTGTCGGTCACATCCGGCACCGCATCGATCAATTCGTACATCATGCGCACGCCGGTAGCGGCGCCGGCAAGCGTGATGTTGACGCGCGACAGCCGGCGCGCCGGATCGTTCGCCATCAAAAGCGCGGTGATGAAGGAGAAGAACTCGCCCGGCGTCGCGCCGTTCATCACGCGCCAGCCGCCATAGACGACGATCGCCGCCACCGCGAAGCCGCCCAGCGTATCGACAAGCGGATTGCTCTGCGCCGAGATCGCCGCCATGCGGTTGTTGACCTTCTCGACCGAGACGATCGCCGCCTCCATGCGGGCGCGCATCGCCGCCTCGAGGCCGAACGCCTTGATGACGCGCACGCCCTGCGCCGTCTCCTGCATGGCGCTGACCACGGCCGACACCGAATCGACGCCGCGCCGGAACAGTTTTCGCATGCGCTTGAGGATGCCGCCGAGCACGAAGAACACGATCGGCCCGACGACCAGCGCCATGGCGCTCATCAGCGGGTCCTGCACCACCATCACGATCACCAGGCCGATCAGCGTGAACAGGTCGCGCCCGATCGAGGTCACGATCAGGTTGAGCACGTCGCGCGCGGCCTGCGCGTTATAGGTGAAGCGGGTGATGAGGTCGCCGGTCGCCATGCGCTGGTAGAAGCCGAGATCGAGCGCCAGCAGCTTGTCGTACATCTGGCGCTGCGTGTCGGCGATGATGCGGTTGCCGACACGGCTCAGGATGACCTCCTGCGCATAGCTCGCCAGCCCCTTGGCGGTGTAGAGCGCCACGATGATGCCGGCGATCAGGCCGATGAAATACGGGTCCTTGTCGAGAAAGACCTTGTTGATCAGGTCCTTCATCAGATAGGCCGCGCCGGCGGTCGCCCCGGCCGTGACCGTCATGAAGGCAATGGCGAGCGCATAGCGCGGCGCGAGCTTGCGCCAGCGTTCGCCGAGCAGGCGCCCGATCACCGGAAAATCCGGCCCGGCAAGTTTGGAGAGGAAAAGCTGCATCGGCGCGCTTATAGAGTGGAAACGACAGTGAGAGAAGGGAGCGCGCGATGGCGCCAAGGTCGATCTTCAGCGGCTTGTCCGCATTTCCGCTGACCCCCGCCAATGCCGATGGCGTGGTCGATAGCGCAGCCTTCGCCACCATGCTCGACCGGCTGGTGGCGGCGGGCGTCGACTCGATCACCGTGCTGGGCAGCACCGGCACCTATGCCTATCTCGATCGCATGGAGCGATCGCGCGCGCTGGCTGTCGCTGTCGAGACCATCGCGGGCCGCGTGCCGCTGATCGCCGGCATCGGCGCGCTGCGCACGTCATGGGCAACCGACCTCGCCAAGGATGCCGAGAGCGCCGGCGCCGACGCGCTGCTGCTCGCGCCGGTCTCCTACACGCCGCTGACGGACGAGGAGGTTTTTTCCCACTTCGAGACCGTCGCCGGTTCGACCGGCTTGCCGCTGTGCATCTACAACAATCCCGGCACGACGCATTTTTCGTTCACCGAGGCGCTGATCGCGCGCCTGTCGCGCGTCCCGCGCATCGCGGCCGTCAAGATGCCGCCGTCGCAGGGCGCCGACTACCCCGGGGAAATCGGCCGGCTGCGCACCGGCAGCGAGGCCGGATTGGCCATCGGCTATAGCGGCGACTGGGTTGCAGCCCCGGCGCTGCTCGCCGGGGCAGACGCTTGGTTCAGCGTCGTCGCCGGCCTGCTGCCCGCTGCCGCCCTGCGCCTGACGCGCGCAGCACGCGCCGGACAGGAGCGCGAGACCGCCGCGGCCGACGCTGCCCTTGCGCCGCTCTGGGCGCTGTTCCGCAAGCATAGCAGCCTGCGGGTGATGTATGCGATCGCCGATTGCCTCGGCCTGCGCGCCGGCGCGCCGCCCCTGCCCGTCAAGCCGCTCGACGACGCAGCGCGCGCGGGGCTCGAGGACATCGTGGAGCGCCTCGGCGCGCGCGGCGCCTAAAGCGCTTCAGCCCGGCGCGCCTTGATGGCGGCGATCCGTGCCGTGTCGGTTTTCTGCAGGTAGCGGCCACGCTCGAAAATCTCGAGCGTGTATTCTTCATAGGTCAGGCCGAGCGCCTCGGCCTTGATCGCCCGCCTGATGGCGATCTCCACCGGCACGCTCTTCCAGGCCGCCCGATGCGCCGCCTTCCAGGAAAAATAATGCCCGATCGGGCCTTCGCCCCATTCCGGCAGGAGATCGTCGGTCAGGAGATCGTCGAGCGGTGGGCCGCCATTATGCCCGTGAACGGCAGGATCGGGCGTCTGTGGCATGCGATTCTCCGATGGCCGGCATCATCCCGCCGGCCGTCTTGCCAAAGCAAGTCCCAGGCCAAGCGCGACCATCGCGCCGCCCGACGCCTCGCGCAAGCGGCGGATCAGCGCCGGACGCGCCGCCGCGCCCTCGCGCATGCGGCTCGCCGCGAAGGCGACCACGACATCGGCGAGTGTGTTGAGCGCAACCGACACGAAGCCGAGCGCCATGAATTGCAGCGCGACATGGCCCGCCGCCGGATCGAGGAATTGCGGCACGAAGGCTAGGAAGAACGCCGCCGTCTTCGGGTTCAGCGCCTCGACCAGCACGCCTTCGCGAAAAGCCCGGCGGGGGCCGACCGGCGGCGTTGCCAGCCCGCCATCCATCTCACGCACCCTATCGCGGCGGGCGGCCCGGAAGGTGCGAAAGCCGAGCCAGACGAGATAGGCGGCGCCGACCAGCTTCAGCGCGGTGAACAGTTCGGCACTGGCCAGCACGATGGCGGAAACGCCCAGACTGCCGGCGACGACATGCACCATGCCGCCGAGCCCGGTGCCAAGGCTGGACGCCATGCCCTCCGCGCGGCCGCCGGCGAGTGTGCGCGCGGCGACATAGAAGATGCCTGGCCCCGGCGTGACGGCGAGCAAGAAGGCGGCGGCGAAATAGAGGGCGAACTGGGTCAAATCCGGCATGGCCGGTGCTTTACAGCATCGCCGATCGCGCGGCCAGACCGGACCGGGTCAAGCGCGCCCTGTGCCCAAGAACACGCCGACACTGTTATGCGCAAGAACCGGGTCGTGTCAGGATGGTCTTTTGTGGCACTTCTGCCTGGCCCGGCACGAGAGCGTGCCGGTGCGGGAGCCAGGCCATGTCTCAGCCCATCAGCAGGAACCGCCCGATGACGCCCCTGGAATGGGGCATGCTGCTGACGCTTTCGGGCGTCTGGGGCGGCTCGTTCTTCTTCAACGAGGTCGCGGTGCGGGAACTGCCGGTCCTGACCGTCGTCGTCGCCCGCGTCGGGTTGGCGGCGCTCATCCTGGTCGCCGTCCTGTGGCTCAAGGGCGAGTGGCTGCCGCGCAGCGGCGCGGTCTGGGCCGCCTTCTTCGGCATGGGGCTTCTGAACAATGCGCTCCCCTTCTCGCTGATCGTCGCGGGCCAGCAGCATATCGCCTCGAGCGTCGCCTCGATCCTCAACGCCTCGACGCCGTTATTCGGCGTGATCTTCGCCCATGTCCTGACCGATGACGAGCGCATGACCGGCGGCAAGCTCGCCGGCGTCGTCGCCGGCTTCATCGGCGTCGCGGTGATGATCGGCTTCGACGCGCTCGACAGTCTCGGCGTCAATGTCGCCGCGCAACTGATGTGCGTCGCCGCCGCGATCTCCTATGCCTTCGCCGGCATATATGGACGCCGGTTCAAGGCGATGGGCATCACGCCGGTGACCACCGCGACCGGCCAGGTCATCGCCTCGAGCATCATGCTGGTGCCGCTGATGCTCGTCATCGACCGGCCATGGACGCTGGCCATGCCGAGCCTTGCGGCGATCGGCGCCCTGATCGGCGTCGCCGCCATCTCGACCGCCTTCGCCTATGTGCTGTTTTTCCGCATCCTCGCCACGGCGGGCGCCACCAACCTGCTGCTGGTGACCTTCCTGATCCCGGTCAGCGCCATCCTGCTCGGCACGCTCTTCCTCAGCGAAACCCTGCAACCGAAGCATATCGCCGGCATGGCGCTGATCGGCCTTGGCCTCGCGGCGATCGACGGGCGGCCATGGCGGCGCGTGCGGGCGCTCATGCAAGCCCGCGAGCCGGCCTGACCTTGAGTCGCAAAACCTCCCCCGTCGCCGGGGGAGGTTTTTTGCGACTGTCAGGCGGCCTGTAAGCCGGGTTCTGTATGGCCCGTGGCGAACCACGGGCGTGGCGACCATTCATCTGGGACGGCGGTTGCCCGCCGCCTCCTGCAACCAACCCGGACGGCGACGCGGAAACGCGCTGCCGGCAAGCCGGCGTGCCATCCCTATTCGGTCTTGCTCCCGGTGGGGTTTGCCCTGCCCGCGCCGTTACCGGAGCGGCGGTGCGCTCTTACCGCACCCTTTCACCCTTACCGGCCAGGGCCGGCGGTTTGCTTTCTGTGGCACTTTCCCTGGGGTCGCCCCCGGCGGCCGTTAGCCGCCACCGTGTTTCCGTGGAGCCCGGACTTTCCTCTCCCGAAGGAGCGGCCGCCCGGCCGCCTGACCGGCTGGCGTTAGGGCCGGCCGGCCGTTGCGTCAAGCATTTCAGGCGGCGGCGTAACCGACGACACCCTTGATCTCGAGGAACTCCTCGAGGCCGAACTCGGCATATTCGCGCCCGTTACCGGACTGCTTGTAGCCGCCGAACGGCGCACCGGGGTTCCAGGCCGGATAGTTGATGAACACGTTGCCGGCGCGCATCTTGGCCGAAACCTTGCGCGCCCGCTCGAGATCGCCGGACTGCACGTAGGCTGCGAGCCCGTAAGGCGTGTCATTCGCCATGGCGACGACCTGTTCCTCGCTGTCATACGGCATGATCGCCAGCACCGGCCCGAAGATTTCCTCGCGCGCGATCGTCATGTCCGGCGTGACGTTGGCGAACACGGTCGGGCGCACGTAATAGCCGCGATTGAGGTTTTCCGGCCGGCCCGGGCCGCCGGTGACCAGCTCCGCGCCTTCCTTGACGCCGGCCTCGATCAGCTTCTGGATCTTGTCGAACTGCACCTGGCTGACGACCGGCCCGAGAATCGTGCCCTCGGCATCGGGCGGGCCGACGCGGAACGTCTCGGCCGCTTCCTTGGCCATGGCGGCGGCTTCCTTGTGCAGGCTCGCCGGCACGAACATGCGCGTCGGCGCGTTGCAGGATTGCCCGCTATTGCCGAAGCAGCCCTGCACGCCGAGCTTCACGGCGCGGCCGAGATCGGCATCGTCGAGGATGATGTTGGCCGACTTGCCGCCAAGCTCCTGATGCACGCGCTTGACCGTGTCGGCGGCCGCCTTCGCGACCAGGATGCCGGCGCGCGTCGAGCCGGTGAACGACACCATGTCGACTTCCGGATGGCGCGAGATCGCCTCGCCGACCGTCGGCCCGTCGCCGTTGACGAGGTTGAACACGCCCTTGGGCACGCCGGCCTCATGCATCGCCTCGGCGAAGATGATGGCGTTGAGCGGCGCGATCTCGCTCGGCTTCAGCACCATGGTGCAGCCGGCCGCGATCGCCGGGCCGACCTTGCACACGATCTGGTTGATCGGCCAGTTCCACGGCGTGATCATGCCGACGACGCCGATCGGCTCCTTGGCGACGAGCAGCGTGCCGCGCTGCTCCTCGAACTTGAAGCTCTCGAGCGTCTTGATCATCTGCTCGAGATGGGCGACGCCCATCGCCGCCTGGCGCTGATGCGCCCAGGCAAGCGGCGCGCCCATCTCGCGCGACAGCGTCTTGGCGACATCGTCGTAGCGAGCCTTGTACGCCTCGACGATGCGCTTCAGCAGCGCGAGACGCTCCTCGCGCGAGGTGGCGGCGAAACCCGGAAACGCCTTGCGCGCCGCGGTGACGGCGCGGTCGACATCCTTCTCGTTGCCGAGTGCGATGGTGGCGAAAGCTTCCTCGGTCGAGGGGTCGATGACATCGAGCGTCGCCTTGCTGGCGGGCTCGACCCACTGGCCATCGATATAGAACTGCAACGCGTGCGACATGGTGGTCCTCCTGATCGGCGGGAATCTCGTGGCGCGGGGGCGCCAAAGTTTGAACGGCTGCGGGGCGTGGACAATACTGGCCCGGCACAACCGCGTTATGTCGTTATGAATATATGGCGCGGTGCAGCAAAGCAAAGCGGCAAAACCGCGCTGCCAGCACATCACGCGCACGATTGACGCCGAGATGTGCGCCGTCGCAGCATGCGCGCGAGGCGCGAGCCGCGCATCATCTGGATTCGACGCCATGCCCGATATCGCCCCCGACAGCCGCCACGCGGCCAAGGTCTTCCCCTCGCCCAACCATGGCGCGCGCAACGGTGGCCGGGCGCCCGACATGCTGGTGCTGCACTATACCGGCATGCGCGATGCCGGCGCCGCCCTGCGCCGGCTGTGCGACCCGATCGCCGAGGTCTCGTGCCATTATTTCGTGTTCGAGGATGGCCGCATCCTGCAACTGGTGCCGGAGGCGCGGCGCGCCTGGCATGCCGGCGCCGGCTTCTGGGCCGGCGAGCGCGACATCAACTCCGCCTCGATCGGCATCGAGATCGCCAATCCCGGCCACGAGCACGGCTATGTCGCGTTTCCCGAGGCGCAGATCGCGGCGCTGATGCCGCTTTGCACCGATATCTGCGCGCGCTGGCGCATCGGCCCGGCGCGCGTGCTCGCCCATTCCGACACCGCGCCGGAGCGCAAGGAGGACCCCGGCGAGAAATTCCCCTGGGACAGGCTGCACGCGGCCGGCATCGGCCATTGGGTGCCGCCGGCCCCGATTTCCGGCGGGCGCTTCTTCGCGCAGGGCGATGCCGGGCCGCCGGTCGAGGCGTTGCAGGCCATGCTGGCGCTTTACGGCTACGGCATCGCCGTCGATGGCAGCTATGGCCCAAGGACGGCGGCGGTGATCCGCGCCTTCCAGCGCCATTTCCGGCCCGAGCGCGTCGATGGCGTCGCCGATTCCTCGACCATCACCACCTTGCGCGACCTGCTCGCCGCGATGCCGGGCGAGGAAGCGCTGAAAACCTCCGCGCCCGCGACCTGAAAGGCTTCAGATTCGCTAGCGCCGGATCTGGCCCGTCACCTCGGCCCCGTCATCGGGCAGGTCGAACTGGTGCACGTCGATATTCTCGTCGTCATTGCCCTCGAAACTGTCATCGGGCGCGCTGGCCTCAGGCTGCGGCCTGACGCCGACCGCCAGTGGCTGCCCGACCGGCCGCGCTGGCCGGTAATCCGGATTATAGCCTTCCCCACCACTGAGCCTGGCATAGGGCCCGCCGACCGGCGTCGCCCGGTTATAGACCGGCGCGGCCGGGCTTTCGCCGGGGCGGCCGAGATACGAGCCCGCCACGGTGCGCTGCTGCGGCAGCGCCGGCACGTACTGCGACGTCTGCGATTCCGGGCCGGGACGCGGCACGGCATCGAACAATGACGGCACCGGCGTCAGGCTCGCCGGGTCGATGATCGGGCGGCAATAATGCCGGTTGCCCTTCGCGCCATGGCGCGCCAGATCGAGATGGATGTGGTTGTAATGGAAGGCGTTCGAGCCCGGCGCCAGCACGGTGGTGAACACCTGGCACGCGCCGATCTGCACCTGGCGCAGGAAGGCCTGCTCCTGCGGCGCGCCGCGCGTCCAGTCCCTCACCACGGTGATCGTCTTGCCGTCGGCGAGCACGAAACCCGCCACATCGACCGCATTGGCGAAGCCGTGCTCGGAAAGCTTGGCGCCGCTCTGGTTGTTGCGCGGGCGGCAATTATACGAGCCCATCGTCTTGATCAGCGTCACCGGCTGGCCGAAGCGCGCCATCGCCGCCGGCTGGATGACCTCGGCGATCCAGCGATCCATCGCCGCCACCATCGGGCACACCAGCGTCGCGGCTGGCGTGATATCGGTCATCAGCCCGCCATTCTGGCCGGGAATGCTGGCGGTGGTCTCATTGGCGAAGGCCGAGACCTTGAGCGGGAAATCGGCGCCGCAGCTCCAGCTATTGCCGATCGGCGGCGATTTCTTGATGTAGTCGCCGGGATTGATCGCCTTTGAGCGCATGCAGGCGAGCTCGGCCTGGCGGCGCCACGGCTCGCGCTGCTGATTGGTGAAGCGGCCGCAGCCCGCCAGCAGAATGGTGGCGCAGCCGATCAGGATGAGTGGACGCAGAAGCGATTGCATCCCAGACGATTCGAATCGTCCGGGAAACAACTCGTTAACCGCCGGCGCCCGGGGGCGTGCCCGATGGCCACGGCGAAGGGAATTTCGCCAGCGCGGTTAACACATCGACAATATTGCCGGGCTGGCGCGCCAATGCCTGTCTTGAATCGAAACCGGCCGGGCAAAGCCGGCCGGTCCGCGTCACGAAAATCTCGGCGATGCTTACTGTTGCGGCGCCTCGGGCGAGGGTCCGCCATGAGAAGCGCCACCCTGGGGCGCGCTGCCGTTGCGGTCCGCCATGAAGCGATCGAACTCGTCCTGGTCCTTGGCGCGGCGCAGCCGCTCCACGAAGGCCCGGAACGCCATCTGCTCCTCGTCGAGCTTGCGGCGCTCTTCCTCGAGCCGCTTCAACACCGCCGCGCGATAATCGTCGAACGCCGCATTGCCGCTGCCGTGGAACATGCCGCCGTTGAACATGTTGAAGGCCTGCTCGCGAAATGCCCGGTCCGGCCGCCAGGATTGGCCTCTCCAGTTGCAACCCATCTTCTTCCTCCACAGAAAGTAGAACAGCGCCGCCAGGCCGACCGGCCAGAACAGCACGAAGCCGAGGATCATCAGCGCCAGTTCGGCCGGATGACGAAACAGGCCCATCCGTTGACCGCGCCCGCCCCACGGGCTGCCGCGCTCGCCGCCTTCCGCATAGGCGTAACCCATGTCGTGGTGCATCACATAGCTCCATGTAAATGTGATTTACATACACATAAGCAGAGCACCGTCGCTGGTCAAGACGAGCGGCGTTTTCGACGGCGATTTTTTTCGAAATCGCCGTTTGTCGCGGCTTTGCAGCGCCGCCTTTACGAAATCTTGAATAACGGGTCCGAGGATGCGCCCTTGAAAGCCGGCCCGGTCTCGCAGCCGGCATGGCCGCGCGCGATGCAGCCATCATCCGCTTCCGCATCGAACCGAACGGACGATCCGCCATGCACGCCTACCGCCCGCCGCGCTGAAGCAACCCCATGTCGGCTGATGCACGCAGATATTCCCTGCCGCGCTGGCGGATCACGCGCTGGCTCGCCGATCCCGGCGCCGACGTGCCGCGCGATATCCGCATCGCCCTTGTCTCCAGCCTGTACGGAACATTGCCGATCTTCTTCGGCGGCGTGTTCAACACCATCCTGGTCGCGCTGCTCATCACCTTGCGCCAGCCGCACCCCTCCTTCATGGGCTGGCTCGCGCTGGAAATCGCGCTGTGCGTGACGCGGCTGGCTGTGCTGCTGCACGCGCAGCGCGCCGCCGATGCCGGACGGCGCACGCCGACCGACATCTATCTGCTGCTCTCCGTGTGCTGGGCGGCGAGCGTCGGCTACGGCACCTTCATCAGCCTGATGAGCGGCGACTGGGTCTCGGCGACGCTCGCCTGCCTGTCGGCAGCGGCGATGGTCGGCGGCATCTGCTTCCGCAATTACAGCGCGCCGCGCCTTGCCGGCACCATGATCGTGCTCAGCCTCGGCGCCTGCTGCCTGGCGGCGCCCTTCACCGGCGAATGGCTGATGGTGGCGGCGCTGGTGCAGATTCCGTTCTATCTCTACGCCATGAGCATGGCGAGCTACCAGCTCAACAAGATGCTGATCACCACCATGCAGGGCGAGCGCGAATACGCCTATCGCGCCGTGCATGATACGCTGACCGGGCTTTCCAACCGCGCCGGGCTGATGCGCGCCATGGAAGCGAAATGGGCGCTGCCCGCCACCGGCCAGGACGGTTTCTCGCTGCTCTATCTCGATCTCGACGGTTTCAAGGCCGTCAACGACACGCAAGGCCATCATGGCGGCGACCGGCTGCTCACCATGGTCGCCGGGCGATTGAGCGGCCTGGCGCGCGCCGGCGACGTCACCGCCCGCATCGGCGGCGACGAGTTCGTGGTGCTGTCGCTGACCACCGATCGTGCCCAGATCGGCGCCTTCGCCCAGCGCCTGATCCACGACATCGCCCAGCCCTACGAGAATGGCGCCAGCGTCGGCGTCAGCATCGGCATCGCGCTGTCGCGCGAGCATCCCGCCAGCTTCGACGCGGTGTTGCAGGCCGCCGACGAAGCCCTCTACCGCGCCAAGGCCGACGGCAAGCTGTGCTATCGCATCGCCGCGCCGGCCCGGCCGGCACCGGAACCGGCGCTCAGGCGCGCCTGAACCGCCGCCTTACCGCGTGAACTGCCGGTACTTGATGCGCTTGGGCTGCACGCTGTCCGGGCCGAGGCGGCGCTTCTTGTCCTCCTCGTAATCGGCGAAATTGCCCTCGAACCACTCGACATGGCTGTCGCCCTCGAAGGCGAGGATATGCGTGGCGATGCGGTCGAGGAACCAGCGGTCATGGCTGATGATCACGGCGCAGCCGGCGTAATCCTCCAGCGCTTCTTCCAGCGCGCGCAAGGTCTCGACGTCGAGATCGTTGGTCGGCTCGTCAAGCAGCAGCACGTTGGCGCCCTTCTGCAGCATCTTGGCCATGTGCACGCGGTTGCGCTCGCCGCCCGAGAGCTGGCCGACCTTCTTCTGCTGGTCGCCGCCCTTGAAGTTGAAGGCCGAGGTATAGGCACGCGAATTGATCTCGCGTTTGCCGAGATAGATGATGTCGTTGCCGCCCGAGATTTCCTCCCAGACGTTCTTCTTGTCATCGAGCGAGTCGCGGCTCTGGTCGACATAGCCGAGGCTGACGCTCTCGCCGATGGCGATCGCACCGCTATCGGGCTTCTCCTGGCCGGTGATCATGCGGAACAGCGTCGTCTTGCCGGCGCCGTTCGGGCCGATCACGCCGACAATGCCGCCCGGCGGCAGCTTGAACGACAGGTCGTCGATCAGCAGGCGATCGTTGAAAGCCTTCGACAGGCCATCGAAATCGATGACGTTGTTGCCGAGCCGCTCCGCGACCGGGATGACGATCTGCGCCACGCCGGTCTGCTTGCTGTCGGCCTGGGCGACCAACTCGTCATAGCGCTGGATACGCGCCTTGGACTTGGCCTGGCGCGCCTTGGGGCTCGACTTGACCCACGCCTCCTCGCGCTCGATTGCCTTCTGGCGGCTCTCGTCCTCGCGGCCTTCCTGGGCGAGGCGCTTCTGCTTCTGCACCAGCCAGCTCGAATAATTGCCCTCGTAGGGGATGCCCTGGCCACGGTCGAGTTCGAGAATCCAGCCCGTGACGTTGTCGAGGAAGTAGCGGTCATGGGTGACGATCAGGATGGCGCCGGGATATTCGCGCAGGTGGTTTTCCAGCCATTGCGTCGTCTCGGCGTCGAGATGGTTGGTCGGCTCGTCGAGCAGCAGCAGTTCCGGCTGCCACAGCAGCAGCTTGCACAGCGCCACGCGACGCTTCTCGCCGCCTGAAAGGTTCTCAATGTCGGAATCGTCGGGCGGGCAGCGCAGCGCGTCCATCGCCTGGTCGATCTTGCTGTCGAGGTCCCACAGGTTCCTGGCGTCGATCACGTCCTGCAGTTTGGCGGCCTTCTCGGCGTTCTCGTCGGAATAATCCGCCATCAGCGCGTTGTATTCGTCGAGAATGGCCTGCTGTTCGGCGACGCCCTCCATGACGTTCTCGCGCACGGTCTTGCTCGCATCGAGTTGCGGCTCCTGCGGCAGGTAGCCGACGCGCGCGCCTTCCGAGACCCAGGCCTCGCCGGTCCATTCCTTGTCGAGCCCGGCCATGATCTTGAGCAGCGTCGACTTGCCCGAGCCGTTGACGCCGAGCACGCCGATCTTTGCATCGGGATAGAATGACAGGTGGATGTTCTTCAGCACCGGCTTGCCCGCGCCGAAGGTCTTGGACAAGTCGCGCATATGATAGATGAATTGTCTGCCGGACATGAAAGGGCGGCTCCTGGAAACGCAGTGCTTGCGGGAAATGGAAAAACTCGCCCGGAGGTAGCAACCCACAGTGAAAGGTGCAAGGCGGCAAAGCAGCGCCACCGCCCCAAACCGGCGAAAGACAATCCCGCCTTGATCCCGCGGCGCGAGTTGGCAAGAATGCCGCCATGGGCGGATGCCCGGCGTTGCCGGCCATGAGCGGGACCTCCCGCTCAGGCAAGGTCGCGCAAAGGACCTGCCCCATGCGTGTGCTGATCGTCGAGGACGAGCCCGTCATCGCGTTGAACATCCGCGATATCCTGATCGAACTGGGCTATCACCCCGTCGGACCGGCGGGCTC
>CALKHP010000017.1 GCA_937988775.1 uncultured Alphaproteobacteria bacterium
CCGACGAGGTCGAGCCGGTCATCAGCACCACCTTGTTCTCGGTGATGAAGCGCTGCTCCGCCTGCACGGCTTCGTTCGGCTTGGCGGCCGAGTCGGCGACGACGAGCTTGACCTGCTTGCCGAGCACGCCCTTCTTGAGCTTGGGGGCGAGCTTCTTGATCAGGTCGTGATTTTCGTTGAGATGCGCGGCGGCGAGTTCGGCGCCCTTCAGTTCGTCCTCGCCCTGCACGGCATAGGTGCCGGTGCGCGGCACGGCGACGCCGATATAGACCGTGTCGCCGGCGGAGCCCGCCGGCCAGGTGCCGATCGGCGGCTGATCGGCGGCATAGACCGGCATCACCAGTCCGCTCGCCAGCATGCTGCCGCCGGCGAGCCCCGCGCCGGCCTGCAGCAATGCGCGCCGAGAAATCAGCGCGCGATCGTTCCTTGTATCGTCTGCCATGGGGTGTCCCTCCCGATGAAATTGCACCATCAACACTAACGGTTGTCTGCTGCGGACCATCAGGCGAGACGGGCAGGCCGGCAATGCGACTTTCGTCGCGGCGGGCGCCATTTTGGGCGATTCTGGCCGCTTTCCGGCCTTTATCGGGCCTATACCTTAGTCGTGGCGGCGGCCTTACTCGGCCGCCTGGCGCTCCTTGGCGAGCGTCGCCACCAGCGTGTTGACGCCGGCATAATCGAGCTTGCCGGAACCGAGCACCGGCACCTTGTCGACGACGATGACCTCGGCCGGCACCATCAGGTCGGCGGCGTTGCGGCTCCTGGCGAAAGCCTGGAATGCGGCGCGCGTCGCACCGTCCTGCTGCGTCACCAGGATGAGCTTCTCGCCCTTCCTGGCATCGGGCACGGCGGCGACCGCCGAGAGCCGGTCCGGCCAAAGCTGAGCCGCGAGCGTCTCGACGGCTGCCAGCGACACCATCTCGCCGGCGATCTTGGCGAAGCGCTTGGCGCGGCCCTTGATGGCGATGAAACCCTGCGCATCGATGGTGACGATGTCGCCGGTATCGTGCCAGCCCTCGGGCGGGCGCTCGAGCACGCCCGGGTTCTCGGTACGCAGGTAGCCGAGCATGACGTTCGGGCCCTTGACGAACAGCCGGCCGCCCTCGTCGATGCCCGGTACCGGCTCGAGCCTGGCTTCCATGCCCGGCATGATGCGCCCGACGGTGCCGAACTTGTTGAACATCGGCGTGTTGATGGCGAGCACCGGCGCGGTCTCGGTGACGCCATAGCCTTCGAGGATGCGCAGGCCGAATTTTTCCGCGTAGGTCCGCCTGGTCGAATCCTTGACCGGCTCGGCGCCGGCCAGCACGTAGCGCACCGAACGCAGGTCGTAGGGGTTGGCGGCGCGCGCGTAGCCGGCAAGGAAGGTATCGGTGCCGAACAGGATGGTCGCGTTGGTCTGGTAGACCAGTTCCGGGATGATGCGGTAATGCAGCGGCGTCGGATACATGTAGACCGGCACGCCCGAGCATAGCGGCAGGATGGTGCCGACCGTCAGCCCGAACGAGTGGAACACCGGCAGCACGTTGAACACCTTGTCGGTGCGGCCGAAATCGATGCGGGCTGCCGCCTGCGCGGCATTGGCCAGCATGTTGCGGTTCGACAGCACGACGCCCTTCGGCGTGCCTTCCGAGCCGGAGGTGAACAGGATGGCGCCACGGTCATCGGGCCCGCGCGCCACGAGCGGCTTGCCGGCTTGGCGCAGCCCGTTGAGCTTGTCGAGCAAGCCGATCGTGGCGCGCAGGTCCTCGAGATGGACGACGGCGACCTTCTTCGAAATCTCGCCAACGAGCCCGTCGAGCCGACCCTTCTCGACAAAGGTGCGGCTGGTCAGGATGGTGGTGATCCTGGCCGCCTTGCACGCGGCGAGAATATTGCCGGCGCCGGCCGTGAAGTTGATCATCGCCGGCACGCGGCCCGCCGACATGCAGGCGAGCAGGGTGACGGCGGCGCCATTGGCGTTCGGCAGCATGACGCCGATCGCCTCGCCCTCCCCGGCGAAGGGCATGATCTTTTCGCCCAGCACGCGGGCGCCGGTCAGCAGCTTCGAATAGCTGAGCTTGCCGGTGACCGGGTCCTCGGTCGCGATGCGGCGCCAGCCATGCTCCTCGGCGGCGTCGATCACCGCCTGGATGACGCTGCGGTCCATCGAAGTGGTGCGGAACACCAGGTCCGACATCACCTGGTACAGCGCCGCGCCCGCCGCCTGCCGGCGCGCCTTGCCGCGTAGCGCCGGATCGATCTCGAGCCTGGTCGGCTCGAGCACCGTGACCGCGACCTTGGGGAACCAGCGCCGCCGGATCTGGTCGCGCCGAAGGTACGAGAACGGCGTCTGGTCGAGCCCCTCGATGCGCACCGGGATGATCTGCGCGTCCGATTTGTCGGCGATCAGGCCGGCGCCGTCATAGACCTTCATCAGGCTGCCGGTGACGGTCAGCCGGCCTTCGGGGAAGATCACCAGCGTCTCGCCGTTCTTCACCGTGTTGATCAGGGTGCGCGTGGCGATCGGCTTGGTCGGGTCGAGCGGCAGGGCGCGCGTGACCTTGAGCAGCGGCTTGACCCACCATTTCTCAGCCATGGCGCTGTCGATGGCGAAGACCGGCTCGCGCTCGAGCAGCGACAAGGCGAGCCCGGCATCGAGCAGGCTGGTATGGTTGAGGGCGATGATCGTCGGCCCCGACAGGTTGCGCAGGTTGTCCGCGCCCTTGACCTCCGTGCGGAAAATACCGCGATAGACCAGCGACAGCAGGTCGCTGAAGGCGTTGAAGGGCAGGAACACGAAGCAGGCTACCGACACCACGAGGCTGAGCACGCCGAGCAGCACGAAAAGCTGCGATTCGTTGAAGCCCTGGCTCTGCAACGCGCTGAAGCCGAGCGCGCCGGCGACGATGAAGATGGCGTTGATGACGTTGTTGCCGGCGATGACGCGGGCGCGCCGGTCCTCGCCCGCCCAGGCCTGCACCGCCGAGAACACCGGCACGATGAACAGGCCGCCGCCAATGGCGAGCCCGGCAAGGCCGATGCCGAAGCGGATGCCGGCCGCGCTGGCGAAATAGGCGAGCGGCGAGAGCGGCGTCGGCGAGGGCACGGCGTTGAGCGTGCCGAGGCCGAGATCGAGCGCGAATGCACCCATCATCACGCAGCCGATCACCGTCGGCAGCAGCAGGATGCGGCCATGGGCGAGGAAAGCCGCCAGCATCGAGCCGATGGCGATCGACACCGAGAAGATGATCATGCAGGCGATGTAGAGATTGTCGTCGCCGCCGAGCCGGTTCCTGACCAGCGTGGCGAGCAGCGCCAGCGACACGGCGCCGACGAGCCAGAACCAGCTTGCCGCCAGCACGCCGCGCCACAGGCGGCTGTCCTGCCGCAAGCTGCCGATCAGGCCGAAGGTCGAGGCGAGGATGTTGGGATTGATCTTGAGGCCGGGCGCGCCTTCTCCGGTCTTCGGGATGAACAGGCTCGACACCCAGCACAACAGCGCGAAGACCAGCATCAGCCCGGCGACGATCCAGCCGGCCTCGTCGCCGGTGGCGGCCTTGGTGCCGAAAATCGTTCCCAGCAGCACGGCGATGAAGGTCGCGCCTTCGATCAGCGCGTTGCCGGCCGGCAGTTCCTCGCGTTTCAGGTGATCGGGCAGGATGCCGTATTTGATCGGCCCGAACAGCGCCGCGATGATGCCGAAACCGCCGAGCGCCGCCATCAGCACCGGCACGGAATGCAGCATGAAGCCGAGGCCGGCGACAGCCGCGACCGCGATCTCGGCCAGTTTCAGGCGGCGGGCGACGAGCGCCTTGTCGAAACGGTCGGCCATCTCGCCGCCAATGCCGGACAGGAAGAAGAACGGCGCGATCAGGATGGCGCCGGCGATCTGCACCAGGCTCGAGGCGTTCTCGCTGGCGAGCCGGTAGACGATCAGCGCGACGAGCGCGTTCTTCAGGAAATTGTCGTTGAAGGCCGAAAAGAACTGGCACCAGAACAGCGGCGCGAACTTGCGTTGGCTCAGCAGGATCTTGACCATGTCATGGCTCCAGCGGCGGATGGCCGGTTATCTCAGGCGGGCGCCGGCGACGATATTGCCCGGATTCGCCCCGATGCGAAGCTTCAACGCGACTTGTGCAACCGATTAGCCCAGGCAGTGGTTTCACGCCGCCTTGGGCAAACGCTTGAACGGCGCGCCTTTCGTGCTATGAACGTTGTTCACAATCGCAGGTTAGTTTATCCATGAACGATGTTCAAGCACTGTTTTGAACGATGTTCATTTTATCGCAGCAGAAGCTGTCCTTGTCGCGCCGGAGGGATCAATGACGGTGAGCCTGAGGCGTGAGACGCTGCGCAAGGCGCTGATCGACGCGGCCGAGGCCGGCATCAGCGCGCGCGGCCTCGCCGCCCTCAAGGCGCGCGACCTCGCCCGCGAGGCCGGCTGCGCGCTTGGCGCGATCTATACGGTGTTTCCCGATCTCGCCGCGCTGGCGGTGGCGGTCAACTCGCGCACCTTCCGCCTGCTCGACGCCACGCTGCGCGAGGCGGCCGAGGCGGCGATGGCGGCCGGCGGCACGCCACGGGCCGCGGCCAACCGCGTGCTGATCGCGCTCGCCGCCGGCTATCTCGATTTCGCGGCCGGCCATCTGGCGCGCTGGCGGGCGCTGTTCGAGTTCCGCATGCCGGAGGGCCAGGACATGCCGCAATGGCATCTCGACGAGCAGGCGGCGCTGTTCGGCCATCTCGAGCGCCCGCTCGCCGTGCTGCAGCCGGGATTGTCGGGCGAGGAGCGCGCGCTGCTTGCCCGTTCGCTGTTCTCGGCGGCGCACGGCATGGTGCTGCTCGGGCTCGAGGGCAAGATCGTCAGCCTGCCGCTGCCCTATCTGCGCCAGCAGGTGACGATGGTGGTCGCCGCCATGGGCCGGGGGCTCGAGAGCGCTTGACGCGCGCCGGGCGTGCAGGTCCAATCCACCGCCAAGCAAGAAGACTGGGACACGCTGCCACATGATGACGCTGCGCCAGATCGAGGTCGTGCGCGCCATCATGGTCACCGGCACCATCGCCGGCGCGGCCAAGCTCCTCAACGTCTCGGCGCCGGGCATCAGCCGGCTGGTGAAATATACCGAGAATTCACTGCGCGTGCGCCTGTTCCAGCGCCGCAACGGCCGCTTCCTGCCGACGCCGGAAGCGCAGGATATTTTCGAGCAGATCAACAGCGTCTACAAGAAGGTCGACGACCTGAGCTTCACCATCAGCCGGCTCGAACGCGGCGAGCTGGCCGAGCTGCGCGTCGGCTCGGTGCCCTCGATCTCCAACGTCATGATGCCGCGCGCCATCGCCCGCGTGCGGCGGCGCTATCCGGGTCTGCGCATCGACATCAACATCCTCAAGCTCGAGGAGGCGATCGACTACCTGCTGCTCGGCCATGGCGAGGTCGTGGCGATGAGCTACCGGCTCGACCATTCCGGCCTCGATTTCCTGCCGCTCGCCTCGGGCCACCTGTATTGCATCGTGCCCGAGGGCCATGAACTCGCCGGCCGCGCCGCGATCGGCGCCGTCGATATCGTGCGCTATCCCCTGATCGGCATCGACCCGCACGACCCCTACGGGCGCATCATGACCGAGATTTTCGAGCGGCTGCACCTCAACTACGACATCACCATCCGGGCGCGCTTCGGCACCACCGTGTGCGCGCTGGTGCGCGCCGGGCTCGGCATCGCCGTCATCGACCAGTTCACCGTCGCCGACGGCAACATTCCCGGCATCAAGCTCCTGCGCATCGAGGAGCCGACCGCTTTCGAGACCTATGTCGCGCTCAAGCACCAGACGACGATGTCGGTCTATGCCGAGCATTTCGTCGCCTGCCTGCGCGACGAGATGCGCCGCGACCAGCCGCCGTAACATGATGTTAGCATAACCAGACAATTCGGTAATTGAGTTACGCAAAGCCGGCGCGATATGACAGCAAAACTGCAAAGCTCGCCGCAGAAGACGCGAGCGCCCGGCACGGGGAAACGATGACGCACTATCAGGTGATCGGGCCGGAACGCCGCCTGCTGACCGGGCTGGTCGGGGCGCCGATCAAGCACTCGGCCACGCCGACGACGCATGAGG
Source organism: uncultured Alphaproteobacteria bacterium (assembly GCA_937988775.1). Taxonomy (GTDB): domain Bacteria; phylum Pseudomonadota; class Alphaproteobacteria; order Rhizobiales; family Beijerinckiaceae; genus CALKHP01. The sequence continues at coordinate 6,097 of CALKHP010000017.1, forward strand.
CGGCAGCGCGCGCGCTGGGCCTGCTGTGCCACTACCACCTGATCGAGATTGCCGGCGCGGATGCGCCCAAGCTGCGGGCCATCCTCGACAGCATCCGCCTGATCGGCTTTGCCGGCATCAACGTCACCTTCCCCTACAAGGAAGCGGTGCTGCCGCTGCTCGACGAGCTGTCGCCGGATGCGCGCGCCATGGGCGCGGTCAACACCGTGGTGGTGCGCGATGGCAAGCTCATCGGCTACAACACCGATGCCAGCGGCATGCGCCGCGCCGCCCAGCCGCTGGTCGCGGCCTCGGGGCACGGCCCGGTTGCGATCGTCGGCGCCGGCGGCGTCGGCAAGGCATGCGCCTTCGCGCTTGCCAGCCTCGGCGTGCGCGATATCCGGCTGTTCGATACCGATGGCGCCAAGGCGGCCGCGCTGAAGGCGTCGCTCGGCGCGCGCGCCGAGGTGACGATCGCACCCTCCGTCGCTGCGGCGCTCGAGGGCGCGGTCGGGCTGTTCAACGGCACGCCGATCGGCATGCTGCCGAACCGCGACAGCCCGGTGCCAGCGAGCCTTCTGCATGGCGGGCTTTGGGTGGCCGACGCGGTCTATTCGCCGCTGTGGACGCCGCTGCTCATCGCCGCGCGCGCGGCGGGAGCGCGCGTGATGACCGGGCGCGATCTCGCCGTCTACCAGGGCGTCGATGCCTTCGCGCTGTTCAGCGGCCGCGAGCCGTCGGCGACCGTGATGGGAGACGCTTTCGACGCCGTGATCGCGGCGCGCGGCTAAACATATCGTGAGGCTTGACGGAGGGACAGAACCTGATGCCAATCCACAGCAGCCAGAAGACCTAAACGATACTCAGACAATAATGACCGGAGGAACGACCATGAGGACATTGATGATTGCGAGCGCGCTGGCGCTCGGGGCCGCGCTGGCCAGCCAGGCCTTTGCCGCCGACACGATCAAGCTGCGCGATGTCGCCGAGTTGTCGGGCGGCGGCGCCACCGTCGGCACCAATTTCAAGAACGGCGCCGATCTGGCGGTCGAGGAGATCAACGCCAAGGGCGGCATTCTCGGCCACAAGATCGACCTGACCCATGCCGACACGCAGTCGGTGCCGGGCATCGCGCGCGCGCAGGTGCAGAAGGCGCTCGACGAGAAGCCCTATGTGCTGCTTGGCCCCGGCTATTCCGGCTCGGTCAAGGTCGTCGCCTCGCTGGCGGCCAAGGCCGAGATCCCCGAGATCATAGGGGGCGAGGCGGCCGAACTGACCCAGATGGGCAACCCGTACCTGTTCCGCACTTCCTTCGGCCAGCAATCGACCATGCCGAAGGTCGCGCGCTACATCCATGACGACCTGAAAGCCAAGACGGTCGCGGTGATCTGGGTCAACAACGATTTCGGCAAGGGCGGCCGCGACACCATCCTGAAGGAATTCGCCAAGCTCGGCGTCAAGGTCGTCGCCGACCAGTCGACCGAGGCCGGCCAGGCCGATTTCGCCGCCGATGTTGCTAAGATGAAGGAGGCCAAGCCCGACGCCGCCTTCATCTACCTGAACGAGGAGGAGAGCGCCCGCATCCTCAAGGAGATCAAGAAACAGGGCCTGAAGCTGCCGCTGATCGGCGAGACGACGCTGGTCGGCCAGAAGGTCATCGACCTTGCGGGCGATGCCGCCGAGGGCGCGATGGGCCATGTCGGCCTGACCACCGATGCGCCCGTGCCGGCGATCCAGAAGTTCCGCGATGCCTTCAAGGCCAAGTACAACTACGTGCCCGACCATAACGGCATCAAGGGCTATCTCGCGATCTACGTCATCAAGGCGGTGACCGAGAAGATGGGCAAGATCGACAGCAAGCTGTTTGCCAAGACCCTGCACGGCATGACGATCAAGGCGGCCGACGAGCCCGGCATCCTGATGGACGTGACCTATGACGAGCATGGCGACATCGATCGCCAGGGCTTCCTGGTCGAGGTCAAGAACGGCAAGCAGGTCGTCAAGCAGATCCTGCCCAAGCTCGGCAAATAAGCGCGACAAGCAAACTCGAAACGCAAGAGGCCGCCAAGGCCTGCGTCACGGGCGGCCGCTCGATCGGCCCCCGTGACGGGAGGGAGCCACCATGGCCAACCTGCTCAACCTGCTGATCTCGGGCCTGGCGACAGGCGCCATCTACGCGCTCGTCGCCATCGGTTTCACGCTGCTGTGGCAGACCTCGCAGACCATCAACTTCGCCCAGGGCGAATTCGTGATGATGCCGGCCTTCTTCATCCTGGCGGCGCTCCATGCCGGGGTGCCGTTCTGGCTCTCGATCATCTTCGGCGTGTTGATTTCGCTGCTGCTGCTCGGGCTGGTGTTCAAGAAGGCGCTCGTCGATCCGATGCTCAAGCACGGCGTGCTGCCGATCGCCATTGCGACGATGGCGCTGTCGATCGGCATGAAGGAATCGGTCAAGGAATTCTTCACCGCCGAGGCCGAGCCGTTCCCGTCGCTGATCCCGGCCGGAAACGTGAACATCTTCGGCGTCGAGGTCTCGCTGCAGAGCATCGGCGTGCTGGTGCTCGCCATCGTCGCGGTGACGGCGCTGAACCTGTTGCTCAACCGCACCTCCGTCGGCCACCAGATGCAGGCGGCGGCGCAGAACCCGACGGTCGCCCGCATCATCGGCGTGCCGGTCGAGCGCATGATCCTGTATACGTTCCTGATCAATGCCGGGCTGGTGGCGCTGGCTTCCGTGCTGATCACGCCGATCTATCTCGCCAAATTCTCCTCCGGCGAGGTTCTGGGGCTCGCCGCCTTCATCGCGGCCATCGTCGGCGGCTTCAACCAGGTGCGCGGCGCCATTGTCGGCGGGCTGCTGCTCGGCGTGATCGACAATCTCGGCGCGGCCTATATCTCGACGCAGTATCGTGGCGCCATCCCGCTGTTCCTGCTCATCGTCGTCATCCTGTTCCGGCCGCAAGGCCTGCTCGGGCGCGCCGAGGAGCGCACCGTATGACGGGGCCGCGCGCCACCACGCGCACTCTGTGGCCGTGGCTCATCGGCCTTGCCGGGCTCGTCGTGCTGCTGGTGCTGCCGCTCGGGCTCGCCCGCTACGGCCTCTATATCCTGAGCATGTGGGCGGTGATGACTATTGCCGCCATCGGCCTCAACCTGACGCTCGGCTATGCCGGCCAGGTCTCGCTGGCGCAGGGCGCCTTCGTCGGCATCGGCGCCTATGCCGGCGCCATCGCCACCACCAATGGCTTGCCGTTCATCGCCGGCCTCGCGCTGGCGATCGTGCTGTGTTTCGTGGTTGGCTGGCTGCTCGGCTATCCGGCGCTGCGCGTGCAGCACCATTACCTCGCCTTCATCACGCTCGCCTTCTCGACGCTGGCCTTCCTGGTGTTCCGCAACGAGGAATGGCTGACCAAGGGCATTTACGGCATTACCGACGTGCCGCGCCCGCGCATTTTCGGGCTTTCGACGGACGGGCCGCTCGCCTTCTATTATTTCTGCCTGGCGAGCCTCGGCCTCGTCTCGCTGGCGACATGGTGGCTAATCCGCTCGCCCTGGGGCCGCGCCTTCGTGGCACTGCGCGAGAACCCGGTGCGCGCGCTGTCGCTCGGCGTCGATACGCGGCGCTATACGCTGATCGCCTTCGCGCTCGGCTCGGTGCTCGGCGGCATTGCCGGCGCACTCTATGCGCCGCTGGTCGAGTTCGTCGACCCGACGCCGTTCACGCTCACCTTGTCGTTCAACCTGCTGATGATGGTCATCGTCGGCGGTTCGGGCTTCTTCTTCGGGCCGTTCCTCGGCGCGCTGATTTCCGTGCTGCTGCCGGAATGGCTGCGTTTCGCGCATGGCTATTACCTGATGCTCTATGCGATCTTCGTGATGGCGCTGCTCGCATGGTCGCCGACCGGCATTCTCGGCATCGTGCAGAAGCTGATCGCCGACCGGCGCACGCGCCGCGCCTCGGCGACGCGCGCCGCCGCCACGGCGACGTTCACGGCGGAGAAATCCTCATGACGCGCGTGCTCGAGGTTTCCGACCTGCACAAGAGCTTCGGCGGCATCACGGCGGTCGACGGTGTGTCGTTCCATGTCGAGCAGGGCGAGATCCTCGGCATTATCGGCCCGAACGGCTGCGGGAAATCGACGCTGTTCAACTGCATCCTCGGCCAGCTCAAGCCAAGCCGGGGCGAGGTCAAGCTCGACGGCGAGGTCGTCACCGGCCTGAAGCCGCATGAGATCAACCGGCGCGGCGTCAGCCGCACCTTCCAGCTGCTGCAGGTGTTTCCGCAACTTTCGGTGCGCGAGAACCTCATCCTCGCCGGGCAGGAGCATCAGGGCGGCATGCTGAGCCGGCTCGTCGGGCCGCGCGATGCCGGGCTGGGGGATGTGGCCGAGCAGATGATCGGCTTCTTCAACCTCGGCCATCTCGCCGACGAGATGGCCGGCGGCCTGAGCTACGGCCAGCAGAAGCTGCTCGATGCCGCCATGGCCTTCATGGGCGGCCCGCGCCTCGTGCTGCTCGACGAGCCGGCCGGCGGCGTCAACCTGACCATGCTCGCCGATCTCAAGCAGCGCCTCGCCGCCATCAATGCCGAGCAGGGCGCGACTTTCGTGGTCATCGAGCACAACATGGATTTCGTGATGAGCCTGTGCACGCGCGTGCTGGTGCTGGCCGAGGGTCGCGTGCTGGCCGAGGGCACGCCGGCCGAGGTGCGCGCCGATGCAAACGTCATCGCCGCCTATCTCGGGCATTGAGGAGGCGACGATGAGCGACACCATCCTCGAGATCGAGAACGCCGTCGGCGGCTACGGCAAGATGACGATCCTCAACGGCACCAGCTTTGCCGTGCGCCAGGGCGCGATCACCACGGTGATCGGCCCGAACGGCGCCGGCAAGTCGACGGTGTTCAAGGCAATTTTCGGCCTGTTGAAGCTGCGCGAGGGTCGCATCCTGTTCGCCGGGCGCGACGTCACCGGCTGGAGCCAGCGCCAGTTGATCGAGGCCGGCATGTGCTACGTGCCGCAGGGCCGCAACATCTTTCCCGAACTCTCGGTGCGCCATAATATCGAGCTTGGCGCGGTCGCGGCCGGGCGCAGCATCACCGATATGCCGGCGCGCATCGAGCGCGCCCTCGACCGTTTCCCGGCCTTGCGCGCCAAGGCGACGCGGCAGGCCTCGACGCTGTCGGGCGGCGAGCAGAAGCAGCTCGAAATCGTGCGCGGCCTGCTGCTCGACCCCAAGCTGGTGCTGATCGACGAGCCCTCGATCGGCCTGTCGCCGCTTCTCGTGCAGGAGACCTTCGCCATCCTGAAGGAGTTGCGTGCGAAAGGCGTCACCGTGCTGATGATCGAGCAGAATGCCCGCTCGGCGCTGGAGATTTCCGATTACGGCATCGTGCTGGAGCTCGGCCAGACCCGCATGGTCGATACCGCGGCGCGCATCCTGGCCGACCCGCGCATCGGCCAGCTCTTCCTCGGCGGCGCGCTGGAACCGGCGTCCTGACCACCCCAACCGGAGGTGCCTGATGTTCTCGACCTCGATCGCCACCGTCTCGCTCAGCGGCACGCTGGAGGAAAAGCTGCAGGCGATCGCCGCCGCCGGTTTCTCGGGCGTGGAGATTTTCGAGAACGACTTCCTCGCCTATCCCGGCACGCCGCGCGAAGTGCGGCGCATGGCCGGCGATCTCGGGCTCGATATCGTGTGCTACCAGCCGTTCCGCGATTTCGAGGGGCTGCCGGAACCGCAACGCGCGCGCGCTCTCGAACGTGCCCGGCGCAAGTTCGGCCTGATGCAGGAGCTTGGCACCGATCTGCTGCTGGTGTGCTCGAGCGTGTCGCCGCTGGCGCAAGGCGGCATCGTGCGTGCCGCCGATGATTTGCGCGCCCTTGGCGACATCGCGGCCGGCATGGGGCTGCGCGTCGGTTTCGAAGCGCTCGCCTGGGGCCGGCATATCAGCGATTACCGCGACGCCTGGGAGGTGGTGCGCCGCGCCGATCACCCGGCCATCGGCCTGATCCTCGACAGTTTCCACACGCTGGCGCGCGCCCTACCGGTCGAGCCGATCGCCGCCATCCCCGGCGAGCGCATCTTCCTGGTGCAACTGTCCGATGCGCCGAAACTCTCGCTCGATATCCTGTCCTGGAGCCGGCATTTCCGCTGCTTCCCCGGCCAGGGCGGGCTCGACCTCGCCGCCTTCACGCAAGCGGTCGCCGCCACCGGCTATGACGGGCCGCTCTCGCTCGAGATCTTCAACGACCAGTTCCGCGCGGGCTCGGCCGGGCGCGTCGCAACCGACGGGTTGCGCTCGCTGATCCAGCTTGCCGACCATGTCGCGCCAAGCCTTTATCCGGTGCCGGAGACGATCGACCGGCTGCCGCCGGCGACGCCGTGCCATGGCCTCGCCTTCATCGAGTTCGCGGTCGACGAGGCCACCGCCGGTGCGCTGCGGCGCCTGTTTGCCGGCATGGGCTTCGTCAAGACCGGCCAGCATCGCAGCAAGGCTGTCGAGCGCTGGATGCAGGGTGAGATCAACCTGATCGTCAATACCGAGGGCAAGGGTTTTGCCCATGCCCATTCGATTACGCACGGGCCGGGCGTGTGCGCCATCGGCCTGAATGTCGAGAATGCCGCCACCGCGATGGCACGCGCCGAGCGGCTCAAGGCGCAGAGCTTCCATCAGCCCGTCGGGCCGGGGGAACTCGATATTCCCGCCATTCGCGGCGTCGGCGGCAGCCTGATCTATTTCGTCGAGCCGGCGGGCCGGGCCGGCGCGGTCTGGCAGCATGATTTCGTGGCCGTCGCGGGCGATCCGCCGGCGACCAACCTGACCCGGATCGACCATATCGCGCAGTCGATGCATTACGACGAGATGCTGTCCTGGCTGCTGTTCTACACCGCTATCTTCGATTTCGAGCGCCATGGCTGGCAGGATATCGCCGATCCCGGCGGCCTGATCCAGAGCCAGGCGGTCGAGGCGGCCGACGGCGGCACGCGCTTCGTGCTCAACGCCTCGATGGCCGCGCGCACCCTGTCGGCGCGCTTCCTGTCGGAGTTCTTCGGTTCCGGCGTGCAGCACATGGCGTTTGCCTGCAACGACATCTTCGCCACCGTGGCGGCAATGCGCGCCGCCGGCGTCGGCCTGCTCGATGTCCCAGACAATTATTACGACGATCTCGCCGCGCGTTATGATTTCGCGCCCGGCCTGCTGGCGCGGCTGCGCGACAACCGCATCCTGTACGACCGCGACGGCGAGGCGGAATTCTTCCAGGTCTTCACCCATGTCTTCGCCGAGCGCTTCTTCTTCGAGATCGTCGAGCGGCGTGGCTATGGCGGCTATGGCGCGGTCAACGCCGCCATCCGGCTGATGGCGCAGGCGCGCGAGGTGCGGCCGGTCGAGATCCCGCGCTGAGGGTGGAATCCACCAATCTCCACACCAGTGTCATTCCCGCGCAGGCGGGAATCCAGAGGCCAAAGGCGCATGCGACTCCTGGATTCCCGATCGCGCTGACGCGCGTCGGGAATGACACTTTCGACAATGACGGCCAGGTCTCGCCCCTCACCCCCACAGCGCCACATCCGGCGCATGCACGAGGCTGCCGTCATAGGCGAGGCCGGGCGCGCGGTCGGTGGCGAGCAGCAGCGGACCGTCGAGATCGACGAAGGCGGCGCCCGGCGTCAGCAGCGTGGCAGGCGCCATGGCGAGCGAAGTGCCGACCATGCAGCCGACCATGATCGCCAGCCCGCGCGCCCGCGCTTCGGCGGCGAGTTGCAGCGCCTCGGTCAATCCGCCGGCCTTGTCGAGCTTGATGTTGATGGCGCCATATTTCGCTGAGAGCGCATCGAGCCCGGCGCGGTCGTGCAGGCTTTCGTCGGCGCAGATCAGGATCGGGCTTTTCACGCCTTCGAGCACCGCATCGGCGCCGGCCGGCAGCGGCTGCTCGATCAGCAGCACGCCGGCCCTGTCGCAGGCCGCGAGATTGGTGAGAAGCGTCGTCTCGCGCCAGGCCTCATTGGCATCGACGACGAGGCGCGCGTCGGGTGCGGCCTCGCGCACGGCGGCGATCCGTTCGGCATCGCCCTCGCCGCCGAGCTTGACCTTGAGCAGCGGGCGCAAGGCAGCCGCGCGCGCTGCCTGGTGCATGCTGTCAGGGCTGCCGAGGCTGAGCGTGAAGCAGGTCGTGACGGGGGCGGGCGCCGCGAGCCCCGCGATCTCCCAGGCGCGGCGGCCGTTCCGCTTGGCCTCGAAATCCCACAAGGCGCAGTCGAGCGCGTTGCGCGCCGCACCCGCCGCCATGCGCGCCAGCAGCGCCTCGCGGCCGACACCGTCGCCGATCAACGGCGCCTGCTCGCGGATGAAATCGGCGACGCCCTCGACCGTCTCGCCATAGCGGGCATAGGGCACGCATTCGCCGCGCCCGCTCGTTTCGCCATCACTGACGGTCGCGGTCACCACCACGGCCTCGGTGCGGCTGCCGCGCGAAATGGTGAAGCTGCCGGCGATCGGCCAGCGTTCGATGGCGACATCAAGACGACGCATGGTTCAGGCTTCCCCCTCGATTGCCGCGCGGCTCCGGCACCATGGAACAGCCGGGGCTTGCGGCCAATGCATAGCGCCCGTCATCGCCACGCGACATGGGACGATGACGGCCATCCGCGCCGCCATGTGTCGCGCGGCACACCGGGACGGGTTGCCAGCACGGCGCGCTTCCCGCAAAAAAGCAGCGCTCTGCGGTCAGCGAGCGCGAATTGCGCCCGGCCGCCCCCAACAGGATCAGCCATGTCACCCTCCGAGGCCGCCCCACAGCGCGCGCCCCATCGCGGAATCGGCTTCACCGAATTCGTTGCCCTGATGGCGGCGCTGATGGCGGTGAACGCGCTCGCCGTCGATTCCATGCTGCCCGCCCTGCCGCAGATCGCCGCCGATCTCGGCATCGTGCACGAGAACGACCAGCAATGGATCGTCACCGCCTATCTGCTCGGGCTCGGCGCCTGCCAGATCGTGTACGGCCCCCTCGCCGACCGCTACGGCCGCAAGCCGACGCTGCTGTTCGGCCTCGCCATCTATTTCGCGTTCAGCGTGCTGGCGGTGTTCGCGACCTCGTTCACGCTGATGATGGTGGCGCGGGTGTTCCAGGGCGTCGGCTCGGCCGCAGCCCGCGTGCTGGTGGTGGCGATCGTGCGCGATTGCTATGAGGGGCGGCGCATGGCGCGGGTGATGTCGCTGGCGCTGATCGTGTTCCTCGCCGTGCCGATCCTGGCGCCGAGCCTCGGCCAGGCCGTCATGCTGGCCGGCTCGTGGCACTGGATCTTCGTCGTGCTCGCCGGCCTTTCCGGCGTGGTGTTCCTGTGGGTGATGCTGCGACTGCCGGAGACGCTGCACCCGGAGGATCGCCTGCCGCTCGCCTTCGGCCGCGTCGGCCAGGCGTTCCGCATCGTGCTGACCAACCGCTTCGCCGTCGGCTACATGCTGGCGATGACCTGTGTGATGGGCGCGCTGTTCGGCTTCATCAACTCGGCGCAGCAGGTGTTCGTCGAGGCGCTCGGCGCGGGTATTTATTTCCCGCTGCTGTTTGCCGGCATCGCGCTCGCCATCGCGCTCGCCTCCTTCACCAATTCGCGCATCGTCGAGCGCTTCGGCATGCGGCTGGTGTCACACAGCGCGATCATCGGCTTCACGCTGTCGGCCGCGCTCAATGCCGGCCTTGCGCTCACCGGGCACCTGAGCCTCGCCGCCTTCGCGCTGCTGCAGGCGGTGACGATGTTCTGCTTCGGCCTGACGGGGCCGAATTTCGGCGCCATGGCGATGGAGCCGGTCGGCCATGTCGCCGGCACCGCCTCCTCGGTGCAGGGTTTCGTCACCACGCTCGGCGGCGCGCTGCTCGGCTTCATGATCGGCCAGCAGTTCGACGGCACCGCCGCACCGATGCTGCTCGGTTTCGCGGCCTTCGGCGCCGGCGCGATCCTGATCGTGCTCGTCACCGAGGGGCGGCTGTTCAAGGCGCATCACGCGCATTGAGGAAGATGTCGCGATCGGCCTGGATCGAGCTGACGAGATGGTCGTGCACCGCCTTGATGCGGCCGAGGCCGCGCACATCCTCATGCACGACGATCCAGTAGCTGCGCCGCGCGCTGCGCTCGGGCAGCACGCGCACCAGGTCGCCGGCCATGCGCGCGATGTAATCATGCACCACGGCGAGGCCGATGCCGCTGCGCACCGCCTCGAGCTGGCCGACGGCGCTGGCTGATTCGAAGCGGGTCGGCGCGCCCTCGTATAGATCGCGCACGTAATCGAGCGCCGAGGAAAACGCATATTCCTCGACATAGCCGACGAGCCGGTGCCGCAGCAATCCGGCCTGGTCGCGCGGCGCCGGATTGGCCGCGAGATAGGCGGCGCTGCCATAGATGCCGAGCGAATAATCGGTCAGCTTGCGCGCCACGAGCCGGCCGGCCTCCGGCTTCTCCAGCACCACGACGATATCGACCTCGCGGCGTGCCAGCGGCGTCACCAGCGGCATCGGCACGAGCTGGATGGTGATCTCGGGGAAGCGCGCGAGGAAATCGCGAAAGCAGCGCGCGAGATAGAAGGTCGACAGCCCGTCCGGCGCGCCGATCCTGACCGGGCCGGTCAGCGTCACGTCGCGCGCCGAGAGGTCGGCCTCGCTTTGCAGCAATTCGCTTTCCATGCGCTCGGCGCTGGCGAGGAAGCGGCGGCCGGCCTCGGTCAGCGCCGCGCCGGTGGTGCGGCGCTCGAACAGGCGCATGCCGAGGCTCGCTTCCAGCGCGCCGATGCGCCGGCTGACCGTGGCATGGTCGATGCGCAATTGCCGCGCGGCGGCGACGAATTGCCCGTTGCGTGCCACGGCGAGGAAAATCCGGATATTATCCCAGTCCATCGGAGTGCTTTCGCTTGGGCCTCTATATGAAAAAATGCACAACCAATGCGCATTCTATCGCGTTGCTGTGCAAAAAATAAAGCGCGATAGTCGCAGGCAATATCCTTGGGAAACAATTGGAGGCAACGATGATCCAGTACGGACATTTCATCGGCGGCAAGCACGTCAAGGGCAAATCCGGCCGCACGGCCGATGTGTTCCAGCCGCTCGACGGCACGGTGCGCGCCAAGGTGGCGCTCGCCAGCAAGGCCGAACTGGCCGAAGCGGTCGCCAATGCCAAGGCGGCGCAGCCGGCCTGGGCCGCCACCAACCCGCAGCGCCGCGTGCGCGTGCTGATGAAGTTCCTCGAACTCGTCGCGCGCGACAATGACGAACTGGCCGAGATCCTGGCGCGCGAGCACGGCAAGACCCTGCCCGACGCCAAGGGCGACATCCTGCGCGGCGTCGAGGTGGTCGAGTTCGCCATCGGCATCCCGCACCTGATGAAGGGCGAGTTCACCGAAGGCGCCGGCCCCGGCATCGACCTGTTTTCGATGCGCCAGCCGCTCGGCGTCGTCGCCGGCATCACGCCGTTCAACTTCCCGGCGATGATCCCGATGTGGAAATTCGCGCCGGCCATCGCCTGCGGCAACGCCTTCATCCTCAAGCCGTCCGAGCGCGATCCCGGCGTGCCGATGCGCCTGGCCGAACTGATGCTCGAAGCGGGCCTGCCGGCCGGCGTGCTCAACGTCGTCAACGGCGACAAGGAGGCGGTCGACGCCATCCTCGACCATCACGACATCTCGGCGGTCGGCTTCGTCGGTTCGTCGAACATCGCGCAGTATATCTACGAGCGCGCCGCGCAGACCGGCAAGCGCTGCCAGTGCTTCGGCGGCGCCAAGAACCACATGATCATCATGCCCGATGCCGACATGGACCAGACGGTCGATGCGCTGATCGGCGCCGGCTATGGTGCCGCCGGCGAGCGCTGCATGGCGGTTTCCGTCGCGGTGCCGGTCGGCAAGGGCACCGCCGACACGCTGATGGAAAAGCTGGTCCCGCGCGTCGAAAACCTGAAGATCGGGCCTTCGACCGAGCCGTCGGCGGATTTCGGGCCGCTCGTCACGGCGGCGGCGCTGGAGCGCGTCAAGAATTACGTCGAGATCGGCATCAAGGAAGGCGCCACGCTCGCCGTCGACGGGCGCGGCTTCAAGATGCAGGGCTACGAGAACGGCTTCTACATGGGCGGCTGCCTGTTCGACAACGTCACCGCCGACATGCGCATCTACAAGGAAGAGATTTTCGGCCCCGTGCTCTCGGTGGTGCGCGCGCATGATTTCGACGAGGCGGTGCGCCTGCCCTCCGAGCATGAATACGGCAACGGCGTCGCCATCTTCACCCGCGACGGCGACGCGGCGCGCGAATTCGCTTCCCGCGTCCATGTCGGCATGGTCGGCATCAACGTGCCGATCCCGGTGCCGGTGTCCTACTACACGTTCGGCGGCTGGAAGCGCTCGGGCTTCGGTGATCTCAACCAGTACGGCCCTGATTCGGTGCGCTTCTACACCAAGACCAAGACGGTGACCTCGCGCTGGCCGTCGGGCGTCAAGGAAGGCGCCGAATTCGCCATGCCGACGATGAAATAAGGCGAAAGGCGCCGGGTTTTCCCCACGATCGTGCCGTGGGGCATGGCATCTTAGCCGAATTGCTGAGAGCGACGCGGGACACGGAGGCGCGGATCATGTATCGTTTCATGTATGAACGATCTTTTTCTCGCGCCTTTCGTGATCATGCGTCGTTTGCCGCAGCTCTGGTTCGAGGCGCTTCATCCCGATCCCCTCAACTCGCGCGAGACGCAGCGCGCCGTCAGCGAGAAACTGGCGGCCTTCGGCGAGGGGCTGGTCGCGGCCCAGACCGAGACGCTGGTCGCGATGGCGGATTTCGCCGGCGCCGTGATGACCGGTCGCGTGCCGGATTCGCCGCTCGTCACGCAGCAGCGCATCACCGAAGCGGCGCTGGCACCGGCCGGAAAGCGCGTGCGCGCCAATATGCGGCGCCTCGCGCGCTGATTGCCCGCCGGGGAGCCGCGTGACCATGTCCGCCGCGCCGGCCTTGTTCACCCTGTCCGAGGATCATCTGGCGCTGGCCGAGATGGCGCGCGCCTTCGCGGCCGAGAAGATCGCCCCCTTCGCGCTCGAATGGGACCAGACCAAGCACTTCCCGGTCGAGACCCTGCGCGAGGCAGCGGGCCTTGGCATGGGCGGGGTCTATGTCGGCGAGGATGTCGGCGGCTCCGGCCTGACGCGGCTCGACGCGGCGCTGGTGTTCGAGGCGCTGGCGACCGGCTGCCCGACCGTCTCGGCCTATCTGTCGATCCACAACATGTGCGCCTGGATGATCGACCGTTTCGGCACCGGCGAACAGCGCCGCGCATGGCTGCCGGCGCTCGTCACCATGGACAAGCTGGCGAGCTATTGCCTGACCGAGCCAGGCGCCGGCTCCGACGCCGCCGCCCTCAGGACGCGCGCGCGCCGCGACGGCGACGCTTATGTGCTCGATGGCCAGAAGCAGTTCATCTCGGGCGCCGGCAATGCCGACGACTTCTATGTCGTGATGGCGCGCACCGGCGCGGATGGCCCGAAGGGCATCTCGGCCTTCGTCGTCGAGGGCGGCACGCCCGGCCTCGGCTTCGGCGCCAACGAGCGCAAGATGGGCTGGAACGCGCAGCCGACCCGCGCCGTGATCTTCGAGAACTGCCGCGTGCCGGCCGTCAACCGGCTCGGCGCCGAGGGCGACGGCTTCAAGATCGCCATGGCCGGGCTCGATGGCGGCCGGCTCAATATCGGCGCGTGCTCGCTCGGCGGCGCGCAAAGTGCGCTCGACAAGGCGCTCGCCTATATGGGCGAGCGCCGGGCCTTCGGCAAACGGCTCGACGCGTTCCAGGCGCTGCAATTCCGCCTCGCCGACATGGCGACCGAACTCGAGGCGGCGCGCATGCTGCTTTATGCGGCGGCCGCCGCCTATGACCGGGGCGACAGCCAGGCGACGCAGCGCTGCGCCATGGCCAAGCGCTTCGCCACCGATACCGGCTTCAAGGTCGCCAATGACGCGCTACAACTGTTCGGCGGCTACGGTTATCTCGCCGATTACGGCATCGAGAAGATCGTGCGCGACCTGCGCGTGCACCAGATCCTGGAAGGCACCAACGAGATCATGCGCCTGATCATCGCGCGCGGGCTGGTGACAGGGTGATGACGTAATCTCTCCGCCCTCATCCTGAGCGTATCGAAGGATGCTTAAGTCAGGCGCTGAGCTGGAACATCCTTCGACAGGCTCAGGATGAGGTCGCGACCGTCAAACAGAATAGTTGGAGGACAACATGGCTGAGATCGCATTCATCGGGCTGGGCAATATGGGTTTGCCGATGGCGGCCAATCTGGTGGCGGCCGGGCACAAGGTCACCGGCTGCGATCTCGTCGCGGGCTTGCGCGAGGCGGCCGCAAAGGCCGGCGCCACGGTGACCGACGATCCGGCCAAGGCGGTGGCGGCGGCCGAGATCGTCATCACCATGCTGCCGGCCGGCAAGCATGTGCGCGCCGTGTGGAGCGAGGTGCTGCCGAAGGCGAAGCCCGGTACATTGTTCATCGACTGCTCGACGATCGACATCGAATCGGCGCGCGCGGCCCATGCCATGGCCAAGGCGGCCGGCTGCCCGTCGCTCGATGCGCCGGTCTCGGGCGGCACGGGCGGGGCGAAGGCCGGCACGCTGACCTTCATGGTCGGCGGCGCGTCCGAGGCCTATGCGCGCGGCGAGCCGGTTCTCGCCAAGATGGGCAAGAAGCTGGTGCATTGCGGCGCGGACGGCGCCGGCCAGGCGGCCAAGGTGTGCAACAACATGATCCTCGGCATCTCGATGATCGGCGTGTGCGAGGCCTTCGCGCTCGCCGAAAAGCTCGGCCTGTCGCACCAGGCGCTGTTCGACGTCGCCTCGACCTCGTCCGGTCAGTGCTGGTCGCTGACGAGCTATTGCCCGGTGCCCGGCCCGGTGCCGGCCTCGCCCGCCAACAACGATTACCAGCCGGGCTTCGCCGCCGCCTTGATGCTCAAGGACCTGAAACTGGCGCAGGATGCCGCCGCCGGCACCGGCGCCACCATCCCGATGGGCTCGCATGCGGCGCAACTTTACGCGCTGTTCGCGGCGATGGGCGAAGGCGGCCGGGACTTCTCCGGCATCATCAATATGATCAGGGGGAAGAGCGAATAGCGAGTAGGGAGTAGCGAGTAGAAGGACGCCTGCTCCTCTATTCGCTATTCGCCCCCAACCAGAGCGAGCCTGCCATTGCCCCGCCATATCCTCGCCATCGACCAGGGCACGACCTCGAGCCGCGCCATGGTGTTCCGTGACGACATCGGCGTCGTCTCGGTGGCGCAGCAGGAGTTTCCGCAGCATTTTCCGGCCTCGGGCTGGGTCGAGCACGATGCGCAGGACCTGTGGCGCACGGTGCTGGAGACCGGCCGGCAGGCGCTCGCCAAGGCGGGGCTGAGCGGCGCCGACATCGCGGCGATCGGCATCACCAACCAGCGCGAGACGGTGCTGGTCTGGGACCGCGCCACCGGCGAGGCGATCCACCCGGCCATCGTCTGGCAGGATCGGCGCACGGCGGATTTGTGCGCGAGCTTGCGCGCGGCCGGTCACGAGCGGCTTTTCACCGAACGCACCGGCCTGCTGCTCGATCCGTATTTCTCCGGCACCAAGATCGCCTGGCTGCTCCAGAACGTCGCCGGCGTGCGTGCGCGCGCCGAAAAGGGCGAACTCGCCTTCGGCACGGTCGATAGCTGGCTGCTCTGGCGCCTGACCAAGGGCGCGGTGCATCGCACCGATGCCACCAATGCCGCCCGCACGCTGCTGTTCGATATCCGGACGGGCGGCTGGGACGCGGAGCTTTGCCGGCTGCTCGGCGTGCCGCTGGCGCTTCTGCCCGAAGTGATGGACTGCGCCGCCGATTTCGGCGTGGCCGATGCGGAATGGTTCGGCGCGGCGATCCCCATTCTCGGCATGGCCGGCGACCAGCAGGCCGCGGCCATCGGCCAGGCCTGCTTCCGGCCGGGCATGATCAAATCGACCTATGGCACCGGCTGCTTCGCGCTGATGAATATCGGCGACACGCCCCGCCTGTCCGAGCACCGCTTGCTGACCACCATCGCCTATCAATTCGCCGGCAAACGAACCTATGCGTTCGAGGGCGCGATTTTCGTGGCGGGCGCGGCGGTGCAGTGGCTGCGCGACGGGCTCGGCATCGTGAAACAGGCCGATGAGACGGCAGCGCTTGCCGCCGGGGCCGACCCGCAACAGGCGGTCTATCTGGTGCCGGCCTTCGTCGGGCTTGGCGCGCCCTATTGGGACAGCGCGGCGCGGGGCGCCCTGTTCGGCCTGACGCGGGCAACCGGCCCGGCCGAGCTTGCCCGCGCGGCGCTCGAGAGCGTCGGCTACCAGACCGCCGACCTGATTTCAGCGATGCGCGCCGATGGCGGCATTACCGGCGCCCTGACGCTCAGGGTCGATGGCGGCATGACGGCGAGCGACTGGACGATGCAGTTCCTGGCCGACATCCTCCCCGCGCAGGTCGAGCGGCCGCGGGTCGCCGAGACGACGGCGCTGGGCGCGGCCTATCTCGCCGGCTGGCGCGCCGGGCTCTACCCCGAGCCGGTGCGTTTTGCCGCCAGTTGGGCGCTGGCGCGCAGCTTCACGCCGGCAATGGCCGACGACGAACGGCAACGCAAACTCGCCGGCTGGCACGATGCCGTGCGGCGCACCTTGTCAGGCTGACAGGCAGCGTCAGGAACGCTGCACCTTGAGGAAGTCGCGAAAGGCGGCAAGCGTCGTCTCGGAGACATGGTGCTCGATGCCCTCGGCATCGGCCTCAGCCGCCTCGACCGGCACGCCGAGCGCCAGAAGCACATCGACGACGAGCCGGTGGCGCGCCCGGACCAGCGCGGCGCGCGCCTCGCCTTCCGGCGTCAGGAACACACCGCGATAGGGCCGCGACGTCGCTAGCCCCTCGCGCTTGAGCCGCGCGATCGTCTTGATGGCGGTGGCATGCGACACGCCAAGCCGGCGGCCGATATCGGTCGGGCGCGCTTCGCCGGTGCCGGCGAGCAGATCGGAGATCAGCTCGACATAATCATCCAGCAGCGCGATCGACTGCGCGTCGCGCGTCTTGCCGAAACGGCCGGCCTGGGTCTCCTCACGGGGAAGTTCGATCACCGTCGCCTCCCGCTTGCTGCCGCTCATGCCACTCTCTCCGCTCCAGCGGATGGTTTAGGTCATGGCCGGCGAGAGGGCAAATGACAAGGCGGGCACCGCCATGCCGGCGCGCATGTGCTTTCCCGCACATGGCCGGCAACGCGCCAAAATTGTATCCTTGGCTACACTTCGATGTCGATACATAAACATGGTCACGACCGATCACTCTCAATGCGCCGGCACACATGCACAAGACCATCGACACGACCTTCCCGCCGTCCGGCGCAATTCCGGAAGCAACTGCACCGCGCCCGAGCCTGCCCGAGGCGCATGCCAGCATCGCGGTGCCGCAAGGCGTGAGCTGGCTGCGCCGGCTGTTTGCCTTCACCGGCCCGGGCTATCTCGTTTCGGTCGGCTACATGGATCCCGGCAACTGGGCGACCGATCTCGCCGGCGGTTCGCAATTCGGCTACACGCTGCTCTCGGTCATCCTGCTGTCGAACATCATGGCGATCGTGCTGCAGGCGCTGTGCGCCCGGCTCGGCATCGCCACCGGCCGCGATCTGGCGCAGGCGTGCCGCGCGCATTTTCACCCGGTGGTCAATTTCGCGCTCTGGCTGATCTGCGAGCTGGCGATCATCGCCTGCGACCTCGCCGAAGTGATCGGCACGGCGATCGCGCTGCAACTGCTGTTCGGCATCCCGCTCGTCACCG
Source organism: uncultured Alphaproteobacteria bacterium (assembly GCA_937988775.1). GTDB lineage: Bacteria > Pseudomonadota > Alphaproteobacteria > Rhizobiales > Beijerinckiaceae > CALKHP01. Next base: position 23,902 of record CALKHP010000017.1, read on the forward strand.
GCGCGATCATCACCGCGCTAGACGCCTTCCTGGTGCTACTGCTGATGAACAAGGGCTTTCGCTTCCTCGAAGCCTTCGTCATCGCGCTGCTCGTCATCATCGCGGGTTGTTTCGCCATCCAGATCGCGGCGGCGCAGCCCGCGTTCAGCGCCATCCTCCGCGGCTTCATGCCGTCGCGCGACATCGTCACCAACCCGGAGATGCTCTATATCGCCATCGGCATCATCGGCGCCACGGTGATGCCGCATAACCTCTATCTGCATTCCTCGATCGTGCAGACGCGCGCCTATGAGCGCACCGAGAAGGGCCGGCGCGAGGCGATCGGCTTCGCGACATGGGATTCGTCGATCGCGCTGATGCTGGCGCTGTTCGTCAATGCCGCCATCCTGATCGTCGCGGCGGCGGCCTTCCACAGCAACGGCCATACGGAGGTCGCCGAGATCGGCGATGCCTACCACCTGCTCTCGCCGGTGCTCGGCCTCGGCATCGCCTCGACGCTGTTTGCCATCGCGCTGCTCGCCTCCGGCCTGAACTCGACCGTGACGGCGACGCTCGCCGGCCAGATCGTCATGGAGGGCTTCCTCCATATCAGGCTCAGGCAATGGCTGCGCCGGCTGATCACGCGCGGCATCGCCATCGTGCCGGTGGTGGTGGTGACGATGCTCTACGGCGAATCCGGCACGGCACGGCTGCTGGTGCTGAGCCAGGTCGTGCTGTCGATCCAGTTGCCGTTCGCGGTGATCCCGTTGGCGATGTTCGTCTCGAACCGCCAGATGATGGGCGCTTTCACGATTTCGCGCCCGCTGAAGATCGCGGTGTGGAGCATCGCGGCCGTGATCGTCGCGCTGAACCTGAAGCTGCTCTACGACGTGGCGATGGGATTGTGAGGCGGGGCCGGGAGCGCCTGTCCTGTCCCGGGTCAAGCCCGGGACGAGACAGGTGGCGAACGCATTTCAGCTATAGATCGCCTTGTACTGCTCGCGCAGGATGTTCTTCTGCACCTTGCCCATGGTGTTGCGCGGCAGGTCGTCGAGGAAGAACACGCGCTTGGGCTGCTTGAACTTGGCGAGCTTGCCGTCGAGCGCTCCCAGCACCGCCTTCTCGTCGATCTGAGCGCCCTTCTTCGCCACGACGACCGCCGTGACGCCCTCGCCGAAATCGGGATGCGGCACGCCGATCACCGCGCTCTCGACCACGCCCGGAAGCTGGTCGATCTCGACCTCGATCTCCTTCGGATAGACGTTGTAGCCGCCGGTGATGACGAGGTCCTTGCCGCGCCCGACGATAGAGACGTAACCCTTCGCGTCGATCTTGCCGATATCGCCGGTGATCAGGTAGCCGTCGGGCCGGAACTCCGACTTGGTCTTTTCCGGCATGCGCCAGTAGCCCTTGAACACGTTCGGGCCGCTGACCTCGATCATGCCGATCTCTTCCGTTGCGAGCTTCTCACCGGTCTCGGGATTGACGACGCGCAGCGTCACGCCCGGCAGGGGGAAGCCGACCGTGCCGGCGACGCGCTCGCCGTCATAAGGGTTCGAGGTCAGCATGTTGGTCTCGGTCATGCCGTAGCGCTCGAGGATCCTCAAGCCGGTCTTGCGCTCGAACTCGCGATGAGTTTCCTCGAGCAGCGGCGCCGAGCCGGAGATGAACAGGCGCATGTGCTTCGTCGCTTCCGGCGTCAGGCGCTCGTCCTGCAGCATGCGGAAATAGAAGGTCGGCACGCCCATCATGGCGGTCGCCTTCGGCAGCAGCCGGAACACCTCGTCGGCATCGAATTTCGGCAGGAACAGCATCGAGGCGCCGGCAAACAGGATGACGTTGGTGGCGACGAACAGCCCGTGCGTGTGGAAGATCGGCAGCGCGTGCAGCAGCACGTCCTTGCCGGTGAAGCGCCAGTAATCGACCAGCACGCGCGCGTTGGAGGCGAGGTTCTCGTGGCTCATCATGGCGCCCTTGGAGCGCCCGGTCGTGCCGGAAGTGTAGAGGATGGCGGCGAGATCGTCCGGCCCGCGCGCCACGTCCGCGAAGTCCGGCGCGGCGGCTGCGGCAAGATCAAACAGCGTGCCGTCCATGCCGGTGCCATGCGTCACCACCGCCTTGACGCCATGGCGGGCGCCGAGTTCGGCGATGCCGGCGTGCTTGGCCGGATCGCAGATCACCACGGCCGGCTCGGCATCGCCGATGAAATAATCAAGCTCGTTCAGCGTATAGGCGGTGTTGAGCGGCAGGTAGATGGCGCCGGCCCGGACGCAGGCGAGATAGATGAACAATCCGGCCGGGGATTTCTCGAGCTGCACCGCGACGCGGTCGCCGGGTTTCACGCCGAGACCGACCAGTGCATTGGCATAGCGCGCCGTGGCCGACATCATCTGGCCATAGCTCAGCTTGAGCCCGGCGCTCGTCTCGATGAACAGCGTATCCGCCGCCGGCATGTGGCTGCGGATTTCCCCGAATAGATGGTTCATGGCGTTTCCAACGGTTGTTGTCATTGACCGCCGCTCAGCGACAGCGACGGGAAGCGCCCGGCGCGGCGGCGCTCCACCGGCAGATAGCCCCGAACCGCGCTCGAAGCAACAACACGGGCCGATTCGGCATAGGCCTCGTGGTTCTTCTCGATGTCGCCGAGGTCATACAGGTAATTGACCATCAGCCCGTGCGAATCGCGCAGCGCCTTGGGCGAGAGATCGCCGAGCGGATTGAGGCGCTCAAGCCGCGCGCCATTGCCGAGATGGAAGCGGGCGACCGGATCGACCGGCTTGCCGGATGCCGCCTTCGCCTCCAGGAAATAGCGTGCCGCCTGCGCCAGCAGCACCGGCTGGACCTGCGCGACGCGCCCGGCATCGCGATGCCAGCCGTCCTCGGCGAGGGGCGCGAGCGCGTGCTGGTCGGCCTCGCTCAGGGCCGCCATTTCGCCGGCGAGCCAGCGCGCGAAGCCCGGCACCGGCGACAGTGTCACGAAGGTGGTGAGGCCGGGCAACTGGCGGCGCAGATCCTCGACGACCTGCTTGATCAGGAAATTGCCGAAGGAAATGCCGCGCAGGCCTTCCTGGCAATTCGAGATCGAATAGAACACCGCCGTGGTCGCGGCGTCCTGCTTGATCGGCCGGCGCTCCTCGCTGAGCAGCGGCGCGATCGCCACCGGCATGTCGCGCGTCAGCGCGACCTCGACGAAGATCAGCGGCTCGTCGCGCAGTTGCGGGTGGAAAAAGGCGAACAGCCGCCGGTCGGCCGGCTCGATGCGCCGGCGCAACTCCTCCCAGCCCCTGATCTCGTGCACCGCCTCGTAGCGGATCACCTTGTCGAGCACGTTGGCCGGCTCGGTCCAGTCGATCTGGCGCAGCATCAGGAAGCCGCGATTGAACCAGGACGAGAACAGGTGGCGGAAATCGGTATCGAGCGCGGCAAGCTCGGGGAATTCACGGCTCCACTTGAACAGCTCCTCGCGCATGGCGACGAGTTCCGCCGTGCCGCCCGGCGCCAGGTTGAGCCGGCGGATCAGCTCCTGGCGGCGCGGCTCCGAGGCATCGTGCAGGCTGGCCGCCGCCTTGGCACTCGGCTCGGCCTGCCAACGCGCGATCGCCGCATCGAGCCGGGCAGGATCCGGTCCGAAATCACGGGCGAGCGCCAGAAGGAAAGCGCGGCGCTTATCGGCGTCGGCGCGCTTGAACTGGTCGAGCACCTCGCTGGCGAGCGCCACGCCGGTCGCCTCGCCCTTGCCGGACAGGAGGGTCTCGGCGAGCTTGACGATATCCTGGCGGCGGCTGTTGTCACCGAGGCCGACCAGCCCCCGGCCACGCTCGGAAATCGACGTCAGCAGATCGGAAAAGAACGAGGTCATGGCGAAGCGCTCTTGGCAACTTTTGGCAAATCCTGGCGGGCAGGGCCCGGGCGGGATGCTATTGCAACGGCGGTGAGATCGTCGACTTTCTTTCAAGCCATGCCGGCACCGGCAGGCTCTTGGAGCGCAGGAATTCGGGATTGTAGAGTTTCGAGGCGTAGCGCGTGCCGTAATCGCACAGGATCGTGACGATGGTGTGCCCAGGCCCCATCTCGCGCGCCAGATGCATGGCGCCGGCGACGTTGACGCCACTCGAGGAGCCGACGACCAGCCCCTCATGCTCGAGCAGGTCGAAGCAGACGCCGATCGCCTCGGCATCGGAAATGCGGAAGGCGGTATCGACCGGCGCATCGACGAGGTTCTGCGTGACCCGGCCCTGGCCGATGCCCTCGGTGATCGAGGAGCCTTCCGATTCGAGCTTTCCCGCCGTGAACCAGCGATACATCGCCGCGCCATGGGGATCGGCGCAGGCGACACGCACATCGGGCTTCTTCGCCTTCAGCGCCATGGCGACGCCGGCCAGCGTGCCGCCCGAGCCGACGGCCGAGACGAAACCGTCGACGCGGCCGTTGGTCTGCTCGAGGATTTCCGGCCCCGTCGTCTCAATATGGGCCTGCCGGTTGGCGACATTGTCGAACTGGTTGGCCCAGAAGGCGCCGTTCGGCTCCGACTTGTCGAGCTGCTCGGCGAGGCGACCCGACACCTTGACGTAGTTGTTGGGGTTCGCATACGGCGCGGCCGGCACCTCGACCAGTTCGGCGCCGGCGATGCGCAGCATCTGCTTCTTCTCTTCCGACTGCGTCTCGGGGATGACGATCACGGTTTTCAGGCCGAGCGCATTGGCGACCAGCGCCAGCCCGATGCCGGTATTGCCGGCCGTGCCCTCGACCACGGTGCCGCCGGGCCGGATCAGCCCGCGCTTCAGCCCGTCCTGGATCATGAACAGCGCGGCGCGATCCTTGACCGACTGGCCCGGATTGAGAAACTCCGCCTTGCCGAGAATGGTGCAGCCGGTCGCTTCCGATGCGCGCTTCAGCTTGATCAGCGGCGTGTGGCCGATGGCGTCGAGGGTGCCGTTGCGGATCGTCATGATGAGAATCGCCTCCTTGGCCGAGGCCACCGGCGCATGACGCCGCGCCCCCTTGCACGAAATCGTTCTATGATCAGGCTGTAGCGCGCCACGCGCCCGAGGAAAAGCCACGATCGTGCCGCAGGGCAGGCGCCGGAGCGGTTCAGAATGCCATGCTGTTTTTTCGCCTTGCGAGGGAAGAAAACTGCTGCCTGCCGGCAGTCAGCGCATGCGGATGGCAGCCGCCCCAGCGACAAGGACCGAAACGATGCGCCAGAGCCTTCACCACCTTTCGATCGAGACGACCGGGCGCAGCCTCGTCGATATCAGCGCGCCGATCCTTCGATGGGTGGCGGCGCAGGCGATGGAAGCCGGCCTCCTGACGGTGTTCTGCCGCCACACCTCGGCGTCGCTCGTCATCCAGGAGAATGCCGACCCATTGGTCCGGCAGGATATGCTGGCCTATTTCGCCGAGATCGCGCCCGAGGCGCCCGGCCGCTACAGCCATGCCGAGGAAGGCCCGGACGACATGCCGGCGCATCTGCGCGCCGCGCTGACGCAAACCAGCCTGTCGATCCCGGTCGAACACGCCCGGCCGGTGCTCGGCACCTGGCAGGGCATCTACCTGTTCGAGCATCGCCGCGCGCCGCACCGGCGCGAGATCGTGCTGCACCTGATCGGGGAGTAGCGCGGAGAGGAAGCGGAGGAAACCCTTCTCCCGCGTGCGGGAGAAGGCCCCAGCAGGGGGATGAGGGGTAACGGCCGCGCCCTCACCCCTCATCCGTCTGCTTCGCAGCCACCTTCTCCCGCAAGCGGGAGAAGGAAAATAGTTCTGCCCTCAGCGCGCGAGCCAGGTGGCGATGCGGTGGCTTGCCTCTTCCAGGTCTTCGTGCTTGCGGGCGAAGCACAGCCGGAAGAAGCCCTCGCCCTCGGGACCGAAGGCGGTGCCCGGCGCCAGCCCGACATTGGCCTCGTCGACGAGGCGGATGGCGGCCTTGCGGGCGTCCGTCTCGCCCGCGATGCCGAAGAACAGGTAGAAGGCGCCGGCCGGCTTGACGAAACGCGCCCGGCCGGTGGCGGCGAGCGCATCGCACACGATGTCGCGGCCGCGCCTGGCACGCGCGATCTGGTGGGCGACGAACCCCTCGCCCTGCTCGAGCGCGGCGATGGCGGCGCGCTGCACGAAGACCGGCACGCCGGAGGTCGCATATTGCACGAGGTTCTCGATCACGTCGCCAAGCGCCGGCGGCGCCTCGATCCAGCCGATGCGCCAGCCGGTCATGCACCAGTTCTTCGAGAAGGTCTGCACGAACAGGATGCGGTCGTCCTCGTCCATGATGTCGTGGAAGGACGGCGCGCGGCTGACGCCCTCGTCATAGACGAAGCGGCCATAGATCTCGTCGGCGATCAGCCACAGCCCCCTGGCGCGCGCCAGCGCCAGGATGGCGACGAGTTCTTCGCGCGTCGCGGTCCAGCCGGTCGGGTTGGCCGGCGAGTTGATGACGATCGCCCTGGTGCGCGGCGTCACGGCGGCGGCGAGCGCGTCGAGATCGAGCGTCCAGCCGGCATTGCCGAAGCGCAGCGGCACGCCGACCGGCGTCGCGCCGGCAACGCTGAGCGCGGCGCCGAAATTCGGCCAGGCCGGCGTCGGCATGATGACCTCGTCGCCGGCACCGGCGACGATGCGGGTGACGATCTGCAGCGCCTGCATGCCCGAGCCGGTGACGAAGAAGCGCTCGGCGTCGAGCGGGCGGCCGTAGAGGCGCGACATGTAGGCGGAGAGTGCAGCGCGCAACTCCGGGATGCCGCGCTGCCAGGTGTAGAAGGTCTCGCCGGCGGCGAGCGAGCGCGTCGCCGCATCCGAGATGAAGGCCGGCGTCGGCATGTCGCCCTCGCCGATCCATAACGGGATCAGGCCAGGCTTGTCGCGCCCGTGATTGGCGACCTCGACGATGCCGCTCTGCGGCGCACCAAGCGCCTCGGGGCGGAGCCCGCCAAGGAAATGTTGCAACGTGTCAGACATGAAAAGCCCTTATAGCCGCTTTTCATGTCTTCTTAGGCCGGACGCTGCCGAAAATCCCACGATTTCTACTCATGGGATTTTCAGGCGGGAGCGATCGGTCGGCTTAACGCTTGGCGGCGAGCAGATCGCGGATTTCGGTGAGCAGCACCGTATCCGCGGCCGGCGCGGGAGCCGGCGCCTCGGCGGCCTTCTCGGCGGTGACGCGCTTCTGCAACTCGTTCAGGGCCTTGACGACGATGAACAGCACGAAGGCGACGATCATGAAGTTGACGACATAGGTCAGGAACTGCCCGTAGCCGAGCACCGCGCCAGCCTTCTTGGCATCGGCATAGGAGGTGCCAGCAGCGATCTGCGGCCCGAGCGAGGCATAGAGATTGGAGAAATCGACCGTGCCGAAAATGCCGGCGATCAGCGGCATGATGACGTCGGCGACCATCGAATCGACGATCTTGCCGAAGGCCGCGCCGATGATCACGCCGATGGCCAGATCGATGACGTTGCCTCTGAGCGCAAATTCCCTGAAATCCTTCAGCATCGAAGTTCCTTCCTTGATGTCCGCCCGCCCAATACAGGGCAACAAGGCGGTCATACTGAACTGCTTCGCAAACCCTGTCACGCGGCTGTGAAGACCTGTCCCCGCTTTACCGCAGACCCAACACGCGCCATAAGATTCAACGCAAGGAAACGCGAGGGTAAGGCATGTTCGCCGGTTGGGTCGTCGTCGCGACCGCCCTGGTCTATCTCTGCCTGCTGTTCGCCGTTGCTCATTTCGGCGACATCAAGGGCGCCGTGCTGCTGCGCGGGCGCCTGCGCTCCATCGTCTATGCCCTGACGTTGGCGGTCTATTGCACGTCCTGGACCTTCTTCGGCTCGGTCGGCTTCGCTTCGCGCTACGGGCTCGACTTCCTGGGAATCTATATCGGCCCGCTGCTGGTGTTCATGTTCGGCAGCAACCTGCTGCGGCGCATGCTCGACCTCGCCAAATCCCAGAACATCACCTCGGTGGCGGATTTCGTGGCGGCGCGCTACGGCAAGAACGCGCGCGTCGCGGCGGTGGTGACGCTGATCGCCTTCGTCGGCATCCTGCCTTACGTCTCGCTGCAGCTGAAGGCGATCTCCTCGGCGCTGCAGGTCTTCATCCCGCCCGGCAGCATGGAAGCCCGCGAGATCGACGCGCTGCCCGTGCTGCACGACCTGCCGCTGCTGGTGGCGCTGATGCTGGCGGCCTTCGCCGCCGCCTTCGGCACGCGGCAGGTCGACACCACCGAGCACCAGAACGGGCTGATGATCGCCATCGCCACTGAATCGATCGTCAAGCTGCTCGCCTTCCTCACCGTCGGCATTTTCGTGACCTACATCCAGTTCGACGGCGTCGGCGACCTGATCGAGAGGGCGAGCGCCTATCCGACGGCGCTGGTCGCGCTGCATTTCAGCCCGGATGTCTCGACGTTGGCGGTGATGATCCTGCTCTCGGCGATGATGATGGTGATGCTGCCACGGCAGTTCCACGTGCTGATCGTCGAGAACCGCGACGCGCGCGATGTGCGCAGCGCCATCTGGCTGTTCCCGCTCTACCTCATCCTGATCAACCTGTTCGTGGTGCCGCTGGTGCTCGCCGGCCAGACCTTGCTGCCCACGCCGGATTTCGACCGCGACATGACCGTGCTGACCCTGCCGGTGCGCAGCGGCTCGGCGACCATGGCGCTGATCGCCTTCATCGGCGGGCTGTCGGCGGCCACCGCCATGGTGATCGTCGAATCGGTGGCGCTGGCGATCATGATCTCGAACCACCTGATCATGCCGCTGCTGCTCGGGCAGAAGCAGACGGGCTCGCCCGACGCCATGGACATGGGCGGGCTGATGCTGATGGTGCGGCGCATCACGATCCTGATGATCCTGATGCTGTCCTATGCCTATTACCGCATCTCGAGCGACGCGGCGCTCGCGGCCATCGGGCTGATGTCCTTCGCGGCGCTCGCCCAGATCGGCCCCTCGCTGCTCGGCGGGCTGTACTGGCGCGGCGGCAATGCGCGCGGCGCGGTGGCGGGGCTGACGACGGGCATCGCCGCCTGGGCCTACACCATGCTGCTGCCCAACATGGCCTCGCCCGGCTCCTTCGCCGCCGACATCGTCAGCAACGGCCCGTTCGGCATCGACTGGCTGCGGCCGACCTCGCTGCTCGGGCTCGAGATGCCGAGCCTGGTGCATGGCACGCTGGTCAGCCTGACGCTGAACGTCGCGGCCTATTTCCTCGCCTCGCGCAGCCGGGCCGCCACGCCGATCGAGCGCCTGCAGGCCAGCATCTTCGTCGCGCAGGAACTGCCGATGGTGGCGCAGAACTTCCGGCTGTTCCGCGCCAGCGTCTCGGTCGAGGACCTGCGCAACACCATCGCGCGCTATCTCGGCGAGGAGCGCACGACGCGCGCCTTCGAAACCTTTGCCCGCAGCCGCGGCGAGACGCTGGACGTGCACCACGAGGCCGATGTGCATACGCTGCGCTTCGCCGAGCACCTCTTATCCTCGGCGATCGGGGCGGCGTCCTCGCGCCTCGTGCTGTCGCTGCTGCTCAGACGCCGCAACGTCTCGACCAAGGCGGCGCTCAAGCTGCTCGACGATGCCTCGGCGGCGATGCAATACAGCCGCGACCTGGTGCAGAACGCGCTCGACCATGCCGAACAGGGCGTGACGGTGTTCGACAGCGACCTGCGCCTGGCGGCCTGGAACCGCACCTTCCAGGACATGTTCTCGCTGCCGGCCGATGTCGTGCATGCCGGCGTCGGCCTCGACGCGATCGTGCGCTCCAACGCCAGCCGCAACATTTACGGCCCCGGCAACCAGGAGGATTTCGTCGCCCAGCGCCTGGCGAGTTTCCGCGCGATCAGCGAGCCGCTGCGGCTGCGCGTGCAGCCCGGCGAGCGCGTGCTCGAAATCCGCACCAACCAGCTTCCCGGCGGCGGCTATGTCACGACCTATACCGATGTCACGCGCTCGGTGCGGGCCGAGGAAGCGCTGGAGCGCGCCAACGAGACGCTCGAGCGCCGTGTCCGCGAGCGCACCGAGGAACTGACCCATGTCAACGAGGAGCTTGGCCGCGCCAAGGCGCAGGCGGAAGAGGCCAACCTGTCCAAGACGCGCTTCCTCGCCGCCGCCAGCCACGACATCCTGCAACCGCTCAACGCGGCCAGGCTCTATACCAGCGCGCTGGTCGAGCGCTCAGGCACCGAGGCCGAGGGCAGCCTCGCCAATAATATCGATGCCTCCCTCGAGGCGGTCGAGGAAATCCTGACCACGCTGCTCGACATTTCGCGGCTCGATTCGGCCTCCTTCAAGCCGGATTGGTCGGTGTTCCGCATTGACGAGATCTTCCGGCAGCTCCAGCTCGAATTCGCGCCGACCGCCGCCGCCAAGAGCCTCAGGCTGGTCTTCGTGCCATGCTCGCTGTCGATCCGCTCCGACCGGCGCCTGATCCGCCGCCTGCTGCAGAACCTGGTCTCGAACGCCATCAAATATACCGAGAGCGGCCGCGTGCTGATCGGCTGCCGCCGGCGCCGCAACATGCTGACGCTGTTCGTCGCCGATACCGGGCTCGGCATCCCCGCTTCGAAGCAGCGCATCGTGTTCCGCGAGTTCCAGCGCCTCGATCAGGGCGCGCGGGTGGCGCGCGGCCTCGGCCTCGGCCTGTCGATCGTCGAACGCATCGCGCGCGTGCTCGATCACCGGCTGCGGCTCAACTCGCGCCAGGGCAGCGGCACCAGTTTCTCGGTCGACATCCCGATCGCCGCCACGATCCCGGCGGCACCCGCCGAGACGCTGCCGCAACTGACGCCGGACCGGCCGCTCGCCGGCGAGGTCGTGCTGGCGATCGACAACGAGCCGGCGATCCTCGACGGCATGTCGAAGCTGCTCACCGGCTGGGGCTGCGTCGTGCTGACGGCCAGCGACAGCCGCAGCGCGCTGGCGGCGATCCGCGCCGCGGCGAAGCCGCCGAGCGTGCTGATCGTCGATTACCATCTCGACGACGATACCGGCATCGAGGTGATCACCAAGCTGCGCTGGCGCCTGCGGGGCCGGCTGCGTGCCGTGCTCGCCACCGCCGACCGCTCGCCGCAGGTGCGCGAGGAAGCCCTGTCGAAGGATATCGTCGTGCTCAACAAGCCGCTCAAGCCGGCGGCGCTCAGGGCGACGCTGGCGCAGTGGCTCGCCGGCCAAGAGCCGGTCGCGGCGGAGTGAACTTGCCGGTTGCGGCGGAATAGACCCGCCGGTTGCGGCAGAATAGACCCTCGACAACCGCAAGCGCCTCCGGCAAGGAAAGCGGCATGAATCGGGCTTCTGTCAGGATGTTGCTGCGCGAGATTGCCGTCGCCGTCACGGTGCTGGCGTTTCTCGCCGTCGGCAGCCTGACGATGCGCGAGCACATGTTCGCGCTGGCCGGCATCCCGGGCCCGGCGCAGTCCCTGTGCCTGGGCAACGCGGACGCGGCGCCGGCAGCGCCCGATCCGTCCGGCAAGCAGCACCACACGCCGCTGTGCCAGTATTGCACCGCCTGCCAGACGCCGCTCGCCACGGCGGCGCCGGCGCTCCCCGGCCCCGGCGCCGGCCGCCATGTTATCCGCACGGCCGAGACCCGGCCGGAGCAGCTTGCAACCACGCGCCCCGACCTGCCGCCAGCGACAGGCCCGCCTCATCTCGGCTGAACGATCGTTTTCGTCTTCAAGCAAACCGAGAGAGAATTTCCATGCGCCATGTTCTTCACGCGGGCTCCGGCACGGGCCGGTCGCTCGCATCCCTCATCATCGCTTCGCTTCGGCACGCCATGCTCGTGCTGGCCGGGCTGTGCCTGACGGCCGGGCTGGCGCTCGGCACGGCCGCCGCGCACGAATTCAAGGCCGGCACGCTGACCATCGGCCACCCGTGGACGCGGGCGACGCCACCCAGCGCCAAGGTCGGCGGCGGCTTCATGAGCATCACCAATAACGGCACCAGCCCCGACCGGCTGGTCGCGGTCGAGTGCGAGGCGGCCGGCGTCGCCGAAATCCACCACATGGCGACCGAGAACGGCGTCATGAAAATGCAGGCGGTGCCCGGCGGGCTCGAGATCGCGCCCGGCGCCACGGTGAAACTCGCGCCCGGCGGTTACCATGTGATGTTCATGGAACTGAAGCAGCCCTTCACGCAGGGCAGTTCGATCAAGGGCACGCTGGTCTTCGAGAAGGCGGGCCGCGTGCCGGTCTCGTTCAAGGTCGAGGCGATCGCCAGCAAGGCGCCGGACGCTCATCACGACCATGGCGGCAAGATGCATGGAGGGAAGACGCAGTGAACGCGCTGAGTTTGATCCGTTACACGGCTTGGGCGGCAGTTGCCGCCCTCGCCATCATGGCCGGCTATGTGATGCTGGCTCCGCGCGGCGGTGGCAGCGGTCTGAGCACCGCCTCGATCGGCGGCCCGTTCGTGCTCGCCTCGACCACGGGCACGCCGCTCGACAGCGCCACGCTGAAGGGCAAGCCCTACGCGCTGTTCTTCGGCTTCACGCAATGCCCCGACGTGTGCCCGACGACGATGTTCGAGATGTCGCAGAACATGAAGACGCTCGACGCCGACCCGGCGCTCGCCGCCAAGGCGAAGGCGTTCAAGGTGTATTTCATCACCGTCGATCCCGAGCGCGACGATGCCAGCCTGCTGAAGGACTACCTGTCCGCCTTCGATCCGCGCATCATCGGCCTGATCCCCAAGGACGGGCCGGAATTGCAGCGCATCGCCAAGGAATTCCACGTCTTCTATGAAAAGGTGAAGACGCCGAGCGGCTACACCATGAACCACACCGCGTCCGTGTTCCTGTTCGACGGCGCCGGCAACTGGGTCGGTTCACTCGACTCGCAGGAGAGCGACGAAACGCGCGTCGCCAAGCTGCGCCGGCTGCTGGAACGCGCCTCCTGAGGCCTCACAGCGCCGTGTAGGGCTTGCGGCCGCAGGCGAGCGCATCCGCGAGCAGGCCGAGCCGGTCCTGGCCCCAGAACACCTCGCCCTCCAGCACATAGGCCGGCGCGCCGAACACGTCGGCGTCAAGCGTGCGCTGGACATTGTCGGCGTAGCGCCCGGCCACCTTGTCGGAGCGCGCCGCCTGCAGGGTGCGGGCCGGATCGTGGTCGCTCTCGCGCAGGATGCGGGCGAGCACCGCGTCGTCGGCGAGGTTCTGGTCCTTGACCCAGATGCCGGCGAAGGCACGCCGGATATAGCCGTCGGGATCGAGGCCGGCATCGGCGAGCGCGAGCACGACGCGGTCGGCGAGCGCGCCGTCGACCGGCCAGAATTTCGGACGCAGGTTGAGCGGCACGCCGAGCTTCTCGCGCCAGCGCTGCATCTCGACGAAACGATAGCGCTGGCGCGGCGGCGCGCGTTTCGGCAATGGCAGGCCGCCGGTTTCCGCGAAGACCGGGCCGAGCGGAACCGGCACGAAATTCACCTCCGCGCGATGCTCGCGCGCAAGGGCGATGAAACGGTCGTGGCCGAGATAGGACCAGGGCGAAACAAGCGAGAAATAATAATCGATGGCACGCGGCATTGCGGTGTCGAATCCTTATCAACGCCCCCGTGCCGATCTTAGAGCGCGGCGCGCCACACACAACCGCCGCGCACGCACAACCCACATGATCGGCAACCGGCGCGAGCTGCCCGCCCCGGTCATGGGCGCGATCGAACCGGCGGCGCGATCACATCGCCCACATGTCGCCGGACGATGCTCATGGGCGCCAGGGCAGCGTTCCGGGGGCCTCGGTAACCGATCCGACACAGGTTTGACGAAAAGGCCCCGCGCCGGGATCGGCGCCCCGGCGCGGGGTTGCCTTTTGGCGCCGGATGCTGCTTCCATGCGGCTCACGCGAGAGCCGGAGACGTTTGCGTGCGCCTGATTGCTCTGATTGCCGCCGCCCTCGCCGCGATGACCCTTGCCGGTTGCGCGGGCCGGCCGGATGGCATCCTGGTTCCGGTGGCCGAGACGGCGCCCGGCGCCAGCAAGGTCGAGATGCTCGTCGCCACCACGCGCAGCGCGCAGGGTGCTACGCCCGGCGAGATGTTCACCGGCGAACGCGGCCAGAGCGTACAATTCGCCGATCTCACCATATCGATCCCGCCCGACAGCGCGCGCAAGATCGGCGAAGTGCAGTGGCCCTCCGGCAAGATCGGCAATCCGGCCACCGATTTCGTGACGCTGAAAGCGGAAAAGCTGGTGCCGAAAGAGGCCGCCCGCCGCTTCTCGGCCCGCATCAAGCGCACGCCGCACCGGCAGGTGCTGCTGTTCGTGCATGGCTACAACACGCGTTTCGAGGAGGCCGTGTATCGCTTCGCGCAGATCGTGCATGATTCGCATGCCGAGGTGCAGCCAGTGCTGTTCACCTGGCCCTCGCGCGGCCAGTTGCTCGCCTATGGCTACGACCGCGAAAGCGCCAATTACTCGCGCGATGCGCTCGAATCGATCCTGCAGATCCTCGCCAAGGACCCCAATGTCGGCGAGATTTCCATTCTCGCCCATTCGATGGGCAACTGGGTGACGATGGAAGCGCTGCGCCAGATGGCGATCCGCAACAAGGGGCTCGCGCCCAAGATCAAGAACGTCATGCTGGCCTCGCCCGATGTCGATCCGGACGTGTTCCGGCGGCAACTGGCCGAGATCGGGCCGAAACGGCCGCCCTTCATCCTCTTCACCTCGCAGGACGATGCCGCGCTCGGCCTGTCCAAACGCGTGTGGGGCGGCCTGCCGCGCCTCGGCGCGGTCGACCCGTCCAAGGAGCCGTACAAGAGCGAATTCGCCGCCGAGAAACTCACCGTGGTCGACCTGACCAAGGTCAAGGCGAATAATTCGATCGCGCATGACAAATTCGCGCAATCGGGCGTCGTCAACGCCATCGGCGCGCGGCTCGCCAGCGGCCAGGCCCTGGGCGATGACGGCGCGAGCTTCGGCGAGACGCTCGGCCAGGTCGCGACCGGCGCCGTCTCGACGGTCGGCACGGCGGCGAGCATCATCGTCACCGCGCCCGTCGCGATCATCGACCCGCGCTCGCGCGAGGCGTTCGGCTCGCAGTTCAACCGGCTCGGCGCCAATGCGAGCAACCTGTTGCGCTCGGGAACGGTCGAGGGCGCCATTCCCTACTGAATCCTGCACGAAACGACTGGAATCCATCGCGCGCCCGAGGTTATCCACAAGCCGGCCGGCGGCCGGCTCGACTCCGCGTGCACGCTGACGGAAGGTAAGGAACAATTTTAACAAGTTGTTCTTGAGCTGTTCTTGGCGTGCTTGCGCGATCACTCCTTTTCAACTTGCCATCATGGCACGCCGTTATCCTTGCGGCCCTGTTCACTCCTCTCACTTTCCTTTCCGTCATGGCCGGCGGCTTCACCCAGCCGCAAGGCAAGGGGGTGATGATCTTCGCCACGAGTTGGACGCTGGCGGCGCTGGGTTTCGACGTCAAGGGACTGGCGGTCGCCAATACCCGCATCCTGAAACGCGAGGCGACCACCTATGCCGAATACGGCATCACCGACTGGCTGACCGGCATCGCGCAGACCACGCTGAGCGACCGCTACGTCACCAACATCATCACGAGCCGCTTCGGCGCCGTGACGGTCTCCGACCGCTATCGCGGGCTCGATCTCGGCGGGCTCGGCCTGCGCATGCGGCTCGCCCGGGCCGGGCCGTTCTCCATCGCCGTCGAAGGCAACCTGCGGCTGTCGGGCGCCACGGACCGCTTCCGGCTGGCGCAGGCCGGCCATACCGGCATCGAAGGCGACATCCGCTTGCAGGCCAGCGTCAACTTCAACCTGTGGTCATGGCCGGGCTATGCCGCCGTCAGCCTCGGCTACCGCGCGCGCACCGCCGGGCCGGCGGATGAATACCGCGCCGATTTCACCCTCGGCATCCGGCCGCGCGAACGCTGGCTGTGGCTGCTGCAATCGTTCAACAGCGTCTCGGCCGCAAGCGGCGGCTACGGCTACCGCCGCATGCGCGAGCACAAGCTCGTCACAAGCGTGGTCTACGACATCGACAAGAGGTGGTCGGTGCAAGGCGGCACGATCGGCACCATCGCCGGCAAGAACGTGCCGCGCGACGTCGGCGCCTTCACGGCGGTGTGGTACCGGTTCTGAGCCGTTGCGCCCGCAACGGCGCGGGCGCAATCTTGCCCCGTGCGCACAAACACGAGGACATGCAGCAGATGAGTCGTTTCGTTTATGTCGATGGCGCCTTCGTGCCGTTCGAGGATGCCCGCATTTCCATCATGGACCGGGGCTTCCTGTTCGCCGACGGCATTTACGAGGTCAGCGCCGTGCTCGGCGGCCGGCTGGTCGACAATGCGGCGCATCTGGCGCGGCTTGAGCGCTCGCTGAGCGCGATCCGCATCGCGCTGCCGGTGGCGCTCGACGCCATCGTGCCGCTGCAGGAAAAGCTGATCGCGCTCAACGCCCTCGAGGAGGGCATCGTCTACATCCAGATCACGCGCGGCGTGGCCGAGCGCGACTTCGCCTTTCCCAAGGACGGCCAGCCGACCATGGTGATGTTCACGCAGGCCAAGACCCTCGCCGCCAATCCGCGCGCCGAAACCGGCGTGCCGGTGGTCACGGTGCCCGATATCCGCTGGGAGCGTTGCGACATCAAGTCGGTGGCGCTGCTGGCGCAGGTGCTCGCCAAGCAGGAAGCGGCCGAGAAAGGCGCCTACGAAGCGCTGATGATCGCCGACGGCAAGCTGACGGAAGGCGGCTCGTCCTCGGTCTTCGTCGTCGACCGCAAGGGCCGGCTGATCACGCGGCCGCTGTCCAACGCCATCCTGCCCGGCATCACGCGCGCCACGCTGCTCAGGCTGGCGGCCGAGCACCAGATCACCATCGAGGAGCGCGAGGTCGCGCTCGAGGAGATGCACGGCGCGGCCGAGATGTTCCTGACCAGCGCCTCCAGCTTCGTGCTGCCGATCAGTTCGGTCGACGGCCGGCCGGTCGGCGACGGCAAGCCCGGCCCGGTGACCCGGAAAGCACGGGCGATCTATCTGGAAATGGCGCAGGCCGTCTGAGCGCCGGGGCCGGCCCGGGCAGCCGGCGTTGCGGGCTTGGCAGCCGGCAGCCCCCGCTCTATGCAGGGGCTCCCGCATATCGTCTCGCCCCATCGTGGCACAGGAGCCCCCATGTCCGAGCGTGGAACGCCGCAGGCCGCGAGCGAGACGGCGGCGTCGGATGCGCGCCGCCGTCGCTGGCGCCGTTTCGGCGCGCTCGCCAGCGGCGTTCTGTTCGCGGTCGCGATCCTGCTGCTCGTCCACATCCTGCGCGATCTCGACATGGCGAAGGTCGCAGCCGCGCTCTCCGTCACCGGCAGCCGGCAATTGCTGCTCGCGCTGGCGCTGACCTGCTGCTCCTACCTGCTGCTGACCGGCTATGACGCGCTGGCGCTGCGCCAGATCGGCGCCAGGATCAGCTATGCCACCACGGCGCTGGCCTCGTTCGCGAGCTATGCCGTCAGCTTCACGCTCGGGTTTCCGCTGTTCACCGCCGCCACGGTGCGGTTCTGGATCTACAGCCCGGCCGGGCTGAGCGGCGCCGGCATCGCCAACCTGACGATCATCGCCGGCATCACCTTCTGGCTCGGCATGGGGCTGGTGCTGGCGCTCGGCCTGATCGGGCAGGCCGGAGCGCTTGCCGAGGTCAACCATCTGCCTGGCGCCGCCAACCGGCTGATCGGGCTGGCGCTGCTCGTCGTCGTGCTGCTCTATCTCGTCTGGGTCTCGCTCAAGCCGCGCGCCGTGGTGGTGCAGAAATGGCGGCTGCTGCTGCCGAGCTTCAAGGTCAGCCTCGGGCAGATCATCCTCGGCGCGCTCGATGTGTGCTGCGCCGGCGGCGTGCTCTACATGCTGCTGCCGCATGGCCACGGCATCGTGTTCTCGAGCTTCATCGCGGTCTATGTCTTCGCCTGCCTGCTCGGCATCGCCTCGCATGCGCCGGGCGGGCTCGGCGTGTTCGAGGCGACGCTGCTCGTCGCGTGGCCGACGCAATCGCGCGAGGGGCTGCTGAGCGCGCTGCTGCTGTACCGGCTGTTCTACTACCTGCTGCCCTTCGTCTTCGCCCTCGCCCTGCTCGGCCTGCGCGAGGTGATCCGCCACGCCCGGCTGTTCCGGGCGCATAGTGACGCGCCGGTGCAGGAGACCGTGCAGCCGGTGGCCGAGCCGGACCAGGTGTCGCAGCCGTGAGCGTCGACGAGCGCTTCCCCGATACCGGCGGCGCGCGCCACGGCCGGGCGCGCCGCCGCATCATCTACGCCCTGCTGGCGATGCTGGCGCTGGTCGGGTTTGGCTGGGCCGAGTTTCCCGTGCCGGCATGGCTGCCGGCGCTGCTCGGTGCCGTGATCGGCTATGCGATCTGGGAACTCGGCCGCCTCAGCCTGGCGGAGCGCCGCGAGGCGGCGGAGATGCGCGGCGCGCCGGAATTGCCGGCGCGGCTGCAGCGGCTGCTCGATGTGCTGCCCGACCCGATGATGGTCCTCGACCGGCGCGGCCTGCTGGTGTCGTTCAACACCGAGGCGGCGGCGGTGTTTCCGCAACTGCGCCGCGACGAGCCGCTGTCTTTCGCCATGCGCTCGCCGGACGTGCTCGATGCGCTCGAGCACGTGCTGGCCGGCGACACGCAGCGCAAGCGCGTCGAGATCGTCGAGCAGGTGCCGGTCGACCGCGCCTTCGAGGTGGTGATCTCGGCGCTGGCCGAACAGGATGCGGACTCGCGCGAATTCGTCGCCGTGGTGCTGCACGACCAGACGCAGGTGCGTGCGCTCGAGGCGATGCGCGTCAATTTCGTCGCCAATGCCAGCCATGAATTGCGCACGCCGCTCGCCTCGCTGCTCGGCTTCATCGAGACGTTGCAGGGCCCGGCGCGCAGCGACGCCGCCGCGCGCGAAAAATTCCTCGCCATCATGGCGCAGCAGGCACGGCGCATGTCGCGGCTGATCGAGGACCTGCTGTCGCTGTCGCGCATCGAGATGAACGCCTATGTGCAGCCGCGCGCTGAAGTCGATCTCGTGGCGGTCGTCGGCCATATCGTCGAGACGCTGGCGGGGCTGGCGCGCGAGCGCGAGGTCAGCCTGCGCTTCAGCCATCCGGACGCGCCGGCGGCGCTGATCGCCGGCGACCGCGACGAATTGCTGCGCGTGTTCGAGAACCTGATCGGCAACGCCATCAAATATGGCGGCGCCGGCGGCAAGGTCGAGGTCGAGCTTGGCGTGCGGCAAGTCGCGCCCGGCCGGCGCGAGGCGGTGGTCTCGGTGCGCGATTTCGGAGCCGGCATCGCTCCCGAACATCTCCCGCGCCTGACCGAGCGCTTCTACCGCGTCGATGGCGCCGGCAGCCGCGACAAGGGCGGCACCGGGCTCGGGCTCGCCATCGTCAAGCATATCCTCAACCGGCATCGCGGCCGGCTCGAGATCGAGAGCGAACTCGGCCAAGGCACCCGCGTCGGCGTGACCCTGCCGATGCGCGGCGACTGAGCCCACAGGGCAAAACCGGGTCGTTGTCACAATGTGACGGTCTGTCGTGCGCTTGTCATATAAGCGCCCTAGGAGGTGCGGCGTGCGGCGCGGGAAGCGTCGCCCGGCCTGCCCGCCTCCGCCGCTTCCGGTGTCGTGGGCCGGCTGCAACCCCCGCAAGCCAGAGAGGCTTCAGATGAAATTCTCGTCCCTCATGAAGGTGGCCGTTTTCGCCGCCGCCGCGACTTACGGCGCCGGCATGGCGCAGGCCGCCGACATTTCAGGCGCCGGCGCCACCTTCCCCTACCCGATCTATGCCAAATGGGCCGACAGCTACAAGAAAGAGACCGGCATCGGCATGAACTACCAGTCGATCGGTTCCGGCGGCGGCATCAAGCAGATCAAGGCCAAGACCGTGACCTTCGGCGCCACCGACGCGCCGCTGAAGGGCGCAGCGCTCGCCAAGGACGGCCTGGTGCAGTTCCCGATGGTGATGGGCGGCATCGTGCCGGTGATCAATCTCGAGGGCATCAAGCCCGGCGAACTGGTGATCGACGGGCCGACGCTCGCCAACATCTTCCTCGGCACCGTCAAGACCTGGGACGACGCCGCCCTCAAGAAGCTCAATCCCGACGTGAAGCTGCCGTCCACGGCGATCGCCGTGGTGCATCGCTCGGACGGGTCGGGCACGACCTTCAACTTCACCGACTACCTGGTGAAGACCTCGGCCGACTGGAAGTCCAAGGTCGGCAGCGCCACGGCGGTCGAATGGCCGGTCGGCATCGGCGCCAAGGGCAACGAGGGCGTCGCCAACAATGTCGGCAACACCAAGGGCTCGATCGGCTATGTCGAATACGCCTATGCCAAGCAGAACCACCTGACCCACGCCAGCATGATCAACCATGACGGCAAGAAGGTCGCCCCCGAGACCAAGACGTTCCAGGCGGCCGCCGCCAATGCGAACTGGTCGGCCGAGCCCGGCTTCTACCAGATCCTGACCGACCAGCCCGGCGCCGATTCCTGGCCGATCACCGCCGCGACCTTCATCCTGATGCATGCCACGCCGCAGGACGATGCCGCCACCGCCTCCGCGCTCAAGTTCTTCGACTGGGCCTATGCCAAGGGCGCCAAGGCGGCCGAGGAGCTCGACTACATCCCGATGCCCGAGGCGGTCGTGAAGCTCGTCGAGAAGAGCTGGACCAACGACATCAAGGGCAAGGACGGCAAGCCGCTGTTTTCCGGCGCCAGCAACTGAGGTAATGCCGCGCCATGGCCCGGGGCGATCCCGGGCCATGGCCGCGGACAACTGATTTTCGGTCTGGCGGCGCGTTCGTGAGAATGGCAAATGACTGACATGGCACTCGAGACCCAGATCGCAACGCGACACGACCTGCTGAAAAGCAAGTCGCTGAAGCGGTTCCGCACCGGCGACACCATCTTCCGCAACCTGACGCGCGGCGCCGCCGTGCTGGTGCTGGTGCTGCTCGGCGGCGTGATCGTGTCGCTGATCCACGGCTCGCTGCCCGCCTTCCACGCTTTCGGCTTCAGCTTCCTGACGACGCAGAGCTGGAACCCGGTCACCGAGGTGTTCGGCGCGGCGGCCCCGATCTACGGCACGCTCGTCACCTCGCTGATCGCCCTGCTGATCGCGGTGCCGGTCGGCATCGGCATCGCCATCTTCCTCACCGAGCTGTGCCCGATGGCGCTCAGGCGCCCGATCGGCGTCGCCATCGAACTGCTCGCCGGCATCCCGAGCATCATCTACGGCATCTGGGGCCTGTTCGTGTTCGCGCCCTTCATGCAGGAATATATCCAGCCGGCGCTGATCGGCTCGCTCGGCGCCATCCCCGGCATCGGCACGCTGTTCGCCGGCCCGCCCTATGGCATCGGCACGCTGACGGCGGGGCTGATCCTCGCCATCATGGTGCTGCCCTTCGTCACCGCGATCTCGCGCGACGTGTTCGAGACGGTGCCGGCGGTGCTGAAGGAATCGGCCTACGGGCTCGGCTGCACGACCTGGGAAGTGGTGCGCAACATCGTCATTCCGTATACGCGCGTCGGCGTGATCGGCGGCGTCATGCTCGGCCTCGGCCGCGCGCTCGGCGAGACGATGGCGGTCACCTTCGTGATCGGCAACGCGCACCGGATTTCCGGCTCGATCCTGGCGCCGGGCACGACGATCTCGGCCACCATCGCCAATGAATTCACCGAGGCGGTCGGCGACATCTACACCTCGTCGCTGATCGCGCTCGGCCTGATCCTGTTCGTCATCACCTTCATCGTGCTGGCTGCCGCGCGCCTCATGCTGATGCGCCTCGACGCCAAGGCCGGGAGATAGAGATGTCGTATTATCCCGCGCGCCGCCGCAGCAACAACCTGTGGATGAGCCTCTCGGTCGCCGCCGCCGGCTTCGGCCTGCTCTGGCTGGTGCTGATCCTGGCAACCTTGCTGTTCAAGGGCTTCGCCGGCCTGTCGCTGGCGGTGTTCACCGAGATGACGCCGCCGCCCGGCAGCGCCGGCGGCCTGCTCAACCCGATCGCCGGCAGCATCATCATGACGGTGATCGGTGTGGTGATCGGTACGCCGATCGGCATGCTGGCCGGCACCTACATGGCCGAATATGGCCGTACCTCGAAGCTGACGCTGGTGGTGCGCTTCATCAACGACATCCTGCTCAGTGCGCCCTCGATCGTCATCGGCCTGTTCGTCTACACGGTGATGGTCGCGCAGATGGGGCATTTCTCCGGGCTCGCCGGCGCGGTCTCGCTCGCCATCCTGGTGATCCCGGTCGTGGTGCGCACCACCGAGGACATGCTGAACCTGGTGCCGAACACGCTGCGCGAGGCCGGCGCCGCGCTCGGCATGCCGCGCTCGCTGGTCATCCGCCACATCGCCTACAAGGCGGCGAGCGCCGGCCTCGTCACCGGCGTGCTGCTCGCCATCGCCCGCGTCAGCGGCGAGACCGCGCCGCTGTTGTTCACCTCGCTGAACAACCAGTTCTGGAGCACCAATCTCAACGCGCCGATGGCCAGCCTACCGGTGGTGATCTTCCAGTTCGCGCTCAGCCCGTACAAGGACTGGCAGGCGCTCGCCTGGACCGGCGCCCTCATCATCACCTTCTCGGTCCTGACGCTCAGCATCATGGCCCGCCTCATCGTCGCCAAGGGAAAGACCCGATGATCCCGAAAGACCCGATGATCCCGGAAATCCCGATGACCATGGAAAGCCCGATGACCATGCCCGCCACGCCGGACGCGGCTCTCCGCGAAAAGATCACGATCCGCGACCTGAAATTCTATTACGGCACCTCGCTCGCCCTGAAGGGCATCTCGCTGCCGCTCTACGACCGCAAGGTGACGGCCTTCATCGGCCCGTCCGGCTGCGGCAAGTCCACGCTGCTGCGCGTGCTTAACCGCATGTACGACCTCTATCCCGGCCAGCATGCCGAGGGCGAGGTGCTGTTCGACGGCGCCAACGTGCTGGCGCCGGACCAGGACCGTAACCTGCTGCGCTCGCGCATCGGCATGGTGTTCCAGAAGCCGACGCCGTTCCCGATGTCGATCTACGACAATATCGCCTTCGGCATCCGCCTCTACGAGCACCTGCCGAAAGCCGAGATGGACGGGCGCGTCGAGACGGCGCTCAGGCGCGCCGCGATCTGGAACGAGGTCAAGGACAAGCTCGGCAGCAGCGGGCTCGGCCTGTCCGGCGGCCAGCAGCAGCGCCTGTGCATCGCGCGCACCGTGGCGATCAAGCCGGAAGTGATCCTGTTCGACGAGCCGTGCTCGGCGCTCGATCCGATCTCGACCGCCAAGATCGAGGAACTGATCGACGAATTGTCGAGCGACTACACGATCGCCATCGTCACGCATAACATGCAGCAGGCGGCGCGCGTCTCGAGCCAGACCGCCTTCATGTATCTGGGCGAGTTGGTCGAGTTCGGCGTCACCTCGCAGATGTTCACCGCGCCGTCCGACAAGCGCACGCAGGATTACATCACCGGCCGTTTCGGCTGACGGCCGCGGCCGAGGAGGAAGCGAGATGTCCGAACATATCGTCACGGCGTTCGACCAGGAACTGAACGCCCTCAAGCAGAAGATCGCCGAGATGGGGGGCCTGGCCGAGAAAATGGTCAGCGACGCGATGCTCGCCTTGTCGCGCCGCGACGCCGAGCTCGCCCAGAGCGTGCGCCAGATGGATGCGCGCCTCGATGCGCTGCAGCGTGAGATCGAGGAGGCGGCGGTGCTGACCATCGCCCGGCGCCAGCCGATGGCGGTCGACCTGCGCGACATCGTGGCGACGATCCGCATCGCCTCCGATCTCGAGCGCGTCGGCGATCTCGCCAAGAATATCGGCAAGCGCGTCATGGCCATGGAGGGCCAGACCCTGCTGCCGAAGGCCGTCATCGGCCTGATGCACCTGAGCAAGCTGGTGCTGATGCAGCTCAAGGTCGTGCTCGACAGCTATACCGCGCGCTCGGTCGAGAATGCCGTCGATGTCTGGCAGCGCGACACCGAGGTCGACGCGCTCTACACCTCGATCTTCCGCGAGCTCCTGACCTATATGATGGAGGATCCGCGCAACATCACCTTCTCGACGCATCTGCTGTTCACCGCCAAGAATCTCGAGCGCATCGGCGATCACGCCACCAACATCGCCGAGACGGTGCATTATCTCGTCACCGGCGCCTCGCTGCCGCTCGACCGCCCGAAGGGGCCGGGCAGCATCACGGCGCTCAGCGACGTCTCGGCCGGCTGATGGCGGCCGCGATGCGCATCATGGTCGTCGAGGACGAGGAAGCGCTGACGCTGCTGCTGCGCTACAACCTGGAGGCCGAGGGCTACGAGGTCGAGAGCGTCGCGCGCGGCGACGAGGCCGAAATCCGCCTGCGCGAGGCGCCGCCCGACCTCGTGCTGCTCGACTGGATGCTGCCGGGCCTGTCCGGCATCGAATTGTGCCGGCGCCTGAGAGCGCGCGAGGACACCAAACGCCTGCCGGTGATCATGCTGACGGCGCGCGGCGAGGAGGCCGAGCGCGTGCGCGGGCTCGCGACGGGTGCCGACGACTATGTCGTCAAGCCGTTCTCGGTGCCGGAGCTGCTGGCGCGCGTGCGCTCGCTGCTGCGCCGCGCCAAGCCCGAGCACCTCGCGGCGCGCCTTGCCGCCGGCGATATCGAGCTCGACCGCGACAGCCATCGCGTGCGCCGCGCCGGCCACGACCTGCATCTCGGGCCGACCGAATTCCGGCTGCTCGAATTCCTGATGCAGAGCCCCGGCCGCGTGTTCACGCGCGAGCAGATGCTCGACAGCGTGTGGGGCCGCGACGTCTATATCGACGAGCGCACCGTCGACGTGCATGTCGGCCGGCTGCGCAAGGCGCTCAACCAGCCGCGCCAGCCCGACCCGATCCGCACCGTGCGCGGCGCCGGCTACGCGTTCGACGAGACTTTTGCCAAATCATGAGCGCGTTCAAACCGCCGCGATGATCTTGATCTCGAGCCGGTAGCGCGGATTGGCGAGCTTGGCTTCGACGCAGGCGCGGGCAGGCGCCGCGCCGGGCACGACCCAAGCATCCCAGACCGCGTTCAGCGCCTCGAAATCCGCCATGTCGGCGAGCCAGACCACCGCCTGCAGGATGCGGTCCTTGCCGCTGCCGATCTCGGCGAGCGACTGCTCGATCTGGTGCAGCACATCGGCGACCTGCCCCGCCATCGGCGCGTCGGGGTCGTTCTCGGGCACATAGCCGGAGAACCAGGCGAGGCGATCATGCACGACATAATCGCAATAGCTGGTGGCGACGGCGACCCTTTGCAGCATGGCGCTCACACGCGCGGCTGGCGGTCGCGCCGGCGGTCGATGCTCGGCTGGAAGGCGATGCCGGCGTGATGCGCGCAGTAGGTCGCGCCGATCGAGCAGTCATTGCCGCAGAACGCGAAATCCGCATTGAGCGGATCGCCAAGCGGCCAGCGGCACACACCCTCGCGCAATTCCATGATCGAGACGCGCTTGGTCATCGGGATGACCACGGTCTGGTTGACGGGCTGCGCCTCGAGCAGTTCTTCCTCCATCGGGCTGGTGACCATGACGGGGGCGAGCGCCGCGCCGCCGCGGGAGTGATGGAAGACCATCGTCTTGACGGCCGGCTTGGCCGCCGCCTTGCGCTGGCGCTGCACGGGCGCGACATTGGCCTTGGCCCGGCCGGACAGGCCGAGGCGATGCACCTTGCCGATCACGGCATTGCGCGTCACGCCGCCAAGCTCGGCCGCGATCTGGCTGGCGCTCAGGCCGTCCTGCCAGAGCTTCTTCAGGAGTTCCACCCGTTCGTCGCTCCAGGACATGCTGCCGCTCCTTGTGTTCGGAATCCTTCTCGCTTCGGAAAGCGCGCCCTGGCGCTGCTCCGTTCGCCGCTTGCCATGCGGCGCCACGAGATGTCGTGTGGTTCTGCTCTTTTGCTACTATATCGCGGGAAAGCGATGCAATCCGTAGCGGGCGTGTCGGTCGGTTATCCCCAGTCATTCGCTGGGGAAAACGACGAAATTCCGGCAAACACGGCATTCCGGCAACGCCGATCGTCATCGATTGACAGCCGGGCCGGAAAATCGGAGAATTGCGCGGTGCCGTTCGGATCGAGCGGCATTTCGATTTTTCGGCCAGCGCGGATTTCCGGCAAAGCCCCGGAGCGAGCGATATCCCGGATGATGACGATGGCGCTGCGGAAGACGACATCATGGCGGCAAGACGGGCGACGATGAGCCCCGCCGCGCGTGCCTCCGGCCCGAGTGCCGGACGCCGCTCCTTGTCCGCAACCTGAACCATCCGACGTTTCACGCCTCGAGGATATTGTCCCGTGACATCCGCTATTCTGCCAACCTATGCCCGCACCGATTTCGCTTTTGAGAGGGGGGACGGCGCCTGGCTGACCACCACCGATGGCGAGCGCTATCTCGATTTCGGCGGCGGCATCGCCGTGTCCTGCCTCGGCCACAGCCACCCGAGGCTGGTCAAGGCGCTGACCGAGCAGGCGGCCAAGCTCTGGCACACCTCCAACCTGTATCGCATCCCGGAAGGCGAGCGCCTCGCCGAGCGCCTCGCCGACCTGACCTTCGCCGACCTGACCTTCTTCACCAATTCCGGCGCGGAAGCGCTCGAATGTTCGATCAAGATGGCGCGCAAGTACCATTCGGCGAACGGCCACCCCGAGCGCTATCGCATCATCACCTTCCAGGGCGCCTTCCATGGCCGCACGCTGGCGACGATCGCCGCCGGCGGCAACCAGAAATACCTTGACGGGTTCGGGCCGGAAATGCCCGGCTTCGACCATATCGCCTTTGGCGACAGCGACCTGCTCAAGGCCACCATCGGCCCGGAAACCGCCGCGATCTTGATCGAGCCGATCCAGGGCGAGGGCGGCATCCGCCCCGTGCCGCACCAGGCGCTGCGCGAGATGCGCGCGCTGTGCGACGCGCACGGCCTGCTGTTGATCCTCGACGAGGTGCAATGCGGCGTCGGGCGCTCCGGCAAGCTGTTCGCGCATGAATGGGCCGGCATCACGCCCGATATCATGGCGATCGCCAAGGGTATCGGCGGCGGCTTCCCGCTCGGCGCCTGCCTTGCGACGGCCGAGGCCGCCAAGGGCATGACCGCCGGCACGCATGGCTCGACCTATGGCGGCAACCCGCTCGCCATGGCCTGCGGCAACGCGGTGCTCGACGAGGTCGCGACGCCGGAATTCCTCGCCCATGTGCAGAAAACCGCGCTGGTGCTGAAACAGCGCCTCGCCGAACTGAAGGACCGCCATGGCGGCCTGATCGAGGAGATCCGCGGCACTGGCCTGATGCTCGGCCTCAAGATGCTGGTGCCGAACACCGAACTGGTCAATGCGGCGCGCGCCGAGCACCTGCTGACGGTCGGCGCCGGCGACAATGTCGTGCGCCTCGTGCCGCCGCTCACCATCGGCGACAGCGAGATCACGGAAATGTTCGAGCGGCTCGACCGGGCCTGCGCGCGGGTCGAGGCGAGCCAGGCGGCCGCCCGGCCCTCGGCGGCGGAGTGAGCCGATGACGTCACTGCGCCACTTCCTCGACCTGTCGGATTTCTCGGCCGAAGACCTGCAGTTGATGCTGGATACCGCCCATGCGCTGAAATCGCAGCGCCGGGCCGCGCGCCGGAATGGCGGCGAGGACAGCCCGCTCGGCCTGCCGCTCGCCGGCAAGAAGATCGCCATGGTGTTCGAGCAGCCCTCGCTGCGCACGCGCATGTCGTTCGATGTCGGCATTCGCGAACTCGGCGGCCAGAGCCTGATGGTGTCTGGCAGCGAGATCGAGCTTGGCGAGCGCGAGTCGATCGCCGATACGGCGCGCGTCATGTCGCGCTATGTCGACGCCATCATGATCCGCATGCTGGATCACGACCAACTGGTCGAACTGGCGGCGAACGCCACCGTGCCGGTGATCAACGGCCTGACCAAGCGCTCGCATCCGTGCCAGGTGATGGCCGACATCATGACCTTCGAGGAGAAGAAGGGCCCGATCGCCGGGCGCACCATCGCCTGGACGGGTGACGCCAACAACGTGCTCGCCTCGTGGACGCATGCGGCTGCGCGCTTTCCCTTCACCTTCAAGATCGCCACGCCGCCGGAGCTTGCGCCCCGGCCCGAACTGATCGCCTGGGCCAAAAGCCAGGGCGCCGACATCCGCCTGACCGCGGATCCCTATGAGGCGGCCGAGGGCGCCGACTGCGTCATCACCGATTGCTGGGTGTCGATGGGCGACAAGGACGAGGGCCGCCGCCACAACCTGCTGAAACCCTATCAGGTCAACGAGAAGCTGCTGCGTGAGGCGCAATCCGACGCCATCGTCATGCATTGCCTGCCGGCGACGCGCGGCGAGGAAGTGACCGACGCGGTGATGGACGGTCTGCAATCGGTGGTGTTCGACGAGGCCGAGAACCGGCTGCATGCCCAGAAGGGCATCCTGGCCTGGTGCTTCGGAGCGGTCGCCTGATGCAGGCGCCCGCCGCCAGCACGACCGCGCTGGATGACGTCGCGCTGCCGTTCCAGGTCACGGCGCTCGATGCGCGCGGCCGCGTCGTGCGGCTTGGGCCCGCGATCGACACCATCATCCAGCGCCATGGCTATCCGGAAGGCGTATCGCGCGCCGTCGCCGAAGCGGCGGTGCTGACGGCGCTGCTCGGCACCTCGCTGAAATTCGACGGCCGCTTCCAGTTCCAGACCAAGACGGACGGCCCCATCGACCTTCTGGTGGTCGATTTCGAGGCGCCCGACAGGCTGCGCGCCTATGCCCGGTTCGACGCCGCGCGCGTGGCCGAGACCGGCGCGGATATCGCGGCGCTGATCGGCAACGGCTATCTCGCCATGACGATCGAGCCCGGCGGCGACATGAACCGCTACCAGGGCATCGTCGCGCTCGAAGGCCAGAGCCTCGAGGAGGCGGCGCACCAGTATTTCCGCCAGTCCGAGCAGATCCCGACCCGCGTGCGGCTGGCGGTGGCGGAAGTGGCCGAACCCGGCGGCGCCACGCATTGGCGCGCCGGCGGGCTGCTGGTGCAGTTCCTGCCCGTGTCGCCGGAACGCCAGCGCCAGCAGGAGCTTGACCCCGGCGATGCGCCGGAAGGCACCACGCCGCCGGCCTTCGCCGAGGACGATGCCTGGGTCGAGGTCAGGGCGCTGACCGAGACGATCGAGGATCACGAACTGGTCGATCCGGCGCTCTCCAGCGAGGAATTGCTGTACCGGCTGTTCCACGAGCGCGGCGTCACGGTGTTCGAGCGCCAGCCGTTGCGCGAGGCGTGCCGCTGCTCGCGCGAGCGCATCATGGCGATGTTCTCGAAATTCTCGCCCGACGACCGGCGCGCTATGATCGGCGACGATGGCCAGATCGGCGTCACCTGCGAATTCTGCTCGACGCGTTACAGTTTCACGCCGGCCGAGATCGAGGTGCCGGCGCAGGGCTGAGGCGCGCGGCTTCTCGGCATGTGGGGCGCCAAATCGGTGTAAAGGACTGGCCCATCCCGATCAGAAAAGCGCGGGGCTTATCCCGGCCTTGAGCCGGGACCCATCATTTCGGCGGGCGCCCGGTTCCCTGGGTCCCGGCGCAAGGCCGAGACGAGATCGGGAGGCGGGAACGCCCCCGCCTCATGCCGGCCCCGATCCGGCAACCATGTTCCGCGTCATTCCCCTGCAATAACAACCCGGGCACGCCGTCACGCGCCCCAAGGCGGTTGGCACGCAACGGCGCAACCGCTATCGATTGACACATGGTCGAACCGCACGCGCATACCACCGAGGATATCGCGGCGATCGAGGATGCCGCCCGCCATCAGGACGGGCCGTCCTCGTCGCTGGCGCCGTTCCGCCACACCGTGTATCGCAACATCTGGATCGCCAACCTCGCCTCGAATTTCGGCACGCTGATCCAGGCGGTCGGCGCGTCGTGGCTGATGACCTCGATCACGCCATCGGCCGATATGGTGGCGCTGGTGCAGGCCTCGACCAACCTGCCGGTGGTGCTGTTCGCGCTGCTTGCCGGCGCGATTTCCGACAATTTCGACCGGCGCTGGGTGATGATTACCGCGCAGGGCACGATGTTCGTGTTCTCGGTCGCGCTCGCCGTGTTCGCCTATGGCGGCTGGATCACGCCGTGGATGCTGCTCGGCTTCACCTTCCTGATCGGCTGCGGCTCGGCGCTGAACGGGCCGGCCTGGCAATCCTCGGTCGGCGACATGGTGCCGCGCGCCGACCTGCCGGCGGCGGTCGCTCTCAACAGCATGGCGTTCAACATCGCGCGCAGCGTCGGGCCGGCGATCGGCGGCGCGATCGTGGCCACCGCCGGCGCCAGCATGGCGTTCCTGATCAACGCGCTCAGCTATATCGGCCTGATCGGCGTCTTGGCGCGCTGGCGCGCACCGAAGGTCGAGAGCCTGCTGCCGCGCGAGACCATGGTGATGGCGATGGGCGCCGGGCTGCGCTACGTGGCGATGTCGCCCAACATCGTCATCGTGCTGGTGCGCTCGTTCATGTTCGGCCTTGGCGCGATCGCGGTGATGGCGCTGATGCCGCTGATGGCGCGCGACCTGATCCATGGCGGCCCGCTGACCTATGGCCTGCTGCTCGGCTTCTTCGGCGTCGGCGCGGTGATCGGCGCGCTCGCCAGCAGCCGGGCGCGCTACAGGCTCTCGGTCGAGTGGCTGGTGCGGCTATCCTTCCTCGGCTTCGCGGTCTGTTCGGCCGTGTCGGGGCTCGAGGGCATGACGCCGCTGGTGATGGCGGTGCAGGTGATCGGCGGCGCGTGCTGGG
The DNA here is from genome assembly GCA_937988775.1 of uncultured Alphaproteobacteria bacterium. Classification (GTDB taxonomy): domain Bacteria; phylum Pseudomonadota; class Alphaproteobacteria; order Rhizobiales; family Beijerinckiaceae; genus CALKHP01. Next base: position 54,629 of record CALKHP010000017.1, read on the forward strand.
TGCTGGCGCTGTCGACCTTCAACGTCACGGTGCAGCTTTCGGCGCCGCGCTGGGTCGTCGGGCGGGCGCTGGCGCTCTACCAGGTCGCGACCTTCGGCGGCATGACCTTCGGCAGCTGGCTGTGGGGCACGCTCGCCGAGCATTACGGCGTGACGACGGCGCTGCAATGGGCGGCCGTTGCCAGCCTGATCGGCGGCGCCATCGGCTTCCTCTACGCGCTGCCGCAGCTTTCGATGCTGAATCTCGACCCGTGGAGCCGCTGGAAGGAGCCCGAAATCGCGGTGCCGATCGAGCCGCGCAGCGGGCCGATCGTGGTGACGATCGAATATATCATCGACGAGAAGGACGTGATCGCCTTCCTGCGCGCCATGGCCGAGCGCAAGCGCGTGCGCCGGCGCGACGGCGCGCGCCACTGGCAATTGCTGCGCGACCTCGCCGATGCGCGGCTGTGGGTCGAACGCTATCACAGCCCGACCTGGGTCGAATATGTGCGCCAGAACCAACGCGTCACCCATGCCGATGCCGTGGTGTGGGAACGCGTGCGCGCGCTGCATCGCGGCGCCAAGCCGCCGCGCGTGCATCGCATGATCGAACGCCAGACCGCCGCCGCGCATCACGGCAATGGCACGAGCGACAGCCGCGCCGGCACGCTGGTCAATCCGGCGCTGGCCGATCCGCTGCCGCCGGCGGCGGAGAAGAACCGGGTGCCGTGAGCCCGGCACCGAAGCGGCGATAGGCGTGCACGCGGTGGATATAGGCGAAATCGCGCGCGCTCTCGCCGTAGGGCGCCACCGGCCAGTCCCAGGCATCGTCTGGTTCCGGCAACCGGGCCCCATGCAGCAAATCGAGGCGCTTGCCGACCTCGCCGTCGCGGTTCTCCTCGCGCATCTCGACATCGGTGAGTAGGCAGACCGGGCAGCGAAACCGCGCCAGATCGTCGAGATGCCAGCCGACAGCCTGCGCCGGCACATCCTCCGGAAAACGCTCGGCGCGGCCGTGCTGGCGCGCGATCCAGTTGGCGAGCGGGATCGGCAGTTGCGACAGCAGGTTGGCCGAGATCACCAGATCGATGCTGTCATCGGCAAGATAATCCTCCAGCGGCGCGACACGCTGGCCGGCGCGGCCGGCGAGCCAGTCGAGCGCCCCGGTCAGGTCGCGCCGGTCGAAGGCGAGGTTGCGGTAGCGGGCAAGGCGCAGCCGGACGGTCGGCAGATGCACGGCATCGACGAGCACGACGCGGTCGAACCGCGCCGCCAGTAGATCAATCGGCACGTCGCGCACCAGCCCCGAGCCGAGCACAAGTACAGTGCGGCCATGGCCGATCTCGCCGGCGAGCTTCGCCACCACCTGTCGGCAGCGCGCGTAATGCGGCGCCCAGGCCACCTTCTGCCGGGCGCTGCGCGACCACAGGCCAACGCTTTCGCGCAGCAGGCCGAGCCGGCGCACCGGGCGCGGCACGCGCGTGATCAGGTAAAGGCCGAGTTCAGCCAGCACGGGCGCTTGATCCGCGCTCAGTTCAGCGTGCGCACGTCATGCGGGCTGTCGAGCGAAAAGGCCGGGATCTCGACCATGAACTCCTCGCCCGCGTCGGTGACCATCTCGTAGCTGCCGGCCATGATGCCGGCCGGCGTTTCGAGCGGGCAGCCGCTGGTGTATTCGAAACGCTCGCCGGCCGCCAGCACCGGCTGCTCGCCGACGACGCCGAGCCCGTCGACGCGCTGCTCGCGGCCCTCGCCATCGGTGATGCGCCAGTGCCGAGCATGCAGGCGCACGGTTTCTGCGCCCAGATTGACGATCTCGACGGTGTAGGCCCAGAAATACTGGCGCGCGCGCGGCTTCGATTGCTCGGGCATGAAGCGCGGCGTCACCGTGACCTCGATATTGCGGGTCCGCGCCCGATACATGCGGCTTTCCTTTTCTCGACAGGCTGCGGCGGTGGTAGGACGGAGCGGCCATCGCCGTCAATCATGCGGGTGTGCGAGGCGCCTTACCGCTTCGACGGAAAATGCCGCAGGGGATAAGCCGGCGGAGCGCTTGGCGCCTCGCGCTCGTGCAGCTACCAAAAGGCATGAAACAGGGGATTTTCTCCAGCGGCATGCTTGCCGCCGCGATCGCGGAGGGGCTGATCGCGATCAGCGATCCGCTCGCGCCCGGCCAGGTCCAGCCGGCGAGCCTCGATCTCAGGCTGGCGCGCCGGGCGTGGCGGGTGCGCGCGAGCTTCCTGCCGGGCGCGCACCGCACGGTCGCCGCCTGCATCGACCGGCTTGCGCTGCACGAGATCGATCTTAGCGCCGGCGCGGTGCTGGAGACCGGCTGCGTCTATATCGCCGAATTATGCGAAAGCATGGCCCTGCCCGACAATGTCGCCGCGGGCGCCAATCCGAAAAGCTCGACCGGGCGGCTCGACGTGTTCACGCGCGTCATCGTCGACCGCGCGCAATCCTTCGATACCATCCCGGCCGGCTATCATGGCCCGCTCTATGCCGAAATCTCGCCGCGCACCTTCCCGGTGCTGGTGCGCAAGGGCTCGCGCCTGTCGCAGATCAGGCTGCGCCACGGCATCGTGCGCCTGAGCGACACCGAAACGCTTGCCCTGCATGCGCGCGAAAAGCTCACCTCGGACGCCGCCGCCTCGGTCGCCGGCGGCATCGGCGTCAGCGTCGATCTCTCGGCCCAGACGCCGGACGGACTCGTCGGCTATCGCGGCAAGCGCCATACCGGCCTCGTCGACATCGACCGCGTCGCCGCCTATGCGATGCGCGACTATTGGGAGCCGATCCACGCCGAGGCGCATGACGCACTCGTGCTCGATCCGGGAGAATTCTACATCCTCGCCTCGAAGGAGGCGGTGCATGTGCCGCCCGACTATGCCGCCGAAATGGTGCCGTTCGATCCGCTGGTCGGCGAATTCCGCGTGCATTATGCCGGCTTCTTCGATCCGGGCTTCGGCCATTCGGCCGCCGGCGGCTCCGGCTCGCGCGCCGTGCTCGAGGTGCGCTCGCATGACGTGCCCTTCATCATCGAGGATGGCCAGACCGTCGGGCGCCTGGTCTATGAGCGCATGGCCGAGCGGCCGGCGCAGCTCTATGGCGCCGACCTGAAATCGAATTATCAGGCGCAGGGGCTCAAGCTCTCGAAGCATTTTCGCGCCTGAACCCGCGGCCTGCGATTGCCTCTACCTCCGCCTCATCCTGAGCTTGTCGAAGGATGTTTCCTGTGCGCGCTGGACCATCCTTCGACAAGCTCAGGATGAGGGCTGATGGAAGGCTGGAGGGGCCGAAGATTCTTCAGCCAATCCCTCACACCGGTTTGTGCTCTCGCCGCGTGCGCAGCAGCTTGATCAAGGGCGCCGCGAACAGCACCATCCACGCCTTGCCGATGATCTGGCCCTCGAGATGGGCGAGCGAGCCGAAGGCAAGGCCGAGGAACACCACGCTGTCGATCACCGTGCCGACGATGCCGGACAGGATCACCGCCGTGACCAGCCGGCGGGCGGCAAGCGGAGTATAGACCACGAAATCGGCCAGTTCCGAGAGCAGGAAGGCGATCGTCGAGGCGATGACCAGCGCCGGCGGCGCGACCAGCGCCGACAGGCCGGCGCCGATGGCGATTGCCGTCAGGCCCCAGCGCTTGCCGAGGCGGAACTGCACCATGTCGCGCAGTACCAGCGCCGCGCCCGCCATCAGCACGCCGCTCGGCGCGGTGATACCGGGCCAGACCGGGATCAGGCACGGCCCGTCCGCGAGGCAAACCGTGCCGACATGGCCGATCATCCAGTTGGCGGCGGGGATCGTGGCGATATAGGCGAGAAGATACAGCATGATGTAAAAACGGGCGCGGCCCAAGCGCCGCGCCCGCTTCTATAGACCCGCCAGGCGGCCTGCGTAAACCGCTGGCGCCTTACTGCTGGGCGTCCCTTACTGCTGGGCGTCCTGGTTCAGCAGCGGCGTGATGCGGCGCACCGTGACGCGCCGGTTCTGGCGGTTGTCCTCCTGCGTCTGCACCTTAAGATATTCCTCGCCATAGCCCTGCGTGGTGAGGTTCTCGGGCGGCACCTTGAAGTCCTCCGTCAGGATGGTCGCGACCGAGGCGGCGCGGCGGTCGGACAGCGACAGGTTGTCGACATCGGAACCGACCGCATCGGTATAGCCCTCGATCAGGAAGACCTCGTTGTGGTTGCGGCTGATCGCCTGGTTGAGCGCCCTGGCGATATTGGCCAGTTGCCCGACCTGATCCTGCGTCACGGCCCAGGAGCCGGTGTCGAAGTTGATCGTATCGAGATCGACGCTGCGCATATGGGCTCTCAGGTCATGGCTGTAGCGCACCTGGTCGAGCGTGTAGCGGCGCGGCAGCGGCGCGACCGGAGGCGCCACCAGCGTCTCGTAGATCTGCGATTCGTCCGCCGTGTCCGCATCGAGAATATAGCGCTCGCGCGGCATGGTCAGCACCGGCAGCGGCAGCAGCACGGTATCGTATTCCGGCCCGCCCATCGGGCCGAAGCTGTTGTCGATGATGATGATCTCGCGCCCGTCGCGGAAGCGGCGATAGCGCTTGAGCATGCGGCCGTTGCGATCGGTCAGCGTGACGATCTGCTCGCCGTTCGGACGCGGGAAATAGGTGACGAAATCGTCGCCCCGGCGCTCCTGGCGCAGATCGCGGCCACGGTCGAGATTGCGGAAGCGCTCGTTCTCGTCATGCCGGATGAACATGCGGTCCTTGTCGCGGATGATGGTGCGGCCCGGCTCGCGGATATAGGTGCGGCCGTCCTCGTTGCTCTCCTGACGCTGGCCGCGCACCTCGTCGAGCCGGCGCATCGCCTGGCCGGCGAGGAAGCCGCCGGCCGCGCCGATCGCCGCGCCGCCCAGCGCCGCGCCGCCCGGCCCGATGCCGCGCCGGCCCTGATCGCGCCCGTCCGGGCCACGCTGGCCGGGACCGCGTTGATCCTGTCCGCGTTGGTCTTGGCCACGCTGATCCTGCCCGCGCTGATCGGAGCCGGGGCGCGCGCCGGGCGGACGCTGCTGCCCCGCCGGCGGCATGAATTGTCCGGGACGTGTCGCCTCACCCGGGCGCTGACCGGGCTGCGCCGGAATCTGGCCGGGCTGGGCGGCTGGCGGCACGGGCTGCCCCGGACGGCGCGAATCATTCGGACCTCGCGAATCATTCGGGCGCCGCGATTCATCGGGGCGCTGGCCAGGCCCCGGCCGGCCGGCCGGCGGCGCGGCCTGACCCGGCTGGACCGCTGGCGGCACCGGCCGCTCCGGCCTCTGCGACGGCGTGCCGGGCCTGGGCGCCGGTTGCCGCATCTGCGGCGCGGGCTCGGCGCGCGGCGTGGGCTGCGCCGGCTGCGGGCGCTGCGGCATCGTCCGCTCGGGCGCCGCCGGCCGCTGCGGCTGCTGCACGCGCGGCTGGAATGGCTGCTGCATGCGCGGCGGCGCCATGCGCTCGGCCGGGGCGGCCGGGCGAGGCTGCTGCACGCCCGGCTGGAACGGCTGCGCCGCCGGCCGTTGCGGCTGCGGCTGCATGCGCGGCGCGGCGGGTGCCTGCGGACGCTGCGGCTGTGCATGGGGCTGCGGCGCGGCCGGACGCTGCTGCTGAGGCCGCTGCTGCGGGCGCTGACGCTGCTCCTGACGCTGGTCCTGATTGCCGGGGAACCCCTGCGCCTGGGCGAAGCCGGGCTGGACCATCAGGAAGACCGGCACGACGACGCCGGACAACAAAAGCCGCTTCAAACCGATCATGGCATCTCAATCCTTGCTCAACTGTCTCGAACGAAATCCAACCCGCATGAAACAGCATGGTTCCTGAACGGGTCGGGAATGAATACGGGCAAAAGCTGGGCAGGCTCATGTCGGGCGCCGGCCACCGGGCACCGGCCGCAGGCGCGATTTGCGGGCAAGGCCATGCTCCGTCTTCTCCCAGTGGAACGGTCGCCACAGCAGTTCCACCAACGCCTGCCAGGCGGCGAGCGAGGCAAGCACGGCATAAACCGGCAGCAGCACGATCCACGGCAACAGCACCAGCATCCGCCGCCGATACAATCCGAGCGCGATCGGCAGCGCCATCATGCATGTACCGAGCAGAAAAACCAGCACTGCCACCGCATCGGTCAGCCAGCTCAGCGGCCCGCCGGCGCCCAGCGCCGTCATGTCGCCGAGACGCAGCGCGAAACTGCCGGAAAGCACCGGGAAACCGAGGGTTCCGATCACCGTTCCGCCGACCGTGGTCAGAAGCGCCAGCGCCCCGGCTGGGCCAAGCTCGCGCGCCGTGCGCAGCGGCGACCGGCTATGGGTGATCAGCGTCTGCATCCAGCCCTTGAGCCAGCGCCGGCGCTGGCCGAGCCAGGCGCCGAGGCCGACGGGTGCTTCCTCATAGGTCAGCGAGGGCAGGTCGGCGACGCGGTAGCCGGCGCGCGCGATGCGGATACCGAGATCGGCATCCTCGGTGACGTTCCAGGCGTCCCAGCCGCCGAGTTGGCGCAGCACGCCCAGGCGGAAATGGTTGGACGTGCCGCCAAGCGGCACCGGCAGATCGTTGCGGGCGAGCGCCGGTTTCAGCACCTCGAACAACGCGGCATATTCCATGGCAAACAGCCGGGAAAGCCAGGATTCATCGCTATTGTCGATGGCAAGATGCGCCTGCAGGCAAGCGATCCGGCCATCGAAGCACCGAAACAGCGCCACCGCATCGCGCAGCTGGCGCGGGTCGGGATCGTCCTCCGCGTCATAAACCGCGACGAACTCGGCCACCATGCCGATCAGGCCGGCATTCAGCGCGCGCGGCTTGGTGCGCGGGCGACCCGCCGGCACCACGACGACCTGCATCCAGTTCGGCAGGGCAGCCGCACCGAGCGCCGCGCGCGTCGTGGCGTCGTCCTGCTCGACACAGATGCGGATGTCGAGCTTCTCCGGCGGATAATCGAGACGCCCGAGCGCCGCCAGCAGCTTGGGCACGATGCGCGCCTCGTTGTAAAGCGGCACCAGCACGCCATAGCGCGGCAGCGCCGCGTCGGGCACGTCGGGAGCCCGCGGCGCCTGCGGCACGGGCTCGGCAAGCAGCGTGAGATGCAGCAGGATCGCCGCAACAAACAGCAGCGCGCATGCGAACAGACCGACGCCAAGCACAATGCCCGAAGGCTCCAGGAAGGCGGCAGGCAAGGCAACGGTGAGCATGACGGCCAGCGCCAGTTGGACGCGGTTCGCGCCCGTACGGATGCTCAATGCCGGCCGGTGGCGTGGCAGGCTTTCGCTTGCCTCATCGGCGATGCGCGCTGCCAGCGCCTCGCGGACCGCGCTCTGGAAATCGCGCGACGGGATCACAACGAGATGGCCGCTGAGGTGCTCAGGCGGCAATTGCAGCAGATTGCCGATATGGTCGGCCTCGGCCGAAAGCAGCCAGCGCCCGTCGGCGAGGCGCGCCATGCCGGCACCGAGCGAGGCAAGCGGAATATCGGGCGCGAGCGCGGGGATGACGGGCAGGACCGGGCCTTGCCAGCGTTGCGCCAGCGCCAGCGCATGGCTTGCCGGCGAGACCAGCCCCGAGGCCAGCAAGGCCCGCGCCGGCGCCACGCCGAGGCGTTGCGCGCGCTGGGCGATCCGCTGCAGCGGGCCGGCAGCATGGCCCTGGGCAAGCAGGGGGGCGAAATCGACAGGCAACCCCGCCGCCAACCCATCTGCGTGTGGCGGCGCGACGCCGGCCTCGCAAGACAGCATATCCACGCCACATCCCCCCGTTTGTGACGACACGATTTCGCTGCTAGAGCATTTCGCAGAAAAATGGCTAACGGTCTTCTGCGGAAGGAATGCTCGAATTATATGTTCCAGAGCATGATCCGTCCCAGCCGAACCGGCATGGGTCCGGACGGAACCGGCTCAAGGCTTGACACTCTCCCCGGGGCTACTGTGCCGTCGGAACGAGACGAGGCGCAATGCACCTGCGGTTGTACTCCCTGCTCCTCATCGCGTTATGCGCCCTTGCCGGGGCGGCGCCGGTTCGAGGTGCGCAGGCCGAGCGTGGCGCCAGCCATGCCGAAACCGCCGTCATTCCGAATTTCTGGGACCTGCGCCAGCGTCTCCCCCGGCCGGCGCTCGGCTATCGCAGCCTGCATTTCCTGACCGACCAGGATTATCCGCCGTTCCATTTCCTGGGGCCCGACGGCCAGTTGACCGGTTTCAATGTCGATCTCGCGCGGGCGATCTGCACCGAACTGCAACTGAGCTGCACCATCCAGTCGCGGCGCTGGGATACGCTGCTCTCCGCGCTCAACGACAAGCAGGGCGACGCCATCATCGCCTCGCTCGCCATCACCGGCGAAAGCCGCAAGCATATGGGCTTTTCGCGGCCCTATTACCGCACGCCGGCACGGTTCGTGACGCGCAAGGCGCATCCGCTCGGCGGCGTCGGCCCGGCCGAACTCAAGGGCCGCACCGTCGCGGTGGTGGCGCGCTCGGCGCATGAGGCCTATCTCAGGCAATTCTTTCCCGATGCGGTGGCGCGCCCGTTTCCCGATGCCGATGCGGCACGCCAGGCGTTGCGCGCCGGCGAGGTCGAGGCGCTGTTCGGCGACGGCGTCGGGCTGGCGATCTGGCTGAACGGCAGCGAGGGCGAATGCTGCGGCTTCACCGGCGGCCCGTTCCTCGAGAGCCGGTTCTTCGGCGACGGCGTCGGCATCGCCGTGCGCCTCGACGACAGGAGCTTGCGCGAGGCGCTCGATTACGCCCTGCAGCGCTTGTGGGAAAAAGGTATTTATGCCGACCTGTACCTGAAATACTTTCCCATCGGCTTCTTTTAGCCACTCCAATCCGCTCAATCGCCATTGAGGCTTGCGCCGCCGCGCCGAGCCTGACAGACCACCCCTTTCGCAACCAGCCAATCGGAACCAGTGAGCATCATGACGTCCTCGACCGCGACACCCGCCACACTCGCCCTCGGCCCCGCCCTGCGGACCGAGGCCGAGAAATCGGCGGCCTGGCCGTTCGAGGAGGCGCGCAAGCTGGTGGCGCGGCTGGCGCGCACCGGCAAGCAGGAGATCCTGTTCGAGACCGGCTACGGCCCCTCCGGCCTGCCGCATCTCGGCACGTTCGGCGAGGTGGCGCGCACCAGCATGGTGCGCCATGCCTTCACCGTGCTGACCGAGGGCAAGGTCAAGACGCGGCTGATCGCGTTTTCCGACGATATGGACGGCTTGCGCAAGGTGCCGGACAACGTGCCGAACAAGGCCATGCTGGCCAAGCATATCGGCCAGCCGCTGACCAAGGTGCCGGACCCGTTCGGCACGCATGCGAGCTTCGGCGAGCACAACAACGCGCGCCTGCGCAGCTTCCTCGATGCGTTCGGCTTCGATTACGAGTTCATGTCCTCGACCGAGGCCTATCGCTCGGGCCGTTTCGACGCGACGCTGCGCACGGTGCTGGAACGCTGGGACGCGGTGATGGCGGTGATGCTGCCCTCGCTGCGCCAGGAGCGCGCCGCGACCTATTCGCCGTTCTTCCCCGTGCATCCGCGCACCGGCCAGGTGATGCAGGTGCCGATCGAGGAGCGCAGGCTTGACAGCGCCAGCATCGTCTGGCGGGACCCCGACAGCGGCGAGCGTTTCGAGACGCCGGTGACCGGCGGCCATTGCAAGCTGCAATGGAAGCCGGACTGGGCGATGCGCTGGGTGGCGCTCGGCGTCGATTACGAAATGGCCGGCAAGGACCTGATCGATTCGGTCAAGCTCTCGGCGCAGATCGCGCGCGCCATCGGCGGCACGCCGCCGGAGGGCTTCAACTACGAATTGTTCCTCGACGAGCACGGCCAGAAAATCTCGAAGTCGAAGGGCAACGGCCTGACCATCGAGGAATGGCTGAGCTATGCCAGCCCCGAGAGCCTGGCGCTGTTCATGTACCAGAAGCCGCGCGAGGCGAAGCGCCTGCATTTCGGCATGATCCCCCGTGCCGTCGACGAATATCTGCATTTCCTCGAGGCGTTCGAGCGCCAGGATTTGCGCGCCCGGCTTTCGAACCCTGTCTGGCACATCCATCGTGGGCAGCCGCCGGCGCCCGAGCGTATCGCGGAAGCCGACGGCAAGGGCGGCCATGCCCAGATCAGCTTTGCCCTGCTGCTCAACCTCGTGGCGGTCGCCAATGCCGAGGACAAGGCGGTGCTGTGGGGCTTCATCCAGCGCCGCGCGCCCGGCGCCTCGCCGCAGACGCAACCCCGGCTCGATGCGCTGGTCGGCTACGCCGTGCGCTATTTCAAGGATTTCGTGAAGCCGGCCAAGCAGTATCGCCTGGCCGACGATGTCGAACGCGCCGCGCTCGAAACCCTGTCCAAGGCGCTTGGCGACTTGCCGGCGCAGGCCTCGGCGGAAGACATCCAGACCATGCTCTACGATGTCGCGCGCCCGATCCCGCGCTACCAGAATCCGAACGCCAAGGGCGCGACGCCAGAGCGGCCCGGCGTCTCGAACGCCTGGTTCAACACGCTGTACGAGTTGCTGCTCGGCGACGCACAAGGCCCGCGTTTCGGCTCGTTCGTCTCGATCTACGGCATCCCGGAAACGCGCGAACTGATCGCCAAGGCGCTATCGGGCGCGCTGATCGGCGAGCATGACACCTTCCTCGCGGAACGGGAGCGTGCCGCCGCGCTGTGAGTGCGTCGGCTCTACTGCGTCGCCCACACGACCTTGGCGCTCCAGGCGATCTCGTGCGGTTGCAGCACGCAGTCGGGCAGGTTCGGCCCCCAGCCGGTCAGGTTCAGGCCGCCATGCAGCGTGCCGGCGAGACGGCGCACCAGCAGCACGCCGCTATGACTGCGCACCAGCAGCCGGTCGCCGGCCGCCTGGCTGGCATCGCGCGAGGCGACGAGATAGACGCCGCGCCGATAGACCGGCTCGAGATCGTCGCTGATGACCTCGACGATCTCGGCGCTGTCCTCGGCCAGCATCGGCAGCCTCCCCTGCCAGGCCGGGCGCGAACTGCGCAGGCTGGCCGGGCCGTAATCATACGGCGCGTGCTCGGAGAAACCGCCCGCCGGGGTGCCATGGGGCTCCACGGCAAGCGGGCGCAGCAGGCCCAAGAAATCGTCGAGGCTGCTGCTGGTCGCCTCGATGATCTTGGCGATCGATTCGGTCGAGGGCCAGCGCTGGCGTCCGTCGCTGCCGATACGCTTGGAGCGGTTGAAGGTCGTCGGGTCGAGGCCGCTCTTGCGCGCGAGCCCGGACACCGTCAGGCCATGCCGCACCGCCAATGCCTCGATCGCCGTCCAGACCTGTTCGTGGGTAAGCATGGGAGAAGTCCCCGTAGAATTCATCCGGCGTCCCATAGTGCCATTCTCGCCGATACAAATAGGAAAAGAACCCTATAGCCTTTAAGCGATGGCGTTTAGAGATCGTTATCAACAGTTTCAGATGGGAAATGTGGCGGATATCGCCCTTGCGGCAGCCGGTTGCAGCCGGTATTGCCGGGTTTCGACAAAGCGATAGCCATGAGCATGATCTTCAAGATTTGCAGCCGGACCCTGTGGGAAGCGGCGGAACGTGACGGGCGTTTCACCGGCGCGCCTGTCGATGTCGCCGACGGCTTCATCCATTTCTCGACCGCAGAACAGTTGTGCGAGACGGCGCGCCGGCACTTCGCCGGCCAGAGCGACCTGGTGCTGGTGGCGGTCGAGGCCAAGGCGCTCGGCGAGCGCCTGCGCTTCGAGCCCTCGCGTGGCGGCGCGCTGTTCCCACATCTCTACGGCGATCTGGACCTGGCCGCCGTGCGCGGCGTCGCCACTCTGCCCCTTGGCGGCGATGGCGGCCATGTCTTCCCCGTCGCGCCGCCCTTCCACGGCATCGCGGCATGAGCCTGCCCTTCGCGCTGGCGAGCCCGCTGCTGCGCAGGCTCGATGCCGAGACGGCGCATCACCTGACGATCCGCGCCTTGTCGCTGCTGCCGGTCAATGCGCGGCCGATGGACGATGCGGTACTGGGCCAGTTGCTGTTCGGCATCGCCTTCCCCAACCCCGTCGGGCTGGCGGCCGGATTCGACAAGAATGCCGAGGTGCCCGACGCCATGCTGGCGCAAGGTTTCGGCTTCGTCGAAATCGGCACGGTGACGCCGCGGCCCCAGCCCGGCAACCCACGGCCCCGCCTGTTCCGGCTTCCAGCCGATGAGGCCGTCATCAACCGGTTCGGCTTCAACAATGACGGGCATGCGGCGATGCGCGCCCGGCTCGTCAGGCGGCGTGAGCGTGGCGGCATTGTCGGCGTCAACCTCGGCGCCAACAAGGACAGCGCGGACCGCGCCGCCGATTATGCCGCCGGCATCGCGGCGTTTTCCGAATTCGCCTCGTATTACACCGTCAACGTGTCCTCGCCCAACACGCCGGGCCTGCGCGACCTGCAGGCGCGCGACGCGCTCGACGACCTGCTCGCCCGCGTGATGGAAGCGCGCGCCGCCAGCCCGCAGGCCCGCCCGGTGCTGCTCAAGATCGCGCCCGATCTCGATGCGCATGCCCTCGACGACATCGTCGCGGTGGCACGCGCGCGCGGCATTGACGGCATGATCGTCTCGAACACCACGATCTCGCGGCCCGACGGGCTCGGCGACAGCGCGCGGGCGGCGGAAACCGGCGGCCTGTCCGGCCGGCCTTTGTTCGCGCTCTCGACCCGCGTGCTGGCGGCGGCCTATCAGCGCGTCGAGGGCGCTTTCCCGCTCATCGGCGTCGGCGGCATCGATTCAGGCGCGGCGGCGCTGGCCAAGATCCGCGCCGGCGCCAGCCTGGTGCAGCTTTATTCGGCGCTGGTGTTTCGCGGGCCAGGGCTGGTCGGCGAGATCAAGCGTGGCGTCTCAGCAGCGCTGAAGTCCGAAGCGACGGGCTATGCCGGCCTTGTCGGCCGCGACGCGCCCGAGCGCGCCAAGGGGTTCTAGCTCTCGGATTCTAACCCTTCTTGCGGCCATCGAGCAGGCGCATCAGGATCCAGATCGGCACGACGATCATCGCGCCGGTCAGGATGTAGCGGCCGATCTCGCGCACGCCCTGGAAGCCATTGGCGATGATCGAGCGGATCAGGTTCTCGATGCCGCGATAGAGGCCGTATGGCGTCAGGTCGAGCCAGACCAGGATGACGCCGACCAGCAGCGACACCAGCAGCAGCTTGACCAGGACGGCGCCGGGACTGCCGCCGAGAAACCGCGTGACGCTGCTATTGCTCATGAATAGTCTCCGCATGCGTTGCCGCTTACCATAGCGTGCCAGTACCATATCGTGACGGCGGTGCCAGCCGCCAAGTCCGTTCCGCCACAACCCGCGAAGTGCCCCCATGTCCTTTCTCATCGATCCCGCCCTGTTCGATCCCGCGCGCGCCGACCGGGAGGCTGGCCACATCAACGCGGAACTGATCGCCAAACTCTCGGCCGGGCCCGACCAGTGGAGCATGCCGGCCGAGGTGCTGCGCGAGCGGCGCCGGCAGGGCCTCGGCGCCTTCCCGCTGTCGCCGAAGAGCCCGCGCGCCGAGACGCTCGCCATCGACACGCCAGGCGGTGCGCTGACGCTCAGGATCGTCGCGCCGGACAAGCCGCGCGGCGTCTACCTGCATATCCATGGCGGCGGCTGGGTGTTCGGCGCCAGCGACATGCAGGACAACCGTTATGAGCGCCTCGCCGAGACATGCCGCTTTGCCACCGTCTCGGTCGAGTACCGGCTGGCGCCGGAGCATCCCTATCCGGCCGCGCCCGACGATTGCGAGGCGGCGGCGCTGTGGCTGGCAAGCAATTGCGCCAAGCGATTCGGCACCGACAAGCTGTTCATCGGCGGCGATTCGGCCGGCGGCCACCTGTCGCTGGTGACGCTGCTGCGCCTGCGCGACAGGCACAAGATCAGCCCGTTTCGCGGCGCCAACCTGTTCAACGGCGTCTACGACCTGACCATGACGCCCTCGGTGCGGCGCTGGGGCGAGGAAAAGCTGGTGCTCAACACGCGCGACATCTGGATGTTCGTGCGCCATTTCCTGCGCGCCGGCGGCGACGAGCGCGACCCCGACATCTCGCCGCTATTTGCCGATCTCAGCGGCCTGCCGCCATGCTTTCTCTCGGTCGGCACACGCGATCCGCTGCTCGACGACACGCTGTTCCTGGCCGGACGGCTGGCGGCGGCGCGCAATGGCGGCGGGCTGGCGATCTATCCGGGCGCCTGCCACACGTTCATCAATCTCGACTTTCCGCTCGCCGACACAGCGCTCGCCCGCATCGAGCAATTCTACGAGGAGCAGCTTTGAGCGGCTCCCGCGTCCGGCTCCTTCTCCCGTTGCGGGAGAAGGAAAGAAGTCCGTCACGTCCTCTGCTGCGCGTTATCCTCGTGCCGCCACTCGTCGATAATGTCCTTGAAGCGGCGCATGAAACGGTCAAACACCCCGAGCGCCTGATCGACATCCTTGCTGTCGGGCAGTTTCATGCCGGGGCCTGATTGCGCCAGCTGCTGCTTCAACTGGCGGTTTTCACGGGAGAGCCGGTCGATTTCCTGCTCGAGCCCGGCCCGGTCATCGGTGGCGGAACGGCACACCATGCCGCCTGCCCCTGTCGTGCAGGTCGAGACCGCGCCGGTGCGGGTGTCGAGCCGGATGATGCCGCCCTCGGTCGGGCTCATGGTGTAACGCGGCGCCTCGTCCGCGGCCAAAGCCGGCAGGGCGACAAGGCAAAAGCCGATAATCGCTGCAAGCCGCATGTTCGCCTCCGTTGCTGAGCGTGCCAACCTGGCCATCCTGCCCGGAGAACGCATCAAAATCGCGGCAATTTCAGGCCCCGCTTCAGGCCCCGCCCTGGGCCTGCCACTGGCCGGTCTCGATGCGCGCGGCGGCGATCACCGCCTGGGTGCGGCTTTCGACGCCGAGCTTGGTCAGGATCGCCGAGACATGCGCCTTGACCGTCGCTTCCGAGACGGAAAGCTCATAGGCGATCTGCTTGTTGAGCAGCCCTTCCGACAGCATCATCAGCACGCGCATCTGCTGCGGCGTCAGGCTGCCGAGCCGGCGCAGCAGATCGCTGGTCTCGCGGTCGGCCGGCGTGACGAGATCGACTTCAGGCGGCGTCCAGTGCCCGCCGTCGAGCACCGTCTCGATGGCGATGCCCATCGTCTCGGTGTCGAGCGTCTTGGGGATATAGCCCGAGGCGCCGAAATCAATGCAACGCCGCATCACGCTCGGCTCCTCGTTGCCCGAGACGATGATGATCGGCACGCTCGGGAACTGCGCGCGCAGGAAGGTCAGCCCGGAATAGCCGCGCGTGCCCGGCATGGTGAGATCGAGCAGCAGCAGATCGATATCGCCGTTATCGTGCAGGGCGCTGGTGGTGTCCTCGAGCGTGGCGGCCTCCGTGATCACGGCGCTCGGCAGCAGATTGGAAACAGTCTGGCGCAACGCGCCCCGGAAAAGCGGGTGATCGTCGGCGATCAGGATGTTCGCAGCGTGCTCGGTCGTCTCAACCGCTCGGCCCATTCTTGTCCTTTCGGCGCAGCCCCCCGCGCCTTTAGTATTATAGCGATCAGATACTAAGGCAGGGTGGAGGGCAAGCCTGTCAAGTGCGTGGCGAACACCGCCGCGCCAATTCCTCGTCTTGTGAAGAAGGGCGGCGAAACTTGGCCCTCACGCGGCGGGCTCGAGCAGCGCTTCCAGCGTCGCCAGGCGGTCGGCCTCGATCGCCGGCTTGTCCCAACGGATGCGGCTGATGCGCGGAAAACGCATGGCGATGCCGGATTTGTGCCGGCTCGAGCGCTGCAACCCCTCGAAGGCGATCTCGAGCACCAATCCGCCATCCGCGCCATGGGCGACCTCGCGCACCGGACCGAAGCGGTTGATGGTGTGGCGCCGGACATATTTGTCGAGTTCGGCGAGTTCCTCGTCGGTGAAGCCGAAATACGCCTTGCCGACCGGCACGAGTTCCTCGCCGTCCTCGGCCGGCCGCCACACGCCGAAGGTAAAGTCCGAATAGAAGGACGAGCGCTTGCCGTGGCCGCGCTGGGCATACATCAGCACGGCATCGACGACCATCGCATCGCGCTTCCACTTGAACCACAGGCCCTTCGGCCGACCGGGCAGATAGGGGCTGTCGCAGCGCTTGAGCATGCAGCCCTCGATCGCCGCCGCGTCATCGCCCGCCTCGGACGGGTCGGCGCGATGGGCGGCAAGCGCGTCCCAGCTCGCGAACGGGATCAGGGCAGAGATCGAGAGCAGCGGATCGTGCTCGTGCGCGATCAGCGCCTCGAGCCGTTCGCGGCGCTCGCTGAACGGCAGCGCCCGCACATCCTCGCCATGATCGACCAGCACGTCATAGGCGCGTATATGGGCCGGAAAATCGGCGATCAGCGCGGCCGAGACCTGCTTGCGGTTCAGGCGCTGCTGCAACACGTTGAAACTCTGCACGCGACCCTCGCGCAGGATCAGCAACTCGCCGTCGATCGTGGCATCGAGCGCAAGCGCCCCGGCGAGATCGGGGAAGGCGCCGGAAATATCCTCGCCGGTGCGCGAATAGAGCCGCGTGAGCGGGTTGCCGTCCCCATCGCGCGCGCCCGCCGCCTGGACGCGGATGCCATCCCATTTCCACTCGGCGCTGAAGGCCGCCGGATCGAGCGTGGCGAAATCGCGATCCTCGATCGGGTGGGCCAGCATCACCGGCCGGAACGGCACCGGATCGGCGTTTTCAGGACGCGACCCCTGCCCCTCGGCCCAGGCGAAGAGTTCCGTATAGGGCGGCGCGAGCCCGTGCCAGACATGCTCGACATCGTCGGCCGACAGCGTGCCGAGCGCCGCCACGGCGGTTTTCGCCAGCCGCGCCGAAACGCCGATGCGCAAAGCGCCGGTGATCAGCTTGATGAGTGCCCAGCGCCCGGTCTCGTCGAGCGCATCGAGCCAATCGGCCAGCTGGCGCGGCAGGTCGGTCTTGGGCAGGCGCTGCAACGTCTCGACCACCTCGGCGAGACCGGGCGAGGGCCGGTTGAGGCCGCGCGGCGCCGGCCAGAGCAGCGCCACCGTCTCCGACAGGTCGCCGACATAATCATAGGACAGCGCGAACAGCACCGGATCGGTGCGTTCGGCGATCAGCACCCGCACCAGCCCCGGCTTGGCATTGCGAAACCTGAGCGCGCCGGTCATGGCGGCAAGCGCGAAGCCGCGCTCGGGGTCGGGCTCGGAACGGAAATAGTCGGCGATCAGCGCGATCTTGCCGTTGCGTCGCGGCTCGTAGGCGAGCCGGTCGAGCAGGCTGGCGAAGCGGTTCATCATGCCGGTTCCGCCTCGCCATCGTCGCCATAGCCAACCATATGCAGCGGGCGCGCCTTCAACCCGCGCGTGCCGGCCCAGTGCAGCAGCGCGTCCTCCTGGCCATGCGTGACCCAGAGTTCCTCGCATCCGGTCTCGGCAATGGTGGCGCAGAGTTCCTGCCAATCGGCATGGTCGGAGACGACGAGCGGCAGCTCGATGCCACGCTGGCGGGCGCGCGCCCGCGTCCGCATCCAGCCCGAGGCAAAGGCCGTCACCGGATCGGAAAAGCGCCGCGACCAGATTTCGCCGAGCGCCGCGGGCGGGCACAGCACGATCTCGCCGCCGATCTTGTGCCGCTCGGTGGTCGAAACCTTGACGATCGCACCGAAATCCACGCCGGCTTCGGCATAGAGCCGCATCATGTTTTCCATGGCGCCATGGATGTAGAGCGGCCGGTCATAGCCGGCGAGCCTGATCAGCCGCGCCAGTCTCTGCGCCTTGCCGAGCGAATAGGCGCCGACGAGATGCGTGCGCTCCGGGAACAGTTTTAGCGAGGCGAGCAGCCTGGCGACCTCGTCCGCCGCCGGCGGATGGCGGAAGATCGGCAGGCCGAAGGTCGCCTCGCTGATGAACACGTCGCAGGCGACCGGCTCGAAGCCGGCGCAGGTCGGGTCGGGTGCGCGCTTGTAATCGCCCGAAGCGACGATGCGCAGCCCGCGATGCGCGACGGCGATCTGTGCCGAACCCAGCACATGGCCGGCGGGGTGGAACGACACGGAAACCTCGCCGATGCGCATCGGCTGGCCAAATTCGGCCGTCTCGGTGCTGCCGGCAAAACCCGCGCCGCAGCGCGCGGCCATGATGGCGAGGGTTTCGGCGCTCGCCAGCACGGCGCCATGGCCGGGGCGGGCGTGATCGGAATGGCCATGCGTGATCAGGGCGCGTGCCACGGGGCGCACCGGATCGACGTAGAAACCGCCCGGCGGACAGAACAGCCCTTCTGGCCGCGGCACGAGAATGGAGGACGCGCGCATCATCACCCCAAGTTAAGCGTTTATGCCGGCCATGCCAGATGCGGCCGGCGCCCATGAGCTTGCCGCAACCGGGCGCGGCTCTTACATCAACGGAACGCGCGCCAGCCTGCTCCGGTTCAAGGGCTGGCGTATCGGCCGAAACGGGAGACGGAAACGGGCAACGCGACGGTGGCCTCGACCAGCAAGCACGGCGCCGGCGCCCTGCCGCCCCGGTTCCAGGCGTGGTTCGCCCGGCGCGGCTGGCAGCCGCGCGCCCATCAGCTTGCCCTGCTCGAACAGGCGGCGGCCGGCCGCTCCACATTGCTGATCGCGCCGACCGGCGCCGGCAAGACGCTGGCCGGCTTCCTGCCGAGCCTGACCGCGCTTGATGCGGCGCTGCGACCTGCGCCCGGCACCCGGCCGCGCGGCATCCACACGCTCTACATCTCGCCACTCAAGGCGCTCGCCGTCGATATCGCGCGCAATCTCGAGGCGCCGATCGCCGGGATGGCGCTGCCGATCCGCGTCGAGACGCGCACCGGCGACACGCCGTATTCGCGCCGCGACCGGCAGCGGCGCATGCCGCCGGAAATCCTCATCACCACGCCGGAGCAGGTCGCGCTGATGCTGGCCTCGCCCGATGCGGAGAGTTTCTTCGGCGATCTCGCCGTGGTGATCTTCGACGAGTTGCATGCGCTCGCGCCCTCGAAGCGCGGCGACCTGCTGGCGCTCGGCTTTTCCCGGCTGCGCGCCCTGTCGCCCGGCCTGACAGCGCTCGGGCTGTCGGCCACGGTCGCCGATCCGGACGCGTTGCGGCGCTGGCTCGCGCCACAACCGAACGGCCTCGCCGAACTGGTCATCGCCGCGCCGACCGAGGCGGCCGCCCCGGTGATCGGCATCCTCGACACCGCCCAGCACCTCCCCTGGGCCGGGCACACGACGCGCCATGCCATCGCGGAAATCCACGCCGCCATCCAGGCGCATCGCATGACGCTGGTTTTCGTCAACACGCGCATGCAGGCCGAGTTGCTGTTCCAGCTGCTGTGGGCGGAAAACGAGGCCGGCCTGCGCATCGCGCTGCATCACGGCTCGCTCGATGTCGGCCAGCGCCGCAAAGTCGAGGCGGCGATGGCGGCGGGCGGGCTCGACGCCATCGTATGCACCTCGACGCTCGATCTCGGCATCGACTGGGGCGATGTCGATCTCGTGGTCAATGTCGGGGCGCCGAAGGGCGCGAGCCGGCTGCTGCAGCGCATCGGGCGCGCCAACCACCGCCTGGACGAGCCGAGCCAGGCGCTGCTGGTACCCTCGAACCGCTTCGAGGTGCTCGAATGCCGCGCCGCGGTCGATGCGGCCTATGCCGGCGCGCAGGATGCCGTCGTCAGCCGCACCGGCGCGCTCGACGTGCTGACGCAGCATATCCTGGGCATGGCGGTCGCCTCGCCTTTCTCTGAGGATGAGCTCTACGCGGAAGTCGCTTCAGCCGAAGCCTATGCCGGGCTGGCGCGCGAGGATTTCGACGCCTGCCTCGCCTTCGTCGCCACCGGCGGCTACGCGCTGAAAAGCTACGAGCGCTACGCCAAGATCAAGCAGACGCCGGACGGGCTGTGGCGGGTCGCCAACCCGCGCATCGCGCAAAGTTACCGCATGAATGTCGGCACCATCGTCGAGGCGGCGACGCTCAAGGTCCGGCTCGGCCGGGCGCGGCGCAGCGCCGCCTCGAGCGTGATCGGCGGGCGGCTGATCGGCGAGATCGAGGAAGCTTTCGTCGAAGGCATGACGCCCGGCGATACCTTCGCCTTTGCCGGCGAAGTGCTGCGCTACGAGGCGCTGGTCGAGGACAGCGTGATGGTGACGCGCACGCATGACCCCGACCCGAAAGTGCCATCCTATGCCGGCGGCAAGTTCCCGCTCTCGACGCATCTCGCAGCGCGGGTGCGCGCCATGCTGGCCGATCCGGCGAGCTGGCGCCACCTGCCGGACCAGGTGCGCGACTGGCTGGTTCTGCAACAGCGGCTTTCCGTGCTGCCGGGGCAGCGCGAATTGCTGGTCGAGAGCTTTCCGCGCGGCGGGCGGCATTATCTCGTCACCTACCCGTTCGAGGGCCGGCTTGCCCACCAGACGCTCGGCATGCTGCTGACGCGCCGGCTCGAACGGGCGCGGCTCCGACCGCTCGGCTTCGTCGCCAACGATTACGCGATGGCCGTGTGGACGCTCGGCGATCCGGCGCGGCGCATCGCCGAGGAACCCGGCTTCCTCGACGGGTTGTTCGGGCAGGACATGCTCGGCGACGATCTCGAAGCCTGGCTCGACGAGAGCGCACTGATGAAGCGCACCTTTCGCTCCTGCGCCATCATCTCGGGGCTGATCGAGCGGCGCTTTCCCGGCCGCGAGAAGCGCGCGCGCCAGGTGACGATGTCGACCGACCTCGTCTATGACGTGCTCAGGCGTCACGAACCGGGCCATGTGCTGCTCAAGGCGGCGCGCGCCGATGCGGCGAGCGGCCTGCTCGACATCCGCCGCCTGTCCGACATGCTCTCGCGCATCCGGGGCCGAATCGTCCATAAGGGGCTCGTGCGGCCCTCGCCGCTGTCGGTGCCGGTGCTGCTGGAGATCGGGCGCGAGCCGGTGCATGGCGAGGCGCGCGACGCGCTGCTCGAGGAAGCGGCCGGCGACCTGCTGCGGGAGGCGATGGGTGACGACAGCGTGGCGGACGGGCTCATCGCCGGCGGCAGCGCCTGAGGCCGCGATGGAGGTCGCCTTCATGCTCGGCGGGCACAGGCTGGTGGCGGACCAGGCCGGCGCGCTGTGGTGGCCGGAGCGCCGCCTGCTCGCCGTCGCCGACCTGCATCTGGAAAAAGCGTCGCACTACGCAAGGCATGGCCAGATGCTGCCACCCTATGACAGCATCGCCACGCTGGAGCGGCTGGCCGGCGTGGTGCGCCGGCGCGACCCGCTGACGCTGGTGCTGCTCGGCGACAGTTTTCACGACCATGGCGGCGCGGAGCGGCTCGATGCGGCGGCACGCGACCGGCTCGCCCGGCTTGGCGCGGGCCGCGAGTTGATCTGGCTTGCCGGCAATCACGACGCGGCGCTGCCGGATTCCTTGCCGGGAGAACGGACGCAGACGCTCGATCTCGCCGGGCTGCACCTGCGCCACCAGCCGGACGGCGATCAGCGCCCGGCCGAAATCATCGGGCATTTTCATCCCGTGGCGCGTGTCGCCACCACGCAAGGCGCGCTCAGGCGGCGCTGCTTCCTGCATGATGGCATGCGCCTGATCCTGCCGGCTTTCGGCAGCCTGACCGGCGGGCTCAACGTGCGCGATGTTGCCATTGCCGCCCTGTCGCACGGCCGCGAGCGCATCGCCTTCGTGCTTGGCAACGCAAGAGTTTTCCCGATTCGCGAGGCGCGCCTGCTACCCGACCGGGTGCGGTAGGGTCGTTGAAGGCAGCAGGGTCATTTTCCTTCTCCCCTCGAGGGAGAAGGTCCCGGCAGGGGGATGAGGGGGTGTCGGCGCTCCCCTCATCCGGCACTTCGTGCCACCTTCTCCCGCAAGGGGAGAAGGAAGCGTTGCTGCAAGCCCTAAGCCTTTCCGCCCTTCTGCTTGGCGGCGCCGGTCTTCGTCGGCGCGTCCCAGCCGCCCTCCGGCGCGGTCACTTCGTTGGCACGCGGATCGAGCGGTTTCGCCTTCCAGGCGGCGGCCGTGGCCTTGGCGGCCGCGAGGTCGCCCGGCTGCATGCGCCCGGCGATCTCGTCGCGCTTCTTGCCGGCATCGGCATCGCCCTGCCCGGCGGCGGCGTTGAACCAGACGTAGGACGCGGCGAGGTCCTGCTTCACGCCGAGTCCACGCGCATAAAGAATGGCGAGATTATACTGGCTGTCGCGCACGTTGAGTTCCGAGGCGCGCCGGAACCAATCCGCCGCGGCGGCGTAATCGGGCGCGCCATCGACGCCTTCGGCCAGCAGCACGCCGGCATTGTGCATGGCGCGCGCGTTGCCGCCCTGTGCCGCCTGCTTGAACCAGTCGAGCGCCTTGGTCTTGTCGGCGCTGACGCCCTTGCCCTCACGGTAGAGCGAGCCGAGGCGATATTCCGACGGCGCGGAGCCAAGCCGGGCGGCGGCTTCGAGCAGCTTGGCGCCCGCCGCCGCATCAGCCTCGACGCCTTTGCCGTCAATGTAGCGGATACCGGCCTCATAGAGCGCGCCCGGCTCGCCCGAGAGCGCCGCCTCGCGCAGTTTCTGCGAGCCGATCGATGCGAGGATCGGCTTCAGGGCCTGCACCTGATCCGGCGCCAGCGGCATGGCTTGCGCCGGCGCTTCGCCCGTCGGCGACGGCTGCATGGCGATGCTGCCGACCGTGACCGGATCGACCGGGGCGACGGCCTCGGGCAGCGCCGAAGTCTTCTCGGCAATCGCGGCGGCCGGTGCCACGGTCGCATCCTGCTGCGAGGTGGAAATCGCCGCCTGAGGCGCCTCGTGCCGGCTCTTCATGACATGCACCGCCTGGAGGGCGGCGAGACCGACCAGCGCGGCGATGATCGCCAGCATGATCGGCTTGCGGCGCGCGGCCAGTGCCGCCTTGAAGCCACCGAGACGGCCCGTCGTGCCGGTCGCCGCTTGGCGATGCGCCTGCAAGGCGCTGGCCGACTGTTCCTCGGCGGCGCGCGCGGCACGGCGCGCGGCGGCGATGAAATCGGCCTTGCTGTCGGAACCCGCCTCGCTGTCGAGCGAGGTGGCGGGGCGGGCGCTGGAACTGCCCGGCCGGCCGGTTCCGGGCTCGATCGGGATATCGAGCGGCGTGGCGCGGTCGGCGCCAGAGGCCGCGAGTTCGTCGGAACCGGCGCGCGGCAGCCCCGGCATGGCCGGCGCGACGGAAGCCAGCTTGACCGGCTCGAAGGGCGCGGCTGCGGCGTGCGGCTTTCCGCCGGCTTCGAGCTGGCCGAGCCGGCTGACGATCTTGCCGAGCGCCTCATTGACCGCTGTCAAGGTGAGTTGCGTGCGGTGATCGGTTTCACGCTGTGCCTGGCGCAGCGTGCTCATGTCGCGCGAAATCGAATCGAGCGCCTCGCCGCCGGCGCCGTGCTGGCCGACAAGCTCACGCGCCGCGTTCTCGGCCGCCGTGACCGCGCTCTGCCTGACGGTATCGAGCTGGCCGAACAGGTCCGCCAGCGCCTTGTCGAGCACGGCGGAACCGGGCACGGCGCTTTCGAAACGCTCGCTGAGCCGGCTAACCTCACTCGCCAGGCTCGACAGTTGCTCGGCCTCGTCCGAGGGGCGCTGCGTGGCGTCGATCTTCTCGGAGAGATCGCGCAGCAGGCCCTCGATGGCACCGAGATCGGCGTCGGCAGCCGGCGCGGGCGCCGAGGCTTCGGCCCGCTTGAGCAGCGAGGACTGCATCTGGTCCATGCGGGCGTGCAATGCATCGAAGTCGGAGCGGTCCGGCCCCTGCTCCATGCGGGCCGCGATCTGTTCCAGCCGCGTGTCGATGCCGCCAAGCGCACCGACATGCTGCTCGATGCGGGCAATAAGATCGGTCGGCAACGCATCCTGCAAGGACGCGCGCACCTCTTCGACCGCGTTCGACAGCCCGGCCGAGGCCTGCGCCGCGCGCGGTGCCGCGACCAGCCGGTCGAGCTTGTCGGCAAGACTGATGATGCGGTGTTCGAGCCCTTCCAGGGCGGCCGGCTCACGCGCATCGAGCACGCTCTGGCGTAAATCCGCCATCTGGAGCTGGATCGTCTCCAGCCCCTTGCCGTCGACCGGCGCGCTGCGGTCGAGCTTGCGGGCGAAACTGCGCAGGTCCTCGCGCAGCGTATCGATCGCGGTCGTATCGCGCAGCGCTTCCAGCGCCACGCGCAGATCGAGCAGCAGCGCTTCGACCGGCGCGAGTTGCACCGCCCGGACGCCGCCGTCGCGCGATTGCTCGACGCGCTCGGCAAGATCGCGGATCGCGTCTTCGATCGAGACGACGACATGACGGGGCGCGACATTCTCGATGGCATGCGACAGATCGGCGATCTCGGCGTGCAGCGCCTCGATCTGGCGCGAAGCGACGCCGCCATCGCCACGGTCGAAGCGGGCCGACAATTCCTCGATGCGGCGCTTCAGGTCGCCGAGCGGCGCGGCGGCCTCGACGGGCGCGGTCAAGTCGGCGAACGCCTCGTCCCCGGCATCGAGATCATGCTGGCGCCGGGCAATGTCCTCGACCACGCTGCGGATATGCGCGGCCGGGATCGGGCCGCGTTCCGGCGCTGGGGCCTCGGCGACCGCAACCGGCTCGTCGGAAGCGGGCGCCGTCGGCGCAGCCTCCACCGGCGCTTCGGCGGCAGGCGCGGCCGGCATTTCATCGGTGGGTTCGGTGGCCTCGCCGGGTTCGTCGGCTGCCTCGCGCGCGATGTCGCGCAGCGCCTTCAGGTTGAGCGTGTCGAGAATGGCGCCGAGCTTGCCTTCGATGCGCTCGATATTGTCGTCGCGCACCGGCTCGACCACGATGCGCGAGGGCTGCTCGAGCTTGCGCGCGATCTCGATGAGGCGGTTATCCAGTTCGCGCAGCGAGGCCTCGACATTGGGGCCTTGCGTTTCCGCGCTCAGCGTATCGAGCCGCGTCTCGATGCGTTCGATCATCTGGCGCACCGGGTTGCCGGCGGGCGAGGCATCGGCCGGCGCGTCGTTCCAGCGCCGGCGCGGCGTGTCCTCCGCCTGGCGCCGCAGCAGGTCGGTCATCGCCGTGAGGGCAGCGACGGTGCGGGCGTCGCGCTCGCGGGCGCTGCGCTCCATGCTCTCGATGGCAGTCCCGACGATCTCGCCGACGCGGGCCACGTCGTCGCCATGCCGTGTCGCGCCGGCGGCGGCCAGCGCGGCGCTGCTGCCGCGTTCGTTGAAGGCGCGGATGCGGCGCGTGACGGCGGCAAACGGATCGGCGGCGGGCGCGGCTTCGCCGGCCACCGCCTGCGGCACGCCCTCGGACGACACGGTGTCGCCGATCACGGCGTTCAACCATTGGCCCAGCGTCATGCCCGAGCGCCTGGCTGCGAGCAACGCGGCTTCACGGACATCGGGATCGATGCCTCTTACATTCCATGGCACCGGCTGAGCCATCATTGGTCCTCTTGGCTTGCATCCAGGCTTCGGATCGCAGCGGACTTATGCGCCGCGACGCAGGTCCGCCTCCTGACGGGACCTTCCGCCTGCTATGGTAAACAAGCCGTTAATCCCGGAAGCCCTTGGTTAAGTTTCGCTTTACAGGTGCGCCTCGCGCCGCCGCCCACAACCTTAGGGTGAGACATCGAACGGCCGCGCAACTGAGTTGTATTTTCCGCGAATCAGTGAGACAAATACAACCAATAGTTGTGTTGCTCGCTTCAGCAACTTTGCGGCATCGAGAAAGGCGCGGCATCATGGTTTTCCAAGAGAGGCACGGGATTCACGAGAGGCAGAGGCAAACAGGTCCGGATGACGCTCATGCACCCGGTGCCCGAATCACGCCACAGGCCGGGGCGGCGATCAGGCCGGCGCTATGGGCCGAACAGCCGCGCCGGCCCGAGGCCGCCGATTTGCGGGCGCTGGCAAGCATCGGCGAGGTCGCGCGCCGCTTCGGTGTCACGCTGCGCGCGCTGCGCTTCTACGAAAGCAAGGGGCTGATCCACCCGCTGCGCGACGGCCATGTCCGCTATTATGGTCCGCGCGATCTGGTGCGCATCGAGCTGATCCTGAAGGGCAAGCAGCTCGGCTTCACGCTGGCCGAAATCATCTCGATGCTTGGCGACGGGCGCGCGCAGGTCACCGAACTGATGTTCTCGCCGCAGCAGGCGCTGGCCCAGATCAGGCATCTCGAACGGCAGCACCGTTCGATCGAGGAGGCGCTCGCCGACCTGCGCAAGCGCTACTACCTGATGTCCGAGCCGGCGACGCGCTGAGCGGAAAATCAGGCAGCGGCGAGAATCTCGCTCAGCAGCGCGGTATCGATATTGCCGCCCGACAGCACCACGACCACGGTCTTGCCGGCGATATCGAGTTTGCCGGCCAGCACCGCCGCCAGCGCCACGGCGCCGCCGGGCTCGACCACGAGCTTGAGCTGGCGCGAGGCATAGACGATCGCCCGCTTGACCTCGGCATCGCTGGCGCTGAGTCCTCCGGCGAGCAGGCGCCGGTTGATGGCGAAGGTCATCTCGCCCGGCGTCGGCGTGACGATGGCATCGCAGATCGTCTTGGCGCCGGGCGCATTGCTCTGGCGCGTGCCGGCGGCGAGCGAGCGGGCGGTATCGTCGAATTGCTCGGGCTCGACGGAATAGATCTTCGCTGCCGGCGCCGCCGCGCTGACCGCCGTGGCGATGCCGGCCACGAGCCCGCCGCCACCGCAGCAGGACAGCACGATATCCGGCGTCAGGCCCCGGGCGCGCAAATCCTCGACGATCTCGAGCCCGATCGTGCCCTGGCCGGCGATGATGTCGCGGTCTTCATAAGGCGGCACGAGGATGGCGCCGCGCTCGCGGACGATACGCCCGGCAATCGCCGCGCGATCCTCGTTGAGCCGGTCATACAGGATGACCTCGGCGCCGTGGCCGCGCGTCAGCTCGATCTTGATGGCGGGTGCGTCGGACGGCATGATCACCGTGGCGCGAAGGCCGAATTGCCGGGCCGAGGAGGCCACCGCCTGGCCGTGATTGCCGGATGAGAATGCCACGACGCCGCCCGGCGTATGGGCGGCATCGATCTGCGCGATGCGGTTGAAGGCGCCCCTGAACTTGAACGAGCCGGTGCGCTGCAAGGTCTCGGCCTTCAGGAAGACACGGGCGCCGGTCAGCGCGTCGAGATCGGCAATGCTCAGGAGCGGGGTTCGTACCGCGTGCCCGGCGAGCCGCCCGGCGGCGGCGGCGACGTCGCTTGCCGAAACCTCACCCGTGCCCGGATCGTTATCCTGCTGTGCTGCTGTCATCGCGCCACCTGCTGTCGCCACGCGCCACGAGGGCGATGCGCCCTCTGGCGTGACATGCGATCTTGCCCAACCGTAACCGGCTGAACTGTAATCTCCTGACACGCCCTCGCAAGCCGCTTCGCGTGCTCTTGCATACGAAGCGATACTGTTTATATATGAACTATTCCATTCACCGCTCCCCGCGCGGCATTTCTATGCCAGTATCGCGGCGGGAGTTCAGGGAGTTTTCGCCAATGCCGCTCTACAAGGCCCCGGTCGAGGAGGTGATGTTCATCCTCAACGACGTGCTGGAGATCGCCCGCTACAACAATCTGCCGGGCTTCGCGGACGCGACCCCCGACATGCTGGAAGCGATCCTGACCGAGGGCGCGAAATTCGCCGAAGAGGTCGTGCAGCCGCTCAACCGCGCCGGCGATGTCGAGGGCTGCACGCGGCACGAGGATGGCAGCGTCACTACGCCGGACGGGTTCAAGGCGGCCTATGAGCAGTTCCGCGATGCCGGCTGGCTCGGCCTGTCGCTGCCCGCGGAAATCGGCGGACAGGGTTTGCCCAACGTGCTTGGCCTCGCCTTCCGCGAGTTTCTCGAGAGTTCCAACCAGGCCTGGTCGATGTATTCCGGCCTGACCCAGGGCGCGGTCGCGGCGATCCTGGTGCACGGGGCGCCGGAGCAAAAAAAGACCTACCTGCCGAAAATGGTCTCGGGCGAATGGTCCGGCACCATGAACCTGACCGAGCCGCATTGCGGCACCGATCTCGGCCAGCTCAAGACCAGGGCCGTGCCGCAACCGGACGGCAGCTACAAGATCATCGGCACCAAGATCTTCATCTCGGCCGGCGAGCATGACCTCGCCTCGAACATCATCCACCTGGTGCTCGCGCGCATCGAGGGGGCACCGGCCGGCACCAAGGGCATCTCGCTGTTCATCGTGCCGAAATTCATGGTCGCGGCCGATGGCGCGACGGGCGCGCGCAACGGCGTCTCGTGCGGCTCGATCGAGCACAAGATGGGCATCCACGGCAACGCGACCTGCGTGATGAATTATGACGGGGCGACCGGCTTCCTGATCGGCGAGGCCAATCGCGGCCTCAACGCCATGTTCGTGATGATGAACGAGGCCCGGCTCGCCGTCGGCCTGCAGGGTCTGGCGCAATCCGAGGTCGCCTACCAGAATGCCGCCGCCTATGCCCGCGAGCGCCTGCAGGGCCGCGCGCTGACCGGCGCGCAGAATCCGTCCGGCCCGGCCGATCCGATCATCGTGCATCCGGACGTGCGCCGCACGCTGCTCTCGATCAAGGCGTTCAACGAGGCCGCCCGCACGCTGGCGCTGTGGGCGGCGTTGCAGGCCGATATCGACGCCCGTTCGAGCGACGCCGGGACGAAACAGGCGGCCGACGACAATCTCGGCCTGATCACGCCGGTGATCAAGGCGATGCTGACCGATTGCGGCTTCGACAACGCGGTCAAGGCGCAGCAGATGTTCGGCGGCCACGGCTACATCGAAGAGCATGGCATGTCGCAATTCGTGCGCGATGCCCGCATCAACATGATCTACGAGGGTGCCAACGGCATCCAGGCCATGGACCTTGTCGGGCGCAAGCTCGGGCGCGACGGCGGCCGGGCGGTGATGGCGTATTTCGCCGAGATCGGCGGCTTCATCGCGGCGAATGGCGACGACGCCATGGCGCCGTTCACGGCCCCGCTCAAGAGCGCGCTCGACCAATTGCAGCAGGCGACGATGTGGTTCATGCAGAACGCCATAACCAAACCGGACAATGCCGGCGCCGGCGCCACCGACTACCTGCACATGTTCGGCCTCGTCAGCCTCGGCTATATGTGGGCGCGCCAGGTCAAGGCGGCGCAGGCGCGCATCGCCGCCGGCGCCCCCGACAAGGCGCGCATGGCGGGCAAGCTCGTCACGGCGCGCTTCTTCATGGAGCGCATGCTGCCGGAAACCGGCCTGCGGCTCGCCCGCATCACGGCCGGCGCCGATACGGTGATGGCGTTGCCGGCGGAGGCGTTCTAGACAGGGCGAAAGCAAGGACGATCGATTTCAGGAGGGCCAGATGGCCGATGCATTCATCTACGATCATGTGCGGACGCCGCGCGGGCGCGGCAAGGCCGACGGCGCGCTGCATGAGGTGACGGCAATCCGCCTCGCCGAGACGGCGCTGACCGCGATCCGCGAGCGCAACACGCTCGACACCGCGCGCGTCGAGGACGTGGTGCTCGGCTGCGTCGATCCGGTCGGCGAGGCCGGCGGCGACATCGCGCGTGCCGCAGTGCTCGGTGCCGGTTACGGCGCCAAGGTGCCGGGCATCCAGATCAACCGCTTCTGCGCTTCCGGCCTCGACGCGGTGGCCTTCGCCGCCGCCCCGATCATGGCCGGGCAGAAGGACCTCGCCATCGGCGGCGGCGTCGAGAGCATGGGCCGCGTCGGCATGGGCGCGTCCGGCATGGCGCTCGCCATGGACCCGAGCGTCGCCATCAAATCCTATTTCACGCCGCAGGGCGTCGCCGCCGACCTGATCGCCACCAAATACGGCTTTTCGCGCGACGAGGTCGATGCTTTCGCGGTGCAATCGCACAAGCGCGCGGCCAATGCCTGGGACAAGGGCTATTTCAAGCATTCGGTGGTGCCGGTGAAGGATGTCAACGGCCTGACCATTCTCGGCCGTGACGAGACGATCCGCCCGAATACCGACATGCAGGCGCTCGGCGCCCTGAAACCGTCCTTCGCCATGATGGGCGAGCAGGGCGGCTTCGACGCGGTCGCGGTGCAGTCGCACCCGGAAGTCGAGTTCGTCAACCACGTCCACCATGCCGGCAACTCCTCCGGCATCGTCGATGGGGCGGCAGCCGTGCTGGTCGGCTCGAAAAGGGCCGGCCGGGTCAACGGTCTCAAGCCGCGTGCGCGCATAAAAGGCTTCGCGCAGATCGGGTCCGATCTCGGCCTGCTGCTGACCGGCCCGGTCGACGTGACCAAGCTGCTGCTCAAGAAGACCGGCATGGAACTGGCCGATATCGACCTGATCGAGATCAACGAGGCGTTCTCATCCGTCGTGCTGCGCTTCATGCAGGCATTCGAGCTCGATCCGGCCAAGGTCAACGTCAATGGCGGCGCCATCGCCATGGGCCATCCGCTGGGAGCGACCGGCGCCATGGTGCTCGGCACCTTGATCGACGAACTCGAGCGCCGCGACCTGAATACCGGCCTCGTCACGCTCTGCGTCGCGGCCGGTATGGGCACCGCGATGATTGTCGAACGGGTTTGAGAGGGATTGCCTTCTCTCGCTTGCGGGAGAAGGTGCCGGCAGGCGGATGAGGGGAACCGCTCGCGCGACATAAGGCGGGGCTTCCTCCCCTCATCCGACACTTCGTGCCACCTTCTCCCGTAAACGGGAGAAGGGACAGGCGGCCAGGGAGAGATTTTTCGATGAAACTAGAGCATTTCCGCTTCGAGACTGATGCTGACGGCATCGCCACCTTGACCTGGGACAGCCCGAACCGCTCGATGAACGTCATCACCGTCCAGGTGATGGACGAACTCGAAAAGGCCGTGGCGCATGTTGCTGCGACCGACGCCATCAAGGGCTGCGTCATCACCTCCGGCAAGGAGACGTTTTCGGGCGGGGCCGACCTTGCCATGCTGCAAGGGCTCGGCGCCGAGTACCAGAAGCGCGCCAAGGCCGATGGTCCCGAACAGGCGATGAGCTTTTTCTTCGACGCCTCGCGCCGGCTGTCGCAAATCTACCGCGAGCTCGAAACCTGCGGCAAACCGTTCGCGGCCGCCGTGCACGGCACCTGCCTCGGCGGCGCCTTCGAACTGGCGCTTTCCTGCCAGTTCCGCGTCGTCTCGGATGACGAGAAGACCCGCGTCGGCCTGCCCGAGATCAAGGTCGGCCTGTTCCCCGGCGCCGGCGGCACGCAGCGCGTCGCCCGCATGATGCCGACCGGCGACGCGCTACAGATGCTGTTTCGCGGCGACCAGATCAAGCCGGCGCAGGCCAAGGGAATGGGGCTGGTGCATGCCGTGGTTGCGCGCGATGCGCTCATCCAGACGGCGAAGGACTGGCTCAAGGCAAATCCTGCCGCCAAACAGCCCTGGGACACGGAAGGCTACCGCCTGCCCTCGAACAAGGTGCATTCCGCGCCCGGCATGATGATCTGGCCGCCGGCCAACGCCATCTACCGCCGCGAGACGCAGGATAATTACCCGGCCGCCAAGGCGGTGCTCGCCGCCGTCTACGAGGGGCTGCAACTGCCGATCGACCAGGGGCTGAGGGTCGAGAGCCGCTATTTCGCGAAGATCCTGCGCTCGCCGCAGGCCGCCCATATGATCCGCTCGCTGTTCCTGTCGAAGGGCGAGTTGGAGAAGGGCGCGCGGCGCCCGGCCGGCGCGCCGGCCAACAGTTTCAAGACGGTCGGCGTGATCGGTGCCGGCTTCATGGGCGCCGGCATCGCCTATGTCACGGCGCTCGCCGGCATGAAGGTCGTGCTGCTCGACCGCGACATGGCGGCGGCCGAAAAGGGCAAGGCGCATAGCCACAAGATCGTCTCCGACCAGATCGCCAAGGGCCGCGCCAAATCGGCCGACCGTGACGTGCTGCTCGAGCGCATCACGCCCACCGCCGACTATAACGACCTGAAAGGTTGCGACCTGATCGTCGAGGCGGTGTTCGAGGATCGCGCCGTCAAGGCCGAAGTGATCAGGAACGTGCAGGCGGTGATCGGCAAGGACGTGATCTTCGCCTCCAACACCTCGACGCTGCCGATCACCTCGCTCGCCGAGAATTTCGCGCGGCCGAAGCAGTTCATCGGCATCCACTTCTTCTCGCCGGTCGACAAGATGCTGCTGGTCGAGGTCATTCTCGGCAAGAAGACCGGCGACAAGGCGCTCGCCGCCGCGCTCGACTACGTGCGCGCGATCCGCAAGACGCCGATCGTCGTCAACGACACGCGCGGCTTCTTCGCCAACCGCTGCGTGCTCAACTATCTCAGCGAAGGCCATCGCATGCTGATCGAGGGCGTGCCGGCGGCGATGATCGAGAATGCCGGCAAGATGGCCGGCATGCCGGTCGGGCCGCTATCGCTGACCGACGAGGTGGCGATCGACCTCGCCTGGAAGATCACGCAGGCGACGCTGAAGGATCTCGGGCCGCAGGCGGTCGAGCCGGCGCTGGTCGACCTGCTCGACGAACTGGTCGTCAAGCTCGAGCGTTTCGGGCGCAAGAACAAGAAGGGCTTCTACGACTATCAGCCGGGCCAGCCGAAGCGGCTGTGGCCGGGGCTCAAGGACCTGCAGAAGGTGCATCTCGATCCAGATGCGATCGATGTCGAGGAACTGAAGCAGCGCCTGCTGGTGTGCCAGGCGCTCGAAGCGGCGAAGACGGTGGAGGAAAAGGTCATCGTCGACGTGCGCGAGGCCGATGTCGGCTCGATCCTCGGTTTCGGCTTCGCGCCGTGGTCGGGCGGCACGCTGTCCTATATTGACGGCATGGGGGCGCAAGCTTTCGTGGCGTTGTGCAAGAAGCTCGCCGCAAAGCATGGGCCCCGCTTCAAGCCGAACCGGCTACTCGTCGACATGGCGAAGAAGGGCGAGACCTTCTACGGCCGCTTCAACCCGTACAAGAAGGCGGCCTGAAACAGGCAACCGAACCCCTTCTCCCGTTTACGGGAGAAGGGGGCGCGAAGCGCCGGATGAGGGTTTCGTGCCGCATGCCCTCACCCGCCGGCGCGCGTCGGGCCGACAATGACCTCGTTGATGCAGACCCGGTCCGGCAATCCGGCCAGATACAGCACGATGTCGGCGACATCGGCCGGGGTCAGCATTTTGGCGCGCATCTCGGCGCTGATCGCCATCGGGCGCTGGTTCATCAACGGCGTGTGCACGTCGCCCGGCGACAGCACGCAGGAGCGGATGTTGTTGACGTTCTCCTCCAGATTGATGGTGTGGCTCATCGCCACCACCGCGCTCTTGGCGGCGGTGTAGACGCCGCCGGGGCCGGCGCTGATGAAATGCGCCGCCCATGAGCCGGTGTGGATCATCAGGCCGCCATCCTTGCGCATCAACGGCAGGCAGGCGCTGGCGACATAGAGCGCCGCGTTGAGATTGGCGTTGACGAGGCTGGCGATGCTCTCAGGCGTCAACTCGTCCCAGCGCCGGCGCGGAATGTTGGTGCCGGCATTGCTGAACAGGATATCGAGCCGGCCGCGCTGGCCGATGGCGCCGGCAATCTCCGCGACCGCCCTGGCATCGGACATGTCGCCCGGCATGACGAGCGCCTCGCCGCCATTGGCCTGGACGCGCCCGGCGACGCTGTCGAGCGGCTCGCGGCGGCGGCCGCTGAGCACGACGCTGGCGCCGGCCGCGGCGAGCGCCAGGGCGGAAGCTTCGCCGATGCCGGTGCCGGCGCCGGTGATCCAGGCGGTCTTGCCCTGAAGAGATTGCGTCATCTTCGATTCCCTCCTGTTGATTCCAGAGATCTAGCCAAGCCGCCGGATGGTCAGGATCGGCCGCTGCACGACGCGCAGGATACGGTCCGCGACCTGGCGCAGCGGTTCCTCGACGACGAGCATGGCGTGGCCGCTGGCATGCAGCAGCGTGTCGGCGTCGCGCATGATGCCGATATGACCGTGCCAGCAGACGAGGTCGCCGCATTGCAGCCCGGCGAGGTCCGGCGTCACCGGCACGGGCGAACCGAGCGCTGCCTGCATGTCGCTGTCGCGCGGCGCGCTGATGCCGGCCATGGCGAGCGAGATCTGCACCAGCCCGGAACAATCGAGGCCGAGGCTGGACTTGCCGCCCCACAGGTAAGGCGCGCCGCGATAGGCCTCGGCGACCGCGACGAAATCCTGCGCCGCCTCGTCGCGCGGTCTCAGATGCGCCGCCCACAAGAAGCCGTGCGGCGTCTCGGCGAAATCACCCGACAGCCCCGCGACGGCGACCGCCGCGCCCATCGGCGCAGAACCGCGCGCGGGCAGTTTCATGTCGGGGCCGGGATAGAAGAAGCTGCGCAGCACCGCGACGCGATGGGTCGGCGCCGGACCGGGGGGACCAAGCATCGTCGCCGGAAGGTAGCCGACATAACCGTCATCGGCGAGCTGGCCCCAGGCCCAGCCATCCGCCTCCTCGAAGATTTGCACGCGCTCGCCGAGCAGCGCTTCCGTCACCAGGCCGGCCGCGATGGCCGGGCGGCCACGCATGGGTGCGGTAGCGGTCACAATGGCGCGCGGCTCGCCGGCGACGAAACGCGCCGCCTCGACATGGCCGCGCAGGCGGATGTCGGCGAGATCCGGCCGGGCCGGCGTCAGGCGCGGGTCGGGCGCGCTCACGGCTGCAACTCCGCCGCCTTGGTGGACAACAGGTCGGCGAGGCGCTCGAGATGCAGCGCGCCGCGCACCGTGCGCTGGATGACGACGTTGCGGCGGTCGAGATCGTCGCGGCGGCGCGATACCAGGTCGAGCTGGCCCATGCTGTCGAGCGCGCGGGTGATGACCGGCTTGGTGACGCCGAGCTTGGCGGCAAGCCCGCGCACGGTATGGGGCGGCGGCTCGAGATAGATCGTCAGCAGGATCGCCATCTGGCGCACCGACAGGTCCGGATCGCGGTCGCGCACCAGATCCAGCATGGCAGCATGCCATAGCTGCAGCGCGCGGGCGGGACGTAGCTCGGTCGCCATCAGGAAGCCAACTCGGGAAACACCAACTCGTTACGGAGCCGTATTGTTTACGGGGGGCGCCGCTGGAAGGCAATGCCAGGGCGCGCGCCCGAACCGGATGCCGCTTCAGGCGAGCGAGACTGCCCGCAGCGGCTTGCCAGTTTCGTGTCGCCGGCGCCTCAGGGCGTCAGGGAACGTCATCCTTTGCCGACGGGCCACCCTCGTTCTCCAGATTGCCGATGCGTTTTGTCAGCGAGCGATTGAACTTCAACCGAACCCCGGCGCCAAGCGCGCCCTGCTCGGGGATGAACACGGCACCGAGTTCCTCAAGCGCATCCTGAATGGCCTGGATGACGCTGTCCGGCGGCGTGTGCATGCCGTGTTCGAAGGCCCGGATGGCGGCCTCGTCGAGATTGGCGTTCGCCGCGACCTTGGCGCGACTCACTTCGACGAGCGCGCGTGCTGCCTTGGAAAGGGGGCCAGTGATCAAGAGAACCTCCATCAGCGATATCCTGTCATATCTTGCGCAACCGCAAGCTTGGCCCCCCTCGTCGCACCGATCGTGCCGGCACAGCAAGCGCCGTTGCCGGGAACGGGACGAGATCGGCGGCAAAATCCGGTCGCGGCCGCAGCGGCGCGCGCGACGCCGCGTCGTCGCGGGCATGCGACATTAACGTTCCCTTAGGGTTAACGGAATATTGCTCGGGGGCTTTTCAAATCTCACCTGCTCCGGAGCCCCCATGCCGGCCTGCCATCCGAAATCGAACCGCATCGGGCTGCTGCCGCTTTCCGGCCGGGCCGTCTCCATCCTCGTGCTGGCGGCGGCTCTGGGCGGGCTCGGCGGTTGCGCCTCGCGCGGCGCCAAGGACGTGACCGGCTCGATCGACCGGTCCGGCACGCTCACCCGCTCACAGGACGACTGGAAGGCGATCGCCGCGAGTTGGGGGCCGCGCTACGACAAGGACCCCGGCGAGAAGCAGGCCTCGATGAATTACGCGCGGGCGCTGCGCGCGCTGCATCAGGAGCAGCAGGCGGTGGCGGTGATGCAGAACGCCGCGATCCGGGCGCCCAACGACCGTGCGGTCCTGGCACTGTACGGCCGCACGCTCGCCGATGCCGGCCGCTTCCCCGAAGCGGCCAAGGTTCTCGCCAACGCGCATACACCGGACCAGCCGGACTGGCGCATCTTCAACGTGCAGGGCACGGTCGCGGCGCAGAGCGGCGACTTCGCCGGCGCCCAGCGCTTCTTCGATTCGGCGCTGCAAATCGTGCCCGGCGAACCGACGGTGCTCTCCAACATGGGGCTCGCCTATGCGCTGCAACGCCGGCTCGGCGATGCCGAGAAGGTGCTGCGCCAGGCCGCCAACGATCCGCGCGCCGATGCCCGCATCCGCGCCAACCTCGCCATCGTGCTCGCCTTGCAGGGCAAGTTCACCGAATCGGAGCAGATCGCCCAGCGCGACCTGTCGCCGGCCGATGCCGCCGCCAACGTCGCCTATGTCCGCAACATGGTGAGCCAGACCAATAGCTGGAAACAGATCCAGGCGCTCGACAAGACGGCCGCGAAACGGCGCGGCTGACGCAGCGATTCCTCTTAACCAATCTCACCCGCACTACACGGATTGTTAACCATAACCTGCTGATATCGTCGCAAGAGTTGCCGTGAAATGGCGACCGTCATGGATGGTCATCAATGAAGCCTGCCCGCCTTGCAGTCCTGGGAATCGCCGTCGTGGCGGCCGGCGCCGCCGTCATGCTCGTCGGCCGCGCCCGCCCTCCGGCCCCCGCCGTGGTGCAGCAGCAGCCCGCCAAGGCGGTGTCGCTCGCCAAGGTGCTGGTGGCGAGCACCGAGCTCGATGTCGGCCGCACCATCCAGGATAGCGATCTTTCCTGGCAGGACTGGCCGAAGGAAGCCGTCAGCGGCCAGTTCATCCAGCAGACCGGCTCCGGCGCGGCCAAGGCCGAGATCGTCGGCGCCATCGTGCGCAGCCCCTTCATCCAGGGCGAGCCGATCCGCTCGGACAAGCTGATCAAGGGTGCCGGCTCCGGCTTCATGTCGGCCATCCTGCCCTCGGGCAAACGGGCGCTCGCCATCTCGATCTCGACCAACGGCTCGGCCAGCGCCGGCGGCTTCATCCTGCCCAACGATCATGTCGACGTGATCCGGACCTATCGCGACGAGGAAGCGTCCCGCAGCGCCGGGGCCGAGGTCCAGGTCAGCGAGACCGTCTTGACCAATGTCCGCGTGCTCGCCATCGGCAAGCAGATCGGCGAGAAAAACGGCGAGAAAGTCGTAACCGGCGAGACGGCGACCCTCGAACTCGACCCGAAACAGGTCGAATCGGTGGTGTTGGCCGGCCGTGTCGGCCAGCTCTCCCTCGCCCTGCGCTCGCTCTCCGATTCCGGCAGCAGCGCCGACGCCGCGCCGGTCGACAGCAATACCGGCACCACCGTCATCCGCTACGGCGTGGCAACGCAGGCGATCCGCAAATGAAATCGGCTTCCATTCGTTCCCCCGCGCGGCTCGCCATGCAGCCGACACCCGTCATCCGCACCCTCGCGGCGCTGGCCTTCGCCGGCCTGATGCTGCCGCTCGCCGGCGCCGCCCAGGCGCGGCCGCTGCGCACCGAGGCCGTGCCCGTGCCGCGCATCGAGGCGAGCAGCGCCGACCGGCACGTCGCCCGCAAGGTCGATATCGGCATCGGCAAGTCGATGATCATCGACCTGCCGGCGGATGCGAAGGAAGTGTTCGTCGCCAATCCGGGCGTCGCCAACGCGGTGATCCGCTCGACGCGAAAGCTGTTCGTCATCGGCGTCGCCATCGGCTCGACCTCGATCTACATTTCCGACAGCACCGGCGCGCAGATCGCCGATATCGAGGTCGATGTCGGCCGCGAGATGGGCGTGCTCGACCGTTCGCTGCGCATGGCGATCCCGTCATCGGCGATCAACGTCACGCCGGTCGGCGATTCGATCGTGCTCACCGGCACGGTCGACAACGTGCTCGACGCCCAGCGCGCCGTCGACATCGCCACCGCCTTCATCGGCAACAGCTTCGTCGGCCCGGCCGCCACGGTCGGCGGCGGCGGCGGCGTGGCGATCGGCGGCAATGCCGGCGCGGTGATCAGTGGCAAGGTCATCAACGCGCTCAGCATCCGCGCCCGCGACCAGGTCATGCTCAAGGTCACGGTCGCCGAGGTGAAGCGCAACGTGCTCAAGCAGCTCGGCGTCAGCATCAACGGCACCTGGAACATCGCCGGCACCGCCTTCCGCTTCAACAACGACCCGTCTTCCGCCGTCAACACGCAGGCGATCAGCCCCGGCAGCACGATGGGCCTCGGCAACAACAAGCTGTTCGACCTGCGCGCCGCCGAGCGCCAGGGCGTGATGCGCACGCTGGCCGAGCCGACCCTGACGGCGATCTCCGGCGAAACCGCGAAATTCACCGCCGGCGGCGAGATCCCGGTGCCTACCACCGTCACTTGCCAGACCTCGCGCGGCGGCTCGAGCGAATGCTCGCAGATGCAGACGAGCTACAAGCCCTATGGCGTGCAACTGATCTTCACGCCGATGGTGCTCTCGGAAGGGCGCATCAGCCTGCGCGTCGCCACCGAAGTCACCGATATCGATGTCAGCCGGCCGATCGTCTATAACGGCGCGCTGCTGCCCTCCTTCACGGTGCGCAAGCAGGACACCACGGTGGAACTGCCCTCCGGCGGCTCGCTGGTCACGGCCGGGCTGATCCAGCAGGTCTCCAAACAGACGATCACCGGCCTCCCCGGCCTGATGAACCTGCCGATACTCGGCGCGCTGTTCCGTTCGCGCGACTACCAGCGCGAGGATACCGAGCTGATGATGATCGTCACGCCCTATATCGCCAAGCCCAACGCCGCCTCGGCGCTCGCGCGGCCCGACGAGGGCTATGCCGACGCCAACGACGCGCAGACGATCCTGATGGGCCGCCTGACCCGCATCTACGGCGTCGCCGGCGCGCCGGCGACTGCGTCCAGCTATCGCGGCAGCTACGGGTTCATCCATGACTGATCGTTTCGCAGAGCCAATCGAGGGCAGGATAATGGTTCGTCGATCGCGGGTTCTTCGTTCATGCGGAGCACGGCTGATCCTCGCGGTGCTCGCCGCCGGCACGCTCGGCGCGTGCAGCGCCGGCCAGCACGATGGCGATCTCACCGGCAGCCTGCCGAGCGATTACCGGCAGCGCCACCCGATCGTGCTGCGCGAGGCGCCGCGCACGCTCGACGTGTTCGCCGGCCACGGCGCGACGCTCGACCGGCGCCAGCAGGCCGACGTGATCGCCTTCGCCCACGACTACCGCAATAACGGCCGCGGCGGCATCACCGCCTATGTGCCGCAGGTTCCGGCCGGCCGGCAGCAACTGGCCGGCATCCGCTCGGCGCTTGCGCAAGGCGGGCTGTCGGGCAGCCATATCACCATCGTATCCTACGCTCCGGACGATCCGACGCTTGCCTCGCCGGTGCGGCTGAGCTTCTCGCGCCTGCAGGCCCAGGTCGACAGCCGCTGCGACGACTGGAGCGAGGACGCGGCCCAGAGCGACCGCATGGCGTCGTGGCAGAATCGCAGTCTGCCGAATTTCGGTTGCAGCTACCAGAAGAACCTCGCGGCCCAGGTCGCCGATCCGGTCGATCTGGTGCGGCCGCGCCAGCAGAGCGAGATCGACGGCGAGAAGCGCCTGCGCGGCGTGCAGCGTCTGCGCTCCGGGGCCGATCCCTCGACCATCTACAATTCGGGTGGCCCGACCATCAACCAAGGCATTCCGAACCCGTAATGCGGGGTCCGCAATCGAGGATCGAGACAGAGGTCATGGAACAGATCATCGCCCCCCTGCCGCGTGTTTCCATTCAGGCGTTTTGCGAAACGGCCGAGGTGATGGCGGTGATGCATGCCGTCGCCGAGGACCGGCGCGCCGGCCACGCCCAGATCAAGGTCCAGATGGGCGGCGGCGAGGCCGCGGCGGAGGCCTACCGCAACGCCTCCTCGCCAAACGTCCTCGTCATCGAGATGGATGGCGCGGCCGGCTTCCTCGCCTGTCTCGACCGCCTGGCCGAATCCTGCGACCCCGGCACCAAGGTGCTGGTCATCGGCCATACCAACGACGTACAGCTCTATCGCGAGCTAATGCGGCGCGGCGTCAGCGACTATCTGATCGCCCCGGTCGATCTCGTCGAATGCGTGCGCGCGCTGTCGGAGATGTTCCATGCGCCGAGCGCCGAGCCGATCGGGCGCACGATCGCGGTGATCGGCGCCAAGGGCGGCATCGGCGCGTCCTCGATCGCGCATAATCTCGCCTGGACGATCGCGGAGGATTTCGGCGTCCAGACCACCATCGTCGATCTCGACCTCGCCTTCGGCACGGTCGGGCTCGATTTCAACCAGGACCCGGCCCAGGGCATCGCCGACGCGATCTTCGCGCAGGACCGGCTCGACACCAATCTCGTCGACCGGCTGCTGACGAAATGCACCGACCAGCTGAACATTCTCGCCGCGCCCTCGACGCTCGACCGCAGCTACGACATGAGCGAAACGAGTTTCGACGGCACCATCGACGTGCTGCGCACCGCATCGCCCTGCATCGTTCTCGACATGCCGCATCAATGGACGGCGTGGTCGCGGCGGCTGCTGTTCGCCGCCGACGAGATCGTCCTGGTGGCCAGCCCCGACCTCGCCAATCTGCGCAACGCCAAGAACCTCAGCGACGAAACGCAGAAATCCCGGCCGAACGACCGCAAGCCGCACCTGGTGCTCAATCAGGTCAGCCTGCCGAAGCGGCCCGAGATCACCGTCGCCGATTTCTGCAAGGCGCTCGACCTCGAGGCCGCCGCCGTGGTGCCGTTCGATGCGCATCTGTTCGGCACGGCCGCCAATAACGGCCAGATGATCGCGGAAGTGCAGGCCAAGGGCAAGGCGACCGAGGCCTTCGCGGAACTGGCGCGCCGGGTGACGGGCCGGCTCAAGGAAAAGCCGGTGCGGCGCTCGATGCTCGAGCCGCTGCTGTCGCGGCTGCACCGCAAGAAGGCCTGAGCAGTGAGCAGGTCTGATTAACCAGGTTGAAAGGCGCTTCCGGCCAAAACCGGAGCCGCCGCATGGAACCGCTTCGAGAGGCCGGGATGTTCGGAAAGAGGACGAATTTCGGGCAGAGCGCACCGGCGCAGCGGGTTTCGCCGCCGGCCGAGCCGCGCCCGACCGCCGCCACGGCGCAACCCTCCGCCGCACCCGCCAACGAGCGCGCGCCCGCGCCGCAGGTGGCGCCGCCAGCGGCGGTTGCGGCCGAGATACGGCCGCGCACGGAAGAATACTACCAGACCAAGGCCACGATCTTCGGCGCCCTGATCGAGGCGATCGACCTGTCGCAGCTCTCGAAGATGGATTCCGAGAGCGCGCGCGAGGAAATCCGCGATATCGTCAACGAGATCATCGCCATCAAGAACGTGGTGATGTCGATCGCCGAGCAGGAGGAACTGCTCGACGATATCTGCAACGACGTGCTCGGCTACGGCCCGCTCGAGCCGCTGCTGTCGCGCGACGACATTGCCGACATCATGGTCAACGGCCCGGCGCGCACCTTCATCGAGGTCGGCGGCAAGATCCAGCTGACCAATATCCGCTTCAAGGACAACCAGCAGCTGATGAACATCTGCCAGCGCATCGTCAGCCAGGTCGGGCGCCGGGTCGATGAAAGCTCGCCGATCTGCGATGCGCGCCTGCTCGACGGCTCGCGCGTCAACGTCATCGCGCCGCCGCTGGCGATCGACGGCGCAGCCCTGACCATCCGCAAGTTCCGGAAGGACAAGCTGACCCTCGACCAGCTCGTGCGCTACAATACGATCTCGCCCGCCGGCGCCGAAATCCTCAAGGTGATCGGCCGGGTGCGCTGCAACGCGGTGATTTCCGGCGGCACCGGCTCGGGCAAGACCACGCTGCTCAACTGCCTGACGCGCTATATCGACGACGATGAGCGCATCATCACCTGCGAGGACGCGGCCGAGCTGCAACTGCAACAGGCCCATGTCGTGCGCCTCGAAACCCGGCCGCCGAATCTCGAGGGCCAGGGCGCGGTGACGATGCGCGACCTAGTCAAGAACTGCCTGCGCATGCGGCCCGAACGCATCATCGTCGGCGAGGTGCGCGGCCCCGAGGCCTTCGACCTGCTGCAGGCGATGAACACCGGCCATGACGGCTCGATGGGCACGCTGCACGCCAACAGCCCGCGCGAGTGCCTGAGCCGCATCGAATCGATGATCACCATGGGCGGTTTCGCGCTGCCCTCGCGCACCATCCGCGAGATGATCGTGTCCTCGATCGACGTCATCATCCAGGCGAGCCGCCTGCGCGACGGTTCGCGCCGCATCACGCACATCACCGAGGTGATGGGCATGGAAGGCGACGTCATCATCACCCAGGACCTGCTCGTCTACGAGATGCGCGGAGAGGACGCCAATGGCAGGATCCTCGGCGTGCATCGCGGCACCGGCATCGGCCGGCCGCGCTTCTGGGAACGGGCGCGCTACTACAACGAGGAAAACCGGCTCGCGGCGGCGCTCGACGAGATCGATCTCAAGGACGAGGTCCTGAATTGATGGGTAGCTGGCGATGATGGGGTTGGACACCGGTCAGATCGCCGTCGTGGCGCTCACGGC
The DNA here is from genome assembly GCA_937988775.1 of uncultured Alphaproteobacteria bacterium. Taxonomy (GTDB): domain Bacteria; phylum Pseudomonadota; class Alphaproteobacteria; order Rhizobiales; family Beijerinckiaceae; genus CALKHP01. The sequence continues at coordinate 97,127 of CALKHP010000017.1, forward strand.
CGTCTCGGCCGGCTGCGTCGCCTATGCGCTGATCTATCCTTATCTTTCGGGCGATATCCGCGGCGAGAAGCGGCGCAAGGCGGCGGCAAAGCCGACGGCGCGGCGTGTCGTGGCCGGCGACCGCGGCGTCGATGCGCTGGCGCGGCGCAAGCAGGTCGGCGACAGCCTGAAGGAACTCGAGTCGCGCCAGAAGGAACGCGCCAAGCTCACGCTCGAAACCCGCATCGCACAGGCCGGGCTCGACTGGTCGCCGCGGCGCTTCTACGTGATCAGCGCGGTCGCGGCCGTGGTGCTGGCGCTCACCTTCCTGGCCGCATCCGGCAACAAGTACATGGCGCTGTTCGGGCTGATCATCGGCGCGGCCGGCCTGCCGAAATGGCTGCTCGGCTTCCTGCGCAAGCGCCGCATCAAGCGTTTCCTCGAGGCATTCCCCGATGCGATGGACGTCATCGTGCGCGGCATCAAGTCCGGCCTGCCGCTCGGCGACTGCCTGCGCATCATCGCCGCCGAAGGCCGCGAACCGGTGAAGAGCGAGTTCCGCCTGATCTGCGAGACGCAGACGCTCGGCATGCCGATCGGCGAAGCCTGCGGCCGGCTTTACGAGCGCATCCCGGTGCCCGAGGCCAATTTCTTCGGCATCGTCATCCTCATCCAGCAAAAGGCCGGCGGCAACCTGTCGGAAGCGGTCGGCAACCTGTCGCGCGTGCTGCGCGAGCGCAAGAAAATGAAGGGCAAGGTCGATGCGATGAGCATGGAGGCCAAGGCCTCGGCGGGCATCATCGCCTCGCTGCCGTTCGTCGTCGGCATTCTCGTCTACCTGTCGAGCCCGCATTACATCGAGTTGCTGTGGCTCAAGCAGATCGGCATCGTCGTGATGTTGGCATCCGGCCTGTGGATGCTGCTTGGCGTGCTGGTCATGCGCAAGATGATCAATTTCGATATGTGACGGGCCGCGCTCATGCTCAACCTGATCCTGGACCGGCTGCTCGACCCGATGTTCGTCGCGATGACGCTGGCGGCGCTTGCCGCCGGCGCCGCCGTGCTGACGCTCGCCATGCCGCTGCTCGAACGCAACGAACTGAAACAGCGCATGAACGCGGTCTCGATCGAGCGCGAGAAGATCAGGAATCGCGAACGCGAGCGCATGGCCCGCGACGGGCAGCGGGCAACGTTGCGCGCCGAGCCGAAAGTCTACATGAAACGCATCGTCGAGCGCTTCAAGCTCGGCGACTGGCTCGGCACCGATACCGCCAAGGAAAAGCTCGCCATGGCGGGCTATCGCGGCAAATCGGCCGAGGTCGCCTTCCTGTTCTTTCGCCTCGTCACGCCGATCGTGCTGTTCCTGGTGACGCTGTTCTACGTCTTCGTGATGCTCAAGCTCGAGCAATCGGCAGCCGTGCGCATCGGCATCGCCATCCTCGCTGCCTATATCGGCATCAAGGCGCCGGAAATTTATCTCAGCAACAGCATTTCGAAGCGCCAGTTCTCGATCAGGCGCGCCTTTCCCGATGCGCTCGACCTGATGCTGATCTGCGTCGAATCCGGCATGTCGGTCGAGCAATCCTTCCGCAAGGTGTCGCAGGAAATCGGCGGCCAGTCGATCCCGCTCGCGGAGGAACTCGCGCTGACCACGGCCGAACTGTCCTTCCTGCAGGATCGTCGGCAGGCTTTCGAGAATCTCGGCAGCCGAACCGGGCTGGACGGCGTCAAATCGATCTGCACGGCGCTGATCCAGGCCGAGCGCTACGGCACGCCGGTCGCCACCGCCCTGCGCACGCTGTCACAGGAGAACCGCGACGAGCGCATGCAGGCAGCGGAAAAGAAAGCCGCCGCCCTGCCGCCGCAACTCACCGTGCCGATGATCCTGTTCTTCCTGCCGGTGCTGTTCGCGGTCATCCTCACTCCGGCGCTGATCCAGATTTTCCACTGGAACTGACCGCGATCGACTTTCCGGCAGACCCACGGAAGCGCAGCACTGTTCGGATCGGGATGGGCCGGTCAAGCCGTCCCATGACGGGTGGAGAAAGAGGCGCAACCCTTTCAAAGCCGTCATCGGCCGGCTTGACCGGCCGATCCCGCTTCGGGAAGGCATTGCGTTATCGGTGTCATTCCCGATGCACGCCAGTGCGGTCGGGAATCCAGGAGCCGTTCACGCGCCGTCCCATCGGATTGCCGGCTTCCAGTCAATGGCACCCGTGGAACCGAGGCAGTTCAGCCGGCGAGCGCCGCCTGCCAGAGCTGGATGTTCGGATAGAGGATCAGCGCCGCCGCCGCGAGCGCGATGCCGTAGGGCACGCCGTTGTTCTTGTCGTGCAGGCGGGCGATCCAGTCGATCTGGTTCAGGCGCAGCGGCAGCGCATAGCGGCGGGCAAACACGATGGCGAGCGTCAGGCCGCCGCCGAGGAACGAGGCGAGCAGCGCATAGTCCAACAAATGCGACCAGCCGAGCCACACCGCGGTCGCGGCCATCAGCTTGGCGTCGCCGCCGCCGATCCAGCCCATCGCGAAGAAGAAGAAGCCGATCGCCAGCATGGCGAGGCCGGCAAGGAGGTGCCAGCCGATCGTCTCGAGCGGCAGGCCGGCGGCATAAGCCATCAGCGGGAAGCCGGCGAGCAACAGCAGCGAGATGCGGTTCGAGATCGTCATGGAGATCAGGTCGCTGACCGCGGCGGCCGCCATCACGGCGGGAAAAAATCCGAGCAGGGCGATTTCCATCAGAGACATGCGAGCTCTCCAAAACGATCAGGCTGCAGGCAGCATAGCCGCAGCGCGTAACGCGGCCCTTAACGGAAGACCAGGGGCCTCAAACAAAACGGCCCCGCCGAGGCGGGGCCGTCATGTCGCCGGAGGCGCGCTTAGCTAACCACGAGGTTGTCAGCGACCTTCTGGAAGACGGCGGTCAGGTTCGTGCCGACCGTACCGAGCACGATGATGATGGCGACGGAAACCAGAGCGGCGATCAGGCCGTACTCGATGGCGGTGGCGCCGGATTCGTCCTTGATGAAGCGATTGAAGAGGCTCATGTGGGTGTACTCCTTGACGTCTGTTTGCTTCGGTCCCTCCGGGTCTGGTGTATTGCCCGGAACCGATGACGACACTACCGGCATCCCCTTGCGGCACAGTTAACGCCCATGCGTAAAGTACAGTATTTGCTTCTGAATTGGCCCATCGTTAACACTTCGATAATATGGTTACTATCTAAAACTTTAAGAATAGATTCTGTTTACCTTATGCGGGCGCCCCAGGCTTCTTCCGGCCATCGGGCACATCGCGCGGCCTGCCTGCACCGTTGAGTCCATATATAAAGGGCGGCGGCCGGTTGTTGCGCGCCGGGCCGGCACGGGGTGCCGGGCGCTGCCTTGCGCATTAGCGATGCGTTCACCATTCGGCGCCATGATGCTGGCAACGATATTGCGCCACTCACGGGCAACGTCACTAGCATCCGAGGCCGCCCATGCTGACCCGCCTTCCTCTGTCCGCGCGCCCTGCGATCCGGCGTGGCCTGGTGGCGGCCGGGCTTGCCGCATGCATGCTGCCGGGCGCCGCGCGGGCCGAGCGCATCTCCGTGGTGCTCGACCAGGCCAAGGTGATGAGCCTGCCGCAAGGCACCAGGACGGTGGTGGTCGGCAACCCGGCCATTGCCGATGTCACGGTGCAGAAGAACGGCATCATCGTCATCACCGGCAAGACCTACGGCACGACGAACCTGATCGCGCTCGACACCAGCGGCAAGATCATGGCGGAATCGGCGCTGTTCGTCGAAGCGCCGAGCGACGGGCTCGTCACGGTGCAGCGCGGGCTGGAACGCGAATCCTATTCCTGCACGCCGCGCTGCGCGCCGACCATGGTGCCGGGCGATGCGAGCGCGTTCTTCACCAGCGTCGGCGCACAGACCAAGCAGCGCAACGAACTCGCCAATCCGAACGCCAAATAGCGCTCCCGCCGGCGCGGCGCGACTCCGCGATCGGCACAGGTGTTTCTTTACCTTCCCGCAACAAGGCTGGAACAGCACGGCTTTTCGGCGCCGCCGATAACCGGCTCGCAATCTTTTTCGGTCTAGCGTGACTGACGTAAGGAGAGCCCCCTCGGGTGCGACCTCCAGACATCAGCAGGGACCGCCCATGTCCGCCAGTTCAGGTTTCAGCGTGCTCGCACGGCCGATGGCACCCGCCATCCGCCTGCTGCGGCGATTCCGGCGCGATGAGAGAGGCAGCTATGCCGTCGAGATGGCGCTGGTGGCGGTGCCGTTCTTCGCGCTGCTGTTTGCGACCTTCGACACCGCGATGATCTTCTTCAAGAACGAATATCTCCAGACCGCCGTCTCCGATGCCGGCCGGCTGATCTTCACCGGCCAGGCGCAGACCGAAGGCTACACGCAGGCGCAGTTCAAGAACGCGGTCTGCGACGGCGTCAAGATCATGATCCCATGCGCCGATGTCTCGGTCGACGTGCGCACGGCCGCCAATTTCAAGGATGCCGGCACCGGCCAGTTCTCGCCGATCCAGGCCGGCGCGTTCAACCAGACGGGATTGAAATACGATCCCGGCACGCGCGGCTCGATCGTGATCGTCTCGGCTTATGTGCAGCACACGATGTTCGTGCCGATGATCGCCAACGTCTACAAGAACCTCTCCAACGGCAAGTTCCTGCTGAGCGCGTCGGCCGCCTTCCGCAACGAACCTTATAATTGAGGGCGCAGGCGATGCTGAACCGCACCCGATGGCTCGAACCGCTGGATCGCCTGCGCACCGCCGCGGCCAATTTTCGCGCGGCGCGGCAAGGCATCGCTGCGACGGAATTCGCGCTCATCCTGCCGGTGATGGTGCTGATGTATCTCGGCACCGTCGAGGTGACGCAGGGCATCCAGGCCAAGCGGCGCGTCAACATGCTGGCGCGCACCCTGTCGGACCTGACATCGCAATCCGCCAACCTGAGCACCACCGGCCTCAGCGCGATCTTCGACGCCGCCAAGGTGGTGATGACGCCGCTCAGCACTACGCCGCTCAAGATGCGCATCACCAGCGTGATCATCGCGCCGGACGGCAAGACCTGCGTCGACTGGAGCTTCTCCAACCCCAGCGGCGACATCCATCCGGTCGGCCAGCCGGTCGACATGCCGACGGGCCTGGTCGATCCCGACGCCAAGACCTGGCAATCGATCATCATGGCGGAAGTGCAGTATGATTACACGCCGGTCACCGCCTATGTGATCACGGGCACCATCAACATCAGCGACAGCCCGGCCTATATGCGGCCGCGCGCCAGCCCGCGCGTCACCATCGACGGCGAGCCCGACGGCTGCGCCTCCATCACCAACGTGACCTCCTGAGCGAGGGCCGGCAGCCGGCGGCTTGACTTGTTGGCTTGACTTGCCGGCTTGACTTGCTGGCTTGACTTGCCGCCGCCAGGATCGGAGAAGGCAGCAACACCTCAAGCCGCCATCCGGGATTTGCCTTCATGACGACCAATCCGCTCGCCGCCACCATCGATGCCGCCTGGGAGGCGCGCGCCGAGATCACGCCCGCGACCACGGGCGAACGGCGCGAGGCGGTCGAAACGGCGCTGGCCGGGCTCGACAATGGCAGCCTGCGCGTCGCCGAGAAACAGGGCGGCGACTGGCGCGTGCATCAGTGGCTCAAGAAGGCCGTGCTGCTGTCGTTCCGCCTCAACGACATGGCGGAAATCTCCGGTGGCCCCGGCGGCGCCGCATGGTGGGACAAGGTCGATTCGAAGTTTCTCGACATGGGCCAGAACGCCTTTGCCGCCGCCGGCTTCCGCGCCGTGCCGGGCTCGGTGGTGCGCCGCTCCGCCTTCATCGGCAAGGGCGCGGTGCTGATGCCGTGCTTCGTCAATGTCGGCGCCTATGTCGACGAGAACACCATGGTCGATACCTGGGCGACCGTTGGCTCCTGCGCGCAGATCGGCAAGAACGTGCATCTGTCGGGCGGCGTCGGCATTGGCGGCGTGCTCGAGCCGTTGCAGGCCAACCCGACCATCATCGAGGATAACTGCTTCATCGGCGCGCGTTCGGAGGTGGTCGAGGGCGTGATCGTCGGCGAGGGCGCCGTGCTGTCGATGGGCGTGTTCATCAGCGCCTCGACCAAGATCATCAATCGCGACACCGGCGAGGTGCATATCGGCCGCGTGCCGCCTTATTCGGTGGTGGTGCCGGGCAACCTGCCAGGCCGGCCGCTACCGGATGGCACGCCCGGCCCCTCGCTCTATTGCGCGGTGATCGTCAAGACGGTCGATGCGCAGACCCGCGCCAAGACCGGCATCAACGAATTGCTGCGCGACTGAGCCGCCACCCGTTAACGAAGACGTCACGATCATCGTGCGCGCCGCCCGGGGCGCGCTACATGTGCCGGCATGCTGCGCGACCTCTCCTTCGACTGGCGCTTCCTGTTCTGCGCGCTTGACGGGCGCATCGGCCCGCCCGCCTGGCGTTGCGGCGCCATCGCGCTGGTCGTCGTGTCGCTCGGGCTGCATCGCTGCCTCGCCGCGCTCGTCGGCTCGGATGGCACGGCCGGCCGCCTGCTCGGCCTGGCATTGTTCGTCGGGCTGCTCTATCCGTTCGTGGCGCTGTCGGCGAAGCGCTTCCAGGATCGCGGCAAGCCCGGCGAATATGCGCTGCTGCTGGCCGGCCCGAGCGCCATCCACGCGGCGCTCGCCGCCAACGGCCTGTTCGCCCGCGTGATCTGGCTCGAAAACCTGTTCGGCATCGCGATCCTCGCCTGCGCCTTGTGGTTCGTGCTGGAACTCGGCTTCGGCGCCAGCCGCCCCGAGCCGCCCGAAGCCGCGTGATGGCGCACGGCAGTTGACGGCACCCTCCAAGACGCCGATAGCTTTCGCGATGCACAATCTCGCGACTTTCGACCCGACCGATCCAGTGCTGCTGGCGCAGGCGCTGATCCGCTGCCCCTCCGTCACGCCCGAGGAAGGCGGCGCGCTGGCGCTGCTCGCCGGCATCTTCGCCATGCACGGTTTCGAGGTGCACCGGCCGGTGTTCAGCGCCGAGGGCACGGCCAGCGTCGAGAATCTCTATGCGGCGCGTGGCGCGGCGCGGCCGCGCTTCGTGTTCGCCGGCCATACCGACGTGGTGCCGCCGGGCGATGCCGGACTGTGGCGCGAGCCGCCGTTTTCCGGCACGATCAGCGACGGCAAGCTCTATGGGCGCGGCGCGGTCGACATGAAGGGCGGCGTGGCGGCAAGCGTCGCGGCGGCATTGCGCTTCGTGGCGCACAACCCGGATTTCGCCGGATCGATCGCCTTCCTGCTCACCGGCGACGAGGAAGGCCCGGCCGTCAACGGCACCGTGAAGCTGCTCGCCTGGGCGGCCGAGCATGGCTACGGTTTCGACCATTGCCTGCTCGGCGAACCGACCAATCCCGACCAGCTCGGCACGACGATCAAATACGGCAGGCGCGGCTCGCTGACCGGCCATATCCGCGTGCATGGCACGCAAGGCCATGTCGCCTACCCGCATCTCGCCGACAACCCGGCCGACGGCATCGTGCGGCTGCTGGCGAGCCTGAAGGCGGCGCCGCTCGATATGGGCACGCCGCATTTCGACGCCTCGAACCTCGAGATCACCACGATCGACATCGCCAACCCGGCGAGCAACGTCATTGCCGCCGAGGCGAGCGCCAGCTTCAACATCCGCTTCAACGACCTGTGGACGCCCGAGACGCTCGAGGCCGAGATCAGGGGCCGGCTCGATGCGGCGGCCGGCAACAAGGTGCGCTACAGCGCCCGCTTCAACCCGAGCAACTCGCTCGCCTTCCTGACCGAGCCGGGCGAATTCACCGATCTCGTCGCCGGCGCGGTGGCCGAGGTGACGGGGCGGCAACCGGAACTGTCGACGACCGGCGGCACATCCGACGCCCGCTTCATCAAGAACCATTGCCCGGTGCTGGAATTCGGCCTTGTCGGCCAGACCATGCACATGGTCGACGAGCATGCCGCGCTCGACGACATCACCGGCCTGACCGCGATCTACGAGCGCGTGCTGGAACGGTATTTCGCGGTGTGAGCCGGCCTCGCCTCAAGGCTAGGGATGAGGATGCGAAGGCGCATGCGTCTCGTCCCGGGCTTGCCCCGGGACCAGGCCATTCCTTCAGATGCTGCGTTTCCCTGGACCCCGGCTCAAGGCCGGGGCAAGAGGCCCCGTTCAATAATCCACCCCGACGAAATACAGCCCATGCGCCGGCGCCATCGGCCCGGAGCGCGCGAGATTCCGGGCCTCGAGCGCGCGCAGCATGTCATCGGGCTGCCAGCGCCCGAGGCCGACCTGGGCCAGCGAGCCGACCATGAAGCGCACCTGATGATGCAGGAAGGAGCGTGCCGCCGTCTCGACGAGCACGAATTCGCCATCGCGCGCCACATCGATGCGCTCCAGCGTCTTCATCGGGCTTTTCGCCTGGCAATCGGTGGCACGGAAGGTCGAGAAATCATGGTGGCCGACGAGATGGCGCGCGCCTTCGCGCATCGCCGCGATATCGAGCGGGCGTATCACGTGCCAGGCGCGTAGCCTGTCGAGCGCCGGCGGCGGGCGGCGGTTGACGATACGGTACAGATAGCGCCGGCGCTGCGCCGAAAGCCGGGCGCTGAACGTATCCGCGACCTTCTCTGCCGCGAGGATGAACACCAGATCGCCCGCCGCCGTCAGGTGGGCATTGAGCGCATCGCGCACCTTATCGGTCGGCCAGTCGCGCACGAGATCGACATGGGCGACCTGGCCCAGCGCATGCACGCCGGCATCGGTGCGCCCGGCGGTCGCCAGACGGCGGCGCTCGCCGGAGAATTTCTCGACCGCCTCCTCGATCGCCTGCTGCACGGAGCGCAGCTCCGCCTGCTGCTGCCAGCCGCAATAGGGCGTGCCGTCATATTCGATGGTCAGCTTGTAGCGCGGCATTCAGGCCGCCGGCCGAAGCGGGCCGCTCACAGCCGCACGCCCGGCGCGAGGCGGGCACCGTTCAGGAATTCGGCCGCCTTGGCCGGCGCCTTGCCGGCGCGCTGCAACTCCAGAAGCCGGATCGCGCCTGTGCCGCAGGCAACCGCCAGCCGGTCGTCGAGCACGGTGCCGGGCGCGCCATCCCCCTCGGCGATCTCGGCGCGCAACACCTTGACGCGCGTCGGCCCCTGGCCCCAATCCGCCTCGAAGAAGGCGCCCGGAAACGGCGACAGCCCGCGAATCTGATTGTGCAACTCGGCAGCCGGCCGCGTCCAGTCGAGCCGCGCTTCCGCCTTGCCGATCTTGGCGGCATAGCTGATGCCGGCTTCCGCCTGCGGCTGGAAGCCGAGCGCGCCGCGCTCGAGGCCGGCGAGCGCCCGCACCATCAGGTCGGCGCCAAGCGGCATCAGCCGGTCGTGCAACTCGCCGGCCGTCATGCCGGGGCCGATGGCGAGTTTCTCGACCATGGCGACGGGGCCGGTATCGAGCCCCTCGTCCATGCGCATCACCATGACGCCGCTCTCGGTATCGCCGGCCATCACGGCGCGCTGGATCGGCGCGGCGCCGCGCCAGCGCGGCAGGAGCGAGGCGTGCAGGTTGAGGCAGCCGAGACGCGGCGCGTCCAGCACCGGCTTCGGCAGGATCAGGCCATAGGCGACGACGACCGCGACATCGGCCTCATGTCCGGCGAGGATATCCTGCACGGCCGCGTCGCGCAGCGTCGCCGGCGTGAACACCGGGATGCCGAAGCGCTCGGCGAGGCCATGCACCGGGCTCGGGCGCGGCTCGAGGCCGCGCCCGGCCGGTTTCGGCGCGCGCGTGTAACAGGCCAGCACCTCGTGGCCGTGGCCGATGATCTCCGACAGGGTCGGCACGGCGAAATCCGGCGTGCCCATGAAAACGACGCGCAGCGTCACGGTTTACAACGCCTCGTGCTGCGGCTTGGCGCCCGCCGGCCCGTCGCGCCTGGCCTGCTTGACGAATTTCTTCACCACGCGGTCACGCTTCAGCTTGGAGATATGATCGATGAACAGCACGCCGTTCAGATGGTCGATCTCGTGCTGGATGCAGGTCGCCATCAACCCGTCGGCATCGAGTTCGTGGCGCGCGCCCTTCATATCCTGATAGGCGACGCGCACGCGGTCCGGCCGCTCGACATCCTCATAATAATCCGGGATCGACAGGCAGCCCTCCTCGTAGCACGCGAAGGCTTCCGAGCGCGACACGATCTCGGGATTGACGAAGATGCGCGGCTCGCGCGGCTCGTCCTTGGGCGCGAGATCCATGGTGACGACGCGCAGCGGCACGCCGATCTGGATCGCGGCAAGCCCGATGCCCGGCGCGTCATACATCGTCTCGAACATGTCCTCGACGAGTTTTTCGAGCGCGCGATCGAAGGTTTCCACGGGCTTCGAGCGAAGCCGAAGCTGGTTGTCGGGCAGGATGACGAGAGGGCGGATGGTCATGGCGATTTCTCATACGAGGAGTTGACAACGCGGTCAACATGTTCACTATTCGTTCCAGATACGGGGCCACCATGCCAGGGCAAGGACCATGAACGCGCATCTGATCACGCTCGGCGGCGTGCCGGTCACGCTGGCGCAGGCGGCCATCGGCTTCGCGGCCGTGATGATGCTGATCGGCGTCGCGATCATGCTGAGCCTGCGCAGGGCCGGGCAGGCCCGCGCGCTCGAGGCGGCGATGGCGGCGGAGCGGGCGCGCGAACTCGACGACAAGATGGCGCAGCTCAACCAGTTGCAGGCCGAGGTGACGGGACGGCTCGCCACCATGGCCGATGTGCTCGGCAGCCGGCAGGCCGAGCTTGCCCGCGCCGTGTCGGAGCGGCTCGATCAGGTCGGCCATCGCGTCGGGCAGGGGCTGGAGCAGCAGACGCTGAAGACGCATGAGAGCCTGGCCAGGCTCGGCGAACGGCTGGCGGTGATCGACCGGGCGCAGGCCAACCTGTCCGACCTGACCAACGAGGTGCTGATCCTCAAGGATATCCTCGCCAACAAGCAGACGCGCGGCGCCTTCGGCCAGGGGCGCATGGAAGCGATCATCCGCGATGCGCTGCCGGCCTCGGCCTATACGTTCCAGGCGGTGCTGAGCGGCAACAGGCGGCCGGACTGCCTGATCCACCTGCCCGGCGACAACCTGCCGCTCGCCATCGACGCCAAGTTCCCGCTCGAGGGTTTCCAGGCGATCGAGGTCGCCCAGAGCGACGAGGCCCGCGCCCAGGCCGAGCGCCAGGTGCGCACCGATCTCAGCAAGCATATCAACGACATCGCCCAGCGCTATCTCGTGCCGGGCGAGACGCAGGATATCGCGCTGCTCTTCATCCCGTCCGAATCGCTCTACGCCACCATCGCCGAGCGCTTCGAGGACCTGATCCAGAAGGCACACCGCGCCCGCGTCATCATCGTCTCGCCCTCGCTGCTGATGATGGCGGTCCAGGTCATCCAGGCGCTGGTGCGCGATCAGCGCATGCGCGAGCAGGCTGGCGTGATCCAGAAGGAGGTCGGGCTGCTGCTCGACGACGTGCGCCGGCTGCAGGATCGCGCGGGCAAGCTCGAAACCCATTTCCGGCAGGCGCAGGAGGATGTCACCGGCATCGCCACCTCGGCCGACAAGATCACCCGGCGCGGCACGCGCATCGAGGCGCTCGAGTTTTCCGAGGACAGGAAAGCGCCGGCGGAGGCTGCCGTGCTCCGGGCCGCGGAGTGAGGGTCAATATCCGGCGTCGCGGTCGACCAGGTTCTCGAGCGGCAGGCCGGCCTCGAAGCGGCGGATCTGCTCGGCGACCTGGCGCGCGACCGCTTCGGGTGCGCTCATCGCCGAATTATGCGGCGTGATGCTGACGCGCGGATGCAGCCACAGCGCCGAGGACGGCGACAGCGGCTCGGTCTCGAACACGTCGAGCGTGGCGGCGGCCAGCGTGCCATCATCGAGGCAGGCCACGATGTCGCTTTCGACCTGCAAGCCGCCGCGGCCGGCATTGAGCACCACCGGCCCGGCGATGCGGCCGTCGCGGGCGAGTTTCGAGAACAGGTCGCGATTGAGGATACCGCGCGTATCGGGCGTCAGCGGCAGCAGGCAGACCAGGATATCGGTGCGGGCAAGGAAGGCCGGCAATTCCTTGTCGCCGGCAAAGCAGGCGATGCCGGGCACCTCGCGCGGCGACCGGCTCCAGCCGGCGAGGTCGAAGCCGATGGTGCCGAGCACACGCGCGGCGTGCTGGCCGAGCACGCCGAGCCCGAGGATGCCGACACGCACCTCGCGCGCGGCGGGCTGGTCGTAATTCTCGCGCCACAGCGCCTGTTTCTGCTGCGCGGCGTAGCGGTCGTATTCGCGGTGATAGCGCAGCACATGCAGCGCCACCCATTCGCCCATGCGCAAAGTCAGGTCCGGATCGACGATGCGGATCAGCGGCACATCCGGCAGATGCTGGTCGCGGAACAGATGATCGACACCGGCGCCGAGCGAGAACACCGCCTTGAGGTTCGGCAGGCCGGCAAACGCGCCCGGCTCGTGCTTCCAGGCGGCGGCATAGCCGATGCTGGCGGGGTCGATCCCGGCGCGCTCGGCGACGCAGCGCCGCTCCGGCAGCAATTCGCTGAAGCGCTTCACCCAAGGCCCGCTCGGCCAATGCGTGATCGCCAGCAACAGGTTGTTCGTTTCGCCCGCCGTCCCGCTCATGCCTGCTCCCCGCCCGTGATGCGCGCCGCCACCACCGGCCGGATGGCGCCATAGCGCGCACCGATCCGATACGCGGCGCGCACGCGAACCGCAACCGCCTCGGCGGCGGCGCGGTCGGCGGCATGGATGAGCGCGAGCGGCCGTTCGGCGTCGACATCGTCGCCCGGCGCCGCGAGAGCGCTCAGGCCGACGCGCATATCGACGGCGTCCTGCGGCCGGGTGCGGCCGCCGCCGAGCGCCACCACGGCCATGCCGAGCGCGTACATATCAACACTGGCGACAATGCCGGGCGCGTCGGCATGCACCGCCAGGCTGACCGGCGCCGCCGCCAGATGCGCCTGTGGCCGCTCCAGCAGATCGGCCGGCCCGCCGAGCAGGCCGACCATGCGCGCGAAGCGTTCGGCGGCGGCCCCCGAGGCGATGGCGCGTTCGATGAGCGTCTCGCCATCGGCGGGGCTCGCGGCAAGGCCGCCAAGGCACAGCGCCTCGCCGCCGAGCGCCAGCACCAGTTCATGCATGCGCGGCTCGCGGCGCCGGCCGGTGAGATAATCGACCGCATAGCGCATCTCGAGCGCATTGCCGGCGACATCGGCGAGCGGCCGGTCCATGTCGCTCAGCAGCGCCACGGTCGGCAGGCCGGCATCGCTGGCGACGCTGGCAAGGCTGGCGGCGAGCGCACGGGCCTGGCGCTGGTCGCGCATGAAGGCGCCGCTGCCGAACTTGACGTCCATCACCAGCCCGTGCAGGCCGGCGGCGAGCTTCTTCGACAGGATCGAGGCGGTGATGAGCGGGATCGATTCGACCGTCGCCGTCACGTCGCGGATCGCATAGAGCCGGCGGTCGGCCGGCGCGAGGTCGGGCGTCTGGCCGATGATGGCGCAACCGGCCGCGCGCACCGTGGCGCGGAACAGATCGAGGTCCGGCTGCGAACCATAGCCCGGGATGCTGTCGAGCTTGTCGAGCGTGCCGCCGGTATGGCCGAGGCCGCGCCCCGAGATCATCGGCACAAAGGCGCCGCAGGCAGCCAGCGCCGGCGCAAGCATCAGGCTGACCGTATCGCCGACCCCGCCGGTCGAATGCTTGTCGAGCACCGGGCCGGGCAGGCCATCCCAGGAGAGCACGGCGCCGGAGCGCGTCATGGCGCGCGTCAGCGCGACGCATTCCGCGTCGGCAAGGCCACGGAAGAACACCGCCATGGCGAAAGCGGCCGCCTGCGCCTCGGTGACGGCGCCGCTGGTGAATCCGGCGACGAAAGCGGCGAGATCGGCTTCGGCCAGCACATGGCCGTCGCGCTTCGCCCGGATGACCTCCTGCGGCAACATCAACGCGCTATTCCTCCAGCAGCTTCACGAAGGAGCCGAGCAGGCGACGCAGCGCCACCGAGCCGGAAATCGCCACGGTCTTGGTCTCGCCGTGATCGGGACGCGCGCCGCCAATGCCGGCGGCCTGGTTGGTGATCACCGAAAGCGCCGCGACATCGAAGCCGAGCCGGCGCGCGAGAATCACCTCCGGCACCGTCGACATGCCGACCAGATCGGCGCCAAACAGCTTCGCCATGCGGATTTCGGCCGGCGTCTCGAAGCTCGGCCCGGTGAACCACATATAGACGCCCTCATGCAGTTGTTGGCCGGAAGCCTGCGCTGCGAGCTTGAGCTTGCGGCGCAGGCGCGGATCATAGGCATCGACCATCGACACGAAGCGCTCGTCGCCCTGCTCGCCGAGCAGCGGGTTGATGCCGGTGATGTTGATGTGGTCGGCGATCAGCGCCATGCTGCCGGGATACCAGTCCGGCCGGATGGCGCCGGCGGCGTTGGTCATGACGATGGTGTCGCAACCCAGCGCCTTCAGCACCGCGAAGGCACCGCGCATCGCGCAAGCGTCGCCTGTCTCGTAATAATGCGCCCGGCCCTGCATCAGCGCCACGCGCCGGCCATGCAGGCGGCCGATGACCAATTGCCCGGGATGGCCGGACACGCTGGTCGCCGGGAAACCCGGCAGGTCGGCATAGGCGACCTTCACGGCATCGCGGATGTCCTCTTCGAGCCGGATCAGCCCGGTGCCGAGCACGATGAGCAGCCGGACCGGCTCGGTGACGCCGCGGGCGCGCAGGACCTCGAGGGCCGGGCGCGGATCGAAAGGCTCATTCATGGTTTGCGGGTCCTTGCTCTGCCGGCAGGTTGTCGGGTCCGAAGGAAGCCGGCAGCAGCAGATCGAGCCGCAGGCTTTGGCGAATGCCGGTTTCGTCGGCGCAATGCACCGGCAGGTCGCCGGAGGCGAATTCGCGCAGGCGTTGCCGGCAGGCGCCGCAGGGCGTGACCAGTTGCGGCCCGCCGCCCAGCACCAGCACGGCCCGGATGCGGGTCTCGCCGGCGGCGACCATGGCGGCGATGGCACCGGCCTCGGCGCAGGTGCCGACCGGGAAGGCCGCATTCTCGACATTGCAGCCGGCATGGATGGCGCCGCTTGCCGACAGCACGGCCGCGCCGACACGAAATCGTGAATAAGGCGCATAGGCACGCTGTCGCGCCGCGTTGGCGGCGGCAAACAGCGCCTGCAGCACGGCATCGCCGCATGATTCGGGGCTGTCGGGGCGCAAACGCTTCTCCGGACCGGCGGGCGCGCCGGATTCGCGGCCCATATTGCGGCAACCGGCGAAGCTGGCAAGCGGCACCG
>CALKHP010000018.1 GCA_937988775.1 uncultured Alphaproteobacteria bacterium
CGCAAGGCTTGCTGGCAACCCTCGTTGCCGAGGCGGCCCCTGCGGAACTGCGCGGAACCGCGTTCGGTATGTTCAATCTGATGACCGGAGTTGCCCTGCTCGTCGCAAGCATTGTCGCCGGGGCACTTTGGGACATGGCCGGGCCGCAAGGGACATTCCTGGCGGGGGCGGCTTTCGCCATGCTGACGCTCACCGGATTGTTCGCCATTCGCGGACGGCTGAGAGGGTGGGCGAATGCCTGAACATGCGCCCCACCCTGCCGCCAGCCCTCATCAGTCAGTCCTGCCAAGCGCAGCAAATAAGTGCCCGGCAGGCAATGAGGTCGTCGCCACATACAGGCTCTCTGACGAGGCGTGACACCAGTATTACGGCCGCGTCCCGCAGCGTTCGAGGATGGTCGTGCTGCGGCGGCAGAGCCGGAATACGCCGCCAGTCTCCGGGAAGAACTGGACATCTGGCAACGAAGCGAAAGCCGCTTCTGTTATGTGTTTTACGTTCTGCGCCCATATTGACCGACAGCGCATCGTTCCACAGCACGGTGGAGAGGCGTCGGCGCGATAAAATGTTGTTCCGGCTACGAAAGCGTCAACTGGACGGGCTATTTCGACAAGCCGAGCGATTTGCCAATCTGCTCCCCCACGACGTTGGTCGCGCGCCGCATCGGGATCGCATCGAGATGGGCGTATCGTGCCGTCGTCTGGGGCTGGGAATGCCCGAGCAACTTGCCGATGATCGGAAGCCCAAGGTTCTCGCCTGCAGCAATCGATGCAAAAGTGTGGCGCAGATCATGCAACCGAACGCCTTCGAGCTGGGCGCGCCGACAGATTAGTGCCCAGGGCTTCTTCAGGTCAGAGCGAGGTTTGTTGGGATCCTGGGTTGCAATGACGTATTTACCGCGTTGCGTGAGCCCCTTCAGCACCTCCAGGGCCAAGTCGCTGAGCACGACAGTCTTCTTGCCCGTCTTGGAATCCGCCAGGAACAGGACACCGCGCTCCGCATCGACCTGGCTCCATTCGAGATGCAGAATTTCACGCAGCCGACATCCGGTCAGCATCAACAGCCGGAGCGCGGCAGCGGTGTATTCGTCGATGCGGGTAACGCGGTTTTCCGGCAGCTTCGGCGTGTGCTTCGATTCTGGCTTCTCCGGATCGAGCTCCCACGGGATGCCGACAGTTTCTGCCTCGATGATCGCTGTTCCGAGACGCGACAGCTCTTCGCTACTGAGATACCGCTCCCTGCCCTCCTCCCGGTATTTCTCGATGCGCTGCGCCGGGTTGAAGCCGTCAGCGACAAGCCCGTGCTTGCCGGCGAACGAGAACAGGCTGCTCAAGACAGCGATCAGCCGGTTGGCGCGGAACGGCACATGCGCCAGCGACAAATGCAACCGCGCGAGTTCCGCACGCGTGATATCTTCGGCAGCCTTCTTGCCGAGCGTCGGCAGCGCATAGAGCCGCAGCAGCGCTTCATAGTCCCTTGCCGTCGAGCTCTTGCGCTTGGCCTTCACATGATCATCGAGAAACATCTTAGCGATATCGGCAAGGCAAAGCCTTTCACGCGCTTTCCTGGTCTCATCCGCCGGATCTTCCCCGTTGGCGGCGGCGCCCAGGATTACCTTCGCTCTTGCGCGTGCCTCGTCCGGGGTCAGCGCGCCATGACGTCCGATCGTCACGAAGCGCTTCGGCGCCGAGCGGCCAACGCGCTTGGCACGATAGCGCACGAGATAGGTCTTCGTGCCCGACTTCTCGACCTTGACCCCGAAGCCTTTCAGTTCGCTGTCCCAGATGAAAATTCGGCCGGTTTCTGCAACTGCCATGTCGACAGCGCGCTTGGTAATTTTCTGCGTGAGATTAGGCATTCCCGGTATCCGTCACATCTGGTCACCAAATGATTTTGTTGACCACATGGTGACCAAATTATCGAGAACCGGCCGGAAAGGCAAAGGCAGCACGGGACATCAATATCGTTTATTTTCAACATCTTAATGATACGGCGGGGCCAACCGTGACATGGCGTGAAATACAATTCTCAAGATTCGTAATGAGGGGGTCGGGAGTTCGAATCTCTCTTGCGGCACCATCTATCGCTTTGAGACAATTGCGATAATTTTTTAAGCCTCACGATCGCGCCGCTCTCGAAATCCCACGTTGGTGGCCACGATGCAATGGCAACGTGAAAATCGGCGCGACATTTCCTGTCGACCGACCGTTCAGCACTTGCGGTTTTCGCGATTTGCGATGCGCACGCGACGAATAGCCGGTGCCTGATGGTCGAAGTCCAGGCGCACCATAAGGAGGCTGGATCGCGCCCTGTGATCGCTGATTCGCTTGTGATGTGACGGCTGGGCGGCGCCCGCACTCCACCGCTGGCGGCAACGTTACCGCGAACCGGTGTCCGGCTATCGACCTTGATCCGGTCTCCTTTGTTGGACCGCCGGAGGGTCGCGTTTCCGGTGTGTTTCACGGTGGCGGGCTCAGCCTGGCGCACCGGCGATGGCGGCGAGCGTGTCGGGGGCGGCGACGATGACGCGGCGCCGGCCGCTGCGCACCACGCCCTGCTCTTCCCAGGCGCTCAGCGTGCGGCTGACGGTGTGCAGCGTGGTGCCGGCCATCTCGGACAGGTCCTGGCGCGAGAGCGGGAAAGCGATCTCGATGCCGTTGGCGGTGCGCCGGCCGGCTTGCGCGACAAGGCGCAGGATGGTGTGGGCCAGGCGCTGCTCGACCCTTTCGGTTGCCAGTTCGCGCAGGCGCAGCTGCAATTCGTGATAGCGCGCGCCAATGAGCGCGACCGCGTTGATGGCGACGGCGGAATGCTCGCGCATGATCTGCGTGATCGCGACCCGGCTCCAGCAGAACAGATGCGTATCGTCGACCGCCGTGACAGAGCCCGGATAGCATGCGGCTCCGGCGAGCGCGGCATAGCCCGCGACCTCGCCCGGGCCGAGATAGCGGATGATGACCTGCTGCCCGTCCGGCGTGGTCTGGCTGGCGCAAAGCCGCCCGACCACCACGACATAAAGCATGGCGCTGGCATCGCCCTGCCGGAACACTGTCTCGCCGGCGGCGACGCGGCGGCGGCTGGCAGCACCGGCGGCGGCGCGCAAGGCCGGCGCGGGCGTGTCGCGGAACAGTTCCGTCCGTTCGAGGATTGCCAGATCGGGGTGAAGGTCCATGCCGCGCCGCGTGTGATTATCCTTGCCAAGCCCGGCGGGCCGTTCCCTCAAGGGGTTATCATCAAACGCCCGCCATGCAACCCGTCCACCGGTTATCGCCGCGCAACTTGCGCAAGCACAAGGAAGATGCGAAGCGAAATCCTATGGTATCCAGCCTTGCCGGGCGGCCGGCTGGCAAAAAACCTGGCCCGGTGCGGAGTGGCGATGCTGAATATCAACAAGGCGGACATCCAGCGCCACCACGAGCCGGATGGCCTTGGCGACCGGTTCGCGCTGGCGACGGCGCGGCTGCTCGCAGCGGGCGCCGACAAGCTGTTTGGCCGGCGCTATGGCGGGCGGGCCGTGGTGATCGAGACGATCGCGGCGGTGCCGGCCATGGTGGCGGCGACGCTGCTGCACCTGACCTGTCTGCGCCGGATGATCGACGACCGCGGCTGGGTGCGCACCTTCATGGAGGAGGCGGAGAACCAGCGCGCGCATCTGATGGCCTTCGTGGCGATCCAGCGCCCGGGCAGCGGCGAACGCCTGCTGATCGTGCTCGGCCAGGGCCTGTTCTACAACGCCTATTTCCTGCTTTATCTGATCTCGCCACGCACGGCTCACCGCCTTGCCGGCTATCTCGCCGAGGAATCGGTGCGCGGCTACACGCGCTATCTCGAGCGCATCGAGGCCGGCATGCTCGGCAATGACGTCGCGCCCGCCTCGGCCGCCGCCTACTGGAACCTGCCGGACGGGGCGCCGCTGACCGAGATGGTGCGGGCGATGCGCGAGGACGAATCGATCCATCGCGATATTCACCATGGCTTCGCCGATGCGCTGGCCGAGGGCAACGTGCTGCCGGGTCGTCCCGGCCCGATGGCCTGACGGGATCGCTCGCGTCAATCCGGCGTGAAGTTGCGCTGCCGCAAAGAACCCATCCGGCACGATCCTATGCTCTGTCCATAGCCGCATGGAAGCCCGGTTGCCGGACAACGCGGCAGAAGGAGAGCGACCATGACATCTTTCCGTAGCGCGAGCCTGATCGCGATCGGCCTCTTGCTGGCGACGCCGGCGTTCGCCGCCGAGCATGAGGTCAAGATGCTGAACAAGGGCACCGACGGCCAGAACATGGTGTTCGAGCCGGCCTTCCTGAAGGTGCAGCCCGGCGACACGGTGCGTTTCGTGCCAACCGACAAGGGCCATGACGCCGAGACGATCCCCGGCATGCTGCCCGACGGCGCCCAGCCCTTCAAGGGCAAGATTTCGCAGGAGGTGACCGTCACTTTCGACAAGCCCGGCATCTATGGCTATCGCTGCGTGCCGCATTTCGGCATGGGCATGGTCGGCCTGATCGAGGTTGGCGGCTCGACTGCGAACCTTGCGGCGGCCGAGCAGGCCAAGATGCCGCCGCTCGCCAAGAAGCGCATGGCGCCGCTATTCGCACAGGTTAGCGGTGGCGCGACGCAGGCCGCCAAACCGTAACAGCGGCCGCCGACCATCGGGGCCCGCGAGCATGCAAGGCGCGAGGCGTCATGCGGCCGCGCGGCTGCCTGCCCGCGAGAGGTGCCCATGACGACGCTGCAACGTCCCCGTGCCGCCGGCCAAGCGCCCGGCTTCTATCGCTTCAAACTCGGCGCATACGAGGCGATCGCGCTGCATGACGGCGTGGCGGTGCGCGAGCGCCCGGCCGGCTTCGTGCGCAACGCCAGCGATGCGGAGGTCGGCGAAGCCTATGCCGCGGCCGGCATGGCGCGCGACAAGCTGACGCTGACCTATAACGCGCTCGCCATCCGCACGGCCGGGGGCACGGTGCTGATCGATACCGGTCTCGGCGAAGGCGGCCTTGCCAACGGCGCCGGACAGATCGATGCCAATCTCGCCGCCGCCGGCCTTTCGCGCGCCGCGATCAGCACTGTGATCATCAGCCATTTCCACAGCGACCATATTGCCGGGCTGCTGCGCGCCGACGGTCGCGCCGCGTTTCCGAATGCCGAAATCCTCGTGCCGGAAAAGGAATGGGCGTTCTGGCGCGACGAAGCGCGCATGAACGCGGCGCCGGACTGGATGAAGCCGCATTTCGCGCTCGCCAAGCGGATTTTCGATCCGCTCGCCACGTCCGTCCGTCGCTATGGCTGGGGCGAGGAAGTGCTGCCCGGCTTCACCAGCGTCAAGGCTGGCGGCCATACGCCGGGCATGGCGGCGATCGAGATCGTCTCGGGCGACAGCGCGACGATGTTCGTCGCCGACATCACCAATAATCCGCTGGTGTTCGCGCGCCATCCGGACTGGCAGGCGCTGTTCGATCTCGACCCGGAGGAGGCGACCGCGACGCGCAAGGCGTTGCTCGACCGTGCCGCCGCCGACAAGCTCCGGCTGTCCTTCTTTCACGCGCCGTTCCCGGCGACGGGCTACGTCATCAAGGCCGGCGCCGGCTATGAATATGTGCCGGCCTTGTGGGGCGCCGGCTGAGCACCGTCATCAGGCCGAGCGCTTCACCGTCGCGACGGCGGTTTTCGGGCGGTCGTCGACGGCGAGCTGGAACACGTCGGGGCGGGCATAATGGCCGACGACGTCGAAATCGAACTTGCCGCGCGCGATGTCGTCGAGGTCGATCTCGGCATAGAGGATGGTTTCGCCCGAAAAGTCGGGACCGGCCAGCACCTGGCCCAACGGGTCGATGATGGCGCTGCCGCCGCGCATCATCACCGTGTCTGGCGCATCGCCAAGCGCCGATTCATGCTGGTCGCCGAACGCCTCGCGGCGGATATGCTGGCAGGCGCTGAGCACGAAACAGCGCCCTTCGAGCGCGATATGGCGGATGGTGGCGAGCCAGCTGTCGCGATCGTCGGCGGTCGGCGCGCAATAGATGCCGATGCCTTGCGAGAACATGTGCATGCGCAGCATCGGCATGTAGTTTTCCCAGCAGATCACCGCGCCGATACGCCCGAGCGGCGTCTCGAACACCGGCATGGTCGAGCCGTCGCCAAAGCCCCAGATCAGGCGCTCGGCCGCTGTCGGCATCAGCTTGCGATGCTTGCCGATCAGACCCTTCTGGCCATCGAAGAACAGCACCGTGCAATACAGCGTGCCGCCGTCGCGCTCGATGCAGCCGATCACCGCGAACAGGCCGGTCTCAGCGGTGGCTGCGGCGATCGTCGCCACTTCCGGCCCGTCGAGCGCGATCGCCGCCTCGTGGTAGCGCCGGAAGGCTTCGCGGCCTTCCGGCTTGCGCAGGCCGACGGGCGCGCCGAACGAGGCGCCTTTCGGATAGCCGCCGAGGAAGGCTTCGGGAAACACGATCAGCCGGGCGCCGGCGCTGGCAGCCTCGCGGATCAGCCCGGCGGCCTTTTCGGCCGAGGCGGCCGCATCGTCCGGGATCGAGGCGGCCTGCGCCACCGCTGCCTTGTAGCTCGTCATGTTCGTGTCTCCTCGTGCCGCCTTATAGCGCGTCCTTCGTCGTCTTCTCGATGATGACGTCATCATGCGCGAAGACATAGGGGCTCAGTTCCAGCCCGAGCCCCGCGCCCTCGAAGGGATGGATGTGGCCATCCTCGATACGCGGCATCACCGTCACCAGCTCGCGATACCACGAGCTGTAATAGGCCCGGACCGATTCCTGGAAAATCGCGTTGGGCAGGTTGAGCGCGAGATGGATCGAGGCGGCGAACACCACCGGCCCGGTGCAGTCATGCGGCGCGACCGGGCGCTGGAAGGCTTCCGCCATGGTGGCGATCTTCTTGGCCTCGCTCAGGCCGCCGCACCAGGAAATGTCGAGCATGACGTAATCGGCCGCGCCCTTGCGCAGCAGCTCAAGGAAGGCGCCGCGCGTCGCCACCGTCTCGCTGGCGCACACCGGCAGGCCGCTGCGCTCAGCGTAAATGGCGAGCGCGTCCGAGTCCTGCATCTTGATCGGGTCTTCAGCCCAGAACGGCCGGAACGGCTGCAGGGCACGCGCGATGGCAAGCGCCGAGGGCAGGTCCCACATCGAATGCAGCTCGACCATCACCTCCATGCGGTCGCCGACCGCATCGCGGATCTGCCGGAACGGCGTCAGTGCCTTGTCGATCTCGGCGCGGTGGATGAAATTGCCGCCATTGGCGACGGCATAGGGATCGAACGGCCAGATTTTCATCGCCGTGATGCCCTCGGAGAGCAGGCTTTCGGCGAGCGCTCCGGCATCGCGGTTGAAGGCGAGCTGGTCGTCATAGGGGCCTTCGGTCGCCCCGGCATCGCCCGCCACGATCGCACGCCTGCCGCCGCCGCTGGCATTGTAGCTGTAGCCGGCGCAGGTGTTGTAGGTGCGGATGCGCGGCCGCGACAGGCCGCCGAGCAACTGGTGGACCGGCTTGTTGACCGCCTTGCCGAAAATATCCCAGAGCGCGATGTCGACCGCCGAGGCGGCGCGCATCTCGACGCCGGATGAGCGGAAGCCGATATAGGTTTCTGTGAGCAATTTCGAGATGGCGTCGATGGCGAGCGGATCGCGCCCGATCAGCAGCGGCGCGACCTCCCTGTGCAGGTAGCGCGCCACCGCATCGGCGCCCCGGAAGGTCTCGCCGAGCCCGATGAGCCCCTCGTCGGTATGCAGCCTGAGCCACAGGATATTGGCGAGTTGCGGCAGCTGGATGGTTTCGAGCGCGGTGATCTTCATGGGGCGAGGCCAGGGCGGTGGATGTCAGGTTCGAGGCATGCGCGCCTATTCGGCGGCGTGCGCCTCGGAGGGCGCGAGCCCGGCGAGCAGCGTGGCGAGCGTGGCGCGGTCGGCATCGGCGAGGCGCGGCAGGTTCGGCAGCCGGGCCGGGCCGACCGGCCAGCCTTCCAGCACCAGCGCTTCCTTGACCACGGTGACGTTGGCGCCGTTATTGTGCCGCGTGCGCAACTGCTCGAACGGGGCGATCGGCGTGATCAGGGCGCGCGCTTCATCGAAGCGGCCGGCTTCCAGCGCGCGCCAGATCGCCAGCGAGACGCCGGGGCGCACATTGACCAGGCCGGAGGTGAAGCCGCGCGCGCCGGCGCCGTAAAAGGCCGGCGCCCAGCCCTCGGCAAGGCCGCAGACCCAGACGGTGGCGCAGTCGCTGGTCGCCCGGATGCAATCGGCGAGATGCAGCAGGTTGGGCGTGGCGAACTTGATGCCGGCCATGTTGGGGTGGCGGGCGATGCGCGCCACTTCCGCCACCGGGATCGCGTCGGAACGCAGGTAGGCCATTACCGGCACCGGCGCGGCTTCGGCGACGGCAATGAAGTAATCGGCCTGCGCCGAAGGCGCCGCGAACGGATCGTTCGGATGGTGGATCATCAAAGCCTCGGCGCCCGCCTTCACGGCGAGGCGGGCGGTGGCGAGCGCCTCGCTGAGCGAGCGGCCGACCGCGGCGGTCTTGACCGGCTTGTCGCCCATGGCGGCGAAGGCGACGGCCTGCATGCGCACGACCTCGTCGAAGGTCAGGCTGAAGAACTCGCCGGTATTGCCGCCCGAGACGATGTTGTGGATGCCGGCCGTGGCAATGCGGCCGACGACGCGGGTGAGCAGCGCGTCGTCGATCGTGCCATCGGCGCCGTAGGGCGTGATGTGGATGCCGGAAATGCCGCCAAGGGCGGTGCGGATGCGGGCGATGCTCATGATGCTTCTCCTCTCGGGTGCTTGGCCGAAATGTGTTCGATGGACCGCTGCCTCACGGGCGCGGCGGGATTGCCAGGCCACGCTGCACGGCGGGGCGGGCCAGCCCGCGCTCGAGCCAGGCCGGCACCTGCCGCAAGGTCGAGAATTCGACCAGGTCGGCGGCGCCATAATGGCCGATAATGTTGCGGACCCAGCCGAGCAGCGCGATATCGGCGATGGTATAGGTGTCGCCCATGATCCAGGCGCGGCCGGCAAGCCTTGTTTCCAGCACGCCGAGCAGGCGCTGCGATTCGGCGCGATAGCGCTCGAGCGGCCGTTTGTCGGCGATGTCGCGCCCGGCATATTTATGGAAGTAGCCGAGCTGGCCGAAGATCGGCCCGACCGCCGCCATCTGGAAGAACAGCCACTGGATGGTCTCGTAGCGCAGCGCCGGTTCGGTGGGGAGCAGCTTGCCGGTCTTCTCAGCGAGATAGACGAGGATGGCGCCCGATTCGAACAGGCCGAATGGCTGGCCGCCCGGCCCGTCGGGGTCGATGATCGCCGGGATCTTGCCGTTCGGGTTGAGCGACAGGAATTCCGGCGTCCAGGTCTCGTTCTTGCCGATATCGATGGTGTGCGCCTCGTAGGGCAGGCCGATTTCCTCCAGCATGATCGAGACCTTGACGCCGTTCGGCGTCGGCAGCGAATACAGCTGCAGCCGGTCGGGCTGGGCGGCCGGCCAGCGGCGGGTGATCGGGAACGCGGCAAGATCGGTCATAGGCTACTCTGGAACAACTCTGGGACAATTCCGGGAGAGAATGGCGGCAGGCCGCCAGCATAGCGGCACGGGTGGCTGGGTCAAAGATTTGCGTTCACCGTCTCCTGAGCGGTGCCCCTGCCAGCCGCAGCGCCACGAGCAGCGTGACGACATAGATCACGGCGCCGGCACCCCCGATCAGCATCAGGAAGCTTTCGGCGTGAAACTGCGGCAGCCGCGCCGTCAGCGCGCGCAGCGGCGCATCGAGCAGCGGCGTGGCCACAGCCAGGGCGAGCGCGGCGGCAAGCCCGGCGCCGAGCCGCTTCAGCAGCGCCCTGTCCGGCGCCATCCAGCCGCGCCGGCAGCCGAGCACGACGAGCAGCACCAGGTTGATCCAGGCCCCGGCCGAGGTGGCAAGCGCCAGACCCGGCGTGCCGAGCGGGCCGGTCAGCACCAGCTTGAGCGCGACGTTGCAGGCGACCGCGACCAGCGCCACGATCATCGGCGTGCGCGTGTCGCCGCGCGCCTGGAAACCCGCCACCGCCGCACGGATCAGCACGATGGCCGGCAGGCCGACGCCATAGGCGGCGAGCACGCCGCCGGCCGCTTGCGCCGCCGCGAGATCGAAACGGCCGCGCCCGAAGGCGCCGAGCATGATCGGTTCGGCGAGCAGCAGGAAGGCGACCGCGAAGGGCAGGGTCATCAGCGCGGTCAGCGCCACGACGCGATTTTGCGCGCTATGGGCGCCGTCAATGTCGCCATTGGCGAAGCGCCGGCTCATCTCGGGCAGCAGCACCGTGCCGGCGGCGATGGCGATCACACCGATCGGCAACTGGTAGATGCGATCGGCATAATAGATCGATGACGGCGCGCCCGTCGGCAGCAGCGTGCTGATGATCGTATCGGCGAACATGGCGATCTGCGTGCCGGCGGCGCCGATCACCGCCGGCAGGAAGCGCCGGAAGAACAGCCTGAGATCGGCATCGCGGCGCGGCCAGCGCGGCAGGGCGAGGATGCCGGCGCGCTGCGCCGCATAGCCGAGCAGCACAAGCTGCAACAGGCCCGACGCGGTCACCGCCCAGGCGGCGGCGTGGCCGGGCGTGTCGAACCAGCCGGCGAGATACATCGCCGCGATCAGCGACAGGTTGAGCAGGATCGGCGCGAAGGCCGCCGCGACGAAGCGCCCGGCGGCGTTGAGCGCGCCCGACCACAGCGTCACCACGGTGATCAGCATCAGGTAGGGGAAGGTGATACGCGTCAGCGCGACGGCAAGCCGGTAACGCTCCGGCGTGCGGTCGAAGCCGGGCGCGAGCAGGTTGATGACTTGCGGCGTGAAATACAGCGCGAGCAGCGTCAGCAGCCCGGTCGCGAGCAGCAGGATGGTCAGCATGCGGCCCTGGAAGGCTTTCGCCGCCTCCTCGCCCTGCTTGACGCGGATCTGCGTGTAGGCCGGGATATAGGCGGCCGAGAACGCGCCTTCGCCGAAAATGGTGCGGAAATGGTTCGGCAGCCGGAACGCGGTCGAGAACGCATCCATCAGCGGCCCGGCGCCGATCACCGCCGCCATGATCACGTCGCGCGCGAAGCCGGTGAGGCGCGACAGCAGCGTGATGCCGCCGACCGACAGGAAATTGCGCAGCATCGGCCGTTACGTCCGGTACGGGCTGTCGGAGGGCGCGCGGCGATCCTCGCGCGCGCCCGTCGCCGGTTCGCCGGGCAAGCCGCCGATTTCCTCGGCGACGATATAGAGTGGGCGCCGTTTCACCTCGGCGAAGATGCGGCCGATATATTCGCCGAGAATGCCGAGCGACATCATCTGGATACCGGCGAAGAACATCACCGAGACGAACAGCGAGGGAAAGCCCGGCACGTCGATGCCGTAGACCAGCGTGCGCAGCAGGAACACCGTCGCATAGGCGAGCGAGGCGAGCGAGATCAGCATGCCGACATAGATCCACACTTTCAGCGGCAGCGTCGAGAATGAGGTGATACCGTTGGCGGCGAGGCTGAACAGTTTTCGCAAGCTCCATTTGCTGGTGCCATGCGCGCGCTCGGCGACATCGAACGGCACGCCGAGCGCCTTGAAGCCGACCCAGGCGTAAAGCCCCTTCGAGAAGCGCGCGCGCTCGCCGAGCCGGCGCAGCGCCTCGACGACCTTGCGGTCGAGCAGGCGGAAATCGCCGGCGCCCTCGGGCAGCGGCGTCTCGCCGAAATCGGCGAACAGGCGGTAGAACAGCCGCGTCATGAAGCGGCGGATCGGCCCGTCGAGCGAGCGGTCGACACGCTGGCCGTAGACCATGTCGTAGCCTTCGCGCCAATGGCGCACGAAGGTCTCGACGATCTCGGGCGGGTGCTGCAGGTCGGCATCCATCAGGATCACGGCGCGGCCGCGCGCATGGTCGATGCCGGCGGCGAGCGCGATCTCCTTGCCGAAATTGCGCGAGAACGACAGCGCCCGGATTTCCGGCTGTTTCGCCGCCAGCGCCTTGATGCGCGCCAGCGTGTCGTCCTGGCTGCCATCGTCGACGAACAGCAACTCGAAGCCATCGGCGATGCGCGCCAGCAGCGGCGTCAGCCGGGCGACGAGCAATTCGATATTATTGCCCTCGTTGAAGACCGGCAGGACGATGCTGAGTTCCGGTGACTTCATGGGCGGCCCTGGATTGGGTTTCGATCCACGCCCCAGCTTGGCGGCTGCTGCGTGACGGCGTAACAGTCCTTAGCCGACGGCGCGGCGGGGGAGTATCGTTTTGTGAGCGATCAGGCGGGATTCGTGCTGTGCGCCGATGATTACGCGCTGACGCCGGCGGTGAGCGCCGGCATCCTGCGGCTGCTGGAGGCAGGGCGGATTTCCGCGACCGGCGCCATGACCGGCCGGCCGTCCTGGCGCCAGGCGGCGGCTGACCTGAAGCCTTATATCGGCCGGGCCGATCTCGGCCTGCATTTCAACCTGACGGCCGGCGAAGCGCTCGGGGCCATGCCGGGCTTCGCGCCTTCGGGGCGCTTTCCGGCCCTGGGCCAGGTGCTGCGCGCCAGCCTGCTGCGCCGGCTCGGCCGAGGCGACATCGCACGGGAGATCACGCAGGAAATCATCCGGCAGCTCGCGGCCTTCGAAGATGCGCTCGGCATGGCGCCGGATTTCGTCGACGGCCACCAGCATGTGCATGTGCTGAACGGCATCCGCCAGCCGCTGCTCGCCGCGCTGGCCGCGCGCTATCCAGATCCTGCCGCGCGCCCATACTTGCGCGATCCGGCCGACAGCCCGACGGCGATCGCCGCGCGCCGCCATGCCGGCAAGGCGCTGATCGTGGCGGGTTTCGCCTCCGGTTTCGCGGTGGCCGCGCGCCGGGCGGGCTTTGCCGTCAATCGCGGCTTTGCCGGCTTTTCCGCTTTCGATACGCGTACCGATTACGCGGCCGAGTTCCGCGCCTGCCTGATCAGGCCCGGCGCGCGCCATCTCGTGATGTGCCATCCAGGCCTCGTCGACGAAGCCTTGCGCGACATCGATCAGGTTATCGAGACGCGGCCGCGCGAACTCGCATTCCTGGCGGGGCCTGACTTTGCAGAACTGTGCGCGGAGACCGGTCACCACCCGGTGCGCTTCGGCGCCTTGTGACGCCAGTTTCGGCGTTTTGAGAGATTTCTCGATGCCGGACGCGACATCAACAAATTAGTTACCAAGTTTCGCCAGATTCGATTGCTGTCAGGGAATGCGGCCTGGCGTCGATGGGCGCCTAGGGCACGGCACGGTCTGGCGATCGGCGGGCGAATCCGCCGCAGGCGGCTTGTGGCCTTGAACACGAGCAACAGTCGCGACACGGCGGCAGGCCGGGAGGCTTGCCGTCTTGACATTCCGGCAGCTTGTTCGAGCGGCGGGGAGCATGGCGTATACGAGTTTTGTCAATGGCGGTGCCTGGGACGGCACCTTGCCTCCCGTGGGCGCTGTCTGGTGGCCGCGCATCGCCTTGCGCAAGCCGGATTTCCGCCAGTTGCGTTTCGGCAACCTGCGCTTCGGTCTTTTCGGTGCGGCCTGTATCGGCACCGGCGCGGTGATCGCGGCCCTGCCCTTCGCGGCGATGGGCACGGCGGGCGTGGCCGCCGTCTCGCTTGCCGCCGGTGGTTATGACCAGGTGCCAGCCGCCCGGCATTCCTTCATGCTGTCGCGGCCCCCGATGCGCCCGGCCGTCCCGGCCGCGGCGGGCGAGGCGATGATCCTGCCCGCCGCGGCGACGCCAATGGCGCCGACGCGGCTTGCGACCGTCACGCCGCCCGCCTCGGGAGGCGATGCGGCCTCGCCCCTCCATCTCGCTTTCGCGGTGGCGCCCGCTGAGCCCGATGCCGCGCCTGTTCCGGATGCTGTGGCGGTGCAAGCCGTGCCGATGCCGCCGGCCATCCCGGAGCCCGCCACGTCAGAACCGGATACGGCCGGGCAAGTGCTCGCCTTCGCGCCGTTGCCGGAGCCGGAGAGCCGGCAAGCGGCGATCCCGCTGCCGCCGGCGTTTTCGCGGCCGGCGCCCGGCCTGCGCAGCCCCGAACGCGACGACCAGGTACAATCGCGCACGCCGGCGCGGCCGATGCTGGCCTCGCTGCCGCCGGCCGACGGTCTCGGCGAGCGCGGCGCCAGCATGCTGCCCGGCCCCGGCAGCCGCTTCGCGCTCTACGATATCGAAGGCCACACCGTCTACATGCCGAATGGCGACCGGCTCGAGGCGCATTCCGGGCTTGGCGAGCATCTCGACGATCCCGACAGCATCGCGCGCAAGAATCGCGGCGTCACGCCGCCGAACACCTATGATCTCAGGATGCGCGAAAGCCTGTTCCATGGCGTGGCGGCGATCCGCCTGACGCCGGTGGCCGGCAGCACGATGTTCGGCCGCGACGGCATGCTGGCCCATACCTACATGCTCGGGCCGCGCGGCGATTCCAACGGCTGCGTGTCGTTCAAGGATTACCAGAAATTCCTGGCCGCCTTCAAACGCGGCGAGATCACGCGCCTCGTGGTGGTCAAGCGGCTCGATGCCGCCTCGTCCCGCATCGCCTCGGCGGGCAAAAGCAAGCGCTTCCTGTGGTGGAACCTGTAGGCCTGACGAAAACGGGGCCAAAAGGCCCCGTTTCCCGATCGATGCCGCGATGAGCAGGCTTAACCGATGGCCGGCTTACTTGATGGCTGCCTGGAACATCTCGTCGACATAATCCCAGTTGACGAGATTGTTGATGAAGGCCTTGAGGTAGTCCGGCCGGCGGTTGCGATAATCGATATAGTAGGAATGCTCCCAGACATCGACGCCGAGGATCGGCTTGGCGCCATGCACGAGCGGGTTCTCGCCATTGGCGGTCTTCATGACGACGATCTTGCCGTCCTTGACCGCGAGCCAGGCCCAGCCCGAGCCGAACTGGCCGGCGCCGGCGGCGGCGAAATCTTCCTTCATCTTGGCGACCGAGCCGAGATCGGCGACGATCTTCTTCTCGAGCGCGCCCGGCAGCTTGTCGCCGCCGCCATTCGGCTTCATCCACTTCCAGAAATGGACGTGGTTGTAATGCTGGCCGGCATTGTTGAACAGGCCGGCATTCTTGCCGAACGAGCCCTTGACGATCTCCTCGAGCGACTTGCCCTCGAACTCCGAGCCCTTCAAGAGGTTGTTGCCGTTGGTGACATAGGCCTGATGATGCTTGTCGTGGTGGAACTCGAGGGTTTCCTTCGACATATAGGGCTGCAGCGCCTCGTAGGCGTAAGGCAGTTCGGGCAGGCTGAAAGTCATTGCGAGAATCCTTTATTGCGAGCGTGGGGCTGCCGGAGCAGCATCATCACGGCTGACACTATGTACCTAGTCCGGACCGGTGCCTTGGGCAACTGGGCGCCCCGATATTCCGGCATTCGGGCGCGGAACGCCCCAGCAAGGGAACGCATCGGGTTGCCGGAAGTTGCATATGACGCATTTCGGTTTAGTCTTAACCAGGTAGCATAAGCACCGCCGTCAAGAGGTTACGATGTCGATTGTTTTGGGCGTGCTGGCGGCCCTGTGTGGCGTATGCGGCCTTGCCGCCTTGTATTTCGGATATGATCTCGGCGGCACCGAGCGCGGTGTCGCCTATACGGTTTCGGGCACGATCGCCGCCAGCGCCGGCGCGATCATGATCGGCCTGACGGTGCTCTCGGTCAGGTTGAAGCAATTGTCACGGCTGCTTGGCCGCGAGATTGGCAGCGAGACCGGCCTGGCGCGTGAGGCCGCGCCCGTGCCGCCGTTGCGCGGCAGCAGCCTGCCAGCGGCCCGGGATCAGCGGCCGGGCCTGCCGGGCGAGATCGGCATCGCCGCCGTTGCCGCCGCCGCGACAACGCTTTTGCCCGAGAAGGCCGGGCAAGACGCGCCTGGCCGGGAAAAATCCGCGCAGCACGACGCCGGCGCTGTGCCGGCCGCGCCGGAGCCTAGCGCCGCGCCATTCGCGTTGCGTCCGCTGCCGGAGGTCGATCTCGGGCTTGACGACCTGCTGGCGCCGGAAGCACCGAAAGCGGCGCCGGCCGAAGCCGCTTTCGGAGCCGGTCAGGCGCACGAAACCCATCATCAGGGCGAGAAGGAGCAGGAATCCGAGGCGCCGGCCGAGCCGGCCTTGGAGGCCGAGCCCGATCTCGCGCCTGACCTCGTGCCTGACTTGGATGCTGCGCGGCTGACGCGCGGGCGTGACCGACTCGGCGGCATTTTTGGCCCGCCCGCCATGGCGCCGCAGACGCCCGAAGCGGAGCGGGAATCCGACGCGGAGCAGCAACCTGCCGCTCCCGAGCCGCGAGACGAGCCGCAGGCAGAGGCTGGAGACGGGCCGTCCGAAGCGGCCGTCGAGGAAGCGGTCATCGAGGATTTGCCGCCGTGGCATGGCGGCGCGCAATTCACGCCCGAACCGGCCGAGGCCGAGCAGGCGAGCACGCAGGAAGCGCCGCTTGGCGAGGAATCAGCCACGGAACCCGAACAATCCGGCCGCAAGGTCATCGGCAGCTACACGGTGGGGGCGAACAGCTACACCATGTATGGCGATGGCTCCGTCGAAGCGCTGACGCCGAACGGCCTTTACAGCTTCGCTTCACTCGAAGAACTGCGCAGCTTCATCGAGAAGGGCGGTTCGCCGGCTTCGGGCCGCTAGAGCAAAAATCGCATTAGACCGAGCCAATGGTCTCGCTATGTTGAGAGCTGTCGCTTCAGGAGCTTGACCGCGGCATGCGGCGCCGTGCTGACATGCGCCTTGGTGCGTTTCTCGGTCGCCGCAAGCGCACGTGCCGTGGAAAAATGCGCAAGCATGATGACATCGCAACCAGCGAGCGTCGTCGCCGCCTCGGCCACGCGGCGATCATGCTCGGCGCCGTCGCCGCCCTGCAAGGCCGCCATGGCCCCTTCGGCCAGCACGGTGCGCAGGGAAGCAGCCTTGCCAGCTTTTGCCGCGGCATCCCGGAACTCCGCTTCCATCGAGGCAATGGACGGCGCGAAGGTCGCAACCATGCCGGCCCTGCCGCCAATGGCGAGCACTTCGTCGAACATGGCTTCGTTGGGTTTCAGGACGGGAACCGCGTGTTCGCGTGCAGCGGCTTCGATCGCCGGGCCGAACGCCGAACACGTATAGAGGACACCGTCCGCACCCGCTTGCACGGCATAGTTGCCGAGCGCCCTGATCCGTGCCGTCATGCCCGATGTCAGGTCGCCTTCCCGCGCCCGGTCGGGGCTGAGCGAATCCTCGAGGATGTTGACGAGGCTAGCCTCGGGCCACAATTCCGCGAAGGCCTCGGCGATCGGCGGCATGGCAACACGAACGGCGTGAATGAGGACGATTCTGGACATGGCCCATCAATAATGCATACGTTGATTTTCATCAACGTACGAGTTGAGGAAAATGCGCGTTCTCCTGATCGGCTCCGGTTTCGTCAGCCCCTACCATCTCGCCGGCTGGGCGAAAGCGGGCGCGGCGGTGGTCGGCATCGTCTCGCCCGACGAATCTGCCGCACGGGCGCGCGCCCAGGCCTTCGGCATCCCCGAGGTCCATGGCGATGCCGCCGCCGCGCTCGCGGCCCTGAAACCTGACGTGGTCGATATCTGCTCGCCGGTGGCATGCCATGTCGCGCATGTGCGGCTCGCAGCCAGGGCCGGCGCGCATGTCATTTGCCAGAAACCGCTGGCGGAAAGCCTCGAGGATGCCCTTGATGCCGTGCGCGCCGCACGCGACGCCGGCATCCGGCTGATGGTGCACGAGAATTTCCGCTTCCGGCCGTGGTATCGCGTTGCCAGGGCGGCGCTGGCGGAGGGGCGCATCGGCAGGCCGTTCTATTTGCGCTCGGATTTGCGCATGCCCGGCACGGTGCCGACCCAGCGTCACCCGGTACCCTGGAGTCTGCAGCGGCAGCCGTTCTTCCGCAAGCTCGCGCGCTTCGTCGTGCTCGAATCGATGATCCACCAGATCGACGTGGCCCGTTTCCTGCTCGGCGAACCCTCGTCGATCGTCGCCATGATGCAGCGTGTTTCGCACGACATCGTCGGCGAGGACGTCGCCAGCCTGATGCTGCGCTTTCCCGATGCCCAGGCGATTCTCGAGCGCAGCTATGCGACGCTTGGCGCCGACGACCCGCCCGCCCCGAGCGAGACGTTGCGCATCGAAGGAACGAAAGGGCTGCTCACGGTGTCGCGCGCGGGAGAGGTCGACACGGTGGTTGAAACGCCAGAGGGCCAACGCCGCGAACGGCTGATGGTCGATACCGCCGACGCCTATGCGCGCAGCTATGCCGCCACGATCGGGCATTTCGCCGAGGCGCTGCGGCGCGGCACCGCGTTCGAGACCGGCCCGGCCGACAATCTCCGCACGCTCGACGCCACCTTCGCCGCCTACCGCTCGGCGGAGCAAAGCACGGTGGAACGGCTGCCCGGCGCCATGCTCGCGCCGCATCTCGCCTGGCTGGGAGACATAAGGTGACCTGGGATTGCCACGTCCATGTTTTCGGCCACCCCGACCGCTATGCGCTGGCTTCCGGGCGGCGCTATACGCCGTCCGTCGCCGATCTCGCCATGCTGCGGCAGCACCTGCGCGCGGTCGCTGCGTCGCATGTCGTGCTGGTGCAGCCGACCGTCTACGGCGACGACCATCGTTGCCTGATCGATGCGCTCGAGGCGCTCGGCGAGGTGGCGGTCGCCGTTGGCGCCTGCCCTGAAATGGCCGGCCCGCCGCCGTCGCATCCGCGCATCGTCGCGCTCCGGCTCGATCTTCGCGGTCCATGGTCGGACATGTCGCAGCGGCGCCTCGAACATGGGCTCGCCATCAGCCGGCAGAGCGGGCGCCATCTCGAGTTGCAGATCGGCCCGCACGCGCTTTCTCCCCTGGCCGGCCTTGTCGCGACGGCGCGGGTTCCCATCGTCCTCGATCATCTCGCCGGCCTGTCGGCGCAGAGCGACGCCGAAAGCTTAGCGGCATTGGCGCGCCTGGCAAGCGCGCCCAATATATTCGTCAAGCTTTCGGCACTCGAACGCCTGCCGGGAGGTTTTGAGGCGGCGCTGCCCGTCGCGCGCCGCGTGGCCGCGCTGGCACCGGACCGGCTGCTTTGGGGCTCCGACTGGCCGCATACGCCCCTGCATCCTCCCGCTGAGGGCCGGCTCCAGACGCTGCCATTCCGGCGGATCGACGATGCCGTCACTCTCGACGCCATCGAGGCCGTGCTTGGCAGGGAGGTCATGACCAAGGCGCGCCGCGATACGCCGGGCCGTGTCTATCGCAGACCGGCGCCAATGTCGCGCTAAGGTCGTGATTTGCGGATTCATTGTTATTGACTTAGCGTATACATTGATAGAAATTGCCGGCGACATCCACTGGACGGTCCCGGCATGCGCATTCTCACCCTCCCTGGCGACGGCATCGGCGAAGAGATCACGGCGGCGACGCTCGCCGTCCTCGAAGCGGTCGATCGCCGTTTCGGGCTCGGCCTGTGCTTCGAGATGGCGGATATCGGCTTCAAGGCCTATGACCGCTGCGGCTCGACCTGCCCTGACGCGGTGCTGGAACGCGCGCGCCAGGTCGACGGCATCATTCTGGGGCCGATCTCGCATCTCGATTATCCGCCGCGCGATGCCGGCGGCGTCAACGTCTCGGCCGCTGTCCGCGTCAAGCTCGATCTCTACGCCAATGTCCGCCCGGCGCGCAGCCGGCCCGGCATCGGCCAGACGCGCGCGCCGATGGACCTCGTCATCATGCGCGAGGCGACGGAAGGCTTCTATCCCGACCGCAACATGGTGGCCGGCTCCGGCGAGTTCATGCCGACGCCCGATCTCGCCCTGTCGGTGCGCAAGATTTCCGCCTTCGCCTGCGAGCGCATCGCGCGCAGGGCGTTCGAACTCGCCCGCAAGCGCCGCAAGAAGGTTACCGCCGTGCACAAGGCGAACAATTTCATCCTGTCGGACGGCCTGTTCCTGCGCGAGGTGCGCAAGGTCGCCGCCGAATTCCCGGACGTCGTTCTCGAGGAAGTCATCATCGACGCGATGTGCGCGCTGCTGGTGCGCGACCCGTCGCGCTTCGACGTGATCTGCGCGACCAATTTCTATGCCGACATCCTGTCCGACCTCGCCTCCGAACTGTCGGGCAGCCTCGGGCTCGCGGGCGCGATCAATGCCGGCGACGGGCTGTGCGCGGCGCAGGCCCAGCACGGCTCGGCGCCCGACATTGCCGGCCAGGACCGGGCCAACCCGACCTCGCTCATTCTCTCGGCCGGCATGCTGCTCGCCTGGCTCGGCGAACGCCACGGCAAGGCCGCGTTGACGGACGCCGCCGCTTGCATCGCGGATGCCATCGATACCGTGCTTGCGCAGCCGCATCTGCGCACCGCCGATCTCGGCGGCCCGCTCGGCACGCAAGGATTCGGCCGCGCCGTGGCGCAGGTCATTTCGATGGAGGGCGAAAACGCCCCCGCGCAACAGGGAGTGACATCATGAACATCGGTCGCTGGATTCTGGGTGCTGCCGCCGGGCTCGCCGGCCTGGCGGGCAGCGCCGCGCATGCGCAGACGATCACCTTGTGGAGCCATTGGGCGGATGAGCAGGCCAAGGTCGCCTTCGTCGAGGAGGCCGCGCGGCGCTTCGAGGCCAAGCACCCCGGCGCGAAGGTCGCGATCAGCTGGTATCAGAAAGGGCCGTTGAACGCGGCGCTGCAATCGGCCTTGCGCGCCCGGCGCGGCCCGGACATCTTCTACGCCGACCCGTTCCAGGTCGAGTATATCGATAACGGCCTGATTGCGCCCCTCGACGGCCTTCTGAACACCGATAATCTCGAGGATTGGGCCAAGGCGGGCTGGACGCATGGCGGCAAGCTCTATGGGCTGCCGCTCGAAGCGCAAACCATCGAGCTTTATTACAACAAGGATCTCGCCAAGCGCTTCGGTGTGGAGTTGCCGCCTGGCGGCCATCTCAAGACCGATGCGTTTCTCGATCTGGTCAAGAAAGCGCAGGCCGGCGACGTGACGCCGATTGTCGTCGGCGTTGCCGATCGTGACTATCCCGGCGGTTATCTGTTCGGCGAATTGCTGCTCAAGAAGCTCGGACCTGAGGATTACGAGAAGCTGATCGACGGCACGCTCAGCTACAAGGACCCGCGCGTCGTCTCGGTGTTCTCCTATATCCACGATCTCGCCGCCGCCGGGGCCTTCCCCAAGAGCATTGCCAGCCTCAAGCTCGGCGAATCCCATGCCTATTTCTACCGGAAACCAGGCGGGGTGATGCTGCCGATGGGCAGCTTCTATCCGAGCCGCGCCTTCAATCCGCCGGATAAGGGCGGCCAGCCCGTCGGCTTTCCGCTTGGCCTGATGAACTATCCCGTGCCGCCCGACGCCGCCTGCCCGACCTGCAAGACCAGCCGCGTCGGTGGCAGCTATGTGATCAATGCCGCCAGCAAGAACATCAAGCTGGCCGCCGATCTGCTGAATGAGATGGCGACGCCGGACATGGCGGCGAAATGGGTCTCGACCGTGCTCGTCCAGACCGGCGCCAAGGTCGACTATTCCAAGCTGACGACCGACCACAAGGAGTATTTCGACGATCTGGCCGCCGCCAATACCGGCACCAAACCGTTCCTGGGCGCGCTGTTCGACCGGCTGCGCGGCGGCTGCCTCGATGCCTACAAGCAGGTCATGAATGTCGGCCTGCCCGCCGGGCTCGTCAGCGTCGACAAGGCCATCGATACCATGGCGGCGGCGTGCACGAAGAAGAGCTGACCGGCAAGCCCGCTACATATTCTCCAGCCGGAAGCGCCGGAGAATGTCCATCAACTCGCGGCCGGCGCGCTGGCGCTGGCCGCGATGGATGGCGAAGGCCGCCTCCGCGTCGCCGCGCGCGATGGTCCGAAGGAGATCGCGATGGGCCTCGTTGGAGCGGATGGGCCTCGCGCGCAGCCGCAAGGTCAGATGGCGTGTCCGCCTGATCTGGTCGCGAAACGTCAATGCCGTCGCCGCGAGGCGCCGGTTGCCGCAAAGCTCGACCAGCGAGCGATGAAAGGACTCGTCGGCATCGGCCCAGCGGTCGAGATCATCGCTTGCCAGCGCCGCGTCCATGTCATCGACCGCATCCCACAACGGTTGCAGCGTCGCCTCGTCCGGTTGCTGCGCGGCGAGCCGCTCGGCGGCGGTGATTTCCAGCGCCGTCAGCACGTCGTAAATCTCGGTCATCTCCTCCGGGGAAATCGACAGGACCAGCATGCCGCGGCGCGGCTCGACGCGGATGAGGCCCTCGGCCTGCAGCCGCATCAGCGCCTCGCGCACCGGCGTCCGGCTCATGCCGAGTTCGAGGGCGATCTCGGCTTCGAGCGCCCGGTAGCCCGGCGGCAGCACATTATCGAGAATCTGGGCCTTCAACCGCCGAAAAGCTTCCTCCGCGAAGGAGTGCTTGTGGCCGCTGCGGTTCTCGGCATCGGGGTGGTTCGTGATGGGCAATCCTCTATTCCGAACGCGATATGGATCATCACGCCAAACTTGCGCGCGAGCCGCAAGCCGGCATTGTCAGCTTGACACAGTATTCTGCTATAGCGCATATTAGCGTATACGTTAATATAAAATAACGGATTCGCAATCGCGGCGCCAAAGGGGGAGAGGAATGGCGGGGAAGGCATTCCGGAGCGGCAGGTGGCTGGCAGGCGCCCGACTGGAGATCGCGGTTTTCCTGGCGCCGGCGCTCGTGCTGTTCATTGGCTTCACCGCCTATCCGGTCGCCCGCACCTTCTACAACAGCCTGTTCGAAATCCGCCCCAATGGCGGCGAGAGCTTCGTCGGCCTGCGCAATTTCAGCGAGGTGCTGCTGTCGGATAACACCTTCCGGCGCGCGGTGTTCAACACGTTGCTGTGGTCGGCGCTCGAGCCGTTCATCGATGTCGGCCTCGGCCTGCTGCTGGCGCTCGCTCTCTACGCCAAGGTGCCGTTCGCCCGCTTCTTCCGCATCGTCTGGTTCACGCCGGTGCTGATCGCCACCGTCGTCGTCGCCATCCTGTGGTCGTGGATCTACAATTTCGACTGGGGCGCGCTGAACCTGCTTCTGCGCGCATTGGGGCTGGAAAGCTGGACGCGGGCCTGGCTCGGCGATCCGGAGACCGCCCTGCCGGCCCTCATCATCGCCGACAGCTGGAAATGGGTCGGCTTCAACATGGTCGTGTGCCTGGCAGCGCTCCATTCGCTGCCCACCGAGGTGCTGGAGGCGGCCGAGCTCGACGATTGCGGCTGGTGGGCGAAACTGGTCCACATCGTCGTGCCGATGCTGCGGACGACGCTGCTGAACCTGCTCGTCCTTGCCTTCATCAGCCGCATGAAAGTGTTCGATCTGGTCTGGATCACCACGCGCGGCGGCCCGCTGTGGTCGACCGAAACCGCCTCCACCTACATCTACAAACGCGCATTCGAGTGGCGCAGCTTCGACCTCGGCTACCCCTCCGCCATCGCGGTGATCTGGTTCCTGGTCGTCATCGCCGCCGTCATCGGGCTGACCGCTCTCCTGCGCCAGCGCGAACGGCTGGAGTTCTGATCATGGCACGCAACTGGCTCGGGCGGGCCGCGCTCACGTCGGCCCTCGTGCTTTACACCGTATACGCTGCCGGGCCGTTCGTCTGGGTGGCGAGCATGTCGCTGAAGACGACGCCCGAGATCATGGCCGCGCCTTACGGCCTGCCGCGAACCCTGCACTGGGAGAAATATATCGAGGCGTGGACGAATTCGAACTACGGCGTGTATTTCTGGAACAGCGTCATCGTCTGCGCGGCGGCGGTCGTCATCGTCACCATCGTCGGCGCCATGGCGGCCCATGCCCTCGCCCGCTATCGTTTTCGCGGCCGCCGCTTCATCGGCGCGGCGATCTTCTCGACCATCATCTTCCCGCCGCAGATCACCATCATCGCCCTGTTCCAGATCATGGTCGAGTACAACCTGTACGACAGCCTGACCGGGTTGACGCTGGTCTATGTCGCGGTCCAGCTTCCGCTGACGGTCTATCTGCTCGAGGCGTTCTTCGCGCGTATTCCCGAGGTGCTTTACGAGGCCGCCAGGATCGACGGCTATGGCGGTCTCGAAGTGTTCTGGAAGATCACGCTGCCGGTCGGCTTTCCGGCGATCGCCACGACGATCATTCTCAACTTCATCTATCTCTGGAACGATTTCCTCTATGCCGTGGTGCTGATCAGCGACGATCAAAAGCGCACGCTGCCGCTCGGCATCCAGAAATTCATGGGCGACCAGATGGAGGATATCGGCATGATCGCCACCGCGATGATGATCGCCGTCATCCCCGTCGTGGTCTTCTACGCCTTTTTCTCGGAACGGCTCATCCAGGGCATGACGGCAGGCGCCGTCAAGTAGGAGCGCGCAGGTGGCAACGGTTGAACTCAAAGGCCTCGGCCAACGTTTCGGCGCCTCCGCGGTCGTCGAAGGCGTTGACCTGTCGATCGCCGACGGCGAATTCATGGTGCTTCTCGGCCCCTCCGGCTGCGGCAAGTCGACGACGCTGCGCATGATCGCCGGGCTGGAAACCATCAGCGAAGGCGAGGTGATGATCGACGGCCGCAAGGTCAATGATGTCGCCGCCAAGGACCGCGACATCGCCATGGTGTTCCAGTCCTATGCGCTTTATCCGCACATGAACGTGCGCGACAACCTTGCCTTCGGCCTGCGCCGGCGCCGCATTTCCCCGGCCGAAATCGAGCGGCGCGTCGCGAAGGCAGCGCTGAGCCTTGGGCTCGAACCCTATCTCGAACGCCGGCCGAGCGCCCTTTCGGGTGGCCAGCGCCAGCGCGTGGCCGTCGGGCGCGCGATCGTTCGCGATCCGAAGGTGTTCCTGTTCGACGAGCCTTTGTCGAATCTCGACGCCTCGCTGCGCGTCAACATGCGCGGCGAGCTTTCCACCCTTCACCAGCGCCTGGCCGCGACGATGATCTACGTCACCCACGATCAGGTGGAAGCGATGACGATGGGCTCGCGCATCTGCATCATGAAGGATGGCCACGTCATGCAGGTCGGCGCCCCGATGGCGGTCTACAGGGAACCGCAGAATGCTTTCGTCGCCGGCTTTCTCGGCTCGCCGCCGATGAACCTGATTCCCGCCGAGATCATTGCAGCCGGAGAGCGCAGCGAGCTGCGGATCGCCGAGACGCGGTTGCGGCTCGAGACGGCGCTGAAGCCCGGCGCGGTCACGCTCGGCATCCGCCCCGAGGAACTCGCGCTCGACGCCGGCGCGACGTCTCTCGGCGCGATCACCGGCACGGTTTCAAGCATCGAACAGCTCGGCGCGGAAACCATCGTCACGCTCACCCTGCCGGAGGGCCTGATACGCGCCCGGCTCGACAATCGTTGCAAGCTGACCCTCGGCGAGCCGTTGGCGCTGCATGTCGAGGCAGGCACGCTTCACTTCTTCGATCGCGCCACGGGGCAGCTGGTTGGTCGGGCCTGAACCGTCTCCAGTTCTCAGCTCATCGCGCAAATTCAGGGCCGAATGCGTGAACGCACCTGGGTTCATGACGCGCGCGCATTTCGCAGCAAACCGGTAGCCGCATTTTTTGCGAAATGCTCTCGCCGCGCTTGTCGATGATCGGCAATGTCAGCTGCCTGGGATGGCGCGTGGCGCACATCGCCCCGGCCGGCATTGCGCGCTCGGTGATCGCGACCATGGCGACCTGCCTGGGCCTTGCTTGCCGCCGCCGCACGACCGGGCGCAACACGCGCGCCACGGGCGGCATCTTGACACGCTCTCCGGCCACGATACGCTGGCATTAATCGGAACATAGTTCCGATTATCGGAATAGGGGAAGCCAGTGGAAAATTGGCAGGTCGGGGTCGATGTCGGCGGCACGTTCACGGACATCATGGCGGTGGGGCGGAACGGGCGGACATTTCGGGTCGCCAAGGTGCCATCGACGCCGGGCGACCAGTCAAAAGGCGTGATCGCGGGCCTGCTGGCGCTCGGGATTCCGCTCGCCGAGGTCACCAGCTTCGTGCATGGCACAACCGTGGGCACCAACGCGATCCTCGAGCGCAAAGGCGTGCGCTGCGGCCTGATCACCACGACCGGCTTTCGCGACATGCTGGAATTGGGCCGTCGCACCCGGCCCAATCTCTACGGGCTGACGGGCAGCTTCGATGCGATCATTCCGAGGGATTGCCGCGTCGAGGTTCCGGAACGGATGGGAGCGGCCGGACAAGTCATCACGCCGCTCGACGAGGCCGCCGTCAGGCGGGCCGTCGCGGCGTTGCTCGAGGCGGGCGTGGAAGCTCTCGTGATCCATTTCCTGCATTCCTACGCCAATCCGGCGCATGAATTGCGCGCCGCCGCCATCGCGCGCGCGCATTGGCCGAACCGCCACGTCACGGTCGGGCATGAGATCCTGCGCGAGGTGCGGGAGTTCGAGCGTGGGTCGACGGCGGCGGTCAACGCTTACATCCAGCCCTTGCTGTGGCGCTATCTGTCGCGCCTGGAGGAGGAGCTGGCGGCCAACGGGATGAACCGGAAGCTCCTCATCATGCAAGGCAATGCCGGCACGATGACGGCGCGTGCCGCATCCGATCGCGCGGCGCAGACCGTGATGTCCGGGCCGGCGGCGGGCGCGCTGGCGGCGGCCCGGATCGGAAGCGAGGCCGGTTACCGCAACGTGATCGCTTGCGACATGGGTGGCACGAGCTTCGACGTCAGCCTGATCAAGGACGGCCAGCCGGCCCTTTCGGCGGAGAAGGACGTCGCCTATGGCGTGCCGGTGCGCGTGCCGATGATCGATGTTCATACCATCGGGGCCGGTGGCGGATCGATTGCCCGGATCGACAAGGCGGGTCTGCTTCAGGTCGGGCCTGGCAGCGCCGGCTCCTGGCCGGGGCCAATCTGCTATGGGCGCGGCGGGAGCGAGCCGACGGTGACCGATGCCAATCTCGTCTTGGGCCGGCTCGACCCCGCCGCCATGCCCGGCGTGGAACACCCGGTGCCCGTCGACCGGGTGCGCGACATGATCGAGCGCGTGATCGGCCGGCCGCTTGGCCTCGATGCCAGGGCGGCGGCGGCGGCGATCCTGGCGGTCGCCACCAATCATCTCGCCGGAGCGATCCGGATGGTCTCGATCGAGCGCGGCGAGGATCCGCGCGACTATGCCGTCTTCGCTTTCGGGGGCGCGGGCGCCCTGCATGCGACGGCGCTTGCGCGCGAACTCGGCATTCCGAAGGTGCTCGTGCCACGCTATCCCGGCGCCACATCGGCGCTCGGCTGCATCCTGGCCGATCTGCGGCACGACTTCGTGCGCTCGGTTGGCAGGCCGTTGCTCGATTGCGACGGCGCCGAGATGGATGCGATCCTCGCAGAGCATCGCGCCGCGGGAGAAGCGCAGGTGGCCGATGACGGGGTCCCAATCGAAGGGCTGGTCGTCAAACACGAGGCCGACCTGCTGTTTCGTGGCCAAAGCCATGTTTTCCGCATTCCGGTGACTGGCCCCGGCTTCGACCCGGGCCGCGTCTTCGCGACGTTCTGCCAGCTCTATCGCGCGCGTTTCGAGATCGAACTCGGCGAGATGCGCGCGATGCTGGCCAGTCTCCGCACGACCGTCCTGGGAACGCGGCGCAGTATCGACGGCGGGCTTTTCGCGCGCCATGCGGCGCCAGCCGAGCCGGCGATCCGGCAGCGCGAGGTCTGGTTCGATGGCCGGGGCTGGGAGACGGCAATCCTGCGCCGCGAGCATCTGGCCGTCGGTGCGACGATCAGCGGACCGGCCATCATCGAGCAACTGGATGCCACCACGGTTCTCGACCCCGGAGCCTCGCTCACCGTCGATCCGTCAGGCAACCTCGTGATCGCAGTGGGAGACATCGCGTGAGCCAGACGATCGCCTTCGATCCGGTCCTCCTCTCCGTCATTCAGAACGGCCTCAAGCAGGTTGCGTCGGAAATGGACCTCGTCCACGAGAAAACCGCCTTCTCGCCCGTGATCTCGGAGGGCCTGGATCGGGCCAACGGCCTCTATCACCGTGACACCGGCGAGGTGATCGCGCAGGGCGATACCGGATTGCCGAGCTTCATCGGCATCCTGCAATTCTCTACCCAGCACATCATCCGGCTGCGCCGCGATCTGGAGGACGGCGACGTCATCATCGTCAACGACCCCTATCT
Organism: uncultured Alphaproteobacteria bacterium; assembly: GCA_937988775.1. Classification (GTDB taxonomy): domain Bacteria; phylum Pseudomonadota; class Alphaproteobacteria; order Rhizobiales; family Beijerinckiaceae; genus CALKHP01. The sequence goes on from CALKHP010000018.1 coordinate 28,118, forward strand.
CGGCGGCACACACCTGATGGACGTCAGGATGCTGGCGCCATTCCACTATCAGGGCCGGCTGTGGTGCTACCTGTCGAACGTCGCCCATTGGAGCGACACCGGCGGCATGGTGCCCGGCGGCTTCACCAGCACCGCGACCGAAATCCAGCAGGAAGGGCTGCGGATCCCGCCGGTCAAGATCCAGCGCCGCGGCGCGATCGACCCCGACATCGTGCAGATGGTCCTGAACAACGTCCGAGTTCCCGAAGAGCGGTTCGGCGACCTGAAAGCCCAGATGAGCGCGCTCAAGGTTGGCGCGAAGCGACTCACGGCTCTCCTCGACCGCTATGGCGCGGATACCGTCGAGGCCGCGATCGGGGAATTGAAAGCCCGGTCGGAGCGGATGATGCGCGCTCACATCACGTCGGTGCCCGACGGGACTTACGAGGCGACCGTCTACAATGACAGCGATGGCGTCGTCTTCGAGCCGCTGGCGATCCGCCTGGCCATGACCGTGCAAGGCGCGCAGATCACGTTCAGCTTCGCGGGCTCGAGCCCACCCTGCAAGGGCCCGATGAATTGCCCGGCCGATCTTGCAACCTCGGCCATCTACATCGCGATGAAGCATATTTTCCCGGACGTGCCCATCAACGCCGGCTGCTTTGCGCCACTCAAGGTCGAGCGGCCGGTTGGCACCTTCCTCGACGCGCAGTATCCGCGGCCCTGCGCCGGGGCGGCGGCCGAGGTGTGCCAGCGCGTGATGGAATCGGTGTTCGGCGCCATGGGCAAGGCGATGCCCGAGCGGATGTTCGCGGCGCCATTCGGCACCTCCGGCAACTTCAGCCTCGGCGGATACGACCCGGACGAGGACCGGCGCTATATCATGTATATGTTCAGCGGCGGCGGGTACGGCGCCTGGAAGGATGGCGATGGCCTGACCAACGGCTGCTCCAGCCTGAGCATCGCCAAGACGCAGCCGATCGAGGTGCTCGAGCAGGCCTTCCCCATCCTCTACGAGGAATATGCCATCCGGGAGCGTTCAGCCGGGGCCGGGAGGCATCGCGGCGGCTTCGGCCTCAACTATCGCGTCAAGCTGCTTCGCGGCGAAGCCAAGGCGGCCTTCGTGATGGATCACGGCGTGACCGGGCCGGCCGGCCTGATGGGAGGAGAGCCTGGCGGGACGCTTGCGATCGAGGTGTGCCAGCGCGGGCAGGTGACGCTGCCGCCGCATGTATCGAAAGGCGAGGGGTACGCCCTTGAGGTCGGCGACTGGATTCAGGTGCGAACGCCGGGCGGCGGCGGGTATGGGCCGGCATCCGAGCGCCCTGAGGCAGCGATCGCGGGCGATCTCGCCCGCGGCTATCTGGCGAAGGCTTGAGCCATCGCGCAACCCGGCGCTCAAGCCGGGTTCTGTGTCCGGGCGGCGATGGCGGAGCCGGCGCTCAGCGTCTTGGCGAGCGCGATGGACACCTCCTTGAGCACGGCGATGCGGTTTTCCAGGCCGTCATCCATGATCCGCTGGACGGGGCCGGTGACGCCGAGACTGTAAAGGATGCGGTTGCCGGCCTGGATGACGGGCACGGCCAGCCCCCCGAGCCCTTCGTCGATCTCGGACACGCAGGTTGCGAAACCGTCTTCGCGCGCCTGAGCATAAATCGCGCGCACAGCATCCGGATCGGTGTTGGTATAGGCGGTCAGGCGCGGCAGCGGCTCGGCGAGCGCCTTGGCGACGATGGCCTCCGTCTGGAATGCCAGGATGGCCTTTGCGCTCGCGGCCGCATGCGGCGCCATTTCGATGTTGGGCTGGACGTAGCTGCGCCAATGCACCTCGGGGGACTCGCTGGTGACGACCAGGATGCGGTGCCCGACGATCCGGGCCAGGAAGCTGGTCTCGCCGAGTTTCGCGTTGACGACTTCGAGATGTGGCTGCGCGAGCGCCGAAATCCAGCCGTCGACGGCCGAATTGTGCATCAGCCGGATCAAGCGGTCTCCGAGCTTGAACCTGCTGCTCCTGCCGCCGCCTTCCACCAGCCCGACGCGCGCCAGCCCCGAAAGGAGGCGATGGGCCGTGGTTTTCGGCAGGCCGAGCAGGGTGCTGACATCGGTCAGGATGAGGGCGTCCGGAAAGGCGGAGACCAGTTCCAGGACGACCATGTATCGATGGAGCGGGCTCGTCACGCTCTCTTGCCCGGCCTTGCTTGCCAGGGACGGCTTTTGAGAGCGGCCGGAAGCCTTCGCCTCGACCATGCGCGCTTTTCCCTCCGCGCCGGGATTGACAGTCGATCTAATCGGAGTCTAGCCTCACGTCATAAAGTGGAATTTTGTTCCGGATAACGGAACTAGCGAATTTACACACAAAACACAAGCCGGTAACGGCTCGGGGGGCGACAATGATAACGACACGACGGGGCATTCTCTCTCTTGCTGCCGGGGTCGCCGCAGGCGCCTGGGCCCGGCCCAGCTTCGCGGCCGGCGAGCCGATCGCCATTGGCGCTGCCATTCCGACGACCGGTCCGCTGTCGCTGTCGGGCAAGCAGTATTTCAACACGTTGACCATGGCCGAGGAGGACATCAACAAATCCGGCGGCATCAATGGCCGCCCCATCAAGTTCGTGATCGAGGATACCGGCACGTCCAACAGCACGGCTGTCAGCGCGTTCGTGAAACTCGTCCAGGATACCAAGCCTCCGTTCGTCTTCCTGTCCAGCTACTCGACCCAGAATCTCGCCACCGCGCCCGAAGTCGTGAAGGCTGGCATTCCGGTCATGTATGCCGGCGGCGCCGTCGCCGTCTCCGCGAGCAGCAATGGCTGGATGTTCCGGATCCGGCCAACGGATTCGCTCGCCGCGCACGGCATGGCGCAGTTTGCCAAAATCCTCAAGGCGACGAAGCCCGGGATCATGTACATCCAGAACGATTTCGGGCAGGGCGGCGCGCAGGCGGCGGCCAAGCAGCTCGAAGCCGCGGGCGTGACCCCGGTGGGGTCCGAGGCCTATGGCCAGAACGACAAGGATTACTCGGCGCAGTTATTGCGGCTTCGGGAGAAGGGCGCGGATGTCATCCTGACCTTCGTCTATCCGGCGGATGGCGCTCTTCTGTTGCGCCAGATCAAGGCGCTCGGACTGAAGACGCCGGTCATCGCCTCCTCCGCGTCCTTCCTGCCGGCCTCGGTCCAGTTGCTGTCGCCTGCGGATCTGGTGAATGTCTGGGGTGTGATCGACACATTCGTCGATGCGAGCGTCGGCGGCCGGATGGCCGATTTCGTCACGCGCTACAAGGCGAAGTTCGGCCAGGATGGCGACGCTTACGGCTTGGCCTATTATGATGGCGCGCTCATCCTCGCCGAGGGGCTGCGCAAGGTCGGGACCGACCCGAAGGCCCTGCGCGACTGGATCGCGTCACAGAAGGCGTGGGACGGGATCGGGCAGACCTTCTCCTTCGACCAGGAGGGCAACGGCGTTCATGGTGTCGCCGTCGTCAAGGCGAAGCCCGGCACCAAGACCCTCGAGCTCGTCGAACGCCTCAAGCTCGGCTGATGCCGCCACCGGCAGCCCCGGGCGGGCTGCCATCGGCCACAGGCGTTGCACGTCCACCTTGGTGATTGATGGCTGACCTCATCCAACTCCTGACGAACGGGCTGGCGCTCGGCAGCATCTACGCGCTCACCGCGATCGGCTTCGTGATCGTCTATTCGGCGACCGGCGTGGTGAATTTCGCGGCGGGCCAGTTCGTGATGGTCGGCACCTTCGCGGGGGTGGCGACGCTCGTGAACGCCGGTTGGCCGATGCCTGTCGGCTATATCGGCGCGCTCGTGGTGATGGCGCTCTTCGGCGCGCTGTTCTACCTGATCGTCTATCTGCCGCTGCGCGCAAGCCCCATCGTCACGGTGATCATCGGCACCGTCGCCATCGGCATTACCATACAGAACATGGCGCTGCTGACGTTCGGGTCGTGGCCGTTCCCGGTGCCATCGCCCTTCGACGGCATGATGATCGATCTCGGAGGCACGGTCATTTCGGCCCATGCCATCGCGGTCGTCATCGCGACCGGCGTGTTGATCCTGCTGCTCTGGCTCCTCATGCATCGCACGGCGATCGGCATCGCCATGCGGGCCGTCGCGCAGGACGTGAAAGTCGCCCGGTTGATGGGCCTGCGCGTGCAGTGGCTGCTCGCCTTCACGTGGATTCTGGCCGCGGTCATGGCGGGCATCGCCGGACTGATGCTTGGGCCGATGTGGTTCGCCGATGTCAACATGGGCGATCCCATCGCCCTGAAAGCCTTCGCCGCGACGGTGATCGGCGGGTTTGGCAGCCTGCCGGGGGCCATCGCGGGCGGATTCTTCGTCGGGCTGGCTGAGGTGCTGGGCGCGTCCTATGTCTCCTCGGCCTACAAGGACCTGATCGCCTTTGGCGTGATGATCCTGTTCCTGCTGTTCCGGCCACAGGGCATCTTCGGCGAAAAAATCCAGGATCGGGGCTGATGGCGCTGCGTCTTCTCGGCCTAGTGGGCCTGCTTGTCGTCGGGTTCGCTCTCTCGCTCAGCGTGTCGGAATACGCGCTGCGCCTGCTCAATCTGGCGGCCATCGCGGGCATCTCGGTGATCGGGCTGAACTTCGCGTTCGGCTATGTCGGCCTGATCTCGCTCGGCCATGCCGCGTTCATGGGGCTTGGCGCCTATATTCTGGCCATCCTGACGACGCAGGCGGGATGGTCGCCATGGCTTGCAAGCGTCCCGGCGATCCTCGGGACCGGCCTGTGCGCGGCAGCCATCGGCTTCCCGCTGCTGCGGCTCAAGGGGCATTATCTCGCGCTCGCGACCCTTGGCCTCAATGTCAGCTTCGTCATCGTCGCCGCCAACTGGATCGAGCTTACGGGCGGGACCAACGGAATAGCCAAGATACCCGGCCTCAGCATCGCCGGATATGCGCTCTCCGGCGAACAGCCGTTTCTGTGGTTCGCGCTCGTCATCCTCGCCTGTCTCGGGTTCGTCGCTTCGCTCATCCAGTCCTCGCGCCATGGGCGGGCCATGATGGCGGTGCGCGACGATGAGACGGCTGCTGCGATGACGGGGATCAACGTCACCGCCATCAAGGTCGCCGCCTTCGCGCTGTCGGCCCTCTATGCGGCGGTCGCGGGATGCCTGTTCGCGACGCATGTCAATTTCGTCTCGCCGGACGATTTCGGCTTCGCCCAGTCGATTACCTTCCTGTCGATGCTGATCGTCGGCGGGGAAGGCACCATCGTCGGGGCGATCCTCGGCGCGACCCTGCTGACATTCCTGCCGGAATGGCTGCGTGTCCTGGGTGACAGCTATCTGGCCTTTTTCGGCCTGATGATGCTTGGCATCCTGATTTTCCTGCCGACGGGGATCATCGGCCTGTTCGATCGCTGGCGCCGCCGCGCGCCCGCGCCCGAAACCGCCGCCGCGGAGGTGGCGCAGCCATGACCATTCTCGACGCGCGTGGCATCTCGAAGCGCTATGGCGGGCTGCTGGCCTTGGCCGACGTCGATCTGAGCGTCGCCGAAAGCGAGTTCGTCGCACTGATCGGCCCGAACGGGGCGGGCAAGTCGACGCTGTTGAACGTCCTCACCGGCCTCACGCCGCCGACCTCCGGCACGATCACGCTGAATGCGCGCAATGTGACCAGGTCCGCGACCCATAGCCGGATTCGCGCCGGGCTCGGCCGCACCTTCCAGCATGGCCGGCTTTTCGAGCGCCTGAGCGTGCTGGAGAACGTCATGGTCGGAGCCGCCAACCGGCCCGGCCGGTCAGACACGGCCTTGCGGAAGGCGGCGCTCGACACGCTTGGCCTGATGGGGCTCGAGCGCTTCGCACATCAACCAATCTCGGCCCTGACCTATGGCAATCGCCGCATGGTCGAACTCACCCGCGCCCTGGCGGGACAACCCCGCATCCTGCTGCTCGACGAGCCGGGAGCCGGCCTGAACTCCGGCGAGGTCGAGGACCTGATGACGCGGCTCCGGGCCATCCGGGCCGAGCATAGGCTCGCCATCGTCCTGATCGAGCACAATATGGGCATGGTGATGCGGCTGGCCGAACGCATCGTCGTGCTCAACTTCGGCAGCAAGATCGCCGAGGGAACGCCAACGGCGATCCAGGCGGATCCGGCCGTGCTTGACGCCTATCTGGGTGCGGGGTCGTCCTATGCTGGCGTGTAGGGACCTCACCGTCGCCTATGGCGACATCGTCGCGCTCCGTGGTGTCGACCTCGCGGTAAACGCCGGCGAGACGGTCGCGCTGATCGGTGCCAACGGCGCCGGCAAGACGACGCTCCTCCAGACGATTTCCGGACTGAACAAGGTCCGCAGCGGCGAGATGCTGTTCAAGGACGAGCCCCTGGGACCGCGTTCGAGCGCCGAGCGCGTCCGCATGGGCATCGCGCACGCTCCCGAGGGCCGCCGCATATTTCCCGGCTTGACCGTGCAGGAAAACCTCATCGTCGCGACGGCGGCCTGGCGCCGGCTGGGCAAGAGCTGCGAGGCCGAACTCGGCCAGGTCTTCGACCTCTTTCCGCGCCTCAAGGAGCGCAGGCACCAGCTCGGCTGGTCGCTTTCCGGCGGCGAGCAGCAGATGCTCGCGATTGGCCGCGCGCTGATGTCGCGCCCGAAATTCCTGCTTCTCGACGAACCTTCCCTCGGCCTCGCGCCGCGGCTCGCCGAGGAAGTTTACGACCGGGTTGGCCGGATCAGCAAAACCGGCCTGACCATCCTCGTGGTCGAGCAGAACACCGTGCTGGCGCTCGCGGTCGCCAATCGCGGCTACGTGCTCGAGACCGGCCGGGTCGTGCTTGCCGGCTCCGCCGACGAATTGCGCCGGAGCGACCGTGTCCGCGAAGCCTATCTCGGCCGATGACATCCAGGAGAGTCCGATGACCTTTCCCGATCTCGCTTCGCGCTCCCATGCGCCCCTCGTGCGCGCCAAGGCCGCCGCGATCGCCGGGCGAGCCTGATTCCGGGCGAAACAGCATTCCGCCCGCGCTCATACGGCCCCCGGCGGCCAGTTCCATTCCTGAAGGACCCATGTTCATGTCACGCTCGGTCGATCCCATCACCCGCTCGGTCGTCGAGCATCGCCTCACCTCGATCACGAGCGAGATGGGCGAGGCGATGCTGCGCACGTCGTTCTCCCAGATCCTGAATTCGAGCCGCGACTTCTCCATTGCCATCACCGATACCGGCGGGCGGCTGGTGGCGCAGGCCGATCACATTCCGGTGCATGTCGGCGCGCTGCCATGGGCGACGCGGGCCGTCGAGGCGCGCTTTTCCGATATCGTGCCGGGCGACGTCTTCCTGCTGAACGACCCGGCCTATGGCGGCTCGCACCTTCCGGACCTGACGGCGTTCGTGCCGGTCTTCAGTGGTGACGAGCGCCTGTTCTGGACCGTGGTGCGGGCACATCAGAGCGACATCGGGGGCTCCACGCACGGTGCCTATAATCCGTCGGCGCGGGACATCTGGACGGAAGGCCTGAGAGTGCCGCCGATCAGGTTCTACGAGGCTGGCCGGCAACGCGACGACCTGCTCGACCTCCTCGCCCTCAATACGCGCAACGGCCACGATTTCAGGGGCGACCTCGCGGCCATGGTCGGCGCCGCGCATCTCGGCGAGCGCCGCATCGTGAAACTGCTGCGCGACCTCGGCGCCCAGACGGTCCTCGGCGCCATCGAATCGTTCTTCGACGCGGCCGAACGGCGGACGCGGGCCATCGTGTCGACCTGGGCGGACGGCGTGTTCGAGGGAGAAGCCTTCCTGGACGATGACGGCCATGGGCGCGAGAATATCCGCATCCATGCGCGGGTCACCAAGAAGGGGAGCGACATTGAGGTCGATCTCACCGGCTCCGATCCCCAATCGACCAGCTTCGTGAACTCGTCCCACGCCAATGCCCAATCGGCCTGCGCCATGGCCTTCGCCTATCTGATCGACCCTGACGTTCCGAAAAACGACGGCTCGTTCAGGCCGCTAAGCGTGAAACTGCGCGAGGGCACCATCGTATGGGCGGAGGAGGGGCGCCCGGTCACGATGTGCACCAGCCACCCGTCGAACGGCATTGTCCAGGCCATCGTGACCGCATTGTCGCATTCCTGCCCGGAGCGTGCGATGGGCGGCTGGGGGCGCCGTTTCCGGATCGCGTTGCAGGGCGAGGATCCGCGCACCGGCCGCCAGTTCATCTGGCACATGTTCCACGCCAGGCCGGGCGGCGGCGCATCGTCCGCCGGTGACGGCTGGTCCTCGATCGGCGAGTTCGATTCCGTCGGCGGCCTGAAATTCGGGAGCATCGAATTCGCGGAAGTCCGCTTCCCGCTTCACTTCGCACGGCATGAATTCCTGCCCGATTCCGGTGGCAAGGGCCGCTATCGCGGCGGCCTTGGCGTCGCCCTCGATCTCGTTGCCGAGACGGAGAAGCCAGCGCTCGCCAACACCGCCGGCGACGGTGCCCGCTACGGTGCCTTTGGCATGCTCGGCGGCGAGGACGGCCCGCCACATCATTACAGCCTGTTGTCCGAAGGCCACGATCCGCGCGTGCTCAAGACCAAGGAGGTCGGGATTCTGGTCCGGCCCGGCGATGTCTTCCAGATCCGCTCCGCCGGCGGCGGCGGATGGGGGCCTGCCACCGAACGGAGCGCCGATGCCCACGAGCATGACGTTTTGCAGGGCCTCGTGACCGCCCAGGGAGCACATTGAGATGTCGAATTTCAGGATCGGGATCGATATTGGCGGGACGTTCACGGATCTCGTGGCGATCGACGCGGCGGGGCGCACCATTTTCGCGAAGTCGCCCTCGACGCCCGCCGACCAGTCCATCGGGGTGCTCGCCGGCCTGGAGGAACTCGCCCGGCGTCACGACCTGCCATTGGCCGAGATGCTTGGCCGGACGAGCGCGATCGTTCACGGCACCACGGTCGCAACCAACGCGCTGCTCGAGCGCAAGGGGGCGAAGGTCGCGCTCCTGACGACCGAGGGCCATCGCGACATTCTCGAGATGCGCGAGGGCCTGAAGGGCGACCGCTACGACCTGCGCTCGAGCCCGCCCGAGCCGCTCGTCCCGCGCCAGCGCCGCTTCGGCGTGCGGGAGCGCGTCCGGCCGGACGGCTCGGTCATGATCCCGCTCGACGAGGCGTCGCTTGGCGAGGCCATCGCCGCGATCCGGACATCGGGCGCGACCTCCGTCGCGATCTGTTATCTGCACGCCTACAAGAACCCGGCGCACGAACTTGCCACCGAGGAGCGGCTCCGGGCCGAACTGCCCGACCTCTACATCTCACGCTCCAGCGACGTGCTGCCCCAGATCAAGGAGTTTGAGCGCGTTTCGACCACGGTCGTCAATTCCTATGTCGGACCGGCCGTGCGCCTCTACCTCGCCAACCTGGAGCGCAGGTTGCGGGACGCGGGCTTCGGGGGCAGCCTCTTCATCGTGCTGTCCCATGGCGGCATGGCGCCGGTTGCCGAGGCGGGGCGGCTCGCGGCCGCCACCGTCCTGTCGGGACCGGCAGGCGGCGTCGCGGGCGCGCGGCGCTGCGCGCAGCTTCTCGGCATCGGTGATCTGATCCCCTTCGACGTTGGTGGCACCTCCACCGACATCTCGCTCATTGCCGATGGCGAAGCGGCACTGTCCGCCGAACGCGGCCTGGCGGGCGAACGAATCGCGCTCCGGTCCCTCGACATCGCGTCCATCGCGGCCGGCGGCGGCTCGTTGGCGCAGATCGACGCCGGCGGCACGTTCAAGGTCGGGCCGGAAAGCGCTGGCGCGGTACCGGGCCCGGCCTGTTATGGCGGCGGTGGCGCGGCTCCGGCCGTGACCGACGCCAACCTGTTGCTCGGCTATCTCGACGCGACGAATTTCCTGGGCGGCCGGCACGCGCTCGACCTCGCGGCGGCCGCGCGTGTCGTCGACGAGAAAGCGCGGCAACTCGCGCTGTCCCGTGACGAGACTGCGGCAGGAATCCATCGGCTGATCAATTTGAAGATGGCCGACGGAATCCGGCTCATGACGCTGCGGCGCGGCGTGGATCCGCGCCGGTTCGCACTGCTGTCCTTCGGCGGCGGCGCTGGCCTGCACGCCGTCGAGGTGGCGCGGGAGCTGGAAATTCCAAGGGTCGTGGTGCCGACGGTTGCCTCCGTTCTGTCGGCCTGGGGAATGCTGACGAGCGATCTGCGCTACGAGGTCAGCCGCACGCATGTCGGCGACAGCACCACGCTGTCCGATGACGCCCTGCGCACCGTCTATGCGGAATTGGAAGCCGACGCGGTCGGCCGGCTCGCGTCCTGGTTCGCCGGCGACATCCAGATCGAGCGCTCGGCGGAGATGCGGTACGGCGAACAGGTCTTCGAGGTCGACGTTCCGCTCGATGATCTGGATTGGATGCAGGATAGTCTCGCGGAGCAGGTCGCGGAGCGCTTCCATCGGCGTCACGAGGACCTGTACACATATGCGTCGCGTGACCAGGAGGTCGTGTTCGTCAATGCCCGGGTGTCGGCGGTTGGCCGGGTCGCGCCTCCCGTGCAGGAAGCCAGGCGTGCGCGTCCGGCCGGCGATGGATCGGTGACGGCGCGCCGTGCCTATTTCGACGGATGGCGGTCCGTGCCGGTGCATCAGGTCGAGAGCCTGGCGCCTGGCGACGTGATCGAGGGGCCGGCCATCCTGGAGGCCGAGACCACGACCGTCCTGGCCGGCGAGGGTGATGTCGTCACGGTCAACGCCCTCGGCTGGCTCGACATCGCCCTCAGAGCGCCACAGCGTGCCGCCGACGAGGCCTGACGACGCGAACGAGCAGTTGAGAGCAGCGCGCATGCCCGCGCACGGGAGGATTGATCATGAACCACGTCCTGCTTCGCAATTTCCGCGAGATGCCGGAGATCGCGGTCTCGGCTGCCGGGATCACGATCCGGTCCGCCGATGGCCGCGACGTCATCGACGGCTCGGGCGGAGCGGCCGTGGCCTGCCTCGGCCATGGTCACCCGGCCGTGATCGACGCGATCCGCCAGCAGATCGAGCGGGTCAGCTACGTCCATACCGGCTTCTACATGGCCGAGCCGGTCGAGGAACTGGCGGAGCGCCTGGTCGGCCATGAACCGGGCGGGCTGACGCATGCCTATTTCGTGAGCAGCGGCTCGGAGGCGATGGAGGCAGCGCTCAAGCTTAGCCGGCAATACGCGCTGGAGATCGGCGAACCGCAACGCGATCATTTCATCGGGCGTCGCCAGAGCTATCACGGCAACACGCTCGGAGCGCTCGCGGTTGGCGGAAACCAGGTCCGACGGCCGCCCTATGAAGCGATTCTTTCGCCGAATTTCAGCCATGTCTCGCCGTGCTTTCCCTATCGCGATCAGCGCGAGGGCGAGAGCGACGCCGCTTATGTGAAGCGACTGGCCGACGAACTGGAGGCCGAGTTCCAGCGCGTCGGCCCCGACCGCGTGATCGCCTTCGTGGCCGAACCCGTCGTTGGTGCGACGCTCGGATGCGCTCCAGCACTGCCCGGCTATTTCAAGGCTGTCCGGGAGATCTGCGACCACCATGGCGCACTCCTCATCTTCGACGAGGTCATGTGCGGCCTCGGCCGGACCGGGACCTTGCACGCCTGGGAGCAGGAGGGCTTGACGCCGGACATCCAGACCATCGCCAAGGGCCTTGGCGGCGGATACCAGCCGATCGGCGGCATCCTGGTCGCCGGCCGCGTCATGGCGGCGCTTCGGTCCGGGTCTGGCCTCCACCGCCACGGGCACACCTATGCGGCCCATCCCGTTGCCTGCGCCGCCGCGCTCGCCGTCCAGAAGGTCATCGCCGATGAGGGTCTGGTCGCGCGCGTCGCCAAACGAGGGCGGCTTCTCGCCGAAATCCTCCGGCACCGCTTTGGCGACCATCCCCATGTCGGCGACATTCGCGGCCGTGGACTTTTCTGGGCAATAGAACTCGTCGAGGACAGGGCCACCAAGGCGCCATTCTCTCCTCAGGTCGCCATGAACGGCCGGGTGAAGGCGGCGGCATTCCATCGCGGTCTCGCCTGCTATCCGGTCGGAGGAACGATCGACGGCGTCAGCGGCGACCATGTCATCCTTGCCCCGCCTTACATCGCCACGGAGGCTGAGATCGAACTGATCGTCGATCGCTTGAGCGCAGGGCTGGAAGACGCGCTGAATAGTGCGGATGCTTAGCTCATTCCATCTGATTTTGATGATCCCATCAGAATGCGAAATGATCTCGGCGGCAAACCCGGTCAGCATGAGCTTGTTGCGCGCAATCTGAAGCAGCGCGCCTTCGCGCCGGCCCAGCCATGGGTGCCGACCGGATTTTCAACGCGCTATGCGAGAGGCGCTTGTCCCCCGCGAACCATAAGCAAGGTCATTGCGCCATCCGGCGCCATTTTGCGCCTCGGCGACACCGCGATGAGAGGCGAACCGGCAGATCGCCTCTCATGGCATGCGGTGGAGCGGTTATGCCGATAAGCAGCGCTTTCTCGATCGCGCGCTCAAGCATGACGGTGTGTGGTTTGCGACCAGGGTCGAGATAGCCAGACACTGGCACGCCCATCACGCCACAGTGCCATCGGATCGCTGATATCCGGTTCGCGGTGACGTTGCCGCCAGCTTCGGCGGGCAGGCGTCGCCCACCCTCGACATGCCGAAGCGCCGGCCGCCGCTCATCGGCGCGGCGGCTTTCCCCTTGGTTTGCCCGCGGGCGCAGCCGGGCGCGACCCCTTCGGCAGGCGCTCGCTTTTGCCATGCCCCGGCGCTTTGGTCGCGCGCGGCTTCCCGAACGCGGCCCGGCCATGCTCCACTTTGCCAGCAACAGATTGTCCCTGCCCGGGCTCATCGCGGACTGTCTTGCCCCTGAACGGCTTCTCGTATCGTGGCCTGTCCCGTGGCGGTCTGGCGCGGGCCGGGCGCTCCGCATGGCCGGCCGGTGGGCCGCCGGGCAACGGCGCGATGATCACATCGCCGCCATCCGCCTTGCGCACCGCCTTGCTGAAGCGGGCGGCGGCGGCGGGGCCGACCTCAAAGGCGGTCTCTTCGTCGAAGATACGGATCACGCCGATCTCCATTCGCGTTACGTTGCCGCGCCGGCAGATCAGCGGCAGCAGCCATTTCGGATCGGCATTGTTGCGGCGCCCGACATTGAGACGGAACCAGACGCTGCCGGCGCCAGACGCACCGCCAAACACCCGCTCGGCCGCACGGTCGCGCGCGGGGCGCGGCTCGCCCGGATCGGAGACCTCCTCCGGCGCCGGCAGGCCACGGCGATAGAGCCGTGCCAGCGCGGCCGCGACATGCTCGGGCGAATGCACGGCAAGCAGCGCCAGCCCGGCGCTGGCATCCTCGTCGTCCGGCTCATCGGTGATGACTGCATCGCGCAGCATGCGTTCGTGGTCGAGCTTGCGGATGTCCTCGGAACTCGGCGCGCCCGACCATGACGGCGTGATGCCCAGTCCCCGCAGCAGCTCCTCGGTCCGGCGACGGCGGAATGGCGGCACCAGAAGCACGCTCACGCCCTTGCGGCCGGCTCGCCCGGTGCGGCCGCTGCGGTGCTGCAGACTTTCGGCATCGTTCGGCAGGTCGGCATGGATGACGAGGCCGAGATTCGGCAGGTCAATGCCGCGCGCCGCGACGTCGGTGGCGACACAGACGCGCGCGCGCCCATCGCGCAGGGCCTGCAGGGCGTTGTTGCGCTCCTTCTGGCTCAGCTCGCCCGACAGCGCCACGGCGGAGAACTGCCGCTCCTGCAGCATCGCGTGCAGACGGCGCACTGCTTCGCGGGTGTTGCAGAACACCAGGGCGCCCGGCGTATCGTAATAGCGCAGCACATTGACGACCGCATGATCGACCTCGGTCGGCGCGACGCGGATCGTGCGGTATGCGATGTCGGCGTGACCGCCTTCCGCGTTCGCCACCGCGATGCGCAGGGCGTCGCGCTGATAGCGCTTGGCGAGGGCTGCGATGCCGCGCGGCATGGTGGCGGAGAACAGCAGGCTGCGCCGCTCGGGCGGCGTGGCGTCGAGAATGAATTCGAGATCCTCGCGAAAACCGAGATCGAGCATCTCATCGGCCTCGTCGAGCACAGCGACGCCCAGCGCGGACATGTCGAGGCGGCCGCGCTCGAGATGATCGCGCAGGCGTCCGGGCGTACCGACGACGATATGGGCGCCCTGATTCAGCAGGCGCTGCTCCTGACGCGGGTCCATGCCGCCGACGCAGGACACGATGCGGGCGCCCGTCGCCGCGAAGAGCCACGCGAATTCGCGCTGGACTTGCAGCGCCAGTTCCCGGGTCGGAGCCACCACCAGCGCTTGCGGCGCGGTTGCGGGCGCAAAGCGCACGTCAGTGCCCAGCAGCGTCTCGGCGATGGCGAGGCCATAGGCGACGGTCTTGCCGGAGCCGGTCTGAGCGGAGACCAGGAGATCGCGCCCCGCTGCCTCGGGTGCCAGCACGGCAAGCTGCACCGGCGTCGGATCGTCGTAGTCCCGGTCGGCCAGGGACCGGGCAAGCGCCGGATTGGTCGTCATGAAGGGCATGGCTGGTTCCGCCTGTCGCATTATCGTCCGGCGTCGAAGGGGAGCCGTCGGAAAGTTTCCGAGACGCCTTACGAATACCCGCCCGCAAAGCAAAAAAGCCGCGGAGAACCGCGGCTTTGAACTATGCTTGAAACTGGAGCGGGCGAAGGGATTCGAACCCTCGACCCCAACCTTGGCAAGGTTGTGCTCTACCCCTGAGCTACACCCGCATCCATGCGCCACCGGAAAACCGGCGACGTCGAGGCGCGTTCTATGCCCGAACTCTCGCGCGGATGCAACAGGCGTTTGCGCGCAATCTTGCCTGATCGCGGCGCCGTGCGCCGGATTGCGCCGCGGAGGGCGACGGGCTATCGCTTGGTCCATGCCCAACAGCCAGCCGCTTCCCGCCACCTCGACCGCACCGCGCACGCCACAGGACGTGCTGCGCGAGATCGCGGCGCTCGGCATCGTCGCCAGCACCGTCACGCACCAGCCCGTGTTCACCGTCGCCGAATCGAAGGCGCTGCGCGGCGTCATCGATGGCGGCCACGTCAAGAACCTGTTCCTCAAGGACAAGAAGGGCCGGCTGTTTTGCGTCACTGCGCTCGAATCGGCGCAAATCGACCTCAAGCGCCTGCACGAGAAGATCGGCGCCTCGGGCCGGGTGTCCTTCGCCGGCCCCGAGCAGCTCCTGCGCCATTGGGGCGTGACGCCTGGCTCGGTCACGCCGCTCGGCGCCATCAACGACACTGAAAACGCCGTCACCGTGGTGCTGGACGCTGCCCTGCTGACGCTGCCGCGCCTCAACGTCCACCCGCTGACCAACACCATGTCGACGGGGATCGACACGCCCGACCTGCTACGCCTGCTCGACGCGTTCGGCCACCCGCCGCTGATCGCGCGCATCTCGGGCGAGCCCGGCCCGGGGGCACCGTAAAGCCCTGATGAGGCCGCCGGCATTGCAACCGCCGCCGAGATGACCCATCTATCGGCTGAGAACGGGAGACAGGATCGTATGAGCAGCCAGGGCGACACGACCAATGGCCGCGCGGACGGCGTCAGTGCCAGCTTCGGGACCGAGTTCGGCGCGGCACCTTCGCTTGTGAAGGACACCAGCACCGCGACCTTCCGCGAGGATGTGCTGAGCGAATCGACCCGGCAGCCGGTGCTGGTCGATTTCTGGGCGCCGTGGTGCGGCCCGTGCAAGCAACTCGGCCCGCTGATCGAAAAGGCCGTGAAGGCCGCGAACGGCAAGGTCAAGCTGGTCAAGATGGATATCGAGGCCCATCCCGAGATCGCCGGCCAGCTCGGCATCCAGTCGATTCCGGCCGTGATCGCCTTCTCGAACGGCCAGCCGATCGACGGTTTCGTCGGCGCGCTGCCCGAGAGCCAGATCCGCGGCTTCATCGAGCGCCTCGTCGGGCCGCTCGGGCCGGCGGCGCTCGACGAAACCCTGGCCGAGGCGGAAAAGCAGGCCGGTGAGGGCGACGCATCCGCCGCGGCAGCACTTTACGCAGCGGTGCTGGCCGAGGAGCCGGACAACCTCAAGGCGCTTGGCGGTCTCGCCCGCCTGCAGGTCGGCCTCGGCGATCTCGAGCAGGCCGAGGCGCTGCTGGCCAGCGTGCCGGACGCCAAGGCCGGTGATGCCGCCATTGCCGGCGCGCGCGCCGCGCTCGAACTGGCGCGCCAGGCCGAGACGCTCGGCGACACCGCCGAACTCGAGGCCCGCATCGCCGCCGACCCCAAGGATCACCAGGCCCGCTTCGATCTGGCGCTGGCGCTCGCCGGCCATAATCGGCGCGAGGAGGCGGTCGACCAGCTGATCGAGATCATTCGTCGCGACCGCAAATGGCATGATGACGGCGCGCGCAAGCAGCTCGTGCAATTCTTCGAGGCCTGGGGCCCGCAGGACGACGCGACCGCCGATGGCCGGCGGCGCCTGTCTTCGGTGCTGTTCTCCTGAGGGTCACGCTGAGGCCAGGGAGGCCCCGATGGCGGAACATCGCTCCTTGAAGGACCTGCCGGAGGTGATCGCGGTGTTTCCGCTGCCCGGCGCATTGCTGCTGCCGCGCGGCCAGATGCCGCTCAACATTTTCGAGCCGCGCTATCTGCGCATGGTCGACGATGCGCTGGCCGGCAGCCGCATCATCGGCATGATCCAGCCCAACAGCGCCGCCGAGCAGCCGCTCGGGCCGCCGGCGCTCTATCAGGTCGGCTGCGCCGGACGCATCACGCAATTCGCCGAGACCGGCGACGGGCGCTACCTCATCACCCTCACCGGCCTGTGCCGCTTCCGCGCCCGCGAGGAGCTGACCGTGATGACGCCCTACCGCCAGCTTGGCGTCGATTTCTCCGCCTACCGGCGCGACCTGATGCCACGCGACGGCGAGGAGGCGGTCGACCGCGAGGCGGTGCTGAAAGCCCTCAGCGATTTCTCGCGCGTCAACGAGGTCGAGATCGACTGGGACAATGTGCGCCAGGCCCCGAACGAGCCGCTGATCAACGCGCTCGCCATGATGGCGCCCTACGGCGAGAAGGAAAAGCAGGCCCTGCTCGAGGCGCCCGACCTCAAGACCCGCGCCGAAATGCTGGTCGCGATCACCGAGATGGAGCTTGCGCGCGAGGGCGGCGATTCGGAGACCCCGATGCAATGAGCACGCTCACCCCGTTCGACGAGCCCGTGCCGCAGCCGGCCGAATCGACCATCGGCATCGATCCGCGCCTGCTCGAAATCCTGGTCTGCCCGGTGACCAAGGCCACGCTCGAATACGATGCCGTGCGCCAGGAACTGGTCAGCCGCGCTGCCGGGCTCGCCTATCCGATTCGCGCCGGCATCCCGATCATGCTGCCGGACGAAGCGCGCCGCCTCGACGAGACGCCGGCGGCTTGAGAGGCCAAGAACCCTTCTCCCGCGTGCGGGAGAAGATGGCGCGAAGCGCCGGATGAGAGGTGACACGCGACCTTACCCCACTCAGCGCTGCACGCCCCGCCCTGCTTGCGTTCCCGCCGCCTCGCCGATCAGCAACCGTTTCAGCGGCGGCAAGCGGTCGACGAGGCCGAGGCCGATCTCGCGCACCGCCCGTGCGCCCGGTCCGGGAAGCCCGAACAGCCGGTTGAGCCCATCCGTCATCGCCGCCATGGCGGCGCCGTCGAAGCGCCGGCGGCGCTGGTAGCGCTCGAGCACATCCGCCGCGCCGTAATCGAGGCCGAGCCGGGCCGCGTCTTGCACGCAATCGGTCAGCGCCGCCGCATCCTTCAGCGCCAGATTGAGCCCCTGGCCGGCGAGCGGGTGGATGGTGCGGGCGGCATCGCCGAGCAGCACCAGGCGCTCGGCTGAGAGCCGGCGCGCCAGCCGCATCTCGAGCGGGAACAGCTTTGGCTTGCCGACAAGGTCGATGCGGCCGAGTTCGGCACCGAAACGCTGCGCCAGCGCCTCCTCGAACCGGACGGGATCGCCGGATATCAGCCTTTCGGCGGTCTCGCGCCGCTCGCTCCACACGATCGAGGACCAGGTGCCGCTGCCGTCGGGCGCCTTCAGCGGCAGGATGGCAAACGGCCCGCCCGGCAGGAAATGCTGCACCGCGCGGCCGCCATGCGCGCGCTCATGCGCGATGGTGGCGACGATGGCGCTCTGGCCATAGGCCCAGCCGTGGCAGGTGATGCCGGCCGCCTCGCGCAGCCGCGAGCGCCCGCCATCGGCGGCGACCAGCAGCGGCGCGCGGACCGTGCGGCCGTCTTCGAGCCTGGCCGGCATCGTGCCGGCCTCGGGCACGGCTTCCAGTACCCTGGTCGCCGCGATCTCGACACCGGCCACGCGCGCGGCGCTCGCCAGCGCCGCGATCAGCGGCGCATGCGGCACCATATGCGCGAAAGGTTCGCCGGGCGCGATCTCGCCGTCGAAAGCCAAGAGCACCGGCCGGTAAAGCGCGGCGAGCGCGCTGTCGCTGATCGCCATCGCCGTCATGGCCTGCGCGCGTGGCGCGAGCTCGTCCCAGATGCCGAGCGAGGCGAGAAAACGGCGCGGGCCGGCCGCGACCGCGTAAGCCCGCCCATCCTCGGCAGATGCTGCTAGCGCCGCCGGCTCGCAGAGCAGGATGCGGAAACCGGCGCCGAGCCGGCCGGCCAGCGCCGTAGCGAGCGCCAGCCCGGCCGCGCCGCCACCGGCAATGATCAGGTCCCTCGTCTCTTCGCTCACCGCACGCCTCATTCCCGCTCGCAGCGGCCCGCGCCGATTGACAGGCGCGGCCCATGCTCTCATGCAGCATATCCGCAAAGCGCGATCAACCGAAGCACCGGAGCCGCCATGTCCAGAGCCGCCATGTCCAGCACCGCCGTGAAAGACCTGGTCGATATTCTCGACCTGGAGACGCTGGAGCAGAACCTGTTCCGGGGCCGCAGCCCGAAGATCGGCTGGCAGCGCGTGTTCGGCGGCCAGGTCATCGGCCAGGCGCTGGTCGCCGCGTGCCGCACCGTGCCCGATCGCGCGCCCCATTCGCTGCATGCCTATTTCCTGCTGCCGGGCGATCCGGAAATCCCGATCATCTACGAGGTCGAGCGCACCCGCGACGGGCGCAGCTTCACCACGCGGCGCGTCAAGGCGATCCAGCACGGCGAGACGATCTTCACGCTTTCGGCCTCGTTCCATCGCGACGAGCCCGGCCTCAGCCACCAGATCGACATGAGCGCCGTGCCCGGCCCCGACCAGTTGCCGAGCGACCAGACCCTGAAAGCGACCGCGCTCGACCGGATGCCGCCGACGGTGCGCGCCTATTACGAGCGCGAGCGCCCGATCGAATTGCGGCCGGTCGAATATGGCCGCTACCTGTCGCGCGAGCCGATGCCGCCCTATTTCAACATCTGGATCAGGGTCACCGGCACGCTGCCGGACGATCCGGTGCTGCACCAGTGCGCGCTCGCCTATGCTTCCGACATGACGCTGCTCGACGCCGCGCTGATCGCCCATGGCCGCTCGGTGTTCGACCGCGACATCCAGGCGGCGAGCCTCGACCACGCAATGTGGTTCCATCGCCCGTTCCGCGCCGACGAATGGCTGCTCTACGTGCAGGACAGCCCGTTCTCCGGCGGCGGGCGCGGCTTCTCGCGCGGCGCCATCTACAGCCAGGACGGCGTGCTGGTCGCCTCGGTGGCGCAGGAGGGCCTGATCCGGCCCCGCACGCGGTAACGCGCTGCCAAACCGCCCGCCGCGGCGGCATTTGCCTGATTTATGAGCATGGAAGCCGGCCGCTCGCGGCCGGGCGCCGGCGTTTGCCTGCCTGAACCGCCGCGCCGGGTATCTGGCACGAAGTTTGTTTTGTCCCGGCCGGGGCAGGGCCATGCCGGCCTTGCCCGCAGCCAATGGCGGCCGGCCACGGCCGCGCACCGATTGGGGGCAGCTTCCATGAACATCGTCATGGCGATCATCAAGCCGTTCAAGCTCGAGCAGGTCCGCGATGCACTGAGCGCGCTCGGCGTGCACGGCATGACCGTAACCGAGGTCAAGGGCTACGGCCGCCAGAAGGGCCATACCGAGATTTATCGCGGCGCCGAATATGCCGTGAGTTTCCTGCCCAAGATCAAGCTGGAGATCGCCGTCCCCGCCGCCCTCGCCGGCTCCGTGGTCGCGACGATCGCCGAACACGCCCGCACCGGCCAGATCGGCGACGGCAAGATCTTCGTCATGCCTGTCGACCACGCCGTCCGCATCCGCACCGGCGAAACCGACAGCGACGCCCTCTGATGCCGGCTCACGGCGCGACAGGAGTTTTTCCGATGACAATCCAATTCCCGGCCAGGCCCTTTCCGATCAGGCTTGCCGGCCTGCTCATGATTCCGGCCTGCCTCGTCGCCTCGACCGGCGCCGCGCTCGCCGATGCGCCAGTGCCCAACAAGGGCGATACCGCCTGGATGCTGGTGGCGACGGCGCTGGTGCTGATGATGTCGGTGCCGGGCCTTGCCCTGTTCTATGGCGGCCTCGTGCGCACCAAGAACATGCTCTCGGTGCTGACCCAGGTCATGGCCATCGTGTGCACCGTCGCCATCCTCTGGGTCGCTTACGGCTATTCGCTCGCCTTCACCAATGGCGGCGCCCTCAACGATGTCGTCGGCGGCTTCTCGAAGGCGTTCCTCGCCGGCGTCGACGCCAGTTCGACCGCCGCCACCTTCTCGAACGGCGTCGTCATCCCGGAATATGTCTACATGGCCTTCCAGATGACCTTCGCCTGCATCACACCGGCGCTGATCGTCGGCGCCTTCGCCGAGCGCATGCGCTTCTCGGCGCTGATGGTGTTCGTGGTGTTGTGGGTGACGCTGATCTATTTCCCGATGGCGCATATGGTGTGGTACTGGGCCGGCCCGGACGCGCTCGGTGATGCCGCCAAGGCGGTTGCCGCCGCCACCGATCCCGCCGCCAAGGCGGCGGCGCAGACCACGCTCGACGCCGTCAGCGCCGATGCCGGCATGCTGTTCAAATGGGGCGCGCTCGATTTCGCCGGCGGCACCGTGGTGCATATCAATGCCGGCATTGCCGGGCTCGTCGGCTGCCTGATGCTCGGCAAGCGCATCGGCTACGGCCGCGACCTGCTGGCGCCGCATGCGCTGACCATGACGATGATCGGCGCGGCGCTGCTGTGGATCGGCTGGTTCGGCTTCAATGCCGGCTCGAATCTCGAGGCTAACGGCACCACGGCGCTCGCCTTCGTCAACACATTCGTCGCGGCCGCCGCCGCCGCCCTGTCATGGCTGTTCGTGGAATGGGCGATGAAGGGCAAGCCGTCGCTGCTCGGCATGGTCTCCGGCGCGGTCGCCGGCCTCGTCGCGATCACGCCCACCTCCGGCTTTGCCGGACCGATGGGCTCGATCGTGCTCGGCCTGGTCGCCGGCGCCGCCTGCTTCTTCTTCTGTTCGACGGTGAAAAACACCTTCGGCTACGACGATACGCTCGACGTGTTCGGCGTGCACGGCGTCGGCGGCATCATCGGCGCCATCGCCACCGGCATTCTCGTCGCGCCGGCGCTCGGCGGCACCGGCCTGGTCGATTACCTCGCCAAGCCGGGCGAGGCGGTCGCCGGCCATTACGATATGGCAGCGCAAGTGCTGATCCAGCTCGAGGCGGTCTGCCTGACCATCCTGTGGTCCGGCATCGGCTCGGCCATCCTGTTCAAGCTTGTCGATCTGGCGCTGGGCTTGCGCGTGCCGCAGGAACAGGAACGCGAGGGCCTCGATATCGCCGAGCATGGCGAGCGCGCCTACAACTACTGACAAAAACTGAACAAGCGGGTGCAAAGGCGGGGTGCGGCGCGGGCCGCCTCCGCCTTCTCCCGTTCGAGGCCCGCTTGGTTAAGCGCCGCTTAACTTCGTTCGCCTAGCGTGGCTGCGAGCGGTTCTGGCCAGGCGGGCCGAGCCGGCTCGCGTGTTCAGGGCGAGTATGGGTCCAGGTGCAATGCGGACGACGCGGCTAGGGTTTTCGGCCATCGATCTCATTCCGGAGGCGCTGCGCGCCTTCCTCGCGCGCCGCGCGGCGGAGGTCATCGGCCTCGTGCTGGTGGTCACGGCGATCGGCGCCGCGCTGGCGCTCGCCACCTGGTCGGTGCGCGATCCTTCCATCAACCACGCCACCGAGATGCATGCCCGCAACGCGCTCGGCTTTCCGGGCGCCATCACGGCCGATCTGCTGATGCAGCTTTTCGGCCTTGGCAGCATTGTCGCCCTCGCCATTGTCGCGGTCTGGGGCTGGAAGCTGCTTGCCGGCCAGCCGCTGCCGCGCGGACGCGCCCGCGTCATGGCCGGCTTCTTCGGAGCGCTCGCCGCCTGCGCGCTGTTTTCCGGCCTGCCGGCCACCGAGCGCTGGCCCCTGCCGACGGGGCTCGGCGGCGTCGTCGGCGATCTCGTGTTTCGTTTTCCGGCGGCGGCGCTCAAGCTCGACAATTTCTGGTCGCACGCCGTGTGGGGCGTGGCCCTGTTCGTGGCCGCGCTGCTGCTGATCACGCTGGCGCTGCGCGCCGGCGCGCCGGAGCCCGTCGAGGAGGACGATGCGCCGGCGACCGGCCACAAGCCCTATGACGGGCCGGACCTGCATGACGAGCCGACGCTGGCCATCGTCTCGCTCGGCGCCCTCGCCCACGCGTTCATGACCACCCGCGCCGGCCTGCGCCGGCAATGGGCGCGGTTTCGCGACGGCTCGGGCCGGCGCATTGCCCACAAGGCGCGCGAACTCGTCGAGCGCGCCACGTCCGAGGACGACCCGCTCGCCGATATCTCGCCGGGCGCGCGTTCAACCGGCGGGCATTCGGCAGGCGGCCATGCGGTCGGCCGGCGCGAGCCGGTTTTCGCCAGCGATGGCGCGCCGGCCGCCGCCCCGCACGGGCGCGTGCAGCCCGCCGCGCCTGACGCCGACCCGGAACCAGCACATGCGCCAACGGAACCCGCCCGCGCCGAGGCGCCGTCCTCGCGCGTCGCAGCGCTCGCGCCCGCCATTCGCCCGAGCAAGCGCATCGAGCGCGAGAGCCAGCCTTCGCTGCTCGATACCGACTACCAGCTTCCGCCGCTGACCCTGCTCGCCGAGCCGAAGAAACAGGCCAACCCGACGATCTCCACCGACGCGCTCGAGCAGAATGCCCGCCTGCTCGAAGGCGTGCTTGAGGATTTCGGCGTGCGCGGCGAGATCATCAACGTGCGCCCCGGCCCGGTCGTGACCCTGTACGAACTGGAACCCGCGCCCGGCATCAAGTCGTCGCGCGTCATCGGCCTTGCCGACGACATCGCCCGCTCGATGAGCGCCATCTCGGCCCGCGTCGCCGTGGTGCAGGGCCGCAACGCCATCGGCATCGAATTGCCGAACCAGAAGCGCGAAATGGTGTATTTCCGCGAATTGCTCGCGAGCCACGATTTCGAGGCCTCGAAATTCCGCCTGCCGATTGCGCTCGGAAAGACCATTGGCGGCGAGCCGGTCATCGTCGAACTCGCCCGCATGCCGCATCTCCTGATCGCCGGCACCACCGGCTCGGGCAAGTCGGTCGCCATCAACACCATGATCCTGTCGCTGCTCTACCGGCTGCGGCCCGAACAGTGCCGCCTGATCATGATCGACCCCAAGATGCTCGAACTGTCGGTCTATGACGGCATCCCGCATCTGCTCACGCCCGTCGTCACCGACCCGAAAAAGGCGGTGCTGGCGCTGAAATGGGCGGTGCGCGAGATGGAGGACCGCTACAAGAAGATGTCCAAGGTCGGCGTGCGCAACATTGACGGCTTCAATGCCCGCGTCGCGGAAGCGCGCGCCAAGGGCGAGAGCATCACCCGCACCGTACAGACCGGCTTCGACAAGCAGACCGGCGAGGCGATCTACGAATCGGAGGAGATGGATCTCGAATCGCTGCCCTATATCGTCGTCATCATCGACGAGATGGCCGACCTGATGATGGTGGCGGGCAAGGATATCGAGGGCGCCGTGCAGCGCCTCGCCCAGATGGCGCGCGCCGCAGGCATCCACGTCATCATGGCGACGCAGCGTCCCTCGGTCGACGTCATCACCGGCACGATCAAGGCCAATTTCCCGACGCGCATCTCGTTCCAGGTCACCTCCAAGATCGACAGCCGCACCATTCTCGGCGAGATGGGCGCCGAACAGCTGCTTGGCCAGGGCGACATGCTGCACATGGCCGGCGGCGGCCGCATCAGCCGCGTGCACGGCCCGTTCTGCTCCGATGACGAGGTCGAGAAGGTCGTCGCCCATCTCAAGACACAGGGGCGGCCGCAATATCTCGACGCGGTGCTGGTCGGCGACGAGGACGAGGCCGGCGAGGACGAGGATGGCGCCGTGTTCGACAAGGGCTCGTTCGGCGAGGAGGGCGGCGACCTGTACGATCAGGCCGTGCGCGTCGTGCTGCGCGACAAGAAATGCTCGACCTCCTATATCCAGCGCCGGTTGCAGATCGGCTACAACCGCGCCGCCTCGCTGGTCGAGCGCATGGAGAACGAAGGCATCGTCGGCGCCGCCAACCATGCGGGAAAACGCGAAATCCTCATGCACGGCACCGAGGTCGAGGAAGATGCTTGACGGGGGCGCCCGCCGCCGCAAGATGCCCGACATGCCCAGCCGCAGAAACGCCACAGCGCGCGCGTAACCACCACGTTCACGTCAACCTCCCGATAGTTCCGGACCGCTGGATGCCGCTTCTCTCCCGTTCTCTGCCTTTCGCCCTGGTTCTGCTGCCGGGCCTTGCCTTGGCGCAGGGCGCGCCGCTGTCGCTGACGCCGCAGCCGGGCGGCACGGCGCCGAAGACGGGCGCGCCGCAGGCGGCGACGCCCGCTCCGGTCGAGACGGCGCAGCAGAGCGTGCAGCGCATCAACGCCTATCTCAACAAGCTGGTGAGCTTCACCAGCCGCTTCGTGCAGATCGGCGCCGACGGCCGCCGCTTCGAGGGCAGCCTCTACGTGCAGCGCCCCGGCCGGCTGCGCTTCGAATACGACCCGCCGAGCCCGCTCGAGATCGTCGCCGACGGCACCTCCGTGGTGATCCGCGACCGCAAGCTCGCGACGCAGGACCTTTATGCCATCGGCCAGACGCCGCTGAAATTCCTCCTCGCCAACCATATCGACATCACCAAGGACGCCAAGCTGCTGCGCATCTCGCGCGAGCCGCGCGACGGTACCATCACGGCAGTGCTCGAGGACAAGACGACGTTCGGCGGCACCTCGCGCATCCGCCTGACCTTCGACGATGCCGAGATCGCCCTGAAACGCTGGGTGATCACCGATCCGCAGGGTTTCGACACGCAGGTGACGCTGTCCGACATCGATACCACCAAGAAGCTGCCCGCCAAGCTGTTCACCATCGATTACAGCCGCGCGCCCGAAAGCAATCGCTGACCCCGGTTTGGCTTTGGCGCGAGATCGGCTAGACAAATGGCTCCCCACCTGTGGAGCCAGCCTTGCCCAAGTTCACCGTCGCCACCTGGAACATCAATTCGGTTCGCCTCAGGCATGACCTCGTCATGCATTTCCTGCGCGAGCACCAGCCCGACATGCTGTGCCTGCAGGAGACGAAATGCCCGAACGACATGTTTCCCTTCGGCGCGTTCCGCAAGTTCGGCTACCAGCACATCGCGATCAGCGGCAAGAAGGGCTATAACGGCGTCGCCACGCTGTCGCGCCATCCGTTCGCCGTCACGACCAAGCGCCATCTCGACGGCCGCGAGGAGGATGCGCGCCATATCGGCGTGACGCTGGCCGAGGAAGCCGGCCGCGCCGCCGGCCTCACCGTGCATAATTTCTACGTCCCCGCCGGCGGCGACATCGCCGACCCGGACGTGAACGTGAAATTCGCCCACAAGCTCGAATTCCTCGCCGATCTCGAGGCGATGGCGATCGAGGGCCGCGCGACGCGCCGCCACGAGATCATCGTCGGCGACCTCAACATCGCGCCACTCGAGCACGATGTCTGGAGCCACAAGCAACTGCTCTCGGTGGTGAGCCACACCCCGATCGAGACCACGACGCTCGAGCGGCTGCGCATGGCCGGCGGCTGGATCGACACGGCGCGCGCGCTGCGCCCCGAACCCGAGAAGCTCTATAGCTGGTGGAGCTACCGCGCCGCCGACTGGGCCGCCTCCAACAAGGGCCGTCGGCTCGACCATATCTGGCTGAGCGACGATCTCGGGCGCAACGCGGCGCAAATCGAATTCCTCAGCGCCGCGCGCGGCTGGGAACGCCCGTCCGACCATGTGCCGGTCATCGCCACGCTGGAGTTTTGAGCATGTGCCTCGCCGACAGCAGAATTGCCCCCTTCTCCCGCCTGCGGGAGAAGGTGCCGGCAGGCGGATGAGGGGAGATCAGCAGGCAGATCACAGCCCCCCGATCACGAAGCAAGAACCAGAGCTTTCATTCGGCCTCAGTCGGTTGCCGAGGCATCGCACGCACCCGAGACGTCGAATTTACGGGGATTTCATCGCGCATGCTTCCCCTCACCCGGTTTCGCTCCGCTCAACCACCCTCTCCCGCAAGCGGGAGAGGGCATCCTACGGCACCAGCTTGTAGCCGCCGGCCTCGGTGATCAGGAGCTGCGCGTTGGCCGGGTCCTTCTCGATCTTCTGCCGCAGCCGGTAGATATGCGTCTCCAGCGTGTGCGTGGTGACGTTGGCATTGTAGCCCCACACCTCCTGCAGCAGCACGTCGCGCGTCACCACCTCGCGCCCGGCCCGGTACAGGAAGCGCAGGATGGCGGTTTCCTTCTCGGTCAGCCGCAGCTTCGAGCCCTTTTCGGTGACGAGATGCTTGGAGCCCGGCTTGAACGTGTACGGGCCGACGGTGAAGATCGCATCCTCGCTCGCCTCGTGCTGGCGAAGCTGCGCCCGGATGCGGGCGAGCAGCACGGCGAACTTGAACGGCTTGGTGACGTAATCGTTGGCGCCGGCATCGAGGCCGAGCACGGTGTCGGCTTCCGAATCCTGGCCGGTCAGCATGATGATCGGCCCCCGGAAACCGTTGCGGCGGATCAGCTTGACCGCCTCGCGGCCGTCGAGATCGGGCAAGCCGACATCCATGATGATCAGGTCGACATGCTCGGGAGCTCCGGCCAACGCCACGCCCTCGCTCGCCGTCGCCGCGCTGATGGCGGCGAATTCCTCGTGCAGCGCCAGTTGCTCGCCCAACGCCTCGCGCAAATCGCGGTCATCGTCGACCAGCAGGATCCTTCTGACAGTGCTCATGGCGCGCGCCCCACTCCGCTTAAGGCTTTGCAAGCCATCGATGCGCAAATAGAGCATGCTGGCGGCAAGATGAAAACAGCGGCGATGGCGATGGGCGGGCGAAAGCGCCGGGATGGAGCAGCAGGGCGGCCGATGATTCTCAAATTCCTGTCGATCGTGCGGGTGCATCGCCGGATCGGCGCCATCCATGCCGGCTGGCTCGAGGCCGGCGGCCGCCGCATGCCATGCGCGCTCGGCCGCACCGGCATCGGCCACGCCAAGCGCGAGGGCGACGGCCTGACGCCGGCCGGCCGGCACAGGCTCGACCGGCTCTGGATCAGGACCGATCGCAGCGCCTTGCGCGCCAGCGGCCTGCCGTGGCGCGCAACCCGTCCGGCCGACGGCTGGTGCGACGATGCGCGCGACGCCCGCTACAACAAGCCGGTCACGCTGCCCTTCAAGCCCTCGCATGAGACGATGTGGCGCGAGGACCGGCTTTACGACTGCGTCGTCGAGATCGGCTGGAACCGCCATCCGGTGGTCAAGGGGCGCGGCAGCGCGATTTTCCTGCATGTGGCGCGGCCGGGCTTCGGCCCGACCGAGGGCTGCGTCGCGCTCAGGCGCGCCGACCTGCTGCGCCTGCTGCCCCGGCTGTCGAAACGGACCCGAATCGTTATCCGGCCTTGATCAGCGCCCGCCGAAGATGGCGCTGCCGACGCGCACATGCGTCGCGCCCAGCATCAGCGCCTGCTCGAAATCGCCGCTCATGCCCATCGACAGCCCGCTCAGCCGGTTGCGCGCCGCGATCTTGGCGAGCAGCGCGAAATGCGGCGAGGGCGGCTCGTCGGCCGGCGGAATGCACATCAGCCCGGCGAGGGCGAGACCCAGCTCGTCGCGGCAGCGCGCGATGAACGCATCGGCCCCGGCCGGCGCGATGCCGGCCTTCTGCGGTTCCTCGCCGGTATTGACCTGCACGAACAGGCGCATCGCCTTGCCGGTCCGGGCAAGCTCGGCAGCGAGGCTTTCGGCGATCTTCGGCCGGTCGACGCTGTGGATGCAATCGAACAGCGCCACCGCCTCGCGCGTCTTGTTGGATTGCAGCGGCCCGATCAAATGGAGGGTGAGATCGGGGTAGCGCTCGCGCAAGCCCGGCCATTTGCCCTGCGCCTCCTGCACGCGGTTCTCGCCGAAATCGCGCTGCCCGGCCGCCAGCACCGGCGCGATCGCTGCCGCATCGAAGGTTTTCGACACCGCGATCAGCCGGGCGGCATCGGGCGCGCGACCGCTGCTTGCCAGCACCCGCGCCATGCGGTGGCCTACCTCATGCAGCCGGCCGGCCGCGCCCTCCTCATCCATGCCATCCTCCGGATTCCCTGATCCGCCCGTGGTAGAGGGCCGGGCGCAATGTCGCAAGCTATGCGCCGGCATGCGGTGGCCGAGATGCGGTGATCGAGACGCGGCGCCCGGAGCGAAATCCTTGACCGGGCGCGGCTTTCTATGGCTAGGTCCGCCCGGCTGTCGACCTCGATGAGGTTGCGTCGAAATCATCTTCAGAAAATCATCTCCAGACTTGGATCGAGGTCAGCAGGAACGCCGATGCGCGACGAACGCTATAACGCCAGGGACGCCGAGCCACGCTGGCAGCGCGCCTGGGACGAGAACAAGCTGTTTTCGACCTCGAACGACGATCCCCGCCCGAAATATTACGTGCTCGAGATGTTCCCCTATCCGTCGGGGCGCATCCATATGGGCCATGTCCGCAACTACACCATGGGCGACGTCATCGCGCGCTACAAGCGCGCGCGCGGCTTCAACGTGCTGCATCCGATGGGCTGGGACGCCTTCGGCATGCCGGCCGAGAACGCCGCGATGCAGAACAAGACCCATCCCGCGACCTGGACCTACGCCAACATCGCCGCGATGCGCGCGCAGCTCAAGTCGATGGGCCTGTCGCTCGATTGGGAGCGCGAGATCGCCACCTGCGATCCGGCCTATTATCGCCACCAGCAGCGCATGTTCCTCGATTTTCTCGAGGCCGGGCTGGTCGAGCGCAAGATTTCCAAGGTCAACTGGGACCCGGTCGACCAGACCGTGCTCGCCAACGAGCAGGTTATCGACGGGCGCGGCTGGCGCTCCGGCGCGCTTGTCGAGCAGCGCGAACTGACGCAGTGGTTCTTCAAGATCACCAAATTCGCCGACGACCTCGCCGACAGCCTCGACAGGCTCGAGCGCTGGCCTG
Source organism: uncultured Alphaproteobacteria bacterium (assembly GCA_937988775.1). Classification (GTDB taxonomy): domain Bacteria; phylum Pseudomonadota; class Alphaproteobacteria; order Rhizobiales; family Beijerinckiaceae; genus CALKHP01. The sequence continues at coordinate 57,525 of CALKHP010000018.1, forward strand.
ACAAGGTCCGGCTGATGCAGCGCAACTGGATCGGCCGCTCGCAGGGGCTGTCGGTGCGCTGGGCGCTCAACCCCGGCACGGCGCCGGCCGGCGCGCGTGAGCTCGAGGTCTACACCACCCGGCCCGACACGCTGTTCGGCGCCTCGTTCATGGCGATCTCGCCCGACCATCCGCTGGCAAGGAAAGCGGCCGAGCGCGATCCGGCGCTGGCCGCCTTCGCCGAGGAATGCCGCCATCACGGCACCTCGGTCGCGGCCCTCGAGACGGCCGAGAAGCAGGGCTACGATACCGGCATCCGTGCCGTCCACCCGCTCGATCCGAGCTGGGAGGTCCCGGTCTATGTCGCGAATTTCGTGCTGATGGATTACGGCACCGGCGCGATCTTCGGCTGCCCGGGCCATGACCAGCGCGACCTTGATTTCGCCCGCAAATATGGCCTGCCCGTCAAGCCCGTCGTGTTGCCGCCCGGCGAGGATGCGGCCAACTTCGCGATCGGCGACACCGCCTATGACGGCGAGGGCGTGATGATCAACTCGCGCTTCCTCGACGGGCTCGATCCGCAAGCAGCCTTCGAGACGGTAGCGACCCGGCTGGAAGCGGCGACGCTCGACAACCTGCCGGTCGCGGCGCGAAAGGTGAATTTCCGGCTGCGCGACTGGGGCATCTCGCGCCAGCGCTACTGGGGCTGCCCGATCCCGGTGATCCATTGCGAATCATGCGGCGTCGTGCCGGTGCCGAAGCAGGATCTGCCGGTCAAGCTGCCGGAGGATGTCACTTTCGAGCGGCCGGGCAATCCGCTCGATCACCACCCGAGCTGGAAACACGTCGCCTGCCCGCGTTGTGGCGGCCCCGGCCGGCGCGAGACCGACACGATGGACACGTTCGTCGATTCGTCGTGGTATTTCGCCCGCTTCACCGATCCGTGGAACGAGAACGCGCCGACGACACGCTCCGCCGTCGATCACTGGCTGCCGGTCGATCAGTATATCGGCGGCATCGAGCACGCCATCCTGCACCTGCTGTATTCGCGCTTCTTCACCCGCGCCATGCGCGAGACCGGCCATGCCGGGCTCGACGAGCCGTTCGCCGGCCTGTTCACGCAAGGCATGGTGGTGCACGAGACCTATCGCGCGCCCGATGGCGGCTGGCTGCAACCGGCCGAGATCCGCATCGAGAGCGATGGCGCCACCCGCCACGCCACCCGGCTCAGCGACGGCGCCGAAGTGACCATCGGCTCGATCGAGAAGATGTCGAAATCGAAGCGCAACACCGTCGATCCCGACGACATTATCGGCACTTATGGCGCCGATACGGCGCGCTGGTTCATGCTGTCGGATTCGCCGCCCGAGCGCGACGTGATCTGGACCGAGGAAGGCGTGCAGGGCGCCGCCCGCTTCGTGCAGCGCCTCTGGCGCCTGATCGGCGATATCGCCGATCTGCCGGCGGATGCCGCGCCCGACCCCGCCTCCGAACAGGCAACCGCCTTGCGCCGCGCCGCCCACAAGGCGCTCGCCGTCGTCGAGGACGATCTGGAACGGCTCCGATTCAATCGCTGCGTGGCGCAGCTTTACGAATTGGCCAATACGCTCGGCAGCGCACTGGCGCACAAGGACGCGCTCGACGCGCCGGCGCGCGCCAGCCTGCGTGAAGCGGCCGCGATGCTGGTGCAGATGACGGCGCCGATGATGCCGCATCTCGCCGAGCAGTGCTGGCAGGCGCTCGGCAAGCCCGGCCTTGTCGCCACCGCTGCCTGGCCGGAACTCGAGCGCGCGCTGACCATCGACGACACCATCACGCTGCCGGTGCAGGTCAACGGCCGCAAGCGCGCCGACGTCACCGTGGCGCGCACGGCCGGCAAGGATGAGATCGAAGGCCTTGTTCTCGGCCTGGAGAGCGTGCAACGTGCCATGGAAGGCAAGCCGCTGCGCAAATTCATCGTCGTCCCGCAAAGGATCGTCAATGTCGTCACCTGAGCCGAATCGCGCCCGGCGCCTGCTGGCGCTGGGCGCCGTGGTTACGCTCGCAGCCGGGCTCGCCGGTTGCATCCGCCCGCTTTACGGCAGCGCCGGCGTGACCGGCGGCAGCGCCGGCACCGAGCTTGCCGCGATCCATGTCGAACCGGTTGGCGATTATCTCGGCCACGAGTTGCGCAACGAGCTCGACTTCCTGCTCACGGGCGGGAAGCCCGTACTGCCCGCGAAATACCGTCTGGTCGTCGTGCCCGTGAGCACGCGCCAGGGCGCGGTGGTCGATACGCTTTACGGCCGTTCCGAGAGCGCTACCGTGGCGATTACCGCGCAATACAAGCTGTATAGCGCCGCCGATTCGAAGGAACTCAGCAGCGGGCGCGCCATCATCTCGGTCAGTTACGACCGTACCCAGGAGCGTTTCGCCAACGTGCGCGCCGAGCGCGATGCGATGGCGCGTGGCGCCAAGACGCTGGCCGACCAGATCAGGACGCAGCTCGCGATCTATTTCGCCACCCGGAAATAAGCCGGCCATGGCATTGATCAGGCCGGGCGATGCGGATCGTTTCGTCGCCGCTGGCGGCAAGGGCTACCGCCTGATCCTGGTCTACGGGCCGGATCAGGGCCTGGTCGGCGAACGTGTCGCGGCGCTCGTCAAGACCATGGTCGATGATCCCGCCGATCCGTTCCAGCTCGTGCGCATGGATGGCGACGAGCTGGCGAGCGATTCGCGCCGCCTGATCGACGAGGTCAACACCGTGCCGCTGTTCGGCGGGCGCCGCGCCATCCGCGTCACGCTCGGGAGCCGCAGCATCGTGCCGGCCGTGACGCCGGTGCTCGAGGGCAGCGCCGACGATTGCACCGTCGTCATCCAGGCCGGCGACCTGAAGGGCGGCCATGCCCTGCGCACGCTGCTCGAAAAGGCCCCGGCGAGCGCCGTGCTCAGTTGCTACGAGGATGACGACGACCGGCTCGGCCGCCTGATCGACGAGGAACTGAAGCCGCGCCAGCTGCGCCTTGAGCCCGATGCCCGCCGCCTGCTGCTCGAGGCGCTTGGCGCCAACCGCGCCGCCTCGCGGCTCGAGATCCAGAAGCTTGCCGATTATGCCGCCGGCCAGGCCAGCATCTCGGCCGAGGATGTGGCGCAGATTGTCGGCGATGTCGGCCGGCATGAGGCCGATACCCTGGTCGATGCCGCCTTCCTCGCCGACTTCGCCACGCTTGAGCGCGAATCCGCACCGCAGCTTCGCCAGGGCAACGCCGGCCAGGCCGTGCTCGCCTCCGCGCTGCGCCATGCCTTGCTGCTTCATGCGCTGGCCGGCAGCAACGATCAATCCGGAGCCGAATCGGTTCTCGCCGCGGCGCGCATCTTCTGGAAACGCCGCAAAGCCGTCGAGCAGCAGCGCCGTCTCTGGCCGCTCGCCAAGGCGGAAAAAGCCGTCGCCCTGATTCAGGAGGCACAACTGGCGAGCCGGCGCAACGCGGCCGTCGCCCCGGCCCTCATCGAGCGCTGCCTGTGGAGCCTAGCCCTGGCCAGCCGCCGCTGATTATCAATTAATACATTGATATAATTAAAGAATTTACATTATCGCTGCAAGCGGCGGCACAGCGCTTCGAGCTGCTCCAGCGTCTTGTAGCGGATCGTCACCGCGCCGCCGCGCGGGCCATGGCCGATGGAAACGGCAAGGCCAAGCACATCGGCGAGCGCCTTTTCGACCGCGCGCGTATCGGCATCCTTGTCCGGTGCCGCCTTGCGTGCCGGTGCGCTGTCTCCGGCTGCTTCCTTCTGCGCGATACGCTCGACATCGCGCACCGTCAGCCCCTGCTCGACGATCCGGCGCGCGACCGTATCGGGCGCGCGCAGCGCGAGCAGCGCCCTGGCGTGGCCGGCGCTCAGCAAACCCTGATTGAGATAGGTCTTGATGCTCTCCGGCAGCTTGAGCAGGCGCATGGTATTCGCGACATGGCTGCGGCTCTTGCCGACAGCCTGGGCCAGTTCGTGCTGGGGATAGTCGAACTGCGCCACGAGCTGCTCATAGCCCATCGCCTCCTCGAGCGGGTTGAGATCGGCGCGCTGCACGTTCTCGATGATCGCCAGTTCCAGCGCTTCCTTGTCGTTGACCTCGACGACAACCACCGGAACCTCGTTCAGCCCGGCACGCTGCGAGGCACGCCAACGCCGCTCGCCGGCAATAATTTCATAAGCGCCGTCGACGCCGCGCGCCGGACGCACGACCAGCGGCTGGATGATGCCCTTCTCGCGGATCGAGGCGGCAAGCTCGTCCAGTTCCTCGTCGCGAAACGCCTTGCGCGGATTGAACGGGTTCGGCCGGATGAACTCGATCGGCACGCGCTTCTGGCCGGTGCGCGCCGCTTGCGGCACGCTGTTCTCGTCACCGGCTTCACCGATCAGGGCCGCGAGGCCACGGCCGAGCCGCGATCGGGATGCGTCATCGGACATCACGGTTTCCCTTTACGCCGCCGTGCGCAAGACGCGCTCGCGCTGGATGATTTCCGAGGCAAGCCTGAGATAGGCCTGGCTGCCGGCACATTTCAGGTCATAAAGCAGCGCCGGCTTGCCATAGGATGGCGCTTCCGAGACCCGGACATTGCGCGGGATCACGGTGGCGTAGACCTTGTCGCCCATGAATTGTCGCACATCCGAAACGACCTGGTTGGCGAGATTGTTGCGCGGGTCGAACATGGTCAGCACGATGCCATGTATATCCAGCCCCGGATTGAGCGCCTGCCGCACCTGCTCGACCGTGCGCAGCAATTGACTGAGCCCTTCCAGCGCGAAGAACTCGCATTGCAACGGCACCACCACGGCATGCGCCGCCGCCATCGCGTTCATGGTCAGCAGGTTGAGCGATGGCGGGCAATCGATCAGGATATAGCTGAACGGGTCGTCCCCGGTGGCTTCGGTCAGGCTTTCGATCGCCTGGCGCAGGCGCAGGGCACGATCCTTCCGGACGGAGAGCTCCAGTTCCGCACCCAGCAGGTCGAGCGTCGCCGGGATGATCGCCAGGCGCGGCACGGCGGTTTCAACCACCGCGCTGTGCGCAGCAGCGCCGGCCAACACGTCGTAGCTCGAAACACCGCGGCTTTTCTGGCCAATGCCAAGCCCGGTCGAGGCATTGCCCTGCGGATCGAGATCGACGATCAGCACGCGCTCGCCAATCGCCGCCAGGGCCGTGCCGAGATTGATGGTCGTGGTTGTCTTGCCGACGCCGCCCTTCTGGTTGGCGATGCACAGCACGCGGGGCATCTTCTGGGAGATGGGCAGCATGATCGGTTCCGGTACCTCAGCGTGGCTGCGGCTGCAAGGCGGAGGCCGCGACGATGCGACCGTCCAGATCCGTAATGCTCGCCGTCAGCACCGCCTTGAATCTCCAATATTTAGCGGCCTCCGTCAATTCGCTCTCAACATCTTGTCCCTTGGGAAACAGGCCGGTGCCGCCGGTTTTCAACAACGGATATGCCATCTCGAAGAGTTGCAACAAGGGCGCCACCGCACGCGCGCTGACGATATCAGGCGCAGGCGGCAATTGAACCGCCGCCGATTCGATCTTCTGATTGATAACCCGCACATTCGTACCGGTCGCGCGCGCCGCTTCGCGCAGGAAGGCGCAGCGCTTGTAATTGCTTTCGACGAGCCAGACCGTACAGTCCGGCCGGTCCGCCACCGCGATCGCAACCACCAGCCCGGGAAACCCGGCGCCGCTGCCAATATCCACCCAGTCGCGCCACGAATCGACGAGATCGATCAACTGCAGGGAATCGAGAATATGCCGGCTCCAGATCTGTCCCGCCGTGTTTGACGAGATCAGATTGATCCGGCTCTGCCAGGTCAGCAACAGGCCGACGAAGACGTCCAGCCGGGCAATTGTTTCACGTGAAACAGCGCGCAGCGCCAGCGCGCGCGCCCGGTCGGCCGCCAGTTCGCTCATGATGCGCGGCGCTCGAGGCGCTTCACATGCGCTGCGAGCAGCGATAGCGCCGCCGGCGTCATGCCATCGATGCGGCTCGCCTGACCAATGGAACGGGGGCGGATCGAATCGACCTTGCTCCTGATCTCGTTCGACAAGCCGGCAATCGCCGCCACATTCAGGCTTTCGGGAATCAACAGCGCCTCATCGCGGCGCAGGCGATCCTGGTTCTCGTTCTCGCGCTCGAGATAAACCGCATAATGCGCCTCGGTCTCGATCTTGCGCGCGAGGGCGGCCGGAATGGCCGCAAGCTCCGGCCAGATCGTTGCTAGCCGAACGATATCGACATTCGGTTGGCTCAACAGGTCAAAGCCGCTGCGTCTGACACCATCCTGATTGATCTTAATGCCATGGCTAGCCGCCTGCTGCGGCGTCAATTGCCGCTCACGCAGCAAACTCATTGCGGCACCGAATCGCTCCTCGGCCGCGCCGAAATGCGCCGCGCGCTCAGCCCCGACGCAGCCAAGCGCCATGCCCTTGGCCGTCAGCCGCCGATCGGCATTATCCGCCCGCAAACTCAGGCGAAACTCGGCGCGCGAGGTGAACATGCGGTACGGCTCGCTGACCCCGCGCGTCACCAGATCGTCGATCATCACGCCAATGTAGGATTCGTGGCGCTCGAACCGCACAGGCGCCTGGCCTCCAGCAAGCAGCGCCGCGTTCAGCCCCGCGACCAGACCCTGGCCGGCCGCCTCCTCGTAGCCGGTGGTGCCGTTGATCTGGCCGGCGAGGAACAGGCCCGGCAACAGCTTCATCTCGAGGGAACCCGACAGGCCGCGCGGATCGACATAATCATATTCGATCGCATAGCCGAAGCGCAGGATGCGCGCCTTCTCCAGGCCCGGCATCATCGCCACCATTGCCGATTGCACGTCCTGCGGCAGCGAGGTCGAGATGCCGTTCGGATAGACCGTCGCGTCGTCCAGCCCCTCGGGCTCGAGAAAGACCTGATGGCTGTCGCGGTCGGCGAACCGCATCACCTTATCCTCGATCGAGGGGCAATAGCGCGGCCCGATGCCCTGGATCGCCCCGGCATACATTGGCGCCCGGCCGATATTCGCCCGGATCAGCGCATGCATCCGCGGCGTCGTCCGCGTGATCCCGCAAGCGATCTGCCGGTTCGGCAAGGCCTCGGTCATGCTGGAAAATGGTTCCGGCTCCGAATCGCCTTCCTGCCTAGCCAGCGCGTCCCAGGCAATGGTGCGGCCATCGAGCCGGGCCGGCGTGCCGGTCTTCAGGCGCCCGAGCCTGACGCCGAGCGCCTCGAGACGCAGTGCCAGCGCCACCGCCGGCTGCTCGCCATGGCGCCCGGCGGGGGTCTGTGTCTCGCCAATATGGATGACACCACGGAGGAACGTGCCGGTCGTCAGTACCACCGCGCCAGCCGAAAGCGCCCGGCCATCGCCCAGCACGACGCCATGGCAACGCTGGTCGGTGACCATGAGGTCGACGACCTCGCCTTCAATGAGCGTCAGATCGGATTGTTGGCGCAACAAGCCCGCGACAGCCTCGCGATACAGGCGACGATCGGTCTGGGCGCGCGGGCCGTGCACAGCTGCTCCCTTGCGCCGGTTGAGCACGCGAAACTGGATACCGCCCATGTCGGCCGCCCGCCCCATCAGCCCGTCCAGCGCATCGATTTCGCGCACGAGATGGCCCTTGCCGATGCCGCCAATCGCCGGATTGCACGACATCACGCCAATCGTGGCGATCTGGCTCGTCACCAGCGCCGTCCGCGCGCCAAGTCGCGCCGCGGCGGCCGCGGCTTCCGTACCGGCATGGCCGCCACCGATCACAATCACGTCGAACCTGTTCGACATCGCGAGATCATTCCTTATCCGAATCGAATGTTTCACGTGAAACATGCCCCGCTGCCGGCTACTTGCCGATGCAGAAGCGCCCGAAGATATGGCCCAAAACCTCCTCGACGCCAATGCCGCCGATCAGACTGTGCAACGCCGTCGCCGCCTGCCGCAGTTCCTCGGCCAGGAATTCGATCTCCTGAGCCGCCTGCGCGCGCCGCAGCGCCGCCATGCCGGCACGCAAGGCCGCTTCCTGGCGCAGGTTCAGCGCAATCGTCGACTCGCCGAAATGCAACGCCGCCTCGGCGCGCTTCGTCAGCGCATCAAGCAAACGCGCGATACCTGCGCCCGTGGTAGCGGACACCGCCAAACCGCTCGCGTGAACCGGCGCAAGATCCACCTTGCTTGTCACCACAAGCGCCTTGTGGGCGATATCCGCTGGCGGTGCTTCCATGTCAACATCCGGCGCCTGCAGCCAGAGCACGAGATCGGCATCGCGCATCGCGTCGCGCGCCCGCGCTACGCCGATGCTTTCCACCACATCCCGCGTCGGGCGCAGACCCGCCAGATCGCGCAGCAGCACGGGCACGCCGTCGAGATCGAGCCGCACCTCGAGAATATCACGCGTCGTACCGGCAACCGGCGTGACGATCGCCACATCCCGCCGGGCCAACGCGTTGAGCAGACTGGATTTTCCGACATTGGGCGGTCCCGCCAACGCCACCACGTAACCCTCGCGCAGGCGTTCGCTGCGCAGGCTATCGGATAGCGACGCATGCATTTTCGCCGACAGCGCCGCCATTGCCGCTGCGAGATGGTCCGAGAGATCGGCCGGGATATCGGCCTCGTCGGTAAAGTCGATTTGCGCTTCGACCAGGGCTTGCAGGCCCAGCATCTCGCCGCGCCACGCTGCGACATGGTTGCGGAAGCGTCCGGCCTGGCCGGCCATGGCTACGCGCCGTTGTAGTTCCGTCTCCGAATCGATCAGGTCGGCGAGGTCTTCCGCCGCCAGGAGGTCGATCTTGCCGTTCTCGAAGGCACGTCGCGTGAATTCACCTGGTTCGGCAAGCCGAACACCCTCAAGCTGGCTCAACTCCGCCAACAGGCGCTGGATGACGGCGCGACTGCCATGCACATGGAATTCCGCGCAATCCTCGCCGGTAAAGCTGGCGGGAGCGGGGAAGAACAGCACCAGTGCCTGATCGATCGCTTCGCCCGACGGCGATGCTATACGCCGTAAAGCCGCCATACGCGCGTCAGGAACGCCGCCGGCGAACGTGTCTAGAATACCCCGACAGGCCGGCCCCGACAGCCGGATGACCGCAACGCCGGCCCGGCCGGCGCCCGAGGATAGCGCTGCGATCGTTGTTTGAGATTCCATGGCCCTGCCACAGCGGAACGGTACCGAATCGAATCGTCCTGTCGACCTCGATCAATATCGCATCCGAATCGAATCCGGGCGACGCGGCTGAAAGCCCGCATCGCGCCCCGGTCAGGTGTTCATCGACTCGAAGAAATCGCCATTGGTCTTGGTCTGGCGCAGCTTGTCGAGCAGAAACTCGATGGCATCGACCGTGCCCATCGGATTGAGGATGCGCCGCAGCACATACATCTTCTTGAGCTGGTCGCTAGCGATGAGCAACTCTTCCTTGCGCGTGCCGGAGCGGGTGATGTCGATCGCCGGGAACACGCGCTTGTCGGAGACCTTGCGGTCAAGGATGATCTCGGAGTTGCCGGTGCCCTTGAACTCCTCGAAGATCACCTCGTCCATGCGCGACCCGGTATCGATCAGCGCGGTGGCGATGATGGTCAGCGATCCGCCTTCCTCGATGTTGCGCGCCGCGCCGAAGAAGCGCTTCGGCCGCTGGAGCGCATTGGCATCGACGCCGCCGGTCAGCACCTTGCCGGAGGACGGCACCACGG